>NZ_JAAWWK010000002.1:339450-979855 GCF_012272835.1 Spongiibacter thalassae | reverse complement strand
TTTGCTGATCAGTACCTGGGCCAGCAAATTAGTGGTGGGAATGCCCTTGTCGATGATGTGGGGCGCCACCGGCGCCTGCACCAGGCTATCGCACTCCCGGCAGCACCACTTGCCCCGGATATGACGTTCAACACTAAAGGTGCCGGGCTGGTAATCCAGCTTCTCACTGACATCCTCACCGATGCGGGTCAGGGCGCAGCCGCAAGAGCAGCTTGTGCTCTCGGGCTCGTGATGTATCTCAGTGCGGGGCAAATCCTTGGGCAAGGGCTGACGCTTGGCCTGTTTGCGCACGCGTCGCTCGATGGCCTTCGGCGAGAGGGCTTCCAACTCCGCTTCAATCGCAGCGATGTCTTCATCCACCAGCGCATCCAGCAAGGCCAGCTGCTGTTTATCCATCCCTTCGCTGCGTTTGCCGAAGCGGTGACGGCGCAGCAGGGCCAACTCATGAGTGAGTTTGTCGTTGTGGATTTCCAGTCGAGCATGGCTGGTTTGCAATTGCTGGATGACGGTGTCGCGCTGTGACACCTGGTCGTCGCGCTCAGCTAATGTCTTGGCTTGCAGCAGAATCAATTCCCGAAGCTGCTCGGGAGTCAGGTTCTGGAGATCGGCAGGTTGAAGCTGAGTCATACACCGACTTTGCCAGAACTTGGCGCGGCCTGCGATGACGATTTTGTAAATGGACTGAAGCGAGTAACTATGCTGCGCTGGCGCAGCATAGCAAACGAGATTTACAGCACCGAGATGGTGGCCGCGCCACCAGCGCGCTGCCAGGGCAGGCCGGTGACCAATGCCCGCAATTGTTCTTCATCCAGAGCAACCGCGCTACCTTCGCGCAGGCTGCTCCAGACAAATTTGCCACGATGCAATCGACGAGCGGCCAGCCAGAGGCCGAAGCCATCGTGCACCAGCACCTTCATCCGGTTAGCCCGTTTGTTGGCAAAAAGGTAGGCGCAGTGAGGCCGGGTTTCGCCAAAGCTTTGCACCACCCGGGCCAGAGTGGTATCCGGCCCGGCGCGCATATCCAGAGGTTCTCGGGCTAACCAGATCTCATCAATGCGGATCACGATGAGCGTAGCCAGTTCGAGAGGAGATCAAGCTGATCCAGCGGCCAGTGTATGACAACCGGGCCGTGGGTGCAGGTCAGTTCCAGCTTGAGCGCTTGTGGCGACGTTGAGGCTGTCGGCCTGGGTAGCGCGACTTTAACAAAGTCGCCGTTCTTGGGAGGGCGCGTCGCCTCTGTAGCCCGTCGCCATTTATGAATCAGGTTCGCGTTGACATTGAAGTGCTGTGCCACTGCCGCGATGGAAGCGCCTGGCTCAGCACAAGCGGCCAGCACCTGCGTCTTAAATTCCAGAGAGTGTCGGCGACGCCGTGGCTTAACCGGTGGTGGGAGTAATCCTTGCGTATCCATTTTAGGTGTCCACTTAAAGATAGGTGGACACCATCATGTTGGCCTGGGCTCAGGAGTGAAAGGTGTGTTGGCCGGACGGATACGAAAATCTGGAAAATCTACAGCGAAGAGTACAAAAAGCCCTTAAAACTTCGAGGTTGGCCAATGCAGTATTTTATAACCGCCATGACGATGTTGATCCTCGATTATTTGCCAGAGTATGGGATAGAAGACGGTGATGAGATTAGCGACATGATACGTCATAGCATCGATGCTTCAGGGCTAGTGCCATCCATGGTATTGCAACGTGCCATATAATGAAGGGCTAATATTTAGCAAGCCAGGAGAAAGCCGTTATGCGATGCGGCGCAGATTCGCTATTGCTAATCAGCTCGCCACCCCTAAAGACAGCTTACTGGAACAAAAAAACCGGGCTTTAACACTCCCTCCAATTAATTCATATAGGATGGCATACTTCTGTCCTAGCGAATCTCTACCCATTCGAAACTGCCCTAAATGTGCATTTGCAATCTATCACTCAGCGCTATTTAACTTACCATGGGTCAAAGAATGCCCTGTCCACAATTTGGCACTCATTGACAAGTGTCCAACCTGTGAACGCCGCTGGCCCTCTTTGAAAACCTTAAAGGAAAACAGCAATCATTGCCCCATGTGCGGCACTCATGTCTCCATAGATAGTATTGCTAACCGTCTAGATGATCAACCGCTACAGCCATATCACCAAATTCAAAGACTCCTGGAAATACTTTTCCCTACCTCTCTTGAGCGATATTGGCCAGTCTCCTATCCTCCAACGAAATCAAAAGTTGAGTATGCGATGCGGAACTCAATTGATTTTGATAGCCCTGATTATCCGTCGATAATTGGCCATCTATACCCTTCGAAAGTACAAGAATTGAGATGTGCCGGCATCTCACTTAGTAGTGTTTTACAATTCTGTGCAAAAAGGAAAAAGGCAAGCCTTGAATTGCAGAATTTAAGCAGCCAAACATGGAAATCTCGCGGCCCGCTCATTCCCTGGGAGCGGAGATGGCGCCGAAAAGCGGTACAGTTTATAACTCGATCAGGTATGCAAAGTGGACATACGGTTGTGCCCAAGACACTTAACCAGCTGTATCAACCCTTTGACCCAATCTTCCCAGAAATTATGCCGTGCGCACTCTGTTCGGCTTTTACGCTTTGGTTTTATTTTGCCTTTCGATACCGCGTAAACGATGTTCGCGTTCGCTACCAGCGTGCCTCTTGGTACTATCGAAACCCACTAGGATTTGACTCCTGCCAGCCCCTAGTCCCTCAGCCGCTCCAGATTTCTAAGAAATTGTACTCTACAGAATTAGGGGAAAGCCAAATTGCGTATGAGTATCCACAAACACTCCAGAAATTATTCTATTTTTTGGATTTGGTAACTTGCTTTAAAACTATATATAGCAATATTGCCATCCAGCACTTTTTTTCAGACGCTGGTTATGAGCCTAACCGATTTGTAACCGACAGAACAGAGCCATTTCTTGACCCTACAGCACATATGTTCAGCGACTTTTATTGTACACTTGAGGACTCAAATACCTTAAAAGTCCTAATTCCAAAACGAGTTTTCAGGCCTGAACTGCCAGATATCCACCCTTACATTGAGGACATCATTAAATCTAAGGGCCTAGAAGGCCAACTTCCTGAGCTATTATTTGGGCAATGCTGTAAAAATGCCCGAGTTAGTCGCCACCCACTGGCCACTGCGCGCTGAACCTGTAAACAACCAGTTTGAGCCTCCGAGCACCCAGGGTCGAATTTGGTTATCCACCCAGTTGTTGTCGATAGGGATAGCACCGTCATCGAGATAGCGGATCAAGGCACCCCAGCGTTTTAAGCTGTAGTCGATCGCTCTGGCCGTGCCACTGCCATCCTGCACATGCTGTCATTTTGCGATAAGCCAGTGCTACAATCAATCATCGGTGGGCTTTGATTTTTCATGCCGCTGTCGCTCGAAGTCATAGACCACGCCCTATGCGGCCGAGTACCGAGTTGAGGTATCAGTCCAATAGGCCTTATGAGTACGTTTTTTCCCCTGGGACCAGCATCACCACTGGGGCTTCGTCGGCGAGCTCTTTAAGGAGGGTTCAATCAAGGGCTGCAGCTCTAGTCATAGCGCCCCCCAATCTGCCAGTACGGAGCGCAAGATCGAGACTCCGGCCCAAGTAAACTGTTGCGCCCGCCGATGCAGTGGCTGGTGATCGGCGTATTTTCGTATCTATACCTGGGCCAGCAAATTGATGGAAAACCGCCCTACCCGCTAACTTTTATGTATTGGGTGCACTGCCTGCAATTGTTCTACCACCTCAGCGATCCGGCGACAGGGTGCCCTTTACGAGATCGAGTCCATGCGTTACTTTGCAGGGCTGCGCTTGTCAGATCGACTACCCGATCAAAGTACGACCCTCCGCTTCCGCTATTAGGAAGGACCTGGGCAAAGTCTTGAACACCCGGCTTCGGCAGCGAGGGCTGATGACGAGTGAAGGCACGATTGTCAATGCCACAATTATCACCTCGCCCTACTCAACCAAGAAACACGATGGAGAGCTGGCCTCTGAAATCCATCAAAACAGGAAAGGCAACGAATAGGCCGTTGGCCCCTTTATCACTGAACTGGCTGTTACATAGTCTTGGTATTTATAAATAGTATCAATGGCATAGCGGCCTCCTCGCCATTAGCAAGCGTCCTACAAACGAAGACTAATTCCTTATACTGCCGTCAGATATTCCTCTATATTATTAAATCGTTATTTTATATTCCAACGAGTTATGCTGCTCACCAGGGTGTTAATGGGACGAACCCACTTGTTCACTTGTCTCAACGAAGCGGAAACAGTGACTGGCTGCCTGCGTGACGCTGGAGACAAATTAAAAGGCCGGCCTTTGTTTTGCAAAAAAATTAGCGCCCCGAAGCAGTAGGCTGAATCAATGGTTTTCTATCAATAGGCTTGCGCGACCAATACCCCGGTTGCCTATTTGCTAGCTTTGCGTGAAAAATGGGATGCTGGTGTTTATTCCCTAGGAATAGAAAAACTTGCTAATCTTGTGTGTATGGGAGTTGACAATCATCTCCAAATATCAGCCATTTGGCTCTTCACCAGTGATGACGCTTTGCTTGGATGACCAACCGGCTTGACTGGCAACAAATACTCTTTGCTTCTTCTGCTGCACCGCTCGAAAACGGATTCTCTCACGCCTATTCTTATTGGTAGCTGTGCTTATAACCGCCACATAAGCGGTTACTACGACGACTCTTTGTTGCTATTGACAAAAAAGTCAAAAAATACACAGCCGCTCCACATCCAACAATATCACTGCAATTTATCTAATAATCGACGCATATAGATACACGTTTAACGCAACAATATTTCTTAGGTCGCTCGTCCAACCGAGTTTTAGTCAGGTATTTTCTATCTGGATCGCTGCTAAATGGCTCAATATTGGCTAGAATGGGCGCCATGAGCGTATTTTGCGGGGTTGGCACAAAGCTCGCTAGGAATGCCGTCGATGACGGACGAACAGCCTGTTTTGTCCGGTTTTAGTGCAGCACCACCTTCCCCCTACCTCTTGGCATCTGGTTCTTATGAGAGCGATATGATCTCTCCGCCAGGTACTGACGGTTACGCAAACAATGACAAGGTTTCAAGAGCAGTAATATGCCCAAAAGCAAAGCAATGTATGGAATCTCACGCATCGATGACGATATTCATCGCACCCATGCGTGGCGAGTAAGCTTACGACGTCAGCGGAAGATGATCGTCAAGAATTTTCCCGACAAGAAGTTCGGCGGCAAGCGCAAGGCTTTGGCCGCAGCAAAGCAATTTCGCGATGAAACCATCGCCGCCCACCCGCCAACAACGCGCAAGCAATTTTGCTCGACCCTTCGCCGCCACAATAAATCCGGCATTACCGGGGTCTACCGCTACGCAAAACGCTATAAGCTAAAAGATGGTTGTGTGAAAGAGATCTGGTACTGGGAAGCCCACTGGCCAACAGCCAAAAACGAAAGTGAAAAAGCCACTTTTTCAGTGCAAACCTACGGCGAACGCAAGGCCAAGCGCTTGGCCATTGCCGCCAGAGAAGCCGGTGTCGCGCGACTCGAGGGGGTTTTTTGGGCCTCAGAGCGGGGCGAGGTCAGCTAGCCCCCCCCTGCTTAATGCGCTGCACGCCCCAAACACCAGGCCGCCCCGATGCCCTGATCGCGTGCAGACACACCTCTTTTCAATCCAAACAGCCACGCTCCCTCACCCACGGCGGAGCTAAACGCTACCCGAACGAAAACAGCAGGAATTTACAGCAATCCAGAGCACCTTCTTGCACGTATAATACTAGCTCCGCCTATACTCTGATTTTACTACCCGTCACAACTTGGCAACTAAGTTCTCAAGGCGTGAACAAGGTTGAGCCTGTCACTTCTTGATGTCGAATGTAATTGATTTTACAGGCTTTATACCGTAGCTTGGGAATAGTATTTGTGCACCGGTCTGCTTTAAAATGCAGTACATCTGTCGTGTACGGCATTGAAAAGTAAGATTTACACGGCATCCGCTATTCTCTGGTTATATTGGCGACAACAGTTTTTTGGAAGGAACCTGGGTAATGAGTGAGAAAAAGTTGTCGACCACCTCCGGCGATGGCAGCACAACGAAGCGAGAAGCGGGCGTGCTGACGGTTGTGGGTATCGGCGCAAGTGCGGGTGGGCTCGAGGCACTCCAGGCAATGGTGTCCAACCTGCCCAGCGACACCAACATCAGCTTCATTGTGGCGCAGCATCTATCGCCGTCCTACAAGAGCATGATGGTCGACTTATTGGAAAAAGATTCGACAATTCCGATATTTGCGGCGGAAGATGGCACCGTACTCCAGCCCAATACTATCTATATTTGTCCGCCAAATTACAATATTGAGCTATCCCCTGGCGATGTCATCAGGCTCACCAGCTACCCCGAAATCCGCCACACCCCTCGCCCTTCGGTCGATATGTTGTTTGAGTCCATCGCCACGGTTAAAGGTGAGCATTCGATTGGCGTAATACTGTCCGGAACCGGCAGCGACGGTGCACGGGGCATTCGAGCCATCAAAGGTGAAAACGGACTTGGCATTGTTCAAGACCCCAATACCGCCAAATATAACGGTATGCCCAACGCGGCGATCAACTCAGGCAACGTTGACTTGATACTGCCCGCGTCAGAGATTGGCGAAGAACTGAAAAACGTTCTGATGTTTCCCATCGCCCGCTCGCGGGAAGACGAATCGACGGTCTCGCGCGATATTTACAACTCCATTATTCGGCAACTGAAAATACACTGTAATGTCGATTTTGGCTTGTACAAAGAGAACACCATTATTCGCCGTATCGAGCGGCGCATGGCCTCCCTGAAGATTGCCAAGGCCGCTGATTATCTGAAGCACCTGAATCTGCACACCGATGAGGTCAGCTTCCTGTTCAACGACATGCTAATTGGTGTGACCTCGTTCTTCAGGGACGCTCGAGCCTTCGATATTCTCAAGAATGAGCTCGCGCAATACATTGAGCGCAAGGAAGACAAGATTATACGGGTATGGTGTACCGGGTGTTCGACCGGCGAGGAGCCCTACTCCGTCGCGATGGTCATCAGTGACATTCTCGGCTCCAGGATCAACGACTACAAAATCCAGATCTTTGCCACTGACATCGATAGTCGGGCGATTAACTACGCACGCAATGCGGTCTACCCTGAGGCGGCGCTGCAAAACCTGCCCAAAGCCGTGCGCAAAAAATTCTTCGTGGTAAATGGCGACCAGTACGAGGTCATCAAGCCCATCAAGGCCATGGTGATTTTCTCGATACATGATGTTAACAGCGATCCGCCATTCCTCAGACTGGATTTAATAACCTGTCGTAACCTGATGATTTACTTCACTTTGGAGCTTCAGCGTCAGGTGTTGCCGATATTCCATTACGCACTGAACCCCAAGGGCTTGCTGATGCTTGGTCAGTCGGAGTCCATTGGCGTTTTTCAAGAGCAGTACCGGCAGCTATCGAAGTCAGGAAAGATCTACGAATCCGTCTATATCGGCAAAAAACTCCCGCCGGAGCGCAGTCTGAAGCGCAGAACTATCGTGGATTATGTGGAGACGCCATCAGCGGCGCCGATATCCCACTCCAAGCGCCTGAACCTGAACCTGGATGAGAAACTGTCCGAGCTGATTACCCAGCGCATCAGGGAGTTTGTTTTCCCCAATGCGATTCTGATCAATGAAAATCTGGACATCATTTACACCCAGGGCTCGAATCCATTGCTGGTACGCCCCGAGGGACTACCTACCAACAATATCTACAAAAACCTGAACCCACTGCTGACAGTAGATTTGCGTTCCGCCCTGCACTCCATTGATCGCGGCGAGGAGATGGTCAGCACCGGTTACCAGAATCTGGTGGTGGGCGGCGAGACCCATTGGGTGAAGCTCACCGTCGTCAACATCGTTCGCGAAGCCCCCTTGGGCGCGTTGGTGCTGATTTTCTGCCATATCGAAAAAGACAACAATCTACCGATCCGCGCG
Organism: Spongiibacter thalassae; assembly: GCF_012272835.1. Taxonomy (GTDB): domain Bacteria; phylum Pseudomonadota; class Gammaproteobacteria; order Pseudomonadales; family Spongiibacteraceae; genus Spongiibacter; species Spongiibacter thalassae. The sequence continues at coordinate 971,874 of NZ_JAAWWK010000002.1, read as the reverse complement.
GACTCCACTGACGATGGCAGTGGCAAAATGATTGCGCTGGAGCAACAGCGACTCCTCAACAAAACCAAGGAACAGCTGCAGGACGTCATCGAGGAGCTCGAAACCTCCAACGAAGAAATGCAGTCCATGAACGAGGAGCTGCAAAGCTCGAACGAAGAACTGCAAAGTTCAAACGAGGAACTGGAAACCACCAACGAGGAGCTGCAGTCCACCAACGAAGAGCTGCAAACGGCCTACGCTGAACTGCGCATGGCCTACGAAGAGAAAGATCAGCAGCGCAACGAATTGCTGCGCCTGCGCTCTGAGCTGGAACAGACAAACAGCCTGCTTGAGGAAGCAGAGCGAATTGGTCGCACGGGCTCATGGCTGTGGGATATTCCTTCACGGAAAATGACCTGGAGCAATGGCTGTTACCAGCTATTTGGCTTTGACCGAAAGATCTTTTACCCCTCTTTCGAGGCATTTATCGGCATCGCTCACCCCGAAGACCGCAACCGGCTTGAAGACCATCTACGCAACCTGCTGACCGGCTCGGCAAAGCAGCCCTTTGTGTTCAAATATGAAGGGCACAACAAGGAAGTGAAGTACATTGCCATTGATGCGGTAGTGTCTTTCAACGACCTTAAGCAGGCGGTAAAAGTTATGGGTAGCATGACGGATATCACCGAGAAGAAGAGCTTCGAAAGCAACGAAAGCGCTCACAAGGTCAAAATCAACTACATCCTTAACAGCAGCTTGAATGGCGCATATATCTACAATTTCAACACCCAATCGGTGGAATATACCAACCCGCCCTTTACCGAGCTGCTCGGGTATACCTTAAAGGATGTGCAACTGGTGAATGGTGATGATTTCTTCACCCTCTTCCACCCCGAGGATCGCGACAAGATGCGGGAGCACTTTGCCAGTGTCGCCAAAGGAGATATCGGCAAAACCTACCCAACAGCGCACAAATTCAAGTGCAAAGACACCGACGAGTATCTACATGTATACTCAAACCACACCATTTATGAAGTCAATCAAGATAGCGGTTTGCCAGAAAAAATGTTGGTAACCTTTTTTGCGTCGAAGAAATAACCGGGGCGGGAAACTCATATTGGCCGCCCCGAATCCGCTTATTGGGTTCCCGCGTAAAATAACACTGGACGTAATGTAATACCCATTACGCGGGAAAATGACCGTGTTCCGGGGCAAGCAGGAGGACACTGCGACACAAATGGCGGCAGATAGCACAGAATTGACAACTTCAGACGTAATTGAAAGACAACCGAACGAATTTACTCCGGGGGTCTTTTATCTGGCGTTTGAACACAGCCCCGTACCCTGTTTGATTACAGATGAGCGTCTTGGAATTCTGCGTGCCAATTATTGTGCCCGGGAAATGTTGGGCAGTACCGTCGATCTGACCAGTAACAATGGCCGCCGCAACCATCTGGGGCAGTATATTGTTAAGGGCGCCAAGCAGTTTTTCGACTGGGTTGAAGAAATAGGCATCGTTGTTGGCGAGCGCCGCCCTTTCGAGCTTGCCCTTAGAGCGCGTGAATCAGTACAGCCGGTGCACGTCTATATGGAGCGCATCGAGCTGGTCGATGGCATTACCTACCATTTCTGTATGCCCTATGCCAGCAGCCAGCAAGGTATCCTCGGTCAGGGCAATCTTTATCGAACTATCTACGAGAACTCCCGGCACGCGATATATATCACCGACAAAGACAAAAAAGTTGTCGCCGCGAACAACGGCTTCACCGAACTGTTCGGTATTAGAGAAACCGAAATTGTCGGCCTGAGCGACCGCCGTCTATACGCAAAAAACGCCCGCGACGGCTACGAAGATGAAATCGTTAAAAGCCTCGAAGAGAAAAATTTCTGGAAGGGGCGCGTATCTATTGTCGATAAAAATCGTCGCCACGTAGACTGCAATGTCACGGTATCCATCGTTGACGATGAGCGCAGCGGCGAGTCCCTTTGCGTATATATGCTGGAAAACATTTCAGATCAGGTGCGCATCGAAAGCGAACTGGTTCGCTCTGCCCAGGTCGATACACTTACCGGCATTTGCAACAGGGCCGGCTTTAATGCCAACTATGCACGTATGTTTGGTGACTCGCAGCGTAGCGGCGAACCCCTGTATCTCCTGTTTATCGACCTTGACAATTTCAAACAAATTAATGACCGCTACGGCCACGACTATGGCGATGAGCTGCTGATCAAAGCCACGCAACGCATCAAGAACTGCTTGCGGGAGAGTGACTTCCTCGCCCGACTGGGCGGCGACGAGTTTGTGGTCTTGATTACCGGAGATGCTGAACGGGACGGCGTCAAGATCATTGCCGACAAAATCTGTACGGGACTAGCCAAGCCCTTTACCATCCGCGCAGTGAAACACACCTGCGGCGCGTCTGTCGGCATCGCCCAGTACCCTGAAGACGCCCTGACAAGCGACGGCCTCGTGCAGGCCGCCGACTCTGCCATGTATCAAGCAAAGTCTGCCGGCAAGAATCGTGCAGAGTTTTATAACCCGAACCCCGACAACAGCGTCCTCGCAATCCGCAAGGTCAAAAATGAAGTCGATATCGGCATCAAGAACAAAAAACTGCAGCCCTATTACCAGTCGGTTCACGACATGAGAACCGGTGAAATCGTCGGCTACGAATCCCTGGTGCGCCTTGTTGTGGACGACAAGGTGTTCAGTCCCAGTTATTTTTTCTCGTCAATAGAGAGTGGGCCACTAATGGCCAAAATGGGCACGGCGATGTTCTCAGACGTGTACCAGGGCATTGACGTGATGGAAAGCTACGGCATAGACGTGCCAGTGTCGATTAATCTTTCTGGATCACAACTACATTCAGAAGAAGTCCTCGACCATATAGAGTTCCTCTGCTCCCTGAACCGGAGCCTGCCAACAAAAGTCAATATTGAAGTCTCTGAGGCTACCGTCTGTGAAGACAGCGAGATTGTTGCGCGACATCTGAATCGACTTATCGAGCTTGGCTTTAAGATTGTATTGGATGACTTTGGCGCAGGAACAACCTCCCTTTATACGCTGCAAAAATACCCTTACGCCAACATAAAGCTTGACCGCCGATTCCTCGATGGCATTGAACAGCAGGGGAACCCGAAAGCAGACTTACTTTCAGGCATTATCGTTTTGGCCGATGCTTTGGGCATCAGTGTAATTGGTGAAGGCGTGGAGAACGAAAATCAGGCGAGAATGTTAGTGAAAGCAGGCTGTATTTTGGGCCAGGGCTTTTTGTATTCCGAGCCGCTTCCGCTGGAGCAAGTTCTGGAAAATAGCCGTAACGGGGCCGCCACCTGAAGCGCGCCACCACGGGGTTTATTCTCCCGTGTGATAGAGACAAAATGATACACTCCAGCCACAACCATTGCTCATGTTAAGGTCTCCAGCATGGAAAAATCGCTACCGAAAATACTGGCCGTCGAAGACGATTTGTCTTCAATTGCCTTGTTGAAATTGATTCTTGAGGCGTACTCCGAACTGATCATCGCAAAAAATGGCGAAGAAGCCCTTGAAAAAGCCAGCAGCTGTCATCCGGATCTGGTGCTGGTTGACCTGGATTTGCCCGATATCTCCGGCATCGAAGTGTGTCGCCGGCTCAAGGCAGACCCCACACTCACCGACGTTCCCATTATTTTCCTGACGGGATACAGCGACATCATGTTTGAAGCGCAAGCCTTTGAAGCCGGCGCAATAGACTATATCGTCAAACCAGTCAGCCCTTACCGGGTGCTGATGAGGGTCAATGCGCACCTGAATATCCGCCTGCCAGACCGCTCTAAAATGCGTGAATTGCTCAATCGCCAGCTTGAGAGTAGCGACCATTCTCAGACCTGAATACCGCCAACGTATCGAGGACTTCCTTTAACTCTGTGAGCAGCTCACGAATCGAGTGAGCTTCCCCATTGGACAGGCGTTGCTCTACGTCCGCCGCCAACAGGGACAGTTTTTTTGCCCCGACATTGCCTGCCGAGCCCTTTATTCGGTGGGCAAAGCGACGATTGGATTCCACCGAATCGTCGTCGGCACTTGCATATTTTTCCGCGTATAACTGACTGATATCGGTGTAGAAGGCCTCGCAGACTTTCATATATCCGCCCTCTCCAACCATCGACACCAGCCCCTCGTAGGAAAACAGTTCACTCGCGTCCAGTACGGAAAAGTCTATTTCAGCCATAAGTCTCCAGTGGGCAAACTCACAGGTTTATACCGCGTACCAGCGTCAGGCCGAAACGGGCAATACCTGCCAGATCCCGTTTTGGCATTTCGCCAATCCAAGGTATTCCAGCTTGTCGAGAGCATCGGCAATTTCAAAGTCCATTTGGTAGCCCCAACGTTGATCGAACCACCGTTCAATGTCCTGATCCAGTGCAGCCGCCGCTATCGGGCCCGGCGACGCCATCATAAAATACAGGGCGAGCACACTCTCCTTGATTTCAGATTCCTCGGCATCATCCAGTATACGCAATAGCACCCCGCTATTGTTATCTAACAGCTTAAAGTACAAATTCCGTGTAAGGGCCTCAGTAAACCGCAGCTTGCGGTTTTTGAAACTCGAGAACTGCTTCCAGAAATAGGCGCCCAACGTCCCCGCTCCCGCCAGGAGCGCCAGCACCGCATTGCGGTCGAGCGTAACTGCCTCGCTGCTCATTCCCAGCCAGAAGCCAATCAGCGACCCCAGTAGCACGAGCGTTGCCCCCAACTTGGTGGTCAGAACAATTCCGCCACTAATCAGTGCTGGTATGCCGATCATCAGCTTGTCCCGCAGGCGCATACCCACCCGTGTATTGGGGAATAGCATTTCAAGGTCGGCGTCGGGTACGTTTTGAAAGAGCTTAAGCATCACCGCCCCCGGGCGGTAAGACGCCATGCCCTTGTTATCCTCAATATCATCTTTAAAACGCAGATACAGCACGACGCGATCATAATTGACAAAGCTAACGGCTTTTTTCCACAAGCCCAATGGCCCGGTCAGGACCTCGCTACGTGCGCTGGCACCGCGGGTATACAGCAGTACTTCCGCGTAATCCTCCATATCGACCGCCAATCGAATATGGAAAAGCGACGCCGACTCCATCGCTGCAGCCAGGGCCTCCGGGCCTACCCGCTCGTAATTGGCCCGCTCCAGCAACGTTTCCAATTTGCTAACAAGGGATTGATCACCCTCGGAGGCCTTGCTGCCGATTTCTACTTGTCGGGTGTCTGCATCAGGGTCAAGAGGAAAATAGATATTCTTCAGTTCATTTCTCAGGGTATGAAATTCATCTTTAAAGCTTTGCTGAATATATGCCGCTGCCTGATCGAAACGACCGAGGGCCTCGTCGTTCAACCGCCCTTCCGCCCGGCACATTGCAAGAATGTCTGCACTACGAAAAGGAATGAAACGGTACAGTTTTTGGGCAGACATATCGCATATCCTGTTGCAGCAATGATTCAGAGTATTATCGCCGCACCAAAGCACCCACGGCATTTTTCAAATCATAGCATTGATAGGATAACTATTTGATATTCATAAAATAAAAGAAGGGAACCCATTGCAGGTGCGCCTGAACAGGCGCCGGAGAGAGCTAGCCCCGTAGCCAGTAAACCAAGGCCACCGCCGCCATCACCCAAATGCTCAGCACCGCCGCCGCTGCCCAGCGACTGTTCGGCAAGCGAACAGGTGCCTGCTCAGCCTGGGCCAGGCAGTCATTCCAGACCTCTGCGGGAAGACTCTTCACCGCGAGGTAAATCCCGACAGGCAGAATAAGAGCATCATCGAGAAACCCGATCAGCGGAATAAAATCCGGAATCAAATCAATCGGGCTCAACGCATAGGCAACAATAACCCCGACCAGACACTTCGTTATCAACGGGGTTCTCGAGTCGCGTCCGGCAAGATACAGCGCCTGAACATGATGCTTCATGCGACGGGCAAATTGCTTGAGGGTCTTCATTGCTATCCTCTTTGTATGATTGCGTGGAGGCGTGCGCAAACCAAACCAGTTTATCGTCTTACACCGCCTGCCACGGTATTTATACTACCGGGGCCACCCCGACTTGCCACAAGAGGGTTATTACCCGACTATACCCCTCCATGTTCCCAGCCCTTGTTTTTCAATGACCTTGTCCGGCGTAGTTAAAATCTGCCTCTTGCCACTGTTTTCCATACTGGCTGCCACCGTGGTGAACGCCGAGCCGCTGCGTATTGCGGTAGCGTCCAATTTTGCCCAAACCCTTGAACAATTGATTGAAGACTATCGCCAGCACACCGCGGTAGACCTTGTACTGGCCAAGGGCTCGTCGGGCAAGCATTACGCGCAACTGCAACGGGGCGCTCCCTTCGACCTGTTCTTCTCCGCCGACGACGACTTTCCACAGCGTTTGGTTGATGCCGGTCTAGCCTCGCACTGCATCCTGTACGCCTACGGGCAGTTGGTGCTTTGGCCCACAAGCGAGGAGATCAGCGACCCCGCACAGGCACTAGGCCAGTTTGAATATAGGCGTTTCGCCATCGCCAACCCCAGACTCGCGCCGTACGGTCGTGCGGCGGAGCAGGTACTGGCGTTTCTTGGTGTAGCCCCGTCACCGGAGCAACTGGTGAAGGGAGAGAATATTGCCCAAGCCTATCAATTTATCTATACCGGCAATGCGCAGGGGGGACTGGTCGCACGCTCACAAATGCGAACAGAGGATCACTATATACCTGTACCTCGCCACTGGCACGAACCTATTCGGCAAGCTGTGGTGATAATGGGCTCGAGCCGTCAACCACAAGCCGCCGCCGAATTTATCAACTACCTGGCCACACCGGCTGCTGAGCGGATTATCACCGCAGGTGGCTATTTGATACCGCCACCTACCGACCACTGCGGTGGCCAGCAATGAGTGCGCTCGACGCCGGCGATTTTGCGGCATTGTGGTTGAGCCTGAAACTGGCGGGAGTGGTTACCGTGCTGCTGCTGGTGCTCTCAACACCAATTGCCTGGTGGTTGAGTCGCAGTCGCTCCCGGTTGCGCGACCCCATTGCTGCATTGATAACACTGCCGCTGATCCTGCCGCCGACGGTGCTCGGCTTTTACCTGCTGCTGGCCATGGGGCCGGATGGCCCTATTGGAAAGGTCGTGGCATTTTTTGGCCTGTCGCCCCTGCCATTCAGTTTTGCGGGTTTGGTCGTAGGATCGTTTTTCTACTCCCTGCCCTTCGTCGTGCAGCCCATACAAAACGCGCTTGAAGCGGTGGGACAACGCCCCCTTGAGGTCGCGGCAACCCTGCGCGCCGGCCCTGTCGACCGCTTTTTCACCGTGCTGTTGCCGCTGGCGCGCCCGGGATTTGTGACCGCAGCGGTGCTCGGATTCGCCCATACCCTGGGTGAATTCGGCGTGGTATTGATGATCGGCGGCAATATACCCGGCGCCACGCAGGTGTTATCGGTTCAGCTCTACGACCACGTTGAGGCCCTGGACTACGCCCGAGCACACCGCCTCGCAGCACTGATGCTCGGTTTTTCCTTTGCAATGATGCTGGTGTTGCAGTGGCTGCGCCGCCGCAATGCGGCGACGACGGATCTGGGGTATTAACGATGGGCTCCGAACCTATTCACGCCCGCTTTCACCTGCTACGTCGGCAAACCGGGTTTGAGCTGGATATAGACCTGGACCTCCCCGCACGGGGCGTCACCGCCATCTTTGGCCGTTCCGGTTCGGGTAAAACCAGCCTGCTGCGCTGTATAGCCGGGCTGGAGCGCTGCCCCGGAGGCTACCTAAGTGTTGCCGGTCAACCTTGGCAAACGGCAAGCTACTCACTGCCGACCCACCGCCGACCGCTGGGATATGTATTTCAGGAGGCCAGCCTGTTCGCCCACCTGAATGTGCAGGGCAATCTCGATTACGCGCTGCGCCGCGCCAGCGAGCGCTCCGACAGTCACACCCGTTCGGTGGTCGAACTACTCGGTCTGGAGACCCTGCTTGATCGCTCGGTACAGTCCCTTTCGGGTGGAGAGCGCCAGCGGGTAGCGATCGCCCGCGCGCTGTTAATTGGGCCCAGGGTGCTGTTAATGGACGAGCCACTGGCCTCTCTGGATGATGCGCGACGCCAGGAGATTCTGCCCTACCTGGAGCGTTTGCGGGGAGAACTGCACATTCCCATTCTGTACGTCAGCCATTCGCTAAGCGAAGTGCGACGCCTGGCCGACTATATCGTGGTGATGGAAAACGGCAGGCAAACCGCCAGTGGCCCCGCCCGGCAATTGCTCAACGATCCCGCCGTACTGAGCCAAAGCGACGGCGAACTGTGCAGTGTCATCGATACCGAGGTCAGTGAGCGACACCGGGAGTGGCGCCTGATTCGGCTGAGTTTTGTCGGTGGCGAGGTTTGGGTGCGCGACAATGGTGAAGCCATTGGCAGCAGGCAACGCTTGAGCATTTTCGCCCGGGATGTGAGCCTCAGCTTAACGGAGCATCGGGACACCAGCATCGTCAATATCCTGCCCTGCCGAATTGTCGCAATTCGCGAAACCCACGACACCGCCATGCGTGTCATCAAGCTGACATTGGGCAGCGACATTAACGACAACGACACAACGAGCAATGTGCTGTGGGCCAAACTCACCGCGCGCTCTGTCGCCAAACTGGCGCTGCGGGAAGGAATGCCAGTGTGGGCACAGGTAAAATCGGTGGCTATCGTACGTTAGCTGTTTCGGCCTCTTCCACTGCAACGCCCCGCACGGTTGTTGACTCTGTTCCCGCCAGGGCTCGCTGCTCTGCAAGGGCAGACTCAATGCGATCCAGTTTTGCGGCAATCGCGGCAAGGGTCGCCTCGGGGTGCTCACTGCGCTGTTGGGCGGCACCCTCTTCGTCGATCACCCCGACAATAACGCCGATCACCATATTTAAAAAGGCGAAGGCACTCAGGCTTATAAACACCAGGTAATAGGCCCAGCTCCAAGGGTAGACCGCCATGGTTTCATACATGATATCGGTCCAGTCTTCGAAGGTCATAATACGAAACAGGGTGAGCATGCTGATTGCGACATCTTCCCACAGTACGGGATTCACGCTGGCAAACAGGGTGCTGCCCGCCGCCGCGAAGATGTAGAACACAATAAACATCAGCAGCATCAGGTAGCCGAGGCGCGGGAGCGCCCGAATCAGCGAGTTAATCAACATGCGTAGCTCAGGTACAATCGACACCATGCGCAGTACGCGGAACACCCGAATCAAGCGCCCTACCGTTGCGGCGTCGGCGTCCGGCAGCGGAATAATGCTGACCAATACAATCACCGAGTCAAAAACGTTCCAGCCATCGCGAAAGAACTGCTTCTTGTTTTTCTCCGCCAGAAAGCGAATGGAGATTTCGGTGAGAAAAAACAGGGTGACCGCGATATCCAGCATCGACAGCAAGCGCGCCTGCCCGGGCGTGATATCAAAGGTTTTCGCCCCGACGACGATGGCCGACAGGATAATCACCGCAATGACGAAGGTTTCAAATGCCGGATTGCGGCGAAGCTGATCAAGGCGCGCGTGAAGATGACTGACTGTCGTCATGACAGATTCTCTCGTGGGAAGAATGAATAGAAAGGGCTTACGCGGTGAGATAGGGACGAATCGGCAAAATTCAAGGCCGCGGCGCGGCCTGCTGGACGCCAAGCATCGGCGATTTTACGGCGTGCGGGTATTCTCTGGCCCCCAAAACGCACGCATGGCGATAATCTTGTTATCATCATTAAAGGTAAACTGATCGATAGCCTCGATACGCATTTCGCCATTGCCAGGATTCAACTCAACAACAAAGGGGAAAATGGCGTGATTGGCCGCCAGACGAACCGAACCCTCAAGTCGCGCGCTGAGACCGGAACTAAACCCCACTTTGTAGAATCCAAGGATAGCTTCCTTGCCACGCAGTGGGTCGCTACCGACGGGGTCTTCGACCGTGGCATCGTCGGCAAAAAGAAGGTCAATGGTCTCAAGGTCGTGGTCACACAGGGCCTTGATATAGCGTTCAACGACGCTGATTTTTGGGTTTTTACTCACAATTGCTAGCTCAACTGGTTGTTGTTAGTAGATATTTTCAGTGTAACGCGGTATACCAGAACTGAGAATCCGTTGCAGTGAAATTATTATAAATCTGCCGCTGGTATCAATGGTGATCGGCGCAAAAAGCGCCAGAGCTGCTGCGGAGAACTACAGGTTTTTTATGCATTTTTTGACAAAGATATCCCGTTCACGCCGCGCCGCGCTGCTGGCATGTTTGCTCAGCGTACTGACCCTCTCGGCCCCGTCTGCCCTGGCCCTCGCCGAGGTCGGTGCGGCCAAGGAGCACACTGTTGCAATCAGGGACATGCTTCGGCAGCTGAACTCCCGCCATTACGTCAAGCTGACTCTTGACGACGCCACCTCTGAGCGGCTGTTGATGGCCTATCTCGACGACCTTGACCCCAACCGACAGATATTCCTTCAGTCGGATATCGACGAGTTTATGAAGTCTCGACACTCTCTGGATGACGAGCTGAAAAAAAGCCGCCTCGACACCGGTTTCAGCATTTTCAATCGCTATCGCCTGCGAATAACGGAGCGCTTTGAAAACACGATTAAAAACCTGAATAAGCGGGTAGCCGCGATGGATTTTTCCAAAGATGAGGAAATCCTGCTCGATCGCAGCGAAATGCCCTGGCCCAGGAATAAAGCCGAAGCTGACGAAATCTGGCGTAAACAGTTGAAAAACCGCGTGCTTGGCCTGCGTTTGGCCGGCAAGGAAGACAAAGACATTGTTGAACTGCTGGAAAAACGTTTTAAAAACCAGCTCAAGCGCATGACACAACTGGAGGCAGAAGACGCTTTTCAAATGTATGCCAACGCCTTGGCCTCGCTGTATGACCCCCACACCGACTATTTTTCGCCTCGCCTGTCGGAAAACTTCCAGATCAATATGAGCCTCAAACTGGAGGGCATCGGTGCCGTGTTACAAATGGAGGACGATTACACCAAAATCGTCCGTTTGGTGCCCGGGGGCCCTGCCGCCAAACAGGGTGAGCTGCAACCGGCTGACAAAATAGTCGGTGTCGCCCAGGGTAAGGACGGCGAAATGCAGGATGTTATCGGCTGGCGCCTCGACGACGTGGTCGACCTGATTCGCGGCCCCAGTGGCTCCACGGTGCGCCTTGAAGTCATTCCCGCCATCGCGCCCAGCGATGAAGAGCGCAAACTGGTGGTGATTGAACGCAATGAGGTCAAACTTGAGGAGCAAAGTGCCAAGGGAGAGCTTATCGAGATCACCGAGGCCGACGGCGCGACCCGCAAGATCGGGGTTATCAGCATTCCCACCTTTTATCTCGATTTTGAAGCCTTTCGCATGGGCGACCCCGACTATCGCAGCACCACCCGCGACACCGTGCGTATTATGGGCGAGCTGTTGTCAGAGGGTGCCGAGGGTATTGTGATCGACCTGCGCGACAACGGTGGCGGCTCCCTCGCCGAAGCCAATAGTTTGGTGGGCTTGTTCATTGAAGCGGGGCCGACGGTACAGATCAAGCACTCCAACTCCCGAGTGATTTACGAAGGCAAACGCCGCCGCTCGCCCTATTACACTGGCCCGTTGGCGGTGCTTATCAACCGCATGAGCGCCTCGGCATCCGAGATTTTTGCCGGTGCAATACAGGATTATCAGCGCGGTATCGTTATCGGCACCCAGTCATTTGGTAAAGGCACAGTCCAGTCGGTCAATACACTGGGCCACGGTCAATTAAAACTGACCGAGTCCAAGTTCTACCGCATTTCCGGCGACAGCACCCAGAATCGCGGTGTCATCCCCGATATCGCCTTCCCACCGCTGTACGACAAGGACACCATCGGCGAGAGTATCCTCGACAATGCCATGGAGTGGGACAGCATTCCCCGCGCCCGTCATAACTACTATTTTGACCTGCGCGCGTCCTTTAACACGCTACAGCAAAAGCACGAAAAACGGGTTGCCAAGGACCCTGACTTCCGCTTTTTGAAAGAGCAGCTGTCGGCCATTGAAAAGTACCGCGACCGCAAAACCCTGTCGCTGAACATCGACAAGCGCAAAAAAGAGCGGGACGAGCAAAAGGCCCTGCAACTGGCGATGGAAAATCGCCGCCGTGTGGCCAAGGGCGAGCCGCCCCTCGACGTGCTGGAAGAAGACAAGGAACTGGATGTAGCCCAGGATCTGCCGCTGACGCCTGAGCACAGTGACGCCGAGGGCGATGAAGACAAGAAAGACAAAAAGCCGGATCCGCTGTTGATCGAAGCCGGTCATATTCTGGTTGACGCCATGCCCTACTTCCAGCCCGACCGGCTGGCTGTAGGCCGACCTTAAACCGGGGGAGCCCGGTCCAAGGGAGGTGCGCGAAGCGCCCTAGCGGGTCGCCTCGCGCATCGTTACAAACTCCTCGGCCACTGTGGGGTGAATACCAATGGTGGTATCGAAATCCCGTTTCGTCGCACCGGCGCGAATCGCCACCGCAATCCCCTGAATCAACTCTCCGGCATCATCCCCAAGCATATGGGCACCGACAACACGGTCTGAGGCCCTGTCCACCACCAGTTTCAGAAAGACTTTGGACGGGTTGTCCGTCAGGGTGTGCTTGAGATGACGAAAGCGAGAGGTAAACACGCTGATTTCGCCGAATTTATCCCTCGCCTGCTCTTCACTGTAGCCAACAGTCGAAATATTCGGCTGGGAAAAGATCGCCGTAGGAATATAGTCGTAGTCCAGCGGCTCGTCGATACCCGCAAAGAGCCGTTTCGCAAGGTTCATTCCCTCCGCCAGGGCAACCGGTGTTAATTCAATTCCCCCGGTGACATCGCCCAGCGCATAAATGCTCGGGTCGGCCGTCTGGAAGGTGCTGTCAACGGCGATATAGCCCTTGTCATTCAGCGTTACCTCAGTGTTCTCCAACCCGAGATTATCCAGCAAGGGCTTGCGCCCGGTGGCGTATAACACCAGCCCGGTGCTCATGGTGCCGCCGTTTTCCAGGCTCAACTGAAAATCACCCTCTGCCCGCTTCTCTATTGCAGTGACATTTTCGTTGAAGGCCAGGGTGACGCCCTGCTGCTGCATTTCGGTAACCAGATGTTCGCGAATTTCCTGATCGAAGCCCCTCAGGAACAGCGGCCCTCGGTAAATTTGCGTTACCTCTACCCCAAGTCCCTGAAGAATACCGGCGAACTCGGTAGCGATATAGCCGCCGCCAACCACCACCGCTTGGCGGGGCAATTCATCAAGGTAGAACACTTCGTTGGAACTGATTATATGCTCAGCCCCGGGAATGTCCGGGGTAAAGGGCCAGCCGCCCACCGCAATCAACAGGCGTTCGGCGGAATAACGCTTTCCCCCCACGTCAACCGTATGGCTATCGACAATACGTGCGTGACCATTGATTATCGTCACCCCGGCATTATTCAGCATATTGCCGTAGATGCCGTTCAGGCGCTCGATTTCGCGGGTTTTATTGTCCCTCAGGCGCGGCCAATCCAGCCTGGGGCTCGGCACATCCCAACCAAAGCCCGCTGCATCGTGGATATTTTCCGGAAAATGGGCGGCGTAGCTGAATAATTTTTTGGGAACACAGCCGACGTTCACACAGGTGCCACCCAGATAGCGGGACTCGGCGATAGCTACACGGGCACCGTATCCAGCGGACATCCGCGCGGCGCGAACACCGCCGCTACCGGCACCGATGACGAAAAGGTCGTAATCGTAGTCGGACATATTTTCTCCCATAGTTGCTGTCAGCCAAATACCGTTACAGCTCCGGCTTGCTCAGGTCATACTTTTCATACCAGGCGAGTTTTTCACGCAGTGCGACCACTTCGCCGACGATAATCAGCGTGGGGGCCTTCACTGGCCTCTCCGCAATTGCATCAACCATAGTGCCCAGCGTGGCGACCACCACCTGCTGATCGACCGTAGTGCCCTGTTGTACCAGTGCCATTGGTGTGTCGGCATTGCGGCCGTGAGCAATTAACTGTTCACAGATCACCGGCAGGCCCACCAGCCCCATGTAGAACACTATTGTCTGCTGCCCGTGAACCAGCTCACTCCAGGGAAGGTTGATCGAATTGTCCTTCAGGTGACCGGTGACAAAGCGCACCGACTGCGCATAATCCCGGTGGGTCAGTGGAATACCGGCATAACTGGCGCAGCCCGCCGCCGCGGTAATACCCGGTACGACCTGAAAGGGAATATTATGTTCGGCGAGCTCTTCGATTTCTTCACCGCCGCGGCCGAAAATAAACGGGTCGCCCCCCTTCAGTCGGGCAACCTTGCGCCCTTCGCTGGCATAGCGCACCAGTAACTGGTTGATATTTTCCTGGGGCACGGCGTGGTTTGACCGCTCCTTGCCAACATACACCCGTTCGGCATCCTTACGGCACAGCTCGACAATCGCCGGAGCGACCAGTCGGTCGTAGAGCACCACATCAGCGCGCTGTAGCAGACGCAGGGCCTTGAAGGTCATCAAATCCGGGTCTCCGGGTCCAGCGCCAATCAAATACACCTCGCCGCCGGGTCGCAGCTCGGTCTGATTAATCGCCTTGCTGAGCATCTGCTCCGCCGCCTCGTCATTGCCGGCGAACACCATTTCAGCAATGGGCCCTTGCAATGTCTGCTCCCAGAAATCCCGGCGATCCTCAATATCGCTGAATTTCGCTTTCACCGCGTCGCGGAATTTACCCACCAGGTGAGCGAGACGCCCGTAGGAGGTGGGAATACTGCTCTCCAACCGGGATCGAATCAGCCGCGCCAGTACGGGGCTGTTGCCACCACTGCTCACCGCGACAACCACTGGAGAGCGGTCAATAATGGCGGGCAGGATAAAGCTGCACAATTCCGGGTTATCGACCACATTGACCGGAATATTCAGACGGTGGCAATCTTGGGAAATCTGCCGGTTCAGGGGCTCGTCGTCGGTGGCGGCAATCGCCAGAAATACGCCGTTGAGCACGCTGTCATCATAGCCGCTGCTCAATAACTCGTCCGCGGGCTGCATTAACGATTTGAGCTCGGGGATGACCTTCGGACTCACCACCCGCAACACCGCTCCGGCTTTACGCAGCAGTCTCGCCTTGCGCAGGGCGATCTGGCCACCACCAATCAGCAGGCAGGTTTTACCGTTCAGATTGGTGAACAGTGGCAGGAATTCCATAGGATTACTCCGCTGCGGTGAGGCGCTCGACCCCACCCATGTAACCCCGCAGCGCCTGGGGAATGACCACGCTGCCGTCTGCCTGCTGATAGTTTTCCAGAATAGCCACCAGGGTTCGCCCTACCGCCAGTCCAGAGCCGTTCAGGGTATGCAGTAACTCGGGCTTATTAGTCTCGGGGTTGCGCCACCGCGCCAACATCCGCCGCGCCTGAAAGTCGCCAAAGCTGCTGCAGGAAGAAATTTCCCGGTAGGTATCCTGGGCTGGCAGCCAGACCTCAAGATCGTAGGTTTTATAGGACGAAAAGCCGAGGTCCCCGCCACACAGCATCACCTTGCGATAGGGCAATTCCAACTTCTGCAGAATGGCTTCAGCGTGGCCAGTCAGGGCTTCCAGAGCCTGATCGGAGTGCTCAGGGCGTACAAACTGAACCAGCTCGACCTTTTCGAACTGGTGCTGACGGATCATGCCCCGGGTATCGCGCCCGTAGCTACCCGCCTCACTGCGAAAACACGGAGTGTGAGCGGCAAACTTCAAGCCGTCGCCCAGCTCGGCAGCATCGACGATCACATCCCGCAGCATATTGGTAACCGGCACCTCAGCGGTGGGAATCAGGTAATAATCCGACTCGCCATTCAGGCGAAACAGGTCTTCTTCAAACTTTGGCAGCTGACCGGTCCCGCGCAGAGAATCGCTATTAACGATATACGGCACATAGACTTCCTGGTAGCCGTGCTCCCGGGTATGGGTGTCGAGCATAAACTGGGTCAGCGCCCGGTGCAGACGGGCCATATTCCCGCGCATTACCGAAAAGCGACTACCGGTAATTTTGGTAGCGGTATCGAAATCCAGGCCACCGAGGGCGGCGCCAACATCAACGTGATCCCTGACCTCGAAGTCGAAGCTTTTCGGTGTACCCCAACGGCTGATCTCCCGGTTGTCTTCTTCATCAGCGCCCTCGGGCACATCAGTCGCGGGAATATTGGGCACCCCCATTAACAAGCCGTCCAGGGCGTCATTGGCCTCTTTGGCTTGCTGCTTCAGCGCCTCCAGTTGAGACTCGATTTTAGCAAGGGTTTCGTTGACCTGGGCTTTTGCCTGTTCGACGGGCACACCGCTTTTTACCAGCTCGCCGATTTGCTTCGAAGCCTGCTTGCGTTGGGCCAGTAAGTCCTGGCTCTCGACATCGGCCTGCTTGCGGCGGGCATCCAGCAACTGAAATGCCGCTACATCAAAGACATAGCCCTTTTTCTTCAAGGCGGCTGCCACGGCGTCCGGGTCCTGGCGTAGCTGCTTGATATCTAACATTAGACAATAACTCCAACAATTTGAATAGTAATGATTTTTTAGCGAACTGCGATAATGCCAAGCCAGCAACCGACAACACAGGTGAGCAGTGTAACGGCCATATAGCTGATCGCGACAAAGGGCCGACCGGCCTCAAATAACGCCACCGACTCCAGCGAAAATGTTGAGAAGGTGGTAAATGCTCCTAGGAAGCCGACAATTAACACATAGCGCCAATCGGCATGCAGGTTGCCGCGCTCGGTAATCAACACATAAACGGCGCCGATGGCCACGGAGCCAAGCAGGTTAACCGTAAAGGTTCCCCAGGGCCACAGATGATGGGGCAACAACGCCTGCCCTAACCGAGCGACGCCGTAACGACTCAGTGCCCCGCCGGCACCGCCGAGGGCAATCAAAAGATATGGCAACACAATCCCCCCTCCCGGCGGTAAAAACGCCGCATTTTACCAAGTTGCGCTGCTAACGATAGCGTTTATAAGGACTTTGTGCGTCCAGTTGCCGAAGATAGCGCAGTTTTTCGCCGATTTTCTTTTCCAGTCCGCGGGGTACCGGCTCATAGAAGCGCTTGTCTCCCAGGGCCTCGGGCAAATAGTTTTCACCGGCGGCATAGGCCTCTGGCTCGTCATGGGCGTAGCGATAGCCCTCACCAAAGCCCTGCGACTTCATCAGCTTGCTCGGCGCGTTGCGCAGATGCATGGGCACGTCGTAGCTGGGGGACTCGGCAATTTCCTTACGCAGGCGGTTAAAGGCGCTGTATACCGCATTGCTTTTAGGTGCCGCCGCCAAATAACACACCGCCTGGGCCAGTGCCAGCTCCCCTTCCGGGCTACCCAATCGCTCCTGAACATCCCAGGCATCGATACAAATGCGCAATGCTCGCGGATCGGCATTGCCAATATCTTCGCTGGCCATGCGCAGCAAGCGGCGCGCGATATACACCGGGTCACAGCCGCCGTCGAGCATACGCACCAACCAATACAGGGCTCCGTCGGGGGAACTGCCCCGCACGGATTTGTGCAGGGCGGATATCTGCTCGTAGAACAGGTCGCCGCCTTTGTCGAACCGGCGCGGCTGATGACTCATCGCCCGGCTGACCAACTCGTCGCTGAGTTCACCACTGCCTTCCTGCTGCGCCATATCCATTGCCAGCTCCAGCAGGTTCAACGCCCTCCGGGCATCACCGTCGGCCTGTTCGGCAAGGTGTTGCAGTACACTGGGCTCGACAGGCCACCCTTCCGCCTCCAGACTGTGGGTAAGAATCTCGAGGATATCGCTCTGGGCCAATGCCCGCAGCGGATACACCCTGGCCCGGGACAGCAGTGCGTTATTGATTTCGAAACTCGGGTTTTCCGTGGTAGCACCCACGAAAATGACCGTACCGTCTTCAACATAGGGCAGAAAAGCGTCCTGCTGGGCCTTGTTAAAGCGGTGAACTTCGTCGATAAACAGAATGGTACGGCGGCCGCAGGCGAGCGCCTGCCGCGCCTGTTCCACCGCATTGCGAATATCCTTGACCCCGGCCAGCACCGCCGAGAGTTGAATAAAGTGGGCGTCCACACGCAGGGCAATGAGCTGGGCCAGTGTCGTCTTGCCCACTCCCGGGGGACCCCAGAAAATCATCGAATGCAGTTGCCCGGTTTCCAGCGCCCGCCTTAGAGGCTGACCATCGCCGAGGATATGCTGTTGTCCGCGATAGTCTTCAAGCCGCTGAGGCCGCATCCTTGCCGCGAGAGGCGCCTGCTGGTCTGTCATTGGCTCGCCGCAGTCTCCGGGTCGAAGCGGAACAGGGATGCCGGAAGTCGCGTATTGTACTTCGGCGCGACAAATTCGATGAAGGTTCGCTGCTCAAGATTGTCACTTAACTGCATGGCAATCAGCTTCCCCTGACGAAAACGCAGGGTCATTTCGCTGAACATCTGCGGGACTTTGGGAATCAGGGTAAATTCCCGCAGGGTATCCTGCTTATGCAGTTTCACGTCAAACTGGGCATCGAGCTGTTCAATGCTGGCGCCGATAATCATCGCGGGCGCCTGGGCGACCTCCGTATCGAAGGCCTCGGTGTTCACCTGCTCCAATTCGGCGTCGTAGCGCCACAGGGTCTCACCGTCGCTAACCAACAGGTAGCGAAACGGCGACGTGCTTTCCCAGCGTATTTTGTTGGGCCGCTCTACCGCGAGAACACCCTCGCTCTGCTGCAGAATATTACCGCTGTCATCCATCACCGTTTGCTTGAATTTCGCATCCAGGGTTTTCATCGATGACAGGTGCAAATGCAGCTGAGCGACGTCCCCCGCAAGGGCCATCGAACTGAGAAAGGCAAAGCAAACAACGGTACAAAGGCGCCAAATACCCATGATATTTCCTATTCGACTGGCGGTGGCGCAAGGACTTCCCGGCTGCCATTGCTCGCCATTTCAGAGACCACTCCCGCGGACTCCATGGTTTCGATAAGTCGTGCGGCGCGATTGTAGCCAATGCGCAGCTTGCGTTGCACCGAGGAAATCGACGCACGACGGCTTTGGGTGACGAAGCGAACCGCTTCGTCGTAGAGAGCATCGCTTTCACCATCGTCGCCCTCGGCACCTTCGGGAGGCATGCCGGGCATGGCGTCAGTGGTACTGCCCTCCTCCAATAGACCATCGATATAGCGCGGTTCTCCCCGTTTTTTCCAATCGGCGACAACTCTGTGTACTTCTTCGTCTGAACAGAAGGCGCCATGTACCCGCACCGGAATACCGGAACCAGGTGGCATATAGAGCATATCCCCGTGGCCGAGTAGCTGCTCCGCTCCGCCCTGATCCAGTATCGTGCGGGAATCAATTTTCGACGAAACCTGAAAGGCGATCCGCGTCGGCACGTTCGCCTTGATCAAACCGGTGATAACGTCCACCGAAGGACGCTGGGTCGCCAGTATCAGGTGAATCCCCGCTGCACGGGCTTTCTGGGCGATTCGGGCGATAAGTTCTTCCACCTTTTTGCCGACGATCATCATCATATCGGCGAATTCATCTATTACCACGACAATCGCGGGCAGCACTTCCAAATCAGGTGCCTCTGCCACCTCAGCCCCGGGCTGGTAGTTCTCCTCGGGTTTCCACAGCGGGTCCTTGATTGGCTCACCGGCCTGAATGGCTTCCTTGATCTTGCGGTTAAAACCGGCGAGATTCCTTACGCCCATCGCCGACATCAGTTTGTAGCGCCGCTCCATTTCCGCGACACACCAACGCAGGCCATTGGCAGCGTCCTTCATATCGGTAATGACCGGTGTCAGCAGGTGGGGAATGCCGTCGTATACCGACAGTTCCAGCATCTTCGGGTCTACCAGCAATAGCCGCACTTCCTCAGGAGTGGATTTGTAGAGCAGGCTCAGCAGCATCGCGTTCACCCCCACCGACTTACCGGACCCGGTGGTACCGGCAACCAGCAGGTGGGGCATTTTGGCCAGATCCGCGCACACCGGCTCGCCCGATATATCGTGCCCCAGCGCCAGCGTCAGCGCGGATTTCGCCGCTTCAAAGGCCTCGGAAGACAGCACTTCGCGGAAATTGACAATCTCACGATCTTCATTGGGAATCTCTATGCCGACATAGGGCTTGCCGGGAATGACCTCGACCACCCGCACGCTGATGACCGCCAGCGAGCGCGCCAGGTCCTTGACCAGATTACTGATTTTACTGACCTTAACCCCCGCATCGGGCTCCAGTTCAAAGCGGGTAATCACCGGGCCGGGAAAGACCGATACCACCTTGGCGGAAACACCAAAATCCAGCAGCTTGATTTCCAGCAAGCGGGACATGGCCTCAAGGGTTTCGGGGGAAAAACCCTTGTCCGGGTGGCGCTCAGCGGGATCGAGCAGTGTCAACGAGGGCAATTTTCCGGTGATAATCCCGTCAAACAAGGATGCCTGTTTCTCTTTTTCAACCCGCGCCGACTGCTGCACCGGTTTGGGCGGCGGCGCGATGGTGGGCGCCACGCGGTCGCGCTGAATTTCGGTTTTTTTAGCCACCGACTCCTTGCGCTGAACCTGTGCCACCCTGGCGGCAGCGGCCTCTGCGCGACGCTTGCGCCAATGGTAAAAACGGTCTTGCAGGCGCTCGGCGAGCAAAAGGGTAACTGCGCCCAGCTTATCGATCACTTTGATCCAGGAAATATCGGTAAACACGGTAATACCGAACAACAGCACAGCAATCAGCAGCAGTCGGCTGCCAAACTCGTTAAAGGACGCCAGAGTTGCATGCCCCACCGCACTGCCAAGCACCCCACCGGCGCCAAAGGGCAAACCGCTGTGCCCCTGATCCTCGTTGCCCGCCAGGCCCGTCGCCGCAATCATCACCAGCATAAAACCAATCAGACGCAGAGCGAAAACCACCGCGTCGAACCCGCGGCTGATAAAACGGTCGCGGAACAACCTGCTGGCGCGAAATGCCAGTAATATAGGGAATAGATAAGCCATATAGCCAAACAGAGCGTAAAACACATCAGCCAGCCACGCCCCCACCGGACCGCCGGCATTGTGTACGCCCTCACCACTACCGGTGCGGGACCAACCTGGGTCGCTACTGCTATAGGTCACCAGAGCGACGAAAATAAACAGGCACACGGCGACGAGGCCGATTAACAAGCCTTCGCGCACTCGCAACTGCAGTGCGTCCCGTCGTTTGTTGCCATCTTTGGGAGTTTTGTCGTGTGTAGCGGATTTTGCCAAGGGAAAATCGCTTCCTTTGTTTATACTGCAGAATGTTGAAATCCGGGAAATCGGCCCAATATTAGCACTTCAATCTGGCATTTGTCGCTTTTGCTGAGGCCCGCGATTTACCCTATTATAGGCGCCAGTTATCTGTCACCCGGGATTGCCATCAGTTCAATCCCCTTCAAAGGGAAATGCATTTTCATGAGCGACGTTCAACACCACCGCCTAATCATCCTCGGTTCCGGTCCTGCGGGCTATACCGCTGCCGTTTACGCGGCTCGCGCCAATCTTAACCCGGTGGTTATTACCGGTATGCAGCAAGGCGGCCAGCTCACTACCACCACCGACGTGGACAACTGGCCCGGCGACAAGGACGGCGTACAGGGCCCTGAGCTGATGATGCGGATGCAGGCCCACGCCGAGCGTTTCGACACCCAGGTATTGTTCGACCACATCGAATCCGTGGAGCTGACCCAGCGCCCCTTCACCCTGAAGGGCAGCAACACTTACACCTGCGACGCGCTGATTATTGCAACAGGCGCGTCGGCTCAGTATCTCGGCCTGCCCTCGGAAGAAGCGTTTATGGGCAAAGGGGTGTCCGCCTGCGCGACCTGTGATGGTTTCTTTTACCGCGGTAAAAAAGTTGCGGTCATTGGCGGCGGCAATACGGCTGTTGAAGAAGCGCTCTACCTGTCCAACATTGCCTCAGAGGTGACACTGGTACACCGCCGCGACGCCCTGCGCTCGGAAAAAATCCTCCAGGACAAGCTGCTGGAGCGGGCCGAAAATGGCAATGTCAATATTCTGTGGAATCACACTCTGGACGAGGTTCTCGGCGACGACAGCGGCGTCACCGGCCTGCGCCTGGCCAGCACCAAGGATAGCAGCACCCAGGAACTGGACGTTGCCGGGGTCTTTATCGCCATTGGCCACAAGCCCAACACCGATATTTTTGCCGGCCAACTGGAAATGCACGATGGCTACCTGAAAATTCAGAGCGGCACTGAGGGCAACGCGACCCAGACCAGCATCGAAGGTGTCTTTGCCGCCGGCGACGTCGCCGACCACATCTACCGACAGGCGGTGACTTCTGCCGGCTTCGGCTGCATGGCGGCACTGGACGCGGAGCGCTACCTGGACGATCTGGCGTAACACCCTTCCCCTCAGGTTATATGCCCGGCCTTCCCTGGTTGGACAAGGCTGATATTCGATTTCCGGATATCAGCCGCACCCTCGCTGCCCCTGCCGGTTTACTCGCGGCGGGCGGAGACCTGCGACCTGAGCGCCTGCTGGAAGCCTATCGACAGGGTATCTTCCCCTGGTACGAAGAGGGACAGCCCATTCTGTGGTGGTCGCCAGATCCCCGCACTCTATTATTTACCGAACGCCTCCATATCTCACGCAGCCTGCGCAAGCTGATGCGCCGCGAGTCCTTCGAGGTAAAAACCGATACCGCCTTTGGCGAGGTGCTTGATGGCTGTGCGCAACTTGGCCCGAAACGACCAGGTACGTGGATAACCCCGGCAATGAAGGCCGCCTATCTGCGTATGTTTGAACTCGGCTGGGCACACTCCGTCGAAGTGTGGCAGGAAGAGGAGCTGGTCGGCGGCTTGTACGGACTGGCAATTGGCCACATGTTTTTCGGTGAGTCGATGTTCAGCCGCCGTCCCAGCGCCTCAAAGATTGCCTTGGTCAACCTGTGTGCAATACTAGAGCCACTTGGGGTCAACGTGATCGATTGCCAGGTCGGCAATGATTACCTCCACAGCATGGGAGCCGAAGATGTACCACGGGAGGCATTCCGCCACCTATTACAGCAGCACTGTCAGACGCCCTGCGACGCTCCGCCACCCTGGCCTGCCCCGGGCGTCCATGCCATTACGTCTTGATATGCGCAGCAGTGATATAGCGGAATCGACCAGAGCGGCACCACACCCCGGAGCCGGAGGTTTCTGGCTGTGACCGACGAAAAGCGAATCAAGCTGTTCTCCACCCACCCCCACCCCTGCAGTTACTTTGATGACCGGGAGGCCAAAACCCTGTTTGTCGACCCGGATATCGCCGTATCAAGTTCACTTTATAGCCTGCTGTCGCAGCGCGGCTTTCGCCGCAGTGGCAATCACTACTATCGCCCTAATTGCGAGGGCTGCCAGCAGTGCATTCCCTGCCGGGTACCTGTTGCGGAATTCACTTTCAGCCGCAACCAACGGAAGCTGTTCAACCGCAACGCCGACCTCACAGTCGTGGCCACACGTGAGTTATCAACACAGGCATATGGTCTCTACGAACGCTATATCAATGCTCGCCATACCGACGGCGACATGTATCCCGCCGACCCCGAGCAATTTGCCAGCTTTATCACCGAAGGGCGCAGTGACACTCGGTACATTCACTTTTACGACAATGATCGTTTGATTTCCGTGGCCGTTTCAGACCCCGTGGAGGACGGCGTGTCAGCAATTTATACCTTCTACGACCCGGATGACCGCCGTCGCAGTCTGGGTAAATACGCGGTGTTATGGCAAATCATGCAGTGCCAGCAGCGCAATCTTCCCTACGTGTATTTGGGATACTGGATACGCGACTGCAACAAGATGCGCTATAAAACCAACTACCGCCCCATTGAATTATTGATGAGCCAGCGCTGGATTCGCCTGAATTGAAGTGAAATCTGCCGCGACACAGGGCCTTGATTAAGGCATTACTGCCAATTGCCCAAAGTTTTGCCACCGCCCGCCCCTCAGTGGCAAATAGCAAATTGCCTAATGGCGCTAATTAGGGCAAAATGCGCGCAGTTTTTGGGCCGACCGCGGTCTACCGTTCCACATTCAACCGCATATCCGAGGGTTATTGCCGAATGGCGAAAGAAGACCAGATTGAAATGGAAGGCGAGGTTATCGATACCCTGCCAAATACAACGTTCCGGGTTCGCCTGGAGAATGGGCATGTCGTCACCGCCCATATTTCCGGAAAAATGCGCAAGCACTATATCCGCATATTGACCGGCGACAAGGTTAAGGTTGAACTGACTCCCTATGACCTGACCAAGGGCCGCATTACCTTCCGCGGCCGCTAAGTACAGGCCCTGCCCGCTGCGGAGACCTCAGGTCTCCGTTTCAGGCTCCCTCACAGATTCCGCACGCAACTCCAGCTTGTCACCCTTGGTGCTGATGTACACCGTACCACCCTGCCCCTCAAGCTCACCAAACAACACCATCTCTGCGAGCGGCTTCTTGATGTGCTCCTGAATAACTCGCGCCATTGGCCGCGCGCCCATTTGCTTGTCGTAACCCTTGGCCACCAGCCAACGCCGCGCGTCGTCGTCGATATGCAGGGCAACTTTTTTGTCATCCAGCTGCGACTGCAACTCTACCAGGAATTTATCCACCACCGTCAGAACAACCTCCTCGGGCAGCGGCGCAAAGTTAATCACGTTATCCAGTCGGTTGCGGAACTCCGGGGTGAACAGGCGATTGATGGCCTCGTTCGCATCGGTGTGGTGATCCTGCTCGGTAAAACCAATAGAACGACGACTGATACTTTCTGCGCCGGCATTGGTGGTCATTACCAGAATGACATTGCGGAAGTCGGCCTTGCGGCCGTTGTTATCGGTCAATGCCCCGTGATCCATCACCTGCAACAGCAGATTGAATAAATCAGGGTGGGCTTTTTCGATTTCGTCCAACAACACCACACAGTGGGGGTGCTTGGTCACCGCGTCGGTCAGCAGACCGCCCTGATCGAAGCCGACATAGCCAGGAGGCGCGCCAATCAGCCGGGAAACCGTGTGCCGCTCCATGTACTCCGACATATCAAAGCGCACCAACTCCATGCCCATAATCTTGGCCAACTGCCGGCACACCTCGGTTTTACCGACACCGGTGGGCCCCGCCAACAGGAAAGAACCAATCGGTTTGTCGCCGGATTTCAGTCCGGCCCTGGCCAGCTTGATGGAGGCGCTGAGCTCAGTGATCGCCTGATCCTGGCCGAACACCACCATTTTCAGATTATCTTCCAGCTTGGCCAGAGACGCCTTGTCGTCGGAAGACACGCTCTTCGGAGGAATACGGGCGATTTTCGCAACAATTGCCTCGATTTCCGGCACATCAATGGTTTCAATACGGTTTTCCGGCTTTTGCAGGCGCTGGTAAGCCCCCGCCTCGTCGATCACGTCGATCGCCTTGTCCGGCAGAAAACGGTCATTGATATAACGTGCCGACAGCTCCGCCGCCGTGCGCAAGGCACCATCGGTATAGCGCAGCTCGTGGTGCCCCTCAAAGCGGGACTTCAGTCCCTTGAGGATAAGGAAGGTGTCCTCGACGCTGGGCTCGCTCACATCCACTTTCTGGAAGCGGCGGCTCAAGGCCCGGTCCTTCTCGAAAATACCGCGGTACTCCTGGAAGGTGGTCGAGCCTATGCAGCGCATCTGCCCGGAGCTAAGCAGGGGTTTAAGCAGGTTCGACGCATCCATCACTCCACCGGAGGCCGCACCAGCACCGATGATGGTGTGAATTTCGTCGATGAACAGAATCGCCCCTTCCCGTTTTTTCAGATCGGCCAACAAACCCTTGAGACGTTTCTCGAAGTCGCCCCGATATTTGGTGCCCGCGAGCAGCGCGCCCATATCCAGCGAATACACCACACTATCGGCAAGTACGTCGGGCACTTCGCCATCAACGATGCGTTTGGCCAAGCCCTCGGCAATCGCCGTTTTGCCGACACCGGATTCACCGACCAGCAAAGGGTTGTTTTTGCGGCGGCGGGTCAGAATCTGGGCAACCCGCTCGACTTCCTCGGCGCGCCCAATCAGCGGATCGATGCGACCGGCCTTGGCTTCTTCGTTCAGGTTGGTCGAAAAACTTTCCAGTGGGCGCTGCTCGGGATCACCGCCCTCACCTTCCTGCTCACGGTGCTGCTCGTGCTCGCCGGACTCATTGTCGGCAACTTTGGAAATACCGTGGGTGATGTAGTTCACCACATCCAGTCGATTGACGTTTTGCGCCTTGAGGAAGTACACCGCCTGGCTTTCCTGTTCGCTGAAAATCGCAACCAGAACATTGGCGCCAGTAACCTCCTGCTTGCCGGAGGACTGTACATGGAACACTGCCCGCTGGAGCACGCGCTGAAAACCGAGGGTGGGCTGGGTGTCGCGCTCTACATCGTCGTCGGGAATGCGCGGGGTCGTCGCCTCAACAAATTCACTGAGGTCGCCTTTTAGCTGTTTGAGGTCGGCACCACAGGCAACCAGCACTTTTATTGCTGCATCGTTATCAGCCAGCGCAAGGAGCAGGTGTTCCACGGTCATAAACTCGTGTCGCCGGCTGCGGGCTGATTTAAATGCCTGGCTGAGCGTCGCTTCGAGATCTTTACTCAACATAGCCTGTTTCGCCTTCTGTTGTTACAAATGGGTACTGCTTTAAGTGTCGCTGCAAACAAAAGTGTAGTTTTAACCTTCGCTTTCCTCAATTTCGGCCAGCAGCGGGTGACCACTCTCTCTGGCATATTGATTCACTTGATTGGCTTTGGTTTCAGCAATGTCTCGGGTAAATACGCCGCAAACCCCCTTGCCCTTGGTATGTACCGTTAACATCACCTGGGTCGCCTGCTGGCGACTCATGTAAAAGAAGTCTTCCAGCACCTCCACCACAAACTCCATGGGGGTGTAATCATCATTCATCAACACCACCTTATACAGCGGCGGCTTTTTGAGTGTAGGCTTGGCTTCCTGCACCGCGATACCGGTGTCGCCACTGCGACCAGGCTTGTCCTCGCCACTCATTTTCACTTTCTGGAACTGCATATTTACCGTTTACCTGAGCTTATCATTCACTGGAGGCTCAACAATAGGGAAATCCACCGAGATATACCTGTAACAAACCTCTACTTGACGCCAAGCTCCCAGTGTTTTAAAAATGGGAATTAACGCGGGGAATGCGCAGGCAATTCCACGTAATCTTAGGGATAACTATAACGAGAAAGCAGGGTGTAAAGCTATGCAAAATGGTGTTGTAAAGTGGTTCAATAACGCCAAAGGATACGGATTTATCCTCTCTGAAGACGGTGAGCAAGAGGTGTTTGCACACTACTCTGCCATCTCCATGGAAGGCTACAAAACACTCAAAGCGGGCCAGACAGTGTATTTCTCCGCCGAGAACGGCCCCAAGGGTCTGCACGCGGTCAGCATCAAAGCCGGCGACGAAACAGAAGCTCAAGCCGGCTAAATCGTCTGCACTGAGCAATCCCCACCCTACTCACGCTCGCGACAGGCGAGCGCTGCCACTGCACGCCTCTATAACAGGCAACACGAATCCTGTTGAACATGAGGAGGCAACACACTGAATCTAAAGCAGATTTAAAAAACCGAAAGGTCGAGCCGACCCTGAACAGGGTCGGCTGAAAGCATTTACATATGCTTGATAATGGCGTCGCCAAACTCGGAACACTTCAGCAAGGTCGCACCTTCCATCAGACGCTCAAAGTCATAGGTTACCGTCTTGGCCTGAATCGCACCGTTCATACCGTCGATAATCAGGTCAGCGGCTTCGTTCCAGCCCAGGTGGCGCAGCATCATTTCCGCAGACAGGATCAGTGAACCGGGGTTAACCTTGTCCTGACCGGTGTACTTGGGAGCTGTACCGTGGGTAGCCTCGAACAGGGCAACAGTGTCACTCAGGTTTGCACCGGGAGCGATACCGATACCACCGACCTGGGCAGCCAGCGCGTCAGACAGGTAGTCGCCATTCAGGTTCAGCGTAGCAATAACGCTGTACTCGTCGGGACGCAGCAGTACCTGTTGCAGCATCGCGTCGGCAATCACGTCTTTAACAATGATTTCCTTGCCGGTGTTGGGGTTCTTCAGCTTGACCCAGGGGCCGCCGTCGAGCAGCTCGCCACCGAACTCTTCCATTGCCAGTTCATAGCCCCAGTTCTTGAAAGAACCTTCGGTGAACTTCATGATGTTGCCTTTATGAACCAGAGTCAGTGAAGGCAGGTCCTGGTCAATAGTGTACTGAATGGCCTTGCGCACCAGGCGCTTGGTGCCTTCTTCAGATACAGGCTTAACACCGATACCACAGTTTTGCGGGAAGCGGATTTTGGTCACACCCATTTCTTCCTGCATGAAGTTGATCACTTTATCAGCTTCAGGAGTGCCCGCTTTCCACTCAATACCCGCGTAGATGTCTTCCGAGTTCTCACGGAAAATCACCATATTGGTCTTGCCTGGCTCTTTGACAGGTGAAGGAACACCTTCAAACCAACGCACCGGGCGCTGACAGACATACAGGTCGAGCTCTTGACGCAGCGCAACGTTCAATGAACGGAAGCCACCACCTACTGGCGTGGTCAACGGGCCTTTGATCGCTACCGCGTACTCTTTGATGGCGTCGAGGGTTTCCGCAGGGAACCAGTCGCCGTCATACATCTCAGCAGCTTTCTCGCCGGTGAAAATTTCCATCCAGCTGATTTTTTTCTTGCCGGCATAGGCTTTCTCAATCGCTGCGTCCACAACGTTGATCATTACCGGAGTAATATCGACCCCGATGCCATCACCTTCGATAAAAGGAATAATTGGCCGATCGGGTACGTTCAGGGAAAGATCCGCATTAACGGAGATTTTCTCACCCTCTGTAGGTACCTTGATATGTTGGTATCCCATTTTTGACTCCATGGTTTATCGGTTAGTATCTGAGCTCGTAAAAAGGCGGCCGCAGAGCGTTTCCACTGCTACAATGCCGACACAATAGACTGCTGTCAGCGAGCACTTTAGACATAGCTTTTCTCAAAAAGCGCGGCATTATACCACTTTATAGTCGAATTTCTTCCATGAATGACCCCGAATCTACGCCGGATCTTATACTTTTTAACAAACCTTTCCGCGTAATGAGTCAATTCACCGCGTCGGCGGACAAGGAAACCCTCGCCAACTACATCAATATCCCTGCGATCTACCCCGCAGGACGCCTCGATTACGACTCCGAAGGCTTGATGGTGCTCACCGGCATCGGTAGCTTGCAGCATAGCATCAGTCACCCGCAGCACAAGTTGGCGAAAACCTATTGGGCGCAGGTCGAGGGCGAGGTCGATGAGCACGCCCTCTCCCGCCTACGCAACGGCGTCGAGCTAAACGACGGCCCTACTGCACCGGCCGAGGCACAACGTATTACCGCACCGGACTCCCTCTGGCCCCGGCAGCCGCCGGTGCGATACCGCGCCGCCATTCCCACCAGCTGGATTGCTCTGACCATCACCGAGGGACGCAATCGGCAGATCAGGCGAATGACCGCTGCCGTCGGCTTTCCCACTCTGCGCCTGATCCGCGTGGCTATAGGCCCCTGGCAACTGGGCACGCTCCAACCAGGCGAATATCAGCCTGTGATGCTAACCGCTGCTCAGCGCACCAGCCTGCTCCCCCAGGGCAAGCGAGCGGAGAATCGCACAACACCCCGGCGACGAACAGGTCGCCCAACGGGGAAAACGCCCGCGCACCGGCCTGGACGCCCGTCCCGGCGAAGATAGGGCCTGTGCCCTTATAAGCCCCCCTGTTACAATGGCGTCCTTTTATAGGTAGAGGCAGTTATGGCTTGGCAGCCCCACGTCACCGTCGCCACCATTGTCGAGAATGACGGAAAATTTCTGATCGTTGAGGAAATCCGCGAAGGGCGGCACGTTTTCAACCAACCCGCGGGGCACCTCGAACAGGGCGAATCCCTGCAAGAGGCCGCAATACGGGAAACCCTCGAGGAAACCCAGTGGCGAGTGGAACTGCAGGGCGTGATTGGCATGGGCCTGTATACCGCTGGCAGCAACGGCGTCACCTATCACCGCAGCACGTTTTTCGCCAAACCAGTGGCCTTTTGCCCCGACAGCCCTCTGGATGCCGACATCCACCGCGTGCACTGGATGACACCGGAAGAACTCCGTGAACACCGCCCCATGCTGCGCAGCCCTATGGTACTGGACTGTCTGGAGCGCTACCTCGACGGACACCGCTACCCCCTGAACATGATTTACGGAAATTGTTAATGACCGCTGCACCGTTCAAGCTGAGTGACAAAGCCCCCGCCGACACCCGCGTAATAGTCGGGATGTCAGGTGGCGTAGACTCCTCCGTCGCCGCCCTCCTCCTACTGCAGCAGGGCTATCAGGTCGAAGGCCTGTTTATGAAGAACTGGGACGAAGACGATGGCACGGAATACTGCACCGCGATGGAAGACCTCGCCGACGCTGCAGCAGTTTGCAAAAAACTCGACATCTATTTACACACCGCCAATTTCGCCAAGGAATACTGGGACAATGTGTTCGAGCATTTTCTGGAGGAATACCGCGCGGGACGCACCCCCAACCCGGACATCCTGTGCAACCGGGAAATAAAATTCAAAGCCTTTCTGGAGCACGCTCTCAGCCTCGGTGCCGACGGCATTGCCACCGGCCACTACACCCGGCGCAGCGCGCACACCACCGGCACCCAACTCCTCAAGGGCCTCGATCCGAACAAGGACCAGAGCTACTTCCTCCACGCTGTGTCCTCGGAACAACTGGCCAGAACCCTGTTCCCAGTGGGCGAACTGGAAAAACCCGCCGTGCGCGCACTGGCCGAAGCCCACGAACTGGTGACCCACGATAAAAAGGACAGCACCGGCATCTGCTTTATTGGCGAGCGCCGCTTCAAGGACTTCCTCCAGCAGTACCTGCCCGCCCAGCCAGGCAAAATCGAAAGCCTGGACGGCAAGGTAATGGGCGAGCACAGTGGACTGATGTACCACACTATTGGCCAGCGTCAGGGGCTGGGCATCGGCGGCGTACGCGGCGCCGGAGAGGAGCCCTGGTATGTGGTGGAAAAGGATCTGCAACGCAATGTATTGGTAGTCACCCAGGGCAGCCAGCACCCGGCACTGTTCAAAAACTGCCTCAGCCTGTCCAGCATTCACTGGATAGACGGGCAGGAACCCGAGTTGCCCCTGCGCTGTCAGGCCAAGACCCGCTACCGGCAGCAGGATCAGGACTGCGAACTGATCGCCACCAACGCCGGTTACGAGCTGCGCTTCGATGAGCCCCAGCGGGCGGTCACACCGGGACAATCCGCCGTGCTTTACCTCGGCGAACACTGCCTTGGTGGCGGCATTATTGAAGCGGGGCACAATCGCTGATGTTTAGCCGTCCAAGCCCTGAACAAATTCGTGAACAGACCCTGGCACTGGCTGCTGTCGTGCAGGCAGTCAGTCAGGTAGACCAGATTGCCCGAACCGGCCTGGCGGAACCTGCCGCACTTGAGGCGAGTATCCACAGTGTGCTCAGCTTTGAAGCGAGCAATACCATCGCCATTTTCGGCGGTGTCGAAGCACTGGAGGTCGGGTTGCGCGCACTGCGGGATCTACTCAGCGGCAACGACTATGGCGAGCGCCGGGCAGTCACCCGTTACTGCATGGGTGCACTGTACCTTCAGGGACAGTTGCGCAAGGACGACGCCGCGACCGCCATCGTGCGCAACCGCTTGCAGCACGCCGGTAGAAGCCGGGACTTTGGCAGTGATATCAACGCCCTGTGCCTGAACCTTGCAGACATTTATCAAGACACACTTTCCAAATATCGCTTTCGTATCCAGGTCGGCGGCAGCGCCCAGCACCTGCAAAACCCGACCAACGCCGCGCGCATTCGCGCCCTGCTACTGGCGGCGGTTCGAGCCGCCTACCTCTGGCAACAGGCCGGCGGCAACCGCTGGACACTGATTTTGCGCCGCAACCGGCTTTTTACCGAAGCCAAGCACATTTTGAACACTGAAATCGCGCACTGAGCCGTGTATCATTGCGCCCTTGCTTACAGCCCCTCCTGCGTTTAGATAAGGTAAACAGATTATGGATTTGTCCGCGCTTTCTGCAATTTCTCCGGTAGACGGCCGCTACGGCAGCAAAACGGCCTCGTTGCGCCCGGTATTCAGCGAATACGGCTTGATAAAAAGCCGCCTGATAGTGGAATTGAGATGGCTGCAACACCTGGCGGCAAATCCGGGCATTACCGAGGTTCCCAGCTTCTCTGCCAACGCCAACACCTTTCTCGACACCATGATTGCCGAGTTCGGCGAGACCGAGGCTGCGCGGGTGAAAGCCATTGAGGCCACCACCAACCACGACGTGAAGGCCATCGAATACTTTATCAAGGAGAGCATTGCCGACCAGGCCGAGTTGGCCGCCGTGTCCGAGTTCGTTCACTTTGCCTGTACCTCAGAGGACATCAATAACCTGTCCCACGCACTGATGCTGAACGAAGGCCGCGCCGTATTATTGGCCGACTGCGACCAGATTATTAACAAACTCGCCGAACAGGCGCGGGAATTTGCCGCTGTGCCAATGCTGTCCCGCACCCACGGCCAAACCGCCAGCCCGACCACTATGGGCAAGGAATTGGCCAATGTAGTCGCGCGGCTGCGCCGTCAGCGCCAGACCATTGCCGAGGTCGAGCTGCTGGGCAAAATCAATGGCGCGGTGGGTAATTACAATGCCCACCTCTCGGCCTACCCGACACTCGACTGGGAAGCCCACGCCAAAAGTTTTGTGGAATCGCTGGGGCTGAACTGGAACCCCTATACCACTCAGATCGAGCCCCACGACTACATCGCGGAATTGTTCGACGCCGTCGCAAGGTTTAACACTATTCTGATCGACCTGGACCGTGACATCTGGGGCTATATCTCCCTGGGTTACTTCAAGCAGCGCACTATTGCCGGTGAAGTCGGCTCCTCGACCATGCCCCACAAGGTCAACCCCATCGACTTCGAAAACTCCGAGGGCAATCTGGGTATCGCCAACGCAGTGCTGCAACACCTGGCGGCGAAACTGCCGATCTCCCGCTGGCAGCGCGACCTCACTGACTCCACCGTACTGCGCAATATGGGTGTTGGCTTTGCCTACAGCATGATCGCCTACCAGGCCACGCTCAAGGGCCTGGGCAAGCTGCAATTGAACCCCGAGCGCCTGGCTGCGGACCTCGATGCCGCCTGGGAAGTTCTCGCCGAACCCATCCAGACGGTAATGCGCCGCTACGGGGTGGATGAGCCCTATGAAAAGCTCAAAGCGCTGACCCGTGGCCAGACTATCAACCGCGACACCCTGCGGGTATTTATCGACGGACTGGAAATCCCGGAATCCGCCAAGGCCGAACTGCGGGAACTGACCCCCGCCAGCTATATCGGCAATGCGATCGCCCAGGCCCAGCGGATCTAGGCTGTGCCACTGCAAGGCGTTGATACCCAGCACTTCCTCGACACCTGCTGGCAGCGTAAAACCACCGTTTTACGCGCCGCCCTGGCCGACTTTGTCTGCCCGATTGACGGCGACGACCTGGCCGGTCTGGCCTGCGAGGAAGACGTCGACAGCCGACTGATCGTGCAAGAGGGGCAGGAGTGGCTGCTGCGTCACGGCCCCTTTGGCGACGCCGATTTCGGCGAGCTTCCCGCCGATAAGTGGACGCTGCTGGTGCAATCCGTAGACCAGTGGATACCGGAGATCGCCAGTCTGCTGGCTGACTTCCGTTTTATCCCGCGCTGGCGTATCGACGATATTATGGTCAGCTACGCCAGTCATGGTGGCAGCGTCGGCCCTCATTTTGATCAATACGATGTTTTTTTGATCCAGGGCAGCGGCCAGCGCCGCTGGAAACTGGGTCAGCACTGCGACGACAGCAGCCCGGTAATGAATCATCCCGATTTGCGCCTGCTCAGGGATTTCGACGAGCAGGAAGAAGTTGTGCTGTCCCCGGGAGATATTCTGTACATTCCCCCCGGCGTCGCCCACTGGGGCATCGCCGAGGGCGACGACTGCATTACGCTTTCTGTTGGCTTTCGCGCCCCTTCCGAAGCAGAATTACTCAATAGCTGGAGCGCCGACCGAGAGACGGTATTGGACGACAGCGAGCGCTTTCGCGACCTCCCCCTGCGAGCCGATGCCCACAGTGCCCGTCTCCCCACCGAACTGGCCGGGCAATTGCGCGAAATACTGACGCGCGGACTGGAAGACGACCAGGCCCTGCTCGGCTGGTTCGGAAAAATGATGACCGAGGTCAATCCGGCCCAGCTGTTCAGTAACGACCCCTTGACCGCAGCCGAGTTCAGCGAACACCTGAACACCTTTCCGCTAAGTTTGCGGCCCGGCTGTCGGCTGGCCTTCGATGACCACCAGCTCTTTATCGACGGCCTCGCCTACCCCTATCCCGCCGACTACCGCGACGTTATCAGCCAGTTTTGCCTGTGTGAGGGAGAAATTCCCGGTGGGCTACTGGCGGCTCTGCCAACCCAGCTACTCCACAACCTGTATCAAGCTGGCAGCGTGTATTTCGACGATGATTCGAATTCAGAATACTGACTGGCACAGCCACAGTGAGCTGCTGAGCCGTATACGCTACACCGTGTTTGTTGAAGAGCAGCAGGTGCCTCCGGCCCTGGAGCTCGACGAACACGACGAGCACGCCGATCACTTTCTGGTTTTTTCCGGTGATACCGCCGTCGCGACCGCCCGCTTGCTGGACGACGGTGGCGTTGGGCGCATGGCGGTACTCGTTGAACACCGCGGCCAGGGTATCGGACTGGCCCTGATGAGCCATATTATCGATCGTGGCCGCCAGCTCGGCTTCGAACGACTGCACCTGTCGGCCCAGGAGCACGCCCTGCCCTTTTACGGCCGCCTCGGCTTCATTCCCGTCGGCGACAGTTACCAGGACGCTGGTATCCCCCACCGCACCATGACCCTGGCACTCAACCCCGGCCCAAGGCAAGCCGTCGCCACCGAGCACTTTGCCGACGCCGCCTTTACCTGCGCCTGTCAGGCCCGGCGACGCCTGCGTATTTTCAGCCAAAGTCTGGAACCCGAGCTTTATGCCAATACCTTCCTTGTCGGGGTGATATCGCGGCTGGCCCGGCGCCACCGAATCACCGGCGTAGACCTGCTGATGTGCGACGACCAACCGCTACGCGAGGGCTTTCACCCTTTGCTGGCGCTCAGCCAAAAACTGAGCAGCAGCATCGAGCTGCGGGTAGTAGACCCAATACATACCAGCGAGAGTCAACATTTTTCGGTGATTGCCGATGACCAGGCGATATTCGCCTATGGCAGACACAAGGACGCTCCCGGCTGGCTGGCGGTGAATTCGCCAGCCCAGGTGAAAGAGCCTCTGGAATCCTTTCATCGAATGTGGCCACAGGGCACCACATCGCCCTGGCTGCGCCGCCTACCCTGAATTCGGCTATTCCCCCAGCACTACACCCAGCTCATTCTGCTGATATACCAGCGGATAGCAGCGCAGATTGCGGCAGGGCTCCTCGCTGTAATGGCGCAACTGACCATCAGCGATAGCAAAACGATAACCATGCTGGGGACATACCAGCTCATCGCCAACGACATCCGAGGCGCTCAGTGGAAAGGCGCGATGGGGGCAATTGCTCTCAATGAGATAGCGTTGACCATCCTGTTGCAGCAACATCAGCTGATGGTTATCAATTTTGAATACCTTGCGGTAGCCGTCAAAAAGATTCATCAGTTTTTCCAGACTGTAATACCGCATAAACGCGTCGTACTCCGCGACAACTATCGCCTTGGGGATTAATAGGGCCTGTAACTACCCACTAAATTGTACCCGCTGGGACGGAAGTTTGCCCACCATCGGCAAACTCAAGGGGGTTAGCGATCGATCCGCGATCCTATTGGGTCTGGGCCGCGTCACTGAGGTATGATAAAAAGCCGGCATTCAAGACACTTTGATAATTGAGATCGCGATGACCCTGGACAGCAAGCTACCCCATGTGGGCACCACTATTTTTACCACCATGTCACAGATGGCGGCAAAGAGCGGCGCCATAAATCTCGCCCAGGGTTTTCCGGACTTTCCCGCCCCGGCTTACCTGCTGGAGCGTCTGGCCCACCACGGCCAAGCAGGGCTAAACCAATATGCGCCCATGGCCGGGGCGCCCCCCCTGCTCTCTGGAATTGAACGATTGTCGGCACGCTGCTACCAGCGATCGGTGGACGCCGAATCGATGGTCACCGTGTGCTCCGGTGCCACGGAGGGGCTGTTTGTTGCCATACAGTCACTGGTGCACAGCGGCGATGAAGTGATTGTGTTCGACCCCTGCTACGACAGCTATGCGCCAGCGGTGGAGCTGGCGGGCGGCTCCTGTGTCCATATTCCACTTATGCCCCCAGCGTATCACATCGACTGGCAAGCGCTGGAATCATCCATTACACCCAGAACGCGGTGCATCATCGTCAACAGCCCCCACAACCCGACGGCCACCTGCCTGGATCGAGCCGGGTGGCTGGAACTGGAGCGCATCGTGCTCAAGCACCAACTGTGGCTTATCAGCGACGAGGTCTACGAGCACATTGTGTTTGATGGTGCCGAGCGCCTCAGTGCCAGTTGTTTTCCCGCATTGGCAGAGCGCACCGCGATCGTCTCCTCTTTTGGCAAGTCCTTTCACTGCACGGGCTGGAAACTGGGCTACGTCATCGCCCCGCCGGAGCTGACCGCAGAGTTTCGCAAAATCCACCAATATGTGACCTTCTCCAGCTTCACTCCCGCCCAGTACGCTATCGCCGATATGTTGACCGAACACCCCGAACACATCGACGAACTGGGGAGTTTTTATCAGCAGAAGCGAGACCTTTTTGTTCGTGAACTGGCGGGCAGTCGTTTGACCTTGCTACCCAGCGCCGGCACCTATTTTTTGCTGGCGGATTACAGCGCGATCAGCGACCTCGATGATATGGCCTTTTGCCGCTGGCTGACCACAGAGCGCGGTGTTGCTGCCATACCGCTATCGGTGTTTTACCAAAGTCCACCGGACACCCGCATTATTCGCCTGTGCTTTGCCAAGGGCGATGACACCCTGATTGCCGCGGCGGAGAAACTATGTCAACTGTAAAACTGTGCGCCATTCAGAGTGAGCTCGTCTGGCAGAACGCCCCGGCGAACCGTGCGCAATTTGAGCGTCTGCTGCCAGTGTGCAAAGGCGCCGATGTTATTGTGCTTCCGGAAATGTTCAGCACCGGGTTCTCCATGAACAGCGAAGACATTGCCGAAGCCGCCGACGGGCCTACCAGCCAGTGGCTGCTGGCCCAGGCCGCACATTATGATTGCGCGATAAGCGGGTCTGTCGCCGTGCGCGAGAACGGGGAGTTCTTCAACCGTTTATTCTGGGCCACACCCGATGGCACCCTTAGCCACTATGATAAACACCACCTGTTTCGCATGGCCCGGGAGCACGAGCACTATTCACCGGGCCAGCGCCGGGTCGTGGTGGAATGGCGCGGACTGCGCTACTGCCTGCAAGTATGCTACGACCTGCGCTTTCCGGTGTTTTCCCGCAACCGTGATGACTACGATGTATTGATCTATGTCGCGAATTGGCCCGCCCAGAGGGCCTACGCCTGGCGCACCTTGCTACCCGCCCGTGCGATTGAAAATCAAAGCTATGTTGTCGGAGTCAATCGCGTCGGCAGCGACGGCAACGGCCATCCCTACAGTGGTGACAGTGGAATTTACGACTTTATGGGCAAGCCAATGGCATCACTGGCTGAAGGGAAAGCAGGGATTTTGCAGGCTGAGCTGGACGCAGGGGCACAGAACCAGTTTCGACAGAACTTTCCCGCCGCACAGGACGCCGACCCCTTTGAGTTGGTCGAGCGCTGACATCACGCCTGGCAACAGCCCCCCGGTAGACGACAATACCTAACGCAGAAAACCGTTCTAAAAACCAACAAGGCCCCGCGGGTAAGCCAGCGGGGCCTTGTCAGTTAAAACCTCTCGGGGCTCAACCCCGCCACCCAGCGTTATGCGCTGGAATAGCCGGGGCTTTGCTGCGGCTTACTTCTTCAGTTTTTCCGCCAGGAACAACCAGGTCTCCAACACCGAATCCGGGTTGAGCGACACGCTGTCGATCCCCTGCTCCATCAGCCACTGGGCAAAGTCAGGGTGATCAGACGGTCCCTGACCACAGATACCCACATACTTACCTGCCTTTTTACAGGCCTGGATGGCATTTTTCAGCAGCTCCTTAATGGCCTCGTTGCGCTCGTCAAACAGGTGGGCAATCAAGCCGGAGTCGCGATCCAGCCCCAGGGTAAGCTGGGTCAAATCGTTGGAGCCAATGGAGAAACCGTCGAAGTGCTCGAGGAATTGCTCCGCCAGAATCGCGTTGGCGGGCAGCTCGCACATCATAATCACCTTCAAGCCGTTTTCGCCCCGCTTCAGGCCGTTCTCCGCGAGGAGGTCGATAACCTGTTTGG
This sequence comes from Spongiibacter thalassae, assembly GCF_012272835.1. GTDB lineage: Bacteria > Pseudomonadota > Gammaproteobacteria > Pseudomonadales > Spongiibacteraceae > Spongiibacter > Spongiibacter thalassae. Next base: position 933,447 of record NZ_JAAWWK010000002.1, on the reverse strand, counting down.
CCTCACCAACGGTACGTACGAAGGGCACCATAATCTCGACATTGCTCAGATCCATCTCCTCCCGAACCCGCTTGAGCGCACGGCATTCCAGCTCGAAGCACTCCCGGAAGCTGTCGGAGATGTAGCGCGAGGCACCACGGAAGCCCAGCATGGGGTTTTCTTCCGAAGGCTCATACAAGCTGCCGCCGATCAGGTGGGCGTACTCATTGGATTTGAAATCTGACATCCGCACGATGACACGCTCGGGGTAGAAGGCACTGGCGATGCTGGAAATTCCTTCCACCAATTTTTCGACATAGAACTCCACCGGATCGCTATAGCCAGCAACCCGACGTTTTACCGCCTGCTGCACATCCCGCGGCAAGGTATCGAAATTAATCAGCGCCTTGGGGTGAACGCCAATCATCCGGTTGATAATAAACTCCAGACGCGCCAGACCGACACCGGCGTTGGGGTAGGCCTGGAAATCAAAGGCCCGGTCGGGGTTGCCCACGTTCATCATAATTTTGAAGGGCAGCTCGGGCATGGCATCGAGCTTGTTGCGGCTGATATTGAACTCCAGCATGCCCTCGTACACCATACCGGTATCACCTTCCGCACAGGATACTGTGACTTCCTGACCGGTTTTCAGGCGTTCGGTGGCGTCGCCACAACCCACAACGGCGGGGATGCCCAGCTCCCGGGCAATGATCGCCGCGTGGCAGGTACGGCCACCCCGGTTGGTGACGATGGCAGAGGCCCGCTTCATCACTGGCTCCCAGTCCGGGTCGGTCATGTCGGTAACAAGCACATCGCCCTGCTGAACCTCATCCATCTGCGCCAGGTTGTCGATGACGCGAACCGGACCCGCGCCAATACGCTGACCGATTGAGCGACCTTCACAGAGCACATTGCCCTTTTCCTTGAGCAGGTAGCGCTCCATCATATTGGCGGATTCGCGGCTCTTGACGGTTTCCGGACGGGCCTGGACGATGTACAGCTTGCCGTCATCGCCATCTCTGGCCCACTCGATATCCATCGGCCGACCATAGTGCTTTTCGATAATCAGCGCCTGACGGGCCAGTGACATCACTTCGTCGTCGGTAATACAGAATTCGCTGCGATCAGCCTCGGGCACCTCAACGGTTTCCACCGACTTGCCCGCAGAGGCCTCACTGCCGTAGACCATCTTGATCAGTTTGCTGCCAAGGTTACGGCGCAGTACTGCGGGACGATTTTTCTCAAGGGTGGCCTTGTGTACGTAAAACTCATCGGGGTTTACCGCGCCCTGTACAACGGTTTCACCCAGGCCGTAGCTGGCGGTGATAAACACAACGCCATCAAAGCCGGATTCGGTATCCATAGAGAACATGACCCCGGCGGCGCCGGTTTCGGAACGCACCATGCGCTGAATGCCTGCGGACAGTGCGACATCGGCGTGTTCAAAGCCCTTGTGCACCCGGTAGGAAATCGCGCGATCGTTGTACAAAGAGGCAAATACCTCCTTGATGGCGATCATAATATTGTCGAGGCCGTTGATGTTCAGGAAGGTTTCCTGCTGACCCGCAAAGGAGGCATCGGGCAGGTCTTCAGCCGTCGCCGAGGAGCGCACCGCACAGGCCATTGCCGGATTGCCGTCAATCATTTTGGCGTAGGCGGTGCTAATCGCCTCGTTCAGTGGCGCTGGAAAGGGGGTATCGACGATCCACTGACGAATATCCCGGCCCACTTCCGCCAGTTTTTTCACGTCGTCAATATCCAGGTCGTTAAGCGCCGACTGGATGCGATCGTTCAGACCACTCTGCTCAAGAAAGTCGCGATAGGCCTGTGCGGTGGTGGCAAAGCCATCTGGCACCGATACGCCGGCATTCGACAACTGGCTTATCATTTCACCCAGCGAGGCGTTTTTGCCCCCGACTCGCTCAACATCGTTCATGCCCAGATCGCGGAACCAGATTACGTATTCAGCCATTGGTATTTCTCCGTTTTGCAAAGCGTCGGCCCAGCAGTTATAAGTGTGTAATAATTTGATGCAGTGATAGTAGACCAGCTATTCTGGAAATTCCCGTCGAGATTCTTCGGCTATTTGGTAAAAAAACTACATGACACGCACCGTATTCTTTATTTCAGACAGTACCGGCATCACCGCCGAGACCCTGGGCAGCAGTCTTTTATCCCAATTTGAGCAGCAAAAATTCGAGCACGTCATCGTGCCTTACGTAGACTCCATTGAAAAAGCCCAGGCCGCCGTGGAAAAAATCGACCGGGTTGCCAAGGAAAGCGGCGAGCAGCCCATCATCTTCGATACCCTGGTTAACGCGGATATTCGCGCGGTGATCGCCACCAGCAGCGGTTTTATTATCGACGTGCTGGCGCACTTTCTCGGACAACTGGAAACCGCGCTGGGACAAAAGCCCTCCAGCACGGTAGGCCGGGTGAAAAACGCCGACCGCGACGCCCGCTACAAAAACCGTATCGATGCGGTCAATTTCGCCCTCGACAACGACGACGGCGCCCGTATCAACCGCTATGACCAGGCCCAGGTGATTCTTATCGGGGTATCCCGCAGTGGCAAAACCCCGACCTGTCTCTACCTCGCCCTGCAAACCGGGGTATTCGTTGCCAACTATCCCCTCACCGAAGAGGATCTTGAGGAGCGTCGGCTGCCCCGTCCGTTGGCGGAATACCGCGACCGCCTCTACGGACTGACCATTGAACCCGAGCGCCTGTCAGCGATTCGCAGTGAACGCCGCCCGAACAGCCCCTATGCCAGCCTGCGCCGCTGTGAAGACGAGGTGCGCGACGCCGAGGCCCTGTTCAGTCGCTTTGGTATCCCCTATATCGACACCACCCATGCCTCAGTGGAAGAAATCGCCACTCGCATCCTGGTTGAAACCGGATTACGGGGCCAGCGCTCACAGTGAACGACTCCGTATCAGCCATTGGCAACAGTGTCAGTCGCGCCAACACCGGGCTGGTTCTACCCGGCGGTGGCGCCCGCGCCGCCTATCAGGTGGGCGTGTTAAAGGCCCTGGCCGAGATCCATGACAAACGCCACAACAATCCCTTTCCCATACTGGTCGGCACCTCGGCGGGGGGCATCAACGCGGTGTCTATTGGCGCGGGGGCCCACCACTTTGTCGGTGCAGTACGCACCCTGGAAATGATGTGGCGGGACCTCACCACCCAGAAAATCTATCGGGCGGATGTCTACGGGGTGATCCGCAACGCTATTCGACTCGGGGTTTCCCTGTTCAATGCGGGTATCACCGAAGGCCGGCCCGTTGCCCTGCTGGACAATAGTCCTCTGCGGGAACTGTTACAACATCACATAGACTTCGACGATATCGGTCGCAATATCTACAACGGCGACCTCGACGCACTGTCGCTTACGGCGATGAATTACACTCTCGGTCTGTCTGAAACCTTTTTCCAGGGCGGCCCTCAGCACGCGGGCTGGCAGCGTTGGCGCCGCCAGGGTGTGGCCACCCCTATACAGCTACAGCACCTGATGGCCTCAACCGCGATTCCGACCATCTTTCCACCCGCTAAAATCGGTCGCTACTATTATGGCGACGGTGCGCTGCGGCAGTTGACGCCAATCAGCCCTGCGATCCACCTCGGGGCGAATCGAGTATTGGTGATTCCGGCCAACGGCCACAAACGGGTCTACCACCACCGGGCGAAACCGATCCAATCCCCCGCCTTTGGGCAAATCATTGGGCAACTATTGAACAGCGCCTTTATCGACAGTATCGAAACCGATATCGAGAGACTGGAACGAGTCAATGAATTGCTGACACTGATCCCCGAAGACAATATGCAAATGATGGGGCGGGCGTTGTTGCCAGTGGACTGCCTGGTGGTGAGCCCCAGCGAGGATATCGACGCTATCGCCGACGAGCATATCAGCGAGTTGCCCCGCAGTTTACGCTTTTTTATGGGCAGAACCGGGGCCAACCGTGGCGGTAATGTCAGTATCGCCAGCTACCTGTTGTTCACACCGGAATACTGCGGGAAATTAATTGATTTGGGCTATAACGACGGCATGACCCAGCGAGAGGAGCTGGAAAAGTTTCTTTACCGGCAGTAAACAGCCTTTTCATGAACGCGATGGAGAAAACAACGCGAGGCTATTTAACCCCGACGATGGCGTAAATGCCCTTGAAGCGCGCGGCGACTTCGCCGCGCACGATAACCTGTGAACACAGCTCGATTTTCCCCCGACCGCGGTCGTCGAAGCTATGGAAAAAATGCTCCCACTGGTCATCCAGAGCGGGCACCGACTCAGCGACGATATCGTCATTCACCGGCAGCAGATAATCAATTTCCGCTTTGGCAACCACAATGTCGGGATCCAGCCCCGCCTCGACACAGCGCAGATAGACCATACCCCAACAGGTCATCACGGCAACGACATAGATGCTACCGCCAAAGGCCGTGAGCTTGTCATTAATACTGGGCGCCAGAGGCGCATGTAAACGCAGAGACTGGCCATCATAGCGATCAACCGCCAACTCCATATGCTGGGCCGTAGGCAGGTAGGCAGCAATAAACTCGTCCAGCTTGTGGCTAATATCGGCGGGCATGGCAATTCAGGTCTCTTTTTTATCGCTAAACAGCAGCTCAATTAAACGTTGTGCCGCAAGGAATGGTGTCGTTTCACCATTGGTCACCTTCTGGTTGAGCAGCGGCATTTCTGCCTTCACCTGGGGGTGTTCCTTTAACTTCATATCCAGCATTTCGTGGAGCAATTTGCTCATCCACTCACGGGCCTGGCGAGCACGCTTTTCACTGAGTGAACCGTTTTTAGTGGCGTCGATTTGAAAGCCGCTGATCATCCCCCAAACCGCTTCAATATTTTCCTGCTTCAGGGCCGAACAACTCATCACCTGAGGCGTCCAGAAGCTGTTGTGGCGCAGCAGATGCAGCGCGTTCTGGTAATGGCGGCGGGTCTGCTCAGCGAGATTGATACTCTCGCCATCGGCCTTGTTAATCACCAGAGCATCGGCCAGTTCGATAATCCCCTTTTTTATACCCTGTAGTTCATCGCCGGCATTGGGCAACATCAGCACCATAAAGAAGTCCACCATACTGGCGACCTCGTATTCGGACTGCCCTACCCCAACGGTTTCCACCAGAATCACATCGTAACCGGCGGCTTCGCAAAGCAGCATGGTTTCCCGGGTTTTCAATGCAACACCGCCCAGAGATCCCTCCGAGGGCGAAGGCCGAATAAAGGCATCGTTGCTGCGGGACAGTAGCTCCATGCGGGTTTTATCACCCAGAATGGAACCGCCGGCAATCGGCGAGCTGGGGTCAACCGCCAATACCGCAACCCGCTTGCCCTGAGACACCAGATACAAGCCAAAGGCCTCGATAAATGTCGATTTACCGACCCCGGGGATACCGGTAATACCAATGCGGATACTATTGCCGGTTTGAGGAAGAACCGCTTCAAGCAGTTCCTGCGCCTGACTGCGGTGCTCCAGCTTTTTGCTTTCGACCAGAGTGATGGCCTTGGCGAGGGCGCGGGAATTACCGGATGTGAGAGCGTGTATGTCTATCATATGGTTGCGAGACGCAAGACGCGAAACGCAAGACGCTTACGCCCGTTGTTCAGCGTCTTGCGTCCAGCATTTCGCGTCCGGCGCTGTTAGCCCTTATACGCTTCGTTAATAGAGTCCAACACGCCGCGTGCAGCCAGCGGGATCTTGGTGCCGGGACCAAAAATACCCTTCACACCGGCCTGGTAGAGGAAGTCGTAGTCCGGGCGCGGAATAACGCCACCTGCGACTACAATAATGTCGTCAGCACCGGCCTTTTTCAGCTCTTCAATCAACTGTGGCACCAGGGTTTTGTGACCGGCGGCTTGCGACGATACTCCAACCACGTGCACGTCGTTTTCCACTGCCTGCTTGGCGACTTCTTCAGGGGTTGAGAACATCGGTGACAGGTCGATATCAAAGCCGACGTCGGCAAAGGCCGTGGCGATAACTTTCGCGCCGCGGTCGTGGCCATCCTGACCCATTTTGCACACCAGCATACGCGGACGACGGCCGTGTTTTTCGACAAATTTCTCGATATCGCTGGTGATGCCCTGCCAGTTTTCGTCGTCCTGATAGGCGCTGCCGTAGACACCGGAGACGGTTTGCGCCTGGGCGTTGAAGCGACCAAACTCACGCTCCATGGCAAAGGAGATTTCACCCACTGTGGCGCGAACGCGGGTGGCCTTTACAGCCAGATCAAGCAGGTTGCCTTCGCCGGTCAGCGCGCACTGGTAGATCGCTTCCAGCGCGTCTTCCACAGCGGCTTCGTCGCGAGAGCTGCGAATGCGAGCCAAAGCCTCTACCTGAGACTGACGAACTTTCTCGTTGTCGATATCGAGAACTTCAACATCGTCTTCTTCATCGAGAATGTATTTGTTGACGCCGACGATGACGTCTTCACCGCGGTCGATACGTGCCTGCTTGCGCGCGGCGGATTCTTCGATGCGCAGTTTGGGCATCCCGGTTTCGATCGCTTTTGCCATGCCGCCTTTTTCTTCGACTTCGGCAATCAGCTCACGGGCGCGGTCAGCAATTTCCTTGGTCAGTGACTCCATCATATAGGAGCCGCCCCAGGGATCAGCAACCTTGGTAATGCCGGTTTCTTCCTGAATAACCAGCTGGGTGTTACGGGCGATGCGGGACGAGAACTGGGTCGGCAGCGCGATCGCTTCGTCCAGTGCGTTGGTGTGCAGCGACTGGGTGCCACCAAATACTGCGGCCATCGCTTCGATAGTGGTACGCACGATGTTGTTGTAGGGGTCTTGCTCAGTCAGCGACCAACCGGAGGTCTGGCTGTGAGTACGCAGCATTTTCGAGCGCGGGTTTTTAGGTTCGAACTCTGACACGATTTCCGCCCACAACAGACGCGCCGCGCGCATCTTGGCGATTTCCATGTAGAAATTCATGCCGATGCCCCAGAAGAAGGACAAACGACCGGCGAACTTGTCGATATCCAGTCCAGCGGCGATGGCCGTGCGGATGTACTCCTTGCCATCGGCAAGGGTGTATGCCAGCTCCAGGGCGGCATCGGCACCGGCTTCCTGAATGTGGTAGCCAGAGATCGAAATTGTATTGAACTTGGGCATATTATCCGACGCATAGGCAATGATGTCGCCGATGATTTTCATCGACGGCTGCGGCGGATAAATATAGGTGTTACGCACCATGAATTCTTTCAGGATGTCGTTCTGGATGGTGCCCGACAGCTGGTCCTGGCTTACGCCCTGCTCTTCGGCAGCCACGATGTAACCCGCCAGCACCGGCAGCACCGCACCGTTCATGGTCATGGACACCGAGACCTTGTCCAAGGGAATTCCGTCGAACAGCACTTTCATGTCTTCAACAGAGTCGATGGCCACACCGGCCTTACCGACGTCACCGGTCACCCGTGGGTGATCCGAGTCGTATCCACGGTGAGTCGCGAGGTCAAAGGCGACCGACACACCCTGGCCACCGGCAGCAAGTGCCTTGCGGTAGAAGGCATTGGATTCTTCAGCGGTAGAGAAACCCGCATACTGACGAATCGTCCAGGGACGACCGGCATACATGGTGGGCTGCGGGCCGCGAATAAACGGCTCTATGCCTGGCAGTGTATTGGTAAAGGGCAGATCAGCGATATCTTCTGCGGTGTAAAGCGGCTTTACATCGATGCCTTCGGGGGTGTGCCACACGAGGTCATCCAACGTTTTATTGCTGCGTTCAAGGGTCTTGTTCGCCAGCTTTTTCCACTCTTCTACAGAGCTATCGGGGGCTTTGTAATCTGCCATCTGTGTTTACCTGTCAGTTGATTTTGCGGTTCTCGCCGTCTCTATACGGACGGCTGATCGCCGATGGGATGAATTAGTGGTGGTCTTCCGCTGGCTGATTGATTTCAATCAACACACCATCACAGGATTTTGGGTGAATAAAGATAACCTGGCAACCGTGGGCACCGGGCGACGGCGCATCCGACAAAAACTGGTAGCCCTTTTCCTTCAGGCGGGCAACATCGGCATTGATGTCGTCGCTACGGAAGCACAGGTGATGGATACCACCGGGTTTCTTTTCCAGGAATTTGGCAATCGGACCTTCGCCGTTCAAGGGGTGCACCAGCTCGATACTGGTCGGCGGCAGTGGAAAGAAGGCGGTAGAGGTTTTCGCGCTTTCAACGTCTTCTGTGCCCTCAAAAGGCAGGCCGAAATCTTCCATGAAGCGTTTGATCGCTTTTTCCAGATCGGGAACCGCAATGGCAATATGGTCAAGTGCTGTAATCATAGATTCAACTCCAATGTAATCGCTATACGCCCGACGAAGAACGGAAAACGCCGACTACGCGTTTCCGCCTCCGTCAGGCGACTCTCGCCCTTAAACCAGGCCCTGCAGGAACTGGGCGGTCTTGGCACGGCGCTCGGCCGCGACTTCCTCGGGAGAGATTTCCTCGATTTTCTCGTCGGGGCTGACTTTGAACAGCGGCTGCCCTTTCTTGATAATCACTCCGTCGCCGTCGATCAGTACTTTCTCAACGGTACCGGCGAAGGGAGCAACAACCTTGTTGAACATCTTCATTACTTCGACGATGTACAGGGTATCGCCCGCCTCGAAGTGGTCGCCTTCGCTGACGAACACGTCCATACCCGGCGCTTCACGGGGGTAGTACATACCGCCGCTGGCAGCGAGAATTTCATCGGACTTGGCCGCTGGCGGCGGTACCAACACTTTGGCCATACGCTTCTGCAAAGCTTCGTCAGTGAGGCGCTCGGGAATAGTGATGCTGAGATCATCATTCACCGCCAGCTCACAGAAGCCGGTGGCTTTACCGATATGGGCCAGAATGGCCAGCAGCTCAGTACCGGCCATATAGCCTGCGTGGGCACTGCGTACGCCACTCCACTCTTCGTTAGAGAAGCCCGCCGGTGCGGCGTCTTTGGCCAACAGCGCCTCGGTCTCGGTATAGTCGGTGGTGCCCAGGCGCTCCGCCAGGGTGTTGTAGAAGCCAACCGCCGCCGACAGGATTTCATGATCGTGGTCCCAGATCATGTAGCGCGCCGGTTTGCCCGCTTCGAAATCCATATTCAGGTAGTGGTACAGACGGTCGAGGAGCAGAATCGGGTTCTCTGACCAGGTCACGCCGTCACTGCCAACAGACACGGTGTCCTTGTTAATGCTGAGCCAACCCGCCATGTAATGAGGCTCGGCAAACAGGCGTTCCAGCGGACGGATAACCAACAATTGCTTGGCGTCCAGCACCGACGCCCACGCCGCTGCGGTATCGGCTGCGCGATTGATGTACGACTGGCGAATCTGGCCGTAGGCGTATTCCAGATCAATCTGGTTCGCCTGCTCTTTCAGCAAGCCCACCGCAGTCAGATAAGGCACGATAAAGCGCGTGCTTGGGCGCGCGTTAATGCCGTTGCCGATAAACCAGTGTACCAAACCGTAGTGGAACTCCAGGTTGGTCGCCAGATCTTTACCGCGCAGTTCAGTGCGACGCAGAATTTCGGCAAGACGCTTGTAGCTGTCCATGCGGGTTTCACCGGTGGTCAGCAGCAGTGCGATGTTGGAGTCATAGGCCCCGGCCAGATGGTATTTCATGAATACATCGGTGTCGGGGTTGTGGGTAGAGATACCCTGGTCGTCACGAATCTCGCCAACAATCGCATTAGACCAGTTTTCAATCACCCCGCCCGCGTGGGGCTGGAGCGCTTGGTTGGTCGCGTTCATCCGCGCTTCTACCGAGGTTTTTTCCCGCAGCAGACGCTCTGGCTTGGGCAGACGCTTGCCGTGACGGGCCAGCAGCACCATCACTTCAACGAGGCTTTCAGCAATAAAGTAATCTGCGGGATTTTCGGGGTTAGTGAACTTGAGCTTGTAGCACAGTTCGGTTACCCGGTGTTCTACCTGAATCCGCGTGTTCATTTCCATGAAGTAGTGGGCTTCACCGTCAACGATACACTCAAAGGTACCGACGGAGTCCAGCTTCACCGCTTGGCCGAATACAGCGCCCTCTTCTTCCATGCGCTGCAGGATCACCAGATCCTTTTTCAGCTGCTCGGCTTCACCGGTGCTACCCGCTGCTTCTGCCGCAGCAATAGCCGCGACCAGCTCTTCTTCGGTAACGGACACTTCCAGCAGTTTCTGCTCGTGCATTTGCAATGAGCAATCGCGACCGCCCATGGTCATGCACCATTCACCGTTGCCCACTACCTGGATTTCCTGGTGGCGGGTGGTGTCGATGTTCATTTCGATCAGGACGTTTTTGTTGTCGCCCACACCGTTGGTTTTCAGCTCGATCAGACACTCCAGCACCAGCGAAGGTACATTGGCAGCGGCCTTTTCGACTTTTTCTTCCAGGCTGGCGCCTTCGTAGGAGTTCGCAGACTGAAGAATACGCTGACCTTTACCACCACCACCGGCGATGGCTTTCAGACGGAAGCGGTTGTTGGGCTTTTCCGCCAGCATACGCTTGGCTTCAACCTTCAGGGCTTCGCCGATGTCCTTGGCGTCGATAATATCGATACCGGCATCGTACGAGGCGGCCAACAGAGCCAGAGCCTGCTCCTCCTCGTCCTTGCACTGACTGAAATCCACTGACAGATTATTGTCCTTGGCACACTTGGCCAGACCGTCCTTGCCGTATTTGGCGAACAGAGCCAGGCTGGTGGCGTTGTTGACACCGGGGGTCACCGATACGCCGGTTTCCAGTGCGGTGCGCTTGGCCTGGTCTTTCATGCCCGCAGATTTCTGGGTGAAGGAACAGGGGCCGATAAAGTTCAGTCCGGCCTCTTCCATCGCTTCAACCATCTCGGCATCTTCCGACATAAAGCCATAACCGGCAAAAATCGAGTTATAGCCGTTGTCGTGGGCGATGCGGATAATCTGCTGTATGCGGCGATTACGCTCTTCCTTGTTGGCCCCGGTGTAGTCTGGCACGCGGTGGACGCGATCGGGATCGGTCAGGGTACGCAACTCGGGAGCAAGGGCGTTGGTGTAGGTGATGGAGTCCTTCTCGGACAGCAGAATGCCGTAACCGTGAATGCCCATTTCGTCGAAGACATCCATCGCTTCCTTGCGAATCGGACCACGACAAATAATGAGTGGTTTCATATCCTTACAGGAGAAACTTCTCACCCACTCTGATGCGGATTTATCCAGCTGACGATCTTTGTGGGTCAGCGGATTGTTTAAGTAATAATTGTTACTGGTCTGCACGTTGAATAACCTCGTAAGCGAATCGATTAGCGTTGTGTGATGTCTCGGCTCTTAATGGAACTCACGCTGAACACCGCCCATCGGTGCCGGCGTATAGCCCTTCAAGTGCAGTTCAAGTTGCTCGCCAAGAACCTGTCTCAGGTCTGACGGCATCACGATCTGGGAAATCGATCCCAGGCTAAGTGCTTCATTGGGGTTCATCAGTTCGCGCTCGTAGCGTTGCGTCAGCAGCGCCTCTTCCTGCTTTTGCCACTCGGCAACAGCCGCTTTGGCAGCGCTTTCAGCATCGGCTTCGTTCATGCCAGCACTGATGTTTTGCTTGGTGCCTTCCGCGATGCGGGATTGGATTGAGCCGCGGATTTTGCGCACTTCTTCCTTGTACACATACTCCACACCCGCTGGCCCCATTACCGCCAGGCGAGTGGTGGGCAGCGCGCAGACAAAGTCGGCACCGGTGGGGTAGTTGTTAAACGCGGCGTAGGCGCCACCGAAGGCGTTGCGCACAATCACCAGGAAGCGCGGTGTACGCAGGTCGATAATCGCGTCCAGCATAGCGCGACCCGCCTGAACAATACCGCCTGCTTCTTGCTCACGACCGGGCAGGAAGCCGGTGGTGTCTTCCATAAAGATCACCGGAATATTGTAAACATTACAGAAGCGGATAAAGCGCGCGTTCTTGTAGGCTGCGTCGATGTCAATCTGGCCCGAGGCCACCGCAGAGTTGTTGGCGACAAAGCCGACCACATTACCGCCGATTCGACCCAGCGCACAGATGGTGTTGCGGGCGCGCTCAGGCTGAATTTCAAAGTAGTCGCCGTGATCGCACATCTGCTGAATGATAATGCTGATATCGAAAGGCGTGTTAAAGCCGGTCGGGCTGTTAAAGGCCTTTTTCAACAGCAGATCTACATCCCAGGTTTTACGCTTGATCGGATCAGATGTTGGCTGGAATGGCGGCTGTGAAGAGGAATTGTCCGGCAGATAGTTCAGCAGCTCCTTGACCTTGCGCAGCGCTGCCACTTCGTCGGGTACAACAAAGTCGGTAACACCGGACTTGCTGTGCACTGCGGGTCCGCCGAGTTCATCAGCGGTAACGTCTTCACCCAGTACCGATTTAACAACACCGGGGCCAGTCAGTCCGAAGAAGGTGTCGTTGGGCTGAATGATAAACGAGCCCTGACGGGGCAGGTAAGAGCCACCGCCGGCGTTGTAGCCGAACATACACATAATGGAGGGCACGACGCCGTTTATTTTACGCAGTGCGGTAAAGGCCTCGGCATAGCCATCGAGTCCACCAACACCGGCTGGAATATAGGCTCCGGCAGAGTCATTCATGCCAACCAGAGGAATGCCCAACTTACCCGCCAGCTCAAACAGCTTGGCCAGCTTGCTGCCATTGGTCGCGTCCATCGAGCCAGCACGCACGGTAAAATCGTGCCCGTACATGGCGATATCGCGGCCATTTACCTTAATAATTGCGGTCACCAGCGAGGCACCATCGAGGTTTTTACCCCAGTTCTGGTACAACACTTTGGGTTCGCTACCGGCATCAGCCAATACCTGGATACGTTCCCAAATCGTCATCCGCTTCTTTTCATGCTGCTTTTGGGTGGCTTTTACACCGGCAGCTTTTTGCGGACGTTGCTGGAGGTCGTAGCCGGCCTGAAGTGCAGCTTCATATAAGCCTGGATCGTAGTCGATCTGACCGGGTACGGTGAATTCGAGCTCAGATTTCTGCGCGAACGGATTTTCCAATGAGGGAGTCAATTGCTCTTTTTTGCTCATGCCTGTCAGTCCCAGATGCAATGATTCTTGTTTCCGGCTCCAACCACAGGCTGAGTTAACCCACAACCCTCAGAAAAGGCTGCTAGATTTCACGCCAGCTGGCGGAGGAGTTACGGATGATTGAGAACGTACCGTTCTAGGTGTGATTCCGGCGACGGTTTGGTGTTTCTCAAAGCGGCGGCTAACCTTACTGGGAAGCGACCCAAGTGTCAATCCAAACAGACCATTCCGAGGTTCCGGCACAATGACTAAAACAGTAGATTTTTCATAGGCCTAGCACGTACAATCGCGGCAGCATCCCGACCATACACTGAGGTCAAACCCCGTCGCCATGTCCAGACTTCGACGCCGATCCCTTCCCTACCACGACGACATCAGCACCTACATCGGCTGGCTTGGCAACGCCTCTTCGATATGTATTCTCGACTCGGGGAAGCCCCAAAGCGAACGCGGTCGCTACAGCATTATCAGCGCCGAACCAGAAAGAGTTATTACTTTAAAACCAAGCAGCTATGGAACATTTGAAGAATCATTATTAGCTGCTGAGCGGGACATCGCCCTGGCGATGGGACGACTGGAAAGCGACGACAGCCTGCCCTTTTGCGGCGGGGCAATTGGCTATCTCAGCTACGACTACGGTGAAGCCATCCATCTCGGTCGTCCGCCCTCAAGTCCTCTACCGCTGGCGCGGGTGGGGGTGTTTGGCTGGGCGATCGTTGTCGACCATCACACCGTCCAAACCCATCTGGTGCTGCAGCCCGACTGCAGCAGCCATATTGCCCACAGAATGTTCGCTGGCTTGTTTGACGACAGCGCCCCACTCGCCCCCTTTCACCTCAAGGGCGACTTCAGCAGCCAGCTTGGACCTGAACAATATCGTGCCGCCTTTGCAAAAGTGCAGTCCTATATTCAGGCCGGGGACTGTTACCAGATCAACCTCGCCCGGGATTTTCAAGCCTCCTACAGCGGCTCGCCACTGAGCGCCTACCTGCGCCTGCGCTCGGTTGCCGCCGCACCGTTCTCCGCTTACTGGGATTTTGGCCCGGCGCAATTGCTCAGCTTCTCCCCTGAGCGCCTGCTCAGTATCGACAGCGAACGGCGCTTGCAAACCCAGCCAATCAAGGGCACAGCACCCCGCCATACCGACCCGAAAGCAGATCAGGACGCCGCACAGGCGCTGAAGCAAAGCGCTAAAAACCGCGCCGAAAACATTATGATCGTCGATTTATTGCGCAACGATCTCGGCCGATCCTGCACGCCTGGCAGTGTGTACACCGAGAAACTGCTTGAATTACAGAGCTTTCGCACCGTCCACCACCTGGTCAGCACCGTCAATGGGCAGATGCGCGAGGATGTCGGGCCAATCCGTGCCCTGTTTAATTGCTTTCCCGGGGGTTCAATTACCGGCGCCCCCAAACGGCGGGCCATGGAAATTATTGCCGAACTGGAACCCGCGCGACGCTCACTGTATTGCGGCTCGGTGTTCTATATCTCTGCAGGGGGCACAGTCGACAGTAGTATTACCATTCGCAGCTTTGTTTGTCAGGACGGCACAATACGTGGCTGGGCCGGCGGCGGGATTGTCGCCGACTCGAATGTTGACGAGGAATTGAGGGAAATTGACGAGAAGATCGGCGCCCTGCTGTCACGGCTGCGGGACGCCGAGTAAGTTGCCACCGCCCGAAGATTGCGAACGGCAGCGACGGCAGCCTTACAGGCTCAAGTTGCGGTTCGACGCCTTCAAAAACTCTTTCTTCAGATCTTCGTAGCTGTGCACAGCAGGGAATTGCGGGAACTCCGAGATCACATTGTCCGGCGCCTTGAACAAAATACCGGCATCGGCCTCGGCCAGCATGGTGGTGTCGTTGTAGGAGTCACCGGCAGCAATAATCCGGTAGTACAGGGTTTTAAATGCCAGTACCGCCTGGCGCTTGGGATTGACCTGACGGATATTGTAATCCACCACCTTGCCCAGGTTATCGGTTTCCAGACGGTGACACAGCAGTGTCGGCCAGCCCAGTTGCTCCATCAACGGCGCGGCAAACTCATAGAAAGTGTCTGACAGGATCACCACCTGAAAACGGGCGCGCAGCCAGTCGAGGAATTCCCGCGCACCTTCCATAGGCCGCATATCGGCAATAACCGCCTGAATATCCGGCAGACCCAAACCGTTTTCCTCAAGGAGGCGCAGGCGCTGCTGCATCAGTACGTCGTAATCGGGAATATCCCGGGTCGTCGCCTTCAATGCCTCAATGCCCGTGCGCTCGGCAAAGTCAATCCAGATTTCAGGGATCAACACCCCCTCCAGGTCCAGGCAAGCGATTTCCACGACGTCATTCTCCTAAGTTTGAAAAGGCGCTCAATCTAACGGCTTGGCGCAGAGAAAGCAATTCCGTTGACGGGAGACGCTGTATGGGAGACGGGAGACGCTTCTTCGAGGCGCTTGCGTCGAGAACGCTCCCTTGCCAAACGTGGCCCAAGCCTGTTTTAGCGTCTATCGTCTCCCGTTCTGCGTCTCCCCATCAATACATCGGCAATTCGATATCCGCAAACAGCGCGTCCAGCTCGGCTTTGCTGTGACATTGGTAGGCCCGATCAACCAGATCGGGGGTGAGATGGGGGGCGAACAACTCTACAAAGTCATACATAAATTTGCGCATATAGGTGCCCCGGCGAAAGCCCACCTTGGTAATGCTCGGCTCAAACAAATGCCCGGCATTCAGGGCGACCAGATCGCCGTCGGTACTGGGGTCATAGGCCATTTGCGCGACGATACCAATGCCCAGACCCAGACGCACATAGGTCTTGATCACATCAGCATCGGTGGCGGTAAACACCACCCGTGGTTCTAGCCCCCGTTTGATAAAGGCCTCGTCGAGTTTCGAGCGCCCGGTAAAGCCAAAGACATACGTAACGATGGGATGCTTGGCCACATCCTCGATTTTCAATTGGGAAATCTGCGCCAGTTCATGATCCCGTGGCACCAAAATGGTTCGATTCCAGCGATAACAGGGCATCATAATCAGGTCACTGAACAGCTCCAGTGCCTCGGTGGCAATGGCGAAGTCCACGCCAAAATTGGCTGCCAGTTCCGAGATCTGCATAGGTGTTCCCTGGTGCATATGCAGGGACACCTCGGGATAACGGGCAATAAAGGTTTTGATTACCGGCGGCAGGGCATAGCGGGCCTGGGTATGGGTGGTGGCAATGGAAAGACTGCCCTTACTCGGGTTCTTGAATTCCTGGGCAATGCTTTTGATACTTTCGGTTTTGTGCAGAATCTCTCCCGCGGCTTTCAGAATGACCTCGCCAGCAGGGGTAATGCGCGTCAGATGCTTGCCATTGCGGGCAAAGATCTCCACCCCCAACTCGTCCTCCAACATGCGAATCTGCTTGCTGATGCCAGGCTGGGAGGTGAACAGACTTTGCGCCGTCGCGGAGACGTTCATTTCGTGGTGAGCAACCTCCCAGATATACCTCAGCTGCTGCAATTTCATACTACTGACGCTCCTGCCCGATCAATTCGGTTTTTATTGAAGTTCTGGATTGTTGGCAATGCCATGGGGCACGTGTCCGGTGGAAACATGTTCACTGGCCGACTCACAGTGGGTGGGCTGGTCGTCGAAAAAGACATCGGCACCGTAGGCACGCAGAAACTCACCCTTTTCCAGGCCACCGAGGAACAGCGACTCATCAATTCGAATATCCCACTCGCGCAGGGTGCGTATGACCCGTTTATGGGCTGGCGCAGAGCGAGCGGTTACCAGTGCGGTTCTGATCGGCGGCGCATCCGAGGGAAACTCCTTTTGCAGGGTATTTAACGCCGACAAAAAGGGTTTGAACGGCCCGCCACTCAGGGGCAAATTCGCCGAAGCTACTTCGCTGGCGGTGAACGCTTCCAGGCCCTTGGCCTTGAACACCCGTTCGGCTTCGTCAGAAAACAGCACCGCATCGCCGTCGAAGGCGAAACGCAACTCCCGTTTGGGATCATTGGCCAGCTTACGGGAACGGGGCAGCAGGGTGGCGGCGGCAATACCGTTATCCAGCGCGCGCCGCACATCCTCGGCATGGGTGGATAAAAACAGGTGACAACCAAAGGCCGACACATAGCGGTAAGGGCTTTCGCCACCACTGAATGCCGCACGACGAATATCCAGACCATAGTGCTCTATCGAGTTAAACACCCTGAGCCCAGTGTCCGCCGAGTTGCGGGAAAGCAAAATAACCTCCACCCGCGCTCGGTCCAACAACTCGTTTAGCTGCAGTAAGCGTTCAACAATATTGAAGGCTTCGCCGGTTTCCAGTATTTCGTCTTCGTGCTCAATTTGATATTGCTGATACGCATCGAGACCGTGTTGCTCGAAAACCCGATGACTTTCGTCGAGGTTAAACAATGCCCGCGACGATATCGCTACAACCAGCTTGTCCTCAAATCCCTTGGGCATGTAGTTCTCACTCAACTCACGTGGTTTCACTATACAATATGGTCGATCGCAAGCAAATTTTGGTGTTAAAACCCCAGCACCTGCCAGTGCATATTCTCAGGAAGCTGACCCTGAACGATCTGCTTGATGTCCGCAAGCACCGCCGGGGTAAAGGCGGCAATAGCGGTACCGACTCCCCCATCACCGCCACTGACCCGCGCCGATAATACCCCGACGATCGCACCATCGAAGCGACTGACCGCCGCACCGCTTTGGCCGCGACTGTTGTCACAGTCGAGCCGGTGCACCGCCAAGGCGGCGCCGGGCATATGGCCATAAAATTCGCTGGCACACTGGCTCAACCACAGGCTGTCATATTGCTTGTCGGAGGGATAGGAATAACTGACCAGATCTGTCGCCTCCCGCCCCAGCACCGCAAGTTCCAGGATCATCGGCGAGCGCCCTTCGCTATCATCCCCCGCCCCGGCGATTGTGGCAGCTTGCGCTATTTTCAGCAAAGCAAGATCGCGTCCGGTATAGGCCAATACATTCCCGCTCAGCAAATCCCGGTGATGGTTGGGCAGCACCCAGGCCTGCTCGACGGCTACACGGTACAAGGGCCGGGACAGTGGCGAGGGATAGTAATACAAACTGGTCGCCGGGGTGTTCCGGGCCGATGCCGCAAACAAACAATGGGCGGCGGTCAGCAGCCACTGTGCATTCAACCGGGTCACCGTGCAATGGCCATCACTGCGATCGGGATACACCGTGTACAAGCGACCAATCTGGCGACCCTGCGGCATCGACCACTGGCGCAATTGTCGGTTGCCGGCGAGATGATCCGCCGGGAAATATACCGCCGCCGGGCGGGTATCGGTTCGCGCAAAGGCGTCGGCATCGCCCAGCACCAATACGCCCTTGTCCATCGATAGCACCGATGAGCCGGACGCCCCCACCAGCAAGCCCCAGCTATTACCTCCCTCCCTGCGCCGCACAACGGGCACATACCAGCGCAGTTCATTCAACACCGCCAGGGCATATTGGCGACGCGGCACAGAGTCAGACAGCAATTCCCAGTTGAATTGCTGTACTGCGAACAAGCGCTCCGCTGGCGCTTTTGCTGAAACAATTTCATCCGCCGCGCGCAGAAGACGCAAGCGACCGAGCCACTCGGCACTACCCTTGGCCAAATCGGCGTAGCGCCGAAAGGCACTCAAGTCCCGCGCCACGCCCAGCTGGGTTTCTCCCCAGAAGGCCAGTTCTGCCAAGACCGCAGCGGCGTCGGCACACTGCGACGCCAGGCCTTGTAAATGTATAAATTGCTCACCGCTCAGTGCTGGCAGCACGGTGGTTAAAGATTCGCTTCGGGGAATGGCCGCGCGCTGGCAAGCGTCGTCAGCGGCGCTCGCCGCATTTGCCACGGCGCAAAATAGCAGCATAATCCAGAGCAAGACCCGGGGTGGGACTGTCTGCCACGACCAGAGGTGGTTACACTTAACACCCCGTGCCAGGGTCGGTTTAACGGCAGCTTCAGGAGAGCGAACGTCTTGCATAATACAACATGGTTGGAGTTTGACGCGGCAGCATTGCAGCACAACCTTGCTCAGGTTCGTGCGCTGGCACCGCAATCCGCTATCTTAGCGATGCTTAAGGCCGATGGCTACGGGCACGGCGCCGATTGGGTTGCCGAGGTGCTGGCCGGGCGAGTACAGGGGTTTGGCGCCGCCCGCATAGAAGAAGCCATTGCTCTGCGCCGCAGCCAGGCCGATGCGCGCATACTGTTGCTCGGCACGCTGCTGGACGCCGAGATTTTGCACATCTGCTCGACGCAGCGATTCGATGTGGTGATCCACCGACTTGAAGACGCCGAGTTACTTGCCGCCCTGCCCCTGCCAGCCCCCGTCAGAGTCTGGCTAAAACTGAATATTGGAATGAATCGGCTGGGCATGCATCCGGTGGATTTCAGCGCGGCCCACCGCTTGTTGAACCTCGCACCGAGTGTGGCGA
Source organism: Spongiibacter thalassae (assembly GCF_012272835.1). Classification (GTDB taxonomy): domain Bacteria; phylum Pseudomonadota; class Gammaproteobacteria; order Pseudomonadales; family Spongiibacteraceae; genus Spongiibacter; species Spongiibacter thalassae. The sequence continues at coordinate 914,015 of NZ_JAAWWK010000002.1, read as the reverse complement.
GCATCACCCATATGGGCCATTTCAGCGACGCCGACAACCTCAATGAAAACACTACCCGCGAGCAATGCAAATTGCTGACCACCACCAGCGCCAGTCTGGGTGAAGCGCCGCTCAGCGCGGCCAACTCCGCCGCGATTATCGCCCACCCCCAAAGCCACCTTGACTGGGTCCGTCCGGGAATTATGCTCTATGGCGACGACCCCACTGGCAGCCTGCCCGACGCCCAAAAGCTGCAGGCAGTGATGCAGTTCAAGAGTCGAGTTATCGCAGTGAAGGAAGTGGTCACCGGTGATGGCGTAGGATACAACCGTCGCTGGCGGGCCAATCAACCCTGCCGCATCGCAACGGTAGCCGCCGGTTATGCCGATGGCTACCCCCGACACGCCCCCGACGGCACGCCGGTCGTCGTGCGCGGCCAACGGGCGCGTCTGGCAGGCAGGGTATCAATGGATCTGCTCACCATCGACGTCTCCGATATTGATGGCGTCAGCACCGGGGACGAGGTTGAGCTCTGGGGAAACCAACTCAGCGCCAACGAAGTGGCAGAGCACTGCGAGACCATAAGCTATGAACTGTTTACCCGGGTGACACGCCGGGTAGCACGTTGCTACCCCAAGGGTTTGTAAGACAGGGCCTTTAAGTCAGCGTCTGTAAGTCGCCGCGCAAACAGAACCGACGAGTGGGGCCGGTGAGTACGGCCCTTTAAGCCACAACATTCCCCGAATTCTGCCGGGCAATTACGACTGATCGTCGAGAGCGTCCTGCAACCGGGTCGCCGACAAGCGGAAGATCACCGGGCTTAGCAACAGCAAGGCGATCAGGTTAGGCAGTGCCATCAGGGCGTTGAGTGTATCGGCCAACAGCCAGATAAAATTCAACTCCGCCACAGCGCCCAGCGGAATTGCCAACACCCAGGCCAGCCGAAATAGCGGCACCGCCCGGGGGCCGAAAAAATATACCGTGCACCGTTCGCCGTAGTACGACCAGCCAAGCATGGTGGTGAAGGCAAACACCGTCAGCCCCACCGCCACAATGATGTCTCCCCCACCAATCAGAGCGTCAAAGGAAGCCGCCGACAGGGCCGCACCACTCGCCCCGGTTTGCCATTCCCCCGACACCACAATCACCAGTCCGGTGACGGTACAGACCAGAATAGTATCGATAAAGGTGCCCAGCATGGCGACCAGGCCCTGGCGTACCGAGTTATTGGTCTGTGCAGCGGCGTGGGCGATGGGCGCGCTACCCAGGCCCGCCTCATTGGAGAAAATTCCCCGGGCGACACCAAAGCGAATCGCCGCGACAATACCCGCACCGGCAAAACCACCCACCGCCGCCGTGCCGTTAAACGCCGAATCGATAACCAGCGCGATGGCCGCGGGCACCTCGGTCAGGTTGAGGCACAACACCAGCAGCCCCAGCCCCATATAAGACACTGCCATAATCGGCACCAGATAACCGGCGACGCTGGCAATGCGTTTAACACCTCCCAATACCACCAGCCCCACGATCACACAGAGCGCGGCGCCGGTAATCCCCACCGGCAGGGCAAACGTACTGTTCAATGCCTGGGCGACCGAGTTGGCCTGCACGGTATTCCCTATTCCAAACCCGGCAAACACACCGAAAAACGCAAAACAGGCGGCCAGCCAATGCCAGCGCTGGCTCAGACCGTTCTTGATGTAGTACATCGGGCCACCGCAGTAGTTGCCGGCGCTGTCCTTCTCGCGAAACTCCACTGCGCAGACCGCCTCGGCATATTTGGTCGCCATCCCCACCAGGGCGGTGCACCACATCCAGAACAGTGCCCCCGGCCCACCCAGCGCAATCGCCGTAGCAACCCCGGCGATATTACCCGTGCCGATCGTTGCCGACAGCGACGTCATCAACGCCTGAAAGGCGGTAATCTCACCGCTCTGCCCCGAGGGTTTACGCCCGCGAAACAGTAGACCAAAGGCAGCGGGAATACGGCGCAAGGGCAACAGCCGCAGACCAATACTCAGGTAGGCACCGGTGCCGAGTATCAGCACCAGCATCGGCCACCCCCACACCAGGCCATTCACAGCGGCAATGACGGTCTTGACGGTTTCCATGGGCGAAGTTCCTTATGTCATATCGGCGGCGCTTCAACCGCCGCCAGAGGCTCAGAGGTTCAGGTTGTGAAACCCGCGACGCTGGGGAAAGACGCCGAATATTCCCCCTGTGTGCATAAATACGATGTCGCCGGAATCGCCGAAGCGTCCGGCGCGCAATTCCTGTAGCAGCGCGTAAAAGGCTTTTCCGGTATAGACCGGATCCAGCACCAGTCCTTCCGTCGCCGCCAGCTCCGCGATCGTACGAAAGATACACTCTTCTGCCACCGCGTAGCCGGGGCCGACATACCCGTCGATCACATTCACCGAATAGCCCTCACCCGCCGGCGACTGCAATTGATAACGCTGCTGCCAGTCAGCAATGTCCTGGTTAACCTTATGCATAAACCAGGCCTCGTCATCGCAGACATTAACCCCCCACACTCTGGTTTCGGGCAGGTAGTAGTGACAGCCCGCCGTCAGCCCCGCCTGGGTGCCGCCGGAGCCCGTCGCACAGACAACGTGCCGAGGGCGAATATTCGCTCCCTCGCAGTCATCGGCCAATTCCTTGCTGGCGTGGAAGTAGCCCCACACGCCAATCGCGTCGGAGGCGCCGGTGGGAATCACAAAGGCCTTGCGCCCGGTGTTGTGGTAGTGCTCCTGCCACTGTTGCAACAGCGCCGTCAGCTCCTGTTGGTAACGCACGCTGGGGTAGCAACTGATGGTCGCCCCGGCCAATTGGTCGAGTAGATAATTGCCGTCGGCTTCGGCGGTTTCGCCGCGCAGCAGCAAGTGGCACTTCAGGCCCAACTGGGCGCACAACAATGCTGTGGCACGGCAGTGATTGGACTGTAGACCGCCACAGGTAATCACCACCTCGCAGCCCTCGGCCTGAGCCTGGGCGAGACTGAACTCGAGTTTGCGAATTTTGTTACCCGACAAGGTGCAGCCGGTCAGATCATCGCGCTTGACCCAGATTTTCGGGCCGCCGATTTTATCGTGAAGGCGATTGAGAGGCTGTAATGGCGTAGGGAGCTGTGCCAGCGACAGGCGTGGCACATCGATTTGGCGGGGATCTTTCATGGGCGATACCTGTGCAAATGTGTTGAATCAAACGGGCACTTGCGAAGGGCCCGGCGAGCAAGCTGCCCGCCGGCAACCCCATCAGATAGCCTTTAACGTGCCCTTTGGCAGCACTGCGTGAATGGCCACACGCTGGAATTTCAACTCGACGTTATCGGCTACGCTCAACACCACGTAGTCGTCGTCAATTTTCGTCACCTTGCCCAGAATCCCACTGCTGGTCACGACTTCATCACCTTTGGCCAGGGCCGCAACCATTGCCGCGTGCTCTTTCTGACGCTTGCGCTGGGGGCGAATAGCAATAAAGTAAAACAGGCCAAACATCAGCACCAACAGGCCGATCTGGAACATTTCACCACCAGGGGGCGCGCCAGCAGGTGCAGCTTGGGCGTGGGCCTGAGATATAAAAAAGCTCATCGTGTTTCCTTAATCAATTAATAGCGGGCGAGACCGGTGTCGCGCCATGGAGAAGCGATGCTCATAGTACACAAGCACCGTTTTCAAAGCGAGACGTCGTAGTCCATGATAAACGGAGCGTGATCGGAAAATTTCTCGTCGCGATACACCCAGGCATCCCGAATCAACGGCACCAGCCCCGGCGTAATCACCTGATAATCGAGGCGCCACCCCACGTTATTGGCATAGGCCTGCCCCCGGTTCGACCACCAGGTGTAGATCGCCTCCTGATTAATCTCTCGAAAGGCATCCACAAAGCCGGCCTCGTTATAGAGCTTGTCCAGCCAGGCCCGCTCATGGGGCAAAAATCCTGAATTTTTCCGGTTTGCCCGCCAGTTTTTCAAATCAATTTCCCGGTGGCAGATATTCCAGTCGGCGCAAATCACCAGCTCCCGCCCGGCCGCTTTCAGCTCGACAAAATGGGGATAGATATTGTCGAGAAAGCTGTCTTTCTTTGCCTGTGCGGCCTCGCCGCTGGAACCTGATGGCATATACATCGAGATCACGCTCACCGCGTCAAAGTCTGCCCGAATATAGCGCCCTTCGCTGTCCAGAGGATCCCAGCCCAGCCGTGTGGTCACCGACTTCGGCGGTGTCCTGCAGTACATGGCTGTACCGCTGTAGCCCTTTTTCACAGCGTCACTAAAAATCGCCACATAACCCTCAGGATGGAACACCGGGTCAGTTAATTGCTCGGTTTGCGCCTTGGTTTCCTGAATACAGACGACATCGGCGTTCTGCTCTGCCAACCAGGTGAAAAAGCCCTTGCGAGCCGCCGACCGAATGCCATTGGTGTTGGCAGTAATAATGCGCATAACGCCCCTCTGAGAAATGCCAGGTAAAAAAGCCCGCAAGCATAACAAAGGTGGCGCGACCTGGCGCAGTACTTCATCCATACAGAGCATGGCCGGAAAATCTGCGCGCCCCTAAACTGGGTTTGCATCCTTAGCCGCAAGCCAGCACCAATAACAACCAACAACATGACCCAGGACAACACCATGCCCAAAGACCCCGTTGCACAGCTCTTGGCCATAGAGGCTATTAAATCGCTCAAGTATCGCTATTTGCGCGCCGTGGATTGCCACGACTGGGCACTATTGAGAACGACCCTGAGCGACGACTGCAGTGCGCGCTACGACGGCGGAAAATACAGCTACGACGGTGCAGACGTATTGATTGAGGGTTTACGGGGCCATATGGATTCACCCTCTGTGCTCACCATGCACAATTGCCACCACCCGGAAATTACCCTGCTGGACGACGGGCAAGCCGAAGGCAAGTGGTATCTGCAAGACCTGGTGTTTAATCGAGAGCAAAACTGGGTGCTGTTTGGCACGGCAATCTATAACGACAAATATCGTCTGGAAAACGGCGAGTGGCTGCTCTGCCACACAGAATATGACCGCATTATGGAAACGGTAAACAGCCCGATACCCGACACCCTCGGTTTCACCCACTCCATGTTCAGCCAACAGTGAGCACACATTATGACAGCGATTGGCAGGCCCTTGAGCGACGCAGAACAAGGCCTTTGCGCCCCCGACTCCCCCTATGAATTCGCGGCGGTGACCGTTGACGGCCAGCACTACCGACAGTTCGCCCAAACCCCCGACACCATGCGCGGCCTGCTTGATGTCGCCCGTGCCCACGGTGACAGCGAGTGCCTGTGCTATGTCGACGCCAACGGCGAAAAACAACGGCGCAGCTTCTGCGAATACTTTCAGCGGGTAGACGCCCTCGCCCACGGGCTGGTCACTGATTTTGGCCTGCAGCAGGGTCAGCGGGTTGCCATCGCCATGCGCAACACGCCGGAGTGGCTGGAGGTCTACGCGGCGGTCGTCTCACTGGGTGCGATAGTGGTTCCGCTGAACAGCTGGGGTAGCGCCGATGACCTGCAGTATGTGCTACACGACAGCGCTCCCGGTCTGGTGGTGTGCGATGGCCCCCGCTATGCCCTTATCAACGGCGTGCTCACCGACATCGGCTGTCGGGCCATCGTCGCCCGGGCCGACGTCGCCGACGCCATGCGGTATGAAACGGTGATTGCTCGCCATATCGGCCACGCCATGCCCACCCCCTGGCACTGCCACAGCGACGATCCGGTGCAGATTATGTACAGCTCCGGCACCAGTGGTCGGCCCAAGGGGGTGGTTTCCAGCCACCGCAATATCATTCAGGCCATTTTCAGTTTCGAGTATCAAGCCGTGCTCGGCATCATGGCGAACCCCGACGCGCTGGACACCATTCTCAGTTGCGGCGACAGGCCCACCGCCCTGCTTGCAGTGCCCCTGTTCCATGTCTCCGGCTGCTACGCGTCATTCTTGCTGCACCTGCGTGGTGGCCGGCGGATGGTCATGATGTACAAGTGGCGGGCCGAGCAGGCCCTTACCCTGATCGAGCAGGAAAAAATCACCATTTTCAGCGCAGCTCCGTCAATGTTGATCGACCTGCTGCAACACCCCCGCTGCGAACCACAACGCATTGCCAGCCTGTTTTCCATAGGCAGTGGTGGCGCAGCCTGCCCTGAGCGGGTGCGACAACTTATCGGCGACACCTTTGCCCAATCCTACACCGGCACGGGATACGGCATGACCGAAAGCAATGCCATTGGCAGCAGCTGCGTAGGGATCGCCTTTGACAGCAAACCGGGCTCGGCGGGCACCCTGTCACCGCTGGTGGAATTTAAAACCTGCAACACAGAAGGCGACGAGCTGCCAGTCGGTCAGCAGGGTGAAATACATCTCCGCTCGGTGTGTAACAGCCGCGTTTACTGGGACCAAAACGGGGGCAAGCCCATACTCGACGCCGGGGGCTGGCTGGCGACGGGGGATATCGGATACATCGACCACTCAGGTTTTGTATTTGTCACCGATCGCGCCAAGGATATGATTATTCGCGGCGGCGAGAATATTCACCCGGCTGAGATCGAAGCCCACGTCAGCCAGCACCCTGACATTGTTGAGTGTGCTGCCTTTGCCCTGCCCGACCCGTTGTTGGGGGAATGCGTCGCGCTGGCCTATCGCACTCAAACCGGGGAGCCGATTAACCCAGAGGTATTGCACAATGAGCTGCTCGCTCAGCTGGCCGCCTACAAACGTCCGACACAGATCGTGGCACTGACCTCTCCGTTGCCTCGCAGCCCCAGCGGCAAGGTATTGAAGGGAGAATTACCGGCACTGGTACAGTCGCTGCCAGGGTAATGGGGTTATCACCTATTGCCCATGCGACACAATTCGGTGAGCATATATCGTTAAATCATTACGCCCGATGGATAATGTTGCGCCAGCCACTGTCGAAGTCAATGCAGATCGACCTATCACAGCCAATTCGCCGTGAGCGTACAGCGCGGGCCAGCAGATTTGGATTCATCGATGTCACTGAGGCGGTGCCGAGGTAAAGCATGAAGTATTTTTCGCAACGAAAGGCCAGAAAAATTCTTGATAAGGGCGCAGAGAACAGCGATTCCGAGACCCTGGAATCAACCCTCGAAAAGCGCAGCAAGATCATGGAAAAGGTCATCAACAGCGGGCAGCTAGCCCCCTATCTTGCCCAGGTTTCGACACTGTTCAACCTGCTTCAGGATTACGTTCGCGGCGAGTATCGGGAAATTCCCTGGTGGTCACTGGGGGCTGTCAGCACGGCCTTGCTTTATATCTTTATTCCGATGGATGCGATACCGGACATCGTTCCGATAGCCGGCTTTATTGACGATGCCGCCGTGCTGGCGCTGTGCCTGGAATTGGTCGGCAAGGACCTGGCGATCTACCGTCAACACGCCGACGCCAGGGCCAACAACTCGGATTCACCCTCACCCGGCAGCGAGAAAAAATAAGGCCTGCATCAGCCCTCGGGACTACACCGCTTTCAGATCGCCGCCGTAGCGAAACTCAACATTGGCCGGTGGCTTTTCGTTGCGCAACCACGCGCGGCACAGGGTTTGGGCTTGTTCAAGGGTATCGCAGGTAACATAGCCCATACCGGAATCGCGATAGGAAAACTCCAGAGCTTCTCTATCGACCAGATTGCAGCCCACATAAAGCTGCTGCACACAACCGTGTTCCTGGCACCACAAGGCCAAGCGCGGCAGGGCGGCGGTAACTTCCGGTGTGTGCAAATCGTAGTCTTCATAACTGACTATTCTGCACCAGGGCTGTCCATCAAACGACTGCACCAGCCCTTCAAGTTCCGAGAAGTAGGTTAATGCCCCCTCCAGATTCCATGCCCCGCGCAGCGTCGCAATCAGCATATTGTCTTCGGCATGCAGAGAAAAATCACCATGCACTGTAGATGTCATTCGCAACGCCCTCGGTTTTTAAACCTTGTTTTTAGCAAAACATAAGGGCGCAGACTATGCGTAATTGCCGCTAGCCAATGCCAAGGTCTGACAGTGTTTCCAACACCGTGTCATGGTGGGTACTGGTTTTAAACTTGGTGAGAATCTCCAGCAAACGACCGTCTTTGCCGATGATAAAAGACGTTCGAATCAAACCGTCGAACTCCCGACCCATAAATTTCTTCGGCCCCCACACACCGTATTTATCGGCGATGACATGGCCTTCGTCGGACAGCAGGGTGAAATTCAGTGGCGCTTCTTCCTTTTTCGGGTTTTCTTCAAATTTTTTCAGCTTGGCCACCGGGTCTGGACTGATACCCAGAATCACCGTGTCGCGCTTTTCCAGTTCGGCTTTGATGTCGCGCATGCCACAGGCCTGCACGCTGCACCCCGGCGTTTTTGCCTTGGGGTAAAAAAACAGCACAACATTTTTTTCACCCTTGAAGTCCTTAAGGCTGACCGGATTACCGTCCTGATCCGAAAGGGTAAACGCCGGGGCCATATTGCCAATTTTGGGGTGTGCCATGTCTCTTCCTCACTTTATGCTGTATTGATATGTACGGCTATTCATCCTCGTCCTTCGGCGATGGCAATGCGTCGGAATCATCGCTGTCGCTGTAGGCGGCGGGGATTTTCTTCTTTACCTTGGCACCGAGGGATTCCAGCTTGCTGATGCGCCCGACCAGATTGCCGCGTCCGCGCTGCAAGCGGTCCAGGGTTTTATCGTAGCTGACCTCGGTGCGCTTCAGGTGTTTTCCCACCTCTTCCAGTGCATTCAACACCAGAACAAACTGATCGTAGAGTCCCCCGGCTTCCCGGGCGATTTTCTCTGCGTTCAGGTTCTGTCGCTCATAGCGCCAGATACTCTGCACAGTGCGCAGGGTCGCGAGCAGCGTTGTCGGCCCAACCACAATAATGTTCTGCTCATAGGCCTGGCGGAACAACTCGGCATCGTGCTCAAAGGCCGCCATAAAGGCGGCTTCGATGGGAATAAAAATAAACACAAAATCGAGGCTGCGCAGCTCTTCAATATGCTGGTAAGCCTTGGTGCTCAAACCGGCGATATGCTGCTTGACCGACTGGATATGCTCGCGCAGGGCCAGCTGGCGCTCGCCCTCCTCCTCGGCACTACAGTAGCGCTCATAGGCCAGTAGCGAGACTTTGGCGTCAATCACAATATCTTTATTGTCGGGCAGGCGCACAATCACATCCGGCTGACGGCGGCGGCCGTCCTCATCGGTGAAACTCTGCTGACTGAAATACTCGTGGCCTTTGCGCAAACCCGATTCTTCCAGCACCCGCTCCAGAATCACTTCGCCCCAGTTGCCCTGGGCCTTGTTGTCGCCCTTCAACGCGCGGGTGAGATTCTTCGCCTCGACACTGATATGCCGATTCAATTCCTGCAAACTGTCCAGCTGGGCCTTGAGCGCGCCCCGCTCCTTGGCATCTTCTGCGTATATATGATCAACGCGGCTGCGAAAATCCTGCAGCTGGTCGCGGAAGGGTTTCAGGCTAAGGTCGAGTTTGGTCTGGCTGACAAGTTGAAACTGGCGATTTTTCTCGTCGAAAATTCGGTTGGCCAATTGCTCGAACTGCCCGCTTAGCTGCTCCTTTGCATCCTTTAGCATGGCTATTTGCTCGGCGGTGCTGGTTTGCAGGTTGATATAGTCGCGCTCTCTGGCCGCTAGCTTTGCGCTGAGCGCAGCGTGCTCCGCCGCAATCTGTTGGTGGGTTTCGCGCAGCTGGGTCAGCGCCGTGTCGCGCTCGCTGAGTCGGGCTTCGGCAACGGCGCGCTGCTGTTCAGCTTCGGCGGCGCGCTGTTCAAGCTGAGCACTGCGCGCTTGAAGTTGCGCCATCTCAGCACGCAACTGCGCCTGCACAGCGGCCTGCTCCTGCTGTTGTTCAAGGATTTCGGCCTGGACCCGCTGACTGCCCTTGCGGTAAAGCAGCCAACCAATAATGGCGCCAATGCCAAAAACAAGGAGAGCGGCCATGCCGCTCATTAGATGTACTGCTTCCATAGACTCCGCTTCACTCCTGTCCTGCGCGGACTCTACACAAGGGTGGGTGCAATGTCACTTACGGCGCGAGCATGCTGCCCTGTCCGACCAACACAGCATCACCGCCCACGCGCAAATACAGCGGCGCCGAGCCCTTGCGTACAAATTCAACTTTCAACAAGCTCTGGCGCTGGGTACTGAGCCCACGCTCAACCCACAAGGTGTGCTTGCCGTCGGGGAGTTTTTGCACCTCGCAAAGATAGGCAACAAAGGCCGGCACCGCCGCGCCAACCGGCGGGTCGTCATGCCGGGAAATATCGCTGCCCAACAGACGCAGGTGAAAATCCGCCTGGGGGTCTTCGGTTTCCCGGCAATATACCAGAATGTCATTGACCGGTACCGACGAGGAACTGCTCTGGGCCCAGGCTTCGGCATTGTAGCGGGCGCGGTACACCGCCTCCATTGAGCGCAATGGCACAATCAGGTGGGGCGACTCGCAGTTTACCAACAAGGTTTGGGATTTAAACTGTTCAATATCCCTGTCGCCGAGGCCGAGAATACGCTGAAGCTCGTTGTGGTCGGGCACATAGCGGTCAATCTGTGGCTGCACCGAACGGGACAGCTGAGTTTGAATCTGCTCGCCCTCTCGATGCAGAAATACCTCCAGGCCTTGCTCGGCCTGTTCAAAATGGGTGGTGCATTCGTCGCTGTCGAACTTCAACACTCCACCACAGGCCAGGGCATAGGCCGCTGCCACAGTGGTGTGACTGCCAATCCCCTTTTCACCCTTTGGGGAAAACACCCGCAGTGTTGAGCGCTGGGCTGAGGAACCTGAGACGAAAACGGTTTCACTGTGATTGGTTTCCCGAGCAAGCCGTTGCATTTGCTCGTCGCTCAAACCATCGGACTGGGGGAATACACTGATTTGCGCACCATTAAAGGGCCGGCGGGTAAACACATCAACGATGTAATAAGGGCACTGCATAGTCACCTCGATATTATTGTCAGTTCAGCCCCGGCGCGACGAACACGGCGAAGCAGTCACAATAATAATAGCGCAGCCCAGCGCAAAGGTAGCAAGCGAAAATGCGTTATGTCGGCAGCGGGAGATTCAGTGGGTATCCCCAGCGTCTTCGTCCGGCTCTCGGTTTTTGTTTTTCCACCCCACCTGCTCAGCCCATAACGGGCTTGGCTGAGAACAGCGAACAGGATAGTGATCTTCACGACGGTCGCTGAAATAGTCGGTAAGCACGTCGGTGACCACCGGAAAGGACAGCTCGCTCCAGGGAATTTCATCCTCGCGGAACAGGCGGCTCTCCAGACTCTCTGGGCCGATGCCGAACTCGCCGTCCAAGTCGCCGCGATAAAAGACATACACCTGATTGATATGAGGAATATCAAACAGGCGATACAGCTCTACATTGCGAACCTTGGCGGCGGCTTCCTCGCGGGTTTCCCGAAGCGCGCCCTCCATCATTGATTCGCCGTTTTCCATAAACCCCGCCGGTATCGTCCAGTAACCGTAACGGGGTTCAATCGCCCGACGACAGAGCAGCACCTGATCTCCGGCCACCGGCAAACAGCCCACGACAACCCGTGGGTTTTGGTAATGGATAGTGTCACAGGCGCTACACACAAACCGAAGGCGGTCATCGCCTTCGGGAACGGTGGAAATCACTGTGTTACCGCAATCACTACAGTACTTCATTTGCTACCCTGGTCGTGGCATGGCAGGTGGACGATGGCGTCGGCTCAGCGCAGTTCGCGGTAGCGACCGCTGTGAAACACCAAGGGCTCACCGGTTGGACTGACGTTCATTTCAGAGACCTTGCCGACAAGAATCAAGTGATCGCCACCGTCATACCGCTGCCAGATATCACATTCAAAACTGGTCAACACACCGCGCAGAATCGGCAATCCACTTTTACCGATGCGGTAGTGGGCCGAGTCCAGGTTGTGGTCATCTTTCTGCGAATAGCGGTTAGACAAGGCCGCCTGGTCGAGACTCAATACATTTATCGCAAACCCCTTGGCCGCCTCAAAGGCCGCGTAACACTCCGAGTCATTGCGCAAACTCCACAATACCAGCGCCGGGTCCAGCGACACCGAGGCGAAGGAATTCACCGTCATACCGAAGGGCTCGTAACCTTTGGGATTGGCTGTAACAACACACACGCCGGTGGTGAACTGGCCCAGGGCATTGCGAAATTTAAGGGGGTCAACGCTCATAATTATCCTGTTTTTCTAATTAAGTTTTTAATTGTTGTCTCAGCCAGTACATTTGTCGGCGCAAAGAGGACGTCATTATACCGTGTATTGCCCTACCCGAATGGCTTTGCTACTCATCCATTCGGCTCAGGCTGGCTCCAGCGCTGTCGTGCTTGGGTATCGCTTTCGCGACTATCCACCCACCGACTACTGCCGTCGGCCAGGCGCTCCTTTTTCCAGAACGGCGCCTCACATTTAAGGTAGTCCATAACAAACTCACAGGCGGCGAAGGCCTCGCCCCGATGTGCCGCCGCCACCGCGACCAGCACAATCTGCTCACCCGGTCGTATTTCACCCACCCGGTGTATTACGGTTACCCCCTGCAGAGTCCAGCGCTGTCCCGCCGTGTCGATAATCCGGCGAATACTGCTTTCGGTCATACCCGGGTAGTGTTCCAGTTCCATCAGCGCAACCTGATCACCGTCGTTGCGCTCACGCATCACACCGATAAATTGCACTATCGCCCCACTGGCGGTACTGCTCAGCCGTCGGCTTTCATCGGCCACATTAAAGTCTTCGTGTTGAACGCGCACCGAGATTTGCATATCAACCACCGGTAACGGGCGGAAAAAAGGCAACTTCGTCCCCCGCTTTCACCACTGCACTGTCTGTTGCCACCGCCTGATTGATGGCACAGATGATATTGTCATCGCCGAGAATCTCGCCCCAGACTTCCCCCTTTTGCCGGGCCAGTTCACCGCGCAAGCCGGCAACATCTCCGGCATAATCCAGGCGCAACTCACGACAATCCAGGGCTTCGCGCAGGCGGGCAAAGAACAGCACCGTAATCACGACGCGGCACTCCACTCGCCGGAGCGACCGCCGGACTTGCTCACCAGCCGCACATTGTTGACCGTCATGCCTTTATCCACCGCCTTGCACATATCGTAAATAGTCAACGCCGCCACCGACACCGCCGTAAGGGCTTCCATTTCAACACCGGTTTGCCCGGACAGTTTGCAGCGGGCGCGAATATGCACCGCGTTATTGTCCCGGTCGATATCAAACTCCAGTTTCACCGAAGTCAGCATCAGCGGGTGGCACAGGGGAATCAGGTCGGAACATTTTTTGGCGGCCTGAATACCCGCTATACGGGCAACCGCCAGCACGTCACCTTTCTTGTGATCCCCCTGAGCGATCATCGCCAGGGTGTCTGCTTCCATTATCACCGAACCCGCCGCCACCGCCTCGCGAAAGGTTTCGGCCTTATCGGTCACATCCACCATATTGGCATTGCCGCTGGCGTCGAAGTGGGTAAAACTTTTCTCGGCCATGGGGATTATCCGTAGCGGTGGTCAGCAACAAAGGGGTTGGTGCGCCGCTCTTCGCCAAAGGTCGAGGTTGGGCCGTGACCGGGAATAAACTGCACATCGTCACCCAGCGGCCAAAGCTTGGTTCGAATGGCATTAATCAGGTCTTCATGGTTGCCCATGGGAAAATCGGTGCGGCCAATCGAACCCTGGAACAACACATCGCCCACTATCGCCAGACGCGTGGGGTCGTGGAAAAACACCACATGCCCCGGCGTGTGCCCCGGGCAATGCTTGACGCTCATTTCCTGCTGACCGAAGGACACCGTGTCGCCCTCCTCAAGCCAGCGGTCTGGGGTAAACGGGTCGGCATGGGGGAAGCCGGTCATTTTGCACCACTCGGGAAGCTTGTCGATCCAGAACGCGTCGGCCTTGTGGGGGCCAATGATCTGCACGCCGTGCTTTTTACGCATGACATCGGCCGCCGCACAGTGGTCCATATGGCCGTGGGTAAGGAGGATGACTTCCAGTTTACCGCCGAGCTTCTCAATGGTTTCTTCAATGCGGTCGATGTCACCGCCGGGGTCTACTACCGCCGCCTTGCCCGTTTCCTCACACACCAGCACTGAGCAATTTTGTTGGTAGGCCGTTACCGGCACCATTGCACACTTCATCATTCCATCATTCCTGTAAAGCTGAGCCGTAATGATAAGGAGTCTGTGGGCAAGTTCATAGCCGTATCCCCGCCCCCAGCCCTGCCGCTTGGCTTTTTCTTTTTACTCCGGATCAATCAACGCCATGGCACAGCAATTGCTTAAGCATAGTTAACATTGCTTACATTGATGTTGGCAGCTTTCCCCACGGATGACCTTCCCAGCAGTTTTGAGGAAATTCTTATGACACCCGTTTTCGCTCGCCCGCTGCTTGCGCTTGCCACAGCAGCCTTAATCAGCTGCGGCGGTGGCAGCAGCGCTCCCGGCCCTGCCAGCCCCACCCCCGACCCTGAGCTGTTTGTGCTTGAAGAAACCACTGTAGACCAGATTCACGCGGCCTTTCGCGGTGAACTGGTACTGGAGGATGGCAGCCCATTAACCTGCGAAACCCTGACGACGATGTATATCGAGCGCATCTACACCTACAATGACGCGCCCCAGCAAAGCGGCGGTTTACCAATACGCGGCGTGCTGGCCATCAACCCCCTCGCCGTCGCCCAGGCACAAGCCCTCGACGCGCTCTATGCCCGCGACGGCGGTGTTGGCGAGCGTTATCTGCACTGCATGCCGGTATTACTTAAAGACAACTACGACACCTTTGACTACCCCAGTACCCAGGGGTCGTACAGTATGCTCGGTCACCAGGCCGGGGTGGATGCAAACTCTGTAGCCGGGCTGCGGGAGGCTGGCGCGTTGATTCTTGGCAAAGCCAATCAGGACGAGTTCGCGTTTTTTACCACGGGATTCTCCAACCGAGCGATACAGGTGAGCAACCCGTATAACACCGCCGAAAGCCCCGCTGGCTCCTCATCGGGCACCGGCGCATCCATCGCTGCGAACTTCGCGCTCGGCGGCACTGGCAGCGATACCTGCCAATCGATTCGACACCCCTCCTCAGTCAACGGCCTGGTCGGTATTCGGCCCAGTCTCGGGGTGATTTCACAGCACGGCATCTTCCCCCTCACCCATGCCCGGGACACCGGCGGACCGATGACCCGCACGGTAAAAGACGCCGCACTGATGCTCGACGCCATGTCCGGGGTAGACCCCCGCGACCCGAAAACCCTCTGGTATCCCGCCGAGCTGCGCCCCACGACCTACACCCAGTATCTGGACCGCGACCTTCACGGCGTGACGGGTAAAAACCTCGGAGTCATTCGGGAATTGGGCAGCAACACCAGCCCTGCGGGCACCGGCTCCCAAGGGGCCTTGATCGACGCCGCCGTTGAAAAACTGCGGTCGATGGGCGCCAACATCTACGATGTCTACCTTCCCGACTTTGCCAGCACTGGCGGCGGCTCGCGGCACTACGATATGAACGAGTACTTCACCACCTTCGAGGCCGAAGGCGGCAACAGCCCGAGAGCCTGTGTCAGCAGCACAGCAATAGACCTCAGCGGTGATCGCGACAACGTCGCCCACGGCCGAGCCAACTGCACCGATATTCAGGGTATTGTCGAAACCGGGCGTGTTGGCCCGCGCACCGCGGCCCTGTTTGCCCTGGTCGCCGCCGACGATCCCAACCTGGCGCCCACCGACGAACAGTTGCAAGCTATAGTTGATGTTCGGGATTACACTACCCGGACGATGGACGCCCTGGTGGACGAAAACGGCGAGCCGGTAGTCGACGACAACGGGGAGCAAGTACGTCTGGACGCCCTGCTACTCAGCCCCGGCCCCACCGGCGGACGCACCTGCGACTTCGGTTCCTCCACCCAAATGGGTTCCATCGTCGTGCCGGTCGGCTTTGATGAAGATGTCGGCGTCCCCAGGGGCATGGAAATCTTCGTGCGCCAATTTGATGAAGGCACCGGTCTTGGCATCGCCTACGACTACGAACAGGCCACATTGCACCGCGCGCCCCCCTTACTCACGCCTTCCCCACTCAGCGGTGAGGAAACCATTGCCGGCTTTAATGCACGCGTACAGCAGGCAATCATGGATGCCACCAGCGCTGCACCTGAATCGCTGCCCGTTGAAGCGTATGAACAAGCACTCAGAGACATTACCGGGCTGTAAGGGCCTGGTTCATTACCCAAACCACTCATCCACAACCAAAATGGCCGGGACATTGTCCCGGCCATTTTGGTTGGTATACCTGGTATCAGCGAACACGGCCCGAACAGACCTACTTATACACCACCTGCCCTCGATACATCTGCTTCGTCGCCCGACGCTCCGGCGGCGGTGCCGGCGTATCCTCCGCATTCGTTCGGCTGATTTTATTGCCCCGATATATAAGCTCAGTCGACTGTCCGGATTGATGGGTTGCAGCAGGCTCAGCGGAATACACTCGACCAGCCAGCGCCATCAACTCCTCAATAGTACTGCGGGTGAAGCGATCGCGACTGCGAGGCCCCAACTGCGCAAGCTCGTCCAGCAGCGCCGGATCAGCCAACCTGATCTTCACGCCAAATTCAGCAAAAACACGTGATCTCAACTTTTGTAGACGGGTCACCATTTCTGCGGAGTAGACCATATACCATACCTTCCAATGTCATGTGTTGGTGCAAAAACCGCGCATAACGCCAACGATATGCACTAGCCAGCAAAAAACATTCCACCAACACCACCCGCAAAACACAGGATATTGACACCCACCATCGCCCCGGCACCAGCAACGCGCACCACCTTGACGCATCGCCAGCAAAGCGCACCATAAGAAGCCAAGCCCGCAGATAAATTGGAAATGTCGATTGCCAACCGCAGCGAAATACCTTAGAGTAGCCGCCCTCAAATCAGGGGGATATCGCATAAACCTGCGGTGTTTTCACCACCTGAATTGAAGAGCTGAGTGCGCAGCACTCACATTCGAGTATGCAGATGTGCGATCTGACACTCGTTAAACTATCTAATCTCGTACTGACAGTTTTGGTGAGGTGTCCGACAAAATCGCGTCGCGATTTTGGACGTTGGGGCTCTGCACCAACGGGGCGTAGCCCCGAGCTCCGTCAGGAGCGAGTCAATGGCTGAAGGACTGAGTGCGCAGCACTCACATTCGAGTATGCAGATGTGCGATCTGACACTCGTTAAACTATCTAATCTCGTACTGACAGTTTTGGTGAGGTGTCCGAGTGGCTGAAGGAGCACGCCTGGAAAGTGTGTATACGGCAACGTATCGAGGGTTCGAATCCCTCCCTCACCGCCATATTAAAGCCCTGATTTTCAGGGCTTTTTTTATTTCAAGATAGCGCTTCGGGATAAAATTGGGATAAATTTATCATCCTAGAGGCCGCCCCAGTCCTATCTAGACCAGCCACAGCAAGAACCGAATAGCGCCACCTCTTTACACCCCCATAGTTTCCTCTTATAAATAGTCAAAGCAGTCATGGAGGACTATGCATGAAAGTTGAAACCAATAGCGGTGATGTAGTTTGGGAGGACGGGAGCACACTGATCCGGCTTCTCGAAGCTGAGGATGGTCGGGCGGTATTCGACATCTCTCAAATCAGTCGTTTTGAATCTACCACCAGTCGCTCGCTACCTCTTCCTACCGTGGAATTTTTAGACGAGGATTGACTCGGCAGCGTGCGCCTTTATCAGACCTCAACCACCGACGTTGGCAAGCTGGGCACCTCATATTTCAATTCCCCGCCCTCGATGACCGCCTTTTTGGTCGGAGCGATTTGCTCGCCTTTCACTTTGATTTCGGTACCGCCCCGTGTAGTGACCGTGCTCGTTCCGTCATCGTTGTTGCTTTGCACAGTGACAACGCTGCGGCCCTCACCCTGCAGGAGGCGCTGGAAGTTTATCCAGGGGTTGCGTGATTTCATGCGCTGCGCTCCAGGGTAACCGACTGATAAATTTCCGCCGCCCCCGCTCGCTGAACGGCGATGTGGTTCGATACTACCAGCCCGAAGTAATCATCGGCTGGATCGTCGTGCGTGATCTTGGCGATCTGCCCCGGTGTCAGTATGCCTGGCGCCCCGGCGTTCTCCGGGATTATTGTCGATAGCGTCTCGATGACTTTGCTGCCCGCCCCGGAAAGCTCCGCTTTGCCGCGACTGATGGCTGCCTGGGCGTCGGTAATCAGGTCGTCGTAGACGTCCGGCATCGGATTCAGGCCGCCGCTTCCTGCTCGGTGCACATCGACGGCTTCACCGACGTTGATCCCGCTCACATAGCACGCGTCGTACTGCTGACCAGGCTCGTACTGGCCAGAGCGGGATCGCAACATACCGACGTAAATAATCGCGTCAGGGGTAACGCTTGCCCACTGCCACGGTGGTGTTTTGTAGCGGGGCTGAATATCCCAGCTATCGGCATTGCGACTGGGCACCATGACGCCGCCGGCGGCGGTGACGATCTTGGCGATGACCTGGGCCGGGCTGCTTTCGCGGTAGCTAAGGGCTCCTGCAGGGATCGGCCAGTCTGGCAGAGCAGTATCGCCGCTTGTCGGCCAGTTGAGTGTAAAGCCGGTATTGCTGAGTTCCTGCGCTGCTGCCTGTGCGGCCGTGGTTGCGCTGGTGTTGGTGTACGACCGCGTGGGCGCGAAGGGCGCGCTCATGTATTGCGTTCGGCTTAGCCCGCTGAGCTGAAACTTTTTGGTTGGGAATCGCTCGTCACTGGTGTAGCGGTCGATCATAAATAGCCAGCCATGGCCATTAATTGTGACGCTGATTTCCTTCATTCCCTGGCTGTCCGGCTTGACGAGATCCAGGGTGCCCTGGCCATAAACCGTGCCGGTAAACTTCCAGCTTAGCGAGTCGATGTCCAGGCTCAGGGTCACATCGCGGATGTCCAGCGGCGTTCCCGTAGCGATGTCGGTGATCTGTAGCGTATTCATCTGCTGATATACCAATTTGATTTCAGGGGGGATTCCCGGCGCCGGGGGTGGCGGAAGGTTCGGTTCCACTGGGTACGGTAGATTGACGTTTCGCCATAGGGTGTCACCGTCTCCCCAGGGAATGCGACGCTGGTCATCATGGGGAGAGGCCTGGCGTGCCGTCAGATGGGTGGCGACGTCGTGCGGCACAATGGGGCGAATCGGTGGCGTGTAAGCAAGCTCAAGCGCGATCAGCGTTGCCTTCGGTGGCTTGTAAGACCCCTCTTTAAAGTCGAGCGTGATGGCGAGGGCGGTGTCGGTATTGAGCCGCGCATCGCGCAGTGCATCGTCGTCGTAGATCTCGCCGAGCAGGTTGACGGTATGCCATCCGGCGCCCTGCACTTGATCGGCAGACGTACTGGTCACCCATGCCGCACTGTACCCCCATCGGTCCTTGGGCGTAGCGGCTTCCCATAGAGGGGCTGCCTGGCTGTCGACGTTGACGGGCTTGCCCCATGGCGATTGATAAGGTGCGGCAAGGGCGAAAGCTCCAGCCCAAGGAAGCAACAGCGGCACGTCTTGGACTGACGGCTTGCCGAACGAGGCCGCGACGTCGGCGAAACTGGCGCCGGCGATACCCCACTCGACGCGCGTAGAGGTATCCGCAGCCTCCGCCCTGGTCAGCGGCATTGCTGTAGCACCATCGTCGTCCGATGCTTTGAGCAATGGTGCCGAGATGGCCTGCCAGATACTGGGGCTCGCCCAGGGAAGCGGCGGATAAGTGACGGCATCGATGAAATCCAGGTCGACTGTGGTCGGGTCGGCCGGCACCACAAACGGGCCGTCGCGCAGCGCGAGCGTGACGCTGTTCCAGCTCTCGACCGTGTATCCCATTAAACCGGCGCTCCCTGCAGCGGGCCGCTGGCTACAGGTCTGTAGTAGGGTATGGTGTTAAACGTGACGCTCCCGCTCTGCACGCTGCCTGACGAGGGCCATTGCGGCTCGGTTGTGCCGGTTGTGCCGCTCGCGGTGACTTCGTAGACGTAGCCGTTTGGCACGGCGGGGTGCACGATGTCACCGCTGTTGAGCGCCGTTTCTGTCTGAAATTCTGCCCCGTAGTTATCTACAGCCAGAACAATTACTGGCCCCGTCCACCCGGTATACGCTATATCAAATAGCCCGTCGCTGCCGCTGACCTCCTCGGCGAGCACCTTGCGCCCGCTGCCGGTGTCGTCGCTGATGACAAGAACGCTGCGCGCCTTGGATGCGTCGTCAATAGTGACGGTCCCGGCGACGTGATGTGATCCTCCGCCCCCGCCCGATCCTGCACCGCTTTCATCAATCGCGTACAGGGTAATTGAGGTGTCGTTGACGAGGTCGATGTCCCTGCCAAAGTAGACTTTTTGCCCCCCGCCAGCCATCGCCATTACCGATACGACCGGGGGGAATTGCGAAACGTCGAGGCGCAGTGTTCCCGAGGCTGTCACCACCGCAGACTTGGCGAAGGGGCGGTTTCTTACAAACGTGTGAAATGGGATTACCGCGTCCGGGTTCGCATCGTTTATCACAACGGTGAAGTCTTTCCACTGGATGTTCGGCGTTTCTATCGAGTCACAAATACGAATCTGTACTGGCATCACGGCCACCATCCGGCATCGTCAGTGAGGCCCGTCCCTGCCGAAGTAGAGTTAAGCACCCCGGCAGGGAAGACGCTCAATCCCCCGATAACGGATGTTTGCTGGTTCCAAGTAAAGCCGTTCTCCAGCGACCAGTTGCCCCAAAAACCTCCGTTGCTGCCATTGTCCCTGCCAAGGGTCAGTGCGCCCGGCAGGTAAGCAAAATGGTACTCGGCTTGAGATGTATTGCTCCAATGGGACGGCTTTGGAACATCCGCCCCCATGTACGTCACCGTAAACCGACTGACCTCCCTCACTGGGCTCAGCGGGTTGTGGTCGTATGTCCCGCGTTGGGCGTACTCGATGTCGAAGACAGGGGTATTTACGGCGTAGTCCGGCACCGTCCCCATCGGGGTTCGTAACCCTAGCATGTGGGCAATATGCTGTGTGGCGGAGGTGTTTCCCGAAGTCAGGTTAGGCTTGATGTACCCCCCGTAGGCAAGAAAGAAGTTACCGAAAGAATCCCGGGCTAAATCTGGCGACTGTATCGCCCCTAAAAACAAGAGAGGGTGGTAGGACGCGCTATAACCAAGGCTATCTCCCGCTTCCGCAGAGGCGTGCCCCTCTGGATAGTGAAATCTCAACCAAGCGGCCTTGTCATTAGCATAGAGAGTCCAGTCATACTGACTTCCGGTGAAGAGGTTCCATGTGTATATCGCAGGTACGTCCTCCGATTCCGCCCCGGGCGTAGGCTTCGAGAGATGTTTTATACCGTTTACGCCATCGCTCATTACGTCGTTGAAGGCGTCATCGTAGAACGCCCCCACACCGGGGGTCGTGATGCTGTCCCAAAGCAGCATCACGATGTGGTTGTTGCGGTGCTGCACAAATTCGATGACACCGTTTCCGTTGGACAGCGCCATCCGCTCCTTGCCCGCCGTCGTATCGTTGTAGTCGAGCGTCCAGCCCGCAGCGGCCTTGCCTGAATACCCATCAACCAGACACGCCTTGAATATGTCCATGATGTACTTGGGGGTATCTGCCCCAGTGCTAGGCTTGGCCGGGGCGTTTGCGTCGGTGCTTTTATAAATCGTCACTGGCATCAGTTGTGATCTCCACGTAGCTCGATTTTCAGCTGATCATCGTCCACCGTCGCAAGGCCCGGCAGTACAGTGCGGATTAGCCACAGCGGGGCCGCAGCGGCCTCCGTATCAAAGCGCACGGTGTTGCCCGTACTCCAACCACTGCCCCAGCCTGATGCGACGATGGTGAAGTACGGCGTGCCGGTCTGCGGGTTCGTTGGGCTGAAGTCGGTACCGGTATCGCCTGAGGCCACCAGCCCGCGCTGCTCGCTGAACAGCTCAAAGGTCGTGGTCGAGTTGAATTTGATTTTCCAGCGATCCGGCACCGCGCCCCGATTGTCGATCGCAATCGGGTAAGCGATCAGGTTGTATTGGGCGTTGGTCGGTGTGCCTTCGCCGTCGTAGTCACCCGGGTCAGTGGTATAGCTAACCCAGTCCTGCGTTTTGGCTCTGAGGCTCCCCAGGTAAACGGCGGAAGCCACCCAGGTGTCCGCCACAGGGAAGTCGTGATAAAGCGGCTGCGCCAGCTGCAGACGGCCGCTGATGCGAGCCTCGGTACACAACGCCATGTCATCAATTCGATGCACAAAGTGCAGGTCGCCGACCAGCGGGTTGCTCTGCGCATCTTCTGCAGTAAATGGGGTGGCGAGCGTTGCGGTCCCAGCAGCCTTGTCCAGGGTGTACTGGGCTGGAGATAAGCGGGTGGCTTCGTCGTCCTCGATCCACCCGTCGTAGAGCTTATCCCGCCCGGCATTAACGACGACGCCATCGCCCGGCGACGGGATCAGGTCTTTTTGGGTGTGGGTGATGACCAGTATGTCGGCATCCCGCAAGATTGGGACTCGCCCATCCCCAGGCAAGCGCACAGGGTCAAGGCCGAGAATGTCCTCGTCGAGCGGGATCTGCTTAAACGAAACGGCGTTATAAAACACGGTGGAGTCGGATACCGGCGCCGGAAATTCGACCTGCACAAAGCCGTCCTGAAGGTCTACCGATCCGGTGATACCATCGCCTGTGATAACGCCCTCGTGGTCAGCCTCGCCGTTGTACTGCGTGCCAGTGTTGATATTGTCGCCGCGAATATTGAAGCCACTGGGCCGCAGCGGAGAGGCTGACGTCAGAAACCGGCCGCCCCGAAACACGCCCCAGCTTTTGCCGATTAGCGTTGCCACTGGCGTGATCGTCGCGGTGTGCGCTCGCCCAGCGTAGTACGGGATGGTGCAGTCGGCCGAGCCGTAGTCAATGGTGCCAGCCACCACTCCGGTGCCGGTGGTCGTGTCGTAACTGTGCAGCAAGCGGCCGTCGCCATCGTCAAACCAAATCGCGCCGTCGATATCGAGTATCACGCTTCCTGGCACGATGTCGTACTGGCGGGCAAGAGTGAAGTTCCAGGGCTGCGCGTTGTAGGCGCGGGTGTCTTGCTGCGTCGTGTCTACGTCAGTGGCCTGGTTGTGGTTGATGTCGATCGATTGCGCGAGCAGGATCTCGGGCAAGTTCTCACCCTGCTGCTTGGTGTAGTACTCCTGGGCGTACCCCACCACTGCCGATACCGCTTTGGCGTTGGCTTTCACGCGTCGGCTTTGGAATATCTCGGTGCCCCACAGCACCACGTCGCCGGTGCTGTAATTGATCGTGCCGACGAAGACGTCCTGGTGATGGCGCTCTTTCATATTGCCGTTGCCATCGTCATAGAACGAAGCCGTCACCTCCTCATACCACTCGCTAAGCACCACATCGTTTTCGTCGAGCACTTGCCGCTTGTACGACTTAACCAGATCAAATCGTAGGCCGCCTGGCGCGATGCCGGTGGGCAAAGTGAAGGTCACATCGCTCTGATTGAGATTGTCCGATAGCGCGATAGTGGTGACGGTGGGCACCGCATCCTTAAAGGTGTAGTCGAGAGTGTAGTCGTCATCGGGCGCATTGCCCGAGGTCAGTGATATCACGCCACGGGCATAATCAATCGTGCCGGTGGCGTCTCCGGTCAGCACGCCGTCTCCGGCCTCGGTGGCTGTTTTGCCGACGCCACCCTCGTCCCACGACAAGGTAAACGTTCCCGGTTTCACGGGTGCTTGCGATGTCGTCAGTCGAACCGGAGAGGGTCCGGTGAAGGCAATGTCTGCAGCTTTTGCAAATATTCCGCCCTCGGCCCAGCGATAAAAGATCAGCGAGTCCGCGTCCGGCTGCGCCTGCAGGGTCAAAACCACTGACCCTGTGTCAAAGTTAATCTGCCCAGAGCCGTCACCGATGAGCACGCCGGATCCGTCATCATAGATGTAGTACCACTTGCCCAGGTATTGATACGAGGCATGAAATGTCTTCGGCGCCGGCGCGGGGTCCAGGGTCATCACGTAGTTAAAGTTGCGATTGCCATCAACGATGCTGATGGTGCCGGTGTTCGGCAGTCGCTGGTACAACGCGCCCGAGCGAAAAGTAAGGTTGCCGGTGCCGGAGGCCGTAGCTGTTCCCCAGGAGATAATGCCGCTCAGGTAATCGATCTCAGCGCCATCAAGCTGCGCAGGATCGCCGCTGCCGTTGACGAAAATCCCGCCCTTGTCGGTGTAGGTCACGCCGGACAAGACCAGGGACATTGATCCTGGCACGATCGCGCACGGCAGCAGGCTGGTGGCTCCGCCGGCAACGGTCACTGATAACGTGATATCAGCGTCCGCCGATTCGACTACCAAGGAGGAAAAACCGCCGGGGCGCTGGTCCACCACAGGCGTTTCAGTGCTTGCGGTCGGCACGATGGGGGCGAAGGTGTCGGTGACCGTGATGGCTGTATCACCCGCGAGGGCTTGCTCTGCAAGCGTCGTCGTGCCGTAGTACTTGCCCGATGACGCGGGCTGCGTTGAGTAAAGGCGAGCCGCATTATCCGCCAGTGGACTGGGCGATTCTGCTGGGTAATCCTGTTTTAAATCGGTGGAAATCGACAGAACATACTGCTCGGCGCGGAAGGTGCGGATGTTCCCACCCTCAACTTCGTAGGTAAATATCTCCGAGCTTTGCTCAACGCCCAGAACTTTGATGAACTGACGAGTCTCCAGGTCGTCGTTGATCTGGAGCATGTAGGTTTCGCCGACTTCGGGAGACGGTACCGTGTTTACCGAAGGCGCATAGCAAATCAAGGCTCGCTGTCCCTTTAGCTGTGTGCCGCGCAATTGCAGCCCGGTCACCGGGCCTTGAATCACGAATGACTCGACGGCCACCCGCGCTTGCACTCGCTCGTCGTAGAAGTCCTCGGTGCTGAAAAGCAGGCCCGTTACATTCGGGTCGGCGGGTTGAGCACTCAGGATGGCGTGGGAGTCCAGATAAAGGTCCGCGGTCGCCGTATCCACTTTGAGAAAGGCTTTCCGCATGCTGACGCTGCCGTAGGTGCGGTTCACCCGGGAGATATCTTCAAACAGATTATTGATGTCGCCATCGACGACCGGCAGGCCCGTCATCTGACCGCCGCCGTCGGCGTCGTCCGACAGCCGTTCCGGTTGCATTAACTTGATATCGGCGCTGGTAATGGTCATGCGCTGGGCTCCACGGTTAACAGGTTTAGTGTTGTTTGGTACTGCCAGTCAGGCTCGGTGCTGGCCTTGGTGTAAGGGGCGACCTCGTCGGCCTCAATGGCAATACGGGTGCGGTTGAAAATCACACTGAATGTGCGGGCGTCAGCCAACACCAACGTCATTGCGGTGGCCGGCGTCGCCTCTAAGGCAAACAGAAGATCCAGCGTCGCCCGGGGCAACCATCCCCGCAGGGTGATCGGGCGGCCATAACGCTTGACGCCCTCCTGGACGATCAGCCCTCCGGTCAGACTCCGCTCCTGACTTTGCTCGATCTGGTTAAACTGGAACTCATCTACCCAAACCAGGTTGTCGGTAATATCGATGCCATCAAGTGTCACTGGTTGGCCCTCAATCCGGCTTCGCTCAGAAATTCGAGCAATCGGTTAATGTCGGCCGTAGGCCCGCTGAGTTCTGCGGTGCGGCCGTTGGGAAGTTGTAATCGAATACTGTCGCCCTGTGCGGGCTGTGACGTGGCCTGTCGGCGCTCTTGAGAAAAGGCCGCGGCGGTTTGCTCACGCTGCTCGGCTTCGCGTTCCTGCCGGCGACGTTCCTCTTCAGCAGCCTGCTCTGCGGCGCGGCGCCGATCCTCGAGATCGCGCTCCCGCGCTTGCTGCACGCGAAGATCATAGGCCTGCTTTTGTAGCGAGAGTGCTTCCTGGGCCGCTGCGATCGCATTGCGATCACCCAACGACCGGGCCCGATTCAATTGCTCCTGGAGTTCAAGGCGCGCTTCCTGATACCGCAAGCGTTCCAGCTCAACCGTGTCGCCTTCGAGGCTGGCGAGTTCCTGACGCAAGCTGCTGATCGTGTCTTCCAGGGAATCCTGCAAGCCGGCGACTTCGTCCCGCACACGCGCCACAGACCCCTGCAACTGCGACAAATCCTGTTCATCCAACAGATCAAAGCGACGCGAGACCTCATCAACGGTAAGCCCCAGCCCCGCCACTCGATGGTTGCCGCTCTCGAAACGCTCGAGCAGCTCCTCCAGTGCCAGTTTCTGGCGATAGAAATCGCGCTCAACCGTCGCGGCCGCGACGGAAGTGTCTTTCATCCAGTCGACAATACCGCTGCGGTCAACGTGCACCGCCTGCTGCATCGACCGTATCTGGGCTTCGACGGCTTTAAGCTTTGCGCGTGTTTCGTCGATGCCTCGCGCGGCAGACCGGCCACCAGTGATGTTTTGAAAGGCGTCGTGGGCTTTTTGACTCAGGCTCGCGAGGTTGGCGGTAACGGTGTTGTAAAAGCCTGCAACGCGCTCGCCTATCGCCTTGGCCCTGACCGCCGTGTCACCAATGGCTTGCTCCGCCCGGCTGACTTCTTCGCCCAGCTCTCGCACCGAATCCTGCGCGGTTTCCATGCCCTGGGCGATTTGGTTGCCGGCGTCGACGCCAGCATCACCCGCCCCCTCCAACGAGCGAGCAATCTCCTCGCCGCGCTTGTTCACCAGTGCCAATAAATCCGCAACCTGACTAGCGGACAGATCACCCGCCTCCGCAAGCGCCTGGAGCGACGTGATCGTGGCCTGTATTTCCTCCGAGGTATCCAGCCCCTCAAGAGTCTGCTTCAGACCAGCTTTGATTAATTTATCCGCTTGCTCCGCTGCAAGCCCCGAAAGGCTGATTTGTTTGACCAATTGCTGAAACGCCAGAATACCCTCGCGGCTGTCCTGGCTGATGCCCTCCAGCACCTCGCCGATGTCGATACCCGCACGTTGTGCCGCAGCTGTGAGCGTTGCGTCTAGTAGCGTTGCCATAAACGACAAGCGATTACTGGTCTCACCAGACGCTGAATTGATGCGTTCAAGCTCTTTGGTAATCGCTGCACCAAACGCTGTGAACTGTTTGCCACTCAGATCTTTAAGAAATGTCGCGAGCCCGTCGGACAGCTCTTGCCTCGTTCCTTCGCCTTCCAGAGCTAATCGCTCAAGACTGATTGAAAGCGCTTGAATGCCAGATACACCACTGTTCAGCGCTTTACTGCCCAGCGCTGCAATGCTTTGCTCCAGCGTCTCTCCAGCCCCCTTACTTTCTCTGAACGCAAATATCAGCGACTGAACCACCGTTTCAAATTTGGCCAGCTCAGTTTTGGCCTCTTTCGACGCTTTTAGCTTACTCCGAAGCGCCCTCTCAGCATCCGAAATCTCATCGGCCGCCAGGCGCCACTTGCCACTGTATTCATCCTGAACCACCACGCCTTCTTCCATTAGGCGAATCATATCTTTGAGGGACGTTACAGACAGGCCCGTTTGCTTTTGGAACTCAGCCATTCGTCGGTTGGCTTCTTCCTGCACCTCTTCCTGCAACTGCTGACTCTTCGCCAGTTCGTTCTGCGCCCTCTTTAGCTTAAGATAGGCCGCAGCCGTATAAGTGACGCCTTCAACTAATGCCAAAAATGGAAGCGCGCGCAGGGCTATACCAAGTGTCCTAGTGGCGGACGCCGCCGCTGTTGTCCCAGTAACAAGTGCTCCACCGAGCGTACCCGCCAGTTTCGCGGCGGACTGGGAAAATGAAGCCAACTTCAGCGCGACAAGAGCTTTACCCATTAATCCTATTGCCGCGAGGTTTTCGTTTACCGCTCCGGCCAAGACCTTCAATGCTTGGACTAGGCCAAGAATCCCATTAACGGCGGTATCACTAAACGATGCAACGGCTTCAGTAACCTTCCGAATGAGCTCCGGTCGATCATTTAAAGCCTGATCTATCGCTGTAGCCAGCCGTTTAAATGCTGGGGCCGCGCTTAACGCTATTTTTTTTACAAACCCAGACAAGCTCGCTGATATTTTTGAAAGCTGACTATCAACGTCAGCTAAGGTTCGGAGTTCTTCCTCGCTAAATATTGCGTTTCTCTGCCGAGCCTCCTCCGACAGCTCGCGGAGCTTCTCGGCATTATTTTCCAGAAGTGGCAACAGCAACGACGCATCGTTAGCCAATGCCTCCAAAATTTGGATCTGAGCCGGCTTGGGCATCCCTTTCAGCCGGTCGGAGATCGCAAGAATCTGCTCATCCGGCTTGAGCCGAACCAGTTGCTCGATGTTAAGATTTAGCCCACTGATTACCTCCGCGGCTTCACCACCACCGGTTAGAAAGGCATCACCGATCTTCTCGGCGACATCTTTCATAATATCGGCGGTTTTTTCGCCACTGATGCCGACGCGATCAAAGGCGTATTGCCACTCTTGGAGTGTCTCAGCCGAGATATCGAAGGCTTCTGCGCTCGCCAGGGTCTGACGAGCCAGATCGGCCTGGGAAGATGTGAAACGGGTTAGCGCCCCTACCGCAAGAGCAGCACCCGCGGCAGTCGCGGCGGCGGCCAACTTGCCAAGGGTAACAACACTGTTCGAGAGGTTTTTGCGGAAAGAGAGGAAGCGAGAATCGGTTTTTTCGGTGTCGTTGCCCAGGTCATCGAGTTCCCGGCGGGCTGTCTTTGCTCGCTCCGCCAACCGGCGTTGCTCACCGTTTAGATCCTCAAGGTTGATGCCAGCTTGGTTGGCTTCTTCAGCCAGCTCGCCCAGACTTTTTTCGGCCCGTTGGTACGCGCGTTCAGCCGCATTAACCGCTTTTTGAGCAGCGTCAAACTCCTGGGCTTGACGCTGTGTAGGCACACCCACTTTATCGATTTTGTCGGCTAACTTGTCTGCTCGAAGGCGAGCCCGATCATAGGCGGCAGACGTGCGCTCAACAGCCTTTTCGGTTTTTTCAAACTGCTTAACGAGCCCTTGATTGTCCTCGAGGGCTCGCAGTTCGCCTTTCAATCTGTCCGCGCTTTTGGCCAGGCCATCGACACTGTCGGCAGCCTTCGCGGTATCGCCAGACAAGAAGTTTTTTGCACGAAGAATGAGGTTAACGGTTTGGTCTTTTAAAGCCATGGGAAGGCACCGCTATAGGGAAGAGGTTGTATGCACAGCGTGGGGCCGTGCGAAGAAAGGGGTATTAGTATTGGGATCGGATCGTGGATTTATCGCTCGAAGAAGCGGCTAGCAGAGGTCAGGTTCACCTCAATAAAGACTCTCGATGTAATCCTCTAGCACTGCCATTTCGGAGGCCGACAAGACGCCGCTGACGATAGCCACGGCGTAGACACTTGCCTCGCTCGGCGGCGAACCCCCACCACCCGCTCCTATCGACAATCCAGATAAGCCCTCAGTCCCCGCGCCACCGCCGGCAGTTTGTGATTTGTTGATGCGGATTGAGCTGGAAGGGCCATTGAATTCGGCTGTGAATATGTAAGGCACATTCACTGCAATAGTCGTATCAGTGTCCACCAACGATCCGCCGGCAAAAATCAGGGGGTGGTCAGTTCCATTGATTGTCATGTTGTGTCGATTCGGGCTGGTACCTGATAACAAAGGACGGGAGGTCCCCGCTGCCGGGACGCTAAAGCAAATAGAGACGGTGCTTGGTTGCGATAACGTAACAGAATTCAGCCCAGCCAGCAGGTCATCGACACCATCGAAATCCAGATAATAGAATGCGCTGCCATCCTGCTGAAGCACTGGCTGAGCGGCCGCCGTCGTTTGAACAGCATGGTGCCCCGGCACCTCCCTCACCGAAAGTTCATCAATCACAATGTCGCGCGACGAGGTGAGCGGCGTACCTCCCATGATTCTCAGCTGCCACGTTGCTGTTTCCGTTGCTGAGGCATGAAACAAGAGCTGTGACACCCCGGAAGCCGTGGTACTCAGCAGTGCGACATCATCGGCGTAAACGCCAAATGCATTCGCGCCCATGTCGCTGCGATCGATAACATCGACTGAGATCAAGTAGCTTTTTCCTGCCTCTGTATCGACACTGAAGCTCACCACTGGCTCGCTGCCACCAACTGCGCGGGATAGCGTGGCTTGCCCACCGGCTACGGTTATGCTGTTTCCACCAAGCTCGGTAAATCCTGTTTCACCACTGCTGAAGTCGCCATTGGTGACGCGCTCTACACCGAGGCTGCCCAATCCACCTTGGCCTGAATCAAGCCATAGCGCGATCGGGTCACCGGGTGATGTCACTGGCTGTGTGCCCGCTTCATCCTGGAACATGGTGCTGAGGTCATTGGTATACAGTACCCCGCCATGCGAACTGATCAGAGCCTGTACCTGCTCCAGCAAGCTCACACCTTCAACGGGAAGCAAGTGCCTATCGACGGCCGCGAAGGCTGTGCGAAATAGCGGCTTAAACATTAATTCCGCCGTAGACGTTCAGTTTTCCTGCACCCGTTACGACGAATTTGCACACGGCGCGACCGAGGTCGGCAACCTCAACAAAGTCTTCGGAATACTGTTTGGCGCTGACAAACACACCTTCTTCCACTCGCACCTGCACATCGAGGGTGCCGCCATTGGCCTTAAAAGCCATAACATACGAGCCACCGCGCATTCGGTACTCGGTTTCTGAATCTGCGCTGGTCACTCTCATGCCTTCACCTCAGTCGCTCACGTCTTAATTAACCTCGTCCGGCAGTTTCCCGCCGGATTCGGGGGTGGTGTTACTCGTCGGCAAATGTCACTTTGAAGTATTGGGATATGCCCGCACCGACCTTGGTACTGTCGACTAATACCGAGCCTTCGAGGGGCAGCTCGCCGAAATCTTCACCAATAAATCCGAGGCCAGAGGTAGGTGACCACTTGACGCGATGCACGCGGATAATAACTGCCTTGTCGGTTTCCGCCTCGTTGAGCCCGTCGAAGATCAGTTCGTACTCATCGCCAGACCCAGTCATTGCTTCGATGGCGTTTCCGGCGACTTTGGTGTAATCGACACCAATTTGATCACCGTCCACGTAATTACCGGAATCGAGCATGACGATGCCGGCACCGGTCACCTGATAGTCAGTGCCGAGAGTCAAAGCGACGGGCGTGCCATCCGGGTCGTGAGTGACGGTTATGGTTTCTCCCTTATCAGGAACGTGGTCGAAGGCCACAAGTCCGTCGGCATAGGCTTCATGCCGTTCGTCAGTCACGGTGCCGGCCGTCACCGCAGCGATTGTTCCCCGCAGCGCGATCTGAAGGTTTTTCGGACGAAACTCCAGCATGGTCATCGCCAGAGAGACCGTTGAAATACGTTGTATTTCATTGGCCACGCCGCCACCGGCCACCTGGTAGTTCGGCTGGGTAACGGAATTGGTTTCAACGCTCAAGGTGAGCGCGGAACAGTTACCAATGGGCATCGCTCCGCCGCCAGAAGTCGACCGCAGGTAAATCTTCCCTTTGCCCATGTAGCTATAGGTTTGTTGAGCCATGGTTTATGCCTCGTGTTTTTCAGTAAAGGTAATTCCCACGGGCATTGCCGCGAGGGTGTGAGGTGAGTCGGCGGATAACGCAAACTCGGCCGTTCCGATATCAGGGGCGCGAACCCCTGGTATTGAGGTGATTTCAGCTTCCCAGTTGAGGGCAAGGGCGCGCCGCACGTCGCGCATGCAGTCCTTCAATAGGTCGGCTGGATGTGCCACATCGTCGGTGGCAACAACCAGTCTGAAGCTATCAGCGATTCTGAACTCTCGCCCGGTGCCGCTGGCTTTCTCTACGCTTTGCGTGTCTGGCTGAATTGCTATCAGTGGAAATGTTGCGCTTCGCGATTGAATGGCGTGTGCGAACCAGCCTCTGTGTACGCTCGATCCAGCATCGGTCAGATATCCTGAGTCCTTTGCGATATGCAGCAGGCAGCGCTCGATTGCCTTAGCGATCAAGGTTGATTGGGATTCAGTCATTATCAAAAAATCCGGGTGAAGGCCGTTTGGAATTCGGCGCCGACAACCTCCAGCGCCTCCTGATTAACGTCGCGGCGAACGTTTTTCCAGGCAGAGCCGACACTCGGACCATAAAGCACACGCCAGTCATCTCGTCCTCTGCCAGTACGGATGGCCATTGCCACATTGCTCCCGTCACCCGAAACACCGCGATTCAAGAACACAATAAATCCGCCAGCCCATTTCGTGGATGAGCCACTCCGCTTCACTCGAAATGGCTGAATGCCCGCGGCTTTTTGTCCGCGAGCGATCCCCCTACGCTTATCGCCCTTGAGTTTTCGCCTGGCGCTTCTAGCTGGAGTGGTCGCTATTTTGTCGCCACCGTATCGGTAAAGAGTGGTTGGCCTTGCCCGCCCACTGATGACGGTACGAAGGTCCCCCGGCTGCGCTTGGCGGGTAATTTGCAGGTGCTTTTCGACGTAACTGCGCGTCAAATTAAGCTCGGAATGAATTTTGTCTACACCACGTTGACGTGCAAACTCACCGCCTTTATTGAGGGCCTCGATGAATGCAGTTTCCGCCTTGTTTGGCGACTTTCGAATTCGGTCTGCAAACTGATCGAGCTGACCAGCGTCAAATTGTTCTCCAGTCATACATTACACTTGGCTGGCGACCCAGCGCATGATCTCGCCGCTGGCTTCAATTGGGTCGAGTAGACGAAATACTTCGCCGGTGTCGTCGTCCTGAACCAGGGTGCCGCGCCCAACGCTCCCGACTTCAGAACGAAATAACTCGACCTCAATTCGGGTTGCTGTTACGACACCAAAGCCCCTGTTGTCGGAGCCGGCGCCGAATTCGTCGGTGACTTCAGCTCCTTTATCGATGATCGCGCCAACACCGGGGATAGGCCCGGCGCCGGGCGGCGTGACGGTAACGGTTGAGCCAAAGGCTCCACGAGCCATGACCGTCATTGCGGCTGTCATCGATTTGAAAGACATCAGCCGATTTTTACCTGTGCCAATCCGTTCGTGGACGCCGTTAAAGCGACACCAATTCGCACGCCTGCAGCGATCGGCAAGGCTTCTCCCGTGTTCCACTCCACAACGTCCCCGGCAGCTACGGTGGCATCGGCGGGAA
The DNA here is from genome assembly GCF_012272835.1 of Spongiibacter thalassae. Taxonomy (GTDB): domain Bacteria; phylum Pseudomonadota; class Gammaproteobacteria; order Pseudomonadales; family Spongiibacteraceae; genus Spongiibacter; species Spongiibacter thalassae. Next base: position 881,011 of record NZ_JAAWWK010000002.1, on the reverse strand, counting down.
GTTCAAACACGCCTTCAGTGATAATAGTCACTTCAGAGCCGCTCTCAGCTGCATTTACTGCAACGCCAAAGAGGCCTTCGCCGACGAGCACGCCTTGGCCAGAGACCAGGGCCGCCGGCGCTGTTACGGTGATCGCCTCACCCTTTTGCACATAGTTTTTCATCTCAAATCCTCTCGATTTCAGAGACAGGAGGACCACCCCCGCCAGCGGCAGGGGAAAGCCAATTAATGGTTCTCAATTAGGGTGTGATGGTTGCCCGGTGGATGGTGCGGAAGGACATTGGGGCCACGCCGCAGTCGATGCGAACTTTGTGGGTAATGCCATCGACTTCAAAGCCACCTTGTTGATCCAGGAATGGAGACTCGTTGCCGTCCAGGTACGCTACTTCGATGGTGTCGTACATGCCGGGGCTGGCCACGCCGTAGATCTTATCCGGGCTGTCATCGTCCAGACGGGCTTCCCCAATGACTTCCATGGAATTACGGATCGGGTTGGGAACCCGGTCGTTGGCGTAAGCCGGATCGAACTCTGCGGCCAGAATTGCCTTGGCCGTAGATTCCCGGGTAATGGGTGTGAGTAGGTAAGCAGGGCGAATACCGAGCGACGCGCCACCCTCTTTCTGGGTGCCCATTTTTACCTTCATGCCGTCGAGGGCTGCCACGTCCAGCGCATCTGGGGTAGAGGTGTTTTTGTGATCTGCGTGATACAGACCCTTGTTGTCACCCATCGTGGGACCGGAAATCAGCGCGGCATACACCGCGTCACCGATGGTGCGACGGGCTGCACGACCAAACATGCGAGGGATGCGATCAAACACGGACAGGTCGTCATTGATGATGGCCTGGCGCGAGATTGAGAACAGCTCACCGTAGGTCAACAGCAAGATCTTTTCTTGACGGTCGCTGGTGGTGACATACTTGAACTCTGCACCCTCTGCGACTTTGCGCAGCGATGGGAACCGCGAAAGGTCCACTCGACTTGCCTCGCGGAAGTCAGTCAGAATGCCCTTGCTGGTCCACTTTTCGAAGGTTTCTTCCACCTCCTCATAGCCGCGTAGCATGGATTTGTGGGCCACATCCGACAGAGCGATGGAGAAATCCCCTGTGCTATGGGTGAAGGCATTCGCTACCAAAATACGGCGATCCGTCATACTGGCCACGCCGACACCGTTGTCGACCAAAGAGGCTCGTGCCAGCTCAATGAGCGTCATGCCCGCGTAAACATTACCACTCTCGATTTCCGCGACACCTACCCGGGCAGACAGCGCATTGCGGATGGAGTCTCGCACCAGGGCGCCGTTGCCGACGTGGATCTGGGACGCTGAGGGCCTGCTGGGTTCGCGGCCTTTGCCCATTTCGTCCAGCAGTGCGGCGCGAGCCTGCTCTACTGTGCAAGTCATATCATCGAGGCAACGATCACGCAGTTCGGGATAGTCGAAGTTCTCGAACGCAGCCCGTACTTCAGTACGGCGCTGGGTTTCAGCAGCTTGGAAATCAGCCACTGTGGGAACCTGCGCGGCGGGCGCTGCAGGAGCAGGTGTGGGTGCGGGCTCTGCTGGCGCCGCAGGAGCAGCGGGCGCAGGCGTGTTTTTCGGCTTGGGCTGATTGCCGCCACCGGCTGGAATGGAATTAAACATATCTTCAAGCCTCAACATCGTTGATTGAAAGTTAGCCACGGCCTCAAGGGGCTCGGCGAGTGAATCGGCGAAGCCCTTCTCGACGGCTTCCGCCCCGGTCAGCCACGTTTCAGCGGCGATCATTGCGGTGATTTCGTCATCGGGCAGCCCGGTTTTGCTTCGGTAGGCCGAGAGCAAACTGGTTTCGACCTTGTCCAACAGGTCGGCATCTTCCCTAAGCTTTTCGGCATCACCCATGGAATTAACCCAAGGTTTGTGGATCATCATGAAAGCGTTTTCGGGAATGGTGATCGTGTCGCCTGCCATTGCGATGACCGAGGCGATTGATGCTGCGAGTCCATCGATGTGGACGTTTACCTTGGCGGGGTGATTCCGCAGCAGGTTGTATATGGCGAGGCCTTCGAAAACAGCCCCACCGGGCGAATGGATCGACAGATTGATGGTGGATACATCGCCGTAGTGGTCCAGGGTGCGCTTAAAGTCAGCGGCATTGATGCCCCAGAAGCCAATCTCGTCGTAGATTGAGATATTGAGGGCACCGTTGGCAGCGGCACTCATGGCGTACCAGGTTTCCGCCCCTGCTTTTGCCAGTGGCTCGGTGATCCGCACCGCCGCAGACGCCATAATGGCGCTATTCATCATCGTCCCCAGCGCTGCTACCGGAAGTAGTGGCTTTTTCATCGGCGTTTTTGCCTCCTGTGGAATAGTGTTTGTGGTAAGCATCGGAGTCGAACACCAGGCCATGATTGCGGTTTTCATCGATTTCCTGGCGCCGTTGTTTCTTGACCTCGGCGATGTTGCCGCCACGGGCACGGACGACCTCGGCCTCGGTGGCAAATCCATCGGCGACCAGACCTCTCCATGCTTCGCCTTCTTTCTTGGGATCGATCCATGGCATAACGGGGCCGATATAAACGGCGTTAAATACAGTGCGCTTTTCGACGCCGACCGGGATTCGAATCTTTCCGGCGGCGATGGCCACCTCGAGCCAGCGTCGGTAAACCCGGCGGGCGTATTGGTCGATAAAGGTGTTTTGCAGAACTTCGAAACCGGACTGCGACTCGACCAGCTCTTGGCGTTGTGCCGAATAGCTGCCGTTGTAATCTCTGGCCAGTGACGAATAGCTGGTGCGAGTACCCGCGGCCACAGCCCGTAACATCGCGTTTCGGAAGCCTTCAAGCAGAGCCGAGGGTCGATTGCTCTCGATGGTGCCCACGTCCTCGCCGGGAGCGAGGCCGTCGAAGACCATGCCCGGGCCAAACGGAATGGTCCGCTCGCCGGTTTTGGCGTCAGGTTCGGTGTTGGGCGCATACAGTCCCGGGTCACCCTTTTTGATATAGAACGCCAGCGCCGCCGCGATACGGGCGGCCACACGCTCGGACTCTTCGTAATCTTTGATATCTGCGAGCCGGATCATGACCGGCGCCAACAGGGAAACACCACGCACCTGGCCAATGCGTTTGCGGGTGGCGATATGGATCATGTCGTCAGCTTTGACGAACTTGGTGTCGGCCTTTAACGAAACTGAGTCTGCCGGGTGCTTTTTGAATATGTGGTAGCCCTTCACCCTGCCCCACTCGTTACGCTCTACGCCCTGGGTAATACCCCTCGTGGCGTCGTCCTCGTGCGGCAGGTAGTCTGGCTCCAGTAGCTCGAGCGCAAATGGCACCTCGGTCAGGTGCGTATAGCTGGGCACGTTACCCGCAATAAAGCTGGCTAAAGCCTCGCCGTCTCGCAGCCAAGTTCTGGCCACCAGTCGTTCTACCTCGGGGCGGGACAGCATGCCGGAGGCTTCCGGTCGCAGGCTCCATTCGCCCCACGCAGATTTAATCTGAGCGGCTAACTCAGTGGCGACATCTCCGGTCGTCAGCAGCGGCAAGGGCTCAATTCCGATCCCTTTCGACCCCACGACGCGCTCCTCGAGTTTGTCGAACAACCCGGTAACGATGTCGTGATTTTCATCCAGGGCCCTGGCTTGGTCCCGCAGGGATTTGGCTGAGGCTTTGATCGCCGCGTTAGCTGAGCGGCGCTCGGTCTTGGCCTTGTGAGTGCGGGATGGGTGTGCAGCCTCATAGGCGCGGATTGCCAGCCGAGCAGCCACACGGCTGGCGACCATGCCGGGAAACAGCGGCGCCAGCGCCCGGTCAATCCAGTTCATGGCCATTAATAAAATCTCGCGAATCCGAAGGGGCGAGTGCTCTGGTTACCAACGCGGCGCTCCCACTCCCTGCGGCCTCGCTGAATCTCGCCGAGGTTTTCCCGGGTATAGGTCTTGCCGTTCCAGGTGATGGATTTGCCCTCGAGCAAGGCCAACTCGGCCTCCATGTATTTGTCGAGCATGTCTTGCGCTGTAGGTGTCGGCATTTACTTGAGCCATCCTCCGCCTGATTTGTTGATGCCCAGCCAATCGTTACCGCCCCCGCCCGTTGTCCGGGATCCATTTTTATCGAAGGCGCCTTTTTCAGGGCGGGGAGTTGCCTCCTCCGCCGTAGGCTTTTCCGGTCGCGGTTTGCGGTATTCCGCGTCGAGGGAGAAACCGAATCGTTGTTGCGCAATGCGCAAAGCAGCCAAAGCCCCTACACAACAATCGAGGGCCTCGTTGCGCCGTCCCATGGAATCCCAGCGGTAAACACGCTGGCCCTTTTGGATTTTGCTTCTCTTTACCTCTGCAACCAGCTGTTTTAGCTCTTCCTGGTCGCAGATGTCTGAATTGGCCGGCAGGTGTATGCACCCTGGCACAGCCTCAGCTGGCTCGGGCTGAATTCGAAGTCTGGAATAAATGACTTCTTTGGCGTTGTCTGTACCAACCATGGTGAGAAACACGCCTTTGCGATTCCGTGATCTGGGGAAGTCAGCGATGGGTTTTCCGTACTGGCTAGCGCCCTTTGTCGGTATGACCCACATAATCCCGAGCTTTTTAGACTGGGCATAGACTTCGTCGGTGTAGTGACCACCTGAATCCCATGTCCACATTTTCACGCCCAGAATCTGACCATCGGCACGGGTGTACTGCTTGCGGATCCGTTCTTCTACTTTGCGCTGAAGCTCCTCCCCAGCTGGGTCGCCGTAGAGAATGAATCGATCGACGAGCCAGCTCTCTTCCCCTGGGCCATATGCCCAGACGCGGCCCTCGTATCGATCGTCCTGCGTGTCGATACCCCCAAACAGCGCAACCGCCCTGTCAGGGACTTCCGGGAAAACCTCCCGACGGTTGTACAGGTGCTCCCATTCCAGGCCTTCGCCGGTTTCGTCCTCCCAGGTCTCGCCCAGGGTGGTATTGACAAAGGTCTTTAACTTGCTCGCATCGCCCTTGGCCTTGAGGAAGTCCTCAACTATCCGAGCCCAGGTGGTAAATGGGCTGTAGGCTGTCCACACGTGAAACGTGATGTGTGCCGGCGTGGTCGTTGGCGTTCCATCAGATGAAAAGAAGTCCACCCCGTCCCGAGTGAATACGCCTGTGTTATCACAGACCCAGCGACCTTCGTGGGCGGAATGCACTCGTCCGGCATCATTCAGTTCATGCTGTTTGATGACACAGGCCCCTGCCCGGCAGAGGTAAAAGGCCGTGGCGGCTCGGGCCTCAATGCCTTGGAGCTCGTTATTCCACTTGATGCCGTAGTTGCAATCCGCCCCGCCCCATTCCAACACTTGCTCGGTTCCGCAGTGTGGACACGGCACCCTGAATCGAAAGTAGTATTCTGATTCGCTTGCCGCCTTCTCAATCTGGCATTCGCCCCGAGTTTTCGGCGTTGACCCTCGAATCGATTTCCCGAACGTTGAGCCCTCGAGGCGCTTGTCGCCAAGTGTGGTCGGCGAGCCCTCTTTTTCGATATCTGCATCGAAGGCGGCAAGCTCGTCATAAATCACCACGTCGACCGACTTCTCCCGGTAATTCCGGGCTGCCTTACCGCCGTGGATGAACAGCTGTTTTCCGTTCGAGAAGCGTTTTTTGTCGAGGGTATTGTCTCGGTGCTTCATCCCGCACCAAGGAGCCAGCTCCTTTAGAGGCGGCACATCCCGAATGGCGGTATCGACGTGAGTCTTGGAAAAGTTCTCGGCATCCGTGTCGGTCGGCGAGAATGACAGGACATTTCGACGCTTATGCTCCAGATAGTAGGCAATCGCTGCCAGGAGCATTTTCGTGTACCCGAGGCGAGCGCTTTTTACGACGTTCACGACTCGGACCGCGTCCGAGCCCATTGCGTTAAGGATCGCCACCTGAAAATGCAATGTCGACCACCGCCCCTCGTGATATGAGGATTCGCTGGACAGATAGAAATTTTCGTCGGCCCATTCCGTGGCCGTTTTTGGCTCAGGCCGCACCAGGGCGGTCAAGCCAGCCCGGGCGGCCTTCTGAAAATTCCTAATCTGTTTCGGACAGGGTCTCGACATATTCCTCGACTAACTCGGGCAGGAGCTCGTCGACTTGCGCAGCTGTGTTACGGGCCTTGGCGATTTCTCGCGTCAGCGCATCGATGTGCCTGGGCTCCAGATCAGGATGAGCCCGCCGCATGGAAAGCGGTAAAGTGTCCAGAATAGTCGCAATCTGGGCGGCAATCCGAGACAGGGCGAAGGTCGCGAAATCCGTCGAAATCAGTCGCCCCTCCTTTTCTTCGTTCTTCAGCTCCTGGGCAATTCGGCGGGCTTTAGTGAGTTTGTACTCCTCCTCAAGCCTGCCTTGGGTTACCTGGCGAGCACTCTCCCGATCTTCATCGTCGAGGTTGCGATCGATTTCAGTGGCACCCCGCTTTTCAACCCAGATACGGCAGAAGTCCTCGAGGTTGTAAAAGACTTCACGGCCAACTCGGCCGGCAGGCCGAAGGCCCCATTTCCCGAGGGCTTGCGGGGTAATGGTCAGCGCCTCGAGGATTACCCGCTTGGAGATGGTGCCGGGGGGTGCCTGTCGGGCTTTGACGGTGCTCATATAAATAGCAACCTGCCTAAAAAAATTTCATACATAGCCAAACCCCGAGCCTCCGCGCCCCCGTATGCCTCCCCCCCTGGGAAGGACCCGCGGGCCACCAACAGGTCAAGGCTTGGCAAGCATCGCGGCCGCGATCGCCACCGAGCAGACCGCCAAACCAGCCATGACGATCGAGATGACGAGCGGCCATTTCGCACTGATGGCCTTGTCTTCTCGCTCACTGATTGCCTGGGCAGCCGCTTCAGCTCGTATGTATTTCTCATTTAGGGACCGCACCTCTCCGCTCACGCCATCCAGTTTGGTCAGCACTGCACCGTACTGTTCGCTCATATGCGATTCCAACCTATCCACCCTGCCCTCCACGGTCTTCAGCCTGTGGCCGTGGTCGCTCAGAGTGTTGCCATGACGATTGATCTCGACCCATTGCCGGTGATGTTCGTCCGCTGGTGAGTCTTGGTTCATGTCAGTCCTTAATCGCTGTGCCATCGTGTCGTTCATGCTGAAGCACTCAAACCTGGCCAACGTTTCGCCGGTACAGGTACAGCGCCAGGGAAGCCAGCAGCGTTATCAGCGCAGTGTCTGGGGAGGTGGCAGGGTCAATCGCGAGTACAGCCGATGCACCTATTCCGATTTTTGCCATCGAGGTTGACGCTTTGCCCGAATTGTCTTTGCGGGTGTCTTTATCAATCAGAATCTTTCCAGCCTCGACCAACGATGGCAGGTACTTGATCAGCGGCGAAAGAACTTGGCGCAACAGTGACTTCATTGTGATCTCCTATTCGCAGACAGCTTCTTGGAATGCACGCATCACTCGACGCATCCACCCTCGCGCAAAGTGGTCGTCCAAATCGTCAAGGAGCGCGTAGTAACGGGCCCGTTCTGCCTGGTAGTTAACGACAAGGTGACTGGATTGGTGCTGCTCCAGGGCTCGCTGACTCTTTGGCCCCCATAGGCCATCGTCCGCCGCTCCAACAGCCAGCTGCAAAAGTCTAATTGCTCGGCCAACCCCGCAGTTCACCGCACAATCAAATACCAGAAAATCCAGCGGTTCTGGCAGTTTGGGTAATCGACTCCAATAGTCGCGGTAGTAGATTCCTGCGGCATCGTCTTTGGTCAAAGAGGCGATATCCAGATCAGGATATTGCCGTTTGCTAATGCCGTACTTCGTTTCGCCGCCAGGATCATCGGGGTTATTGACATATCCCCCCTCCTCCTCGATGACAAAGTTCACAGCCGAGCGAAAAGGCATGGCATCACCAGAAACAAAAAAGCCCGGCAAACCGGGCAATATTGGGGTAGTTAGCATATTAATGTAGTTACAGAAAACACTTGCCGACAACAATTAATGTAACTACAATAATAAACATGGATATCGAATTCGACAGCAAAAAAAGTGCCGCCAACACCGAAGAACGGGGTATCAGCTTTGCACTCGCTGCAGATTTCGATATGGATAGCGCCCTTGTCGTCATTGACGACCGCCAAGACTACGGCGAAGTCCGCTACCAAGCACTGGGCTACATTCACTCACGGCTTTACATGCTGGTGTTTACCGAACGCAACAACCGCATTCGCGTAATCAGCTTACGCAAAGCCAACAAGCGGGAGGTTTCCGCATATGAAAAAGCAACCCAATCCTGAAAAAATCGATACCGAAAACCCGGAATGGGACGACAACATGTTTGCCAAAGCCCGGCCGGCTTCCGAGGTGTTACCTAAATCGCTGATGGCCGCGGCCAAACGCAAACCTGGCAGGCCCTTGGCACAGGTCAAAAAAGTGCAAACGACCATGCGTTTCGACCCGGAAATTCTTGAGGCCTTTAAGAAAACCGGTGCTGGCTGGCAAACCCGTATGAACGATGCCCTGGCAGACTGGCTAGAAACGCATGATCCGGGAACAAAGGTATAGCGACAGAGAGGCGACCAACGGCTTAAGACACTGACTTGAGCCTAATTAAAACGCCCTGAAATCGGCTTGGCTATGGAAAACTCAACATAATCATCGCATACGCCGTGAACTCGGAAGGCCCTGTAGAAGCGAGGCTCGCCCTTAGATCTCCAACCCCCTGCGCCGGCACTCTTCCACCCACGCCGTCGTCGCTGGCCGCAGCTCTTCACGTAGTTTTCGTTTCACCTCGTCCCAGGCTTTGCGCTCCTTTGAATCCGGCCACGACCCCCGTGTATGTTCAAATAGCGTCCGAATATGGGGCTTTGGCCCTTGCCTGGCGTCGTCCCACCGCCGCAGTTCAAAATTAAGCATGGCAGCTGCCCTGGCCTTTGGCACCATTTCCCGATAGGTATCCAGGATCGGGTTTATAATTGAGAATACTTGCTGAACGCTAGGATTTGGCGCACACCGCCCCCGCAGTTGATCGGGATACGGCGCTGGCAGCGAATTAATGACGTGCACGTAGCGAGACTTCAGAAAATCCACATCCTCAAGCGGAATACCACTCCCGCCCCCACGCTTTGTCGCCACAGCATGAACACAGTGCTCCCCCGGCTTCCGCCAATGGCGAGGGGTATAGTGCTTATCTGACCGAGCGCTGTTGTTAATCCAGTCTGCCAACCCGTTCTCACTACGCAGTTCACTCACACTGAGCACAAACCTCAAAAAGCCCTGGTACTCACTGTAATCGCTCTGGGGTTTTTCCGCCGACGTCATACCACCTCCTCTATAGTGCCAGCCATCCGAAAAAAGCCGCTGAGCGTGTATCGTCGTTGCTGCGGCCTGTCCAGCCCGTCGCCTGTTCAAACAGCCGCTTGTTCTTGGCCCAGTTGCCCCGCTGCGGTGGCTGCAAAACTACCTTGGCCCCGTAATGGTTGAGCAATCTCACCAACTCTTCCTGCGCCTGCTGCACCCGCCCCACCTGCATGGCTATTTTGCTCTGGGCTGCACTGCTCGCATGCCGATTTCTCTTGTACACAAAGGTGTTCACCATCACGTCTTCAATACTGAAAAGCATGCCTGGTTCGAGGCGTTCTACTACCTCGATCGCCGTAGCCATGTACAGCTCCTCCAACAACCCACCGCGGTATATCGCGACGCCGTGTTTATTGGCGTCTGGGTCAATGCCAACGACCACCGAGTTCCCCCGCGCCACCATCAGGCCCTGGCCTCGTCTCGCAGATATGCCAGGGTTCTACTCACACGCTCGCGCTCATACTCCACGTAAGCCGCGTTGATGCGGCCGGGCTCCCTAAGCACCTCGTCGAAATCCTCCAAGCGGTTGATGGCCACATAAATGGCCTGTTGAGCACGCAAAGTGTCAGCACACGAAGATCCCACCGAGAGCTCCTGAGTGGTCCGACCGTCCATCTCCGGCTGCGCAGACATATGCGCATCGATCATGGCATTAATGGTTCGAATAGCCAGGAGTAACGCCGCCTCGCTTTCACAGTGACAGACCAGGCAGATAACTCTACTGGCAGCCACGTCCAGCCCGTTTTCAGTGCAAAAATGCTCTGGCGTAATCGCCCATTGAAAATCGGCGTTGGCCACCCGCGGTGAGGCAAACGCGCTCGGACCGAAATACGCATCGATCATCAGCTGGATGAAATGGCGAGACTTCTTCAGGTCCCGAATACCGTCCTTCGACTGCCACCGAAAAACGTACTTGATAACAGAACTCTCCGCGCCAGGGAGCTGGTTCGCTAGCCAGAAATGCGCAGGCTGGATTTTAGCGTTCTTATAGTGACCACCGCCCACCTGAACACTCCACGGACTGTCAGCTTGCTTTTGCGACACTGAGCGCCTCCGCATTACCGGAAACCGCATTCAACTGCCGCGCGACCGCATCAATGGGCGACCGATGGTCAAACACCCCGACCAACCTTGGACAATGGCCATGAATCAGGCCTTGTGTGGCCACCGTGTTGGCAAACACCGCATTGAGCAAATACCCCGAACGATTGGTAAACACCGCAATCGGCGACTCCGCTGGTGCCGACCGAATACGCCCAAGAATCACATCCACGCTTGAAACACTCACCGTGCCACCTCTCCGTTGCTGGTTAAATCACGTTGCACGCCGATGGCACCCTCCACCCGGCAGTCATTCGCCACCCCGGCCCGCTGTCGTTGGGCGTAGGTTTGCGCAAAATTCGATGGAGTCCCCCCCGCGCCGCCTGCCATCCGCTGCCGCCGGGATTCAAACTGCGCCAACGAGTTGATCAGCTTGTGCTCCCACTGCTCCTGCCGAAACATCCGGCCGTCGGCCTGCCAAAAAATTCTGAACTCGTTCAGCGCCTCCGGAGAAAACATCTCGGGAGTTAATCCTCGCAACTCCAGCAGCTCGCCAAACCGTTTCAGATCGGGCAACCACTCAAGCGACATCGAAAATGCCGCGCGTGTTACCTGTTGTTGTTGAGGTTCTATTGGAGAGTTCATTGGAGAGTTAGACTGAACATCGTTCAGTGCCTCAGTGTCGTGAGGTTCAGTGCCTCGTGCATGAGGTTCAGTACCTCGACTAAGGTACTGAACGTCGTTCAGCGCCTCATTTTTACGCCTCTGGAGGCCGCTATTTGCTTGGGTTTCAGAGCCTTGCAAATCAGGCACTGAACCTCGTTCAGTACCTTCAATATTTGGTGTTTCAGCTTCAGGCGCTGAAGGAGGTTCAGTGCCTTGGGTAGGTGGGAAGGCAATTCTGTAATGATTGAGAGCCCAATCTCGGCCGCGCTGTCGCCGCTTGTGAACCGTAATAAATCCCGCCTGTACCGCCTTTTCAATGTGCGTACACACCGCCCTCTGACTCAGCCCCGCATTCGCGGCAATGGTCTCCGTCGACGGAAACGCTCCACCTCCGTGATCGTCCATATAGGTGGAAATCACCAGCAACACCAACTTCGTTGTTGACGCCAAATCTGAATTTAAAATAGCGCTCCGCCAGGTGAAAAAGTTCACCGCTACCTCCTGCTGACGCACCTTGTTATCTACGCCAACTGGCAAATTCGCTTACCAGTTGAATGAAAAAGCACCCGCCACCAAGGTCGCATCGGCTACCCCAATGGCGGGTTATCCCCTAAGCTGTCAACGTCCCGAAAACAACTCAGAAAGGATTCTGTTATGGCAGACCCAAGCTCACTTCAAGTCGCCGTTATTTCCGCATCTGCCGCCATCGCCGGCGCAGTGATTTCACAAGTAATTGCGCTAGCTCAAGCCAGTCTCGACAGAAAGCACCGACGTCGTATTCTTCTCCGCGAACGATACGAACAACTGGCTGATCACATAACTGACAGCCAGGAATGGCCGAACACCCTGCTAACATGTGCCTCACATGACGAGCTATCGCGCGTGCCTCATCCGATGCATGCCCGGAAGGCTCTAACGCTGTCGTCGATTTACTTTCCGGAGCTTCAAGGCGCCTGTCAGCGTTATCTAAACTCATGCGTCTCCTTCAGGATTTTTCTGATAGACAACTACCGCCCTTGTGCTGGCAGCCACGAAGTCGGCAACAACATTGCCGCACATAACCCAACTGGCCTTGATGAAGCTGCAAAGAAAGCGCTTCTCGCACGCCAAGCCATAGATGAAAAAATCATCAAGCTCGCCTCAAAGTACGCCAGGGCGTAAATGCTGTAGATCCATACATGCCCAAATAGCCAACTTACTCAGCCAACCCGATTGGGGTTTAATAATCATCAGGCGGCCTGCTCCGGCTCACCGAAGATATCGGGCCGGAGGTCGTAGCGGGTAACAGCGCCTTTCGTGGCCTCTTCAATGGCGACGCAACGCTCACCGGGAACGCGACGAGCCCCATTTGCCCATTGAGAAATAAGGACCGGAGTTATGTTTAGAGCTTTGGCGATGCTGCTTTGCAGCCCACGCTCTTGTGAGACGTATTCATCTAGAGTCATGCTGAACCTCCATTGCACGACGCAAAGTTTAGCGATTCGCTATTCTAAAAGTCAAGCGATACGCTCATTTAGTTATTGAGCGTTTTGCTATCTAATTTGCACAATGAAAACAATTGACGACATCAGGCGTTACAAACTCAAGCTTCTGGCAGAGGAATTTGGCGGACAGCGCCCGCTTGCGGACCGGATTAAGAAAAGTCCAGCCCAACTGAGCCAATTGATGACAGGATCGAAGGAATCGAAAACTGGCAGGCGCAGAGGCATGCGTCCTGAAACAGCTAGGCACATCGAGTCCTGTTGCGGGAAACCGGAAGGCTGGCTCGATACCCTCGACGGGGGCGTTTCTACTGATGCTGCAGTTCAGAAAGAGATCGACGAAATTCTAAGCAGTCTGCAACGGTTAGGCCAGGATAATTTTCCGGCAGTGAAAGCTTACATTCTCGCTCTGGAGTCTCAACTAAAAGATCGGGAGAAGAAAGAATCCGGTTGAGATTGCGCAGTTGCTCTATGGTCATGGCACTCAAGAGCCGCCGAGCTTTTTTGTTATCCATAACAGTTACCCCTAACTCGGCGGTGCCCAAGTTCGAGCCATTGAATCGCCGAGAAAAGAGACTACTGTAAATACACACAGTAGTTCAATATTGAAATTTGAGAAATTCTGGATTAACGAACCTCCCCGCATTAGAGGGATTTAATCAAGGATCACCGGGGCAGCAAGTTCAGAGAGGTGGCCAAAAGCCGCATCTCACTGAACTTGCAGGGATTGATTTTTGTGGTGGCGCACAACATTGATCACAAAACGGACAATTTCACAGGGAGATTTGCTAGGTGAAGCATCTGCACATTTTTCTTTCGGCTTTGACCCTTTTCACCATCGTTGGCTGCACAGAGCCCACAATAGACACCTCTACTGACGAGACCACAAGGACCTCCATCAAAAAGGTGGCAGATAGCCTGCCCGAATCAGCGCGCCAGGAATTTCAGGGGGCCGTAGAGTTTCTTTTATTCAGCCAACTCGAAACCCGCGACATTCTCGCAGCAGGTGTGACTGGCACAAGCTTACTTCAGAGCAAGATGCTAATTGCCATTGATGGCAAAACAGCGAAACAGGTATTAGCAGAGGTTCGTTCAATTAAATCCGAAAAGGCCGCTGAGACCGCCGCCCAGCATGCCAGAGAGCGCGATGAAGCCTTAGCAGAGATAGAGAAACTGGAGCGGAAGAAAGCCCAGGCAAAGCTGTCCACTGAACAGCTGAAAAAGTTCACCGTGACCAACTCCCAATTCCTCAAGAAAAAAGGCCAGTTTGGTCAAGATCAAGCCTACATCCAGCTGTCCGTTTCGAATGGCACCGACGCAGCAGTTTCCAAGGCGCATTTTGTTGGCACCCTTTCAAGCCCAGGGCGGAGCACACCCTGGTTTAGCGATAGCTTTTTCTACTCGATCCCCGGGGGCCTGGAGAAATTTGAAATAGCCACCTGGACGCTTAAGCCAAGCACGATGTCCGATTGGTCGAGCGCACCCGCTCCAGCCGACGCCGAATTCACCGTAATAGCAACCCAACTGGACGGGCCGAATGGCGAAACGCTGTATTCAAATGATGACTTTAGCGAGCGTGATGCCGAGCGACTTGAAAGACTCAAGCTCAAATACCGGAGGCCGTAGAAAATGACTGTTTCGCTCAATCAAGATCATCAACCCGTATCGGCACGCCTTAATGCAGCCTACCGAGCCTCCAGAGACATCAGCGAGTTCATCGGGCTATGCAAAGGCGTTCTCGCGGATGCTGTTGTGAACGAAAAAGAGGCTACATTTATTCTACAATGGCTTGACCTTCACCCAGATGTTCACGGCGTTTGGCCCACGGATGTCGTTAGAACGGCGCTTGATACTTTTCTAGAGGATGGTCGCCTGTCTTCCAATGAAGAGTCCACCCTCCTGGAAATACTCGCAGGCATCACTGGCGCCCCCATCAAGGTGAACACACGTACCGGCGAAATTCATGGCAACGCAAGCACTGAACTCCCTCTATTTGAGCCCAACCAAATTATATTCAGCGACCGACACTTTTCCCTCACTGGTAAATTTGAGATCGGTGGCCGCTCCACCTGCGAGCAGTGGATTATTGACCTGGGTGGAAAATTGCAGAAAGTCCCTACCCAAGCAACCCATTACTTGGTCATAGGCGCCATTGGAAGTCGAGATTGGGCACATAGCTCATTTGGTCGAAAAATAGAAAAAGCCGTCGCCCTCAGGGAGAGCGGACAGGAAATCTATATTGTGAGCGAGCCGTTTTTCATCTCTCAAGTTCGAGCAGCTCGAGGGTAACCGCTCTATAACTTTTGCAGAAATCACCCCAAAAAGTCGAAGCTGCTTGTTATAAGTTGAGTATTGTCGCAACCGACCAGCGTGAATTTGCCTCCTACCTCGTGTCGAATGTCGTCGCAGTAAACGACGTTAGATTGTAAGCGGTCATAATGCGTTGTTACCCAATTCGTAGGCGGAGAGTAATTCCGTCAACGTGCAGTTTAGTGCCTTTGCAATCTTTGCTGCAGTAGTAATCTTGGGCTCAGCCCCGCCAGCTTCGAGGCAAGCAATATATGGCTGGGCTGTTCCAACGATGTCAGCCAGCTCTCTTTGTGATAGGCCCGCTGCCAAGCGGAGCCGGCGTATTCCCTCGTCTTGAGAAAAATACGACGCCGCAGCTCTTTGTCTTGCAACAGTGAGATGCTGCGCAAAACCAGGGTTGTTTTTCGTTAGTTCGCTGATCACATCATCAATGTCGATACCTTTCGCATGGCCTTCAGCTTGTGGCGCGAAATCCCAGTGATGGACATTATTAGTGCGGGTGGACATTTCGCGAGGTGCGACCCGGAGCTTGAGCTGAGGATTATACGAAAAGGCGGCTGTATCCGTCTCGAATGCGTTTTGAGATGCCATCATTTGCTTCCTTTCCATAGGTAAAATCGCGAGGGCAATGAGGACGTTACAGCGCCTCCAGCTCCTTCAAGATAGCCGGGTTGCGACCAACAAGCTTAATTAGCACTGCCTGAGGTCCTTTCACCCCCTGCGTTTCATAGCGTTCATAGGTCCTCTTATTTGCTCGGATAACGCGGGCAAACACAGGCTGCGACATATTCAAGCTGTCGCGGATCCCTGCCACCTCCGCGGCTGACAGCTCCACCTCTGGCAGGACACTCAATTCCGTCTTTTTAAGGGTAATCTTCCCTTCTCGCTCAGTCTTCAGGTCGTCCATGCCCTGCATAAGCTCTGCAAACATATCTCGTTTAGCCATGGTCAACTCCTCGCTTTTAACTCAGCCCCCAGCGCCGCGCTGAAGGCCTTTTTCTGGTCAGGCGTCATATCTTTAACCTCTCCCTTGGCATAAATCATGAACAACCAAACCTGATCCCCACCGTCATAGTGGTAGTAAATAACTCGAACTCCGCCTCGCTGCCCCTTCCCTTTCGCCTTATGGCGCACCTTCCTGAGGCCATCCAAACCCGGGATCACATCACCAGCAGACGGATTTTTAAGAAGCTGCTCCTGGAACTCCCGGTACTCATCATCTGACAGGTAGTCAGCGCGATATTTCTCAAATACGGTCATTTCCACAAAAGTCAGTTTCATGGCCAAAATATACGCAATATGCGTATAATTGGCAACGTTTTTGTTTGATGGCAAGACCTTCGCCGCCCATCCCAACCATCAATTAGCTAACGATTGATCTTCAAAATCTGGCTATTTGATGCCTTCACCACAGATCAATTTTAATTTATTTAGCGTTTCGCTATTGACATCAAATAAGCGTTTCGCTAAATTTTATTCATCGCCACACACCACCCCGCTCCGAGCACTGGCCGCGAAACGGGTTTAAAGGGACTGACCAGCCCGGTGTAGTCCTCCGCAACAGCGAAAGCAGGCGGATTGGCAAACGAATCCCCCAGGTGATTGCCCTTGTTGTTTAAGGGCCTTTTTTGGAGCGATGACACATGGATGACTACATCGAAATAATCGGCCCCACACTCATGGCCACCCCCGCCGGCGGGCTGACTCTCAAGGAGAGCGAGGCCGTGCTGTGGACCGGCGAAGGGAAAGACACCGAGGAAACCGCAATGATTCTGGGCGTGTCGCCCAGAACCGTTAAGGCCCGCATCGCCAACAGCTGCTACAAACTCCACGCCAACGGCCGTGCGCAAATGATTGCCAAGGCATTTATTTCCGGCGTTCTGCACAGCGCACTGGCGGCCGTGATGTACCTGTTTTTCACCTTTCCACTCAACAGCGCGGATGTCGAAAAAATGCGCCTTGCCCGGCGGACGCATGCCAGGCGCCGCCACGATGAATACATAAACCTGCACGCCCCCATGTCTGGGCGCCCCCCCTACTTCACACCTGAGATCGAGGTCGCTTAGTTATGAAAATAGACATCCCGCGCAGCATACCCATGGACAAGCTCTGTGCCTTTGCCGAGTCGGTCGACTGCAAAGTGGTACGCACGCGTGACGACGGCATTGCGCTGCGCCCTAAAGCGGCGCCTGGCAACGTAATCGCTATGCCGACCCGCCGTCGGGCGTTGCCGTGGCAAGGCCCAACGGGCCCCTCTGCCGCTTAACACTAATCACTGGTGCGAGGAACGCCCATTTATTTCTCCGGAGGCTTTATGAACACGACCGACACCACCCTTCGCCGCATAGAGCGCAAGTGGGATACCCAAGCTCTACAGCAGCTGCGTGAGACTGCTGCCGCACTGTATGACGAGCTGGAAGACACCAAACGTCGTCTTGCATGGGCAGAAGAAGAGGCAGAGATGTGCCGTCAGGAGCGCGACATGCTGCACGACACTATCAATGACGCTGAATTCAGCACACACCGCCGCGTCGGACTGACCCCGTCTGGCGAAATGGTCGTTGTAAAGTTGGAGCACTGAAGATGATGCAATTTAAACGCGCTGTCGCCCTCACCTACCCCTCGATGCCCCCTATCACGGAAGCGGCCCTTGAGCGCCTCGCATTCAAACCCTGCGGCAAACAGGAGCAGGCATCATCGGGTTTTGTCACACCCCACGGCTTTTACGACAAGCTGGCCGGGCACTCTCCTGATGGCTCACTCACGCTACTTTGTCTGCAAACTGAGGAAAAGCTGTTACCTCCCGCCGTCGTTAATCGCGCGGTCGAAGACAAGGTTGCTCAGATCAAACGCAGCGAAGATCGGATCGTTGGTCGTAAAGAGCGCCAGGACATCAAAGAGGATATTGTCTTCGAGCTATTGCCTCGAGCGTTCACTACGATCCGGCGGACCTACGCCATCATCGACCACAACGCACACCTGATCCTGGTAGATGGCAGTGCAAAGGCTGCTGAGGCTCTCACCGCAACCCTGCGCGAGGCACTGGGCTCGCTGGCAGCAGAGTTCATTACCACACCTTTGGCGCCCTCACAGGCAATGACCAGCTGGTTGAAAGAAGGGATGCCAGACCAGATCACAGTCGGTGACTACTGCCGACTGGAAGAAGTGATGGATGGCGGAGCCGTACAAACCTGCAAGAACGACGACCCGCAGAGCACGCTGATCGCTAATGCCGTTGATGCCGGGCGACTGGTGGTAGAACTGGGGGTGTCGATCGGTGCCATTGAGTTCATTCTCACCGGAGCACTTGCACTGCGTTCCATCCGCTTTTCCGACATGGCCCTGGCGGTGGCCCTCGAGGACGTAGAAGACACCCACGCCGAAGCCCAGGCAGCCCTGCTGTTAAATGCCTCAGCCATTGTTGGGGCCTTTACCGCTATTACCAACGCGCTGGGAGGGCTAAACCAAACAGCACTGGCACTAGAAGATGCCACCCCCGCCGCCCCACCACCGGGCTTGCCGGCGGCGCGTGTGGGCGGCATTGCGCATGAGGCTCACTATGAGCAGGCCCTGGAATACGTCATGAGCTCCGGGAAAGCCACGATTTCATCCATTCAACGTCACTGCCGGATCGGCTACAACCGCGCGGCACAGATCATTGAACAGCTTGAGGCAAACGGCGTTGTCAGCTCTTTAACCGAGAGCGGTACACGGCAAGTACTTGGGGGAAGTCAATGAAATCGCAAGCGAAAAGCCCACGCGAACATGCACATCGACTTCGCGAGCAATGGAAAGACAGCCATCGCCGTCACCCCACGCCCGACGGGCAGCGCCGTATTGATTGGCTGATTGTACTGATGATGGGTATCGCCGCTATCGCCTGTTTCGCCGTCGCATGGAGGATCCTCTAATGATGTTTGCCCGCTATGAAACATGGCGCCGAGCCAAAACTGAAGACCTGGTTGCACATAACCCGCGCCTAAAGTGCCCTACGTGTAGCGGTGAAGGCGTGGTGTATGACGAATGCCGCAGCTGTAGTCACGAAACTGAAGAGGACTGCACAACCTGTGACACTCAGGGCGAAGTGTATTTCAACGACCTGTTTCTTACCCAATGGCAAGGCATTTTCACCCACCAGGCCTATTTCAAAGAGCTGGTAGAGGTAGCTCACGACCTTTCAGCACACTGTGGCTCCGACTTCTTTGAGCTCATGTGTGACGCGGTAAAGGTTAGCACCCAGAAATATACGGGGTTTTGCGCATGAAAAACAAACTGACCGACCTCAACAACCACTTGTTTCTCGCATTGGAGCGCCTGAACGACGAAAGCGTCACTGGCGATAAACTCCAGGAGGAAATCAATCGCAGCAAAGCTGTGACGGGGGTGGCAAAGGAAATTATTGCCAACGGAAAGCTGGTATTAGAGGCACAGAAGGAATTGGGACATACCGCATCTGCGCCTGAAATGCTCGGACTGGCGAAGAAGCCATGAAACGATTCACCTACACAGCCGAGCACCTCGCATTTTTGCGCCGCGAGTTCCCGAACCGAAGTGTGACCAGCCTAACCGAGGCCTTTAATACCACTTTTGGCACAGGTAAAACCGAGTCTCAGATCCGCTCCGCGCTGAAAAACCATAAAATTCGCTGTGGCCGCGCACCGGGCGAAGTCAACAAAGGCAAGCTCAAAGCCTGGACTCCCGAGCAATTCCAGTGGCTCAAGCTCGAGTACCGCAGCAAATCGCTGACTGAACTCACTACCTCATTCAACGACACCTTCGGCACCCAAAAAACTGAGCAACAGATGCGTAGCTGCCTGCGCAACCATAAAGTTCGCAGCGGTCGCACAGGTCACTTCCCCCTCGGCCAAGCGCCGTGGAATACGGGCACCAAAGGCATCATGCAGCCCAACAGCGGCAACTTCGCGCCTGGACACATACCCGCCAACCGGAAGCCGCTGTATAGCGAGCGTATCTGTGCCCAAGACGGATACATCCTGATTAAGGTTCCTGAACCAGACCCCCACACCGGCGCCCCAACCCGCTATAGACACAAGCATGTTTGGCTATGGGAAAAGGCTCACGGCCCTGTGCCAGAAGACAGAGTGGTGAGTTTCATTGACGGCGACAAATTGAACTGCGATCTGGCTAATCTCGAGCTGCTGCACCGCAGGGATGTGGCCAGATTCAATCAATTAGGTGGAAATGCCATCCCCCCCGAGCTTCGGCCAGCTGCTCGGTTGGTAGTGAAGGTGTCGGCAAAGTCTCGCCTACGTTCCGAGGACAGCACTCATGGGTGATAAAACCGGTATCGAATGGACTGACGCCACCTGGAACCCTATCCGTGGGTGCAGTCGAGTGAGTGACGGCTGTCGAAATTGCTACGCTGAAACCGTCGCAAACCGGTTTAAAGGCCCTGGCCTGCCCTATGAAGGCCTAATCGCAAAGGGCGGTCAGTGGAATGGCAAAATACGGATCGTTGAACACCTGATTGACCAGCCTCTGCGGTGGCGCCGCCCCCGCCGCATCTTCGTCAATTCCATGTCGGACCTGTTTCATGAGAACGTGCCTGATGAGCTGATCGACAAAGTATTTGCCGTGATGGCGCTTTGCCCCCAGCACACATTCCAGGTTCTGACGAAACGTCCAAACCGGATGCTGGAGTACTGCAAATCACTGGGCAAACACCGCTCTGTCGACCGGGTTTCAATTGCATCCGCTCAGCTTCAGGCAGACGGTCTATTTAGCTATACCCATACTTCGGGGGGGTGGTGTCTACCAAATGTGTGGCTAGGCGTTAGCGTCGAGGACCAGGCAACAGCTGAAGAACGCATCCCTCTACTTCTTGCCACCCCTGCAGCAGTGAGATGGATCAGCGCTGAACCACTTCTAGGGCCATTGGATCTCGACTTGTCACGATGCGAAACACATGACAGGGACTTCATCACCGACGACGAGCATTGCGGGGAGTGCCTTGCTGATGGATGGTCTGGCGACATGCCGACCGGGCACTGGCTTGATCCTCTTAATGGCGGACTGGACTGGGTAGTTGTCGGAGGAGAATCCGGCTCCGGGGCCCGCCCAATGCACCCTGAGTGGCCGCGATACCTCCGCGATCAGTGTGTTAACGCTGGCGTTCCTTTTCTCTTCAAACAGTGGGGCGATTGGGGTGACGAAGAGTCCATCGAGCGCACCGGTACTGCCTGGTGCGGCTGGTGGGAACTTTACCCCGAAGATGGCGGAGCGCCCAGAAAGACCTGGACTCGCGTATGGCCTGAAGTAACCCATGAGGTATTTAAGGTCGGTAAGAAGCACGCCGGCCGGTACCTGGGTGATCGGACATGGGATGAATATCCGCCCGCTCACAATCTGAGCCGAGAGCTCCGGAAATGAAAAAACCAAAACCTGTGGCCCCTACGCGGTATTACCACGGTGGCAGGGGCGGAATGAGAAAGGGGCAGTTTGTGTTGCCGCCTGATGTTACCGGAGCTAAAAGCACTGCTAAATTCGGTAACTATATGTGCGATACCAGCCAAGTTTATGTGACCACAGAATTTACTGATGCCGCTATGTATGCAGTAGGCGTTGGCGGGGATATTTACGAGGTGGAACCGATTGGCGAACTGCAAGAAGACCCCGACTGCAACCGGCCAGGGATATCGTTTAGCTGCACCAAGGCGAAAATCTTGAAGCGGCACAGACTGACCAGCAATGAGCGGGTAGCGGTGCTGAATGCACTGACCGATTAACCCAAAGAGTAGGCCGATGTGACCTATAACCCCTGCGAACAATGGAGAAAATATGACTGCAATTGCTGGAATCATGAATGATGGAAAAGTCTATATTGGCGGCGACTCTGCCGGTGTTGGTGGGCTCTCCATGCAAACAAGATCGGACCCGAAAGTATTCAAAAATGGTGAGTTTATTTTTGGGTACACCTCTTCCTTTCGCATGGGCCAATTGCTTGAGCACGAGTTCAGTCCCCCGAAACCTTTCGAGGGTGAGGAAGGCATGCCCTACATGGTGAAACGATTCATTCCTGCGGTGCGGGGGTTAATGAAAGGCGGCGGGTATCAAGAAACTCGCAATGGACAAGAATACGGCGGAACATTTCTCGTAGGGTGGCGCGGGCAGCTCTATGAGATAGAAGGTGATTACCAGGTCGCCAGGGTCAGGCAGTCCTATCATGCGTGTGGCTGCGGACAGGACCTGGTTCTAGGCAGTCTCCATGCCACCGACTCAATGAAGATTGCACCAAAAAAGCGAATCGAGATGGCTCTGCAGGCCGCCTCTGAATTCAGTGCCGGCGTACGTGGCCCATACACGGTGCTATCCATATAACCGCTGCGGCTTCCCAGCGCAGCGACTGATTGCAATTGTTATGTGCCGGTACGGAGAAAAGTGATGATTGAGAGAAAAGCTGACGAGCTGCCAAACCGCAGCTTGACCCCAGAACACGATAAGCGAGGTAGCGCAGACCACGGGGCTGAAAACGATGGTGAGTTGCACCCCGAGATTTCAGCCGCGTATGACTATGTAGCCTCAGTTCTAGACACCAGTGATTTTAAAGACGCATACGCATGGCATGGCTGGGCGCTGCGAGAAGCATTTTTGGCCGGCATTTCGCACGGTGGCACATAACCCTAAGCACAGCGGCGCAAGGCACTAACCGCCAGCACAGCGGCACGAAAGCCACCGGCTTGAGTGTCGCGCCTGCTGCGAATTGTTATGCAGCAAACACTCAACTACGGAGCGAATGATATGAAACTTGAGACCGGAAAAACCTACTTGGTAACCGCCCAGCGCAAAGGTACTTTTATGATACGTGTTACCGGGCAGTGCGACACATGGACGCACGGTGTTGTTGTTGGCGGCCAGACCACCGCAATGATGGATTACAACGTGAAGGCAAAAGGCGAGGAAGTGACTTGCCGGACGGAGTTTATTCGCAGCGCGATTGAGCAGCCGGAAGCTGCATAACCCCAAGCGCAGAGGCCGAGCGGCAGCGAGGTCGATGCTGCCGCGACTTGTTATGCAGGAGAACTAAAAATGAACACCGAAACCCCAAGCGACAACATGGCCTCGTGTAACAAGTGCCACTGGTGGTGCTTTATCAACAGCGTGACGGGCCACTGCAAACGAAACCCGCCAGCCGCGCATTTTGAGGACGGCCACTATTGGCCGATTACTGGGCGTGCCGATTGGTGCGGGGAGTTTAGGCCGATAAAAGCCTATGAACACGTTTCTGCATAACCATGACAGCACGGGTGAGGAATGAAGTGCAGCGTAATGACGATCCCGTGCCTGTGGTTGTTAGTGCGGCTGCAGGAAAGAGGGAAACTAGATGCCGATTTTGAACTACACGACCAGTATTGCGGTGGAGAAAACCACAAGTGAGATACAAGGCAAGCTGGCCCGCGCCGGAGCGCAAGCGGTTATGACTGAGTACGACGACGAACAGGTGCTGTGTGCCCTTTCCTTTCGGATACTGTGCAACGGGATCATGGTCAGCTTCCGGCTACCCGCGCAGATCGACCGTATCTATATGCTGTTGCAGCGCGACGACAAGGCACCACGGAAGCTAAAAACGCGTGACCAGGCGGCGCGAGTGGCATGGCGAATTATCAAGGACTGGATCGAGGCGCAGCTTGCCATTGTGGAGGCCGAACAGGCTGAAATGGTGGAAGTTTTTTTGCCCTACGCGCAGAACCCTGCGACAGGAAAGACCCTTTTCGAGCAGCTTTCAAACGACCAGTTTGCACTGCTGGATTACAAGTCGCACTAACCCCAATGTTTTGCGGCCTGCGTGATGGCCCACTGGAGGCGACGATGAAGAACGAAACTGCACAACCAGAAAGCAATGCAACGACCCAGCAGGTCGCGCCCAACAACGGCTTGTTACCGTGCCCGTTTTGTGGGGAAAGCCCCGAGATTGATATGCGAAGATCATACGCTCCGATAAACGGCGGGCACCTTGGACACCAAGTGGCAATTTACTGCCACAACTGCCCTGCCGATATGAGTATTTGCTGGGAGGATGTGCCGGAAGCTACGCCGGAACAGTTGTATGACGAACTGCACGACCGCTGGAATGAGCGGGCACGGTAACCCATTTAGCAGGCGTGGCCGCAGGCCATCGCGCTGCCTGAAGTTGTTATAACGCGAGGTGAGAGATGAGATTTTGCAAAAAATGCGGCGAGTCTATTTTTATGGTGTTTGGAAAGCCTGACGTAGATTGTGAGTGCAAGCCTTTTTGCATCGTTGATGAAGATGGCGAAGAGCACACCATCCACGCTCACGACTCAAAAGATGCAGCACTGAAGTACGCCAGAAAAAGCAATGAGAACGGCGACTACTACCTGATGAACACGACTGTGCAGATAACTGTAAACGGCGAGCTTTTCGGGATTGGGGCGGAGCCAGACGTTCATTACAGCGCGAGAGCGTTATAACCCTTAATTTTGGCGCGGCGCTTTATGCCGTCGCGCAACAATTTGTTGTTATAACGCGAGGTGAGAGATGAGATTTTGCAAAAAATGCGGCGAATCTATTTTTATGGTGTTTGGAAAGCCTGACGTAGATTGTGAGTGCAAGCCTTTTTGCATCGTTGATGAAGATGGCGAGGAGCACACCATCCACGCTCACGACTCAAAAGATGCAGCACTGAAGTACGCCAGAAAAAGCAATGAGAACGGCGACTACTATCTGATGAACACGACTGTGCAGATAACTGTAAACGGCGAGCTTTTCGGGATTAGGGCGGAGCCAGACGTTCATTACAGCGCGAGAGCGTTATAACCCTGAACACACGGGCAACCGAAACGCAGTGTAGGTTGTCCGACGGAGCGCAGCGGAGTGAATGTGCTGTGACTTGTTACACGCGGGAGGGCACATGAAAGCCAGCAAAAGAACGAAGTGGATTGAGATTGAATATTGGGATTGCGGAATAGATAGCCACACCCACAGAACGGAGGCGGTAGCCAGTGCCTGCATTGAAAAGCAGGAAAAAAGAAGCCCTCTGCCGGACAAAAAGACCAGATACAAGCGCCAGGTTTACGCTGCTCGCAGAGTCCTTGAGGGTGATACCTTCACCAAAGTTGGCAAAGACCTTGGCATTAGTGGAGGCAGGGTTAGCCAAATATTTGACAAGACAATGCGCATGGCACGCCACCCATCAAGACTCGACGTCGACACGATACCGGAAGGAAATTATTGGGAGCTAAAGCACCTCAGGGAGAATAAAGAATTTTGGCTGCGCCAGATACAGAAGATGGCGGATTTGTGGGGCGTGTAACCGCGAGCGCAGAGGCCGAGCGACAGCGAGGTCGATGCTGCCGCGACTTGTTAACTGACGGGGAAATTCGATGATACGAGCCGACATTATAGAAAACGGGAAGCCTTATGCGTTCCGCAACTACGAACAAATGCCGCGCCAAGACGATGTGATTGAGATAGGTGGTAAACCCTACTTGGTGCGCCTAGTTGTATGGGCCGACCCTGACGGCAGCATGTGCAACCAGTTGCACGTTGAGTTTTTTACTGGCCAGAAGTGAGTCAGTTAACCTTGCATTAACGGGCGCGTAGCAACGCGGAGCGTCCGAGCCGAAGGCTGAAGTTAAATGCGTTGTTATGTTTTGGAGAGCACGATGGAACCTAAAGATTTAGAGAAAGAGCTGGCAGAAGCCTACAAGAGCCTTGATAAAGCAGACCGCCAGATTAAAAACCTGCTCATTGAGCGTAAGCAGAATCAGATGGTGCTGGAGCTGCTGGAGACTGCTGGATTTATCTCAGAGGGCAAACTGCAAGAGGCCCGCGAGTTTGTGCAGACGTTTAAAACATAACCCTTTTATTCAGCAGCCGAAGGTCTGGCTGCAATTACTTG
Organism: Spongiibacter thalassae; assembly: GCF_012272835.1. Classification (GTDB taxonomy): domain Bacteria; phylum Pseudomonadota; class Gammaproteobacteria; order Pseudomonadales; family Spongiibacteraceae; genus Spongiibacter; species Spongiibacter thalassae. The sequence goes on along the minus strand of NZ_JAAWWK010000002.1, from coordinate 855,369 downwards.
TTATTCGCTGGGAGTGAGGATGATGGAAATAGAATGCCCCATATGCACCGAGGAGGTCGAACTGGATTGCGACGATCTACCGAGTCACGCATGTGATGACGCGGAATGGGAGTGCCCAAACTGCGAAGCAACAATGACGATAGGCTGGTATGCGACTGCCGAGGTTCGTGGCAAAGCAACACCAAGCGAATAACACTGGATTATCAAGACAACGCAAGGTAGGGGTCTGAGAATCAATGACTTACAGAACAACACGCAAAGCCAAGAAGCTGTGGAGCGAAAACGCCAACGCTGCTCGGGAACGCAAGCGCATGGACAGTGCCGGAACCGCACCCCTGCCGCCCCCGATCGATGACGAAATTACAATCACGGTCACCCGAAAACTGACGGGGGAGGTGGCCACGTTTGAGCTGTTACCCGGTGATCGTGTCGACAACTACAGCGTGTACTGTAACAACCGCCATCTGGGCATCATGGGTATCACCCGGGTGTGCGAAGGCATCAGAAAGGCATTGCCCAGGGTAAGAGCAATATGAACGAACTCGCTTTCATTGAACCCGAAATCCACAAGGCCGCCACGCTCAGCCACTGCGGGAAGCTGCGTTGGTCTCTGCGCCGCTGGTGGCGCGTGGACAGCCGCGTGTGCTGGGTGATGCTGAACCCCTCTACCGCCGATGCAAGCGCTGACGATCCTACCCTGAAGCGCTGCATACATTTCTCCCGGGCATGGGGCTATGGCGGTTTGATTGTGGTGAACCTCTACCCCTTCAGATCCCCTTCCCCGGCAGACTGCCGGCGCTGGGCTGACTGGGAAAGCAACGGCCCGGACTGGCACGTGCGGGATGTCTTAATGCGGAATGAGGCCATCGTTGTCGAGGCCTGCCAATCCAGCGACCTGATCGTCGTTGCTTGGGGGAATCAGCCCTGGGCGATGGCATGCTCCGAGCACATGCTGGAAGCGATACAGGAAAACATCGACAAGCCTTTGCACTGCTTGGGTATCACCAAGAACGGAAGCCCGAAACACCCAATGGCCCGCGGCAAGCACCGTGCGCCAGTCGACCAACAGCCTGTAATTTGGAGAAATATCTAACATGTCTGCAGCAGAGAAACTCGACCAGCCACACTACGCAGCAAAATGGGTGCGCGGGAACGTTATGGAATCCACCTTCGGCATTACCCAGGAGGCTGCTCGGAAGTACCGCGAGCGCGGTGTTTGGCTGGAGGGGCGGCACTGGCGCAAAGACCCCCAAGGCCGCATTGTGTATTCCCCTGCAGCAATCGATACGTGGTTTGAATCTGGGCAATGAATTTACCCAAAGGCATGGAGAAGCCGCCCAAGGGTGTCGAGGTGCGGGGCAACCAGGTGCGCATCGCGTTCACCTACCGCGGGGAGCGGTGCAGGGAGCCGATCGAAGGCTACAGCAAAATCACAAAGGCTGTGCTGGCTTACGCCGACAACAAGCGCAGAACGGTGCTGGCTGAAATCAAGGAAGGGAAGTTCGACTACGCCGCCCACTTTCCCAATTCAGAGCGCGCTCACCGGTACTCAGGCTATGGCGGAAGTGTTGCAGATCGTACTGTCGTCCGTGGCGTCAAAAAATGGTTGGCCGTGCAAGAAGCCAAAAAGGCGCCCAGCACATATCGAAACTACAGGCACAAAGCCGCCCATGTCGAACGGAAATGGCCCCATGAGCGCATCCGAGATCTGAACAAATCCGACATCGAGCTTTTCCAGTCAGAGCTGCTTAAGAACGATCTGGCGCCCAAAACGGTGAACGATATATTTACCGTAGTGCGAGGGGTCTGGTCAGACGCCTTTCACGATGGGGTGATTAAGTCCGACCCCCTGCAGCGCATCAAAAACATTGAGCGCGACGACAACGAGGAAACCGCTGACCCCTTCTCCCGCGAAGAACTAAACCGGATCGCCAGTACAAAGACGCACCGCCAACAAGACATCAATATGATTATGTTTGCCTCTTGGTCGGGACTATCGCTGTCGGAGGTCATCGCCCTGGCGTGGGAGGATGTGGATACCACCAACTGGACGATCAAGATTCAACGTGCCAAGGTCCAGAATGAATACAAGGTACCCAAGGAAAAATCACGTGTCCGCATCATTGAACTGATCGACCCTGCAATCGAGTGGCTAAAACGGCAAATGCCGCACACAGCAATGCTGACCGCAAAGCCAGTCACCATCAGACAGCGCGACAATGTCACAATGAGAGAGGAATCCGTTCGCTTGGTGTTTCTGAATGGCAAAAGCCGTCAGCCTTGGCACGATTCATCTGTACGTAGGTGGTTCACCAGCCATCTGCGAAAAGCCAAGGTACGGCACCGGGGGCCCAATCAGTGCCGCCATACATTTGCCAGCCAGCTGCTCTCGAACTACGTTCCTATGGAGTGGGTGGCGCGCCAACTTGGCCATTCCGACACCAATATGGTCAAGAAGCATTACGGCCGCTGGATCCCCAGCGACACCAAGAGCATGGCCGGGATTATTTCGGAGATGATGGGTTTTCGGGGCGAGAAAGAATCTGGGATAAAATTGGGATAAAAGCAGGGCCTTTTATGTCCGTTTCTGTCCTTTTTGAAAATAAGAACTCTTTAAATACCGCGGACTTACGCGGACTACACCACCCCCGTTGAGGGTTCGAATCCCTCCCTCACCGCCATTACTAAGCGAAAGCCCCGATAAATCGGGGCTTTCGCGTATTTGGCATCCTGGTTTTAAACACCCGCCGGGGTCTTTCCTTAAAGCAGGACAGACCCCTCGCATACCCGCAATTTTTTACATGACTGTAGCGCACCAAAAAAATCGCAACATTGTGCCAATTATAAGCGCGACGTGAATCTAGCAATAAATATTGGCCGCTGCGTAGAACTCCGGCGACCAAAACCCTGGCTGCGTAACGCACGCACGCCCTCGTCGTTACGCTACGCTTTCGTCAGCACTGTCTTCGGCAACTTGAGGAGGAACGACAACTTTAATATCTTCGGATGAAACATCCTCGTCACTATCCCGCGTAAGCTCCAAGCGGTCAGCCTCCTCAGAAAACGCCCCGGAAGTTACATTAATACTGGAACGTTCACGCTCCTTCTTTTTGATTTCAGGAGCCTTCGGCTGCCATTTTGTCAGCTTCTGACCAATAGTCTTGTAAAAGAATTTGAGGCCATTTTCCGACTCATCAACAAAAGTTTGCGAACCTCGAAATTTCCCAGCCAAATCAACAACGATTACAACTTCCAACTCTTTGGGGATTTCCTTGCAGTTCTCCGGTATTAGCAGCTCTGGCTTGTCGTGCGCCAACTCCAGACTCGCCACCGTCATTGCTATTCGCTTCGGCCAATGCACTCGAACAGTAACAGAAGCCTTGTCTTTCACATCTTTTAGCTGACGCGTAAGCCAGTTTATCGCCGCCGTAGGGCGCTTAATGTCTTGAGGCGACTGGAGCTTCATAGATACAGAAAGCACTCGTCTAGCAAAATCAGCAGAAACATCCAATGGCGCGGCCGCATTAGGTACCGTCAATGACGCGTCCAAACAATTGGATTTAGTCAGATTCAGTATTAACTCTTGCTGTTGGGCCGGAGCGTCGTCTTGAAACCGCCGTTGAACTACTAGTTGAACTGCCGAGGCAGTAGCAATGCTTAGCCTCAGACTAAGAAACTTCATTAGCTGCAACCAACTACCGATAGCATTTTCTACGTCTTGCTGAATGCCTTGCAATGGCGCGCCCTGTTGCACTCTGTCACAGACCTCCCTCCAGCCTGGCCCCATCCGTGTGAATGCTGATACACCTGAATTCGGAGAGTTAAAATAGCGAATCATCTCTGCCAATAAATATGCCTGCTCTGGGTCGTCAACAACTTTATTTTCTGAGAGCAGGATTGCTTTACAAATTAGGCTGAGCCAAGAAAAGTGGAATATGTTGACTTTTTTCGCGAGGGCTTTGTTGATCTCGACAGGATGATGGGTTGGTAGTGCTGCAAATTCATTGGATATTGTGACAAAAGCATCGGCTCCTAACTGTTTGACTGCCTGCGCGTAACTCTCGACTTGCTCAGGTTTTAATCCAGCATTGCCAATTTTCGACTCGACTAGCGCACTCCACTCCTTTTTGCCGCTATAAACGACTATTAGTCCATCAGGCCGAATCCCTTTCAGCGCGTCACCCTTGAAAGTCACCTCTGTGTAACACTCGACCCTTGCTCGAGCTCCGACACTTGCCCCCGTCAGTTCCAGAACATCTTTAGCGAAGCTGGGAACCACCCTGAAAATTGACAATAGAACAGAGGTAGCACGCTCTTCCTTCTTACTATCTGGCAACGTCGGCACCAACCTTGCCAGCTCCCCTGTTTTTAGCTTTTCTACAATTGCCATACCTGACTCCATTCAGTTTTTCTTTCAAATGTAGAGGAAAAAGCGATGCGTGTCACACGGGATGGCATTTCGGGCAGCTGGGTCTCTAGGAATACTTCCCCGCTGATCAGGCTAAAGCAAGCGTGAATTTAATCAACCAGATGGGACTAAGTCACGAAGCGAGAGGCCAGCCCTGTCCGCGCCTAAGTTGAACGGCTCCCGAGATCGGCTTCCTTGCAAGTATTTACCAGCAGCTCCCATCTGTTCATGTACAGACGCCACTCCAGCTGTCGGGCCCGCGGCATCACTCGTCGCTAAAGTTCAGTTCATAGAGAATTCCCGCGGGGTCTTCAACAAATAGCTGCCGAAGCCCCAGGCTTGTTACGTGACGCTCGCGAAAGTGAACGCCACTGGCGACGATGCGCTCGCGCATTTCGTTATGGTCACTGCAGTTAAGCGCCACATGATGAATAGCGCCACTGCCAAAGGGCGGCGCGTCGGGCACGGGTTCTCCCGGTGCATTGGGGATATCGGCGCGTACGATATGAAGCACGGCATGGCCTTCGCTGTCGCAGACCCAGGCGACTTTTTCCATTGAGTTTAGGCCTTGAACCGGTCGTGGAACCAAGCCTAAGGTATCGCGCAGAAACGCGAGAGTGCTTTCCATTGCGCCAGTGCGGATGTTGATATGGTCAATGCCATGTACGGCCATGCTGGACTCCGTTGCTGTGAAACTCGTTTTTGGGGTATGCAGGGGCCTGTTCATCCTGCGCGCGAGCCGCCTTGGTCAATTCATTGCCGCGCCTGCCAGGTGCTCGAGTATAAATTATTAAAAACATCGAACAGGGATGCACTGACGCGCCCTTCCCTTTTGCTGTTCTCATTGTCCCCTATGTTTTCTCTGTTGCTTTATCGCTTCTTCCCGTTCTGTTTTTACGCCCTTTATACACAACCTCATGTACTGGCACGGCTATTGCTCTTTCAAGACCAAGTACAGCACCACCCGGACAACTTTGCCAATATCAGGATACTCTTGTGTGGACGCGTTTAAATCCATCAGCTTTACAGCGGAATAATAGTGCCGGACAAGCGCGATTCGCCTCTGTTTGGTGCTTGCTGCTCAGCGCTTTGCTACCAGCTTTGGTGCATAGCGACCAGCATGTGGGCATAAAAACCGAGGCGCTACGGCTCGACCTTGAGGTTCGCAGGCTGGCAGATCAACACCCCTCTGTCGCCCACCCGCCATCGTCAGTGTATTTAACAAGTCGTGCTGACACGCTGGTTATTCAGTCGGCCACACTGCGAATCGACGACCAAAAACACCGTTACGACTATAGCCTCACCGAGGCCCATGCTATTAATGAAGGCGCTGCCCACCCCCTGGTTCGGCTGCCCCTCTCTCCGGGTGAGCACCGCCTTCGCGCAGAGGTTGTCGCGCTGCCGGGCGGAGACCCCAGGGGCAAGCGGGTGGTTGCCCGAATAGACCAGCCATTCTCCCTACCCGAGACCGGTGGCAATATTGAACTCCACCTCGACAACAGTGGTATGAAACACTTGCTGGGTGGGGCCTCGCTGCTTGTTAGGCAACACGGCGCAGCGGATTTATCTTTGACCTCACCCAGTGCGCAGTTTTTCACCGTGACCGGCCAATATTTCCAGGCGATCAGTGCCCTGCAATATGCTGCCTCCCGTGGCGTTCATATTTCGCATGCCACCCTTACAGAAAACACTCGCGCCTACGGTATCGCCGCTGCGAGTCCACCTGTAAACGACCCGGTCTATGACCGCTACAACCAGGCGGTCGCATTGCTGGAGTCCGGCTCAGACGAGCAGGGGCTGGCGATGCTGAAGGCGCTGGTCGACGCTGATTACGAGGACTACGACAAGCAACAATTGCAGGATAAAGTCAGTTTGGCTTTGGGCTATTACTACCTCTCCCGCTACTTGCCCAGTGAAGCCCAGGAGCATTTTCGTCGAGTGCGCCGGTTGACGGACTACGCCAATCACGCCCTGATTGGGCTCGGCTGGGCCCTGCTCAAACCGGATAATCCCGCACTCGCGGGTAGCAAGACCGCCGCCCCGGCCCCCGGCCAAGCCGGAGCGAACTATCTTTGGTCCAGCTCTGATGATGAAGTAGCCTGGGCCCGTCGCCGAGCGCCGTTCAGACGCGCGTGGTCAGTCGTCAGCGGCGCCATGAAGGAAGATCTGCGCAATGCGCTGGTGCCGTGGATGGAGTTGATTGCCGACGATCCCTTCGACCCAGCGGTTCAGGAAGGCATGTTGATTATTCCCTACGCGATGACCCATATGGGCGATTTCGCGCAGGCAGAGCGCTATTACCTGCGTGCCCAGGAACAACTTCTCACAGTGCGCAGCAGTATTCAGGCGCGAATGCAGCATGTACAAAGCGGTCAACTCAGCACAGGTATCGACCTGTATCTACAGCGGCGTGACAACGGCTGGGACGCGTGGCTGGCACGGGTGATTGCCGACCCCGCCACCGAATACGTCAACGACCTGATCAGCAACCCCGGTTTCCTCGATGCGGTGCAGGACTACCGCACTCTCTCTGAGCTCGACGACGCAATGCGCGAGCACCGGCAGCACCCCGCCCTTGAGATTGACGAGGCTCAGCCTCTGCGCGACGGCATAGACGCCGTGCTGGCGAGAATTCACAGTGAACGCCACGATGCGCGACAACGCATGGAGCTGGCGGCCCTCGCATCCCTATCAGTGCACTATAACCGGGTGGAGACCTATCTCGCCGAAGCCGGCTTCGCCCTTGCCCGCATTCACGATTCGCCGCGGCTGTCCGGCGGCGCAACGCCCCAGGGAAGGCGCCCATGAATCGACTACTTGCTACCGTGCGCCCGATCAGCAGACCGTCTTCACGCCCCGCTCGTCTGCTGCTCATGCTCGCCATAAGTTATGCCCTGGTTGCCTGCGAGTCTCACCCACGCACCATCGGTGAGTTGATCGACAGCAATGGGCAGAACGCCGACCGGCTGCGGATGAAACGCACCGCCGCCACTGCAACCGTTCAGGCACCCGAACAAAACGCGCAAACCGCTGTGGCCCACTACGAACAGATTCTAGACTTGCACGCCGCACCGGAAACCCGGGCCGAGGCCCTGCGGCGGGCTGCCGATATTCGAGTGCAGGCTGCAGATTCCGAACAGGCTGGCACAGTGGATTTGCCCCGCGCTATCGCCCTGTACCAGCAATTGCTCAGCGAATTTCCTGACTATTCCAATACTGCCCATGTGCTTTACCAACTGGCGCGGGCGCAGCAATTGAACGGCGACGACGATGCCAGTATTGATACCCTTCGCCAATTGGCGGACCGTTATCCCCGCGCCCAGCGGTCGATTGATGCGCGCTTTCGCGCAGCGGAATCACTTTTTGTGCACCGCCGATATGAGGAGGCCGCACAACAGTACCAGCACATCATCGACCTGCAGGACCTCACGCCATTGCTAGACATGGCCCGGTATAAATACGCCTGGACCCAATACAAACTGGCCGATTACGATGCGGCAATCTCTACGTTTATTGCGCTGCTCGACGAGCTGTTACCCCCACAAACCGCCGACACAGCAGATGAATTGCTCGCCGCCGTGCCCAATCAGCAGCGGGAAATGGCACGGGATTCCCTGCGCGCCCTAGGCCTGTCGCTGGCCGCCGATGACGGCGGTCGCAGTATCGCCAGGTACTTTACGCCAGTGGGGACCCAGGACGTTGGCAACTCACCCTATGTCACGGTGGTGTACAGCGATCTCGGCGAATTATTGCTGGAGAAAAAGCGCTACAGCGACGCCGCCGGCGTATACCAGACCTTTGTAGAGCAATACGCCGCCCACCCCCGCGTCCCGGAGTTTGCCAGTCGCGCAATAAGTGCCTTCGACAGCGGCGGGTTCAGCGAACCGGCGCTACTGGCACGACAGTCCTTTGCCGAGCGCTATCGCCCCTCAGCACCCTACTGGCAGGACCGGGAGGTTGATGCCGACACCCTCACGAAGGTGCGCGACGCCATGCAGGACATCGCCCTCGCCCACCACGCCAGCGCGCAGAAGGCAGAGAAAGACAGTGCAGAAAGCCTTCAGGGCTTTGACACTGCCGCCGCCTGGTACCAACAACTACTGGAAGACTTCCCCGAGGACGCCGAGGCCAGCACATGGATGCACCAGTACGCCGACGCCCTGTTCGACGCGGGCAAGCTCGAACTGGCTGCCCAACACTATGCGCAGGCGGCCTATCGCTTTCCCGGCTATTCGGCCGCGCCCCGCGCCGCACTGGCAGCGGTCTCGGCCTGGGCGCAGCTCTGTGACAGACAACCCGACCACCGCCCCTTTGTCGATGCCCGAGTGAATGCCAGCGTGAAATTGGCGGAGGTCTTTCCAGACCACCCGGACAAGCACACAGTGCTGATCAGCGCAGCGGAAAATCTGTTCGCTATGCAGGACTATAGCCGCACCATTAATATCGCCAGCCGAATCGACGAAGGCCCCGTGGCCACCCGCTCGCTGAGTCTGCTGGCTGACGCGTATTTTGCTCAGGAACGCTACGCCGACGCCGAGCGCCGCTACCGCCAGTTACTCGCACGGCCCGACACTGACGCCGGGCTGGTCACCCTGGCCACCGAGCGCCTTGCGGTCGCGGTATACCGCCAGGGCGAAAAGGCGCGTCACGAGAACAAGCTGGCTCTGGCAGCCACCCTGTTTCAGCGCGCCGCAGAGGTGGATCCCGCCACGGCATTAGCCGCTGACGCTACCTATGACGCCGGTGCCGCGCTGTTCGAACTGGAGCAGTGGCGGGAGGCCAGCGCTCTCCTTGAGACCATGGGGCGACATTATCCCGAGCACCGTTTGATCGCCGATGCCGACAAATTACTGGCCACCGCTTATGAGCGCGAGGGCCGCTCCGGTCTCGCCGCTGCGACGTATCAGCGCATTGCTGCGAGGCCAGAGGAAACCCATGCCACTCGACGTTCGGCCAGCTTGCTTGCCGCGCGCCTTTACGACTCGACCAATCAAACTCAAAACGCAGTGGCAGCCTACCAAAACTACCTGCGCCAATACCCGCAGCCATTGGAACCGGCGATTGATGCTCGCCGCCGGCTTGCCGATATCGCAGCGACACGGCGCGACCACAACACCTATCGGAATTGGTTGCGGGACATTATTGCCAGCGATGCCAACAACCCGAGCACCCGCACTGCCCACACCCGTCAGGCGGCAGCACAGGCGAGTCTGGAACTCGGGCTTATCGCAGTGAAAGCCGCTAACAGTATCATGCTCGACGCGCCGATTTCCGCCAGCCTGCCTCGGCGTAAACAGGCTATGGAGCAGGCTATCGAGCTGCTTAATCAGGCCGCGGGCTACGGCGTTGCCGAGATCACCACAGCGGCCACCTTCGAACTGGGGGGGCTTTATCGCCAGTTTGCGACCGCCTTGCTGTCGTCGCCGCGACCCGCACTGGGCGCCGACGCCCTGAGTGAATACCAGTTAATGCTGGAAGATCAGGCATTTCCCTTTGAAGAAAAAGCCATTAACGCCTTTGAAGCCAACCTGAAACGCTTGCAACAGGGGCATTGGAATAACGGCATACAAGACAGCGCGGCGGCCCTCGCGGAAATGGTTCCCGCCCACTATGGCAAGCATTGGCGTACGGAGACCCACTATGAAACCCTTGATTAGAATCGCTACCCTGTGTGTGCTCGGCACATTACTCGGTGCCTGCGCCAGCAGCCCAACAACGTCTTCAGGCTACCGTTCCAGCACGACGGCAAAACCCGCAGCCACGGAGGTGGAGTCTGAGTTTCGCGCGGCGCTGGAATTGATGAATATGGGGCGCACCGACGAAGCCACACAACAATTCGCCCATCTCGCCCAGCGCCACCCTGGCTATTCCGGGCCCTGGACCAACCTGGGTATTTTGCAGGCCCAGGGCGGTTACCTCAACGACGCCCACAATGCCTTTCAGAGCGCCCTGCGCGCCAACCGCCACAATGTGGTAGCCATGAACTGGCTTGGCTATGTCTGTGCACAGCAAGGTCAGTGGGCACAGGCACAGCACTGGTACGAACGCGCCCTTGCCACCCAACCCGACTACGCCCTGGCGCGGCTCAACCTGGCCCTGCTCTACGACACCGCCCTGCGGCAGCCCCAACTCGCCCTTGAGCACTACCGCCGCTACCGCGCTCAGGCCGACAGCGACAATGTCATTGTCGAAGCCTGGATCAGAGAGCTGGAAAGCAATACCGCAACCGTGCCTCGCAATGCCCAACTCACCACTGAGCCCCGGAGCGCATTATGACCTCTCGCTTTCTGCAGAGCCCCCGGCGCTTTTTCCTCACCGCATTCTTTTTTGTTGGCACAGCGGTCGCAGAAACCACCGAAGACATGCCCGCACTGCCCGCTGCCACCACGCTCGAAATGGGCACCACCATCATCGGTGACAACGAAGCCGCCGTCGGCCTTTTTTTGATGCCCTGGAGCGAGGAACCCATGGGCGATGTCGATCGGCCTCCGCGCCTGTTGGAAGAGAGGCTGGAACCGATCAACGCCGAACACTTCAAGCGTGAGGCCGAATGGCGGCGCGCCCAGGCTGACTATCGCTCACGGCGACTGCAGGCCAATTACTAACCGGGCGACTCAGTGTCTGCCCGGAACATAGACCAACAGGAGATGTACCCATGGAGCTAATCGCCGCCATTGCCCATTATTTCGAGCTGGGTGGCTCGTTTATGTACCCCATTGCGGTGGTCTTGGCCGTAGCCACAGCGATCGCACTTGAACGACTGATTTTTCTCGGCAAGGCCATTCGCGAGAATCGGCGATTCTGGAGCAAGGTAGCACCACTGATCGCCAGTGGCGATCTCGACGCAGTAGACAAAATGACAAGTGACTCGTCCACCGCCGTGGCGAAAATTCTCGCACGTGGACTGGAGCAGTCCCGCATCGACAGCCGCCGCAGCGAGGTGGAAATCGCCACCGAAGAGGGGCTGATGGAGTTGTTGCCCGCCATTGAACGGCGCACCCACTACTTAGCCACCTTTTCCAACGCCGCCACCCTGCTGGGCTTGTTGGGCACGGTGATTGGCTTGATTACCGCCTTCTCGGCCCTGGGCGGCGCCGACCCGATAGAAAAAGCCAATATGCTGTCTGCCGGTATTTCGGAGGCGATGAGTTGCACCGCCTTCGGGCTAATGGTGGCCATACCGACATTATTGATGCATGCCTATCTGCAAAGTCAGACGACAGAGCTGATAGACACCCTGGAATCGGCCTGTTCGCGCCTGGTGAGCACACTCTGTCGTAAATCAACCCTGGGCTAGGCAATGGGTCATATACATCAACCGAATCAGGTCGACTTTACTGGCAGCGACGATACGACTGAGGATCAGGCTCGGCGATCACTCTACAGCCGCCGCCGCGAACGCCGGCGGCGACGAAAACAACAGTGCGAACTCAACATTGTCTCACTGATCGATATCTTCGCCGTTATTGTATTCTTTTTGTTGATCGGCTCATCGGTGTCCGCCAGCCGCCTGCACGCCTTGAAACTCGACATACCCTCGGCCGCTCCCCCAATTCCCCCCCCCGGCGACGAGCGCCCCCTGCAACTGCGCGTGGTGCTGCACTCCGACGGCATCGTGCTGTCCAGCCGTGAGGGCCAACTGGCCAGCTTTGCCAACTCCGGTAACGACGGCGACACCGCCTCCCTCACACAACACTTGATGGTATTGAAGCAGCAGCACCCCGACGAAGAGCGGGTCAGCCTGCTGGCCGCTGCGAATATTCCCTATGCCCGTATCGTCGCCGTCATGGATGCCATTCGCAGCCATCGGGAAAACGGTGTCGATCAGCCCTTGTTTCCGCTGATCGCACTGGGCGATGCGCCAGTCACGCCGAGGAGTCCTCAGCCATGACCAGTCGCCGACGAGAACGCCGCGCCGAACAGTCGGCAAAACGCGCCGAGCAATCAGGCGAGATGAACATCGTTTCGCTGATCGATATTTTCGCCATTCTGGTGTTTTATTTGTTAGTGAACGCGCTGGTGGTCGAGGTGATCCCGGCCTACGAAAATCTCACTCCCCCCCTGTCGAGTGCTCGAGAAACACCTATTGAAACCGTGAATTTGGCGGTCAGTCGCCGGGACATTCTGGTGAACGACCGCGTAGTAATGACCCTCGACGAGGCATTGGCAGCGGGCACCGGGCCCTTGGCTGCTCTTACCCGAACCCTACTGCCACTGGCCGGGAAGGCACCCCGGAGCTCCGGCACAGAGTCCACAGCGACAAGCGCCGCGGTACCCCTTAATGAAATCAATATCGTCGCTGACGAAAGCATTCCCTACCATCTGTTAAAACGCATACTTGCCAGCTGCACCGAAGCGCGGTTCGAACGGATATCGCTGGCAGTAGAGCAAGCACCGGGAGCGAGTGAGGTATGAACACCATTGCTATCAGCACAGGTCGGCTGGGTCGGGACAGTTGGGGGATTACCGACGCTGCCGACCGGCGCTTTTACCGCATTTTGTTTGAGGTATTTGCCCTGTGGTCAATTTTTTTTGCGGTGTCGTCCTTTTTGCCTGAGGATGTTTCGGTTACCGACCACCGCGAAACCACCCGCCACTTTCTGGAGCTATTGCCCGATACCCCGGTCGCCACACTCGAGCCGGTTCCGGTCGCGGTGCCGCCGGAGCCCGCAACACCAATCGCCCGGCAAGCCCCCAAACCCAAGACTAAAATCACTCCGCCTGCAGAAACACCCAAGCCCCGGCCCAGCGCCGAGCAACAGCGTGCCGCAGCTCGCGCCGCCGCCGAACAGGCAGGCATTGCCACCATTCGCGAACAACTGGCATCATTGAAAAACAGCGACGAAGCCGCGCTGGACAGCAGCATGGCGCTGCGTAGTTCGAGCAGCAATACCCCCATCAACAACCAGGTCGATGTTATCAGCAGCGCCCGCAGCAGCAGTAACGGCGGCGTGGGGGCCGCGAGTCGTTCGGTGTCCAGCAGCCAACAGAACACCGCGCTGGCGGGTCATCAAACCCAGCGGGTACAGGGGCCGTCAACGGCAAAGGGGTTTGCCGCACCAGCGGGCGCCGCCACAGGAGGAAGTAAAGTCGCGGGCCGGACTCTGGAGGAAATTCAACTTGCCTTCGACCGCAGCAAGGGGGCGTTTTACGCCATTTTCAGCCGCGCCGCGCGCACCGACCGCAGCATCGCCGCCGGCACCATCCTCGTCAGTTTAACCATCAGTCCCGACGGCAGCGTGACCGCCTGCGATATCGTGTCGTCAAGCTTTCGCAACGCTGACCTTCATCGCCGCATTCTTCAACGGGTAAAATTATTGAAATTTGCCCCGAAGGACGTGCCCCCATACACCTACCCCAGCTATCCGATCAACTACTTGCCGTCGTGACGGCAATCAGTAATCGGCATCGCTGAAAAATTTGATCAGCACATCGGCGTTGCGACTTTCGCCGCCTTCCTCGCCATCGGCACCCAGGGTTTTGATTTCAAAATGCGGCGGTGCGTCAGAACTGTCATAGAGATAAGGCCGCTTCCAGGGATCGACCAACAGGTCTTCACGGCTGAGGTAGGGGCCATTCCAGTCCTGCGCAACAGGGCCGGTGTCCGGGGGGTAAACCAGGGCCTTCAAGCCCTGCTCTACTGTCGGGTAGCGTTTGTTGTCCAGTTTATATTGGTGAAGTGCATTGGCAATACGCTCCAGCTCAAGCTGGGTTTGCTGCGGCACAACATCGTCCATTCGGGATTTCACCACCTGGTTCAGCCATACCGCGAATATGGCGACAATCAACAACACGACCAGAATTTCGCGGCGGGTAATCCCTCTGCTGCGATATAGAGAGCTATGCAGAACCTTCATAATCAGTGCGAACTACCTTGTTTACTGCATTGCGCTAGCCATGAGCTATCGGCCCTTCAACCGATAAAACGGCTATTGCGCAGTTTTTCAATTATTTTCCAGGTTCCCCGGTCTACCGCAGCCTCAGCGGCAAATCCAAGACGCTCCGGCAAGCTGCGTTTTTGTTTGTAGTGCACGGCAAAAATATCGGTAGTTTCACGGCGCGACAGCAGATAGTCGTCACTGGTCGCCACTTCGTCAATCAGAGCCTTGTCCACAGCGCGGCGGCCGTACCAGACTTCGCCGGTGGCGATGCTGTCGATATCGAGCTGAGGGCGGTACTCGCTGACAAACTCCTTGAACAGCACATGGGTTTCCTCCAGCTCCTCGACAAACTTTTTGCGCCCTTCCTCGGTGTTTTCACCCAGCATGGTCAGCGTACGCTTATGTTCGCCGGCGGTGTGCAGTTCAATATCCACATCGTGCTTTTTCAGCAGACGGTGGATATTCGGCACCTGGGCAACCACCCCAATTGAACCAATGACCGCAAAGGGCGCCGCCAGCAGACGGGTGCCCGTACAGGCCATCATATATCCACCGCTTGCCGCCACCCGGTCTATCGCAATGGTCAGCGGTATGTTCCGCTGCCGCAGGCGCAGCAGCTGTGACGCGGCAAGACCATAGCTATGCACCAGACCGCCAGGGCTTTCCAGGCGAAGCAGTACCTCGTCTTCAGGACGAATAATGGTCAATATGGCGCTGATTTCCTCGCGCAGGTTATCCACCGCCGAGGCCTGAATGTCACCGTCGAAATCCAGTACGAACAGGCGTTTGCGCTCAGGTTTGCTGTCTTTTTTACCTTTCTTTTCGGCTTTTTCCTGCTTTTTTCTGTCTTTTTGCAGTTTTTTGTAGTCGCCCTCTGGCAGCACCGAATAGGCCATGGTGTCCTGCCAATCTTCAAAGCGATGGTGCAAGGCGGTCACTTCTATCTGGCCATCTTCACCTTCGCGCTTACTGCGCTGACTCATTGAAAACACGGCGCCCAGGAGCAGGACAATGAACAACAATGCCGTTATTGATTTGGCCAAAAACAGGCCGTATTCCACGATAAAATCCAAGTATTTCTCCACAAGCGACGCAAAAGATCGCCATATTGGTATGGCGGCGCTCGCCAGTCAAGCAGACCAATCGCGCAGGGCCTGAATAGCGATGGGATTCTCCGGCTGTATAAACATGCCGCTGCGTCCCAGATAGATGCCATAGGCCGCGCCATCCACCAGCGGCGCAAACACCCCGCTACCGAAATCCACATCGACCCAGCGCCAGATCAGGTCACCCTGGCGCAGCCACCGCCAGGTATCGACCACCTCGTCGCGGTGGATATTGTGCTCGGTGGCCGCCGACACGGCCTGACGACCGAGGTCAGCATAGCGGCCCGACACACGCTGTAATTTCACCAGGTTTTTCACACCGGTGCTGGCAATCGCCTTGTCCCAGCGAATTACCCGCGCTTCCAGCCGCCATTGATCGCCGTGCACCCGGTATTGCGCTACTTCGCCATCGGGGTGTTCAAGACGCAAGGTAAATTCCCGCGGCGAGTTTTCGACAATATAGATTGCGCCGATCTTGTCTTCTTCAGCCAAATTCCGGTAGGCCATCATGTCGTGACTGACCAGCAGCAGCCCGCCACTGAGAGGGGTTAGCACAACGAGCAGAAGTAATGACGAGCCAGGCCGACGGCGCAGGCGCAACAGAAAAATCAGGTTGAGGGCCACCACCGCCGCGGCGACGGCCCACAGCACAGTGTGCAGATCAAGCTCCGGCATGGCTCCGCGGCTCGGTAGACACAGGGAAACCCAATTGGCTCAGGGCATCTTCAGCGACCTGGAGGATTTTTGCATCGGGCAAGTGCCGTCGCTCCAGTTCACCAAGGTAGTATTCGATACTAATCATCGCGTCGGCCAGGGTTTCCAGCGAGTGGCCGTCCTTGCCTGCGTCAGACTGGCTATGTGCGATATAGCGGCCAACAAACTCCGCCGAGGACTGGCACACCGCGGTCAAGCGCTGCATTTTCAGAATTTGAAAGGCACCGCGTACGGCATTCAGGCTGGGGGGCACATTGGCGATATGGGTTTGATCGAAGCCCGAGTCTATATAGGCCGCAATGGCCCTTTTCACCATACTGATGGTGTTTTTCGCCTCTTCAATCACGATGCTGACCGCCTCATTCACCTGGTTATCTGCGCTGATGGCGTCGCGCTTGTCCATACTCAGATCGTTGAGTTCCTCATAGTTTAATTTGCGGCGATCAATCTGCGCCAGACTGCTTTCGATAAACAGCAGGGTTTCAGCAAGTTCCTCCAAACCGTCGCGATGCTGACTCAGGTCCTTGCCGATAAAGCCGAGCAGTGTTTTGGCGTGCTCACCCAGCACCTCTGCCAGGGCGGGTAAATTCAGCACCAGCAGTACATCAGCGCTTTGCTGGAGCAGTTCGCCCAAAGGCCGCAGTTCCTCGTCTTCGCTGCGACCGTGCTGGGCAACCAGTTCAAGGATGTCCTTGGCGTGACGCAATTCCATACGCAGTTCGCTGAGTACCGACGACACCGTGTCGTAGCTCAGCCCGAGCATTTGCTGACGCAGCTTGCGCACTTCACCTTCATTTACCGCAAAGGTTTTCACTTTGGCGGCGCGAATCAGCTTGCCGGCAAAGCCCTCCTGCCAGGCAGACAGGCGCAGCAAGAACATCAGTTCCTGTTCCAGCACTTCGTCATGGGGTTTGCCACTCCCCAGATTACGCAGCTGTCCCTCCAGTGACGCCAGCAGCCGCTTGCGCTGCATATTGAGTTCAAGGCCCTCATGCAACAGGGCATCGACCACCGCACTGGCCAGCAGCCAAAATCGCTGCCGTGGCCCGGCTTCAAGGCCACTGCACAGGCGCTGCAGGGCGCGCGACAACAGGGTGAGTTGCAAGCCTGGCTGGGCTTCACGCAGCAAGCCAAGCAAACCCGATTGGTAGAGTTTGCGCACTCGAGTCAGCAGCTCGGCAAAGGCACTGCCAGAGACATTGGCGCTGCGCAGCTTCAACTGACTGTCGCGGCTGAAAAGATAGGGACCGGGGTCATTGAAATAACTGTCGGGCAACAGTAACTGCTTGTGCGCAGCGCGCAGTTCGTTGGCGTGGGAGATAGCCATCAGCGGAATTTCATAGCCGTTGCCGTTGACAAATTCGAGGTAGCGAGGGATGACAAAAAATGCCGTGCTGAGGGCATTGAGCTGGCCTTCCGGCACCGCTACGGTACTGGAAATTATGCTTTTGCACAGAGCACGCATCTCGTCTGCCAGCAGCGCGGCGCCGGGCACCTCGATCAAACGCAGAGTACCGCCAATCTGCCGCAGATCGCTTTCGCACTGTTCCAGCAGTGACAGGTCGTGACGCTCGGCGAGATAGGTCTCAAAGATATTGGTAGCCTGTTGCAGCGTATTGCTCAGTTCTGCGCTGACCAGCGCATAGGAACTGGAATTAATTTCTCGCTTGATCTGGTCTTGCATCGGCACCCGGGACTACTCCGTGAAATTACCCAGTTTCGACTCACCCCAAGGCAAAGCCGATCACTGATTTTATCTTCAATAACGCAGCACCGAGATCATACCTTCAAATACTGCTGTACAGCGCGGCATCAGTTACCGCCTTACACCGCTTTTTAGCAGCTAATGGAGCGCGAGCACAGGGGGAAACCGCGGAAATACCTACCAGTACTCAGAACGCCGTTCAGGAATCGCCGGATCGCCATAAACAGTTGCCGCCGCTGCTTTTGTCGATGATGTCCAACTGCTCCTGGTGGGCCGCCAGCTCCTCTGCCGAGGCGCGAATGACCTTGAGGGGGGGACGGTCAGCACTGACTCTGCGCAGGGTGCTGCTGCCGTCGGCATTTTTGCTGTCGCCGCTTTCGGCGGCCAGCGCCAAATCCGTTTGCCCGCCGGTCATCAGCAGGTAGACGTCTGCCAGAATCTCGGCATCCAGCAGTGCCCCGTGAAGGTCCCGCTGGGAGTTATCAACGTAGTAGCGCCCGCACAGTGCGTCCAGGGTATTGCGCTGCCCCGGGTGCTTTTTGCGCGCCATTACCAGGGTATCGACGATCGAACACACCTGTGCCAATTTGGGAAAGCCGCGATTCAGTCTGGCCAATTCCATATCGAGAAAGCCGACGTCAAAGGGGGCGTTGTGAATCACCAGCTCCGCGCCCTGAACAAACTCAAAAAACTCGTCGGCAACGGCGGCAAACAGCGGCTTGTCGCGAAGCATTTCATTGGTAATCCCGTGAACCTCGATGGCCCCCGCCTCGACCTCCCGCTCGGGATTGAGGTACTGATGAAAATGCCGACCGGTCAGTTTGCGGTCGATAAGCTCAACGCAACCGATCTCTATGATGCGGTGCCCGTCATTCAGGTCGATACCGGTGGTTTCGGTATCCAATACAATCTGGCGCATAGTTTTCCCGGAGCTGTATGTTTGCCGCGACTTGGCGGCAAGATGAAGGGATCAGAGTTCTTCTATACCGCGATTGGCAAGCTGGTCGGCAATTTCGTTTTCGCGGTGCCCGCTGTGCCCCTTGACCCAACGCCAATCAATGCGATGGCGACTGTTCAATTCGTCGAGCAGCTGCCAGAGGTCGGCATTTTTCACCGGTGCCTTGGAAGCGGTACGCCAGTTACGCTTTTTCCAATTGGGCATCCACTCGGTAATGCCCTTGCGCACGTATTGCGAGTCGGTGGTTAACACCACCTCACAGGGCTTCTTTAACGCCTTCAAGCCCTCGATGGCAGCGGTTAATTCCATTCTGTTATTGGTGGTGGCGCGCTCGCCGCCGTGCAGGGTTTTCTCCTGCCCCTTGCTGCGCAGCAGCACTCCCCAACCGCCGGGACCTGGATTTCCCTTGCAGGCTCCGTCAGTAAAAATTTCCACTACATTCAAATCTGTCATTCAGTACCTTATACAGAACGGGTTAATCCCGCACATTGCGTGTCGCGCCCGCCAGGCTCGGGTGGCGCAGAATTTGGCCCCGCTTTTTAAAGTCTGCCGCCGGTGTCAGTGGCGCCCGGTATTTCGTCGCGGCCAGCACAAATACACCGCCCAGGGGCACTTGGCTGGATAAACTGGCATGATTCATGAAATAAGCCGGTCGGTTGATCGGCAAACGATGAAAAGCGTAGCGCGCATTATAGGATTCAAACCCAAGCAAAGACAGCCAGTCGTTGATGCGGTTGATGCTCAGACTGTGGTTTTGCCACATGGCACTGCGCTTGAGACGCCCCAAACGGCCGCGCAGACCGAGCAAGGACCAGGGATTAATACCGCACACCACCACCTTGCCGTGGGGAACCAATACCCGCTCAACCTCTCTCAACACTTTGTGAGGATTCTCAACGAATTCAAGGAGGTGGTGAAGCACAACGATGTCCTGTGACTCGTTGGCAATCGGTAGCTGGTGAAAGTCGCAAACCGCGTCCAGCACCTGGCTGAAGCCGTACTGGGCGATATTGCCGAGGTTGAACTGCCGCTGATTAAAGGCAGCCTCCAGATTGCAGCGCTCGGGAATCGCGCTTAGTTTAAGCAGGCAGCGCCCGGCGGTGCTGCGATCACTCAGCGCATCGACAATCAGCGCCTGCTCTTCCTGCAACACCGTTTGCCCCACCGGAGTGCGAAACCACTCCCGCAGCGCGGGGTGCAGAATATCGGGTGAGTGCTGTGTTCGCCAACGTGACATTGCTGAACCTCCCTTGCCAAGGCGCTGGACCAGCGCGCGACTTGTCTAACTAACAAGATATGTTTACCCTGAGCACCACGAGGTAAAAATAATGACCCAACTGTCAATATCGCCTATACCGGCGTTCAGCGATAACTACATCTGGTGTATCACATCCGGCGCCGACGCTGTGCTGGTTGATCCCGGCGAGGCGGCTCCAGCCCTCGCCTATTTGCGCGAGCACCATTTGCAGCTTACCGCAATTCTGGTGACGCATCACCACCCAGACCATGTCGGTGGAATTGGCGAAATTATCGAAAAATGCGGCGATGTACCGGCAATTGGGCCGAAATCATCGACATCTGCATTAAACTGCGTCGTTGCTGACGGCGACACTGTCGCCGTACACGGCGTCGAATTCACAACGATTGGCGTACCCGGTCACACACTTGACCATGTTGCCTACTTTTGCGCAGAAAATAAGCTGCTATTCTGTGGGGATACCTTGTTTGCCGGCGGTTGCGGTCGGCTGTTTGAAGGAACCCCGGAACAGATGCTCGAATCGCTAGGTCGGCTCCAGTCCCTACCCGCGGACACCCGAGTGTACTGCGCCCATGAGTACACCCTTAACAACCTTCGTTTCGCCCTGAAAGCGGAACCGGAAAACGCCGATTTGCAACAGCGCTATCGGGAAACCGAAGCCCTGCGCGCGGCCAATCGAATCACCCTTCCCTCGACCATCGCCGTCGAACAAAAAACCAACCCGTTTCTTCGTAGTGCCATACCGAGCCTGCAGCGCAATATTGCCCGCGAGCACGATCTGGATAACTACACGCAGGTCGAGATTTTTGCCGCCCTGAGAACGTGGAAAGATAATAGTTGAAGCCATCATGACAAACCTGACCTTATCCGGCCTGATTCGGCCCTTTACTGTGACCTTGATTAGCGCCGCATTGCTCAGTGCCTGCGCCAGCAACGCACCGCGACAGTACAGCACCTACAATAAACAGGGACGCTGCAGCAAGCCGGAAAACGCCGCGCTGATTCAGTGTCAGGCCTATATGAAAAAGGCCATTAAAAAGAAAAAAATCGACAACACAGAATTTGTCGAGCCCGAGGACATTGGCGAAAGCGAAGCCCTGGCCAGCTACGCCAATGTGTGGGATCGCATCAGCGACAAGCTGACATTTGCCGAGCACGTCAGCCGCAGCGAGGTCGACGCACTGGAGGCCTGGTACGCCGAGCACAGCTACTACCTGGGCAATGTCAGCAAACGCGCTGGCCGCTATATTCACCATATCGTCGAGGAGCTGGAAGCCCGGGATATGCCGGTTGACCTGGCACTCCTGCCCTTCGTAGAAAGCGCCTACGACCCCTTTGCCTACTCCCACGGCCGCGCCGCAGGACTGTGGCAGTTTATCCCCAGCACAGCCAAGTACGTGGGTATTGAACAGAACTGGTGGTATGACGGTCGCCGCGACGTACTGGTGGCCACCGACGCCGCGCTGAATTATCTCAGCGACCTGAACCGGCGCTTTGACGGCGACTGGATGCTCACCCTCGCCGCATACAACGCCGGCGCAGGCACAGTTAACCGCGCCATACGACGTAATCGCAAAGCGGGTAAGCCGACCGATTTCTGGTCCCTCGATTTACCCAAGGAGACCGAGCGCTACGTGCCCAAGCTGTTGGCACTGGTAAAAATATTTGGCGCGCCGTCCAGCTACAACCTGACACTGCCGGAAGTGCCGGACACCCAGCACTTTGTTAAAGTCGATGTCGGCAGCCAGATCGACCTGGCCAAGGCCGCCTCCCTCGCCGATGTCACCCTCGACGAGCTGTACCGCCTGAACCCCGGATTCAACCGCTGGGTCACCGCACCGGAGGGACCGCACTACCTGCTGATTCCCGAAGCCAAGGCCGACCTGTTCAGCCAGAACATCGCCGACCTCGCCCCGGAAGACCGGGTACGCTGGACCCGCTACAAGGTTGAAAGCGGCGACAATCTGATTACCATCGCCCGCAAATTCCACGTCGATGTTGCCAGTTTGCGCACCAGCAATAATCTCGACTCGGATTTACTGAAAGCCGGCCAGCTGTTGTTGATTCCCGGCGGGTCGAAAAACACGCCCTTGCAGTCGCTCAACCGCGGCACCGCGAGCACTAAAAAGCGGGAATACCGGGTAAAATCCGGCGACACCCTGAGCGAGATCGCCAGCGCCCACAAGGTATCCACTCGCGACCTCATTCGCTGGAATCGCCTGGACAAAGGGGCTTTGATCAAGCCGGGCCAGACGCTGGCGATCTACACCAAAAGCGGCCACAACCCCGACGGCCATCTCAAGAAGGTCGGCTATCGAGTGCGCAATGGCGACAATCTCTCGCGTATCGCCAGCCGGTTTAATTTGAGTGTGAATGATATCGTCAAATGGAATTCACTGCGTCCCGGTCGCTATTTGCAACCCGGCCAGGCACTAACTCTGTATGTGGACATCACCACAGCCGATCTTTGAGGTAGACTAGGGAAAATTTTGCGGAAGGTGTTGCCCTCCCCGAGGGCTACAGACATATATGGCAGGTTATTTTTTACGCCGTTTTCTCCTGATTATTCCCACATTTATCGGCATTACGCTGCTCGTTTTCGCCATTACCCGAGTGGTACCGGGTGGGCCCATTGAACGCATGATGACCCAGGCACAGCTGGGCGGCGAAACCGGCGGCCTACAGCGCAGTCAGGGCGGCGGTACCCTGTCGGAAGAGCAGATGGCCGAGTTGGAGAAATATTACGGCTTCGACAAGCCGATTCTCACCGGCTACGCCCTGTGGCTCAAAAAAGTGCTGCAACTGGACCTCGGTCTGTCTACCCGCTATCAGGATCCGGTGTGGCAGATTATTCGCGAGCGCTTTCCGGTATCGATTTTCTACGGGGTCACCACCCTGATTCTGACCTATCTGGTGTGTATTCCCCTCGGCTTGCTCAAGGGCATGTATCACGGCGGGCGCTTCGACGGCGCATCGTCTGCGGTGGTATTTCTGGGCTACGCCCTGCCCAGCTACGTTATCGGTATTGCGCTGATCTCTCTCTTTGCCGGCTACTACGACTGGTTCCCGCTGGGGGGCTTTGTGTCCGACGATTTCAGTGAACTTAGCCCCTGGCAAAAGACCAAAGATATCTTCCATCACGCGGCGCTGCCGCTGATTGCCTACCTGGCTGGCAGTTTTGCGGTCACCACACTGATGATGAAAAACGCCCTGATGGATAATCTGTCCACCGACTATATGCGCACCGCTGCCGCCAAGGGGCTTGGCCTGGGCCAGAGTGTGCGCCGCCACGCCCTGCGCAACAGTCTGATTCCGGTGGCCACCTCCTTTGGCAGCAATATCTCCCTGCTGATCAGCGGCTCGTTTCTGATCGAGACCATTTTCAATATCGACGGCATTGGTCTGTTGGGCTACGAAGCTATTATTGAGCGGGACTACCCGATCGTGATGGGGATTCTGGTGATCTCCTCCCTGCTTTATCTAATCGGCAATATTCTTTCCGATATTTGCGTCGCTCTGGTCGACCCCCGAATTCGCTTCGGCGGAGGCGTTCACTGATGGCTCTGGTATCACGTTTGCTGCGCAACCCCGTCGCTAGAAAGCGCTGGCAGCGCTTCAAGCAGTCCCGGCGCGGATACATCTCTGCCTGTCTGTTGATCCTGCTCACCGGCCTCAGTTTTGCCGCCGAAATGCTCGCCAGCCATCGGGCGCTGGTGGTGTACTACCAGGGGGAGCTGTATTTCCCTACCTACGGTGCCACCCATAGCGGGCGGGATTTCGGTCTGGACTACGCCTACGAGGTCAACTACCGGGAACTCAAGTCTCAATTTGCCAACGCCGACGAAGGCAACTGGGTATTGATGCCGCCGGTGCCCTTCGGCCCGTTGGAGACAGACCTTATCGCCGGGGATTTCCCCCCCCATGCCCCCTCCCTGACCAGTGGTCACCTGCTGGGCACCGATACCAGTGGCCGCGATGTCTTTGCCCGGTTGATCTACGGGTTTCGCACCGCCATGGTGTTTTCGCTGCTGCTGCTGGGTTTTACCTATCTGGTCGGCGTCGCCATCGGCTGTTTGATGGGCTATTGGGGTGGAAAATTCGACCTGTTCTTCCAGCGGATTATCGAGATCTGGTCCAATATCCCCTTCCTTTACGTGATTATGATCGTCGCCTCGGTCATTACTCCGGGATTCTGGACCCTTTTGCTGATAATGGCCTTTTTTGGCTGGACCAGCATGACCTGGTATATGCGCACCGCCACCTATAAGGAAATGGCCCGAGACTACGTTATGGCTGCGCGGGCGCTGGGCGCCTCGGGCAGCCGGATTGTGTTTCGCCACATTCTGCCCAATAGCGTTTCCACATTGATTACCTTTGTGCCCTTTTCCGTTGCCGGCGGCATCACCTCCCTCACCGCTCTGGACTATCTGGGCTTTGGCTTGCCACCACCGACCCCCAGCTGGGGAGAGCTGCTAAAACAGGGCACCGAGAACCTGGAGTCACTGTGGCTGGTGGGCTCTGTGGTCACAGCGATGACCCTGATACTGATGCTGGTCGCCTACGTTGGCGAAGCCATTCGCGATGCCTACGACCCGAGAAAATTCAGCTTTTATGAGTAACTACTGTCGTCATTTTTCGTCAATGCTGGGTATCCTCAGTCTCGCGCTGCTGTGCAGCCTGTTCGCCACGCCCTTTGCCTTGGCCGAACAAGGCGAAAACCGCGCGGCCGACGACACCCTGCATTTACCCGCCACCCTGCCCCCCGGGCTGACCTGGGAAACCAATACCAGCGACGCTCCCTTTGCCAGCCCTCAGGCAAAACGCGGCGGGCGCTTTCGTGATTTTATTACGACCTTTCCGTTGACCCTGCGTCTGGTTGGCCCCGACTCCAATGGCAGCTTTGCCAACTATATGCGCGCCAACAATCTGAGTCTGGTGGGCATTCACCCCAACACACTCAACCCGATTCCCGAGCTCGCCACCCACTGGGCCTTTGGCGACGATGGCCACAGCATTTTTTTCCGCCTTGACCCCGACGCGCGCTGGTCTGACGGCACGCCGGTCACCGCCGACGACTTTGTGTTCGCGCTGGAGTTTATGCGCTCGCCCCATATTCTGGCTCCCTGGTATAACAACTACTTCACCGAGGTGATACGTGAGGTGGTCAAATACGACGACCACACTCTGGGGGTACTGGGTGCGGTGGCCAAACCCCGGGACGAAATGCTGTTCGAATACAGCCTGTCGCCGGTGCCCCGGCAGTTCCACAAGCTCGATGAAAACTGGGTCAGAGACTACAACTGGGCCATTGAGCCCAATACCGGGCCCTATATCATCGACAGTATTCGCAAGGGCAAGTACATCGAGTTTCGCCGCAAGGCCGACTGGTGGGCCAACGACAAGCGATTCTTCAAGCATCGCTACAACCCGGATTTTATTCGCGTCAAATTGATTCGCGACATCAATATCGCCTACCAGTATTTTCGCAAGGGCGAGCTGGACAGCTTCCCGTTGATCATGCCGCGCCTGTGGCATAAAAAGGCCCAGGGTGACATCTACGACAAGGGCTATGTCGGCAAAATCAAGTTCTATAATGATGTGCCGCAACCCATATCCGGCCTGTTTTTAAATGAGGATGCGCCGCCCCTCGACGACATCAATGTGCGCCACGCCCTCGCCCACGCACTGAATATCGACAAGGTCATCAACACCGTATTACGGGGGGATTACGAGCGGCTTGAAACCGCCCATGTTGGTTACGGTGACTACACCAATCCAACGATTCGGGCACGCCGTTTCGACATTGCCAAAGCCAGCCAATTGCTTGAGGCATCCGGCTGGACGGAATTCGGCAGCGACGGCATTCGCCGCAAGAATAATCGCCGCCTGGAAATCCGGGTCACCTATTACAACAGTGGCCATAACGACCGACTGGTGGTGCTGGCTCAGGAGGCACGCAAAGCGGGTATCGACCTGCAACTGCGCCTGCTCGACCCTTCGGCGGCCTTTAAGCAAATTCTTGAGAACAATCACCAGGCGGCGTGGATGGGCTGGTCCGGTGGGGGTCTGTCCCCGAGATACTGGCAGTTCTATCACTCCGACAACGCCCACAAGCCGCAAACCAACAATGTAACCAATACCGATAATCCGGTAATCGACGCCAAAATCGACGCCTACCGCAAGGCCACCGCGAAAGAAGAACGGGTGCGTCTGGCCCACGAACTGGAGCAGTTGGTGCACGACCAGGGCTCGTTTATTCCCACCTTTATGGTGCCCTACACCCGCGAGGCCTTCTGGCGCTGGCTGAAACTTCCCGAACACTACGGCACCCGTACCAGCGACCGCTTGTTCGACCCGCTGGGGGGCAGTGGCGGCCTGTTCTGGATCGACGACGAGGAGAAGCAGCGCATCGAAACCCTGAAAGCCGACGGCAAGCCCCTGGAGCCACTGATGATTCTCGACAAGCGCTGGCCGGAGGCTCCATGACTGATTCCTCTCCCCTGCTGTCGGTTGAGCAGCTTCATGTTGCCATCCGCAACGATCACGGTATCTCCCGGGATATGGTCAGCGGCGTCAGTTTTACCGTTGCCGCAGGAGAAACCCTTGGCCTGGTGGGCGAATCCGGCTGCGGCAAAAGCCTGACCGCAATGTCGATTCTCGGGCTGCTGCCCCGCCCTCAGGCGGGTATCAGTGGCGGCCAGGTACGCTACCGGGGCGAAGACCTTGCCGGCGCTTCCCGGCAGCGACTGCGCACGCTGCGCAGCGCCGAGATCGCGGTGATATTTCAGGATCCCATGACCGCGCTGAACCCGGTGCACACCATAGGACGGCAGGTCGAGGAAGTACTGCGCCTGCACTTTCCCGGCCTCAAGGCCGGTGACCGTCGGCAGCGGGTACTGACACTGCTGGAGGATGTCGGCATTCCCGCAGCAGCAGAGCGAGTCAACGCCTACCCCCACCAGCTGTCGGGGGGAATGCGCCAGCGGGTGATGATCGCCATTGCCCTGGCCGGTGAGCCCAAATTGCTGATTGCCGACGAACCGACTACCGCACTGGATGTGACAATTCAGGCGCAAATTATCAGTCTGCTGATTTCCCTTCAGCAACAGCGTGGCATGGGGATGCTGTTTATCACCCACGACCTTGCCCTGGTCGCCCAGTTGGCCGACCGTATTGCAGTAATGTATGCGGGTAAAATTGTCGAACAGCAACCCGCAGAGCAACTGTTTGCCTCGCCCCGACACCCCTACACCAAGGGCCTGCTCGCGGCGCTGCCCGCCGCCGCGGAACAGCCAAAAACCCGCTTGGCGGCGATGACCGGCCAGGTTCCCGGTATCGATCAGATGCCCACCGGCTGCCGCTTTGCCAACCGCTGCCCCCACGCAGATGATCTTTGCCTGAACACCGACCCGGCCCTTGAGTCGTTCACCGACGGCGCCGCGGTGGCCTGCCACCACTGGAAGAAGCTCAATGATTAACCCCTTGCTCAAGGTTGAAGACCTTACCTTGCACTTTCCCCAGAGCCAGGGGTTTTTACAGCCAAAACGCCTGCTGCGGGCGGTTGACGGGGTCAGTTTCAGTATCCAGCCAGGAGAGACACTGGGGCTGGTCGGCGAGTCAGGCTGCGGCAAAAGCAGCCTGGGCAAGGCCCTGCTCAATTTGCACCGGCCCACCTCAGGACGAGTGCTGTTTCGTGGCGAGAACATTGCCGGGTTGAGCGATCGCGAGAAGCGCCCCCTACGCCGCAAGATGCAAATAATCTTTCAGGACCCCTCGGAATCCCTGAACAGCCGCCATACGGTGGGTACCATTATCGAGGAACCGTTGATTATTCATCGTCTGGGCGATCATCGCTCCCGTCAGGCACGAGTGAACGAGCTGCTGGATATGGTCGGCCTGCCCGCCAGCGCCGCCGACAAATACCCCCACGAATTCAGCGGTGGCCAGCGCCAGCGCATCGGTATCGCCCGGGCGATTGCCTTGAAGCCCGAGTTGCTGGTGTGTGACGAGGCGGTGTCCGCCCTCGATGTATCGGTACAGGCACAAATTCTCAATCTGTTGCTGGATATTCAACAGGAACTGTCGCTGAGCATGCTGTTCATCTCCCACGATATTTCGGTGGTACAGCATATGAGTGACCGCATTGCGGTCATGTACCTGGGCCGCCTGCTGGAGGTCGCCGGAGCCTCCAGCGTTACCGGCAAGCCCCGCCACCCCTACACCCGCGCATTGATGGACTCAGTGCCGAAAATCGGCAGCAGCCCCGTGGAGCGAGCACCACTGAGCGGTGACTTGCCCTCCCCCATGGCAATTCCCACTGGCTGCCGCTTCGCCGCCCGCTGCCCCCACAGGACCGAGCTTTGTACCCGGGAGGAACCGGCGCTGATTGCCGACCCGAACACCGCCCACCAAACAGCCTGCCACCACTGGCGGGAAATCATTGCCACCACAGCCAGCGCCGTGTGAGCACAAGGGAGAAATCAATGATGGTTTACCGTAAACTAGCAAAAGCCGAGACATGCGCTCTATTGCTATAAAAACAATCTGGTAAACCCTGTGCCCCCTTATACCAACGCCCACAAAGATCCAGTGCCCCTCAAGTACGCCCGCAGCATGTTGCAGGTGGCTGAAGCCCAGGGCTACGACAGCGCCGAACTGCTGCGCTCACTGCAACTGCCCATTAACCCCATGGCCGAGAACGCAGATCTCGATGCGCCCATTGATGCCCATTACTATTCTCTGATCTACCGTCGGGTGATGTGGCTGTTACAGGATGAATCCTTCGGCCTGGGGCTGCGCCAGCGCACCCCGGCGGGCAGTTTTCGCATGCTCACCCTGTTTATCATTCATTGCGAAACCCTGGAACAAGCCCTGCGCCGTGCCTCTGAGTTTATTATTTTTTGCCGCACCCTCAGCGACGTACCCAGCGCCGCCCACAAACCCGTAGAGCGGCTCGGCAATGGTACCGCTTTTTACCGTTTTCCCAGCGATACCGAACTGGCTGAAAGCGACGATACCGACGAACAGCGCCACACCATCGCCTACACCATGGCGATCTGGCGTCGTTTCTGCCAATGGCTGATCGGCAAACCGCTGGAGCTGATCGCCGTTCACCTCCAGTCCAGCAAGCCCGACAACACTCGCTATTTCGAGCAGCTATTTGGCTGCGAAATAGTCTATGGCTGCGACCACAATGCCTTTCTTCTGGCGGAGTATTGTCTGGATTGTCCGCTGGTACACACCGAGGAATCCCTGCGCAAATTTTTGCGCGACGCTCCCTACCATCTACTGGTGTCCCAGGAAGACGACGACAGCTCTCTGCTGTCACAAATGAAACGGATTGTCGGTAATGATTTGAGCCACGAATTCCCCAGCGTCGTGGCCATGTCGGCCCACCTTAATATGTCGGTGCGCACCCTGCGCCGACGACTGAAGGATTTTGGCACCACCTACCAACAATTCAAGGACGAGTTACGCAAGGAACACGCAATGCGCTGGCTGAACCAGCCCGAGCTGAAGATCAACGCAGTTTCCGCGTTGCTGGGCTTCGACGAACCCAGCGCCTTCCACCGCTCATTTAAAAAGTGGACGGGTATGACCCCCGGCGAATATCGCGCCAGCCGTCAGCCCGCCGCCTACGCCGATCAGCACCAATCCAAGGAAGCCCCATGAAGCGCTCAGAAATTATCAATGCCATGCACAGTGATGAGTTAATGACCCAGCAGGATATCGCTGAAAACCGGCCTTTGCCCCAATTGCTTGACCCCGAGCATCGGGAGGCCCTGCGCAAGCTGCCCTTTGACCACGTGCACAATTTTCGCGATCTGGGTGGCTATTTGACCGAAGACGGCCGCCGGCTCCGCTGGGGCAAGCTATACCGTTCTGACAAACTGTCTGCCCTGAGCGAAGAAGACCAGAAATACCTCGCCCGGCTCGAGGTCAAGCGCATTGTCGATTTCCGCTCCGACGACGAGCGCACCAATGCTCCCCACCGCCTGCTTAAAGAGCATGAGGTGCGCATCGACCCCATGCCGATTACCGTTGAGGCCGCACAGGTGGACAGGGTAACCGTGCGATTGATGCAGGACGACGTAACCCCCGCTGATATGGAACAGTACCTGGTCGATGCCAACCGCGAATTTGTCGCCAACTTCACCCCGGTATACCGCGAATGGCTGCACTCCCTGCTCGACGCCTCCAGCTACCCGCAGGTATTCCATTGCACCGCGGGCAAGGATCGCACCGGGCTTGCCGCCGCCGTAGTGTTAATGGCTCTGGGGGTACACAGAGACGTGATTATGAACGACTACCTGGCGACCAATACCTACACCGCCGAGCGTATCGACAGCCTGCTCAAGGGTATTTTCGAGCGCAAGAATTGGGCGGTCAGCCCGGAAACCTTACGCGTACTGTTCCAGGTACAGCCACAGTTTCTCAACGCCGCTTTTGAGCTGATCGACGAGCACTACGGCAACGTCGACAATTATTTGCGCCAGGGCCTGGAATTTGGCGACGACCACCGCCAGCGACTGGCCGACTTGCTGCTTGAGGCTGAATAGTCGCCAATGACCGACACCAAGTTATTGGACACTCCCTTTGGCTCGTTTCAGCTCCTGCGCCGCCCCCGCCGGCGCAATGAAGTGCTCCAGGCCTGGGACGCTGCCGACAGCTATCTGTTGAACCAGTTGGCCGAGCAAAACCTGCCTCCACAAAGCCGTATACTCATTGTTAACGACAGCTTCGGCGCCCTGTCCTGCGCGCTGGCAAAGTTCGACTGCAGCCATTGGTCTGACTCGGTGAGCGCCCAGCTCGCCTGTTGTGAAAACGCCCATATCAATACATGCCGGGAACCGGAGTTTATCGCCAGTACCGACCTGCCCGAAGGTCACTTCGACCGGATTATTTATCGACTTCCCCGCAGCCATTCGCTGATGCGCTATCAG
Source organism: Spongiibacter thalassae (assembly GCF_012272835.1). Lineage (GTDB taxonomy): Bacteria > Pseudomonadota > Gammaproteobacteria > Pseudomonadales > Spongiibacteraceae > Spongiibacter > Spongiibacter thalassae. The sequence goes on along the minus strand of NZ_JAAWWK010000002.1, from coordinate 824,396 downwards.
CTGGAGCGCCTGCGCCCCCTGCTACGCGCCCCGGAACACTTTGTTGGCGCCACCATGGCCAAGTATCTCAATGCTTCGACGCTGGCGCTTATCGGCGAGAGCCTGGGTGAGGCCCAGGCCAGTCTGGCCTGGAAGAAGGCCAGGCTGGTAGCCGTGAATAGCCTTTGCAGCGACCATGAAGGGTACAGCGACGACTGGGAAGTCACCCGCGACGACGGCCTGGGAGTGATTCTTGGCAATCACGCCAATGTCTTTTCCCGAGGTAAATTCGACCGTGGCAGTCGAGTGTTGCTCGACGCCCTGCCCAAACTCCCCTTGGACCGCGACGCTTCCGCCCACATCGCCGACCTTGGCTGCGGTAATGGCCTGCTCGGTGTTGTGGCTGCCCGCCACTGGCGGAACGCCCGGGTTGAATTTTTCGATGAATCTCACCTCGCGGTGAGCAGCGCCCGGCGCAACGTGCTGGGCAACCTGGAAGATGGCAGCCGATGTGGCTTTCATCGGGATGATTGTATGTCCGGCTACAGCGGACCACCTTTCGACCTGGTGTTATGCAACCCGCCGTTTCATCAGGAGCAACAGATCGGCGACCATATCGCCCAGCAAATGTTTGAGCACAGCTTGCGGTTCCTCCGACCCGGCGGGTACCTGTGTGTTGTCGGCAACCGACACCTTGGCTACCACACCACACTGGCCAAACGTTTTACCCAGTGCACCACCCTCCACTCCGACGCCAAGTTCGTGGTATTGCTGGCGACCAAATAATGCACTAACGCGGTTTATTTCAAGCCGCTGCGGGTCAAATACACCATGCTTTCCAGGTGGTGGGTCTGGGGGAACATATCCACACTGATAGCGCCCTGAACCCGCCAACCGCCCTCGGTCAATGTTACCAGGTCACGGGCAAGAGTCGCGGGGTCGCAGGAGATATACACGATTTCAAGCAGTGTTTTGTGCCCCGCCAGCCGTTGACACAGGGCCTTGGCACCGGCGCGGGGAGGATCGAGAACCGCCTTGTTTATCCCTTTTGGCAAGGCAATCTGCCCCTCATCAAACAGGTCAGCAAGGTGAAAGTTAATGGCAGGCTCGCCAGGGTACCGCGCTGACACCTGTCGCGCGCGCTCGATCATTGCCGCACCGGCATCCATTGCCACCACCCGCGCACCGCACTGGGCCAGAGGAAAGGAGAAGTTACCCAGACCGCAGAAAAAATCGGCGATAAGGTCCCCCGCCTGGGGCTTGAGCCAGCTGAGGCACTGCTCTACTACCCGCTGATTAATCGCCGGATTGACCTGGGTAAAATCGCCGGCAAAAAACTCGCCGCGACCCTGGCTGGAATCGGCTTCGTCGGTGTCGGCGTGGCGAAAAGAAAAATCATAGTTCAGCGGCATTGCTTCAGGGTGGCACCATTCACCACCGACGCTGCTGACCCGCTGTAGCATCACTGCCGGCGCCAGCGCTTTCGCCAGCGCCATGCACCATGTCGATGTCCGCGCCGCCTGATCTTCCAGGCTCAAGCCAACCGCCACCTCCCCCGTCGCGGTAGTGCCCAGAGCAAAATGCAGTTCGGCACTTTTGCTCGGTTTCAACGCCGCCAGCAATGGCCCGCGAACCGCATCAATTGCCCCTTCCAGTTCGGGCATCAACACCGGGCATTGAACAAAATTTTCCACCTCGTGGCTGGCCCGGCGACGAAACCCCAGATGCCCAAGGCGATAGCTGAGACGTGCGCGATGACGGTAACCGAAAGCCGTAGAAGGCATTGCACCAACTGCCACATCGTCAGCGATCCCGGCAATGATTTTTTTCAGACGCTGTTGCTTATATTCAAGCTGCCCCCGGTAATTCAGGTGCTGTAGCTGGCATCCCCCGCAATGCTGGTATACCCCGCAGGTTGGTTCAACCCGCAGCGGCGAGGGGCTGTGTACGGAAAGACACCGGGCTTCATCGAAGCGTTTGCCGGTTTTTATCAACTCCGCGTGAACCTTCTCCCCCGGCAGTGCACCGTCAATAAAGACCACCTTGCCGTTGTCGATGGCGATGCCGCGACCATCATCGGCGTAGCGCAGGACCTCGAAGTCTCGTTGACTCGTAGCGCCGGCGCGATGATTGCGCGGTTTTTTCGATGATGACTTACCCTTGGATGGTTTGAAAATCCGTGCCATTAGCGCAGCCCTTTTTCAGGAATAAACTGCCGATAACGCTCGACACACTGCTGCTTGCGCTGGGCAAGCCGGGCCTTTTCACCGGGGGATTGCGGCTGTATCAGGTGCAACTGCTCACAGGGCACCGCGGAGTAATCCGCATCGACAATACGCAGCTGGGGGCCCAGCTTCACCACCGGCAGCGCATCACCTGCCTCGTCATCTGCCGCGACATTGCCACTCGCCATCGCTAACAAAAGGACTAATGTCCTCATCATCATTTCAAAATCACCCGCGAAATCCCGTATTTTAGCCTTGTTTCCCCCCGGTTGATATTTTAATGCCCGCCATTTCAGTTAGAATGTCAGGCTTTACTGCGATTGTAGCCAGGATCAGAATCCGGAAACCCTATGTCTGAAACAGTTATTGAAAACCTGAACGTCGAAGCCCAGGAAGTTCTTATCACCCCTGCCAAACTCAAGGCTGCCCTGCCTTTGAGTGACACTGCCAAAGCAGTTGTTGCGGCGGGACGCGACACCGTGCGTGATATCCTGGACGGCAAAGATCACCGTATGTTTATTGTGGTAGGCCCCTGCTCTATCCACGACGTCGAGCTGGCCAAGGATTATGCCGGCCGCCTGAAAAAGCTCGCCGACGAACTCAGCGACACCCTGGTGATTATCATGCGGGTGTATTTTGAAAAGCCCCGCACCACAGTGGGCTGGAAAGGTCTGATTAACGACCCCTATCTGAACGATACCTTTAAAATTGAGGAAGGCCTGCACATTGGTCGCAAGCTGCTGCTGGACATCAGCGAAATGGGCCTGCCCACCTCTACCGAGGCACTGGACCCGATTTCTCCCCAGTACTTGCAGGACTGCATTTCCTGGTCGGCGATAGGTGCCCGCACCACTGAGTCCCAGACCCACCGGGAAATGGCCAGCGGCCTGTCTTCGGCGGTTGGCTTCAAGAATGGCACCGATGGCGGCCTTGATGTTGCCATGAACGCCATCGGCTCGGCGGTGAAGCCCCACCGTTTCCTCGGTATTAACAACGAGGGCCAGGTGTCAGTTATCCACACCCGCGGCAACCGCTACGCCCATGTCGTGCTGCGCGGCGGCAGTGCTGGGCCCAACTACGATTCGGTGCATATCAAACTCTGCGAGCGTGCACTGGAAAAGGCCAACTACCCGAAAAACATCATGGTCGACTGCAGCCACGCCAACTCCGACAAGAAGCCGGAACTGCAGCCCTTGGTGATGGAAGATGTGACCAACCAGATTCTGGAAGGCAACACCTCCATCGTCGGACTGATGATCGAAAGCAATATCAATCCCGGTAACCAGAAAATTCCAGCGGATCTATCCACTCTGGAATATGGTGTGTCGGTCACCGACGGCTGTATCGGCTGGGAAGATACTGAAGCCGCGCTGCGGGATATGCGCGACAAGCTGCGGGATGTTCTGCCCAAGCGCAAGCGGTTGGTCTGAGTTTTCGCGAATACCACGTAATGTCAAAGGCGCCCACGGCGCCTTTTTTTACACCCTCAATAACTCGCTTGCACTGGAATGTGACATATTTCAATCCAGCAGCGAGTCTTTCGCGTAAAGAATTAGGTGCTTCTATACCATCTATGGCCTTGCCCCGGTTCTCCGGGGCTTTTTTATTTTCCCGCCGGGCTTATTGCCAACCGCCCAGTAGACGATTCGCCCCGGGGCTTGATAACAACTGCAGTGCTTTATCGGCTTACTTACCTCGTCGAATAACTCAGCTCGGTATACAGCGCGCAATGGTCAGACAGCGAGCGCCAGGGCTCCCCACGCAACACCTCGGCGGCGCTCACATCAAAGCCGCGAAAATAAATACGATCCACCGGCAGCAGTGGCCGCTTGGCGGGAAAAGTTTGCGCTGGTCGCCCCTGGATTTCGGTCAGCGCTTCGCGCAGACCAAGGTTGGCACACATGGGCCGATGCAAACGCAACCGCCAGTCATTGAAGTCCCCGGCAACGATCAATCGGGCGGTGGCGGGCACCCGCTGATGAACAGCCTTACTCAGCAGTTGAAACTGGCGCTGACGCTCCCACCCCATCAATCCCATATGCACACAGATTAAGTAGATATCCGGTGCTACCATCGCCATCAGCAAGCCGCGATGAGAATTGCGCGATACCGAAACATTGATATTGTCGCTGTGAATAATTGGATACTTGCTGAGAATGGCGTTGCCATGGTGACCGTGCTCGTACACCGCATTGCGGCCATAGGCAAAGTGGGGCCAAACACTGTCGGCGAGATATTCAAACTGGGAGGCATCAACCCAGTTATCCAGCCGCCGGGCATGTCGGCGGTTTTCGCCAACGATCTCCTGCAGAAACACCACGTCAGCATTGACCTCGCGGATGCTCTCGCGAATATCGTCCAGCAGGTAACGACGGTTGCCGACGTTAAACCCCTTGTGCACGTTGTACGACAAAATTCGCAGGCTGTTTTTCATAGCGACTTAATCCGGGTGGCATTTCTTCCGTTTCTGACCGCTGCCGCAGTAGCACGCGTCATTTCGCCCCAGCTTGAGGTCGGGCAGAAACCGACCTTCAAGGTAGTACCACTGGCCACCCTCTTCCACAAATACCGACTCTTCATGGAGTTGAGCGAGCTTTCCTCTGTCGTCGCGATAAAAGGCGGCAAATTCGACAAGGTCTCGGCCTTTGACCTGTTCCGCGCGAAGAATTCGCAGCCCTAGCCAATTATTCTTGCCGAGAGAACGCCGAAACTGGTCCAGGGTTTCTTCTCCCCGGGCTGAGGGATGCCAGGTGTGGTACAGATAATCCGCATCGCCAACCACATAGGCGCTGTAACGGGAGCGCATAAGTTGTTCCGGGCATGGCGCCCATTCACCCTTGTGGAAGCGACCACAGCAGGTGGAGTAGTCAGCACCGCTGCCACAGGGGCACAAACCCGGCATCACCGCCCTGGCACAACCGGAATCAACGCGGGATCGGTGGGCGCCCAATCTGTCGGGAAAGGGGTGGAACGACGGGTTTTGAGGTCGAAGCCGACCAGTACCGATTGCGACGTGGTGGCAATTTCACCATCGGCAAAGATCAGGTGCTCTATGGTCATGCTTTTTGTTCCCACCCGCGAACACCAGGTCGCGATTTCCACCTTATGATCGAACCGAATTTCCCGCAGCATATCCATTTTGACGCTGGCCACCACATGGTGGGGGCGCTTAACGGTGGACATTTTTTCAACTTCTTTGAAAAAGTCGATGCGGCCCATATCGAAATAGGAGGCATAGTTGCTGTTGGACACATGTCCGATCATATCGAGATCTGAAAAACGCACCTGCATAAGGGTGCATGTATAGGGCAAAAGAATCACAACGATGTCCTGTGAGCGGGAGAGATAAAGCGACGCCCCGACGCGCGGGGCGAACATCGGGCTGGACTATTTAATGTAGGCGTTCTCGGTGTTGCTGTGATCAGTCACGTCCTTAACCCCTGCGAGGCCCGGCACTTTCTCGATCAATGTTTTCTCCACCCCTTCCTTGAGGGTGACATCGACCATGCCGCAACCCTGACAGCCACCACCGAATTTCAAAATCGCGTAGTTGTCCTCAGTCAGCTCCTGCAGGGAAACTTCACCGCCGTGGGCCGCCAGGGACGGGTTCACTTCGTTGTACAGCACGTAGTTCACCTGGTCTTCCAGCGGACTGTCGGCGCTGATTTTGGGCAAGCGGGCATTGGGCGCCTTGATGGTCAATTGGCCTCCCATACGATCCTTGGCGTAGTCGATAAATGCTTCGTCGAGAAACGGCACGCTGCGCCCCTCGAAGTAGGCCTTGAACTGGGGGTAATCCACCACCTCGTCGGCGTCTTTCAAATCACCCTCGCGGGCATAGGCGATACAGGTCTCGGCCTTTGGCGTGCCCGGCTGAGTGATAAACACTCGAATGCCCATCACGTCTTCTTGTTTGGAAAGCAACTCGGCCAGATAGCCCTGGGCGGACTCGGTGATAGTGATATTGACCTTGCTTTGCTCTGTACTCATGTTCACCTCTTGTATGCTCCGGACGAGCGTCGATGCTAACGAGCTGTAACTCAAAGTTATATGCTCGGCGGAGTATCTGTTAGAATTCGCAAGTTTACCACGAAGCGCAATCCGGCCCCAGCCTCAATAGGCCGCCGCAATCGCATCGATATCGCCCATAGCCTAATCATCAGGATGTACATGAATCAGACAACACCACGCACCGAATTACTGAAATCATCCCTCAAAAACCGCATTCTGGTGATTGATGGTGCTATGGGAAGCATGATTCAGACCCACAAGCTAGAAGAAGCGGCCTACCGGGGCGAGCGTTTTGCCGACTACCACAAGGATCTGCGTGGCAATAACGACCTGCTGACATTGACACAACCAGAGTTGATTCGGCAAATACACCAGGATTTTCTTGATGTTGGCGCCGATATTATTGAAACCAACACCTTCAACTCCACCGCCGTTGCCCAGGACGACTACGAACTTGGCGAGATCGCCGAAGAGTTGAACGTCGCCGGTGCCCGCCTCGCCCGCGAGGTCGCCGACGCCGAGACCGCGAAAAACCCCGATAAACCGCGCTTTGTTGCCGGTGTGCTCGGGCCGACACCGCGCACGGCGTCGATTTCGCCGGACGTCAATGATCCCGGTGCGCGCAATATTAATTTTGACAAGCTGGTGGCAGATTACTATGCCGCTACCCGCGGCCTGATTACCGGCGGTGCCGACCTGCTGCTGATCGAAACCATTTTTGACAGCCTGAACGCCAAAGCGGCGGTTTTCGCTGTGCTGCAGTATTTCGAAGACCATCAGGTCGAACTGCCAATCATGATATCGGTGACCTTCCCCGACACCAGTGGCAGGACCCTGTCGGGGCAGACCCCAACCGCATTCTGGAACAGTATCGCCCATGCCAAACCGCTGATTGTCGGCACCAACTGCGGCAGGCGTTTCAGCGAGATACGCCCCTTTGTCGAGGAGCTGGCGGAAGCCTCTGAGTGTTATTTCAGCGGCCACTTCAACGCGGGCCTGCCCAATGAATTCGGCGAATATGACGAAACCCCCACCGATATGCAGCTGGAGCTGCATGAGTTTGCCCAGCGCGGTTTTCTCAACCTCGTCGGCGGCTGTTGTGGCACCACCCCGGCCCATATCGAAGCGATTGCCAAGGCCGTTGAAGGCGTCGCCCCCCGCGAGGTCAAGCCCCGCCCAACCGCCTGCCGACTGGCCGGGCTGGAGCCCTTCCACATTGACAGTAACAGCCTGTTTGTCAATGTCGGTGAGCGCTGCAACGTTACCGGCTCTGCGGTCTTCAAGCGTCTGATCCTGGAAGGCAACTACGACGAGGCCCTGTCGGTGGCTCGCCAGCAAGTAGAAAACGGCGCCCAGGTGATCGATATTAATATGGATGAGGGGATGCTCGACGCCGAAAAGGCCATCGTCACCTTCCTCAACCTTATTGCCTCGGAGCCGGATATTTCCCGCGTACCGATCATGGTGGATTCCTCCAAATGGGAGGTCATTGAGGCGGGGCTGAAGTGCATTCAGGGCAAGCCCATCGTCAACTCCATCTCCTTGAAGGAAGGCGAGGATGAGTTTCGCCAGCGCGCTCGCCAATGTATGAAATACGGCGCCGCCGTGGTGGTGATGGCCTTCGACGAAGACGGCCAGGCCGACACCTTTGCCCGCAAAGCGGAAATTTGCAAACGCTCCTACGATATTCTGGTGGAGGAAATTGGCTTTCCGCCCCAGGACATTATTTTCGACCCGAACATTTTCGCCGTTGCCACCGGTATCGACGAACACAACAACTACGCGGTGGATTTTATTGAGGCCACCGCCTACATCAAAAAAGAGCTGCCCCACGCGATGGTATCCGGAGGGGTGTCCAATGTGTCGTTCTCCTTCCGCGGCAACAACCCGGTGCGTGAGGCCATCCACTCGGTGTTCCTCTACCATGCCATCAAAGCCGGCCTGGATATGGGGATCGTCAACGCCGGCCAGTTGGCGATTTACGACGACCTGCCCGAGGAACTGCGTGAGCGCGTAGAGGATGTGATTCTCAACCGGCGCGACGACGCCACCGAGCGCCTGCTGGATATCGCCGAGAAATACCGCGGCGATGGCAAGGGTATAGAGCAGAAGGAAGATCTCAGCTGGCGCGAGTGGCCTGTGGCCAAGCGTATAGAGCACTCGCTGGTAAAAGGCATCGCCACCTATATCGAAGAGGACGCCGAAGCCGCCCGATTGGAGGCCGCCAAACCCATCGACGTTATTGAAGGCCCGCTGATGGACGGCATGAACGTTGTCGGCGACCTGTTTGGCGACGGCAAAATGTTCCTGCCCCAGGTGGTGAAATCCGCCCGGGTCATGAAACAGGCAGTGGCCTATCTCAACCCCTATATCGAAGCCCTGAAAGAAGTCGGCGCCAAGGCCAACGGCAAGGTACTGATGGCGACGGTAAAAGGCGATGTCCACGACATCGGCAAGAATATTGTCGGCGTTGTCCTGCAGTGCAACAACTTTGAGGTCATCGACCTTGGGGTGATGGTGTCCTGCGACAAAATCCTGGAAACCGCCAAGGCGGAAAACGTCGATATTATCGGTCTGAGCGGCCTGATTACCCCCTCTCTGGACGAAATGGTCCACGTCGCCTCGGAGATGCAGCGACAGGGTTTCAGTGTACCGCTGATGATCGGTGGAGCCACCACCTCCAAGGCCCACACCGCGGTAAAAATCGAACCCAAATACCAGAACGACGTCACCGTGTATGTGCCCGATGCGTCGCGCAGTGTCGCGGTCGCCACCCAGCTGATCAGCGAGGACATGAAGGAAAAATTTGTCGCTGAACGCCGCGACGAATACGAGCGCGTAAGAGCCCGCCGCGACAACAGTGGCAAGAAAAAGCGCTTGCTATCCTATGAGCAGGCCCGTGAGCGTGGCCTGCAGTTTGATTGGGCTAATTATCAGCCCCCCGTACCCAGCTTTCTGGGCACTCGGGTATTCAATGATTACTCACTGGACCTGCTACGGGAAACCATCGACTGGACACCGTTCTTTATTTCATGGGGACTGGCAGGAAAATACCCGCGCATTCTCAGCGATGAAAAGGTCGGCGAAGCCGCCACCAACCTGTTTAACGATGCCCAGGTCATGCTCGACAAACTGATCGCCGACAAGCGCCTGCGCGCCAACGGCGTCATCGGCTTTTGGCCGGCACAGCGACACGGCAGCGACGACATTGCAGTACTGGACGACCAGGGCGAGCAAATTGCCCTGCTACACCACCTGCGTCAGCAGGCGCAAAAGCCCGACGACAAACCGCAGCTGAGCCTCGCCGACTACATCGCCCCCGCCGACAGTGGTGTGCAGGATTATGTGGGCGGCTTCGCGGTGACCACAGGCCTTGGTGCCGATGAACTCGCCGCGGAATACGAGCAGGCCAACGACGACTACAGCGCAATTATGGTCAAGGCACTGGCCGACCGCCTTGCCGAATCTTTCGCCGAGCACTTGCACCTGCGGGTGCGCAAGGAATTCTGGGCCTATGCCAGCGACGAGTCACTCAGCAACGAGGAGCTTATCAAGGAAGCCTATCGCGGTATTCGTCCGGCCCCGGGCTATCCCGCGTGCCCGGACCACACCGAAAAAACAACCCTGTTCAAGCTGTTGCAAGCGACAGAGCAGACCGGCATCAGCCTGACCGAACATCTGGCCATGTACCCGGCAGCGGCAGTCAGCGGCTTTTATTACTCCCACCCCGATTCCCGCTATTTTGCCGTAGGCAGGGTCGGCAAGGATCAGGTCGCCGATATTGCCCGACGCAAGGGCATGGAAATGGCAACGATGGAGCGCTGGCTGTCACCGATTCTGGACTATGATCCCTGAGTCTGTGCGCTTCGCTCGAATTAGCTAAGCGAAAAATCCGCTTAGCTAATTCGCCGCTTACGGCCTACCATTACGGGTATCAGAAACCGGAGACATTATTTGCCATGAATCGAGCCATTGACGACAACAAGCAAAAGCCGGGGCCACTCCAGGTGATAGGCAGTGTCATTTCCGCTGCCTTTGGTGTGCAGAGCAGCCAGAATCGCGAAAGGGACTTTAACCACGGTCGCTTTCGCAACTATGTGATCGCGGCAATTGGTTTCGTGTTGGTGTTTATCGGTACGGTGTACACCGTGGTGCAGGTGGTACTGAACAGCCACTAGCAAGGGGAAAAGGAATTATCCAGCCGTAAAAAAAGCCGCATATAGCGGCTTTTTCAAATGTGGGCCAGTTTAGCTGGGCATGCCTGCCAACCAATACACCACAGTGGAAACCACAATCGTCAGGATAGCAATTGCAGCGCAGGCATCGGCAAAACTATCTTCGCGTTCTTCTTGATTCAACTCTGACATGACAACCTCGTAAATGTAGGGCGTTTCTCCGGCGACTGGACAGTCGGCCGGAATGGCAAAAACGATATTATAACGGGGTTTTGGCAAAATACCGAGCTATCCAATCTCCATATTGGGCATTCTCACCACTAATCGGTGCTCCACATAAGTCATATCCGTAAAAAGCGTTAGCGGATATGCCGATAAATCTTTAAAATTGCGCGCACGTTTGCGGTAAGAAGCTCCGTTTCCCTTTTTGGACAACCGGGTGCAGTCCGCGCAGAGTGGCCACATCACTGCGCCCTGCCCTCCCGTCCAGCCCTCGGCAGCTCGGATCACAGCATATCAACTCACAGTACTGAAGTTTCAAAGGTAGCTATGTACGTATACGACGAGTACGACCAGCAGATTATCGATCAGCGCGTCGCGCAATATCGCGACCAGACCAAACGTTATCTTGCAGGAAAAATCACCGACGAACAGTTCCTGCCGCTGCGTCTGCAAAATGGCCTGTATGTACAGCGTCTCGCGCCCATGCTGCGCATCGCCGTGCCCTACGGCACCCTGAACAGCACCCAGCTGCGCAAGCTGGCGGAAATCAGCCGTCACTACGACAAGGGCTACGCCCACATCAGTACTCGGCAGAATGTACAACTTAACTGGCCCAAACTGGAAGAGGTCCCCGACATCCTCGCGGAACTGGCCAAAGTGCAAATGCACGCGGTGCAAACCAGCGGCAACTGCATTCGCAATGTCACCGCCGACCAGTTCTCCGGAGTCGCTGCTGACGAAGTCGAAGACGCCCGCCCCTGGTGTGAAATTATTCGCCAGTGGTCCACCTTCCACCCCGAATTCGCGTTTCTGCCAAGGAAGTTCAAGATCGCCGTCTGCGGCTCGGAAACCGACCGCGCCGCGGTAATGGTGCACGACATCGGCCTACAAATTGTCAAAGACGACAACGGCGACACGGCGTTTCGCGTACTGGTTGGGGGCGGCCTTGGCCGCACCCCGGTCATTGGCAGTGTAATTCACGAACAATTACCCCCGCGTCATTTGCTCACCTACCTGGAAGCTATTCTGCGGGTCTACAACCAGCTCGGCCGCCGCGACAACAAGTTCAAGGCCCGCATCAAGATTCTGGTACGCGCGATGGGTGCCGAAGCCTTCAAGGCCAAGGTGGAAGAAGAATGGGCGCACATTAAAGACAGCGCGCTGGAACTCAGCGATGAGGAAATCGCCCGGGCCAAGTCTTTCTTCACCGCACCGGAATACCGCGACTTACCGGCGCAAGACATGCAGGCGCTGGCGCTGGAAAGTGCCGACTTTGCTCGCTGGCTGAACCACAATGTTCATCCCCACAAGCAGACCGGCTACGCGATTGCCACCCTGTCACTGAAAACCACCGGGGTCGCCCCCGGCGACATCACTGCGGAACAGCTCGAAGCCGTAGCTGCTCTGGGCGAAGAGTTCGGGTTTGGCGAGATTCGCAGTACTCATCAGCAAAATCTGGTGCTTCCCGACGTCCCCCAGCACCAGTTGTTCGCACTGTGGCAAAAGCTGGTCGAGCTGGAGCTGGCGTCACCGACCGTTGGCACCCTGAACGACATTATTTGCTGTCCCGGCGGCGACTTCTGCTCGCTGGCCAATGCCAAGTCAATCCCCATTGCGGAAGCCATCCAGCGCCGCTTTGACGACCTCGACTACCTGTACGACCTCGGCGAAATTGAGCTGAACATTTCCGGCTGCATGAATGCCTGTGGCCACCACCACATCGGTCACATTGGCATTCTCGGTGTCGATAAAAAGGGCCAGGAGTTTTATCAGGTGTCACTGGGCGGCAGTCAGGGGCTTAACGCGTCGCTGGGTAAAATTCTTGGCCCGTCCTTTGCCCAGGACGACATTCCCGACGTGATTGAGAAGGTTCTCAACACCTACGTTGACCTCCGTCAGGAAGGCGAACGCTTCCTCGACACCTACAACCGAGTCGGTCTTGACCCCTTTAAGGAGCGCGCATATGCCTAAGATCATCAAAGACGCACAGGTACAGGACGATAACTGGGTGTTGTGGCGCGACAGCGAAACACTTCCCGATAGCGCGCCGGTTATCGTGCCCCTGAACCTGTATCTCGCCCACCGCGAAGCACTGGCAAAGCTTGGCGAGGTCGGCGTGATGCTGGCCAGCGACGAGTCACCCAAAGCACTGCCAGCCGATACACTGGCGTCGCTGCCGGTGATCGCGATCGACTTTCCCAAGTTCGCCGACGGCCGCGGCTTCAGCTACGCCCGCGAGCTCCGCGAGCAACACAGCTATCAGGGTGAAATCCGCGCAGTTGGCGACATCATTCGCGACCAACTGTTTTTTATGAGCCGCTGTGGCTTCAGCAGCTTTGCTCTGCCCGGTGACGAACTGGAGGAAGCCCTCGCCAGCCTGAACGATTTCAGCGAAGTCTATCAGCCGGACACTCGGCAGTCGCTGCCCCTGTTCCGCCGCCGCTCAGCCTGAACACCAGGCGGCCGGCACTCGGCTGGCCGCCTCCCCGCCAAACACTTCTTATCGAAAAATACTGCCCTGACAGCTACACTGATACCACAATGTGGTTTATTCCCCAGCTATAAGGCGACCAGTCGAGTGGAGGCCAGTCTTACTTTTTCGTTTTTTTTGATTTTCAGTGGCGCGGCGTTGCTGGCCTCTGTGGCCCTGTTCACCCGCCAGCCATTGCTCATCGCCTATATCGCCCTGGGCGCGCTGATAGGCCCCTATGGCGCAGGCTGGGTGACCGATCTGGAGTTACTGGCGGAAATCGCCGAGTTCGGCATCATCTTTCTGTTGTTTTTACTGGGCCTCGACATGCAGCCCCAGGCGTTGCTCCACAGCCTGCGTAAAACCCTCAATATTGCCCTGTTAAGCTCCCTGTGCTTTTTACTCATTGGCTATGGCGTCAGCTGGGCCTTTGGCTTCAGCCAGCGCGAAGCACTGATTGTCGGCGCAGCGATGATGTTCTCCAGCACCATTATCGGTATCAAGCTGCTACCGACCACCGCCCTGCACCACCGCCTTAACGGTGAGCTGATGGTCGGCATACTGCTACTACAGGACATGATCGCTATTCTGGTACTGCTGCTGCTTATCAGCATGGGGCTGGGGGAGTTTTCTGCCACACAGCTGGGCAAAACCCTGCTCGCCGTGCCGCTGCTCATCGCCTTTGCCGTCACCACAGTACGCTATGTGCTACTCCCACTGCTGCAACGCTTTGACCGCTTCCACGAGTATATTTTTCTTGTCGCCATCGGCTGGTGTCTGGGCTTAGCGGAAGCCGCCCATGCGGTGGGCTTGTCGGCGGAAATGGGGGCATTTCTGGCGGGTATCAGCCTGGCGACCAGCCCGATTTCCCAATATATTGCGATTAGCCTCAAGCCACTGCGGGATTTCTTTTTAATTCTGTTTTTCTTTTCTCTGGGCGCCCGCTTCAACCTGGGCTTGCTCGGCGAGATCATCATTCCCTCCGCCGTATTGGCGGCGCTGATTCTCAGCGTTAAACCCATCAGTTTTCGCTACCTGCTCCGCGGCGCACTGCACTCGCGGAAACTGGCCTGGGACCTGGGCTTTCGTCTGGGCCAGATCAGCGAGTTCTCGCTGCTGATTGCCTACCTGGCGGTGGAGACTCAACTCATTGGCAGCGCGGCCTCCCATCTTATTCAGGCCACGGCGATCATCAGCTTTATTGTGTCATCGTATATCGTAGTGATGAATTACCCGACGCCCATCGCCATCAAAGACAGCCTGCGCCGGGATTAGTATTAACCAGCCCTAGCGGAACACCACGTCAAACATCACCGGGATAGTTGCGTTGATCGCCTGCAAGCCTGCCAGTTCACGCAGCTTTTCTACCCCCGCCCCCATGCCAAAGGCTGTCGCATCGACGAATACCGGCTTCGTTGTGACCGCACTGAATGCGCCGTCGGCACGCTTTGTCACGATAACAGACAGGCTTGTGCTTTGGGATTCGCCGTGTAGCGAGAGCTCCCCGGCGATATCCAGCTGCTGTTGCTGACCCACTGACAGCTCCTGTAATTGCTCTATCGGCAAAGTGCCGCTAAAGCTCGCCTGTGGAAAGCGGTCGATTTCAAACAGGAATTTACGCATCCGCTCATTGCGAATCGGGATACCGCTGGCGACGCTGGCCAGCCCAATTTTTACCGCAAATTTACCCGATGCATCGTCGATAGTGCCCGTCAGGTTTTCAAAACTCATTGACTCGGCAACACGGTTGTTTTTTACACTGACAAAGTGCAGGGTCGAATTATCCTTGTCTAAAGACAGCGCCTGCAAATGGCTTGCAGCCAGCGTCATCAATACACCTATCGTCAGATTTTTCACTGTTACTCTCCTGATTTTCACAACATGGCAAAAAGGGTTACTACGCCGTCAGGCTAGCATATAACATGCCGCTCAGCCGAGAAGCACCAAACAGCAGACAAAAAAAAGCCCGGCGAGAACACCGGGCTTTGCTATCAACTGACTGCCAATCAGATTGAGCTTTCCAGCTCTGGCAGTGCGTCGAACAGGTCAGCAACCAGACCGTAGTCTGCAACCTGGAAGATCGGAGCGTCTTCGTCTTTGTTGATGGCAACAATGACTTTAGAGTCCTTCATACCGGCCAGATGCTGGATCGCACCGGAAATGCCCACAGCGATGTACAGCCCCGGAGCAACAATCTTACCAGTCTGACCCACCTGCATGTCGTTGGGAACGAAGCCCGCGTCGACCGCTGCACGTGATGCACCAACCGCAGCACCAAGCTTGTCAGCCAGAGAGTACAACATGCTGAAGTTGTCGCCATTCTGCATACCACGACCACCGGATACTACGATATCCGCAGCAGTCAGGTCTGGACGATCGCTCTTGGCCAGCTCTTCTTTCACATAGCTCGAGTTACCAGCATCGTGGGCGCTGCCCACTGCTTCAACTGCCGCAGAGCCGCCTTCAGCAGCAGCGGCATCAAAGGCTGTTGCACGCACAGTGATAACCTTGATCGGGTCAGAAGACTGGACCGTCGCAATAACGTTACCTGCGTAGATCGGACGCTTGAAGGTATCGCCACTTTCAACAGAAATAATTTCTGAAATCTGGGCAACATCCAGCAGGGCCGCAGCACGAGGCAAGGTGTTTTTGCCGTTGGTGGTCGCGGGAGCCAGAATGTAACCGTAGTCTTTACCCAGCTCAGCAACCAGCAAGCTGACGTTTTCCGCCAGCTGGTGGCCGTAGGCCGCGTTGTCGGCAACCAAAACCTTGCTGACACCGTCGATTTTCGCTGCGGCTTCACCGGCAGCGGCACAGCCTTCGCCAGCGACCAGCACAGTGATATCGCCACCGATCGCTTTCGCGGCGGTAACTGTGTTCAGGGTTGCCCCGTTGATGGAGGCGTTGTCGTGTTCTGCAATGACTAGAATGCTCATTAGATTACCTTCGCCTCGTTTTTCAGTTTATCAACCAGCTCGGCAACGTCTGCGACCTTGATACCCGCTTGACGCTCTGCAGGTGGCTCGACTTTCAAGGTTTTTACACGGGGAGCGACTTCCACACCCAGATCGGCGGGTGTAGTGACATCCAGAGGCTTTTTCTTGGCCTTCATGATGTTGGGCAGAGACGCATAGCGCGGCTCATTCAGACGCAGGTCTGTAGTCACAACCGCGGGCAGAGACAGCTTAACAGTCTGCAGACCGCCGTCGATTTCGCGAGTGACTTCAACGCTGTCACCGTCAACAGCAACTTCAGAGGCGAAAGTACCCTGAGCCATTCCAGACAGTGCCGCCAGCATTTGGCCAGTCTGGTTGTTGTCGCCATCGATGGCCTGCTTACCGAGGATAACCAGCTGAGGCTGCTCTTTGTCTACGATCGCTTTCAAAACCTTGGCAATGCCAAGCGGCTGCACTTCTTCGTCGGTTTCTACCAGGATACCGCGGTCTACACCCAGTGCCAGCGCAGTACGAATCTGCTCCTGAGCAACTTTGGGGCCGACAGATACGGCTACGATTTCAGTGGCGATGCCTTTTTCTTTAAGACGTACCGCTTCTTCAACAGCGATTTCACAGAATGGATTGATCGCCATTTTGACATTATTCAGATCAACGCCAGTACCGTCCGACTTGGGACGTACTTTGACGTTGTAGTCAACGACTCGTTTGACAGCAACAAGAACCTTCATGGATTCCCCAGTAAACGCGTAAATGAATTGAAATGGCTGACCGTCCTTACGCCGCGAAGTGTGTAACCAACCTTCGACCAGACGGAGCCCCTTTTGAAAAGCGCCGTTATATTGACGCTTATGGCCTGCGAGGTCAACCAATGGGCGTCAGAATCCATGGGCTAAGCCACTGGATTTACCCGATAAAGGGCGATATTCACCATAACTGATATTTATAAAGCGTATAATCGATTATAGGGGGCTAAATCAGCAGCTTAGCCCGGTGCGCTAGTGGCCTTTTCCACCGCAGGCACCTATAATTCCGCCCTTTAACGGCGACAAGGGCTCAACCTATAAGGGCTCCGCCACCCCGAGTTACAGAGGAGAGAGTCTGTGGAACGCGAATCAATGGAATTTGACGTCCTGATCGTCGGTGCGGGCCCCGCCGGTCTGGCGGCAGCTTGTAGAATACGCCAGTTGAGCGAGAGCACCGGCAAAGACATCAGCGTCTGCGTCGTTGAAAAAGGCTCCGAAGTCGGCGCCCATATCCTGTCAGGTGCGGTATTTGAGCCCAGTGCGCTGAATGAGCTGTTCCCGGACTGGAAAGAAAAAGGCGCTCCGCTGAACACACCGGTAACCGGCGACGATATCTACTACATGACCAGCGCCGAAAAGGCGATCAAGGTCCCCGGCTTTGCCGTCCCCAAAACCATGCACAACGAAGGCAACTACATTATCAGCCTGGGTAATCTGTGCCGCTGGTTGGCCGAGCAGGCCGAAGGCATGGGCGCGGAAATCTATCCCGGTTTCGCCGCCTCCGACGTGCTGTACCACGAAGATGGCAGCGTAAAAGGCATCATCACCGGTGATATGGGTATCGCTGAAGATGGTAGTCAGAAAGACAGCTACATGCCCGGCATGGAACTGCACGCCAAGTACACCCTGTTTGCTGAAGGCTGCCGCGGACACCTCGGCAAGCGCCTGATGGAAAAATTCAACCTGAACGAAGGCCGTGACCCCCAGCACTACGGTATCGGTATCAAGGAATTGTGGAAGATCAATCCCGAAAAACACAAGGAAGGCCTGGTTCAGCATGCCACCGGCTGGCCTCTGGCTGAAAATGGCGCCTTTGGCGGCAGCTTCCTGTATCACATTGAAGACAACCAGGTATCGATTGGTCTGATTACCGACCTCTGCTACGACAACCCCTGGCTGTCACCCTTTGAAGAATTCCAACGCTTCAAGCAACACCCCGTGGTCAAGCAGTACCTCGACGGCGGCGAGCGTATTTCCTACGGCGCTCGGGCGATCGCCAAGGGCGGCCTGCAATCCCTGCCGAAGATGACCTTCCCCGGTGGTCTGCTGATCGGCTGTGACGCCGGCACCCTGAACTTTGCCAAGATCAAGGGCAGCCACACCGCAATGAAGTCCGGCATGATCGCCGCCGAAGTGGTGCACAAGGCAATCACCGAGGAAGAAAAGTCCGGCGTTGAGCTAACTGAATACACCGCCGCCTTTGAAAGTTCCTGGCTGTATAAGGAACTGCACGAACAACGCAACTTTGGCCCTGCTCAGCACAAGTATGGCAACCTGGTCGGTTCCGCCTACGCCTTTATCGACATCAACATCTTCGGCGGGAAACTGCCGTGGACCATGCGCGACGACCACGCCGATCACGCACAGATGAAGCTGGCCAGCGATTGCAAGAAAATTGAATATCCCAAGCCGGATAACAAGATCAGCTTCGATCGCCTGACCTCGGTATTCCTGTCCAATACCAACCACGAGGAAGATCAGCCCTGTCACCTAACGCTGAAGGACCCCGAGCTGCCGATTCGTGAAAACCTGCCCAAGTACGCTGAGCCTGCCCAGCGCTACTGCCCGGCCGGGGTATACGAAGTGGTTGAAGACGACGCCGGTGAACCGCGCTTCCAGATTAATGGACAGAACTGTGTTCACTGCAAGACCTGCGACATCAAAGATCCAGCGCAGAACATTGTCTGGGTAACCCCTGAAGGTCTCGGCGGCCCGAATTACCCGAATATGTAGACAGAAAAAACTCGAAGAGCACACGCTAAGCCCTTAATTTATTAAGGGCTTTTTTATGGCTTAATGAAATTAAACAACAACCAGGACGGCACAGCTTGTGCACCGCTGAAAGTGGGTTTAATCAGGAAAGACGACCCAGGGAGAACACACCACCGCTAGTGCGCAACACCAACTCCTCGCCGTCCTGCTCGGCGAGCTCAACCAAGCGGTAGAAACTGGCGCGATTGATCCGCGCCCACAGCCCGTGGCGGGTCAACACCGCGGGGCGCGGCTCGTCAGTGTTTTTATCTGCTTCGACCTTGAGGGGGTGATTTTCACCCAGCTCGAACCAACTATCGACATTAGTCTTAACCACAATGCGCTGGGCGCCGCTCTGGTCGGCCTCAGCAACTTCGAAGTCCACTACGAGCAGGGGAAGGTCTTCGACTTGAACCCGCCATTTTTCAACGGGCGTTACCAGGTAATACTCGCCATCTTCTTCCCGACGCAGTATGGAGGCAAAAAGTTTCACCAGTTCGTGGCGTTTTATTTCACCGCCTTCGTGAATCCAACGACCATCGGCGCACAGACGAATATCGATATCACCACTCAATTCCGGCTGCCATTTTTCAATTGGTGGCTGACCGCGCTGATCTTTCAATAGCTTTTCGAGTTGCTCGAGATTGCTCATCCGCCGCCCCTGCCGCTGGTCCACTCAGATATGCCGAACCTTGATCACGCCGTCCAGCGCTTCTATGTCTGCCAGCAGCGCGTCGCTGACTTCACTGCCGACATCGATAAGATTATAGGCAATTTCATCGCGGCTTTTGTTCAACATGTCGACGATATTAATATCGGCATCGGCCAGGATAGACAGAATGCTCCCCAGAATTTTGGGCACATTGCGGTTCACCACCGCCAGCCGGGCCTTGCCGCTCCGTTCCAGTTGCAGAGACGGAAAGTTCACCGAGTTAGTGATATTGCCGTTACAGAGAAAATCGTCCAGTTGATTAGCCGCCATAATCGCGCAGTTATCTTCCGCCTCGTCAGTGCTGGCGCCAATATGCGGCATCAGTATCACATCGTCACGTCCGATCAGCTCCGGCGTCGGGAAGTCAGTAATAAACTGGCGGAGCTTGCCTGCTTCCAGAGCCTCTATCACGCTGTCGACGTTAACGATTTCTTCCCGGGCAAAGTTCAGCAAGCAACACCCGGGCTTACAGTTCGACAACAATTCCGCATTGACCAGGCCCCGCGTCGCGTCCAATACAGGAAGGTGAAGGGTAATGTAATCGGCGCGGCTAAACAGGCTACCCAGGTTTTCCATGCGTTTTACTGCACTCGGCAAGCGCCATGCGGCGTCTACCGACAGCGCGGGATCATAACCCACCACATTCATTCCAAGGTCGAGGGCCGCATGGGCGATCAGCGAGCCAATGGCACCCAACCCAACGATACCGAGTGTACGGCCCGCCAACTCGTTGCCTTTGAATCGCTTTTTCTCTTTCTCGAGCAGCTTGGCCAGCTCTGCGCCGTCTTTCATATCGCCGAGGGTGTTGACATAGGCAATACCCTGCAGAATTCCCCGTGAGCCCAGTGTCAAACCGGAAATCACCAACTCCTTGACCGCATTTGCATTTGCGCCGGGGCTGTTAAACACCGGAATACCGCGGGCGGTGCAGTCGGCTACGGGCACATTATTGGTGCCGGCTCCGGCCCGAGCAATGGCCTTCACTGACGGCGCGATATCTGCTGGCGCCAGCTTATGACTACGCAGCAGGATGGCATCCGGGGCGGTAAATTCACTGGCAATTTCGTATTGGTTCCGGGGCAACCGCTCCAGACCTTTTATCGAAATCTGGTTCAGGGTAAGAATTTTGAACACGTTTAGGCTCCTAAAAAACCGTTGCTACGGAAATACTCTGCGGCCTTCAGTTGGCAGGCAGAATATCCTGAAGTGATGCCAATTCCCGCGACGAGATCAGTGGCATAGAATGAAAGGCGTTCAACTGACTGATTTTTCCGTCCACCGCGACAGCCGCAGTAAAGTCATTGTCCTGGGCCAACAACCGAAAGTCCCAGCGCGCCGCATCAGGGCCGATGAACTGAGTCACGTTCATGCCATCGAGCAGAAAGGAAAATTCGTGAAGTGCAATGGACAAGCCCTGCCCCCTAGCCTTGAGGTAGGCTTCTTTCAGCGTCCAATAACGGAAAAACGCCGACAATTTCTGCTCTTCAGCAACCGAACGCAATGCGGTCGCCTCGTCGGCTGAAAGATAATCGTCGGCGGCATCGAGCATTCCCGCACTGTCGGTCTGAAACTCAACATCGATACCCACAGCTTGACCACCACTTACCGCGCAAAGGGTTAAACCGTGGGTGTGGGCGGCGTTAAAACAGATATGGCGTGTCGCCTCTCCGAGTAATTCGGGCTTGCCGAATTCATTGGTACCAAAGCTCAATGCTTCGGGAGCGAGGTCGCAATATTCTGACAATACAGTACGCAATAGTGCTCGGCTGACCAGATAGGCACCGGCCTGGGTGGAGAACTGGCGCTGGCGGTACTCTTCTTTTTCCTCATCAGAAAGTATGGCTTCGTAGCGTTCATACTGGTTCAGCAAACGCGGCTCGTCGGTAGCACAACACCAGACATCGACTTGTCCTGGCTCGAGGCGACGAATAGTACTCGTCCTGTTCATTATTTATTCCTTGCTGCCCGGACGACACAACGGGTCCGGGCAGAGACTACTTGTAATTATTCTGATTAACAGCACAGCGGCTATCAGTTGATCTTAACCTCTGCCTCCGTCCACAGCGTATTGAAATAGGCCGAGAACGCCTGCGACGACGCACTGCGCATCACACTGCGCTCGACATCAGCAATCGCCTTCGGCGTCAGCTGCGCCCGTGAACCCTGCTCAACCGCCAGCAGCTGCAACACGATGTAGTCACCATTCTGACGCTTGAACAGGCCCAGCGACGGTTGAGACGCCGTTGGCGCGGCGAGACTGAACACCCGCTGGCGCAGTTCGCCGTCTACACTGATATCACTGCGCTTGATATCGCTATTGGTGCTGAAGGTGTACGATCTGGCCTTTGCCAGTGCCTCGGCCGATTCGCCTTTTGCAATTTTTTCCCGCAGTTCCGTTGCCGTCTCACTGGCGATGGCCTCGGCTTTTTTACGCCGCAGGGTCACCTTGATATTCTCGCGAACATCGTCATAAGCCAGTGTAGCGGGCGCCTGATAGTCATCGACATGCACGACAATATAATGCTCCGGCGACAACTCAATCACTTCACTGTTCAGCCCCTGCTCCCGCAATTCAGCACTGAAGGCCGCCCGACGAACTTGCTCGTGGGCAAATATTGAATCATTGGAGGATTGAGACAACCACTCCGACTGCTGCACTTTGACGCCGAGTTCCTCCGCGGGCATCCGCAGGTTTTCCGCATTGAAGACCAGGTCGCGCAGGGATTCCACCGTGGACACCATCACTGGCTGGGCTTTTTGCCGACGCAGACGCTCGGTAATTTCAAGGCGGGACTCGTCCAAGCTGGGTACCTCACCCTCTTTAACGCTGACCAGTTTAATCAGATGCACACCTGCCTCGGTTTCAACCGGCTGGGAGATTTCGCCAACCTCAAGGGCCGCCAAGGCGTCTTCAAATTCCGGGGGAAAACTATCACCCGCCGTGAAACCCAGGTAGCCGCCATCGCTGGAAGAGCCAACATCTTCTGATTCAGCCTTGGCAACATCAGCAAAGCTGTCACCGGCTTCAATCCGGGCCTTCAACGCCGTCAGCTCCGCGATGGCTGCCTTGCGATCGCGCTCGTCGTTCACCTCGAGCAGTATATGTGCCGCCTCGCGCTCGGCAGAGCTATCCAGGCTGGCGATGTAACGTTGATATTCCGCCTGCACCTGCTTTTCTGACACTGGCTCGTAGAACTGCTCTTCCTTGATTTCAATATAGGAGAGCTTCACTTTCGGCTCGCTCTGGAACTGCTGGGGATTGGCGTCGTAATACGCCTTCATCTCGTCGTCACTGACGGTGACGCTGTCGAGGAATCCGGACAGTGGCAGCTCGATAACATGAAAATCGCGAGTTTCATGAACAAAGCCAATAGCCTTGTCCACTTCGTCGGCGGTGATAAAGGCAGACGAGGCCATCGACGCCGACAGTTGTTGAATAATGAGATCGGAGCGCAGTAGTTGCTTGAACAGCGCACTGCTATAGCCCTGCAAACGCAGCACCTGCTGATAGCGTTCTTGCGAGAAGCGACCGTCCTCATGGAATTGGGGCATTCCGGCGATGACCGAATTCAGCTGCTGGTTTGAAACTTCGATGCCGGCATCAGCAGCGGCCTGCAGCAACAGTTGCTGCTTGATAAGCGAGTCGAGGGCGGGTTTGCGCAGCACGGCGTCGTCCAGCATTGCCGGATCGACCTGGTCGCCCATCATGCCGATCAATCGGCGTTTTTGCATAGTGATGGCTTGCTGCAACTCTGCTTCCGAAACGTCTTCACCGTTGATGATCGCCGCCGGCGGCTGAGCACTGCCACTGAACAGACTGTCGATACCAAATAGAGCAAAGGGAACCACGATGATGGCGATAACAACCTTTGCGGCGGTGCCCTGAATATTATTGCGGATATTTTGCAGCATTAACCTGTGACCTGAATAAATATAAAAAAAGCGCATCTCGCGATGCGCCTTTCATGCGAGGTTTGACCTCTAAATGACGTCCTTGCCTAGCATCCTCTCAGACGCAAACTTAGTTGCACGCGTCTTTCAGTGCTTTACCCGCTTTAAAACTTGGAATTTTCGCAGCGGCGATTTCGATTGGAGCTCCAGTCTGAGGGTTGCGGCCAGTACGGGCTGCACGCTCTTTGACACTGAAGGTTCCGAAACCGACCAGCGATACTGCGTCGTCTGCTTTCAGCGCTTCGGTGATAGCAGCAACAGTAGCATCCAGTGCACGACCAGCCGATGCTTTTGACAGATCAGCAGACTCGGCGATCGCGTCGATTAGCTCAGATTTATTCACTTAACCTTCCCCTTCAAATTTGTTTTTTAGAAACTCTATGACAACGCTGAGGGCGGCGGCTGCACGATAGACATACACTGCATAGCTCACCGTTTCAGAGATTGGGATTTATACCAAGTGCGTTATGGGTGGTCAAGGAATCTCTACATGACTAGGTAGATAATTCTAAAACCACGCAAAACCAAGCCCTATGCGGCATACAGGCCGACCATAGTTTGGCCGGCATGTAAAGTGACCACCGCTAACTTTGCAAATTAATGCGCACTCGGTCGAGTGTCGTTAGATTCGTCTTTTTTTGCTTCAATGCTTTTTCTCGCCTCATCCAGACCCGCCAGATACTCCTCCTCGGAGATTTCCTGGGGAATGGATTCCAGCGCCAGTGTCAGCACCTCGTCTATCCATTTTACCGGCTTGATGTCGAGATCCGCTTTTATGTTTTCCGGAATTTCCTTCAAATCCCGTTCGTTTTCCGCAGGAATCAATACCGTGCGAATACCGCCCCGATGGGCCGCCAACAGCTTTTCCTTCAAGCCGCCAATGGCCAACACCTGCCCACGAAGGGTGATCTCACCCGTCATGGCGACATCGCTGCGCACCGGTATACCGGTAATCACTGACACCAGCGCGGTGCACATTCCAATTCCCGCTGAGGGACCGTCCTTGGGCGTCGCGCCTTCAGGCATATGAATGTGAATATCGTGGCGGTCGTGGTAGATCGCGGGAATACCCAGTCGCTTGGAGCGACTACGCACCACTGTCATCGCCGCCTGAATCGACTCCTGCATCACATCGCCGAGGGAACCGGTCTGTACATGCCGACCCTTACCAACGACAGACACCGCCTCAATGGTCAGCAGTTCGCCACCCACCTGAGTCCAGGCCAAGCCGGTCACCTGGCCAATCTTGTTCTCTTCCTCAGCCTTACCGAAGGTGAAGCGATGCACACCCAGGTAGTCCTCGAGATTAGCGGAACTGACCTCAATGGCCGAGCTGTCATCGTTCAAGGCCACGTTTTTAACGATTTTGCGACAGACCTTGGCGATCTCCCGCTCCAGCCCCCGCACGCCCGCTTCGCGGGTGTAGTAGCGCACGATGTCCTGCACCGCATCGTCGCCGATACTGGCTTCCTTCGCCTTCAGCCCGTTGTTTTTGAGCTGCTTGGGAATAAGATAGCGCCGCGCGATATTGATCTTTTCGTCTTCGGTGTAGCCAGGTATGCGGATCACTTCCATACGATCCAGCAGCGCCGGCGGAATATTCAGCGAGTTGGAGGTGCAGATAAACATCACATCTGACAGGTCGTAATCCACCTCCAGGTAGTGATCGTTAAAGGCGTGGTTCTGCTCAGGGTCGAGCACCTCCAACAGCGCAGACGCCGGATCACCTCGATGATCCATGCCCATTTTGTCGATTTCATCGAGCAGAAACAGCGGATTGCGCACGCCGGTCTTGGACATTTTCTGCACGACCTTACCCGGCATTGAACCGATGTAGGTGCGACGGTGGCCACGTATTTCAGCCTCGTCGCGAACACCACCCAACGCCATGCGCACAAATTTGCGATTGGTCGAACGGGCGATTGATTCACCCAATGAGGTCTTGCCCACGCCCGGAGGCCCCACAAGGCAGAGCACCGGACCTTTAACTTTTTTGACCCGCTTCTGCACCGCCAGATATTCCAGAATTCGGTCTTTGACCTCTTCCAGGCCGTAGTGGTCGGAATTGAGTATTTCCTCGGCACGCTTGAGGTCATGCTTGACCCGCGAGCGCTTCTGCCAGGGAATATTGACCAACCAATCGATATAGCCTCGCACCACCGACGCTTCGGCTGACATTGGCGACATCATCTTCAGCTTGGACAATTCCGCCTTGGCTTTCTCCAACGCTTCTTTGGTCATTCCCGCGTCGGCAACGCGTTTTTCCAGCTCTTCCAGCTCGTTAACACCGTCTTCGGAATCACCCAGTTCACGCTGAATGGCCTTCATTTGCTCATTCAGGTAGTACTCGCGCTGGCTCTTTTCCATCTGTTTTTTAACGCGCCCGCGAATCCGCTTTTCAACCTGGAACAGGTCGATCTCGGACTCCATCATGGCCATCAAATGCTCCAGACGCTCGCGCTCGTCGCTCATTTCCAGCACGGCCTGCTTCTGCTCCAGCGCCATACTCATATGGGCGGCCACGGTGTCTGCCAAACGCCCTGGCTCGTCGATACCCGACAGTGAGGTCAGCACTTCAGCCGGGATTTTCTTGCTGAGGTTGATATATTTTTCAAACTGAGACACTGCGGAACGCAGCATCACTTCAGCCTCTTCCTCGGCAATTTTCTGCTCGTCCAGCGGGACGATTTCCGCGCGGAAGTATTCCTCCTCCGCCGCGATCACGTTAATTTGCGCGCGATAGCTCCCCTCCACCAGCACCTTCACAGTGCCGTCAGGGAGTTTAAGCAATTGCAGAATATTGGCGACGGTGCCGATATCGTAGAGATCTTCGGTGCCAGGCTCGTCAACATCGGGATTTTTCTGGGCGGCAAGAACAATTGCTTTGTCGCTGGCCATTGCCAGCTCCAGGGCACGAATAGACTTATCGCGACCAACAAACAGGGGAATTACCATGTGGGGGTACACCACTACGTCCCGCAGGGGCAGCAATGGAAACTCCAGATTTTCGCGCTTTTCAGCCATTAGTTCGCCTCGTGTCCGAAATGCAATACCACCAAAGCCACTGATGTTACGTTTATTGGCGGCGCTATGGTTCTAAGATGGGGATTTGGCTAGACAAATACAAGACTTGACTTGTAAAGAAACTGACAAAAAAGCCGCCCTTAAGGCGGCTTTGGTAGAACTGGTCAAATCCCCATCACTCTTCAGGGGCAACCTTGCGCTGATCGCTGTACACCAATATCGGCGCTGAATCTCCCTGAATAACCGA
Organism: Spongiibacter thalassae; assembly: GCF_012272835.1. Classification (GTDB taxonomy): domain Bacteria; phylum Pseudomonadota; class Gammaproteobacteria; order Pseudomonadales; family Spongiibacteraceae; genus Spongiibacter; species Spongiibacter thalassae. The sequence continues at coordinate 797,649 of NZ_JAAWWK010000002.1, read as the reverse complement.
ACTGTCGATAACCACCTTGCTGACATTGTCACTCGACGGCAAGTCGTACATGGTATCCAGCAGTACCGACTCCAGAATCGACCGCAGACCCCGAGCACCGGTTTTTCGAGTCATTGCCTTTTCGGCAACTGCACGCAAACCATCGTCGCGGAAATCGACTTCGACCCCTTCCATGTCAAACAGCTTCGCGTACTGCTTGGTCAGGGCGTTGCGCGGCTCGGTGAGAATACTCACCAGCGCGTCGATATCCAGCTCTTCCAGGGTTGCAATAACCGGCAAGCGGCCTACAAATTCGGGAATCAGACCGTAGCGCACCAGATCTTCCGGCTCAACCTCGGCCAGTACTTCGCCAACGTTGCGCTTTTCGTTCTTGCTTTTGACTTCTGCACTGAAACCGATACCGCCTTTTTCTGAGCGGTCGCGAATTACCCGGTCCAGGCCGGCAAAGGCGCCGCCGCAGATAAACAGAATGTTCGAGGTATCCACCTGCAAAAACTCCTGCTGCGGATGCTTGCGCCCACCCTGGGGAGGCACCGAGGCCACCGTTCCCTCGATAAGTTTCAGCAGCGCCTGCTGAACCCCTTCTCCGGACACATCCCGAGTGATCGACGGGTTATCGGATTTCCGTGAAATCTTGTCGATTTCATCGATATACACGATGCCCATCTGGGCTTTTTCTACGTCGTAATCGCACTTTTGCAGCAGCTTTTGAATGATATTCTCAACATCTTCACCAACATAGCCCGCTTCGGTCAAGGTTGTCGCATCGGCGATAGTGAAGGGAACATCAAGCAGTCTGGCGAGGGTTTCCGCCAGCAGTGTTTTACCACTCCCTGTCGGTCCCACCAGAAGAATATTACTCTTACCCAGCTCTACGTCATCCTTGCCGTTACCGCCGTGGCGCAGGCGCTTGTAGTGGTTGTACACCGCTACAGCCAGCACCTTTTTCGCGCGGGATTGGCCAATGACATATTGATCGAGGGTGCTGTTGATTTCCTTCGGGGACGGCAGCTTCTCACGGCTGGTTTCGCCGGTGGATTCCTGCACTTCCTCGCGGATAATATCGTTACACAGATCTACGCATTCATCACAGATAAACACGGAAGGGCCAGCAATCAATTTGCGTACTTCGTGCTGACTTTTGCCGCAGAAAGAGCAATACAGCAACTTGCCGTTGTCGTCTGCGCCGTCTTTACTACTCATTAATTTCCACCTTGTCGACTTTTAGGGCGAATTTCCACCTGATTATAAAGATGACCCCTTTTGCCCTGATTTGCAAGTTTAGCGGGCGCAGCGTACTGCGCCCTGGGCATTAACGCGAGGTTAATACCTCGTCAACCAGGCCGTAGTCACAGGACTGCTGAGCGTTCATAAAGTTGTCGCGCTCAGTGTCCCGGGCAATGGTTTCGTAGTCTTGACCGGTGTGCTCCGCCATCAGGCGGTTGAGGCGCTCGCGGATAATCAGAATTTCGCGGGCTTGAATATCGATATCTGTGGCTTGCCCTTGGGCACCGCCGCTAGGCTGGTGAATCATGGTGCGCGCATTGGGCAGAATAAAACGCTTGCCCTTGGCCCCACCACTCAGCAAAAACGCGCCCATGCTGGCCGCCTGACCAATACACATGGTGCTCACGTCAGGCTTGATAAAACGCATGGTGTCATAAATTGACAGCCCCGCAGTGACCGAGCCACCCGGCGAATTGATGTACAGATGGATATCCTTGTCGGGGTTTTCTGACTCGAGGAAGAGCATCTGCGCCACAATCAGGTTGGCCATGTGATCTTCAACCGGGCCCACCATAAAAATTACCCGCTCCTTGAGCAGACGGGAATAAATGTCGTAGGAGCGTTCGCCGCGAGCGGTTTGCTCGACGACCATTGGGATAAGACCCAGGCTGGTGATAGTGCTGTTGCTGCTTCCGTCAATGGAGTTGCGGGACATATACTCAATTCTCTTCGTGGCGTGAACTGACTGTTAAGTTATGGCATCCCAGAAAAAAATCAAGCGACGGAGCCGGAGCCCAGTCGCTTAACGAAGACCACCAAACAGGTGAGTTTAGTCTTCTTCATCTTCCTTCGCTGGTGGCGACATAACTTCTTCGTAACTCAAAGTTTCTTCGCTAACCTTCGATTTTTCAAGTAGTTTTTCAACTACTTCTTCTTCGATGACCATGCCTTCGATCTGCTGTAGCTGCTCGGGCTGGCTCATATACCAGTTGATCACCTCTTCCTTGTCCTCATAGCTCGACGCCATTTCTTCAAGGGCCGCGCGCACTTTGTCGCTGTCGGCGGTGATTTTTTCCGAGGTAATCAGCTCATTCAGCACCAAACCCAGCTTGACGCGGCGCTCGGCATTTTCACTGAACAGCTCATCCGGCAGAATGTCCTTGGGGTTGATCTTTTCTGCCAGGGCACCGAATTGCTGCATTTGCTGGTTGCGCAGTGCGTCGATTTCCTGAGAAACCAGCGCCTTGGGCACCTGCAGGTCAGAATGCACTTCAAGCACTCCATCCATCACCTGGTTTTTAATACGCATTTTCACGGCGTTTTTCAGTTCGCGCGCCATGTTCTTTTCAACTTCAGCGCGGAAGGCCTCTTCGCCACCCTCTTCAACACCGAACATTTTGAAGAACTCATCGTTCAGCTCGGGCTTGATACGTTCATTGACCGAGTTCACAGTAATTTTGAACTCAACCGCAGCGCCTTTCAGCTCTTCGCTGTGGTAGTCCTCGGGAAAAGTCAGTGCCAACACTTTCTCTTCACCGGCAGACATACCGACAATACCGTCTTCAAAGCCAGGAATCATACGCCCGGAACCCAGTTCCAGATCAGTGCCCTCGCCCGCGCCGCCGTCAAAGGCTTCGCCATCTTTGGTACCAAGGAAGTCGATATTAACCTGATCGCCTTCCACTGCGGCGCGCTCAACAGCCTGCCAAGTGGCGCGCTGCTGACGAAGGTTGTCGATCATTTTATCCAGGTCAGCGGCGGTGATTTCAGCTACCGGCTTTTTCACTTCAATACTGCTGTAGTCTTTCAGCTCGATCTCAGGAAACACTTCAAAAGTCGCAACGAACTCGATGTCCTTGCCTTCTTCCATGCTCTTCGGCTCGATCTCGGGGCGGCCAGCGGGCTTCAGGCCCTGCTCGCGAATCGCCTCATAGAAAGAGTCATTCATAACCTGGCCCAGCACTTCCATGCGAACGGACTGACCGAAACGCTGACGCACCACTTTCATGGGAACTTTGCCTGGACGGAAACCGTTCAGTTTGACGGTTTTGGCGGCTTCTTGCAGGCGGCTGTCCACTGCACTATCAACACGGGATGACGGGACACCGACGATTAAGCGACGCTCGAGACCAGAGGTCGTTTCAACTGAGACTTGCATGGAAGTTCCTCAAAAGCGATCTAACATACAGGCAGTGATATAGAGAGGCTGCCCGTTATCAATAAGAATTCTTTGAAATGGTGCGGATGGAGAGACTCGAACTCTCACGCCTCGCGGCACCAGAACCTAAATCTGGCGTGTATACCAATTTCACCACATCCGCACACCACAAACCGTCTAAGTATTTGAATTAACACGGTTTAAGCGTGAATTATCCAACCACGGCTGAATAAGGTCGCAAATTGTGCCACAGGGCCAGCCCGCGATCAAGCGTAGCCCTGTAACTCCGGCCAAGAAAGGCCGGAAAGGTGAGTCGAGCGCTTAAACGCGCTCGATGATCGTGCTGATACCCTGCCCCATACCAATACACATGGTAGCAAGGCCGAGGGTCGTGCCCTTTTCTTCCATCACGTTCAGCAGAGTGCCGGTGATACGGGTACCGGAACAACCGAAGGGATGACCGAGGGCAATAGCGCCACCATACAGATTGACCTTATCGTCCATCTTGTCGAGCAAACCCAGGTCCTTGAGGACAGGCAGGGCCTGTGCCGCGAAAGCCTCATTCAGCTCGACAGTGTCGATGTCGTCCATGGTCAAACCGACCCGCTTCAAGGCTTTTTGGGTAGAAGGCACCGGGCCATAGCCCATAATAGAGGGATCAACACCCGCCACCGCCATGCTGCGGATTTTAGCCCGCGGCGTTAAACCCAGGTCCATTGCACGCTGGCCAGACATGATAATCATGGCAGAGGCGCCGTCGGCGATCTGTGAGCTGGTGCCTGCGGTCACCGTACCGTTTTTGGGATCGAAGGCCGGACGCAGCTGTGCCAGGCTTTCCAGGGTCGTTTCCGGACGGATAGTGGTGTCAGCCTTGACCAGCATCTTGCGACCGTCTTCGTCGTGACCGGCGATAGCAATAATTTCCCGGTCCAGATGCCCTGCTTCCCGCGCCGCTGCCGCCCGCAGGTGAGAGCGCAGACCGAACTCATCCTGCTGCTGACGACTTATGCCATGCAGCATGCCCAGAGCCTCGGCAGTCATCCCCATCATGCCCGCTGCCCGCGCAACGTACTTGCTGGCCTGGGGGTTGGGATCAACACCATGATTCATGGCCAGATGGCCCATGTGCTCCACGCCGCCGACCAGGAAAGTATCCCCCAGACCTGCGGAGATAGAGGCCGCCGCGGTGTGCAGCGCTGACATTGAGGAGCCACACAGACGACTGACAGTTTGAGCAGCCACTTCGTGGGGCAGCTTGGTCATCACGGACATCATTCGAGCGATATTCCAGCCCTGCTCATTGGTCTGGTTAACACAGCCCCAGATCACGTCCTCGAACAAGGCCGGATCGACACCGGGGTTGCGCGCCAACAGGCCATCAACCAATTCCGCTGACATGTTTTCCGCACGCACATTGCGGAAAACACCATTTTTGGAACGCCCCATTGCTGTACGGGCGTAATCCACAATCACTACATCATTTGCTTTGAAGTTCATGTTCCAGTCTCCGCCCGATTATTTAAAGAAAGATTCGCCGTTAGCCGCCATCGCACGCAGGCTGTCTGTCACCTGGTACAAGGGACCGAGGTCGGCATAGCGATCGGCCATCTCGACAAAGGCCTTCACCCCCATCTGGTCTATGTAGCGCAGCGCGCCGCCACGGAAAACCGGGAAACCTATTCCCATAATCAAGCCCATATCGGCATCAGCCGGGTTGCGCACGATGTTTTCATCGAGGCAGCGTACCGTTTCAATGCACATTGGAATCAGCATGCGGGCCAGAATGTCGTCGTCGGAAACCTCAACTGTCTGCTGCTTAGCCTCTGCCGCCATCGCCAGCGCGGTGTCGTCCTCAGTTTTCCTGGGCTTGCCACGCTTGTCTTCTTCGTATTTGTAGAAGCCGATGCCGTTTTTCTGGCCAAAACGGTTGGCCTCGAACATCATCTGGGAAATGCCCTTGAAGGGATGACGCATGCGATCGGGGAAACCTTCTGCCATCACTTCGGCAGCGTGGAAGCCGGTATCGATACCGACAACATCCATCAAGTAGGCCGGCCCCATGGGCATGCCGTAACGCTCCATCACTTTATCAACATGGCGGAAGTCAGCACCGTCGCGCACCAGCATGTCGAAGCCTGCAAAATAAGGGAACAACACACGGTTGACGAAGAAGCCCGGGCAGTCATTCACCACAATGGGAGTCTTGCCCATTTGCAGGGCGTACTTCACTGTACGCGCCACCGTCTCGTCGCTGGTTTTTTCGCCGCGAATGACCTCAACAAGAGGCATGGCGTGCACTGGATTAAAGAAGTGCATTCCACAGAAGTTCTCAGGTCTTTCAAGTGCTTCTGCAAGATAACTAATGGATATAGTAGAAGTGTTCGACGCCAATACAGCGTCTTTGCGAATATGCTTTTCGGTCTCAGCCAGAACGGCGTGCTTGACCTTCGCATTCTCAACGACAGCCTCGACAACAACATCGACGCTATCAAAGCCGTCGTAGGTGAGCATCGGACGAATACTGCTCAACACAGACGCCATTTTATCCGGGGTCATGCGGCCTCGGGAAACACGCTTGGACAGCAGCTTGCCAGCCTCCTTCATACCCAAAGCAAGGCCGGATTCGGCGATGTCCTTCATCAGAATTGGCGTGCCTTTATAAGCTGACTGGTAGGCGATACCACCACCCATAATACCGGCGCCCAATACCGCCGCCTGCTTGACGTCGCCGCCCTGCTTGGCCACGGTTTTGGCGTACTTGCTTACGCCCTGCTCATTCAGGAACAGACCGATCAATGCGTTGGACTGGGGCGTGCGAACCAGCTTGATGAAGTGCTCGATCTCGACCTCAATGGCCTCTGCGCGATTCAAGCCACAGTTGCGCTCCATGGATTTCACCGCAGTGAGAGGCGCAGGCATGTTTTTACCCGCTTGCTGGGCCACCAGTGCCTTACCAGTGGTAAACGCCATCATGCGCTCGATGTCGTTCAGTTTCACCGGCGTGGTTTTCTCTACGCGGCGAGCCTGGTAGTCAAAGTCTCCGGCGATGACCTTTTTCAACAGGTCAATCGACGCGTCCTTGAGCAGTTCCGGCGCAACAACCGCATCCACACCGCCGTCTTTCAGCGCCGCATCGGGTTTTTGCTGATTACCGGTTGCCACCCACATTGTCGCGTTATCGCAGCCGATCAGGCGTGGCAGACGCACGGTGCCGCCAAAACCGGGGTTGATGCCCAATTTAACTTCCGGCAGACCAACAATGGCAGAGGACGACATCACCCGGAAGTCGCAGGCCAGACACATTTCATAGCCGCCACCCAGAGCAACGCCGTTAATTGCAACTACAGTGGGCACCGGCAGGTCTTCAAAGGCATTGAAAACATCATTGGCCTTGCTGGCCCATTCGCGCAGTTCTTCGTCTGGCAGTTGAAACAGTTCGGTAAATTCGGTGATGTCGGCCCCGACGATAAAGACATCCTTACCGCTGGTAACCACCACGCCCTTGAGCCCGGGAGCTGCTGCCAAGGCACTGGTCGCCTCGCCGAGTTCCTGCAGGGTTACGCGGTTAAATTTGTTGACAGAGTCGCCTTGAAGATCGAAGCAGAGCTCCGCGATACCGTCTTCCAGAAAGCTTGCGCTTAACGCCTTGCCTTGATAAATCATTGTTTTCCCTCTGTTCGAGTAGTGGGCGGCGGCATTTGCCTGAAGCAACATGTTTACCATGTAAACATTCGGGAGCTAAAGCTACCGGAATCTGCGTTTCATGGCAAGCGCAACGGGCAAAGGCCGTGTCAATTAGCTATTCAGTCAAGCACTCAGGATCGAAGCGGTAGCCCTCACGCAGCCAAGTGGCCAGCTCCACCGCAGCGGGATGGGCTATCTCATCACACCGGGCCGCTAGCACTTGCTTTTCGGCGCCGCTCATCCCATCCAGGCCACGTCGCTGAAAATCCTGCCAGTGTCGCTGTAACAAGTCCGCCAGTGCGCCGGGAAGTGATGCCAACGCGCTGGCCAGGCGCTCGTCAAAGGACTCCGCCTGTGCAGTATAGACCTTTGGCAGATCCTGCAAGACCGGAAGGGATAAATGGAACTGATTCATTGGGTTGACGTAGTGGCCACTGCACAACCGGGACAGGGCCGCCGGGCGCCCCTGAAAAGGAGAGATATTCAAAAAACGGCTGCTGCGCCGACCGTCATTCACCGGATAGTTATCCCACAGCAGTGGCAGCCGGCCGAGTTTATCGGCGGCAGCGCGCATATCCTGCTCACTGTAGGCCTCGCTGATAACCCTGGAGCCAGTCCACAACAGGTCAATATCGGCGCTAAGGCCGTCAGATAAGTCGGCAAAATACCCCTGCGGGCAGGCACCGAACAATTCTTCAAGTATCGGATCGTCGCTGTAGTAACTGGGGCACACGGCGAGCTGCAACTCAGGACAGTGATGGCGCACTGTATCAACCACGGCCAATTGATTGGTGGCAAGATGGGGATTCCCCGCCGGCAGATCATCAAACAAAATCCACAGGCGGTTTGGCGACAACACCTGAATTTCATCCAGTTTTTGCCGCAAGGCATCGCGGTCACCCTCCCGATAGTCCGCCTGAAGGCCAACCGGAGACAAGCCCAAACCCCATTCAATGCCAGTTTCGCAGCATGCCTTAGCCAGGGCGGCGAGATTTTCTCGCTGGACCGGGGTAAAGGGAGTGCGCCACTGACTGCGCAAACTGGTGTCGCCCTTGGGCGCATAGAGATAGCTGCGATAGCCCCAGGATTTCAGCAACGGCGGCAACGACAAGCGCTGCGCCCAGCTCCATTGACGGCCGTAGAATCCTTCTATGACCCCCAAGTGAAAGCTCACTGTTCACCCCCGGAAATAGCGAGAGGCAAAAAATGCAGCCTTGCGTACACTGACGGGAATGGCCTTGCCGCGCACGCTGGCAAAGACCGACACTCCGGCGTTCAGCGCCTCGGTGCTGATGTAGGCCATGGCAATTGGTCCACCGACGCTTGGACCGAAGCCTCCGCTGCACACCCGCCCCACCTTTTGACCGCCTTCGTCAATGATGTCGCTGTCTTCACGTACCGGCGCCCGCCCTTCAATATCCAGCAGCACCCGTTGTTGCTTGATTTTATCGTCATGCAGCAATTGTGCTTCAACAGGCTGATCGCCGATATAGCCCCCGGCCCGCTCACCACCGGGTCGGCGAATTTTTTGTATCGACCACAGCAAGCCCGCTTCAACCGGTGTAATCGATTGATCCATATCGTGACCATACAGGCACAGCCCCGCCTCCAAACGCAGAGAGTCCCGCGCACCGAGACCTATCGCTTCCACCTCGGGCTCCTCGAGAAGACGGCGGGCGAATCCTTCCACATGGGCATCGGCAAGGGATATTTCAAATCCATCTTCCCCGGTATAACCCGAGCAACTCAGCCATAGCGGCAGGCCCTGCCACTCCATGAAAGCGGTATCCATAAAGGTCATGTTCGCCACGCCGGGCAGCAGCCGCGTCAACGCCTCTCGTGCCTTAGGCCCCTGCAGGGCGATCAACGACTGCCCACTTAACAACTCCAATTCGATATTGGCCGGCAGATACTGGCGCAGCCACTGTGCATCGTCTTCCTTACAGGCAGCGTTCACCACCAGCAGGTAATCGTCGCCCCGATTGGCGATCATCAGGTCATCGCGAATGCCGCCCTGTTCATTCAGTAGCAAGCCATAGCGTTGCCGACCAACCGGCAGGCCAATCACATCCTGAGGAAGTATGGCCTCAAGTGCCTCGGCGATCCCCTGCCCCGTCAATCTGATCTGCCCCATATGCGACACGTCAAACAGCCCAGCCTCAGCCCGAGTATGCAGATGCTCTTTTTTGACGCCCAAGGGATACTGCACCGGCATGTCGTAGCCGGCAAAGGGCACCATCCGGGCACCCAGTTCGCGGTGCAAGGCGTTGAGCGCAGTGGCTTTCAGGGCGGTATCAGTCAAGGGTAAATCTCCAGCCAGGGGTGGCAAATGATTAGTTTAAAGGGCAAACAGCTGATTGAAATTGGCTGTCGTGCGCTCGGCAACTTCTTCCAGGGTCAGCCCTTTTATCTCGGCGACACAGGCTGCGACCTCACAGACATACTTTGGTTCGTTCTTTTTACCGCGAAAGGGCACCGGCGCGAGATAGGGAGAATCGGTCTCGACAAGCAGCCGATCCATCGGCATTTTTTTTACCACATCGCGCAGTTCCTGGGCATTTTTAAAGGTGATGATGCCGGAAAAAGACACGTAATAACCCATTTCCATGGCCGCACTGGCCATTTCCCAGGACTCGGTAAAACAGTGCAATACCCCTGCGGTGGCCGGGTCGCCGTGCTCGCGAATCAGCGCCAACGTATCTTCCCGCGCCTCACGGGTATGCACGATGACAGGTTTGCCACACTGCGCTGAAGCCTGTAAGTGGTGGGCAAAGCTCTCTTGCTGGGCGGACTTATTGTCGCTGCTGTAATAGTAATCCAGCCCGGTTTCACCGATCGCCACGACCTTGTTCTGCGCGGCGAGCTCCAGCAGGGTCGACACCCCACAGACCTCATCACTGATATCCAGCGGATGAATACCGACAGAAGCATAGATATTGTCGAACTGCTGGGCAATTTCCACCACGCGACCGGCATTGTTCAGGTCAATACCGATACACAGCATGCGCGAAACACCGCGCTCTTCCGCCGCCGCAATGGCGGCGCCCAAATCGCCGTTATAGGGAGATAGATCGATACGATCCAGATGACAGTGACTGTCTACCAGCATAGAAAACCTGACAAGTAATGAAATTTATAGGAGTTACATGGTGTGAGTCGGTTTTTCCGACTCGATGATACCGGCGAGATAGGATTCGATTTTCTTGTTGGCCTGCAATTCATCGCCGATAAATTGTACGCCGATGCCCGCCGCCCGATTACTTTGCGCACCGCGAGGGGTCACCCAGACCACCTTGCCTGCCACCGGGATTTTCTCACCCTCGTCCATCAAGGTCAGCAACATAAACACCTCGTCGCCAACCCGATAGGGCTTGGTCGTGGGCACAAACAGCCCACCATCGCGAATAAATGGCATGTACGCCGCATAGAGCACTGCTTTATCACGAATCGTCAGCGATAATATGCCGTTGCGAGCGCCCTGTGGTCCACTCATTACACTACCCCTTTGCCGTCTTCACTCGCCATTCTAGCATACCCCGCGACACCTAGCGCCGCAGGGCAAACCACTCCAGTAGCAGCTTTTCTACCATCAGCCGCTTGTTCAGGTTTGCACCCCGTTGAATTTTTGCCCGAAGCTGCAGGGCCTCATCGTAGTGCTCAAATACCGCCACCGGCGGAATACCGAGAAACGCCTGCCAGCCCTCTGCAACCGGCTCGCCGGTATTGTGGTGACGAATCAGCGCAACCAGGCGCCGCAACCACCATTCCAACAGTGTCAGGGGTTCGCCTCCCTGCCACTCCTCAGCCAATTGCAGCACCGACTTGCTCCCTGCCGCAACTGCAGACAGCCCCTGGTCGAACTGAAGGCTTTCGTTCAAGCTGTCATTTTCGAACATCGCCCGGGCCGCCAGCGGCCGCCCTCCGGCCTCGGCAAGCACGACCCTGGCCTGAGCGTCGTCACCCACGTAGTTCTTTAACCAACTCAGCGCCGCCGCTTCAGGAGGAATACCAAAGTTCATTTGCAGGCAGCGGGAGCGGATCGTCGGCAATAACTGGCTGGGGGCGTGGCTTAGCAGCACAATTACGGTGTCGCCTGCGGGTTCCTCCAGGGTCTTCAACAGGGCGTTTGCGGTAAAGGCGTTCATCGCTTCGGCCGGGTATACCAGTACGAGCTTTTTTCCGCCCTCGCGAAAGGCGCTCTGACCGGTAAACTGCTGCAGCACACGAACCTGATCAACACCTATCTGCCGTTTGCCCTCGTGGGGGCAGATGACCTTCAGGTCGGGGTGGCTGCCCTGGCTGCGCAAATTACAGCTTTTGCACTCTCCGCAGCACAAATGCTGACGGGGCTGTTCACACAACAAGCCCGCCAGCATCGCATCGGCAAAACGTTTTTTGCCGGTATCCGCCGGCCCGGAAAACAGCAGCGCATGGGGCAGGCGCTGTTCCTCCAGCAACTGGCAGACCTGCTGCCACTGGGGCATTTGCCAGGGATAGGCCATTACCGCGTCGCTCATGCAGACGCTCCCGATCCGTCGACAAAGCGCTGCAATACCTGGCCAATGTCTCGTTGCACATCGGCCAGCGGCTGACTGGCATCGATAATGCTAAAGCGTTGGGGGTCGGCCTCGGCCAGGGCCAAATACCCGGCCCGCACCCGCTCAAAAAAACTGTGCTGTTCCTGCTCGAAACGGTCGAGCTCTCCCCGCTCTCCGGCGCGGGCCATTCCCACCTCCACGGGTGCGTCCAGCAGCAGGGTCAGATCCGGGCGCCGCGCGCCCTGAACCATCTGCTGCAGCTGCTCAATAGTGTCCCGGGAAAGTCCTCGGCCATAGCCCTGGTAAGCAAAGGTGGCATCGGTAAAGCGGTCGCAGAGCACCCAGGTACCGGCCGCCAGAGCGGGCTCAATTTTGGTGTGCAGATGCTGCGCCCGGGCGGCGAAGACCAGCAACAATTCACTCAACTCTGTCATCCCCTCGTCCCGAGGCCGCAGTAATAACTCGCGAACCTCCTCCGCGAGGGGGGTCCCGCCGGGCTCACGGGTCTGGATAAAGGGAATACCGGCATCGGTTAACCAGTCAACAATAAAGGCAATATTGCTGGACTTACCGACCCCCTCGCCGCCTTCAAGGCTGATAAAACGTCCGCGCAGTTCCCCCATCATTCTTTCCCATCCTCACTGACCGGCGGCGGACTCGAACGGTAATCCCGACGACGCCCCCGCTTTTGGTAGCGATCTACCGCAGCTTCGTGCTCTGCCAGCGTTCGGGAAAATTGATGACTACCATCACCACGGGCAACGAAGAACAGTGTTTCGCCATCGGCCGGGTGCAGTGCGGCGTGAATAGCCTCTCTGCCGGCCAACGCAATCGGGCTGGGCGGCAAGGCGTCGATGCGGTAAGTATTGTACTCATTGCTGCCGTCTTTTAAGTCGCGACTGCGCAGGTTCCCTTGATAGCGATCACCCATGCCGTAGATAACGGTTGGGTCGGTTTGCAGGCGCATACCCAGATTCAGACGGCGAACAAACACCCCCGCTATCTCCGCGCGCTCAGCGGCCACCCCGGTCTCTTTCTCCACGATCGAAGCCATAATCAACGCCTCATAAGGGTTTGCATAGGGCAAGTCGGGACTGCGCGCCTGCCACTCTTCCTCCAGTACCGCAACCAAACGGCGGTAGGCACGACGTAAAATCAGACTGGGGCTATCGCCCCGCCGATAATCATAAGTATCCGGGAAAAACAGGCCTTCCGGGTGTTCTGCCAAGGGGTCGTCAATACCCAGCTGGGCCCAAAAGCCCTCGCCCGGCGCTAGCGACTCCTCGGCCAACAGTTCCTGTGCCGACAAATAGCTCAATACCTGCTGCAGATTCCACCCCTCTACCAGCGTCAGCTGATGACGCACGACATCGCCATCGCGCATCATATCCAGCCACTGGCGCACGGTGGTGCCGCTGCTGATCCGGTATTCCCCGGCGCGAATTCCGGTTTGCTCCGGGAACAGACGACCATAGATTTTCAGCACGCCTTCCTGTTGCAGCCAGCCGCGCCGGGCCGCTTCGTTCATCGTCGCCGAAAAGCCGGTACCGGGTTCCAGAATAAAGGTTTCCTGGTCCCCCGATATCGTCAATTCGCGGTCAAAGTAGGCATCCACGTAGTAAGCGGCATACAGCACGGCAAAAATCGCCGGAAATAATAGCGCGCCAAAAAGACGAATAAATTTAAACATGAAAACTGGATTCAAAGCTGGCTTGCAGTTGGCGGCTCACAGGGCCGATTTCCTTATGTACGCAGCCAACGGATGTGACTGGCCAAATTCCGAACACACTGTTACATAGAAACAATTCATCCGCACTGACAATATGGGACGGAAAGAGCGTACACACCTTAACAGGCTGCGACAAATCCGCCGCAGCCGCGATGATTTTCTCGCGCATAATACCGCGGACGCCACTTTTGAGCAGTGAGGGGGTCAGCAGAATACCGTCACGCACGGCAAACAGATTGCTGCGCCCGCCCTCAATCAAGGCGCCGCTGGTATCGAGCATTAACCCCTCGTCGGCCCCGGCGCGCTGAATTTCCCTGGCCGCCAGCACCTGCTCGAGGCGATTGAGGTGTTTGATGCCGGCGAGTTGATAGTTTTCCGACAGACGGGTGGTGCAAAGAATGACCTTCGCCCCATTACGCCACACCGCAGACACCGGGGCCGGCCACAGGCTCAACAGACGCTCGCTCGCTCCACTTGCACCGTGGTATCCACGGCCTCCAGCGGCGCGAAACAGTTGAATTTTGAGCACACCGCGTCCCTGACTGCGGCGACTGACGGCTTCGACCTCTGCGCCAATTAACTGCTCGTCGCAATGCAGGCCCAGTTTGGCCGCTGCCTGCGCCATGCGGCGCAGGTGCTCAGTGGACCACAGGGGTTTGCCGTCGATCACCAGCAGTGTTTCAAACACGCCGTCGCCATAGGCCAGCCCACGGTTTTCCGCCAGTTCCGGCGCCGCCGCTAGACCATTGTGCAAACAGTACTGAACCGTCATCGGCTAACGCCGCCCGAGGGTCAACATCAGCTCAGTCGCCCAAACAGCAGGCTGCCGTTGGTACCGCCAAAGCCGAAGGAATTCGACATCGCATAGACGATCTTACGCGCCTGGGCCTGGTGGGGCACATAATTTAAATTGCAGCCATCGTCGGGATCGTCCAGATTAATTGTCGGGGGAGCGACCTGATCCCGAATTGACAACACCGAAAAAATCGCTTCAACAGCGCCCGCCGCACCCAGCAGGTGGCCAATCATCGATTTGGTCGAACTCACCGCAACCTTTGCCGCCGCTGTACCCATCAACTCGCTGATAGCGCGGCTCTCAGCGACATCGCCTGCAACCGTCGATGTACCGTGGGCATTGATGTAATCCAGCGCCTCGGCATTGACCGCGGCATCGCTCAACGCTGCTTGCATCGCCGCGCGGGCGCCACGCCCGTCCTCCGGCGGTGAGGTCATATGAAACGCGTCGCAGCTCATACCGAACCCACAAAGCTCGGCGTAAATATTGGCGCCGCGAGCCTTGGCGCTTTCCATTTCCTCCAGCACCATCATTCCCGCGCCATCACCCAGCACAAAACCATCGCGCCCCCGATCCCAGGGGCGACTGGCCGCCTCCGGGTCGTCGTTGCGGGTAGACATCGCCCGCGCGGCACAGAAGCCCCCCAAGCCCACAGGGGTGGTCGCCATTTCAGCCCCGCCTACCAACATGGCATCGGCGTCGCCATAAGCTATCATTCGCGCCGCCATGCCAATATTGTGGGTACCGGTGGTGCACGCAGTGGTAATTGCAATACTGGGCCCTTGCAGGTTATGGCGAATGGCCAATACCCCGGCAATCATATTGATGATGGCTCCGGGCACCGTAAATGGCGACAGCTTGCGCGGGCCGCTGCCCTCAATGGTCATGCGGCTCTGTTCAATCAATCCGATTCCGCCAATACCCGAGCCAATGGCTGTACCAATGCGCGGAGCACTCTCATCTGTAATATCGAGCTTGGCATCGGCGAGGGCCTGTTCAGCCGCTGCCACGCCATAGTGAATAAAGGGGTCAAAGCGCTTGGCTTCCTTGGCTGCCATGTAGTCAGCAACGGAAAAATTTTTGATCGACGCACCGATCCTGGTCGAGAACTGGGATACATCGAAACCGGTAATCGCCCCAACACCGCTGCGCCCATCAAGTATGTTTTTCCACGTTTCTGCGACTGTATTTCCCAGAGGACTCACCATCCCAAGGCCAGTTACCACTACTCTACGCTTTGACATGCACGCCCCCTAATCATGTACAAAATTATTCATGCCCAATACGATAAAAACTTGCCCTTGCGATTCGCAATCAGCTCTCAAGGCTGATTTATTGCGTCAATCGCAGGCATAAAAAAAGCCGCCCTATCTTCATAGCAACGGCTTTTACAAACGGCAACGCCGTCAGAGATTGCGTATTACTGCAGATTTTCTTTGATGTAATCGATAGCGAGCTTCACAGTTGTGATTTTCTCGGCTTCTTCATCAGGAATCTCAGTTTCGAATTCCTCTTCAAGTGCCATTACCAGCTCAACGGTATCCAGAGAATCCGCGCCCAGGTCTTCAACGAAAGAGGCAGACTCTTGTACGTCGTCTTCCTTAACACCGAGTTGCTCTGCAACGATTTTCTTGACGCGCTCTTCAATGCTACTCATGGTCGTAAATGACTCCTAATTAATTTTAAAGTTTGTAGTGCCCCATTTGCCGCCCCGCATAGCGGTCAGGTCAACCGGGGCACTCACCGAAATCGTGATGCCTAAGCTCAGCACTTGGGCGCTAATTCTACCTCGACTACCCATGCTTGTGCATAGCAAATTCTGAAAATTTCACATTTTGACAAATAAATGCTTAATTAACAGAAGTTTACGCCATATACATGCCGCCGTTTACATGAATGGTTTCGCCGGTTATGTAGGCCGCCGCATCGCTCACCAAAAAGGCAACAACACCGGCAATTTCCTCTGGCTCACCCAGGCGCTGCAGGGGAATCTGACCCTTGAGCGCATCGCGCTGGTCATCGCCCAATTTTTTGGTCATATCGGTATCAATAAAGCCCGGGGCAATACCATTTACAGTGATGCCCCGTGAACCGATTTCCCGCGCCAGTGCGCGGGTAAACCCGTCCATCCCGGCTTTTGCCGCAGCGTAGTTGGACTGCCCGGCGTTACCCATCGCGCCCACCACAGAGCTGATATTTACAATACGGCCCCAGCGCGCCTTGGTCATACCGCGCAGGCTCGCCTTGACTACGCGATACAGCGAGTTCAGGTTGGTGTCGATCACATCGAACCACTCGTCCTCTTTCATCCGCAGCATAATATTGTCTTTGGTGATTCCGGCATTGTTCACCAGAATGGTTGGCGCACCAAATTCCGCAGAAATCGCTTTAAACACTTCGTCTACCGACTCTGCAGACGCTACGTTAAGCATCATGCCACGACCCTTGATCGACGCGCCGGCGAAGGTTTCGCTGATGGCCTGAGCACCCGCTTCTGAGGTCGCAGTACCAACAACCGTAACCCCGGCATTACCCAGCGCCAGAGCGATGGCCTTACCAATGCCACGACTTGCGCCAGTGACCAGTGCTACTTTATCTGTCATGAGAAATTCCTTGTTCAAGCGTTTATAGCGGCCAGCGTCGTTTCGAGCGATGCCGGACATTCAATATTCAAACAGGTCAGTGATTTTTGTACGCGCTTATTCAAGCCGCTGAGCACCTTACCCGGACCACTTTCCACTGTCGTGGTCACGCCGCTGGCGGTCATCGCTTCAACGCAGGACACCCACTTGACCGGGCTGTAAATCTGCTCAACCAGCAGCTGCTTGATCTTTGCGGGATCGCTCTCGGTTTGCGCGTGAACATTGTGCACAACCGGAATTTGCGGCGCAGCAAAGCTGATATTTTCCAGTGCCTGCTCAAGCTTTTCGCCTGCCGGACGCATCAGAGAGGTATGGAAAGGCGCGCTGACGGGAAGCAACATTGCGCGCTTGGCGCCCGCTTCTTTGAGGGCAGCGGTGGCGGCCTCAACCGCCGCCACATGACCAGCGATAACAACCTGGCCGGGAGAGTTGTAATTCACCGCCTCGACAACACCGCTGGTTTCTGCGCAGATTCGCTCAATGTCGCTGTCGCTCAAGCCCAATACAGCGGCCATAGCTCCCTCGCCAACCGGCACGGCGGTCTGCATAAACTGCCCACGAGCACGCACCAGACGCACTGCATCGGCAAAATTGATGACACCGGCACACACCAGCGCCGAGAACTCACCCAGGCTATGTCCAGCCATCACTGCCGGAGACATACCGCCCTGCTCGCCCCACAGACGCCATACCGCCACACTGGCGGTCAACAGCACAGGCTGGGTCGTTTCGGTCAGATTCAGTTGCTCCTGTTGCCCGTTTTGCACAAGATCCCACATATCGTAGGACAGGGCTTCCGAGGCTTCATCGAAGGTGTGCTTGACACTCGGGTAGGCCGCAGCGAGGTCGGCGAGCATACCCACCTTCTGCGACCCTTGGCCAGGAAATACAAAAGCAAGAGATTGCTTATCCATAACAGCATCCTTTTTGTTTATCGCTGAGATTTATCATTACTTATCTACGGCAGTGCGCCATAGTTTCTGTATACACACTATTGCGCGACGGGCGTTGGCGGATTTTCCTCAGCCAACTCCGCCGCGATCTGTCGGGAAAGATCGACACTGACTGCACGAGCAGCCTGGCGCAGGGTGGTCAAAAAGCTCTGGACATCGGAGCCACCGTGCCCCTTAACCACCAGCCCCTTCAAGCCCAGCAACACCGCGCCATTATAACGCCGGGGATCGTTGGCCCGCTGCATACGCCTCAGCACCGGCTTTAACAACATACCGAGCACCGCACCCATGACACTCGCTGACAATTGCGCCTGCAAGCGCCTGCGAATAAATGAGGCAACCCCTTCACTGACCTTCAGCGCCACGTTTCCCACAAAGCCGTCGCAGACCACCACATCGACACCATCGCCAAAGATATCCCCCCCTTCCACAAAGCCGATATAGTTCAGGTGGGGGTTCGCCGCGATCAAATCACCCGCCTCACGAACCACCGGGGTACCTTTTATTAATTCGGCGCCAATATTCAGCACACCAACGCGGGGGGCGGCCCGGCCGTCGATCACCCTCGCCAACGCCGACCCCATTACCGCAAACTGGGCCAGATCCCGCGCAACACACTCGGTATTGGCGCCAAGATCCAGCATATAGGTATGGCCGTTATCAGAGGGAATCGGCGCGCACATCGCCGGTCGGCGCACATTGTTCATGCGCTCCACAATAATGCAGCCCATGGCCACCAGCGCTCCGGTATTACCGGCGCTCACCACCGCCGAGACATCGCCGTCGCGGAGCAGACCCAGCGCAATCGCCATAGAGGACTCACGCTTTTGACGCAGAGCCACCGCGGGCTTTTCGTCCATGGCAACGGAATCTTTGGCGTGGAGGATATCGAGACGAGAGGAATCGTAGCTCTGCGAGCGCAGGGCTTCAGCAATTGCTGTGCGATCACCGACAAGGGTGATATGAAGGTCTGAATTCTCGTTCAGCGCAAGAACGGAGGCGGGAACCGTAGAACGGAGACCGAAGTCTCCGCCCATTGCATCAACAGCTAGGCGCAGTGATGCCACGCAAATATTAGTCGTCTTTGCCAGCGACTACTTTGCGGCCGCGGAAAAAACCGTCCGCAGTAACATTGTGACGCAAGTGCTTCTCACCGCTGGTCTGATCGACCGACAGTGCTGCGCTGGTCAGTGCGTCATGTGAACGACGCATACCGCGACGAGAACGGGTCTTTTTACTTTTCTGAACAGCCATGGTCTAACAATTCCTCGTTAACTAATCTCGGGGTTTAATGGACCCCAGCACAGAAAAAGGCGATTCGCTTTTTTCTTCACTTCCGGCGCCTTCCGGCGCGGGGTATTCTGTTGGCCCTGTGGCTTTGCAATCAGCGATATCGTGATAGTTGACAAAGGGCGTGCTGATAATCAGCTCGTCCTGCAGCAACTCCTCAAGATCCAGCAACTCCTCTCCCAAAATAACTGCATCCAGATATTTGGGCAGAGCCTTTGCCTGCTCTTCGGTCCACACTATTGCCAATGCAAATTCCGACACAACCTCAATGGGCATCGCTGTAAGGCAGCGTTCACAGGTAACTTCAACCTTTGCCAGCGCGTGTCCATCGATCCGGTAAAACCCCTGCTCCCCCCGGAACAACTTGAGTTCTGCGAGTACCTCACCTTCAGAAGAAGCGAGGCCCTCGGCAAAACGGCCAAGTTGCTGAACGGTTGCAGTCGCGTTAATTTCCGCATTTGTGATACACAGTTTGCGGGCATCAACCTGCTTTGGCAGAGGCTGTCTTTGCATAAGCGCGCAATCATAGGGATTCACCCCAGAGTTGTCAAAACAAAATGCCGTGTTTTTAGGTGCTTAGCGGCGCATTTCGCGCGATCAGCGGTCAATTGTCAAAAAGCTGGCGCCACTACAGCAATACGCGCCACAATCGCCTTTCAAATCACGATCCCGACACCAACCAAAACGACGCCATAACAATGACGCAAACACCCACTCCCTCTATTATTCTGGCCTCTGGCTCGAGCTATCGCCGCGCCCTGCTGGAAAAAATAGGCCTTGCGCCGGAAATACAGCCTGCGAACATTGACGAAACTCCGGCAGCGAACGAACCTCCCGCCACACTTGCACTACGCCTGGCTCGGGAAAAAGCGGCCCACGTCGCCCAGTCCCGGCCCGCAGGCCTGATCATCGGCAGCGACCAGGTAGCGGACTTGAACGGCAGCCCGCTGGGCAAGCCGGGCACCGCTGCCAATGCGATAGAGCAACTGCACAGCTGCTCTGGACAAACGGTTATATTCCACACGGGATTATGTGTCATAAACGCGCAAACCGGGCGAATTCAGCAGAGTTGCGAACAGGTCGCCGTACACTTTCGCACCCTGAGCAGCGAACAGATCAAGCGCTACGTTGCCGCGGAACCCGCACTCGACTGTGCAGGCAGCTTCAAGGCCGAGGGGCTCGGCATCACCCTGTTTCACCGCATCGAGGGGACAGACCCCAACACCCTTATCGGCCTGCCCATCATCCGATTGGTGGAATTTCTCGCCAATGAAGGCGTTGCCCTTCCCTAGCCCTTGCCAACAGGCCGTCGAGCAATTCAGCGGCCGCGATCAACATAGGCAAGCAAGCCATCGAATTGATCCACCACTCCGAGTGGATTCCAGCGCCGCAGCCGTTCTGGCTCATGGGCGCCATAGGCAACACCCACAGAGGGCATCCCTATGCGGGCTGCCATTTCCAGGTCGTACTCGGTGTCACCCACCATCAAAGCTGCCTCCGGGGCCACAGAGAACTCATCGCACAGCTCTTGAAGCATCAGCGGATCTGGCTTCGACGCCGTCTCATCAGCGCAGCGACTCGCTGAAAACAGCGCTGCCTGGGGAAGATGGGAAAACACTCGATTCAAGCCCTTGCGGCTTTTTCCCGTCGCCACACACAACTGATGGCCACGCCCTGCCAACTCCGCAAGGGTTTCTGCCACTTTGGGAAACAGCGAGCAGGGCTGCTGGTCCGCCGCCACAAAGCTGTCCACATAGCCAGCGCGAATCGCCGCCACCCCCTCCGCCGACTCACCAGGGAAAAGTTGCTGAATCGCCAGGCTCAACTCCAGGCCGATAATATTGCGCACCGCCGCATCGGCGGGCGGCTCAAGCGAACAGGACAGCGCCGCATCACGCATACTGGCAAGAATCTTCTGCTCGGAATCCATCAGCGTGCCGTCCCAGTCAAAAATCAGCAGCATCAGAACTCCTCTCCGACATCACCCAGAATCCCTCTCAGCTCCGCAGGCAGTGGCGCGGTAACGGCAATTTTCTTGCCAAACAATTCAAAGGACAGAGCATGTGCATGTAGAAACAAACGCCGCAGACCCCGCTCACGAAACAACAGGTTTTGCTGATCGTCGCCATATTTATCGTCACCGAGAATGGGATACCCAGCATACTGGCAATGCACCCGAATCTGATGGGTTCGACCGGTGATCGGTCGGGCCTCCACGAGACTGGCCCCCTCTATTCTGGCCCGCACCCGGTATTCGGTCAGGGAATATTTACCCTCAAGCCCCGCCCTGACCATGCGCTCACCGGACTGCAACACGTTTTTCTGCAAGCGCACCTTCACCTGCTCCTTACGCACCGGCCAACTACCCGCTACCAAGGCAAGATAGCGCTTATCAACCGAATATTTTGCCTTCAGAAGCTCATGTAACTCTTTGAGATGCTTCCTTTTCTTTGCCACCATCACACACCCGGAGGTATCGCGATCCAATCGGTGAACCAACTCCAGTTGACGCTCGTCGGGAAAAACCTGGCGCAGCGACTCAATCAGCCCCAGCGATATCCCGCTACCACCGTGAACTGCCAGCCCCGAGGGCTTGTCGATCACCATCAAGCCCTCATCTTCGTACAAAATACGGCTGCGAATATCCTCGGCCAGCGACACCGGCACCGCCGCCACCTCTCTTTCGGCCACCCGAACCGGAGGAATACGCACAACATCCCCCGCCAACAGCTTGTAGGGCGGCTTGGCCCGCGCCTTGTTTACTCGCACCTCGCCACGGCGCAAAATGTTATAAATCCGAGACTTGGGAACGCCTTTTAATTCTCGCATTAAGAAATTATCCAGGCGCTGCCCGGCAAAATCTGCAGAAATTGTCACGAATCGTACAGCCGGGTTTCCGGCTACGTCAGAGTCCACTTAAAATCCTCTATAAATCATTGAGATAACAATGCATAACTGCTATATTCGCGACGGTAGCCGTTGGGTCCGGTTCCCGCCACAGCAGGGCTGTGTTGCAAGGGAAAACCGCCGACCGCCTACCCCAGAAGGCCACTATGCCGGGATTATGGCAGGGCCTCAAAATTTTTGAACAAGCAGTGTACCGGCGGCATTCTAGCTTTTAGCGCAGTGCCGGTACATAAACAATGTGCTGCCGCGATTTGCCAGCACCGCAGATGTGATAGAACTCTGTTAAAGCGACGTACATAAGACGTTACCGATATTTGGCGCGTATACCCTGGTGCCTACTGTATTAGACGAACGACGATCAGCGCGAAGTCGCGCCGAGTAAGAGCGGCAAAAGAACGCCGCAAACCAATGAGAACACTGCCAACATTGGCCAGCCGCCCAAAAGGCGCGCGCAACTCATTGCAACGCTTATAGATGCTCAATCACATGAGCGGCCTGTTAAATCCCGGCTTTTGGGATTTTTTAGCTCATGAAAAGAATGTTAATCAACGCGACTCAACCAGAAGAGTTGCGTGTTGCCCTCGTTGACGGGCAGCGTCTTTACGATCTGGATATAGAAAACCGCACCCGCGTACAAAAAAAGGCCAACGTCTATAAAGGCAAGATCACCCGCGTAGAACCCAGCCTTGAAGCCGCCTTTGTTGATTTTGGCGCCGAGCGTCACGGTTTCCTCCCCCTCAAAGAAATTTCCCGCGAATACTTTTACCGCGCCCCCTCCGACGTTAATGGCCGCGCCAAAATCAAGGATCTGGTCAAGGAAGGCACTGAGGTTATTGTTCAGGTCGAAAAAGAAGAGCGCGGTAACAAAGGCGCTGCACTGACCACGTTTATCAGTCTTGCCGGCCGCTATATGGTGCTGATGCCCAATAACCCCCGCGCGGGCGGCATCTCACGTCGCATTGAGGGCGAAGAACGCGCCTCCCTGCGCGACGCACTCAACAGCATTAATATCCCGGAAAGCATGGGCGTTATCGTGCGCACCGCGGGTATCGGTCGCAGCTCCGAGGAGCTGCAATGGGACCTGGATTACCTCCTTCACCTCTGGTCAGCCATCAAGCAAGCCGGCGAAGACCGCAAGGCACCGGTGCTGATCCTGCAGGAAAGCAACGTCATTATCCGCGCCATTCGCGACTATTTACGCGACGATATCGACCAGGTACTGATTGATTCCGACGAATCCTACGACGAAGCCATGCACTTCGTCGAACAGGTCATGCCACACTTCAAGAACAAAGTACGGCGCTATCAGGACGCGGTCCCCCTGTTCAATCGCTACCAGATCGAATCGCAGATCGAGTCGGCCTTCCAGCGCGAAGTTTCCCTGCCCAGCGGCGGCTCTATCGTTATCGACCCCACTGAAGCTCTGGTATCGATCGACATCAACTCCGCCCGCGCAACCAAGGGTGGCGATATCGAAGAAACCGCCCTGCAGACCAATCTCGAAGCCGCGGACGAAATCGCCCGACAGTTGCGATTGCGGGACATAGGCGGCCTGATCGTCGTCGATTTCATCGACATGATGGCGGCAAAAAATCAGCGCGAAGTGGAAAACCGCATTCGCGATGCCATGGAAGCCGACCGCGCACGTATCCAGATCGGGCGCATTTCACGCTTCGGCCTGCTGGAAATGTCACGTCAGCGGTTGCGCCCCTCTCTGGGTGAAACCAGTGCCAAAGTCTGCCCTCGCTGCAGCGGTCAAGGCACAATTCGCGACACCAAATCCCTTGCACTTTCTATTCTCCGCCTGGTTGAAGAAGAAGCCAACAAGGAAAAAAGCGCAGAAATACGCGCGGTTGTCCCGGTTAACGTGGCGTCCTATCTGCTTAATGAGAAACGCACCGCTATCTACGCCGTTGAACAGCGCTCCAATGTTCGCGTCGTCGTAATCCCCGCGCCGCACCTGGATACTCCCCATTTTGAAGTGATGCGCCTGCGCGAGAACGATATCGAAGGCGAGAGCGAAGTCAGCTACAAAATGGCTCCCGAAGCGGAAACAGCAGAAGAAGTCCACGCCAATGAACTCGGCGCAGCACCCGCTGCCCCAGCCGCAGTAGTGAGAACACTCGCACCCAAGGCTCCTGCCCCCACACCCGCCGCAAGCGCCCCGGAGGCACCTGTTGCCGCGACAGAAACCCCGCAGCAGCCCGGCTTTTTCAGCAAACTCGGCAAAGGGCTGGCAGCCTTCTTTAAAGGGGAAGAGCCCGCCCCCGAACCGGAAGTCAAACCAGAACCCAAGCCCGCGCCCCGCAATCGCGGCGGCAACAACAACGGCAATCGCGGCGGTAACAACCGCAACCGCAATCGCAATCGTCGCCCAGGTGGCGACCAGCGCCAACGCGGCAACCGCCGTGACAATGACGAAATTGTTGATAACCGCCAGAGTGACAAATCCGGCAATGCCGGCAACGAAGGGCGTAACGAAAGCCGCAACAAATCTGGCGACGAGCGCAACGAAGGACGCAACAACAGTCGCGGAGAGCGCCGTCCACGCAATAATGACAACCGCCAGGACAAAGGCAATCGCAACGAGCGCAACGACAATAGCAACGAAACCAAAGTAGACAACACCGACACCGGTAACAGCAACGACACCGGCAATAGCGAGAACAGCTCTGGCGGCAATCGCCCCAAACGCCGTGGTAACCGCAAGCCACGCGGCCCGCAAGAGCGCAAGCGCACGGCGGCACCGGTTGAGGATAGTACCGAAACCAACAACGCCCCCAACGATGCCGGGCAAGCGCCTCAAGCTGAGCGCGCACAGGAAAGCAAGGCTGAGGTGAAACAAAACACCGCCGCCGACAACCGCGACCAGCAACCCAAGGCATCAGCACTGACGCAGGACGGAGCTGAAAGCGTTGCCAGCAGCAAGGTAGACGAGACCCCTGCCTCGGCAGCAACACCAGCCGCCGAAGCAAAGGAAGCGCCGAACGCCGCTACTGACAAGCCCACCGAGGCTGCCGCAGCGCCAGAAGCCCCCAAGCCCGTCGAAGCTCCCAAGCCTGCCGAAACCGAGGAAGCAGCGGCTGCTGACGAGGAAGCGCCGGCTCCAGCCAGCGAGCCCGAGACGGTAGCAGAAGTTCCTCAGGAGCAGGCCGCACCAGCGGAGCCCAAGAAGAAAGAAGCCCTGCCGGAAGCGGTCAATGACAGTCCCGCTGTCGAAGCCCGTAAGCCGGCACCTGCTGCCAAGGTCACCCTGCAAAATCAAGGGGAACAGCCCGGCAAGGCCGAACTTGTGCGCCCGGAAGGCCGCGCGGCCAATGATCCAAGGGTCGCCCCCAAACCGATTACCGAGGTCAAAATTGACACCGGCAGTCCTCAGCCACCGGTTCTGGACCCCAATGTGATGGCGCAGCCGGACCCCAATCGTCCGAAAATGCCACGGGCCGCCAACGATCCCAGAAACTGATCGAGTCGCGACCTCAGCAAGCGTAGTTCGCGGCACTCGCCACGGACTGCGCCGCTACCCGAACCCGGCCCAGCGCCGGGTTTTTTCGCTCAAAATTTCGCCACATCAAACTGATTTATAAGTCTTTTTTGCAATACCGCTTGTTTCGGAAATAAACCTATGTATAATCTCGGGCTTCTGCGGAGGGGTGGCTGAGTGGTCGAAAGCACCGGTCTTGAAAACCGGCGACGGGCGACCGTCCCAGGGTTCGAATCCCTGCCCCTCCGCCATTTAATCCCCTTTCAATACCCCTCTCGCTCAGCGTAAATTCAACGTCAACACCATCACCCCCATATTGAATTTTCAGCTTCTGCCCCCATCTAATGAATATCTATAAGTAGTACTGGCAGCCCGTGGGTAACGCTTGATTTAAGCCCCCCGGTGACAGACTATATAGACTTCTGAAAGGCTCTTTCACTACGGAGATCAACATGCAAGAGAAATCAGTATTTCAATCGACCGCCGCAATAGGCCAGCAGTCTGTTGAAATCAGCAAGGTACTGCGCAACACCTATATGCTGCTCGGTTTGACGCTGCTTAACAGCGCTGCGTTTTCAGCCATTGCAATGGCTCTGAACCTCGGCCGCGGCACCGCGCTGGTATTGTCTCTGCTCGGTTTCGCTATGCTGTTCGTGGTAAACGCCACGGCCAACTCCAGCAAGGGCCTCGCCGCCATCTTTGTTTTCACCGCCTTGATGGGTGCCTCCATTGGCCCGATGCTGCAAATGTATCTGGCACTGCCCAACGGCGCAGAACTGGTAATGCAAGCCCTCGGCGGCACCGCATTGGTCTTTTTTGGCTTGTCTGCCTATGCCCTGACCACCCGCAAGGACTTCTCCTTCCTCGGCGGCTTTTTGATGGTCGGACTGCTTGTTGTGGTAGTCGCGAGTATTGCCAACATCTTTTTTGCGGTACCAGCGGTTTCCCTGGCTATTTCAGCAGCAGCGGTCTTCATTATGTCCGGCCTGATCCTGTTTGACACCAGCCGTATCATCCACGGCGGTGAGACCAACTATATCCGCGCCACCGTCGCGCTGTACCTCGATATTTACAACCTGTTCGTCCATTTGCTGCACCTTCTCGGTATTTTCGGCAGCGACGACTAAGGCCCCACCCCACCCCGTCATGGGGTGGGGACTCCCCCTCTTTCTCCCATGTCTGTCTTTGCACTGATGGTCAGCGCTCATCCCAACGATCGAGCCAGTCTTCATGCCCTGCAACTGGCCCGCGCGGCCTCCGCTGGAGGCCACTCTCTGGCGATGGTGTTTTTCATTCACGATGGCGCCAACATTGCCGACAACCGCCGCGACACCCCCCTCAGCGACCAGTGGCGAGCGCTGGCTGAACAAGCGCACTGCGAATTGGTGGTGTGCAGCGGCAGCGCCAATGAGAGAAATATTCTAGACACCCCTTCCGCCCGCCGGCAGGGTTTGGCACAAGCCACGTTGCGGGAGGGCTTCGTCATTGGAGGTCTGGCCCAATGGCAGGCCGCCGCATCGACCGCCACTCGAACCCTCAGACTGGGGGCTTGATGCTTATTCTGATAAGCCAGGCGAAACTGGCCAAACCGGCAGCGGACCTTGCGTTGACCGCCATCGCCTTTGGCGAGACCGTCGACCTCGTGCTCTGGTCTGCCGCTCTGGAAGCCCTGCATCAGCAGGAAATCACGACGCGACTTGCTGAATTTGGTATCGACCAGCTCTACATCCTTTCCTTACCCGGCGAGAGCACATCGACGGAGGACAGCGTTGCACCGCTCCGTCTTTTACCCCTGTCCGCAGAAGAGCTTCGCAGTAAGATACTCGCGAGCGACCGCATAGAGGCCTTTTGACTTGATATTGCATATTATCCAGTCTTCCGAGGGGTTCCGTCGCGGCCTAGCGTTATTCGCCGAAGACGATACACTGGCGCTACTCGGAGAGGCGGTCACCCTGCTCAATCATCCGACGACCCTCGACTGCCTGGGCAGGTCTGTTTACGCCCTTGCCACAGAGCTCGAGGAATTCTCCATTGCCCCCCACTCGGGGATTAAAGCCATCGATTATTCCGTACTGATCGACCTTTGCGAACAGCACAGCCATTGCTTGAGCTGGTAGAATCCCTCCCTCGCACTATCGCTTTAACTACCCCAGGATTGGACAACTCTATGACAGAACATCCCTTCGCCCCCTATGTGCGTATTCTCGGCAAGGGCAAGTCCGGCGCCCGTTCGCTGACCCGCGAGGAGGCCAATATCGCGATGGGCATGATTCTGCGCGGCGAGGTCGATCCAGTGCAGCTGGGTGCATTTCTGATGTTATTGCGGGTCAAGGAAGAAAGCGCCGAGGAACTGGCGGGCTTTGTCACAGCCGTACGCAGCCACTGCAACGCTCCGGAAATTGCCATCGACCTCGACTGGGCCAGCTATGCCGGCAAACGTCGCCAACACCCCTGGTATTTATTAGCAGCCCTCGCACTGGCCGATAGCGGATTGAAAATCGTCATGCACGGCGCCGCGGGCCATACCGCTGACCGCGTGTACAGCGAACACCTGCTGCGGGAGCTGGGCGAGACAGTGACCGACAACTGGGAAGACTGCGCGGTGGCGGTTGCCGAGCGCCGCTTCGCCTATGTTCCCCTCCGTCAGGTTTCTGCGCCGCTGCAAGATATTATCGAATTACGCAACCTGTTCGGTCTGCGCTCCCCTGTACACACTCTCTCGCGGCTGCTGAATCCGCTTAACGCCCCCTACTCTGTGCAAAGTATTTTCCATCCTGCCTACGGCGACAGCCACCAACGCGCGGCGCAACTGCTCGGGCAAGCTCATGCGGCGGTCTTCAAGGGGGAGGCAGGGGAAGCCGAGCGCAAACCCGAAGCCACCTGCACCGTTAAATATGTACACAACGGCGAACTCAGCGAGTGTGAGTGGCCGCGGTTGTTGGAGGGGCGCCAGCCCTGGCAGGAACAGCTGGATGTGGGCACCCTGCGCGCAGCCTGGTGCCACAACGACCTCAGCGACTATGGCCATAACGCCATTCTCGGCACCATCGCGATTGTCCTGCAACTGCGAAACCCCGACTGTTCGCCCGATGAATGCCTGCAACAGGCCGCTGAAATCTGGCAGAACCGAGATCTGCAGCGCCTTCAAACGAGCAACTGATAATGAGCATTACCCCTATTCAGCCCGAGGCATATCCGCAGTTGCTGGCAGATAAAGTCAGCGACTTCGCCAGTTTATTTGCCGACCTTGGACTTCCTGCCCCAAAGGTTCATCCCTCCCCGGCTGAGCATTACCGCATGCGCGCGGAATTTCGTATCTGGCACGACAACGACGAGCTGTACTACGCGATGTTCGATCCCGCCCAGCCGAAAATTCCGGTGCGAATCGATTATTTTCCCACCGCCTCCGCCAGCATATGCAGGTTGATGCCGGTGCTACGCCAAGCCTTGCAAAATAACGAACATCTGCGCCACCGGCTGTTTCAGATTGAGTTTCTCAGCACACTCAGCGGCGACATGATGGTTACACTGATTTATCACCGCAAACTTGACGACACCTGGCAGGCCGCAGCCGAGGGTCTTGCACAGGATCTGAACATCACCATCATCGGACGCAGCCGCAAACAAAAGCTGGTACTAAGTCGTGACTATGTCGAGGAATGCCTGCCGATCGCTGGCCGGGAGTATCACTACCGTCAGTACGAGGGCGGCTTTACTCAGCCCAATGCACACATCAATTGCGCGATGATTGAGTGGGCTCTGGCCCATCTGGCGGGCAGCGAGTCCCGTGACCTCGTCGAGCTGTACTGCGGGAATGGCAACTTTACCGCCCCTCTTGCCGGGGCTTTCCGCCGCGTGTTGGCGACAGAAATATCGAAAACTTCAGTCAAGGCCGCCCGGGAAAATTTTGCACTGAACCACATCGACAATGTGGAGATCCTGCGCATGTCCAGCGAGGAATTTACTGCGGCATTAAATGGCGAGCGGGAGTTTCGCCGTCTGGAGAATATCAATCTTGCGGACTACACCCTCGACACCATTCTTGTCGATCCCCCACGGGCGGGCCTCGACGACGCCACCCGCGCCCTGGTCGCCCGCTTTAAACGTATTCTGTACATCTCATGTAACCCGCACACCCTGCATCGGGACTTGCAACAATTACACAAAACCCACCATTGCGAGCAGCTCGCGATGTTTGACCAGTTCCCCTACACTGAACACCTTGAGTGCGGCGTTTTACTGACTGAAAGAGATGAGCTATGCCCGTCAAGCTGACAGAACATGAAATAGAAGACGCGTTGAAAAAGCTACCGAACTGGCAGCGTGAGGGCGACACCTTGCGGCGGGAATTCCAGTTCAAAAACTTTCTCGACGCCTTTGCCTTTATGACGAAAGTCGCCATTTGCGCCGAAAAAATTGACCATCATCCCAATTGGTCAAACTCGTACAATAAAGTGGTTATTTCACTTACCACCCACGACGTGGGTGGCCTCACCCCCCGTGACCTGGCACTGGCGGAAGCGATAAACCGGGAAGCACCTTAGGCACTACTCACAGTACCGCCACCCCCAGCTCGGTCAGGCGCCTGCTGAGGTAGTCGTCCAGCACCTCGAGCTCTTCAGGGTGGACATCCACCACGGCGATATTGTGCGCTTTACAGTGTTTTTCACGCTCAAGCCGAGCGGCGAGCTGGTCAGCATGTTCCTGGCCGCTCCACAACTCGATACTCGCCGTGGCCTCCGGCAGGTAAAAATCGCACACGGAATTGGCGGCACCCAGTGGAAACTCTACCGCATAACGCAGCCCAGCGAGAAACAGCCAGTTTGCGACGACGGTGCGACCATAGCTGTCGTGGCGATTGCCATCAATACTGCACCAGGTGGAAGGATCACTGAGGTCAATATTGTCCCGTTTTCTCAAGGTGAGCAACGCCGGTTGCTGAATAATATCCTCCGGCCACATAACATAGACTTGACCGGATTGCGGATTTTCATACAGCTGCGCGCCGTGTTTGACCCCGGCCGGCGTCGGTTCCCACCCCCGGCGTCCCGAGCGAATCCACCCCATCACACTCAGGTAGCGATTGACCTGGCGGGCACTGACCGACAGGCTGCGGCCAATATCAGCAGGAGCAAGGCTGCGCTGGCTTTCCATTGCGCGCAACAGCGGGTGGTCCACAATGGTCGCCGGCCAAACGATATAGCGCCCATAGCGCTTGCTGTTGACATAGCGCCCCCCTTCGAATTCACCCTTCGCGGTTAACTCCCAGGTGTTATCAACATTGCGTATCCAGCCATAGTCCTTGAGAGTGGCAAACAGCTGTTGCAGTGGCAGCTCAAGTAAACGCGCCAGTGCCGATGTCGAGAGACCATCCCGAGCCATCGTATCACACCGCCGGGTAGCGGGCCTTGAGCCCGCGATAGACGGCATCGGCATAGTCCTGTGCAGAGGGGTCCAGACTGGCTAACACCTCGACAAGGTGGACATTGTCTTCACGTCCCTGCCAGATTTTGATGTAGCTGCCGTCTTTATAGCCGTGATCCTGGCGGAAGAAGTTGAGCACGTTCTTGCCCACGTATTGGCGGTACAGACTGGTAAAATCCAGATCCACCGCGTGCAGCAAATCCCGAAACACAACAACGGAAAAGCTTTTTCGCGACAGCGCATCGGCGGCGAGGGCCTCGGTGGCAAGCAACACATTCGCAGCATGGGGGCGCGGGCTCGCGTCAAGTTCATCGATCATTTCCTGAGCAATCTCCGCCGCCGCCACGCCCGGACGAATCAGGGCGCTCATACCAAAGTGCCAGATATCAACCACTTCCATTTGCACCTGTTCGATGTCAGCGTGCTGCTTTTTCCACCATTTATAACCCTGGTGATCCATCAACTCTGCGCATTCTATCCACACCGCGCGATACCACTCGAAGTTCTGCGCAGGCCATTCGGGATGCACGCGCTGGTTCATCCGATCCTGCATTTCGAGCATGGTGGTAAAGGCTTGAAGGTATTGTTGATGAGACACTGCCCGCTCCTGATCAAAAGAAATGGGCTCCATCATACAAGCATGGACGCAGGCGATACAGAAGGTTTGTGTTTTTTGGAGGGTGCCTGACAGGCTGTTACGTGTTGCCTTGGACTCCGGCGAGGCAAGCCTGATCCAGCAAAAAGTTGGGGGTTACCCTGAGTACCTGCCGCATTAAGCCAGTATATTTCACCGCAAGGCACCGCGGATATAAAATCGGCAGTCAATCAGGACTTCGCAGGACGATAGCGGTTCCCCAACACCATCAGATAACCCATCACCTTGAGATCAACACTTTTACGCATATCGCGCTCTACTCGCTGACGAATAACATTGGGTAACTGGGCTTCAAAATTTCCACCGTAGACCACCCTATCCTGCTCGGGAATAAGCACCACTGACGATGCGGGGCCGTGCATGGAATAACGTTTACACCGGTTTATACGGGGCTGCCACATAACTCTAACCTCTGAGATAAGAGCACTCTCTCAAGCGCAGCGCTCAACGACCTGCCCGAGACTGCATCGCAGCAGGCGCCCGCAGGAAAAATCAACGATGGGCACCGTGCCACCGTTGGCGAGAGAGGACACCAGTGCAGGGGGCAGGTCCAACAGACAAATCATATTCCGGGGAGACTCTGCGTAAGGAAAGATCACCATCAGATCGTAGGCCACACCGCCGTGGGTGCCTTCACGCTCGCACAGTTCAAACTCGGCCGCCTCAAGATGAGTCGGAAACGCCCGGTCGAGCCCCAAATGCCCGACAACGCCGTTATCGTCGTACCCAATTAAATAACTCGCGACCAACATGGCATATTCTTCCACCAACAAAACATGCCCTGATTGTTCGCTTTCGCGGCCACATTTGCTATCCGTTGTACTACCTACCGGACTCCGCGTATGGCGAAAAAAACGGCTTATTGCCGCGGCAGTCGCAGGTTTTCAGCCTGCAGTGACGGGCGGCAATTACTGCGCCAGGGATTGATATCCAGACCGCCTCGACGCAGGTACCGAGCATAAACGGTCAATTCGCAGTCTCCGGCCAGATTGATGATGTCGCAGAAAATTTGTTCCACGCACTGCTCGTGAAAGTCGTTCTTCTGACGAAAGGCAATCAGGTAACGCAGCAAGCCCTCCTCGTCGAGCATGGGGCCATTAAGTTCGATAGCAACACTTGCCCAATCCGGCTGCGCAGTGACCGGACAGCGAGAGCGCAGCAGATCACTGAAATAGCGCTGCTGGCCACTGCCGCCGGCCAACGCCAGCAGCCCCGCATTTGGCGAATAGCAGTCAACGTCGATATCAAGCCGGTCAAGACACACACCCGACAGGGACTGCAACGGCAAATCCTCGCCCCATCCAGCCGGGGTATACACACTCACCTCAACAGGGGCGCCACAAGCCGCTGACAGGTCCTTGGCCAACACCTCCCGCAAAGACTCTACATTATCGAGGCGATGCTGGTTAAAGGAGTTGAGATACAATTTGAACGACTTTGACTCGACAATATGGCTGGAAGATGCGGGAAAGCGAAACTCCGCACAGGCCACCTGAGGCTTGCCCCGGGAATTAAGCCAGGACAGCTCATAGGCATTCCAGATATCTACCCCGTCGAAGGGCAACACCGCGCCAATACCGAGTATATCGCGCCCAGTGAAACGGGGAATCGGGTGGAGAATTTCCGGCCGGTATTGCTCCGGGTAGCTGACACTCTCCCCCAACGGGCCGTGACTGATGTGCTCCATTACTCGTATCTCCTACTGCCGCAGACGCGTGCCGCTGCGCAACAAATACATACAGTAGGCATAGGCCAGCACCGTAAAGACCCCGACCATCGCGAAGGCAACACCAATATTGACGTCTGATACACCGAGCACGCCATAGCGGAAGGCATTAACAATATAAAGCATGGGGTTCAGCCGCGACACGTCGGCCCAGAACTCCGGCAGCATATCGATGGAGTAAAATACACCTCCCAGGTAGGTCAGCGGTGTCAGCACAAACACCGGCACGATGGAGACATCATCGAAATTATTGGCAAACACCGCGTTAATAAACCCCGCCAGCGAAAACATGACAGAGGTCATCAGCACAATAGTTATGGTGACACCGATATGCTGAATATTCAGGTCGGTGAAAAACAGCGACAACAGCGTCACGATCAGGCCAACCAGCAAGCCTCGGGCCACACCACCGAGGACAAAGCCCCACAGCACGGTGTTGTTCGACATGGGCGAGACCAGAATTTCCTCAACAAATCGCTGAAATTTGGCGCCGAAAAAGGACGACACAACGTTGGAATAGGCATTGGTAATCACTGCCATCATAATCAGTCCGGGAACCACGAACTCCATATAGGTGAAGCCACCCATTGTGCCAATGCGCGAGCCAATCAAGGTGCCGAATATCACAAAATACAGCGACATTGTGATGGCCGGAGGCAGCAGGGTTTGCATCCAGATGCGTAGAAAACGACGCACTTCCTTGCGCACGATGGTGACAAAGGCGATCCATTGTTCTGCAGCGGTCATGTCGATTTATCCCTCTGGTCGGTGTTACTTCTTTGCCAAAAGAGACACGAACAGCTCTTCCAGTCGGTTGGCTTTATTACGCATACTGCTGATTTCAATGCCCTGCTCACTAAGCAGGCGGAACACCTCGTTCAGCGAACCGCCCTTTTCCAAGGCCACCTCCAGCATATGGTCGTCCACTCGCTCCACTGCATAACCGGGCAGCGACAGCGCCTCGGGCAGGCACGCCGTGCTATCGAGAATAAACACCTCCCGGTGGAGCTGTTTCAACAGCGCCTTCATATTGGTGTTTTCCGCGATTTCGCCACTGTCAATAATGGCGATGTTACGGCACAGACTTTCGGCTTCTTCGAGGTAGTGGGTAGTCAGAATGATGGTGGTACCGCGGCGGTTAATATCTGCCAGAAAGGTCCACATCGACCGGCGCAGCTCAATATCCACCCCGGCCGTCGGCTCGTCGAGTATCAGCAGGCGCGGCTCGTGTACCAGTGCCCGGGCGATCATCAACCGACGCTTCATCCCACCCGACAGCATGCGCGAGGCGACCTTGCGCTTGTCCCACAGATCCAGTTGCCTCAGATAGGCCTCGGCCCGTTCAGCGGCGAGAGAACGGCTCAGACCGTAATAGCCTGCCTGATTGACAACGATATCCCACACGGTTTCAAAGCTGGAAAAATTGAACTCCTGGGGCACCACGCCA
The DNA here is from genome assembly GCF_012272835.1 of Spongiibacter thalassae. Taxonomy (GTDB): domain Bacteria; phylum Pseudomonadota; class Gammaproteobacteria; order Pseudomonadales; family Spongiibacteraceae; genus Spongiibacter; species Spongiibacter thalassae. The sequence continues at coordinate 762,989 of NZ_JAAWWK010000002.1, read as the reverse complement.
ATGTCTTTTTTGGCATTGGCGAGGTCATCGTCAATCGATTTACCAAATACCCTTACTTCGCCGGAAGTCTTTTTCACCAGTGAACAGATAATGCCAATGGTAGTCGACTTTCCCGCGCCATTCGGGCCGAGCAAGGCAAAAAAATCACCTTCGTTCACATCGAGGTCGATGCCCTTCAGAGCCTCGAAACCATTGCCATAGGTTTTGCGCAATCCCTTGATTTCCAGGGCTTTGCTCATAATGAATTCCCAATATTATGTAACAGACAGAAAAGCACGGGGGCGTATTTTGCCACGGTGGCCGGATCGAATACACTAAAGCCTGTTAACACTGATTGGACCTACCGTGACTACAAGCCGACACCGATACTACCAGAATTTATACGATGAACTGTGCCTGGTCTGCGTAAACCAGCTGAGCGATTATGCACCGGAGGGCAGCGATACTGCAGAATTCCTCAACCGGGTGCGCACTCTGCAGTCTTCCCTCGGCGACCCCGACAGCGCCCAGGAGGGACAGGCATTACTGAGTCAGATCGTCGCCAGCTTTCCGCTTATCACCCCGCAAATGCACCGCGACCTGCTGTGGTTTTTTGGCGGCGACTGCCTCCACTATCTGAGCGACGAGGAGTTGGACAAATATCAGCTGCTGGAAGAGCGCTACTATGAAGCCGGCAGTGATGGCGACGACGGTCTCTATCGCAATCTTCGCGCCCAAACCTTTGGCCTCCACTGAGGCCCCGCAACTCCCCTCGGAGCTGGCATCCATTTTTTCCGGACAAAAAAAAACGAAGCTATAGAGCTTCGTTTTTTATTTGGAGCGGGATATCGGGTTCGAACCGACGACCTGTACCTTGGCAAGGTACCGCTCTACCAACTGAGCTAATCCCGCGTTTTAACACTTTTCCGGTGAACACACCTGCGCTACACCTGACTATCTTTTTGAATTTACTGCCTTTTATGGCACGGAATAATAATTCCGGTAAATTCACGTGTCAACAGGCTTAACACCTGTCTGACGCCTTTAGTCGCCTTGCCGCACATCGTCGACAGTGCTGAATAAATGGCGTCCCCTAGGGGACTCGAACCCCTGTTACTGCCGTGAAAGGGCAGTGTCCTAGGCCACTAGACGAAGGGGACGCCGCAAACCTCCCAACCGTGTTAGCGGCTGAAAGCGGCGGCAATTTTAGATATCTCCCCTGACATCGTCAAGGACTGAATAGCCAAAATCAACCGCATTCGGCTGGGGAAAAGTATGGCTTCTTCTCCCCGGCATTACCGGACCGTCAGCTCCGATAGTGCGAAATAAATGGCGTCCCCTAGGGGACTCGAACCCCTGTTACTGCCGTGAAAGGGCAGTGTCCTAGGCCACTAGACGAAGGGGACGCCGCAAACCTTTCAGGCCGCGAGTCACTTGTTGCCTGAAAGTGGCGCGAATTTTAGGGAGCCAGGCCGCCCCCGTCAAGTCGCTTTTTGTCGCGGAGGTGAAATATTTTAAATTTAAGTTAAATCCGTTTGTTTTTTACGCAAACTGCACAGATTTTCGTCAATCTTCGTCTTTATCCAGTGACAGCGACAGGGAGTTAATACAGTAACGCAGCCCTGTGGGCGCTGGTCCATCGGGAAACACATGGCCAAGATGGGCATCGCAGCGGGCGCAGACCACCTCTTCCCTCACCATACCGTGACTGGTATCCCTGTTTACTGCAACGACCTCCTCCGCGACCGGCTGATAGAAACTGGGCCAACCCGAGCCGGAGTCGTATTTGGTGGCGGCATCGAACAGCACCTCTCCGCAACACCGACACAGATATTTGCCCGGAGAATGCTCGTTGTAATACTCACCGGTAAAGGCGCGCTCGGTGCCCTTCTCCCGGCACACGTGGTAGGCGTCGGCACCGAGAAGCTCCCGCCACTCGTCCGCTGTTTTAACGACTTTTTCCATCAAAATCACTCCATTGTCGGTTTGCCAAAGGGTACACTATGCTTCTGAATAGCCGACGATTTTTTCCGTCGGCACACTGCCCTGCCCGCACGTGAACGCGGGTAACCCAAGCATGTTTGCAAGAAGGCTATTATGTCTCGTTACTACAAGTCCAGTAAGCTCAGCGATGTATGCTACGACATTCGCGGACCGGTGTTACAGCGCGCGAACGAACTGGAAGAAGAAGGCTACCGTATTCTGAAGCTGAATATCGGCAACCCGGCCCCCTTTGGTTTTAACGCCCCGGACGAAATTATCCAGGACGTGATTCATATGCTGCCGGAAAGCGAGGGTTACAGCGACTCCAAAGGTCTGTATTCAGCGCGCAAGGCGGTGATGCAGGAATGCCAGAAGGTGGGCATTCCCGGCGTTGAAGTCAATGACATTTACCTGGGTAACGGCTGCAGTGAACTGATTACCATGGCAACCCAGGCCCTGCTGAATATCGGCGACGAAGTCTTGATTCCCGCACCGGATTACCCGCTGTGGACCGCAGTGGTCTCCCTGAGCGGCGCTAAACCCGTGCATTACCTCTGCGACGAAGACAACGACTGGCAGCCCTCGCTGGAAGATATTCGCAGCAAGATCACCGACAAAACCCGGGCAATTGTCATTATCAACCCGAACAACCCCACCGGCGCAGTTTATAGCCGGGAGATGCTGATCGAGCTGGTGACTATCGCCGAGGAATTTGGCCTGGTGGTATTCGCCGATGAGATTTACAGCAAAATCCTCTACGACGATGCCGTGCATATTCCCCTGGGCAGCTTGAATCAGAATGTGCTGTGCCTGACCTTTAACGGCCTGTCCAAGGCCTATCGCCTGGCGGGTTTCCGCAGTGGCTGGATGATCGTGTCCGGCGCCAAGGATCAGGCAGAAGACTATATTGAAGGGCTTAATATGCTGTCTTCGATGCGCCTGTGCGCCAATGTTCCTGCCCAGCACGCGATTCAAACCGCGCTCGGCGGCTACCAAAGTATCAACGAGCTGATTCTTCCCGGCGGCAGGCTGCTTGAGCAGCGCGATCTCGCCTGGAAAATGCTCAACGACATTCCCGGCGTCAGCTGCACCAAGCCCGCGGGCGCACTGTATATGTTTCCCAGGCTCGACCCCGAGGTTTACCCGGTGGCCAATGACGAACAGCTGGTACTGGATTTGCTCAATCAGGAGAAAATTCTGCTGGTACAGGGCAGCGGCTTTAACTGGCCGACCCCGGACCATGTCCGCATTGTCTTCCTGCCCAACAAGCTCGACCTGGCCGACGCGATCGAGCGCTTTGCCAACTTCCTCAAGGGCTACCGTCGCAAACTCCGCGCGGTCAGCTAGTCTCGCCCTCAAGCCGATAGTGCAGCACTTTCAGTGCGCCGTCGGCGCTCTTGTCGGGAAAATCTGCTCTCCCCGGCAGGCGCGCTACCAGACGCGCTGACGGGCACTCCGCCGCCATCACCTCGCGCAGGAACTGCTCGGGCATTAGTGGAGAATTGAGGCAGGCCAGAATATCTCCCCCTTCACGGCACAGTTCAGGCAGTTTGCGCGCCAGGCGGGCGTAGTCCTTTGCCGCATCAAAGCTGCCCGGCTGTCGCGAGGGCGGATCGCAGATCACAATGTCGAAGGGGCCTTCGCGACGGAGCCGTCCCCAGGAGCGGAAAATATCGTGTCCCAGATAGATGGTGTCGCCCTCCTCAACCCCATTAAGTTCATGGTTGCGCTTGCCTCGACGCAGGGCCGCCTTGCTCATGTCGATATTGACCACGCCATCGGCCCTGGCGGCGTGGGCGGCAACGGAAAACGCACAGGTGTAGGAAAACAGATTAAGTAGCCGCGCCCCTTCCGCCCGCTCCGCCAACCAACGGCGGGCGGGCTGCATATCCATGAAATAGCCAATATTCTGCTGCCCACCCAGACTCAGCTCAAAGCGCAGGCCGTTCTCGACAGCGTACATCTCATCGGGCACATCACCCCAGAGCGGCTCACAGTCATTGCCACGGAGATAGCGGTGTTGCACCAGAGCCGCATCCACAACACCGCCAAATCGTGCTTTAAGCTGATGACAAAACTCCCCCCAAAATGCTTCCGGTGGCTGTCGATACAGCACGATCCACAGCACTGGCGAAAAATAATCGACCGTCAACCACTCCAACCCGGGATAACACTGGCCCCGCCCATGAAACAGCCGTGTCGCCTCCGGCGCTTCGGAAAATATCGACGACCAGTCTTCCACCCTCGCCAGTTCGGCAAAATCGTCGAAGGTCGGCGGAGTAATAATACTGTCACTCATAGTCAATCCTGTTGTGTATTCGAAATCGGAGTCGCGGTGTCCGCCGACTGTTCGTCATCGCCGAATTCCAGACCGACGCGATACATCACCTGATCCCGATAGCCGGTAATTACCGGAATATACCCACGCCACTCGCAATCCAGCTGAGGGTCGTTGGTGTCCACCAACAGGGGGCGCCCCTCAAGGCGGCTCAGCTTGCTTTTGCTGGCCACTACACGAAAGCGATCTCGACCGATACGCCGGATTAAGCCGGGGGTAAGTTGTTGGTTGCCACGCCCGAGAATATGCCCCTGTCCACCGATCGCGGTGATATAGGCGTACACCTCGCCATGATGAGCGTCCAGCGCCGCGGCAATTTGCGCAGCGTTAGCGTCACTGACCAGGCACTTCCCGCCCTTCACCAGGTCAAAACCCAACAGCGTGTTGGGCAAGCCCATAGCCTCCATCAGACACTCGGTGGTGCTCCCGGGACCGATAATATACAGGGCGTCATCGTCGATATTTTCCAGAAAATCCTCGGCGATATCCGCCAACACCAGCTCCTCGACCTCGCGCCCCCCTTGTTTGACCTGCTGGAGAAAGCCGCCCAACCTCGGCACCTGCATTTCACCGTAATGCTTTGCCCGCACCTGCCCCCGGCGGAAAGCTGCCTCGTCAATATCCCGAACCTCGGCAGAGGCGACTTCAACCAGACCACCGCGGATCAGTGCATCAACAATTTCCGCGGCGGCCTCCGGACTCACCGCATACACCCCTGAGTGCATCTTTACCCCCGCGGGAAGGCCGAGCACTGCTTGCTGTTCGCCGACCGCCGAGCAAATATCCCGCGCGGTGCCATCCCCACCGACAAACAACACCAGATCAACCCCATGCCCCTGTAGCGCCTGAGCCGCACGCCGACTGTCTGCGGCAGTGCTCGGTTCGTCCTGCGCTTGCCCAAGGGCGGTAAAGGACAAGGCCGCTGCCCGTGCCCACTCGCCGGCCATTGCGCCGTCAAAGCCATACACTCCAACACGCCCGCCGTGGCGCTGGGCAATCAGGCTCAAGCAACGCTGCGCACGTTCACCGGCGCGACTGATCGCGCCGGCCTTCAGCTCAGCCGGCAGATCGTCGCTGCCCTTGAAACCCTCCGGTCCGCCCAGCCCGGCGTAAGGGTTGACGATAAGCCCGAGCTTAAACACCTTTGCTCTCCGTTAAGGACATAACAACCATGAAACCTCCAACATATACGATCAATTACTTACCCCTTTGCGCTGGTAAATATTCGCCCACTGGTCTTCACTGAACCCATAGGGTAAAAACTCCTCCTTTGTTTTTACCCATCGCGGCATCAGGGGAACACTATGGCGTCATACTTTCAATTACTCAGCACCGACCTGGCAGAGCTGAAAAAAGCGCCCTGCCTTGCCCAGCATGTGTTTCAACAGCGCTACGGTGCCTCTCTGGTCGATGACGACGGTCGGGAAATCCCCATCAGTAACGACGCCATAGACAAATGCTTGCAGGCATTGGCTGGCAGCAATGACGAGTTTATCTGTGTCCTTGCAAGGCGCTCAGGACATTAAGCTGAGCCTTATCGACAGCCCCATCGAATACAAACTCACAACGACTCAACTCCCGACGCGGCGGATAGTGCTTGCGCAGGGCATCGAAAGCCCCACCGGGGTCATCTGCCCCCAGGCTGGCCAGAAAACGTTGATGATCCTCCTTCGGGTTGTAGGCCGACAAGGCCGCCGCCTGCCAGGGTTCCCCACAATCCTGCACCGACACCTGCGGCGCGGTTAATGCCGCAGCGACTTCTGACGGCCAGCTCTGTTCTTCGCTCACCCCAAGCACATTCGCCAGCGCCTCAGCCACCATCGCCGCGCCCTTGAACTTGCCGTCGAGGCTGTAGCCGGCGATATGTGGTGTGGCGATGGCACAGCGCGCCGCCAGTTCGGCGGACACCACAGGCTCCCCCTCCCACACATCCAGCACCAGCTGAATATCCGGCCTCAGGGCAGCTAACTCCAGCAACACGCCGGTGGCCACTACCTCTCCGCGCCCGGCATTCAGCAGCAGGGCACCCTTTGGCAGTCTCAGCAACTGTTCCAACGACAGCAGGTGATAGCTGGGAAATGGCCCGGTGCGGGTCAACGGCGCGTGCAGGCACAGCACATCACAATGAAGTACTTCGTCGATGCCCACCAGACGTGGGTCACTTTGGGCATCGATCAGCGGATCATAGGCGACACAGCCGATACCCAGGCCCGACACCCGCTCGGCCAGCCGTCGCCCGACATTACCGTAACCAATGATCCCCAAGCGTCCTCCCCCCAGCAGCCGGGCCATGTAGTCATCGACCGCGCACAGCGAGCAGACGACATAATCCACGACAGAATCTGCATTACTGCCTGGTGCTGTACACCAATTAATAGAGCGCGACTCTAAATACTCAATATCCAGATGGTCACTGCCAATGGTGCAGGAGCCGACAAAGCGCAGCTTTGTCGCCTTGGCAAGCAAGGCGGCATTGACCCGGGTTACCGAGCGGACAATCAGCACATCGGTATCGACCAATGCCTCCGGGGACAGACCCCGGCCGGCAAAGGTGACGACGCTGCCAAATCGGCTGAAGAACGCCTCGGCCATCGGGATATTTTCATCGACAAGTATATTCACACCCTAAAACCTCATTCTGCTGAAATCTGCGCACAGCGGCGCAGCAAGCGTTGCTGGTAGTCCCTGGAAAACCCGACCTCAAGGCAAAACGCTCGCAGCCCTTCGCTATCTACCGGACGCCGGGCCAGCTCTTCCGGGCACCCCGCCACTGCGACATCCCGTCGCAATCGGGTGAGCTCGCGGTAGAGAAACACTTCGCTGCGCTGACTGGCGAATTTCGCCGCCAGTGTCGCCGCGCCGCGCACCGGTAGCAGGGCCAATTGATCCAACTGCCCATAGATATCCTCCAGTGAGGAGAACCGCTGGAATATCGCCTTGGCGGTCTTCTCACCCACTCCCTTCAGGCCGGGAATATCGTCGCTGGCATCGCCCAATACAGCTAGATAATCCGCCAGTCGCGCACAATCGAGTTGCCGTTCCTGTTGCCACAGGGCGCGACTTCGGGGCGGCTCGCCAATATGCCACAGCTCGTCGCTATCTCCAGTCAAGACCTGGGCCAGATCCTTGTCTCGACTGATCACGGTTACCGGCCAGTCCATGTTCTGAGCCACCGCTGCCGCGCTGGCAATCAGGTCATCAGCCTCAAATTCAGCGCTGGAGAAGCAGGGAATACCCAGCAGTTCCGCCACTCGCCGACAGCATGCCAACTGAAAGGCCAGGGCCTCGTCCGGCAAGGCGCGACGCGATTTGTATTCAGGATAGAGGGCCTCGCGAAAGCCGCTGCCCAGACTCTCGTCAAAGGCCGCCATTAGATGGTCGGGCTTGCGCTGACGCAGCAGCGACAACACGGTATCGATAAAGCCCTCCACCGCATTGAGGCCAAAACCCTCGGGGCTGACAAAGTCGCTGCTACGGGAAAAATACGCCCGAAAAATATAGATCGATGCATCCAGGCAGTAGAGTCTGGGCGCCGTCATCGGCACAGCGCGCGCAGGCTTATGCCCTGCATCACGGCGTTCAGTGAGACGCCATTGGCGGCGCAGAGGGCGCGGAACAACTGCTCCGCCCTGGGCGGCAAGCCCACCCGCTGATAGGCTTTAGCCCGCTGCCAGACCGCCAGTTTGAAAGGAAATTCATCCCGTTTCCCCGCGCCCAGGTTGTCGATACTGACCTGGAAGTCGAGGCCGGCCGCCAGAGCGAAAAACCACTCTATCGCCTGAGGTGTTGCCTCCACCCGTTCAAATTCCCGCTGCCGCTCGACTGAACGGCCATCGGGCTCATACCAGTAACCATAGTCGGCGAGCTGCCGACGCTGCTCGCCCGCCACACACCAGTGGGCGGCCTCGTGCAGGGCACTGCGGGGAAAATCTTCGCGATAGTAGACCCGGTGAAGGTCGCCCGCCTCCCCTGGCTGGTAATAGGGTTCATCGGCCCCACCCACCAGTTCACAGCGATAGCGCTGTCGAAAGCAGTCGTTAAACACCGCCTCGATGTGGCGGCACTGCGCCAACTCGCTGACGGCTTCCTGCAACAGCCCGTTCGCGGCACACTGATTAATCATTGTATAACAGTCCGCATTTACCCGACTCCGCCGCGGGCTGGCAGGGCTGCTCACCCAACCACTGGAGATAACTCGGGCTGAGAAATTCGGCTCCTGCTAATAAATGGGCCAGATAGCGGTCTTCGGGAAGTAACCCGGCACACACAAAGGCCGGGTTGGCCACATAAATCCAGGTGGCCACCGCCCCAGCGGCGGTATCGACCAGCATCCGCTCGCGGCTGTAACGCACCGGAGTCCCTTCAAATACATCCATTTTATCCAGTTCAGCGTCATCACTCAGTGTGTACAACACCCCCTCGACACCACCACCGGTAGCCGCCACAACATTGGCATAGGCCACCCCCGGGCAGGAATGGGAATGCTTGTTAAACCGCAGCGCATAGCCCCGCAGCGAGGCTGCCTCGGCATGGACGAAATGCAAGCCACGTGCACGCATCCGCGCCGGATTCATATTCGAGCCGTAGGCGAAATAACAGGGCTTATTCTGAAAACTTGTCATTAAAAACTTGGCAAATAGCGAAAGTGAAGGTAATTTTATCAGAAAGGGATACCACCGCACTGGTTGTCGCATCCCGCGCCGCCAGGTGGATTGCCCCGCTACGTGAGGAAATGCTATGACTCCACGTAACCCCGGCCCTTCTTCGACGGCGAAGATTCTCCCCTTTCCTGCACAACGCTCCAAAACGGAGCAACGCAAAATTTTACGACTCTCCCCCGAGTACGATGGCCAGTGTCTGCTTTACAAACATCAGGCCCTGTCCAGTGAAAAGCTCTACGCCATCCGCATTCTTTGCTGGGCACGTCTGGCCGATGGCCGCACCGTGGCCCTGGTGCCCTGGCTCGGTGGCGTCTCCCGCTGTATAGACCTCGACAACCCTCAAACCGGGCAGGCCAGCGGCTACTACGACCCCAAAACCGAGCGCTGTTATTCCGCGGTGCCAAATCACCATATTACGGCGCTGGACACCGTACTGGAAAACGCTCCGCCAAGCCGAACTACCAATAGTCAAGCAGTTCAGGAAATTCCCGATATGATCGGCAGTCACGCGGCCATCCTCAACGACGAGCAGGAATACGTGCTCGAATCGGTGGTCAGCTGGCAGCTTTGCGACAACGGCGAGATGAAGGCCATGCTCGCCGACCCGAAAAAAATCACCCAGCTACCGGTATTGGCGGGGGACCCCTGCCTTTACGCTGCCCAGGACAACAGTGGCTTCCGCTACTACTTCCAATACCACATAGCCAATCAGATAAAGAATGGCGGCGCAATGAGCACCCGCGCGCTGAACAAGTTGCTGCATCCCTGATAACTCAGGCCTTGCGCACCCAGTAACGGTACTCGCCGTCGGCGTCGTCCTGCGCAAGCAGTTCGTGTCCGAGAAAATTGCAAAATTTGGGAATATCCCGAGTGGTCGCCGGGTCAGTGGCAAGAATTTCCAGCACCTCGCCCAGGGCGATGTCGCGGATTTTGTTGTGCAGCAGCATTACCGGCTCAGGGCATGTCAGACCGCTGGTATCGAGGTGGTGGTCTGCATCAACTGGTTTCGTCATTTCCCTACCTGCGCGGAAGCTACAAAGCGCCCTATTGTCCCCAGCTCGGCCGGAATTGCAAGGGCCGCCAACCGCTACGAATCCCGTGGCAGAATCGACCAACTCTCGGTTTCGGTACAGAAAGCGATATACGCCTGGCCTTTCTCCAGCGCCCTGCGCAGCTGGGCAATCTTTTGCTCGCTACTCAGCTCAACCTCGCCGTAGTCGGTACCGTCACGACTGACCATTTCCTCGAGCATGCCCTGAAACGCATCGTCGCTCAGTTTTTGCCAGGGAATTTCTACAAAGTCACTCATTACATCGTTTCCGGGAAAATGTTCGGGCCATCATGCTGCCACACGACTACATGATGGGCTTGATAAATTTCAGGGTCATGCGATCACTCTCGCCAATTCCCTGATAATACTCCCGCTGCCGGTCGCCGAGGCGCAGGCTGGGCGGCAATGTCCACACCCCCTTGGGGTGGTCGCGGCTGTCCTTGGGATTGGCATTGATCTCGCTGGAGGACAACAGCAAAAACCCGGCGTTCCTGGCGAGCTCTATCACCAGCTCCTCGGTAACATAGCCGGAACTCACCATCCTCTCAAGGGACGTGCCGGGGTGTGCACGGTGTTCCACTACACCAAATATGCCGCCGGGCTTGAGCGCCTGGTAGGCCGCTGAAAATACTGCCGAAGCCGTGCCTGCCTTTAACCAGTTATGAACGTTGCGGAAGGTCAGCACACTATCGGCCGTTTCAGCGTCAATCAGTTGCACATGCTCTGGCGGCTCCAGGGCGGTGACCCGCACCCGATCATAGCGGGCCGGATCACCGGCCAACATGGCATCGTACTGCCCCCGCGAGCGCCGGTAGAAAGCCACCGGACTGTCGGCGGCAAAATGAGCGGCCACCAGTTTGCCACAATCACGCAGTGCCGGCGCGAGCACTTCGGTATACCAGCCGCCACCGGGCCACAGCTCCACTACGGTATCGCAGGGTTTCACTCCGAAGAAGGACAGGGTTTGTCTGGGGTGGCGGTACTGATCCCGCTGCCGAGCGGCCTCGGAGCGATGCTCTCCCGACAGCGCCGCCGACCAGTCCAGCGAAGGGGTATCGGCCCAGACGAGCTGACTGAAAAGCAGCAGCGCGGTTACAGCGTAGTTAATTCGGCGCACGATCATCGTCCTGTAAATGTTGTTGAACACTGTCAATTTTATCCTGCAATGACTGGGAGCGGTCGGTGCGGCTACCAATCTTGAGCTGGGTGTGAATTCGCGGCGCGCCCATCGCGTGCAGGCGTTCGTGGCAGTCCTTGATCGCCGCCATCACCTCATCCCACTCCCCCTCGATATTCGTCCCGTAGGCATGGAGCTGAAAGCTCAGGCCCCGGGCGCGTAATATACGATGGCACTCTGCGATATATTCGCCAAAGGACGGCGTGGTGCCGAGCGGTATCACACAGAAATCCACATGGATAAACATCTCTCCCCTCCCCCTTGGCTATTTTTGTACGCGGTCAGCGCACACGGGTGATTTGACGTTAAAGATATCGTATCGTTACAACAATATCTCGGGTAGCACCGATAACTACCCCACCGAGAACCTGACAAAAAGGCGACAACATTGAACACCTCCCTGGTTTTTACCTTTATCAGCAAGGATCGCCCCGGCCTGGTCGAAGCCCTTTCCGAGCGCATTGCCGAGCACGACGGCAGTTGGCAGGAAAGCCGCATGATTCAATTGGCGGGCCAATTCGCCGGCATTGGCCGCCTGAGCCTGCCCGCCACCAAGCTGGCCGCCGTTCGTGACAGTCTTTCCAGCCTCAGCGGAGAAGGCATTATTGTCAGCTTCGACGACAGTGAATCCGAGCCACCTGCACCACTCGAACAGGGCAGCTGCCAGATGCACATTCTGGGCAACGACCGTCCCGGTATCGTCCGGGAGGTGAGCCGCGCGCTGAAGCTACGCAAGATCAATGTGACCGAATTAAACTCCAATATCACCAGCGCACCGATGACCGGCGAGGCCCTGTTCGAGGCCTATGTCAAAGCGGATATGCCGCCGGGCTGTGATATTGACGAGCTGGAAGAAGCCCTGGAAGAAATTGCGGAATTGCTCAGTATCGATATCGACATAGAGCCGAAATAAGCCAGCGTGTCCCCGGTGCGGGGCGGCTCAGCGCCCTCTGCCCTGCACCCATTTGAACAGAAACACCACCAGAGCAGCGCTTATCACTATGACGGTTACACCGAGCAGACAGGCGATTAAGTAGCCGATAATTTCCGACCACGGTACATCAAAGCTCCACACCGCAGAACATACCAGCATCACTGTCGCCAGCACCGCAAGTACCGGGGTGCGGTAGCGTTTAAACTTTGCCAGATAGTCGGCAAACAAATTCAAGATCCTTACGTCCCCAGTCGGGCGCGATTAGGCGAAACTGTCTTCACGAACCCATTCACAGCGCAGGTGGCCGAGCTCCTCTCCTGGCGCATGATAGTCCTTCTCTGACTGCCATACAAAGGTATGGCTGCCATTGTAGGCAGTTTGCAGATGAACCGTCGCCGACACCCAATACATTTTGGTCAACATGCGCTCAAACAAACGCAGCCACTGATCCCATTCATGCTCAATGGCTTTATAGGAGCTACCAAAGTGAATTACGTCAGTTTGGCAGTCGCCAAATTCCAATGCCCGACGGGGCATGGAGAACATCTCTCGACACAGTAATGGCCAGTCTTCAACCCCGGGCAGGGTGTCGGTGATTTGGCTATTCACCTCACGACGGAGCTGAATGTCTTCGGCGTCACCGACAAACGACATATCAGTAATACAACCGTATACCACAGATTCCTGCGCCATGTTTTCCCCTGCTAAATCCACACAAAAACAATGACGTGCCAACACTTGGTTTGGATCGTCGACAACAGTCTAGCCCAGGCTTAGACGCGCTGGCGACTGTCGTCAGCTGCAGTTGTGGCAGGCATCTCGAAATAGCGCCAGGCCAATACTCCGGCAATGGTTGCTGCCAATGTCGCCACCCAAAAACATCCCACCGGATAGGTGTCCCAAAAGCCGCCACTGAACAGTGCCCCCGCCGCGCCACCGGCACCAAAACTCAGACCGCTATACAGGGCCATGCCCTGGCCGTGGTGGGAGGTAAAAAAGCGACGAATCACCTCCACCGCCACCGCATGGGCACTGCCAAAACTGGCAGCATGCAGACACTGGGCAAACACCAGCACCGGCAACACCTCGGCAAAGGCGGCGATAAGTGCCCAGCGCAGGGCGCTGAGCAGCAAGCTCACCACCAGTAGTGTGCGCAAGGTATAACGGGCCAGTACGCGATGCATAAAAATAAACAACACCACCTCTGCGACCACTGCCAGCGACCACAGCATACCGGTCACCGATTTACTGTGGCCCTGGCTTTCGAGGTAAATACTGAAAAAGGTGTAATACGGGCCGTGGGAAAACTGCAGCAGCATACTGGTGGCGAAGAAACACAGCACCGCCGGTTTCATCACCAGTTTCACAAGGCTCTCCGCCCCGTCATCAGTGTTTTTTACCGGGTCGGACTTTTCTCCGACCAACAGGCTCGACAGCCAGATGGCCGCCAACAGCAGGGAAATAAGATAAAGCAGATGTACGATGGGGTGGTGGTCGAACCATGCCCCTGCGGCCATTACCGCAATGATAAAACCTATCGAGCCCCACACGCGGATGCGGGAGTATTCACCGTAGCGCCCCGGCAAGTGGCTCAGGGTCAATACATCAAATTGGGACAGCACCGCGTTCCAGAAAAAGCTGTAGCTCACCACCACCAACGCCAACCACCAGAAGTCCTGGCTGATATAGACCAGGGCAAAGGCCACCGCAGCAAGAAAACTGCCTAGACGAATAATCCGGGTACGGCAGTGGTAGGTGTCAGCAAGCCATCCCCACAGACTGGGGGCAACGACTTTGGTTATCATGACCAGCGCCGAAAGCACACCGATTTCGCCGGAGCTGTAGCCCAGCGATTTCAGGTACAGAGACCAATAGGGCAACCAGGTGCCCAGCAACGCGAAATAGAAAAAATAAAAGCCCGATAGCCGCCAGTAGGGAATACTTCCCGCCATCAGCAATCAGTTTCGCGAAGCGGGAATGACCGGGGTTGAGCAGTGCACATCGGCGTTCTGGCCGCGATTGCGCAACAGATGGTCCATCAACACAATGGCCAGCATCGCCTCAGCAATCGGAATCGCGCGAATGCCCACACAGGGGTCGTGACGGCCAGTGGTAATCACGTCGACTGGCTGCCCCTGCTGGTCGATGGTGGCGCCGGGAATCAAAATACTGGAGGTTGGCTTCAGAGCGATATGGGCGACAATATCCTGTCCACTGGAGATACCCCCCAGCACCCCACCGGCATTATTCGAGGTAAAGCCCTGAGGAGTCAGTTCATCACGGTGCTCGCTGCCGCGGGCCTCCACACAGTCGAAGCCCGCGCCGATTTCCACGCCCTTGACGGCGTTAATACCCATAAGAGCGTGGGCGATATCCGCGTCCAGGCGATCGAATACCGGCTCACCCAGGCCCACCGGCACCTTGCTGGCAACCACCGTGAGCCGTGCACCGATGGAATCCCCGGACTTGCGCAGGGCCTGCATAAAGGTTTCCATCTCCGGAATTTTATCCGGATCGGGACAAAAGAAGGGGTTGGTTTCAACCACATCCCAATCAACTTTTTCCGCTTTAATCGGCCCCAGCTGGGACAAATAGCCCCTCACCTCGACCCCGTGTTTCTCTGCCAGGTATTTTTTGGCCACGGCACCGGCCGCCACACGCATGGCCGTTTCCCGGGCCGAAGAGCGCCCGCCACCACGGTAATCACGCAATCCGTACTTCTGCTCGTAACTGTAATCGGCGTGCATCGGGCGGAAACGGTCTTTGATCTTGCTGTAATCCTTGGAGCGCTGATCCTGATTTTCGATCAGCAGGCCTATTGACGTACCGGTGGTTTTTCCCTCGAACACACCGGAGAGAATCTTCACTTCGTCGGCTTCCCGACGCTGGGTGGTATAGCGCGAGGTACCGGGTTTGCGGCGATCAAGGTCGCGCTGCAAATCCGCCTCACTCAGCGCCAGTCCGGGAGGGCAACCGTCAATAATTGCACCCAGCGCAAGGCCGTGGCTCTCGCCAAAGGTGGTGACGGTGAATAACTTGCCAATGGTATTTCCGGACATGGGACTTCTCGAATAGGTAAACGTCGTGGCGGATTATACGTGAAACGGCGGCCTGCGTCAGAGCAAGTCCGCCTCCACCAGCTGCTCGCGGCTGAGGACGAATACACCGTGCCCGCCCCGCTCAAAATCCAGCCAGGTAAAGGCCAGTTCGGGAAAGGCCTCCTCAAGGGCCACCCAGCTATTACCTACTTCCACCACAAGTTGGCCACCGGGGTTAAGATGGTTGGCCGCTTCGCGCAGAATTTGCCGGGTCAGATCGAGGCCATCATCGCCGGAGGCCAGGCCAATGGCCGGCTCGCGGCGATATTCCTCCGGCATCTCCGCCAGGTCACGGGCATCGACATAGGGTGGGTTGCTGACAATCAGGTCGTAGCATTTGCCGTTGAGCCCGCTGAAAACATCAGACTCAATCGCAAAGACCCGCTCCTCCAGCTCGTGGCGACGAATATTTTCCCGCGCAACCGCCAGCGCATCGGTGGAAATATCCACTAAATCCACCACGGCGTCCTCAAAGGCGTAAGCGCAGGCAATGCCGATACAGCCGCTGCCAGTGCACAGATCGAGAATCCATTCCGGGTCTTCGTCCAGCCAGGGGTGAAAACTCTGTTCAATCAATTCAGCAATGGGTGAACGGGGCACCAGCACTCGCTCGTCCACAGCAAAGGGTAAGCCGGCAAACCAGGCCTCCCCGATCAGGTAAGCGGCGGGCAGGCGCTCTTGTATGCGCCGGCGAAACAGCTCCAGAATCCCTTCCCGCTCCACCGGCGTCAACCGCGCATCCAGCAGGCTGTCTGGACTGTCAAAGGGCAGCGCCACGGCGTGCATCACCAATAAGCGCGCCTCATCCAGGGGGTTATCGGTGCCGTGGCCAAAGAACAGGCCGGCGCGACTGAACTCGCTGCTCCCCCAGCGAATATAGTCGCGAAGTGTCTCAAGATACTGGCTGACGGCGGTATCGACCACGGTGTTCCCCTTGCTGGCTGAGCGCGACTAACAGGCTGGTGCGCGTAGAACGAAAGCGTGGCAGTTTACACTCACAGCGACCCGCACCCAAGCCCGCCTGGCGCCCCGCTGACACAACAATTGGCTGCAAAAATGAATGACACTTGGTTATCCCCATTGGCATTTGCTACCATTGCGCCCCTACACGTTCACGAATAAAGAGATTCCGGTGGAAAAAGCATTCGCAGACATCATTGATAAAATTGGTGAAGACCCGACCCGCGACGGCCTTCTCGACACGCCCAAACGGGCGGCAAAAGCCTTTGAGTTTTTAACCGAAGGCTATCGCCTCTCTATCGACCAGGTTGTCAACGACGCCCTGTTTGAATCTGACGCCAACGAAATGGTCGTGGTTTCGGACATCGAGCTTTACTCGCTCTGCGAGCACCACTTGCTGCCCTTTATTGGCAAGTGCCACGTGGCTTACATTCCCAATGGCAAAGTGCTGGGTCTGTCCAAGGTCGCCAGAATTGTTGACCTGTATGCTCGCCGCCTGCAGATACAGGAAGGCCTGACCACGCAGATTGCCAATACTGTGCAAAAGGTAACCGGCGCCGAGGGTGTGGCGGTAATTATTGAAGCCCGCCATATGTGCATGATGATGCGCGGCGTGGAGAAGCAAAACTCGGTGATGCGTACCAGCGCCATGCTCGGCGTATTCAAGGACAACCAGGCCACCCGCGCAGAATTTCTGGCGCTGATCGGCAAGTAAAACCTGGCTGGTCAAGGCCGTCTCAGCATTGCGCTGCTGCGGCCTGGCCCACCTTGGCTCGCCACTCTGGCCCGCTACCCTGGCTGGCCCGTTAAGAACTTGCCCCCAGAATATGCTCCACCAGAGCTGCAGCAACACACTCCGCACCAACATCCATATGGCCGTGATGGTCTCCGGGAAAACGACGGCAGGAAAAAAACTGTTCGATCTCGGGAAAGACCGAAACGATACGCTCTGCCATGCCCTGCTCGGCACCGAGAAATTGCGCCGGACACACCAGCGCCACGATCACCTGACGCCAATCTTCGCCGCTTAACTTCAACGGTGATGCCATCGTCAAACGGCGGTCACTGCGCCAGCGCAATCCGCCATTTTCGTCAGCTACGGTGCCCCGTTCAACGATCCTTCGGGCCGAGCTTTCCTGCATCGGCATTGAACGACGGCGCGCAGCAACAGCCTCATCCAGCCCGGAGAACGTGCGTGCCACCCCTGGTTCGGCGGTGTAGTCACGCACATAGCGCGACAATTGGCTAATCGCCTTGTCGTCGAGATTGCCCCCGGCAAGGAGACCATCAATACAGCTCAGACTCGTCACTCGATTCGGCAGCGTCGCGGCGAGCAATGTCGCAATCATCGCGCCACGGGAATGGCCGACAACGGCAAATTTTTCCCACCCAAGGGCGTTGGCGACACCAACGATGATCCGCAGATCATCCCAGATGGCGTAACTGCCCGCAGGGGGTTTGTGGTCGCTCAGGCCGTGGCCCGGCAGATCCAAAGCCAATAATTGCAGGCCGGATTGAGCCTCTCCCACGGCATCAAAGCTCGCCGCGTTATCGAGCCAACCGTGCAGGGCAATCGTTGGATAACCATCGCCCCACATTTTCCCGGCGATAGATAAGCCCTCGACGGTGTAACGACACATCTGCGGGGAATTCACTACATCAGACACGCCGCTCAGCGCCCGTTGTGCTGGTAGTTGGGATAGTGGCGCAGCCACACCAGCGTGCCACACCCCCGCGCCGGAACGTCGGCGTCGATACGGGCCATACTGGCAGTCTGCAGCCCCCAGTAGGAGGCTCGCTCCCCTTCCCAGTGGGCAATGGCGTTGCTGAGCAAGGGATTGTGTCCGACCAGCAGCAGTCGTTCACCTCGAAAGGTCGCCAATAACGGGTCCAGGTCCGCCACCGGATTGTCCGGGGTCAACGACGCCTTGCTACGCTGCGGGCACTGCCACCGGGCGTTGACGATTTCGGCCGTTTGCTGGGCCCGGCGATAGGGACTCACCCATAGCTCATCGGGACGCCAGTCGCCCTCTGTCAACCACTGGCTGGCGGCCTCCACTTCAGCCCTTCCGCGCTCGGTGAGTTCCCGCTCCATATCGGTCGGAGCATCCCAGGAGGCCGCACCGTGTCTGAGTAATACAATTTCCATTAATCCTGCCGCATCGTAAATTCAACATCGCGGTTTTGCTCCGCCCACATCATCCCGCCGATGACTTCGGACAGGGTTTTGCCCTCGTAGATAATGCCGTAAAGGCTTTGCACCAGCGGCATATAGATGTCGAGCTCGTCGGCCTGCTCCTTGAGCAGACGCAGGGTATTGACCCCTTCGGCTACTTGCCCCAGTTCGGCGACGACTTCGTTGAGATCGCGCCCCTGACCAAGGGCAAAACCAACCCGGTAATTGCGGCTCAATGGCGAAGTACAGGTAACAAATAAATCACCCACCCCGGCGAGGCCAAGAAAGGTCAGGGGGTCGGCCCCCTGGTGTACCGCATAGCGGCTCATCTCCGCGAGGCTACGGGTTACCAGCATACTGATGGTATTGTGGCCAACACCAAGGGCCGCAGCCATACCGGCAACAATGGCGTAAACGTTTTTCAGTGCCCCGGCCAGTTCCACCCCGTAGACATCGCCACCGGCGTACACACGAAAATAGGCGCTCTGTAAGAGGTCCTGGATACAGCTGGTCAACGCTTCGCTCTTGCTGGCAATGACCGTACCGGTGATTTCCTTTGCGGCGAGTTCTTTCGCCAGATTGGGACCACTCATTACCCCGATGAGCACGTCTCCCAACTCCTCCGCCAGAACCTCGCTCATCAACTTGTTAGTGCCGCTCTCGATACCCTTGGTGGTACTGACCACCATCGTGCCCTCAGCCAACAGCGGTGCAACCTGCCGCGCCACGTCCCGCGACGACTTGCTCGGCACTGCCATAAAAACCACATCGCAGCCGGCCACGGTCTGTGCCAGATCGCTGTTCGCCTTCAACCCAGGGTGCAGGGGAATATCCGGTAGATAGGCACTGTTGGTGTGCTGCTGATTCACTTCCTCGACGCGTTCCGGGTTGCGCATCCACAAACAAACGTCATGTCCTTTGTCGGCGATAATATTTGCAATCGCGGTGCCAAAACTGCCGCCGCCCAATATTGCTACACGATGTTTTCCCGTCATGGTCATCCCTTCGTTATGCTTTTCGCAAGTTTATCATCGCACAAACAAAAAAGGCGGCAAATCTGCCGCCTCGAGTCCTGCAAACAGGGAATGCTACGCGCTCAATTCCAACAGTAACTTATTCAGTTTGTGCACGTAATCAGCGGGGTCATCCAACTGTGCGCCCTCGGCCAGATGAGCCTGGCTGAACAGAATTCCCACCAGATCGGCAAAGCGATCCTCGTCGGGTTCATTGTCCAGCTTCTGCACCAGCGGGTGCTCGGGGTTCAGCTCAAAAATAGGCTTGCTCTCCGGCACGGCCTGGCCTGCCGCTTCGAGGATACGGCGCATTTGTGCACCCATGTCGTGGTCACCAACCACCAGACACGCGGGAGACTCGGTCAGGCGAGCCGTGGCACGCACTTCCTGCACCTTGGTCTCAAGTACCTTGCTTACCCGTTCAATAAGGTCCTTGTGCTCTTCGGCCAGGGTTTCCTTCGCCTTTTTCTCCGCTTCGTCTTCCAGGTCACCCAGGTCCAGCTGGCCACGACCAACGTCCTTGAAGGCCTTACCGTCAAACTCAGACAGGTGGTTCATCAGCCAGTCGTCGACACGGTCAGACAACAGCAGCACTTCGATGCCCTTTTTGCGGAACACTTCCAGGTGCGGGCTGCTGGCGGCGGTGCGGTGGTTTTCTGCAACAACGTAGTAGATATCTTTCTGCCCTTCCTTCATTCGGCTGACGTAGTCCTCCAGCGAATGGGTCTGCTCGGGCTTGTCGTCGTGGCTGGTCGCAAAGCGCAGCAATTTGGCGATTTTTTCCCGGTTGCTGAAATCCTCAGCCGGACCTTCCTTGAGGATCTGGCCAAAGGCTTTCCAGAAGGTCTGATATTTTTCGCTGTCGTTCTTGGCCAATTTGGCCAGCATGTCGAGAACGCGCTTGGTCAGGGCCGATTTCATCGCGTCAACGGCGGGGTCCTGCTGCAGAATCTCACGGGACACGTTCAGTGACAGGTCGTTGGAGTCCACCACCCCTTTTTACAAAGCGCAAGTACAGCGGCAGGAACTGCTCCGCGTCGTCCATAATAAAGGTGCGCTGGACATAGAGCTTAAGCCCGCGGGCGGCATCGCGGTTCCACATATCCATTGGCGGCTGGGTCGGCAGGTACAACAGGCTGGTGTATTCCAGCTTGCCTTCCACTTTGTTGTGACTCCAGGTCAGCGGGTCGACAAAGTCGTGGCTAACGTGCTTGTAAAAGGCCTTGTATTCGTCGTCGCTGACGTCATTACGCGAACGTGTCCATAGCGCCGTCGCAGAGTTAATGGTTTCGAATTCCGGCGCCTTCGCCTCTGACTCTGCATCCTCCTCTTTGTCCTCGGCAGCGTCTTTCTTCAGCATCTGTACTGGAATACCGATGTGGTCCGAGTACTTTTTAATAATGCTGCGCACCCGCCAGTCGTTGGCAAATTCCTTGTCGTCGTCACGCAGATGCAATACTACCGTAGTGCCGCGCTCTTCACGGGTGCAGCTTTCAATGGAGAAGTCGGCCTCGCCAGTGGATTCCCAATGCACGCCCTGATCGGCGGGCGCCCCGGCGCGACGGGTGAATACCTCAACCCGATCAGCAACGATAAATGCCGAGTAGAACCCGACCCCGAATTGGCCAATCAGCTGGGAGTCCTTCTTCTTGTCCCCCGCCAGATTTTTCAGAAACTCTGCCGTGCCGGAACGAGCTATCGTACCGAGATTGGCAATCACCTCGTCCCGCGACATACCAATGCCATTGTCGCTGATACTGATCGTGCTCGCGTCTTCGTCAATATCGATGCGCACACGCAAATCGGGGTCATTTTCAAACAGGCTGCCGTCGGCCAGTGCTTCAAAGCGAAGCTTGTCGGCGGCGTCTGAGGCGTTGGATACCAACTCGCGAAGGAAAATTTCCTTGTTGCTGTACATGGAGTGGATCATCAACTGCAGCATTTGTTTTGCTTCAGTCTGAAACCCGAGAGTCTCTTTCTCAACTGTCGACATTGTTATCACCTGTAAAGTCTGAAATCAGCGGTCTCTTCAGGACCTGACAGGGTTATGGGGACAGGTGAGGATTTTTCAAGGGTGGCCGACCACCAAAGCGCGACTCAGTATGGCCTCGATATCACAGGAGTCAGGCAAACAACCGTACATGCTGTGGCCTGAAGCGACCCGGGACGCGATAAACGCTTCGGCCACCGCCGGTATGGCGTATTGCTGCAACATAGCCGCCTGGAAACAGACCGCCATACGCTCCACCAGCCGCCTGGCGGAAAACTCTGCGCCGCCGTGATCTGCCAAATCAGCCTTCAGCGCGGCGATTGCCCCATCCAGAGTTGGCGACTTACCTTCACTGAGGGCCATTTCCGCAAACCAGCGCTGCTGTACCTCGGGAGATTTTTTAAAGGCCCGCAGCACATCAAGTGCCTGGATATTACCCGACCCTTCCCAGATAGCATTGATCGGCGCTTCGCGGTACAAACGCGGCATAATGCAGTTCTCGATCACACCATTACCGCCGAGGCACTCCATGGCTTCATAGGCATGCCCCGGCGTGCGCTTGCAGATCCAGAATTTACCCACAGCACTACCCAGGCGCAGCAACAGCTGGTCGGCTTCAGTGCCGCCATCCAGTGCCGCCGCCATACGCAGGGTCATTGCCAGCGAGCCTTCAACCTCCAACTGTAGATCCGCCAGCACATTGCGCATTAATGGCTGATCCAGCAACGGCCGCCCAAAGGCCGAGCGCTGACTGGCGTGATGCACCGCCTGCACCACCGCCTGGCGCTGGCCCGCAGTAGACCCCACCATACAATCGAAGCGGGTCAGAGCGACCATTTCAATGATCGCCGGGACACCCCGCCCCTCCTCGCCGACCATCCAGCCCTGAGCGGCGCGCAGCTCTACCTCCGAGGAGGCATTGGAAACATTGCCCATTTTGTTTTTCAGGCGCTGAACATACAGTCCGTTTTTTTGACCATCCGGCCGCCACCGGGGCACCAGAAAGCAGCTCAACCCCCCAGGCGCCTGGGCGAGCATCAAAAAGGCATCGCACATCGGCGCCGACAGAAACCATTTGTGACCGGTCAGGGCATAAAGCTCCCCAGGCCCCTCTCCAGCGACGGGCTCGGCCCTGGTGGTGTTGGCGCGAACATCCGATCCACCCTGCTTCTCGGTCATACCCATACCGATGGTCACCGCGTCTTTTTCAAAATACGGTTTATTACGCGGGTCATAGGCTTTGTTCAGCACCTTGGGCAGCCACTCCCTGGCGATAGCCGGGGTCAGCTTCAGGGTGGGTACAGCGGCAAAGGTCATGGTCAGTGGACAGCCATGTCCGGCCTCTACCTGGCTTTGAAAGTAGCTATAGGCGGCGCGAAGCACATGGCCATGCTTACCCTCGCTGCCATCCCATGGCTTGGCGTGCAACCCCTCCCCCAGGGCCATCGCCATTAAATCGTGGTAAGCAGGATGAAAACGCACTGCGTCTACGCGGTGCCCAAAGCGGTCGTGGCTATCAAATTGAGGCTTGAACTCGTTGGCATCAAAACCCCAGCCAATGACCTCGGCGCTGCCACAGCGGCTGGCATAGGCCGATAATGGTGTCAGGTCTACCTCTGGGGCAAAGTGGCTCAGAAGTCCTTTCAGGGCAGTATCGGCATAGAGAAGATTATAGTCTTGCAGAGGCTGTGACTGATTGAACACAGCGTGGGTATCAGTGGTGTTGGGGGCGTCCTGGTCAGACATGGTACAACTCCTTTCACGGCTGGGGGTCGCCCCCCACAGCTCGCAGCGAAAGACGACACAATTCGTTGATTAATTCCGCTTCACTTTGTTCTTCCGAGGCCCGCAGTGGCCCAAGCAGACTCTCTGCCAGCGCACCTACCAAGGCCGCAGCGGTCACACCCGGTCGCTGGGGGGCAAACTGCCCCTGTTCCACCCCTCGAGCAACGACACGCTCAAACAAGGCAGTGTAACTGCGGCGATATTCCAGCCGTGCCACATCGACCGCCGCATCAACAGGCTCTGCGATCAATGCCCAGGCGAAGCGAGGGGCCATAAATGCCCGCTCGGCAAACACCCTTGTTCCGGCAGCGATGCAGCTCGCCGGGCTCTCTGCCGATGTCAGCGCCGCCGCGACCGCGCGCAATTCACGGCGAGTCGCATGCTCAAAAACCTCTGTTGCCAGCTGATCCTTGTTCTTGAAATAACGGTATACCGAGCCAACACTCACCCCCGCATCGGCCGCCAGGGCTTGTATGGTCAGTGCCTTGAAGCCACCGGAGCGAACCAGACTCTCTGCACTCTGCAGCAGCCGTTCGCGCAATTCTGCCTTGCGACGCGCGATATCAGGGGTTTCTCGGTAAACCATTCCGGCCTCTATCAAGATGTGAATACTAATTCAGTTATTGACCCAATACCAGCATTGTAAAACCTCGCTGTGCGGATCAACAGACATAAAAAAAGGCGGCCAAAGCCGCCTTTCTCAAGTCAGGCCGGAATTACCAGCCAGTAACTTCTTTCAATGCATCGCCAATTTGCGCCAGTGAACGCACGGTTTTAACACCAGCGTCTTCCAGAGCGGCAAACTTCTCATCGGCAGTACCTTTACCACCGGAGATGATGGCACCAGCGTGGCCCATACGCTTACCTGCAGGTGCGGTTACACCGGCAATGTAAGACACAACAGGCTTGGTCACGTTAGCCTTGATGTAGGCCGCCGCTTCTTCTTCAGCAGATCCGCCGATTTCACCGATCATAACGATGGCTTCAGTCGCGGGATCTTTCTCGAACATTTCCAGAATGTCGATGAAGTTAGAACCGGGAATCGGGTCACCGCCGATACCGACACAGGTAGACTGGCCAAAACCGAAGTCAGTGGTCTGCTTGACCGCTTCGTAGGTCAGTGTACCGGAGCGGGAAACGATACCCACTTTGCCAGGCAGGTGGATGTGACCAGGCATGATGCCGATTTTACATTCACCGGGAGTGATAACACCGGGGCAGTTTGGCCCGATCAGGCGCACACCCAGCTCGTCACACTTCACTTTGCACTCAAGCATATCCATAACCGGAATGTGCTCAGTGATGCAGACGATCAGTTTGATACCTGCGTTAGCAGCTTCCAGGATAGAATCCTTACAGAATGCTGCGGGCACGTAGATAACAGAGGCTTCCGCACCGGTTGCATCAACCGCTTCTTTCACGGTGTTGAAAACCGGCAGGCCCAGATGCTCGGTACCGCCTTTGCCCGGGGTAACACCGCCGACCATTTTAGTACCGTAGGCAATCGCCTGCTCTGAGTGGAAAGTACCCTGACCACCAGTGAAACCCTGGCAGATTACCTTCGTGTCTTTATTAATCAGAATAGCCATTATTTACCCCCCGCTGCTTTAACAGCTTGCTGAGCCGCGTCGGTCAGGCTGGTGGCCGCAATAATGTCGAGGCCTGATTCTGACAACAGTTTTGAGCCCAGCTCAGCGTTGTTACCTTCCAGACGAACCACAACGGGTACGCTGACGCCTACTTCCTTCACTGCACCGATGATGCCTTCGGCAATCAGGTCACAGCGCACAATACCGCCGAAGATGTTAACCAGCACGGCTTTTACGTTGCTGTCTTCGAGGATGATTTTGAAGGCTTCAGTAACACGCTCTTTGGTCGCGCCGCCGCCTACGTCGAGGAAGTTAGCGGGGAAACCACCGTGGAGAGAAACGATGTCCATGGTGCCCATGGCCAGGCCAGCACCGTTTACCATACAACCGATGTTACCGGTCAGGGCAACGTAGTTCAGGTCCCACTCAGCCGCACGTGCTTCACGCTCGTCTTCCTGTGAGGGATCGTGCATGGCTTGCAGGTCTTTGTGGCGGTAAATTGCATTGCCGTCGATGACGATTTTCGCGTCCAGGCAGTGCAGATTACCTTCAGAGGTGATAACCAGCGGGTTGATTTCGAGCAGCGCCAGGTCTTTCTCCTGGAACATTTTCGCCAGTCCCATGAAGATATTGACGAACTGCTTCACCTGGGTCTGGTTCAGGCCCAGCTGGAACGCCAACTCACGGCCCTGGTATGGCTGAGCGCCAGTCAGGGGATCGATAACCGCTTTGAGAATCTTCTCTGGAGTCTCTTCGGCGACTTTTTCGATCTCTACGCCACCTTCGGTGGACGCCATGAAAACGATGCGACGGGTACCGCGATCGACAACTGCACCCAGATACAACTCTTTGTCGATATCTGTGCACGACTCAACCAGAATCTTGGAAACGGGTTGGCCATTTTCGTCTGTCTGATACGTGACCAGATTCTTGCCCAACCAGTTCTCGGCAAAGGCCTTGATCTCGTCGGTGCTGCTCACCAGTTTGACGCCACCAGCTTTACCGCGGCCACCGGCGTGAACCTGGGCTTTTACAACCCACTTGTCTCCGCCAATTTTTTCCGCTGCTGCTGCGGCCTCTTCCGGGGTGTCGCAGGCATAGCCTTTGGACACAGGCAGCCCGTATTCAGCAAACAGTTGTTTGCCTTGGTACTCGTGAAGGTTCATGTTGGAATTACCATCTCGGTCTGTGGAAGTGTTAAGCGGACTGAATCCCTGTCAGTGCGATTGGCCCGCTCCCTTTGCACATTGCGATGTTGCCGCAAAATTCGGGACTGCATTTTCCCCAATTTTGCGGACTACCGCAAATCTATTTGCGCTTCTTGCGATTGGGCATATGAATTGCTTGCCCGTTCACTGCCAGCGCGGCTTCATGTACGGCTTCAGACAGCGTTGGGTGACCGAAGACGGTCAGGCCAATATCTTCCGCTGAAGAGCCGAACTCCATAGCAATGACGATTTGCTGCACCAGATCCGCCGCGCTGGCGCCAATGATATGGCAACCCAGAATGCGATCGGTCTCTTCGTGGGCCAGCATTTTCACCATGCCAGTAGAGTCGTTTGCGGCAACGGCGCGGCCAATTGCCGCAAAGGGGAATGTTCCCGCTTTGTAGGGAATTCCCTCTGCCTTCAACTGTTCTTCGGTTTTGCCCACGCCAGCAATTTCCGGGTGGGTGTAGATCACCGAAGGGATACAGTCGTAATTCATGGTGATTTTGTGCCCGGCGATACGCTCGGCGACCATGACGCCCTCTTCGGAGCCTTTATGGGCCAGCATAGGACCGCGCACAATATCACCCACCGCGTAGATCCCCGCGGCGTCAGTCTCGCAGTGATCGTTGACGAAAATAAAGCCACGCTCGTCAAGGTTCACGCCGCAATCTGCCGCCAACAGGCCGTTGCTGAGGGGGCGTCGCCCGACACAGACAATCAACTTGTCGAAGGTTTCGGTTTTTTCTTCATCTTTATACGTGTAGCTGACCTTTACCTTGCCCTTGGCAGTTTCGGTGCCGGTCACACGGGCGCCCAGACGAATATCCAGACCTTGCTTTTTCAGAACTTTAGCCGCTTCCTTGGCGATCTGGCCATCAACCGCAGGCAGAAAGCTTTCCAGCGCCTCAAGTACCACAACCTCACTGCCCAGGCGCGACCATACGCTACCCAGCTCGAGGCCGATAACGCCGGCACCAATAACCCCGAGACGTCCGGGAACATCCTGAAACTCCAGCGCACCTGTAGAATCGACGATAATGTCCTGATCGATGGGTGCTGGTGGAATTTCTACCGGTACTGACCCCGCGGCAATAATAATATTGTCAGCGTCCAATACCGTCACCTCACCCTCGGCGTCGGTGACTTCCACTTTTTTGCCCGCCAGCACCTTGCCGGTGCCCTCTATCGCGGTGACGCCATTGGCCTGAAACAGACCACCGATACCGCCGGTCATCTGGTTCACAATCGCGTCTTTGCGCTTGATCATCTCAGGCACATTAATCGCTACGTCGCCGGTAGAAATACCGTGAATCGCGTAATTGTCCTTGGCTTCATGGTACTTGTAGCTGCTATCGAGCAGCGCCTTGGAGGGAATGCAGCCAACGTTCAGGCAGGTTCCGCCCAACGCGATCTTTCCGCTCTTGTTTTTGCCCTTTTCAATACAGGCGGTTTTAAGACCCAGTTGGGCAGCCCGAATCGCGGCTACATAACCTGCGGGGCCAGAGCCGATTACTACGACATCGTATTTCGACATAAGCTTATCTATCACTCCTGTTGTTGGCGTACCCAACGTTGAAAACGCGTGCTTCAGCTATTCCCGGATCAGATTTCCAGCAGAATACGTGCAGGATCCTCGATCAAGTCCTTGATCGTCACCAGGAACTGCACCGCGTCCTTACCGTCGATTAAACGGTGGTCATAGGACAGCGCGAGGTACATCATCGGCAGAATCACGACTTCGCCATTCACGGCCATCGGACGGTCCTGAATTTTGTGCATACCCAGAATCGCTGTTTGCGGTGGATTGAGAATCGGCGTAGAGAGCAAGGAACCGAATACCCCACCATTAGTGATGGTAAAGGTGCCTCCGGTCATCTCATCGATACCCAGTTTACCGTCGCGGGCGCGCAGACCAAAATCGCGAACCCGGTCCTCGACCTTGGCAATACTCATTTGATCCGCATCGCGCAAAACCGGCACAACCAGACCTTTTTCAGTCGATACCGCAACACCGATATCCTGGTAACCGTGATAAACGATGTCGTCGCCGTCGATTGAGGCGTTCACTGCGGGGAAGCGCTTCAGTGCTTCACAGGCCGCTTTGACAAACAGCCCCATAAAGCCCAGTCGCGTGCCGTTGTGGCTCTTTTCAAACAGCTCCTTGTACTGACTGCGCAGCTCCATCATCGGCTTCATGTTGACTTCATTAAAGGTTGTCAGCATTGCCGTGGTGCTTGTGGCTTCGAGCAGACGCTCGGCCACTCGCTTGCGCAGGCGCGTCATGGGCACACGCTTTTCAACGCGGTCGCCGGCTGGCACATCGACCGCCGGAGCCGGAGCGGCTTTGGCTGCTGGCTCGGTTTTACTTGGCGCCGCGGGCGCCTTGTAATTCATTACGTCTTCTTTGGTGATCAGTCCACCCTTGCCACTACCGGCAATCACACTGACATCAATCCCCTTTTCTTCCGCAGCTTTGCGTGCAGCTGGGCTTACTTTGAGATCATCGCTGCTGGCAGGTGCTTCAGCGGCAGGAGCTGCTGCCGGCGCGTCCGCACCAGCGGCACCCTCGTCAAACAGGGCTATCAGCTCGTCGCTCAGTACGGTGCTGCCTTCGGCGTGAATAATTTCCTTCAACACGCCGTCGGCGGGTGCCACGACTTCAAGAACAACCTTGTCGGTTTCAATATCCACCAAGGGTTCGTCGCGTTTAACAGATTCTCCGACCTGTTTGTGCCAGGTTGCTATTGAACCATCGGCCACAGACTCCGGAAAAGTTGGCGCTTTGATTTCAGTACTCATCTTTCATCCTGTCGTTTATATCGCTGCAAGCGTCTGTAATATGCGTAGTCCGTACTCAGAGTTTGAGTGCCTGACTGATGAACTCTTCCTGCTGCTTGAGGTGCAGCGCCATATATCCCGCAGCGGGAGACGCCGAGGGCTCGCGGCCAACATAGCCGAGCAGAAGATTTTTCTCGGGTTTGAAACTGCGAATCACCCGAGCCATACGATGGCGACTGTTGTACCACGCCCCCTGGTTACGCGGCTCTTCCTGGCACCACACCACCTTTTTCAGGTTGGGGTACTGGGCGATAACATTGCGCAAGTCATCGTAGGGGAACGGATACAGCTGCTCAAGACGAACAATGGCGATGGAGTCTTTACCATGCTCGCGACGGGCTGCACGCAGGTCGTAATACACCTTGCCGCTGCACAGGATCAGTCGTGTGACCTTGGACATATCAATATCGTCGGTCTCGTCAATAACGTTCTGGAATTGCCCTACGGTGAGTTCTTCCAAGGTTGAGACGGCCTCTTTATGGCGAAGCAGGCTCTTGGGCGACATTACCACCAGCGGCCGACGCAGCGGACGCACTACCTGACGGCGCAGCATATGGAATACTTGCGCCGGTGTTGATGGCACACAAACCTGAATATTGTGCTCAGCACACAGTTGCAGGAAGCGCTCCAGACGCGCAGAGGAATGCTCTGGCCCTTGCCCTTCGTAGCCGTGGGGCAACAGCATGGTCAGACCACAGAGGCGACCCCACTTGAGTTCACCGCTACTGATAAACTGGTCGATCACCACCTGGGCACCGTTAGCGAAGTCACCAAACTGGGCTTCCCAGATGACCAGAGCCTTGGGTTGGGTGGTGGCATAGCCGTACTCGAAAGCCAGTACAGCCTCCTCTGACAGCAGCGAATCGTAAATATCAAACGCCGGCTGCGACTCTGAAATGTGCTGCAGAGGCACATAGCGGCCTGCGTCGTTCTGATTGTGCAATACCGCATGACGGTGGGAGAAGGTACCCCGACCGACATCCTGACCGGTCAAACGCACCGGGTGACCCGCGCGCAGCAGCGTTCCGTAGGCCAGGGTTTCAGCGAAGCCCCAGTTGATCGGCATAGCCCCTGCAGCCATTTTGCGGCGGTCTTCGTAAATCTTGGCGACCTGGCGCTGAACACTGAAACCTTCGGGGACGTGGTTTATCGCCTCGGCGATATCCTTCAGTTCCTTGGCGGTAATCGACGTGTCACCGGCGACATCCCACTCGTGGCCGAGGTAGGGCGTCCAGTCAACAAACAGTTCGGTATTGGGTTCTTTCACCAGACTCTTGGCAACATGCTCGCCATCTTCAAGGGCCTGGCGGTAGTCGGCGGCCATTTTGTCTGCCAGCTCCTGGTCGATCACCCCTTCGTCCAGCAAGCGCGCGACATACAGTTCGCGGGTGCTCTTCTGTTTGGCAATCTGCTTGTACATCAGCGGCTGCGTGCCCGAAGGCTCATCGGCCTCATTGTGGCCGCGACGGCGATAGCAGATCAGGTCTACTACCACGTCTTTTTTGAATTCCTGGCGGAAGTCAGCGGCAAGCTGGGACACAAACAGCACCGCCTCGGGGTCATCACCGTTTACGTGGAAAATCGGCGCCTGAACCATTTTGGCAACATCGGTACAGTATTCGGTAGAGCGCGCATCTTCCTGCAAGCTGGTGGTGAAACCAACCTGGTTGTTAATGACAACATGCACCGTACCGCCGGTTTTGTAGCCGCGGGTCTGGGACATCTGGAAGGTTTCCATGACCACACCCTGTCCAGCAAAGGCCGCGTCACCGTGCAGCACGATGGGCACAACCCGGTCACCGATAGGATCGTTACGGCGATCCTGGCGAGCGCGTACCGAGCCTTCGACCACAGGAGATACAATCTCCAGGTGTGAGGGGTTGAACGCCAATGCCAGATGGACTTCGCCACCGGAGGTCATCACATTCGACGAAAAGCCCTGGTGGTACTTCACGTCGGCAGAGCCCTGGTATTTCACCTTGCCTTCAAACTCGTCGAACAGCTCTGCAGGATTTTTCCCGAGAATGTTGACCAGCAGGTTCAAACGGCCGCGGTGGGCCATACCAATGACAATCTCTTTGGCGCCGTATTCACCCGCACGCTGGATCATTGCATCCATCATCGGGATCAGGCTTTCGCCGCCCTCCAGACCAAAGCGCTTGGTGCCGGGGTATTTTGAGCCCAGCGATTTTTCCAGCCCTTCGGCGGCGGTCAGACGCTCCAGCAGGTGGCTGCGGGCCTCAAAGCCATATTCCGGCTTGGAGCGCACGCTCTCCATTCGCTGCTGAATCCAAGCCCGCTCTCGGGTATCGACAATGTGCATGAACTCTGCACCGATGCTGCGGCAATAGGTCTGACGCAGGGAATCGTATATCTCGCGCAACGTCGCCTGGTCTTTGCCGATATACAAACTACCCGTCTGGAAGACGGTGTCGTAATCCGCTTCGCTCAACTGGTGGTATTGCAACTCTAAGTCAGGCACACCCGGACGTTGCCACAACCCCAGAGGGTCCAACTGGGCCTCCTGGTGGCCCCGCTGCCGGTAGGCACTGACGAGCTGAATAACGCGAACCTGCTTGCGCTCATGGTCGCTGAAATCGGTGCTTGTCGAGCTTGTCGCGCGCACCAGCTGCTGCTTGGCCAAATGGGCGAAGTGGTCGCGGATGGGGCTGTGGGGGATGTCGCGAATTGCCGTTTCGCTGACGCGGGGCAATTGCTGAAAATAGTTACGCCACTCTTCGGGAACGGCGTTGGGGTCACTGAGGTAGGTTTCATACAGGTCTTCTACATAGCCTGCATTGCCACCGGATATATGGGAGCTCTTCCATAGAAGCTCCATTGACGCTTTCTGCATTCCTGTCCACCTGATAACGAGGGAGTGGTCATCGGATGCGGCTTCGCCCGATAAGGCGCTTGGCATCTGTTATACGCCTAAAGCGTTAAGTGTACGCTTTAGGGCCGATCTACACCACTGGCCGAAGCCCGGGCCCTCAATACGATTTTTCTCGCTAGTGCCGGTAAGCACCGAGTGTAAGTTGTTCCGGTGCCACCGCAGTGGCACCAAAGGACACAATACGCGCAGATATCACGCCCCGTCTGACGCGGGGCTTATATGTGTTACTGATGAAACGCAATTAGCTTGCGCGGCTCAGCAACATGTTCCGAATATGACCGATTGCCTTGGTCGGGTTCAGACCTTTAGGGCAAACGTTGACACAGTTTTGGATGCCATGGCAGCGGAATACGCTGAATGGATCATCCAGTTCGCTCAACCGTTGCTCGGTGGCGGTGTCACGGCTATCGGCCAGAAAGCGGTATGCCTGCAACAGACCGCTCGGCCCAACAAAGCGATCCGGGTTCCACCAGAACGACGGACACGCCGTCGAACAGCAGGCACACAGAATGCACTCGTACAGTCCGTCGAGTTTTTCACGGTCCTCAGGCGACTGCAACCGCTCAATTGCGGGGGCAGGCGTATCGTTAATCAGATAGGGTTTGATCTTTTCATACTGCTTGTAGAACAAACTCATGTCGATAACGAGGTCGCGAATGACCGGCAGACCGGGCAGCGGACGCAGCACCAGAGTGTTGCCGCCCTTACCGTTTTTCAGTGCTTCTGAAATCGGTGTCACACAGGCCAGACCGTTTTTACCATTGATATTCATGCCGTCGGAGCCACAAACCCCTTCGCGGCATGAGCGGCGATAGCTCAGGGTTGGGTCTTTGGCTTTCAGCAGCTCAAGCACGTCGAGAACCATGAGGTCTTTGCCCCCGGTATCCAGCTCGACGTCTTGCATGTACGGCTCCTGATCGACCTCAGGATTGTAGCGATAGAGACTGACTTTCAACATTTTCTCTTCTCCCCAGATCAGTAGGTACGCACTTTAGGTGCAAAGGCTTCGCGAGTTTTCGGTGTAAAGTTCACCGCGCGCTTGGCAACGCGTTTCTCGCCGGGGAAGTACAGAGAGTGACACAGCCAGTTCTCATCGTCGCGCTCCTGGAAATCGTCGCGAGCGTGAGCACCACGGCTTTCCTTGCGCTCTTCAGCGGCAATGGCGGTCGCCTCGGCAACTTCAAACAGGTTATGCAGCTCAAGCGCTTCGATACGCGCTGTGTTGTAGGCGCTGCTCTTGTCTTCCAGATGGGCATTTTCAATGCGGCCACGCAGATCTGCCAGCTTGCGAATACCTTCCTGCATGTAATCGCCACGGCGGAATACGCCGAAGTGATTCTGCATAACGTTTTGCAGCTCAGTGCGCAGGTCGGCAACTTTCTCGCCACCGGTGCTGTTGTTCACCCGGTTCAGACGTGCGCTGGCTTGCTCGATGTCGCTCTCGGAAGCATCGCGCATTTCTACACCTTCACGCAGCGCCTTCTCGATGAATAGACCCGAAGCGCGACCAAATACCACCAGATCCAGCAGCGAGTTACCGCCCAGACGGTTGGCGCCGTGAACAGATACGCAAGCCACTTCACCGCAGGCATACAGACCTGGAATCACCTGGTCGTTGCCGTTGGCATCGACGGTCAGCGCCTGACCGTGAACGTTGGTGGGAATACCACCCATCATATAGTGACAGGTCGGCACAACCGGCACTGGCTCTTTCACCGGGTCGGCATGTGCAAAGGTTCGGGACAGCTCACAAATACCGGGCAGACGGCTTTCCAGCACTTCTTCACCCAGGTGATCGAGTTTCAGATAGACGTGATCGCCATTGGGACCACAGCCGCGACCTTCCAGAATTTCCAGAGTCATCGAGCGGGCAACAACGTCGCGACCCGCAAGGTCTTTGGCGTTCGGAGCGTAACGCTCCATGAAGCGCTCGCCGTCTTTGTTAATCAGGTAACCACCCTCTCCGCGACAGCCCTCTGTAACCAGAACACCCGCGCCGGCGATACCGGTGGGATGGAACTGCCACATTTCAATGTCCTGCACCGGGAAACCCGCGCGCAGAGCCATACCAACACCGTCACCGGTATTGATATGCGCATTGGTGGTAGATGCATAGATCCTGCCAGCACCGCCGGTAGCAAAAACAGTAGCCTTGGATTTAACGTAAACTACTTCACCGGTTTCGATGCAAATGGCCATTACGCCGACAACGGCACCGTCCTGGTTCTTCACGATATCGGTGGCGTACCACTCGTTGAAGAACACAGTGTTGTTTTTCAGGTTGCCCTGATACAGGGTGTGCAGCAGTGCGTGACCGGTGCGGTCAGCTGCAGCACAGGTACGAGCGGCCTGACCGCCCTCACCGAAATTTTTGGACTGACCACCGAAAGGACGCTGGTAAATACGACCTTCTTCGGTACGCGAAAACGGCATACCCATGTGATCGAGTTCAAATACCGCCTCGGGACCAACGCTACACATGTATTCGATCGCTTCCTGATCGCCAATGTAGTCTGAACCCTTGACCGTATCGTACATGTGCCACTGCCACTGATCCTGGGGATCAGCACTGGCGATGGCGCAGGTGATACCACCCTGGGCCGAAACAGTGTGCGAACGGGTTGGAAATACCTTGGAAATTACCGCTGTTTTGTAACCGGACTGCGCCAGCTGCAGGGCTGCGCGCATACCTGCGCCGCCGCCACCAACGATAACGCCGTCAAAGCTTATTGTGCGAATATTAGCCATTACTTAACTCCACAGAATCTGGATGCCCCAAACGAGGTAGGTGAACAGGACAACTGCCGATGCAGCTTGAAACGCCAGGCGCAGGACATTGCCAGTGCTACCCATCAAACGTTCGGTCAAATAATCTGTGGAAACTGCCCACAGCCCAATCCACGCGTGGGCGACAACCGACAGCACTGCCGCAGTGCTGAATACACGCATAAATGTGCTACTAAAGAAGCCGCTCCACTGTGCGTAATCAAGGCTGGAACCTTCGCAGAACAGGTACACACCAACCACTACAAAATAGGCTAGCAGCACAACACCTGTGACGCGCTGCACCAACCAGTCAGACAGGCCGCTGCGGCCAAAATTAGTCACTGCCCTTACCATACCCATAACCCCGTCAGAACAACCAAAACCGCCGTTGCCACCAGCACCAGTTTGGAGCCAGTTTCACCGCCCTGCATGGATTCACCGAGACCGGCATCCATTACCAAATGCTTAACACCCGCTGCAGAGTGATAGCTCAGACCGATCAGCACAGCCCAGATAATCAACTTGCCCCAGAACGAAGACAGACATTCTTTCGCCTGCTCAAAGCCTTCCGGACCACTTAGACTGGTGCCCAGCAACCAGAACAACACGGCCATACCGGCCACAAGAAACACGCCGCTGACGCGGTGCAATATAGAGGTATATGCGGTAATCGGCAGTGCGATTGTCCCGATATCCAGGTTCACAGGTCGTTTATCGTTCACGGTATTCCACACTTTATTTCTGGCCCTTTGTGATACGGGCGGTTCAACGGAAGTGGATCTTTTAGCTACCCGGGCTCTCCTCCCGGGGCTTCTCCATCCTTTTAGAAAGAGGGGGCGCAAGGACCCTTGAAGAAACGCCGCGCATTATAGGGCTATCAATAGGCAAATACAAACCCCGAAAAATCGCCACACCCTGCCTTAAATTTTCCGAATATCAATAGCTTAACTCACTATTTCGCACCATTATGACGCCATAAAAAAACATACGCACAACAGTGGTGCACCATTTTCACTCATTCACCCCCTCGGAAGAACTTGGACCTTTGCAATTCCCTAAAGCGCTCCGGCACTGTAAAATGTGCGCAGCGTTGACAAAACGTTTCAGCTCTCTATATTTGTCTCTCCCCTAATGGGGACCTTTCCACGGTTGGCTCAGGCACTACCACGCCCATGCCAGACCATGGAAATCACCGCCACAAGCCTAGTAAAGAAGAAACAGGAGCCCGTCACATG
Organism: Spongiibacter thalassae; assembly: GCF_012272835.1. Taxonomy (GTDB): domain Bacteria; phylum Pseudomonadota; class Gammaproteobacteria; order Pseudomonadales; family Spongiibacteraceae; genus Spongiibacter; species Spongiibacter thalassae. Next base: position 727,312 of record NZ_JAAWWK010000002.1, on the reverse strand, counting down.
AGCGAGAAGAAAGCCAGTCTGAGTATCGATGGCAAAACGCTGGAATTAAATGTTCATTCCGGCACCATTGGCCCGGACGTCATAGAAGTTGGCGCCCTGACGGGTAATGGATACTTCACCTACGACCCCGGTTTTGTCTCCACCGCAGCCTGCGAGTCAAAAATCACTTACATCGATGGCAATGCGGGCATTCTGTTACACGGTGGCTACCCCATCGAGCAACTGGCCGAGCAGTCTGACTACCTGGAAACCTGCTACCTGCTGCTCTACGGCAAGCTGCCCAACTCCACAGAAAAAGAGACCTTTGTAAACAAAGTGCGCATGCACACCATGGTCAACGACCAGATGAGCACCTTCTTCAAGGGCTTCCGCCGCGACGCACACCCCATGGCCATCATGTGTGGCGTAGTTGGCGCTCTGTCTGCCTTCTACCACGACTCGCTGGATATCGCAGACGAGAAGCACCGGGAAATTTCGGCGATCCGCCTGATTGCGAAAATGCCCACCCTGGCCGCAATGACCTACAAGTACACTATTGGTCAGCCTTTCATGTACCCGCAGAACCACCTCAGCTACTCTGAGAACTTCCTGCACATGATGTTCGGCAACCCCTGCGAACCCAGCAATGTTAATCCTGTGCTTGCCAAGGCGATGGACACCATCTTCCTGTTGCATGCAGACCACGAGCAGAACGCATCGACCTCAACAGTTCGCCTTGCTGGCTCTACCGGTGCCAACCCCTTCGCCTGTATTTCAGCGGGTATTGCCGCACTGTGGGGACCGTCTCACGGCGGCGCCAACGAAGCCGTACTGAATATGCTGGAAGAAATCGGCGACGAATCAAATGTTGACGCCTGCGTCGCTCGCGCCAAGGACAAGAACGACCCCTTCCGCCTGATGGGCTTCGGCCACCGGGTATACAAAAACTTCGATCCTCGCGCCAAGGTAATGAAGCAGGTTGCTGACGAAGTGCTGGGCGAGCTGGGCATCGACGATCCACTGCTGAAAGTTGCCAAGCGCCTGGAGCAAATTGCGCTGGAAGACCCCTACTTTGTCGAGAAGAAACTCTACCCCAACGTAGACTTCTATTCAGGCATTATCCTCAAGGCAATCGGTATTCCAACCAGTATGTTTACCGTGATTTTTGCTCTGGGCCGCACGCCTGGCTGGATTGCTCACTGGAGCGAAATGCACGCCAGCGCCTCGCGCATTGGCCGGCCGCGCCAACTGTATACCGGCCCCGAGCAACGGGACTTTGTCAAACTGGAAGATCGCGACTAAATCGCCAGATCCATCCACACGCTGGCAGCGTAAACCCCGGCACACGCTGGGGTTTTTTTTCCTCAGCGGTTCCGCAAGGACGTATTTGGTTAGCAGCCGCAAGGCGAAGGTATTCCACCACAGCACTCTGGTGTTATATTTATCAAAAAATTCATCCCACAGACATACAGGACGAATACATGCGACACCGGGACGGTGATCAGGCACTGACAGTTGTTGAAGCGCGGCGTATCGCCATGGAACGCTTCGGCTTCAGCGCCGACGACAAAGACTACAATATCTACCGCATACTCGACCTCGCGCGAAAGGCAACCGGCGCGCTTTACACCAGTTTCTCGGTGCCCATACGCGGCGGTTCGGCGATACTGGCGCTGGCGGGGGCAGACATGGGCACCCCCATTCAAGCCTCGCCCCTGTGCGAAAAAACCTACGCCCAGCAGGACATTGTTGTAAAGCAGCAACCCGACCTGGGCAGCTGGCTGGCATCGGTACCCGGTGCCAGTGACGTGGTCGTTGAAAGCTACTTTGGCGTACCGGTATTTGGCCCCGACAACCGGGTTGTCGGTTCGTTTTCGCTGTTTTTTGGCCAGGGTGGCCCCGAAGCAAACGACGAAATCAAAAAGGTGCTCAACGACTACGGCCGCCTGATTGAAGACAGCCTGATCATGCGGGCATTGAGCATTCGCGATCCACTGACCCAGATGTTCAATCGCCGCTATATGGAGCAGCACGCGAAGGAAGAATGGCGTCGGGCGATTCGCTTGAAGACCCCCATCAGTTTCGCCATGCTAGACGTAGACTATTTCAAGGCTTTCAACGACTCCGCAGGTCATGTTGCCGGCGATTCGGTACTTATCCGTCTGGCGGAAGTCATTACCACTGTGTGCAAGCGAGCCGGTGATGCAGCCTGCCGCTATGGCGGCGAGGAGTTCGCACTGATCCTGCCAATGACCCCCGCCACTGGTGCGGAGATCGTGGTGGAACAAATGCGCGAGCGTTTCAGCTCCCTGGCGATAGCCAACCCCGGCAAAGACAATGCGCCAGTGACCTTTTCCGCCGGCATCATCACCTTGGACAATTCCGAGGCACTGCAGGACCTCGGCGTGCTGGGCTGTTTCAATGAAGCCGATCGCGCGCTCTACGCCGCAAAACAGGCCGGACGCAACACTCTGATTCACGCCAGCAGTCTGTAAGCGAAAACCGTTATTCGCTGCGCTTTTTTGACCGTTTACCCATAAAAAATGGCCGAGTTTCCTCGGCCATTTTGCGTTTCATTCGTCGGCTTCCACGCGCCTGAACTTAGAGGTTGGTCGCATTGAAACTACGCTTTTAAGCTGACAAACGCTGCTCGCCTGTCTCGGCTTCCCCGGCGACATCGCTTAGGTCTTCGCCACCAAAGGCGTCGAGAACCGCAGGAATAAATCGGGCAAATTCCCCACTCATAATGCTGAAATCCGCATCGAATTGCTCGGCGGCGGATTCAGCGTTAATGTCATCAGCCTTGTCGCGAATCAAATCGCCAAACTGTACACGTTTGATCGCCAGCTGGTCGTCCACCACAAAGTCGATACCGCCGGTCCAGGTCATTGCCAGCTTGCTGACATACATGCCGGCTGATAAGTGGCTTTGAATCTGTTCCGATGACAGGTCCTGATTCTTTGCTCGAATCACGGCGGTTTCATCAGCACTGTCGCGCAGCTCACATTCGCCGCCCACCTCGAAGCCCTGCGGCGCGACATTTTTCACCCAGTCACTGAGCATATGCTGAGCGGTATTTTTCGCCTTAACGGGGATGACAGGCAAGCTGCCCAAAGTGTCACGAAGCAAGCCGAGCAGGTCTTCAGCACGCTTGTAGGAGGAGCTGTCCACATACAACAGCCCCTGTTCCACATCGATGTAGGCATACAGTTTTTTCGAACGGGAAAATGCTCTGGGCAGCAGCTCAAACACGATCTGCTCCTTTATTTCAGTGCGCTCTTTACGACCGGGTTTCCGCCCATCCTGATCCTGGATTTCACGAATTTTTTCATCGAGAAATTCATTCACTACCGCCGCAGGCAACACTTTTTCCTGCTGTTTAGCACACAGCATAATATAGCCGTTACAAACGTGCAGATATTCCGATCCGCTATCGCCGAGGGGCTTCACCCAGCCATAACTCAGTTGATCCTGACTGCCACAGGGGCTGAACGCCGACGCCTCGAGTTTCTCGTTCAATTCTTCAATTGAAGTCGTGAACGGACGGGTAAATCGATATAACAAAATGTTTTTAAACCACATTCAACTTTTCCAATCGGGCGGACACAGATCCGCAAACAAGGCGCTTCATTGTAGCGGTTTCGCCGCCAGACTCCACCGCCAATTCGACAACTGGGAGCGGCCCCGAAACAAGATCTTTATTCCTGTGCACCTGCCTCCCCGCCCCTGGCTGAAATCGACAAGGTGCGCGGCGTGTTTCCCGCCAATTGCTCGGCCATAGCATCGCACTCGGCAGTGCCGAAGTGAATTTGACACTGCCGCGCGATAGCGTCCTGCGGCAAGGCCACACAGGCCCAGCGAACGCCGTGCAGTTCCAGGCCATGCTCTGCGCAATAGCGCTGCGCCAGACTGGTCAATATCTCCCGCCCCGCCTCTTCCAGTCGATCAAGGCGCGCAGACAAGGCTTTCTGCAAGCGGGCCGGGCCGCTGCCGTCCCTGGCTTGCCAACGACCACTATCAATCAGCGAGAGCGCATCAACCAACCATTCACGCCAGATTGCATCAACGCGGGAGTGAGCCATAAATTGGGCTGGCGGCGCAGTGTGAACCGTTTGATTCAGGGCGGACTGATACTGGTCTACACTTGCAGACGAAGACGGCAGCCTAGCGAAGGCCGTGTGGAGCGCCTCTCTCACCGACGCAAAGTGCTGCGCCCAAACCTCAACGGAGACCTCATTAGGTGCCACACCGCCGTGACTGTCGGCAGCATAGGAGACGTAGCGGGGAGCAACGCCTTTTGGCGCATCAATACCGACGCCGGCGGGCTGCCCATCGCGCATAAAGAATGCCCGGCGCAATTCCCCGTATTTCCATACCAGTTGCAATCCCGCTGCGACCAGATCGCCCTGTGCCAACGCTCTCTTGTCGATTTGCATACTGCGCTCCTCGCCGTGGTGCAACAGGCGCAATCGGTGGAAATAGCCGCTGTTATCGATATCCTCGGCGGCAACAACGATTACCGTTGCGGGGTATTTTTCGCTCATCCCCAGAAATTGCTCAGCGTCGCAGTCGTAGGCATAAAAGTGAATCAGGCCCTGGGGTGCCGTGAGATTTGGCGCCCTCTCGCAGCCCCCCAACAAGGCGATATCCTGGTAACTGCCCGGCTCAAAATAAAAGTAGTGAATGCCACCCTGGGGGATTTCATAGTTGAAATATTGCCGCTCCACCACATAGCTGCCACCACGCAGGGCCGCATTGATCACCGCCACTCCCCGAGGCTTACCATTGCGATACCGCACGGCAACATCAAAGGGGCCATTAAGGGGGCGGTGGATTTTTACGAACTGCCGCGGCTCCTTGGCTGGGCTGATGCTATGCCGATACTGTCGATAACGCACCTGACCATCGAGCTGAAACAAATGGGGAGACACGAGAAACTGCCCATCGGGATAAACCGTCAGCCAGTCACTGCGATCAGCCTCGGCCAGCACGCTTCCGGCGGCGTCGGCGATCACAAAGCCACCGGCAAAACGTAATTGCTGATCGCTATGGCTAAAACGACCACTCAAGCGCAAAGACAAACGCTTGCCCTGCTCATCCATATAGTGTTGAACAAGCTCGCCCTCAGCCGGGAAGCCCTCGCGATCAAAACTGCCGATAAAATACGCGTCGCTGTCGGCGAAATGCAACCGGCCTTGCCGGGGCACTCCCCCACGCAGCTCGCCGCTAAACCGCGCGACAGCGGGTCCCTCTGCATCCAGCACCACATCCTTGCTGGTGGTGGCACACCCAAAAAGCGCTGCCGCCAATACCAGTCCGCAAACGGCAATGCCGCTGCGTTGTAATAAGCCTTTCATGTACTCCCCCATTTAACCCCCACCCAGCCCAATCCACTACGCAAATGCGCCAACAGCAAGACGTGAACGCATTGGCATTTGCCTCAGTGATCGTCTTTACTTGCTGCAGTAGTCATGCGAACGTGACGTGCTTTTATCAATTAATTCGGTGAGTTATGACCCTGTCGTTAGTGACCATTCTCGCAGTCGGTATTTTTTGTCAGTGGTTAGCGTGGCGCTTTCGTCTTCCTGCCATTGTACTGCTGGCCGCAGGCGGGCTCGCCCTGGGGCCAGTAACCGGTCTTATTCAGCCGCAACAGGATTTCGGCGATGGCCTGAAGGCGGTCACCTCACTGTTTGTTGCTATTATTCTGTTTGAGGGCGGTTTGAACCTCCAGTTCCACGAATTGCGAGAAACTGCCAAAGTGACCCGCCGTTTGACCTCAATCGGTGTTGTTCTGGCCTGGCTGCTGGGCACCGCAATGGCCCATTGGGTGGGTCAGCTAAGCTGGGGGATAGCCGCACTACTGGGGGCAATACTGGTGGTCACCGGGCCGACCGTCATTATGCCGCTGCTCAAGCATGCGAAGCTCAATCGACGCACCGCCTCCTACCTGAAATGGGAAGGCATTATCAACGACCCGATTGGAGTATTGCTCGCGGTACTGGTCTACCAATACCTGCTGTACTCCGGTGAAGGCCCCGCTCTGGGCCAGGTGCTGGGCAATCTCGGCCTGGCTATTGTCGCCGCGCTGGCACTGGGTGGCGGCCTCGCCTATGCTCTTGGCTACTGCTTTCGCCTCGGCTGGATACCGGAATACCTCAAGGCACCGTCTATAACGGCTGTCGTGTTGGGAGTCTACGCCCTGTCGGACCTCGTCCAGCATGAATCCGGCCTGCTCGCGACCACCCTGATGGGCATAGTAATGGGCAATATGCGGCTGCGCAGCCTCGATGAAATGCGCCGCTTCAAGGAATATTTGACCCTGATACTGGTGTCTTTTCTATTCGTTGTCCTGACCGCCTCACTCACCATGGAGTCGATTCGCTCCATTCACTTTTCCATGGTGTTGATGATTCTCGGCTTTCTGTTTGTGGTGCGCCCGCTGGCGGTCTATCTCGCCACCATCGGTACCCAATGCCAGTGGCAGGATCGCGTCTTGATCGGCTGGATCGCACCGCGCGGCGTCGTTGCGGCGGCCTCGGCGGGGGCCTTTGCCCCCGCGCTGATCGACGCGGGCTTCGAAGATGCAAAATACCTGGTGCCAGCGGTGTTTATGCTGATTTTCACCACCGTCATCGCCCACGGTTTCTCACTGGGGCCTCTCACGCGCTTGCTGAAACTGGGCTCTCCTGGAAAGGGCCGCATATTGATTGTCGGCGCGTCGCCGTGGACGATTGAACTCGCACTGCACCTGAAAAAGCTGGGCCAAGATGTCATTATCGCCGACAGTGAATGGGGCCGCTTGCAACCGGCGCGACAGCAGGGGCTGGAAACCTGGTTCGGCGAAGTGCTGTCCGACATGGCCGACGAGGCCATGGCACTGGACAATATCTACACTGTACTGGCGGCCACCGGTAACAACCACTACAACGCCATGGTGTGCAACCATTACGCCCCTCATATCGGTCGCCATCGGGTATACCAGCCCTACGATACCGGCCGCGAGCACGGCAAGCACCGGGTGGCAGAAATGCGCCGGGGTATCACCGCCTTTTCTGCCGATGTGTCCTACGCTGAATTGTGGACTCGCCTGATTCGCGGATGGGGTTTTCGCAAAACCAATATTACGGAAAACTTCGACGAAGCCGCCTTTCTGGCGAGCCTGCCAGAGGATGCGGTGCGCCTCGCGGTAATTCCGGAAAACGGCAAAATGGAATGGTTAAGTCAGAGCAGCCGACGCTTGCAGCCGGGGGACAAGGTGGTCAGTTTTGTGCCTCCAGAGAACAAAACCGCCGAGGCAGCCCGTCAACCCGGCAATGGCAAGCTCAGTGGCCAACAGGGAGAATCGCCATTGCCAGAGTGACACTGACTACAGCGCCATAAACTCCGGCGCATTGAACACCCAGCTTTTTTCTTCTACGCGACGGCTGATGCGCCAGCCGTCGCTTTCGCGACGATACTCGTCGGCGTACCAAAGGCCCAGCATAAAGACCGCCTCTTCCCCACCCGCCGGCATCACCATAGGGTTGAAACACATCACCCGTCCTCTGGCATTATCACCGTCAATCCACAACTGAATATTGGCATTCAGGTGCTGGGTGTCGGAAAACGCAGGCAGAGCCTCGCGCAGAAAGGCCATTGTCTCGCCCACGTCGCCTACACTCCCCCCGAAGGCGGAATAGTCGATATGGGCGTCAGTGGTAAACACCCCGGACAACTCCTCTACCGCCCGCCGATCAATAATATCCGCATAGCGGTAGAGCAGATCCTGAATTTCAAAGCGATCCGAAATTTCCTGCAAACTTAGGCTCATCAGCGTATCCCTTGCTAGTCGAGCTTGAACACCCGGCGCGCATTGTCGCGCAGGAATTTAGGCCATACGTCATCTTTAAAGGGCACGCCCGGCATATCGCGGAATATTCGATCCAACGACAAGCCCATGGGGAAATAGCCGGCATACATCACCTTGTCGGACCCACGTGAATTAGCGAAATTCACAATTTCCTCAGGGTAATGTTTGGGGGCAAAGGCGCTGGTCATGTAATACAGGTTGGGGTACTTCAACATCAGCTTCCACGCCAGCTTTTCCCAGGGCTCGGCGCCGTGACGCATCACTACTTTCAATTCAGGGAAGAACCAACACACTTCATCCAGAAGCTCCACCTTTTGTGGCGCCATGGGCAGGCGCGGCCCGGGCACGCCGACACAGGGACAAAAGGGAATATCCAGCTCCACCAGCTTGGCGTAGATCGGGTACCATTTCTTGTCGTTGTAAGGCACCTGCGGACACAGACCCGAGGCGAAACCGGTGACCGCCTTGATGCCGTAGTCACGATGAAAACGGACGATTTTTCGCACCTCGTCCATGCCGTTATTCGGGTTGACCTCAAGGGAGGTAAAAAACCTGTCGGGGTGGCGCGCCACAGCAGCCTTGGCCACCTCGTTATGATCGTCAATACCCAGCATCGCACGCTGAATATTGTGCTTGTCCATCTGCTCGATGGTGTAGGCGATATAGTCGTCTTTGTCCGCCGTATCGGGAATGTCCTTGAACATATACTGGGCGGGCATTTTGAACATTTCCCTACTTTCTTCGTCCATCAGCAGCGGCTTCATAAACTCATACCACTGGCTGTTATCTTCACCTGGCACACTCAGCATCAGGTCGATAACCTGGATATCACTCGGCATTGGCATAGCGCCCTTCCTCCCGTTTTTTGTTGTTATTAATTCTGGGTGTCTGACCCCTCGCCCTCAATGGCATTAAACGCCAGCCAATACACAAATTCGGTCAGGCAGCGATCTGTCACTCGCCGGCAAAAGCCCTGCGCAAACGCCCCGCCAGCTCGCCCAGTTGCTCCGCTGACGCGGGCTCGCGGCCGTGAATACGCGGAGTTTGACCGGTATAGCCAGGAATCAAGTGGCAGTGGTAATGAAACACCGTTTGCCCTGAGGCCGCGCCATTAAGCTGGTGCACCCCTATGCCATCCGCCGCGCAAACCTGTTTCAACACCGGCGCAAAACGCCGGGCGAATCTGCCGATCTGCGCAACCTCCTCCTCACTCATAGAGAAAATATCGTCGTGATGACGCAGGGGCACAATCAGACAGTGTCCCGGGGTGGCGGGTGCAATATCCAGAAAGCAGATCAGCTCATCGTCTCGATAAATCTCGTGGGCTGGGGCATTGCCGGCAATAATCTGGCAAAAAATACAGTCGGTCACGGCGGGCTCCTTGCCTATCCTAGACTTCGAAGGGCGCATCTCCTGGCTCGTAGGGAGCGCCGGTATACGGGCTATGCTCAGGGTCAGTGCTGCGGTAGCGACATATGCCATCGTCGCCGATCAAGCGCTCCATCCGCCCTTGGTAGTAAAGATAATGCAGGTGGGCAATGGCTTCGCCCAGGGCCAACGGCAATTGGCTTTCGTCGAGTTTACGTGCAAACAGCACGTCAAATAATTCAATGGCCGCCTTCGGCGTCTCGCAGGCCTTTTCTATCGCCGCCAAATGCCCCTGATGATGGGCAACAAGATAGTCGAGGCGCTGGTGCACCCCGTAAAACGGCGCATTGTGCGCGGGCAATACCAGGGTATCGGCATGAATATCGTTACGGAAGCGGTGCAGGGAATCCAGCCACTCAGCCAATGGATTGCCATCCGGCTCCACCGGCATAACGCTGACATTAGAGGTGATACGGGGAATAATCTGATCCCCCGACAGCAGGAATTTATCGCCTTCACAATACAGGCTGACATGTTCAGGGGAATGCCCCGAACCCGTCATTACTCGCCACTCCCGACCGCCGATAGACAGGGTGTCACCGTCGCGCATTCGCCGAAACGACTGAGGCATAGGCTCGATAATTTTACTGAATCCACGCAGGCGCGACGCCAGCCGCTCCAGGGTTTCCGGGGCTACCCCTGCGCGCAGATAATGGGCCTTGCCGGTCCAGGACATACCACCTTCCGACGGCGCGCCAAAGGTCCGGGCAGACAAATACTCGGCGGCGCTCATATACAGCGGTACCCGCCATTCATTGCACAACCACCCGGCCTGTCCACAGTGGTCAGGGTGCATGTGGGTGCAAATCACCGCTTTTAATGGCTTGCCCGCCATAGGGCCATTAATCAGTTGCAACCAGTATTTTTGGGTATCGCGCAGGCCCATACCGGTATCGACAATGTACCAACCCTCGTCATCTTCAAGCACATAGAGATTGATGTGATCCAGGGCCATCGGCAACGGCATCTGCAACCAATAGATGCCCTCGGCGACAGACAACCACTGCCCCGCTTCGGGGGGATGGTCAAAGGGATACGTCAACTCGGTTGAAAGTGCAGTCATAAACTCGGCCTACCTCGCCGCAACATGAAAAACGTCAAGTGTCGCACAGATTGGCCCGCAACGGAGTGATCTAATTGGCCCGCAACGGAGTGATCTAATCTGTGCAGAACGCGTTATCAAGGTCTGTTAACACCCATTGAATCGGCACTGCTGCGCCTGCAAAACCACAACAGGCACCAAGCAATTTGAGTCAGCGGTGCCTAGCTAGACCAGTCGCAGGGGTAATTCCCGCAGGCGCTGCCCGGTTGCCGCAAATACCGCGTTGGCCAGGGCGGGTGCCACTGGTGGCACTGCCGGCTCACCCACCCCGCTTGGACGGTCCTGAGCGGGTAACACATAGACCTCTATATCTGGCGACTCCGGCAGCCGTAACATTTGATAGTCGTGGAAATTACTCTGCTCGACAGCACCGTCTTTCAGGGTAATTTCCCCCTTCAAGGCAGCGGTCAGCCCGAACACAATGCCACCTTCCATTTGCGCGACCACCATATCGGGATTCACCGCCAGACCGCAGTCCACCGCACACACCACTTTATGCACGCGGATCGTTTTACCCTCTACCGACACATTGACCACCTGGGCAACCACAGTGCGGAAGGACTCGTGAACGGCAATCCCCTGATACTGCCCTGCCGGAGGATTCCCCCAGTCAGCCTTATCGGCGACAAGTTTCAATACCTTGGCGTAGCGCGAATCCTCGTCGAGCTGACCAAGCCGAAAGTCCAGCGGATTTTTCTTCACCTTGTGGGCCAGCTCGTCAATAAAGCTTTCCATAAAGAAGGCATTCTGCGAGTGCCCCACCGACCGCCAATACCCTAGCGGGGCAGTGCGCTTTTGCATCACGTAATCAGCGCGCTGGTAGTCGAACTGATAGGGCTGCTTCGCCAAGCCCTCGGTCGCCGACGGATCAGAGGGAGCTGCCAGCCCGCCAATCGTCGAGTGAGTGGCATCGGGCACCCAACGGGGCATAAAGCTCTGCGTCATCAATGGGATAAATTGACCGAAAATACTCGGCGCAACCGCCTTGCTTTGCAGGCTGGTGACCTTGCCATTGTCTATGGTCGCGGTCATCAGCGCGGTAGCACAGGGCCGGTACAGGTCGTGGCGAATATCATCTTCACGACTCCAGACCAAGCGAATCGGCGCGCCGGAGCGCTGGGCAATTTTTGCCGCCTCTACGATATAATCGGGAACAATTTTCCGGCCGAAACCACCACCAAGCAGCTGGTTATGCAGAATGACCTGGTCCTCGGAAATACCCAGTGCATCAGCGACCATTCCCTGTACAAACTGCTGCGACTGGCAGCCGCTCCAGATTTCCATTCCCCGCTCGGTTCTGACCGCCAGAGCATTGGGTGGCTCCATGGTGGCATGGGCCAGCAAGGGCACATCGTAGCGCTGCTCAAAGCGCTCTCCGCGGGCCAGTTCCGCACTGCCCCGCTCCTCGACATTCTTCCCCGGCTCACTGTCGGCCAGGCGATGGCGCTCGGCCCGCAGCGCGGCACTATCAACACCTTCCAGCGGTCCCGCCTTCCAGGTCACCTTAATCTTGTTTGCCGCCTGTCTGGCCGCCCAGTAGCCCTTTGCCACCACTGCCAGCGCACCGTCGATTTCCAGCACTTGCGACACCCCTTTGGTGGCCAGTGCCGCCTGAGCATCGTAGGACTCGAGGCTGCCACCAAAGTGTGGGCAGCGTACCATCACCGCCGTCAAGGTATTGGGATATTGAATATCCAGACCGTATTGCGCAGCGCCGGTAACCTTTTCCTCACCGTCGAGGCGAGTCATTTTCTTGCCGATAAACCGGTATTCGCTGGGCGCTCGCAGGGTAAGCGACTCAGGCCTGGGCAAAGTGCGCGCCAACGACACTGCTTCAGCATAGGGGACAGTCCCCTTCGGCGAACTTAACACGCCGTCGATCAGCGCGACCTCAGTTGCGGCTATGCCGTGGAGCTGGGCCGCGGCCTGCTTCAGCAGCGCCGACACCATTGCACCGGCTTCGCGCAGCGGCTCAAAGCTGGTACGCAGCGACGAACTGCCGCCGGTAATCATCGCGTAAAACTCAGGGTCGGCAAAATCGGGGTGATAGCGGGCGTGTTCAACAACGATCATCGACGGCGGCATATTCAACTCCTCCGCCACCAGGGTTGCCATTCCCGTCAGGGTGCCCTGCCCCATTTCGACTTTGGCCAATTGCAGAATAAAGCGCCCATCCGGGGTCACCTGCAAATAAGCACTGGGTTGCAGGTCTTCAGCGTTACGATGGGGCAAGGGCATCCGCCCGCATCCGGTCATCGTCACACCCACAACAAGGGCACCGGCAGTAATCGCCGTGCCCTTTAGAAAATTACGGCGGTTAAGGGTCATCACACCACCTCCTGCTGCACAGCTGTGCCAGTGCCCGGGTCGAACACCTGCACTGCCGCCAGCGAGGCCGCGCGATGAATCGCTCGCCGAATACGGGGGTAAGTGCCGCAGCGGCAAATATTGCCCGCCATAGCCGCGTCGATTTCTGCATCAGAGGGGTTAGGCTGGCTCGCCAACAGCGCCACCGCCGACATGATTTGCCCGGACTGACAGTAGCCGCACTGGGCGACATTCAGTTCTTTCCAGGCCTGCTGAACCGGATGCAAGGCCGAGTCGCTGGCAATACCTTCAATGGTGGTGATCGCCTGGCCCGCAGCGGCCTGAACGGGAAAGCTGCAACTGCGTATAGGCGAGCCATTCAGATGAACCGTGCAGGCACCGCACAGCCCCAACCCGCAGCCAAACTTGGTGCCGGTCATGGCCAATTCGTCGCGAATCAGCCATAACAGTGGCATGGAGGGATCGACATCCACCTCCAACGGCTGACCATTCAGCGTAAAACCTAACTTCGCCATCTACCCTCCCCGGACTACAACATGTCAAAAACCGGACAGAATTCGCCGGCCAAGACCGACGATTATGGCGAAGTTGTCACTGTAAACCTATTACATATCGTTAATTTAACGGCTAAAACCTGAACACAATATCCATCGACAGCACATCTGCCGACGACTCGAAACTCTGCTCGTCGTCGTCCAGCATATAATAGTCGTAGGCCAGCGACAGTGACGCCTCCCGCGACAACTGCATCATCACACCCACCCCAAAATAGGGGTCTGTCCCCTCTATGGTGTACTCACCGCGCCGATCGTTGTCCTCAACATGACCGTCCATCGACCAGCCGTAAAGACCAAAGCGCGTAAACACCGCTGCGGGCTCGGAAAGCGGCGAATGCAACCTCACCCCGAGAAAACCGCCGCCGACATCACCGTCCATCTCGACCTCCCCCGCCGCGTAGCCATTCGCCGCACGTCGACTGCCATCAGACTGCGCCACAGCGTGAATTTCACCCAGACTGGCGATACCAAACTCAACCGCCACATTGGGTGTAATAACCAGACCCACCCCAAAACGTACGGCGGTCGAGTCAGTATCCAACTCGATATCACTCAAAGAGCCATCCCCAAAACCATGACGAAAATCCGCGCGACGATAATCAAACTCACTCAATCCCAGACCACCAAATAAATACATGCTGGTATCCCGGTGAGAGGAATAAGAAGGACTATGCAAATGACCCGCCGTGGCCGTAGCGGTGGCTAGGCAAAGGCAAGCGGCAGACACAAAAGATGAAATTTTCATTGTGGGACTCTCCCTATTAGTTGGCGCCAGTATGGGAGGTGGGAACTGAATCGGTGCTGAATGGGTAAAGGTCACCCGCAACAAAGCACACGATAACATCTGATGTGATCAGGCTCGCCAGAACGAAGGGGAGCGGAGGCAAACAGCCCGTCTACTAGTAAGTCTACTATTGGATTAAACGGCAAAAATAGGCAACGGCATTGAAAGGCAAGAGAGTGCCTGGAACTTATTGGTGCCCGGGGCCGGACTTGAACCGGCACGACATTGCTGTCGGGAGATTTTAAGTCTCCTGTGTCTACCGATTTCACCACCCGGGCGGAAGGGCTGGCAATGAGGGCAAAGGCGCTCAAGGCAGTAGAGAAGGTTCGGGAGTCTAATAGCATAGCCCCCGAAAATCAACGTCTTAGCTGGCTTTTTCCAGCACTTGGCGGCGCTGTAGGTAAATCACTCCACCACCTATCATAGCGAGTAACAGGCAAAGTGCAGTGGCGGGGTATTTAATCGCCATTATCAACGGGCTTAAGCCCACCCTTACCACTGCCCGCGCCGAGGGCGATTCTGCAATGGCATTGGCCAGCGGCGGCGAGTGGCGGTAGTAAAATTCGACGAAATGACGGCCCAGCGGGAAGCTGAGCAGCACCTCGTCGCGAAACTTACGAAGCACCCAAACTTCGTCGGCCAGAAAGCTGCCATAGGCTGCGGTGGCGATAAAACAAGGGCCACCCCCGCCACCGCCACTACCCACCGACGGTGCAGGAGCAGGGCCAGGAGCTGGCGGTGCTCCGTCGCGCCCAACCCGCTCCTGTAGTAGCACTGCGGCGGCATCTACGTCGATCAATCCAGCGCCTGTAACATCATCGGGGCCAGCCGCAGCCCGAAACCCGGTAACGTCAATCGCCGAATCCGCTAACGCCGCCCGCAGATCGGCGAGGGTTGCCGCCGGAAATGTCTGCTTGAGTATCGCCAGGGCAGCCGCCAGGTTGGGCGCTGCTGCAGAGGTACCAAAGAAATTGGGAAATTCATCGTGCTCACCACTTTCCCGTGGCGTACCGGTTAAACCACCGAGAAAGGTGTTGTTATTGCCGTCGATAGCGCTGATGGTCGGAGCATAACGCTGCGACACCAGGTAGTTGCCATTGCGATCAAACTGCACCGGCTGAACGCCCCCCCGTGAGGTGAAGGATTCAGGGTCAATCGCGCCAGTGGTGTATTTTTCCGGGACAAATTCCGGCGACTCCCACCAGGGCACCGCTGCGACAGAGATAATACCGGGGGCAAGCGCATGGCCCCAGCTGCTGGCATAGTTGAAGGCGGGCTTGGCCTCCAACACATCTGCGCCGGTATACAGCAGGCGAAATTCCAGGGGTACAGAGGGCTGCTGAGGGATGGTGTCCTGCCGACCTTTGTAATGCTCTACCGCTATGTAAAAGGTCTTTGGCGCACCCTCGGTAACCAGTTCAACCCACTCGACGGGGTCGCCGGAGGGCGCACCCGTGCTCCCCTGGGGATCACGGCTACTGGCCACAAAGCCGGGTTGACCGCTCTGCATCGACGACACCCTTCGCTCTGTGGTGACGTAAAGGTCAAGGTCAATTTGCGCGCCACGGTCGGAGCGCACCGTCGCACCGGGCTGGTTCCAATTCAGAACCACATACAGCTGGGAATTTGGCGGCAACGTCAGTTCAAGGTAGGGGTCTGTCCCCTCCTCTGACCAGTTGTGAAGGTCGTTGCCGGTGGGCACGTTTTCGGTGCCGTTTTCATCTACTACGGGGTTAGCGTCGCGAAACACATAACGATGGCCTTGATCACCATCGTTGCCCACCGCAGAGAGATAGGGAATGCCCTGCTCAACGCATCGACCAGCGGCGATGGCTGGCAGGTCGTCCTGGTAGTTGTTCTCGACGACAAACAGAATATCATCGACCACAATCGTGGCATTACCATTGCTGCACAGGGTATCGATACCTTGTGCAAATTCCTGTCGACTCACGCCTGCGGTGTGGAAGGCCAACGCTGCCCCTGGGGCCACGTCATGCACCAATTCCGCCATCGCAGCGCCCTCATCGGTACCGCTTGTGGCGTCTTTGAATAAACGCACCGATGACGGTAAGTCGCCGCTTCGCTGTGGCTTGCTACCCTGCAGTTGGCCAGCCACTCCCCGCGCCGGTGTGGTCGAGGTTGTTCGCACATCGTCGGTCACGGCAAAACTGTCTGAGAGAATGCCGACAATCTGACCTTCGCCGTCAACACTGTAGCGACTGGCCATCTGGTCGCTGCGCATGGCTAGACCCGCGCGACTGGTTACACTGCCCCGGCGCAAAATGGCGGGCGGCGCGGTGCGAATACTGCTGACCCAGGGCAATGTTGCCAATTGCTCAAGCTCTGAGGCATGGCTGATCCTGAGCGTGGCGGAACGACCGTCGCGACTGACGAACTCCGGGACTAAACCTAATTCGCTGAAGCGCGCAGCGGCGCCGGCGTAGTCCAGCGACTCCAGACTGACCACCACGAGGTCACTACGCTCCACCGACAGCCGAGTACTGCGCTGCACACGCGCGCCGTCAGCGCTACTGAAGAAGTGATCTTGCAGGTGACTGCCTAGCTTGCCATTTTTACCGACGAACCCGCCATCGGCGGCTAGCGCCACTAGTGGCGACCACGCCAAACCAGCAAGCACAAAAGGGATCAAGCAACTGCGAGAGCGAAACTCGGGTCGGTTTGGCATAGAGAATCCTGTTACAGGGAGTCGAGCGGTCAGTCATCCAAACTCACCATTGTTACGCCTTCAAACTGCTGCAAGCGCTCCAGCTCGTCGCGGCTGGAAATTTTTATACGAATAATTTCAAACGCCGGATTCGCGTAAACCACAGAGTAGCCCTCGATGCGAAGGCGTTCAAGAAGTGGCGAACTCACCCCTGCCTGATGACGCAGGTTCATCTCCACTCCGTCGAATGTCTGCTCCCCTGACTGCAATAGCGCGAGCACGGGAATATCGTACAAGGTCTGGATCCGCGTGCGCTTTTCCTGCGCCTGATCCTGCCGCTGCTGCTCCTGGCCGGAACAGGCAAATGGGCCGACAACAACGACAAGCACAGCGGTCGCCAAAAATACTATCGATCTGACTATCATTGGCACCTCCTGTTCATCGGCTCCGGAAAATTAAGTTGCATCGCCGCTGTTGCGGCCTTTGGTTGACCCAACGCATCACGCTCGTTCGCCTTACTCGGCAAATAAGTACCTACCGCAGCAATGATCCAATTAGCGCTGCCACGCTCTCCCAATCTGCGTTACACACTAACCGTTTTAGCGCATTTGCGATGTAAGGGATTTACGTATGCCGACAAACACATTCACTATTCCATATATATGTTTTTTCGCATATGATACCTGCCAACAAAATGCCCCAAAGAAGGAAGCACCGTGACGCCAACCAGCCTGTCGCCCTTGCAGCTATTCAAATGCCTGTCGGAAGAGACGCGACTACACAGTATTGGCTTGATCTACCTCGCCGGTGAACTGTGCGTTTGCGACCTGTGTGACGCGCTGAACGTTAGCCAACCCAAAATGTCCCGGCACCTCGCCGAGCTGAAAAACTGCTCCTTGCTTGCGGCAGAGCGTCGGGGAAAGTGGGTTTATTATCGACTGCACCCGCAGCTACCGGACTGGGCGAGCGAGATCGTTGCGCACACCAGTCACACCCTGAAAAACCAATTCAACCTCCCCCAGCCACCCGTTAGCTGCGCGGAAGATAGCCGCTGCAACTGAGAATATTAGCGAAGGAAATCCCCATGAATATCTTGTTCGTCTGCACCCACAACCGCTGCCGAAGCATTCTCAGCGAAGCCCTGCTGCGGGACATCGCCGGTAACGACATTGCCGTGGCAAGCGCAGGCAGCGCCGCCTCTGGCCAGGTTCACCCCCTGTCGATCGCACATCTGCGCCGGGAAGGCATCGACACCACTGGCCTTCACAGTAAATCCTGGGACGATATCGAAGACTTTGCCGCCGATGTTGTCATAACTGTGTGCGACTCCGCCGCCGGGGAAGCCTGTCCGCTCTGGCTGGGGAATGCTCTGAAAATTCACTGGCCGCTGAAAGACCCCTCCTCGATCGCTGGCAGTGAGCAGGAAATCGACGACGCCTTTACCGCCTGTATCGAAGAAATTCGGCAGCGCTGTGCACTGCTCCTCGACCTCGTTCAGCGGGGCCTTCCCACGACAGACTGGCCCGCCGCATTGGCAAGCACTGGCGCGACAACTGGCAAGGGGAACTGAAATGGGTGTATTTGAGCGTTTTTTGAGCCTGTGGGTGGGTCTTGCTATTTTGCTGGGTGTCGCCGCCGGCACGCTGGCCCCGGACGCCTTCGCAGTAGTTGCCTCATGGGAATATGCCCACGTTAACCTGGTGGTAGCAGCGTTAATCTGGCTGATGATTTACCCGATGATGCTGCAAATTGAATTTTCCGCCATTCTGGAGGCCGGACGCCGCCCCAAAGGCATTGTGCTAACGGTGATTATCAACTGGCTACTCAAGCCACTGACCATGACCCTGCTCGCCTATTTGTTCTTTGAGTTTCTGTTCGCCGACTGGGTCGATCCCGCTTCAGCCAAGGAATACATTGCGGGCATGATTCTTCTCGGGGTTGCTCCGTGCACCGCCATGGTGTTTGTTTGGAGTCAGCTGACCAAGGGTGATCCCAATTACACACTGGTGCAGGTTTCGGTCAACGACATCATCATGGTGTTCGCCTTTGCGCCGATTTGCGCCCTGCTGCTGGGGCTTAACGACATTTACATCCCCTGGCAGACCCTGCTGCTGTCAGTGGTCCTTTACGTGATACTGCCTCTGGCTGCCGGGATTCTCACCCGCCGCGCACTCCAACCGGAGGCCCTGGGCAAGCTGAGCAAGGCTATCAAACCCTGGTCCATTCTCGGCCTGCTGGCCACCGTAGTACTACTGTTTGCCTTTCAGGCAGATGTATTGCTGAATTCGCCGCAGATTATTGTGATGATCGCAATCCCCCTGCTCATTCAGACCTACGGCATTTTCTTTATCGCCTACGGCATCGCCTGGAAACTGCGCCTGCCCCACAACATCGCAGCGCCCGCGTGCATGATCGCCACCTCCAATTTTTTCGAACTTGCCGTCGCGGTGGCCATTTCCGTATTCGGTTTGCATTCCGGCGCCGCTCTGGCAACGGTGGTTGGCGTTCTCGTCGAGGTGCCTGTCATGCTGTCACTGGTGGCCCTTGCGAACCGCAGTCGGGCTTACTTCCCAACATCACAAGATGGAAATTAATACTTTTATATCAAAAACTTAACAAACACTACGGCACGCATAACCAGCGGAGGGCATTACCCAAAAAGGAGATGGGGTGCACATTAAACTGTGACAATACGCATTTTTACGTAGTCACTATTGTGCAAACCCCTACGCCGACGCATACTAAAAGCGTTAGAAACAAAGGCGGGAAAATAATTATGCGTTTTTCAGATCTGAACTGCTTTGTAGACTTGCGCTGTTTCAAGCAGAGCTCCTTTTACGACGTTCCGGTAAAAGCCCTTCGCCACGAAGACTTGCTGGATTTTCTTATGCGTATTGAGATGGTCGATGGCAAAGCGGCCCGCGCCGACGCCATTCACCGCCTAAAGGTTGCTGGCCGACAGGCACAACAGAACGGCTGGATCGACGATGGTGCCCGCCTGATGCCCAGCGACCTCGGCTCGATGTCTGACGTCAGCATTCTGATCTCCCGTTTTGACCGCGGAGAGCGCGCCGCAATTATGTTTGCCCTGAGTGAAGGCACCAGCCTGATTGAAACCATCACACTGAAGCGCACCGACCTGCGCAAGCGTTCGCTGTCACCCGCGTCGCGGCAAATCGCCGAACGCATGCCTGCCCACATTCACTGCGAGTGGCTGTTTTGGCGCGAATGTGGCGGTATCGCCGTACCATTAAGCAACCTGCCAGGCCGCTGGGCGCAGAAAATGCCTATCAGCTGGGAGATATTCAGCAAAACCTTCCACCAACGCTGGGACTCACACTACCCACCGGTCAGCAAGCAAGCCTAACCCTACCCCGCCTTTAATGAAGGGCAGGTCGATCTGACGTGCCCTACTCTCCACCTCCCCCATGCGATAAACAATCTCTCAGCGAACGTATATTTCAATCACAGGGGTCTGTCCCCCAAAACGAGGGACAGACCCCATGGCCGGTATCGGGGTCTGTCCCCGCTTTCGGAGGGGACAGACCCCAACACACGCAGACATGCCGAATATGGCGATTGAATACTTGCGGAGAGTGGTTATTGATCGGGAGAGTCCCGTAGAAATGGAGGCGCGGGTCGGAATCGAACCGGCGTACACGGAGTTGCAGTCCGCTGCATGACCACTCTGCCACCGCGCCTTTGATCGTTTTGTTCTACACGTTTTCGTGTACACCGGCACGATAACCGGGTTTTCACAGGCAATAATTGGAGCGGGATATCGGGTTCGAACCGACGACCTGTACCTTGGCAAGGTACCGCTCTACCAACTGAGCTAATCCCGCAATATCTGAACAAACCTGCCGTTGGCCTGCTGTTCAAGAAGGCGCCTATTCTAGTCACTCACTGCGCGCTGTCAAGGAAAGTTGCTGATTTTTCGCAATTTTTTAACGTCGGGGCGCTATTCCGCCCCTGAGTCGCGAAGGTCTGGCCACGCGGCGTGAAGATAGATCAACATCGACCACAACGTGAGTACAGCGGCGACATACATGCAGCTCATGCTGGCGATGTACCAGTGACCACCAACGGTGGGATCAACCATTAACAAGCCAACAATGGCGACGATCTGGGCCGCCGTTTTCACCTTGCCAATGTACGACACCGCCACACTGGTGCGCTTACCCAGTTCCGCCATCCACTCCCGCAGTGCCGAAATCACAATTTCACGGCCAATAACAATCACCGCCGGCACGGTAAACCACCAGGCATCATAACGCTCGATCAGCAGTGCCAGGGCAACCGCAACCATCAGCTTGTCTGCCACCGGGTCCAGAAATGCGCCCAGGGGCGTAGACTGCCCCAACTTCCTCGCCAGATAGCCGTCCAGCCAATCTGTAACCCCCGCCAACGCAAACACCAGCGCGGTAGCGGTATAGGACTGGGGTATCGGCAAATAGAACAGCACTACGAACACCGGTATCAACAGTATTCTGAAAAGTGTCAGGGCATTGGGTATATTCATAAGACTCTCAACAGTTTCGGCGGCACCATTCTAGTGCTTTTCTACTCACTGCGCAGTCCTTCATAGATATCCCGCGCGATTTTCTCGCTAATACCCGGAACAGTGCTCAAATCCTTGATGCTGGCCTGGCGAATGGCCTGCAAGCCGCCAAACTGACGCAGCAAGTCCCGTCGCCGCTTGGCTCCCACTCCCGGAATAGACTCAAGGCCGGAGGTTCGGCGGGCCTTATCCCGCCGCGCCTTGTGGCCTGTTACCGCGAAACGGTGGGATTCGTCGCGAATGTGCTGAATCAGGTGCAGTGCCGGGCTGTTGTCCGGCAGGGTGATCTCACGACCATTGTCTCCGCGAATCAACACCTCGAGCCCCGCGCGACGATCACTTCCCTTGGCCACCCCGAGCATCATCAAATCGACCACACCCAGCTCGGCCATAACTTCCTGCGCCTGACGCAGCTGACCTTTGCCACCGTCTATCAACAGCAGGTCGGGGCGCGGAATTTCACCGCTGCTGATACGCTTGTAGCGACGTGTCAGCGCCTGGCGCATGGCAGCGTAGTCATCGCCGCCGACAACGCCTTCTATGTTCATCAGCCGATAGTCGGACTTCAGTGGGCCATTGCTGTCGAATACCACGCAGGAGGCCACCGTCGCTTCACCACTGCTGTGGCTGATATCAAAGCACTCCAGCCGCTCCGGCAAGCTGTCGAGGTCCAGCGCCTCCTGCAAGGCCTGAAAGCGCCCGGCCATGCTCGCTGAGGCCGCCAGTTTATTACGCAAGTTCTGTTCCGCTGCGGTCACCGCCAGCTGCAACCATTTTGCCCGGTTGGCCCGCACCCGGGTGGAGATCACCACCTTGCGCTCACAGTGCTCACTCAGGCTACTCGCCAACAGTGACGCGTCGGGCAGTTCAACATTGCACAGCAACTCTCGCGGCATATCCACAACACCGCTGCCCGCCAGGTAGTGCTGGGCAATAAATGCCTCAATATGACGCTCAACGCCTTCTTCCAAGGCGCTCTTGGGGAAATAACTGCGACTGCCCAGCACCCGCCCGCCTCGAACGTAGAGCAGCTGGATGCAGCTCATACCCGCAGCCACCACCCCGGCGATAATATCCAGGTCGCCGGATTCTCCTTCGATACACTGGCTCGCCTGCACCTGCTGCAGAAAGCCGATTCGATCGCGCAGTTCTGCGGCTTTCTCAAATTCCAGCGCCTCGGCATGGCGTTCCATATCATCTGCCAGCGCGAGCCGCAGGGCGTCGCTTTTACCGGTGAGAAACATCTCGCTGTGTTGAACATCCCTCAGGTAATCATCGTCGCTGACCATTCCCGCACAGGGACCGGTGCAGCGACCAATCTGGTACTGCAAACACGGGCGACTGCGATTGCGGTAGTAGCTGTCCTCGCACTGGCGCACCTTGAACACCTTCTGTAGCCAGCTCAGGCTTTCCCGAACGGCGCCCGCACTGGGGTAGGGGCCGAAATACTGCCCTTTGCCCCGTTTGGCGCCCCGGTGAATACTCAGCCGCGGGTGCCGGTGGTCGCTCAGGTATATATAGGGATAGGATTTATCGTCCCGCAGCAGAATATTATAGGGCGGTCGGTACTGCTTGATCAGGTTCTGTTCCAGCAACAGCGCTTCGCGCTCGGTACTGGTCACCGTGACTTCGATATTGGCGATCCGGGCCACCAGGGCCAGAGTCTTGTTGGTCAGCCCGGCGCTGCGAAAATAGCTGCCCAGGCGATTGCGCAGGTTTTTTGCCTTACCCACGTAAAGCACCTCGGACTTGTCATTGAGCATGACATAGACACCGGGTTTGCGGGTAACTGTGGCGAGGAAACGCTTGTGATCGAATTCAGAGGGTTCAGCCATACTGCCATTTACTGCCCGGGGCTCGGCGCCTCAATCAGGCCGTGGCTGATCGCCAGCAGCGTCAACGCAACATCTCCGGCCACGTCGAGCTTCTCGAAAATGCGATAGCGGTAGCTGTTTACGGTTTTGGTCTGAATATGCAGAGTATCGGCGATGTCCTGCACCCGCAAACCGTTGCCTATCATAATACTGATTTGAATTTCCCGTTCTGACAGGCTTTCAAAGGGCGAGCTGACTTCGTCGTCGTAATTTTTAAGGGCCAGCGCCTGAGCAATTGCCGGGCTGAGATAACGTTTGCCCTTTGCCACCTGGCGCACGGCCTTGATAATTTCATCGCCGGCATCAGCGCCACTGCCCTTGGACAAAAAGGCTGAGGCCCCGGCTTTCATCAGTCGACTGGGGATCGGCTCCTGCTCACAGGCACTGACGGCGATAATTTTGGTTTCGGGGGCCACCTGCTGTAGTTTGCGGGTCGCTTCAAGGCCACCCATTCCCGGCATGCGAATATCCATGAGGACGATATCGGGCTTTAATTCACGACAGCGCAGAACAGCTTCTTCACCGCTGCTTGCCTCTCCCACCACCTGTATATCGTCGGCGTCATCGAGCATTCGGGATATACCCGTTCGAACCATCGCGTGGTCATCGGCGACTAGAACTGTGATCATACATTGCCTCCACACCCAAGCCTCTAAACGATACCATTGCGTTCGCGCCCAAGCTACTCCAGATAGGATAACGACGCCGATTGTTACACCCGCGATTCGGTCTGGTCATCGCAGCTAACGACATCCAGCGCGCACGCTACACCACCCGAGGCTCAATCTCTAACGACACGCCAAAGGTCTCGCGTACGTCTAGTTGAATTGCCCCGGCCAGGGCCATCAGCTCTGCCCCGCTGCCATTGTCGTAGTTCACCAGCACAATGGATTGACGAGGGTGAACCCCTACCGGCCCCATTCTTTGCCCCTTCCATCCGCACTGTTCCACCAACCAGGCGGCGGCCAGTTTGACCTGCCCGTCCGGCATCGGCCAATGGGCAGCGTCGGGCCAGCGCTGCAAAAGGCTTCGGGCTTCCTCCTCGGGAATCAAAGGGTTTTTAAAAAAACTGCCCGCATTGGGCTCAAGCTGATAATTTGGCAGGCGCGCTCCACGTATTCGGGCCACGCAGGCCGAGACCTGCTCCGGGCTTACCGTTGCCAGGTCGACGCCCTGCTCCAAAAGCGTGTTTTTCACAATGTCATAGGACAGGACGGGGCGAGGCTCGGTATGCAGGCGCAGGCACACCTCAACAATAATGTAATGAGCCCCCTCGGCCGACTTGAACAGGCTGTCGCGATAGGCCAATTTGCAATCCTGCGCTGACAGCTGTCGCAAACTGGCTGTCTGGCGATCCCACACCGTCACCGACTCCAGAACCTCTGCCAACTCGACGCCATAGGCGCCGATATTCTGCACCGGGGCAGCCCCCACCGAGCCGGGTATCGCAATAAGGTTTTCAATACCGTACAAACCCTTCCCGAGACAATGTTCGACCAACGCGTTCCAGTTTTCCCCGGCAGCGGCGTGAACCAGGCAGTTTTGCCCCTGCGCTTCCTGGCGTACGCCGGTCATGGCCAGATGGATGACCATTCCCGGGTAGTCGCCACTGAACACCGTATTGCTGCCACCGCCGAGCAACAGCACAGGTAAATGTTGCTGCTTGGCGTAGTCCAGGGCCTGAATCAGGCTTTCAACATCGGTGACCGCACAGAAGTGCGCCGCCGTCGCCGGCAACGCCAGAGTGGTCAAGGGAGCCAATGCGTATTCGCGGGATACCGCCACAGTCATGCGGGTAAATCCTGTTTGAGTCGAGCGATCAGCCCGCGCGACCCGGCCTCCACTAACTCAAGCACCTCGACAAAGCCTTCGTCGCCGCCGTAATAAGGGTCGGGGACTTCCCTGAGTGCTGTATCACCAAAGGACAGAAACAGGGCAATATGCGCCCGGCTGGCGCCGGCGAGCGAGCGCAAGTCAGCCAGATTGCTGTTGTCCATCGCGAGGATATAATCGTATTCGTCGAAGTCGGCCGCACAGACCTGGCGCGCGCGCAAGGGCGACAGGTCATAGCCCCGCTGTTGCGCCGCAGACAGCATTCGCGGGTCCGGTGGTCGACCCACATGCCAATCGCCAGTGCCCGCTGAATCTACCGCAACCCGATCCGCCAATCCTGCCTCCGCGAGCTGGTGCAACAGCACGCCGTGGGCTGCCGGCGAGCGACAAATATTGCCGAGGCAGACCAGTAATACCCGCAGTTCCGGCTCAGCCACTGGCGGCTCCCAGAAGTTGTCTGACTTTCTCCAGATCAGCCTGGGTGTCTACCCCGCCCGGAATGGCCACACAACTTTCCTGCACATGGATACGAACGCCATTTTCCATCGCCCGCAGCTGCTCAAGACGTTCACAGCCCTCCAGCTTACCCAGTGGCCACTGGACAAATTGATTGAGAAATCCTACCCGGTAGCCGTAAATACCAATATGTCGCCAATACTTCTGATCCGCCGGCAGACCCTGGGTATTCCCCGGCTGCCAACCGTCGCGGCAATAGGGGATCGGCGCGCGACTGAAATACAGCGCGAAACCCGTCTCATCGGCAACCACCTTGACCACATTGGGGTTCATCACGGTGTCGATATCACCGATTTCTTCCATCAGGGTGCTGATCCCCGCCTCGGGGTGAGCCGCAAGATTGGCGGCCACTTGCTCAATGGCGGCCACCGGAATCATCGGCTCATCGCCCTGAACATTGACGACAATTGCATTGTCGGGCAGTCCCAGCTGCTGCACCACTTCCTGTAGCCGATCGGTACCACTCTCATGGGTGGCCCGGGTCATGCAAACCTGCGCACCGAAGCCCTTACAGGCATCAAATACCCGTTGGTCTTCAGTGGCGATCACCAGCTGTTGGGCGGCGCTTTGTCCCGCCCGCTCCCAGACATGTTGAATCATCGGCTTGCCGGCGATGTCCATCAGCGGTTTGCCTGGCAGACGGCTGGATGCATAACGAGCAGGAATAATAACGGTGTAACTCATAATTTTGCCTGTATCAAAATCTTCACCTCATCCCGATCCGCAGCGCGCTCAGGTGGGGGCAGTTAGGGAATACTATTCAAAGCGTTGCAGCCGCACCGCCAGTTCGCGGTAGAACGACTCGGGCAACTGGGCCGACACCGGCAGATACCAAGCGTCCTTCGGGGCAATACCACGACACTTTACCGCGTCTTTTTCCGTCATGACCAGTGGCTGATTGTCACCAAAGCGCAGGTCGTCGGCGGTATAAGGATAATGATCGCCAAAGGCATGTTCACTGACCTCCAGCCCCTGGTCACGCAGCAGCTGAAAAAACCGCGGGGGATGGCCGATACCCGCCAGGGCGTGAACAGGCTTGCCCACCGCCCCCCACTCCGTCAGGGACTGAGCTACCCCAGTATGCAGATTCACCAACTGTGTCCCCGCCAGCGTCATGGCGAAACCCTGCACCCCGAGATCAGCCCGTGCCACACCATTGATCAGCGTCATATCCACCGTCGACGCCCGGGCAACCGGCTCCCGCAGCGGCCCCACCGGCAAGCAGTGGCCGTTGCCAAAACCGCGCTGACCGTCAACCAGCAGTACTTCGACATTCCTCGCCAACCGGTAGTGTTGCAGGCCATCGTCGCTGACAATGACATCACAGCTAAGTTCTTCTACCAGAAAGGTCGCCGCGGCGACACGGTCGGGATCAATCGCCACTGGCACACCCAGGCGGCGGGCAATAAGGCAGGGTTCATCGCCGCCTTCATCAGCAGGACTGTCGGCAGTCACCAGATAGGGATAATGATCGGGCTTGGCGCCGTAGCCTCGGCTAACCACACCGGGGCGAAAACCGCGCTGCTGTAGAAACTCGACGATAGCCACTACCGCCGGTGTTTTCCCGCTGCCGCCAACGGCGATATTGCCAACCACTATCACTGGCGCCCCGCAGGGTTGAGGCACGATATGACGTCGCCGCAGTGCCGCTACGACCCTGAACAAGCCCTCCAGGGGCAGCAATAGATTGAGCAGCCCCGGGCGACCATACCAGGCAGCATTGATCCGCTGCTCCAGCGACGACACGATCAGTCCTCGAAGTTCTTGTGATAGAGCTGGGAATAGCGCTGCCCAAGGGCCAGCAGTTCGTCGTGACTACCCTGCTCGAGCACACGCCCCTCCTCCATCACCACGATCTTGTCGGCTTTTTCAATGGTGGTCAGCCGGTGGGCTATCACGATGGTGGTACGCCCCTTCATCACTTCTTCCATCGCCTGCTGAATATGGGCTTCAGCGCGGTTATCCAGCGCCGAGGTCGCCTCATCCAGAATCAATACCGGAGCATCTTTCAGGAACGCTCTGGCGATGGCCAGCCGCTGGCGCTGGCCACCGGATAACATCACCCCGTCCTCACCAATAACGGTGTCCAGCCCCTGGGGCAACTGGGCAATAAATTCGCTGGCATGGGCTGCTGCCACTGCAGCCTCAACATCCTCGCGGGTGGCCGATGACATCGACCCATAGGCAATATTGTTGTACACCGTGTCGTTGAACAAGGTGACCTGCTGGGTGACCAGGGCAATATTGCTGCGCAGGTTTGCGAGCTTATAGTCCCTCACGTCTACCCCATCGAGTAACAGTTCGCCCTCGGTGTGCTGGTAGAATCGCGACAACAGACTCACCAGTGTTGACTTGCCGGAACCGGACAGCCCAACCAATGCCAGCGACGTGCCCGGTTCAACCCGCAGATTTATATCGCGAAGTACCGGAGGCAGATCCGGCGCGTAGCTGAAGTTCAAATCGCGAATTTCAATTTCTCCGCGCACCCGCTCGACCTCAAGGTGGCCCTTGTCCTCCTCAGGAGCCGTGTCGAGAAAGCCAAAGATATCCTGGGCCGCCGCCAGACCTTTCTGAATAACGTTGCTGACTTCTGCTAGCTGGCGAATAGGCTTGGGCAAAAACAGCGCTGCCGACAAATAAGCAACAAAGGCCCCCGGGCTCATTTCGTCGGTGAGCCCCAGGGCGATCCAGATAAGCACCCCTGTAGCCAGCACCACTGGAAACTGAATCACCGATGGACTGATCGCGCCGTAAAACGCCATTTTGAGGTTTTGATTACGGTTGCGGTTACTGGCGTGGGTGAACCGGGCCAGTTCCTGCTCGGTACCGCCGTACAAGCGAATTTCCCGATAGGCGTTAATGCTGTCGTTGGTAACCTGATTCACCTCGCCCATCGCGTCCTGGATATTGCGACTGATTTTGCGAAACCGCTTGCCTACCCAATACACAATAACGGCGATCATGGGCAACGCCAACACAAACACCATGGTCAGCTTCCAGTTGATATACAACAGATAGCCGATCAAACCGATGGCAAAGGAGCCCTCGCGCAGAACAATTTTCAGGGCGTTTACCGCCGCCCCGGTAACCTGCTCGACATTAAAGGTGATCTTGGAGATCAACACCCCGGTCGAGTTGCGGTCGTAATAGGCGCTGGGCAGGTACTGCATTTTTTCATACAGCTCACAGCGCAGAATGTGCACCAGGCGCAGCGAAATACCGGCGATATAATAGTTACCGGCGAAAAAGCCAACACCCCGCAGCACCCCGAGGACGATCAGGGCCGCCACGATCCAGTTGCGAGCCGAGGCCGGATTAAAGTCGTCTCCCCCCAGCGCCCACATGATCTTGGCAGAAATTCCCCCTTCGCCCTGCACCACATTACCGCCGATGTAATCGACGATCAGCTGCATCATATCCGCCAGCAATACCTGGGAACCGGAAAACAGGGCAAAGCCCAGCACACTCAGCGCAAACAGTGGCCAAAAAGGAATAACGTATTTGACCAGACGGCCATAAATTTTTAAATCAGACGGTTTTTTACTCATAAGCCTCAACGCCGCTGCGGGATTACCGTTTCGCGGCGTTCTCAGGTTCCTGGGTACTGATACTCAGTTGGACAAAGCCAAGTTGACCGGCAGCATCCATCGCGGAAATAACCGACTGATGGGGGCTGTTGGCATCGGCAGTGATAATTACCGGGCGCATCGTATCACCCCCGGCGGCCTTTTGTATCGCACGCATCAATGCCTGCACATCGCCCCCCGGCAAGCCCTGCTCATTCACCTGATAGCGCCCCTGGGCACTAATGAGAATTTCAATCGCCTGGGGCTGTTCCACGGCGACCTCGCCCTTTGCGCTGGGTAATTCCAGCTGCAAGCGGGTCTCCTTGGTAAAGGTGGTCGAGACCATAAAGAAAATCAGTAACAGAAAGACAACATCAATCAGCGGTGTAAGGTTTACCCCACCATCGTCAATACGCTGGCGCCGGAACTTCACGATGCCTTACTCGCGGGTTGGCCGCTGGCGGTATTGAGAAATTCCTTGGCGGCGGCGTCGCCGTGTACTGCGTTCACCAGTTTGACGGCATCCTGTTCAAGGGTAACCACGATGGCGTCGATCCGCCGCAGGTAATAGCGGTGCATCACCAATGCGGGAATAGCAACACACAAGCCTGAAGCGGTGGTAATAAGGGCCTCGGAAATGCCCCCGGCCAGCACCCCGGCGTTGCCAGTACCCTGCACCATAATTTCACTGAAGACGCGGATCATCCCCAACACCGTACCAAGCAGCCCCAGCAGCGGCGCGATCGCCGCGATGGTACCCAAAGCATTGAGATAACGTTCCAGCTCGTGAATTACGTGGGAGGCGGCATCCTCGATGCTTTCCTTCATAATCTCCCGACCGTATTTGGCGTTGCCGAGACCAGCGGCGAGAATCCGCCCCAGCGGACTGCCATTGCGCAACTGGCGAAACTTGTCGGCGTCCATCTGCTTGTTCTGCAACCAGCCCCAGACCTGATTAAGCAGATTTCGCGGCGCGACCTTTTCCGGATTTAACGCGAGGTAACGTTCCACACAAATCGCTAACGCGATAATCGAGGAGAGAATAATCGGCAGCATTAACCAGCCGCCAGCTTTGACCAATTCAAGCACATCAACATCCTGCAACATTATTGTGAACGCATTATACAGCGATGGCGCCATTGCAAAAGCGGCCCGTCGAGCTAATCCGCAGTAGCGCACAATTCCGCGTAAGCACGCTGCCAGAAATACCTGCCGCGCTGGCTATGCCAACGCAGCGCGGCACCGGTCTCGTTCACTGCAAAGGACATTGTGCCGTGCAAGCCTGTTTGCCAGCAGCGGGCGCCCGCAGATCGATAACGTGCCACTACTTCTTCATGGGGATGACCGTAGCGGTGTTTGCGGGCGGCGGCAAACACCACGTGACGCGGGGCAACCTCCCTCACCAACTCCGCAGAGGAGGAGCTGCGACTGCCGTGGTGGGGCGCCACCAGCAGCGCGCTACCCAGCGGTGTCACGGCCCGCTCGAGCAGGCGCTGCTCGCCCTTGGCCTCGATATCGCCGGGCAACAACACCGACTGCCCACTGCCAGTAATCAGTAACACGCAGGAAGCATTATTTGACGACACCAACCCGCTAATACCAAGGTGGATTAGCCGAAAACCAAAGCCATCCCACTGCCATTCGCCTTCGCAGGGTCTAACCCCAGCGGAGGTCTTATCAGGCTCACCGGCGTAGATAACGCCCACGGGATAGCGTGCAAGCAAAGCCCCAAGGGAGCCGGCGTGATCCCGGTCACCGTGACTGACCACCACAGCATCCAGTCGCTCAATGCCCCGACGTCGAAGCAGCGGCGCGATCACGCTGTCAGCACTGTTGTAGCCGGAGTCGAAATCAGGCCCAACGTCGTAGAGCAGCGCCCGTGAGGGGGTTTCCGTTAACACCGACAAGCCCTGCCCAACATCTATCACCGTGACCCACAGTTCCCCCGGCTTCACCCCCGGCGCACGCCACAGCAGCAAGGCCGACATAAACAGCAGCCCCAGCGGTCTGCCCGGCAATCCCCGTGGCAGCAGCAACAGCGCAACACCGAGCAGGGCAAAAACGATCGCAGCGGGTGACTGCGGCAACCACACTACGCCCGCCAATGTTCCCGCCCATGTCAGACCGTCCACCATAGTGGTCAACAGCTGGTCCGCAAGGGCAAACAGTCTGTGCGCCCAGGGCACATAAAGCACGGCCATCAGCAATCCGGCAAACAACACCGGCAACAGACAAAAGCCCAACAGGGGAATCGCCAGCAGATTCACCGGCAATGACGAGAGTGGCTGGGGAAACCCCAAAGCACTTAGGGTAGGCAGCATGGCAAGCAGAATCGCCCCCTGGCCGGTCAGCGCTTGCCAGGTGTAACGTTTGCCTTGATGTTTGCGTCCCTGAAAGACATAGAGCAGGCTGCCGACCGCCGCGAAGGAAAGAACACACCCCATCTGGTGCGCCGCCAGTGGCTGAACCAGCAACACCACCAACAACGCCAGCTGATAACTCAGCCACGGGGACAGCTGCCGTCGCCAAATAAAGCCCAGCGCAAATGCGGCTACCATCACCAAAGCGCGCTGACTGGGAATACTGAACCCCGCCATCGCCGCATATGCCGCAGCCGCCAGTAAGCCTGCCACTGGCCCTACGGCCACACTGAAACGGCCGCCCTTGCCCAGACGCGCAAAGCTCCGCGTCAACAGCCATACGCCACCAAAGACCATGCCGATATGCATACCGGAAATCGCCATGAGATGACTGGTGCCGCTATTGGCAAAGGCCTGCCATTGCTCCGCCGATATATCCTGTCTGTCAGCGAACAACAGGGCGCGCATTACGCCGCTCTGTTGGTAGGGGCTCAACAGCATCTCGCCGGCTTCCAGCAAACGCGTCCGTGCCTGCCAATAAATTCGCTGAACACGGTGCAGCGGACTAAAACCCTGCGCCTCCACCAGGTGGTATGTCCGAATATAACCAGCGGCGGAATAACCGTGGGAAAACAACCATCGCCCGTAGTCGAAAGCACCTGGCGAATGGCTGCCATAGGGACGGGTCAAGCGCAGCTCAAAATGGTAGGCCAGCCCGCTGTCCGGGGGAATATCGCCATAGTAATTCAGCTGCAGCAGCGGCCTCCCTGGAGGACAGTAACCAAGCCCACACTGATGTGGGTCGAGCCGTACTTGCAGCCGATAGTAAGGCCTCGAACCGGCTCGCTGCTCTACCGGACCGACAACCTCGCCACGCAGATGTAAGCTATGGCGCTCGACTGACTCCGGCGGCATTTGCGCCACCCGCAGGGAAAAATGCCCCAGGGCATGGCAGGACGCCAACACCCCTGCAAGAACATGCAGCTGAAGGTGACGACGTCGACTGCACAGCGCGCCGAGCAGCACCGCCGCCTGAATAAGCAAGGCGGGCTCCCGTCCCGGCAACGCGGGCAAATAGGACAGCGCCGCAATGCTCAGCGCCGCCGTTGTCATCCATGACACCATGCTGGCTCCCTGCCTGAGGTTTGTCGTGGTCTTTTATCTCTGGCGATAACCGCGAGCCGCCAAGGCGATTGACGGCCACAACGATATATTTCTTGCTAACGTCCCCCTTGCCAGCGCTGGAGAAGCGCGGGGCTTACGTGCATAATACGCCGTCAAAGACGGCCCGCCGTCTGTTTTATTAATTTCATACTACGCAAGTAAAGTGGGCGGATGGCACGTAAATTCTTCAAGCGCTGGCTACCGACCCCCGAAATTATGCGTGAGCATCCCTCGGTAAGGGTCTTTGGCAGTCTTCTACACGACGCCAACCTTTGGCATCTGAATCGTCGGTCGGTCACATTGGCCTTTTTTATCGGCTTGTTTACCGCTTTTGTACCACTGCCAGCGCAAATGTTATTGGCAGCCATGGTCGCGATCGTCTGCCGCGCCAATCTGCCAATCTCTGTCATGCTGGTCTGGATCAGTAACCCGGTCACCATTCCCGCGATTTTTTACTTCACCTACAAAGTGGGCGCTCTGCTGCTCGACGTGCCCCGAGCCAAATTCCACTTTGAATTATCCTGGATATGGATTCAGGAGGAACTGACCTTGCTGTGGCGGCCCTTCCTGCTGGGCTGTTTTGTCACCGGTTTGTTCAGTTCCCTGTTGGGGGCCGTTACCGTCCACGTGCTCTGGCGGGTGAATGTCGTTCGGCGCTGGCGCAAACGCCAGGCACTGCGCCGAACCCGTGGCGTGTTAAAAAAGCCCGCAAAGACGCCCCCTCCCCCAAACAGCTAGCCGTGACGCAGGGCCTCGGCAGGGGGCAGGCGCGACGCTCGCCACGCGGGATACAGACTGGCAAAGATACTCATCACATAGGCGGTGGCCGCCACCAACATCACGTCGGCCAAGCGAATATCCACCGGCAGATAGCTGATCGGATAGACCTCGCTGCTCAATAATTTCACCCCGAACAGTGCTTCGATGCCAGACAGCAAGTCGCCAATACCCAGCGACAGGATGACACCGGCCAGAGACCCCAGCACACTGCCAATGCCGCCGATCATGGCGCCGTAGACCAGAAATATTTTCAGGATATCGAATTGCCCCGCGCCCTGGCTGCGCAAAATGGCAATATCCCCGCGCTTGTCATTCACTACCATCACCAGTGTTGACACAATATTGAACACCGCCACCGCCACAACGCTGAGCAGCATGATCACCACCAGCTTCCGCGACATCTGAATAGCGTGGTACATGTTGCCAAATTGTCGACTCCAGTCACTGATAATGAAGTCACCACCGTGGACGGTGGACAACTCCCACGCCACCCGAGGCGCCGCGAAAACATCCTCAACACTGACCCGCAACGAGGGTCGCGCATCGGGCATCAATTTCACTGCAGACACGATATGCATCAGCACCAATTGGTGATCCAGTTCCGTGCCGGTAGCGGCAATGCCAGCCACATCAAAGCGGTGAAAGCGCACACCGGCTTTTTCGGCGGGTATCGCCAGGTTGACACTGTCGTTAACCGCCACACCCAGCCGCTGCGCCAGACCGCTACCCAGCACCACGGCGTCATCACCTAACAGCGACAGCTCCGCAAAATCACCAAGACTGGAGACCTCTGCTTCCGCAACGGGATCGATCCCGAAAAACTGAACAGGCTCGGCCGAGCCTGCCTTTATCAGCAGAGCGTTGCCGGTCATATAGGGCGCCGCCGCTCGCACCTCGTCGTGGCGCAATACCTGTTCACGCAGCGACTGCCAATCCTCACTCTGACTGTTCCACGGCTCCAGACTGATATGGGGCACCAGAGCCAGAATGCGCTGCCGCATCTCCCGGTCAAAGCCATTCATTACCGAGAGCACGGTGACCAGAATGGCAATACCAATAATCAGCCCCGCCATCGACAAGCGTGACAAAAACGACAGCAGCTCACCGCCGCCTCGTCCGAGGCTGTAGCGCAGCCCAACGAAACCGGCAAAATTCGCCATTAGCGCGTTTGCTCCTGCAATTGGCCATCGCGCAGCTCCAGCACCCGCTGCATACGCCCGGCCAGTGCCGGGTCGTGGGTAACCACCAGCAAACTGATAGCAAACTCCTTGTTGAGCTGTTCCAGCAAACCGTGCACCGAGTCTGCGGTGTCCCGGTCGAGATTGCCCGTGGGCTCGTCCAGGAGCACACAGGCTGGACGGTTTACCAGCGCCCGGGCTATGGCGACCCGTTGCCGCTCGCCGCCGGAAAGCTGTGCCGGACGGTGTTCAAGCCGGGCACTCAAGCCGACTCGTTCGAGTAATTCAGCCGCCTGGGCCCTAGCCTGCTTTTTCCCCATGCCGCCGATCAACAGTGGCATGGCGGCATTTTCCACCGCACTGAACTCACCCAACAGGTGATGGAACTGGTAGACAAAGCCCAGCTTGCGATTGCGCAGTGCGCTGCGCTGGCGGTCATCCAGGGTCGCGAGATCGTCGCCGCCGAGCAAGACCCGACCACTGCTGGGCAAATCCAGACCACCCAGCATATGCAACAGGGTCGTTTTACCCGCGCCCGAGGGGCCGACAATCGCCAGGGTTTCTCCCGCTTTCACCTCCAGCTCGACAGCATTGAGGATATGCAGCACTTCACTGCCCTGACGATAGTGCTTGCACAGTGCCCGGCATTGCAGCACTGCCTCGGCGGGTATTGATTCCATTGCAGTCATGTTGCTACTCATACGGTGAGACGCCATCGCATCATCAGTATTATTCATAACGGAGTGCTTCGGCAGGTTGAATCCTTGACGCCTGCCATGCGGGGAACAGCGCCGCCAGCAAGCTCAATGTCAGACAGAAAGCGCCCACTAGCACCACATCTCCCGGCTGCACCAGCGACGGAATACGGCTGATAAAATACACTCGAGGGTCAAAGATATAGATGCCGCTCAGCTGCTCGAACCAGGCAACAATATCACCGACATGGAAAGCCACCGGCAGGCCGATGGCCAGCCCACCCACCAATCCGAGCAAACCTGTGGTCATGCCGTAAACAATAAATATCGCCATCACTGTCATTGGACTCGCGCCCATGGTACGCAGCACCGCAATGGCTCCTCGACGGGCCGACACCGCCATGCTTAATATCGAAATAATATTGAAGGCCGCGATCAATACAATAAACATCAGCAGCAGGCGCACCATTTGCTTTTCCATATTCACCGCCTGAAACAGGCTCCCCTGAGACTCGCTCCAGGCCGTTGCCGTGCTGCCCGGCGGAAGATCTGACAACAGGCCTTCACTGAGGGGCTGCGCCGCGAACATATCATGGAATTGCAGGCGCAGGCCCACCACATCCTCACCCAACTGATAGAGTTTGCGAGCGTCGGCAATATGGATAAACGCTGTGGTGCCGTCCAGTTGCGCGCCGGCACTGAAGGTACCGACCACCCGGAAGCCACGCTCTCGGGGGAACAGGCCGAAGGGGGTGACGGTCACCCGTGGCAGAATGACCCGCACAGTATCACCCACCGCCACGCCAAGTTGCCGCGCCAGAATATCGCCCAGCACAATGTCATAGTCACCGGGGTCTTGCAGATAGCGCCCGCTGGAGACACTGCGGGCAACCGACGACACGCCGCTCTCCAGTTCCGGCTCTACCCCGTAAAGCGCTGCACCGCGTACCTCCCCTGCCGACAGCATGGCCTTGCCGCCAACATACGGTGCAACCGCAACCACCCCTTTACGGGCAGAAAGGGTGTCCAGGTGTTGCTCCCAATCACCCAGGCGCCCCTGGGGGCCGTCGACATAAGCGTGGGGCACCACCGCCAACACCCGCTTTTGTAGCTCGTATTCAAAGCCGTTCATCACCGATGTCACCACGACCAGCGACACCACACCGATCAGCATCCCCAGCAGTGAAAACCAGGACATCAGCGACAAAAAGCGATCGTCGCCGGAACCCCGGCGAAAG
The DNA here is from genome assembly GCF_012272835.1 of Spongiibacter thalassae. GTDB lineage: Bacteria > Pseudomonadota > Gammaproteobacteria > Pseudomonadales > Spongiibacteraceae > Spongiibacter > Spongiibacter thalassae. Next base: position 690,852 of record NZ_JAAWWK010000002.1, on the reverse strand, counting down.
TAGCGCAGTCCTATGAACACGGGCAGTGAATTGGGCATGATCGGGTACGAAACACCTGCTGGGAAAATCTGCGCCTATACTATCAAGTGAGCACACCAAAAAGCATTGTTTTAGCACGCATTCACCACAAACTGCGACACTGACGGAGTATCGATATGCTGTTAATCCTCCACCCTGACATCGACACCAATGATTCCGCATATCAACAGACCCTGGCTCACCTCCAGGCCCTGCCCGGTATTAGCATCAAACAACATGTAATTCAGGGCCAGCAGCAATCACTGACCGAAATTTACCTGCTGGGCGACACCCACAGCCTGAGCATCGACGAGATATCCGCCCTGCCCGCAGTAGAGCGTGTCGTGCGGATTTCCGAGGAATACCGGGTACTGGGCCGCCACAACGACCCCTCACGCTTGTGCGGCTTCGATTATCAAGGACTGCGCTTTAGCCAGGACAGCCTACATGTGTTCGCCGGCCTGTGCGCCGTAGATAACCGGAAACACGTTGGCGAAATGATGTCTGCACTCCAGGCAAATGGCCTGCGCTGCACCCGCATGGGCGCCTACAAGCCGCGCACCAACCCCTACGCGTTTCAGGGCCATGGCGCGGTCTGCCTGCCCTGGGTGTTTGAGCAAGCAGGCAAGCACGATATTGCTGTAGTGGCGATGGAGGTCACCCACGAGCAGCACATAGACGAAATACAGCAGGCCCTAACGGAAAGCGGCAACGCCTGTGGGGTGATACTGCAAATTGGCACCCGCAATACCCAGAATTTTGAATTGCTTAAGGCCATCGGTCGTCAGCCACACTTTCCGGCCCTGCTTAAACGCGGATTCGGAATAACCCTGAACGAGTCGCTAAACGCCGCGGAATACCTCGCCAGCGAAGGCAACAATCGGGTGATATTCTGCCTGCGCGGCATGAAGAGTGAATTTGGCAACCCCCACCGCAATATGGTGGATTTTGCCCAGGTGCCCACAGTGAAACGCTTGACCCGGATGCCGGTCTGCATCGACCCCTCACACTCTGTCGGCAGTCGAGACCTTGCGCCGGACGGCATTATGGAGGTGTGTCATGCCACCGCCCAGGGCGTCACAGCGGGTGCAAACATGATTTTGGTAGACTTCCACCCCAAGCCGGAACAGGCCCTGGTAGATGGCCCACAGGCATTGCAGCTACACGAACTGGACAGGTTTTTAAAAGATGTGGAGATCGCCCGGGAGGCCTATTTGAAACGCGTGGCCGTGTGGGGCGATCCCAACGCCGCCCCGTAATCGGGGCCATTGGCGCGGCGTATCAGCGGTCTGCGTTATAGAACTGCGATGACGCGACCGGGGATGAGGACTTTTGCTTTTCTTCGATACATTTATTTGGGTCGTTGCCACACAGATCACACACATAGTCCGGCTCAGCCAGGGCTTGTCCCACTCCGCCGCAGGAACCCGAAATCGGCTTGCGCCCGAAGATTACGCCAACCGCCATCATTGCGACAATTAGCATCATTACAAATACTGCAGCAACTATCGTAGCCATTATTGCTCCCCTTCTACTGCGGTGTTCGGCGTCGCCACCGGAAGGTAGGGTTTGAAGGCGCTGCTGTAGCGCGCGACAAAGCCCTGTTCGGTTTTTTCCAGCAGATAGACCGGAATATCACTGGCCTCTGCAAGTTTCAGTGTACGCTCTGCACCCAGCACGGAAAAGCCCGTGGCCATCGCGTCCGCAAAAGCGCAGGACGCATCCAGCACCGTCACCGAGGCCAGTCGATGGGTAATGGGACTGCCGGTACGGGGGTCAATGGTGTGGGAATAGCGAACACCGTCCTCTTCAAAATAGTTGCGGTAATCCCCTGAGGTCGCCACAGCGATATCACCCAGCTCTATGGCCAGCATCGCATCGCTGTCAGCGCCGGGGTTTTCAACGCCAATGCGCCAGGCGTCGCCCCGTGGGCTCTTGCCTGCAACCCGCATTTCACCGCCGATTTCCACCAGGTAATCGGTCACCCCTAGCGACTCCAGCCAGATCGCTGCTGCATCAACACCATAGCCCTTGGCAATGGCTGACAAATCCATTTGCAGTGCTGCGGTTTTGCGCAGTTTGGGTTCCAGCATATCCAGCTCGAGACGGTTAAAGCCGACCTTGGCCATCTCTGCTTCAATTTCTTCGGCGGAAGGTTTGCCCTGACGCTTCCGGGGGCCAAACCCCCACAGATCCACCAGTGGGGCCACGGTAATATCGAAGGCGCCACCAGTGAGCCAGCTCACTTCAACTGCCAAGCTCAGAATATTGAACAGGGGCTCACTGACCGGCAGCCACTCACCAATACTCGCACGATTTAGGGTGTTCAGCTCGGAGTCGTCAATATAGGTCGAGGCGATCTGGTTAAAGTGCTGCAACTGGTAATCCAGCTGTCGCTTTAACTCGTCGCCGTGCAGATTACCGGGGTTGATCAGCGTAACGTGATAGGTCGTGCCCATCGTTTGCCCGTCAAGGCGAATGACCGCCTCCGGTTCGCGAGCACACGCCACCAAAAACAGAAAAAGCAGCGCAAGCGCTGCTTTTGGCAGATCAACGACTGCTTTAGCCACCGAAATCATCCAGCAGAATGTTTTCCGGCTCGACACCGAGGTCTTCCAGCATTTTGATCACCGCCGCGTTCATCATCGGAGGCCCACACATGTAGTACTCGCAATCCTCTGGCGCCGGGTGATCCTTCAGGTAGTTTTCATACAACACCTGGTGGATAAAGCCGGTGAGACCCGTCCAGTTGTCCTCTGGCTGAGGATCAGACAGTGCCAGGTGCCACTCAAAGTTTTCGTTTTCTTCGGCCAACTGGTCGTACTCGTCCATGTAAAACGCTTCACGCAGTGAACGGGCACCGTACCAGAAGGAGATTTTACGCTTGGACTTCAGGCGACGAAGCTGATCGAAGATATGCGAGCGCATCGGCGCCATACCGGCACCACCACCAACAAAGACCATCTCGGCATCGGTGTCTTTGGCGAAGAACTCACCAAAGGGGCCATAAACCTTGACCTTGTCACCGGGCTTCAGGTTAAACACCCAGGACGACATTTGCCCTGCGGGCAGCGCCAGGTTGTTCGGCGGCGGCGTAGCCGCTCGGATGTTGAACTTGACCAGTCCTTTTTCTTCCGGGTAGTTCGCCATTGAATAGGCGCGTATTACCGTCTCGTCCACCTTGGACTCAACGTCGAAGAAGCCAAAACGCTCCCAGTCACCACGGTATTCCTCGGGAATATCGAAATCCGAGTACTTAACGTGGTGAGGAGGACATTCCAGCTGAACATAACCACCGGCGCGGAAATCGACGTTCTCACCTTCCGGCAATTTCAGCGTCAATTCCTTGATAAAGGTCGCCACATTGGGGTTGGACTCAACAGTACACTCCCATTGCTTGACCCCAAAGACATCCTCGGGCACTTCAATCACCATATCCTGCTTGACCGGAGTCTGACAGGAGAGGCGCCAGCCTTCGCGAGCTTCGCGGGGGCTGAAATGCGCTTCTTCAGTGGCCAGCATGGAGCCGCCACCGTCCTTTACGATGCATTTGCACTGGGCGCAGCTACCGCCGCCACCACAGGCCGATGCCAGGAAGATACCCTGATTTGAAAGTGTACCCAGCAGCTTGTCGCCAGCGGGTACGTTAATTGTTTTTTCACCATTTATCTCGATACTGACATTGCCGCTGCTCACCAGTCGCGAGCGCGCAATCAGAATGACGGCCACCAGCGACAGGACTATCGCGGTAAACATCGTCACACCGAGAACAACCACTGTATTCATTAAAACGCCTCCAGTTATCTGTCTCGGTTACAGGTCAATACCGCCGAAGGACATGAAGCCCAACGACATCAAGCCAACGGTGATAAAGGTGATACCCAGACCGCGCAGACCTTCGGGTACATCGCTGTACTTCAGCTTCTCGCGAATCCCGGCCAGTGCGGCAATGGCCAGTGCCCAACCAGTACCGGCACCGGCACCGTAGACCACCGACTCAGCAAAGGTGTAGTCCCGCTCTACCATAAACAGCGAGCCACCCATGATGGCGCAGTTTACGGTAATCAGTGGCAGGAACACGCCCAATGCGCTGTATAGCGCAGGCACGAACTTGTCGAGGAACATTTCCATAATCTGCACGATAGCGGCGATAACACCGATATAGCTCAGCAGGCCGAGGAAGCTCAGATCCACGTCGGGATAACCGGCCCAGGCCAGCGCCCCATCACGGAGTAAGTAGTTGTAGATCAGGTTGTTAACCGGCACAGTCAGTGTCAGTACTACGATAACCGCAATACCCAGACCAATCGCCGCCTGAATCTTTTTCGAAATCGCCAGGAAGGTACACATACCGAGGAAGAAGGCCAGGGCCATATTCTCGATAAACACCGACCTGATAAACAGGCTGATAAAGTGTTCCATCAGAAGGCCTCCTTGACACTACGGGTGTTCTTGGTGATTTTGAATTCTTCTTTCTCAACCTGATCTTTCTGCACTGCGCGCAGAATCCAGATGAAAATACCGATCAGGAAGAAGGCGCTGGGCGGCAACAGCAGCAAGCCGTTGGGCACATACCAGCCACCATCGTTAATTGTGGGCAGAACGTCGATACCAAACAGTGAGCCGGAACCCAGCAGTTCGCGAACGAAACCAACGCTGAACAGCACCACGCTGTAGCCCAGGCCGTTGCCGATACCGTCGATGAAGCTCGCCAGTGGCGGATTCTTCATCGCGAAACCTTCCGCACGACCCATTACGATACAGTTGGTGATAATCAGACCGACGAACACCGACAGCTGCTTGCTGATCGCGAAGGCGTAGGCCTTCAACAATTGGTCAACCACAATTACCAGCGACGCAATAATGACCATCTGCACGATAATCCGAATGCTGCTCGGAATATGGTTGCGAATCGCCGATACCGCGAGGTTGGAAAAACCGGTAACCAGAATTACCGAGATACACATAACCAGGGTGACTTTCAGGCTGGAGGTCACCGCCAATGCACTACAGATACCGAGGATCTGCAGGGCAATCGGGTTGTTTTTAAATACCGGTGAGGTCAACGCCTCTTTGAGTGTCGCCATGACTTAGGCCTCCCCTGACTGCAGGTTTTTCAAGAATGGCTTGTAGCCGTTCTCACCCATCCAGAATTGCAGCAAATTGGTTACACCGCGGCTGGTCAGCGTTGCACCGCTAAGACCGTCGATCTTGTGCTCGGCCTCCGGCGTATTGGCGTCAACACTGCCTTTAATCAGCTGAATTTCCACCTCGCCGTCGTCGTAGACTTCCTTGCCCGGCCACTGTGCTTTCCAACCGGGGTTGTCCACTTCACCGCCCAGACCCGGCGTCTCGCCGTGCTCGTAGAAACCGAGACCGGCTACGGTATTCAGGTCATTTTCCAGTGCCAGAAAACCGTAGAGCGTAGACCACAGTCCTGCACCGCGAACCGGCAGGATAATCTTGTCCAGCTCGCCGTCTTTCTCAACCAGGTACACAGTTGCAAAGTTTTCACGACGCTTGATCTTGGCAATATCGGCCTCGTTCAGATCCACCGAAGTGGCAGGATCCTTGGCGATTTTGCTTTGCTCAAAGGTCTCAACGTTAAACTGGTCGGTGAACTTGCCCGTCTCCAGATCCACGATGCGAGTGCGAACCTTCTTGAACTGTTCCTCAACGCTCACTTCCGGGTCCAGCAGGCCCGCCGCAGCGAGAATATTCGCCTTGCGGTCGAGTGCCTTGTTGGCCACCTGAACCGGCTTGAGAACCACAGCTGCTGTTGAGACAAACAGTGCACACACGATACACAGCGTGACCGCGACCAGCAGCGTTTTTTGAATACTGTCGTTATTAGCCACGTGCCAACCTCCGTTTGATATTTGCCTGAACCACAAAGTGGTCAATCAGCGGTGCGAACAGGTTGGCAAACAGAATCGCCAACATCATACCTTCGGGGAAGGCCGGGTTCACAACACGGATCAGCACAACCATGACACCGATCAGCATGCCAAACAGGAATTTGCCGGTATTGGTCATCGCGGCAGACACCGGATCGGTCGCCATAAACATCATGCCGAAGGCAAAACCACCGAGCACAAAGTGCCACTGAGGAGGCATGGCCATCATCGGGTTGTCGCTTTCCAGCCCGTTGAAGAACAGGGACAACGCGACCATACCCGTCAGCACACCGGCCACAATCCGCCAGGAAGCAATACGGGTCCACAACAGCACCACGCCGCCAATCAGGATGGCAATGGTAGATACCTCACCCATTGAGCCGTGCATGTTGCCGCTGAACGCATCAAACCAGGTCATTTTTTCCTGCAGTGCCGCCATACCATCGCTGGCAACAATCGACAGTGCCGTTGCGCCGGTATAACCGTCAACAGCTGTCCACACCGCGTCGCCGGACATCTGCGCCGGGTAGGCGAAGAACAGGAAGGCGCGACCAGTCAGTGCCGGGTTGAGGAAGTTTTTGCCAGTACCACCAAAGACTTCCTTGCCGATAACCACACCGAAGCTGATCCCCAGGGCAACCTGCCACAGGGGAATGGAAGGTGGGCAGATCAACGCGAACAGAATCGAGGTGACGAAGAAGCCTTCGTTGACTTCGTGGCCGCGTTTCATGGCGAACAGCACTTCCCAGAAGCCACCCACCACAAAGGTGACGGCGTAAACCGGAATGAAGTACCAGAAGCCGTGCCAGAAGTTATCCCACACGCTGGCCGGGTTGTAGCCGGCAAACATGGAGATCATGGCGTGACGCCAGCCCTCTCCCGCCGCCAGGCCCATATCGGCCATGATGGTATTGGCCTGAAAGCCGATATTCCACATGCCGTAGAACATGGCGGGAAAGGCACAGAACCACACGGTAATCATTATCCGCTTCAGATCGACACCGTCACGCACGTGGGCGCTGGTTTTGGTGACCGAACCCGGCGAGTAAAAAATAGTATCTACCGCTTCATAAAGGGCATACCACTTTTCATAGCGACCGCCTTTCTCGAAATGCGGTTCCATATCGTCCAGTATTTTACGAAGACCCATGGCTTAACCCTCCTTCTCTATACGGCTGAGATTATCGCGGAGAATCGGGCCGTACTCGTACTTACCCGGGCAGACATAGGTACACAGAGCCAGATCTTCTTCATCCAGCTCCAGGCATCCCAGCTGCTGAGCCACCTGTGTGTCGCCGACAATCAGCGCACGCAGAAGCTGCGTTGGCAGAATATCGAGGGGCATTACCCGCTCATAGGCCCCTACCGGCACCATGGCGCGTTCGCTGCCATTGGTGTTAGTCGTGTAGGGAATGCGCTTTTGGAAAAATTGTGACAGGTAGATACGCAGCGCTGAATGCTTGCTGGCACCCGGCGACAGCCAACCCATAAATTCACGGTGGGTGCCTTCGAGCAGCACACTCACCTGATTGTGGAAACGACCAAGATAAGCCATTGCACCACGGGCGGTGCGGCCGCCCAGCACGGAACCACTAATAACCCGGTTATCACCGCTTTGCAGCTGGCCAGCGGTAAGCTCGTCGAGGCTGATACCCAGACGGGTTCTCAGCAGCCGCGGCTCAATTACCTGTGGGCCACCCAATGCAACAACGCGTTCACAGTGCAGCTGGCCTGTAGTGAACAAGCGGCCTATGGCGATCACGTCCTGGTAGGAGATATGCCACAACACCTTGGTCAGGCTGGCGCCTTCCAGGAAGTGCATGTGGGTTCCAGGCAAACCTGCGGGATGACCACCGGCAAATTCGGTGACATGGAGCTGTTCGTTGTCGAGGCTGGGAATCGAAGCACCGGCTGCGGTACACAGATGCACCTTGCCGCTGGTGAGCTTGCACAGCACTTCCAGACCATCGGTAAATGCCTGTTCCGCCTCGGCAATCACCAACTCGGGGTTGGCGGCGAGGGGGTGGGTGTCGATGGCAGTGACAAAAATCGCAGCGGGCTCAGCATCCAACGCGGGCACCTTGCTGAACGGACGAGTGCGCAACGCTGTCCACAAGCCCGATGCGACGAGGTTTTCGACAACCTCCCCACGCTTGAGCTGGCTTAACTGAGCCGAGTCGTACTTGGCAAAGCTTTCGTACTCCTCGTCTTCAACGTCGATAACAACAGACTGCAACACCCGTTTTTCGCCGCGATTAATCGCCGCGATAACGCCTGTTGCAGGTGCGGTGTAACGCACGCCTTCAACTTTTTTGTCTGTGAACAGCAGTTGACCGGTTTTTACTCGGTCTCCCACCTGCACAGCCATTGTCGGTTTCATGCCGACATAGTCGAAGCCGACCAGGGCAACAGAACGGGGGGTTGGCCCCGGCTCTATTCTTTGGTCGGGTGCGCCGGATATGGGCAAATCCAGGCCCCTGGAGATTTTGATCATAAGGTCTCTGACACTCTTATGGTTAAACGCGAAAATGTAATTCTGTAATTCCGGGACAGAAGGATGCCCCGGCAGGCTGGATGAGACGCACTCACCCAGCGAAAATTTGGCTGCAAGTATATAGACTCGCACTGCAAAATGTTACTGCGCTGTAGCTAAATAGCACGATAGCTACAAGGCAAAACGGCCAGTAATACGTTGCATTACTGGCCGTTGTCGGGGTTACTCCGCGGGATACACCGCGTAGGACACCCCTGCCATCTGCTCCAGCACCCGGTGAACCTGGCAGCTGTAACCAAACTCGTTGTCGTACCAGCAGTACAGAATGGCGTTTTTGCCGTTCACAATGGTTGCTTCGCTATCAAACACACAGGCATGGCGCGATCCAACGAAGTCGCTGGACACCACCTCTGGCGAGTTGGAGTAGTCGATTTGCTTGCGCAGCGGCGAGTGCAGCGCCACGGTGCGCATGTACTCGTTCAACTCGTCTACAGTGGTTTCGGTCTTCAGGTTCAGCTTCAAAATCGCCAATGACACATTTGGCGTGGGTACGCGGATTGCGTTGCCGGTGAGTTTGCCCAGCATAGCGGGCAATACCTTACCCACCGCTTTAGCGGCGCCGGTTTCAGAGATAACCATGTTCAACGGCGCGCTGCGACCGCGGCGATCACCTTTGTGGTAGTTATCGATCAGATTCTGGTCGTTGGTGTAGGAGTGCACGGTTTCAACGTGACCACCCTCAATACCGAAGCGGTCATCCAGCACTTTCAGCGGGGGAGCAATCGCATTGGTCGTACAGCTTGCTGCAGAAATAATGGTATCTTCATCCAGAATTTCGTGGCTGTTAACCCCATGAACGATGTTTTTCATATCGCCCTTGCCAGGTGCAGTCAGAATCACCTTGGCAATGCCAGGACGGCTCAGGTGGATAGACAAACCTTCCTTGTCACGCCACTTACCGGTGTTGTCCACCAGAATCGCATCATTGATACCGTATTGGGTGTAATCCACCTCTTCGGGAGAGTTGGCGTAGATAACTTTGACTTCGACACCATTGGCAACAAAGGACTGACGCTCTTCATCGACACGGATCGTGCCATTGAAGGGACCGTGAACCGAGTCGCGGCGCAGCAGCGACGCACGCTTCACCAGATCGTTTTCAGCACCGCCCTGACGCACAACCACAGCGCGCAGACGCAGGTTATCACCGCCGCCCGCCTTCTCAACCAGCAGGCGCGCCATCAAACGACCGATACGACCAAAACCATAAAGCACAACGTCACGGGGCGGACGGGTTGGCTCTTTCACACCACCGATCAAACCGGCGACCTGGCTGCGGACGAATTCGTCAACACTCTGACCCGCGGGCTTGCCCTGTTCTTCGTAGGCGACAGCGATACGACCGGCATCGATGTGGGCGGTACCCAGATCAAGGGTGGCCAGCGCCTGAATAACCGGAAAGGTTTCAAATTCAGACAGTTCGTTCTGTTCCACCTGACGCACAAAGCGGTGGGCCTGCATAATATCCAGAACAGAGAGGTTGACCAGATTCTTACCGTAAATGTAGGTTTTTACGTTGTTGCTACGGTAAAGTTTACCGATCAGGGGAATCATCCCCTCCGCTAGCGCTTCGCGCTCTTTCCAATCGGCAAAGTAATCATCAGGACGCTCACGTCTTCTTTCAGTCACGGCAGTTACCCTTTGGTGTCGGGGGGAAAATTAGGAGCGCGTATTATCTTTATTACTGACGACCAGATCAACTGTAGATCCGTGCCATTCGGTTATACCTGCCGGATTTGACAGGTTACAATGCCCCTCCTTGACCGCTTTGAATGAAACATTGTGAAATTTTTACCTGATACACAGCCACTCTCCACCCGACAAAGTTTGCTGCTGGGCAAGCTGCCCCGCGCGGGTTACGCGCTCGCCGCGGCAGAATTGGCCCGCCAGCACCAGCGGCCATTGGTGCTATTGACAGCGGACACCGCCAGCGCGTATCGACTGGAACAGGAACTGAATTTTTTTGCGGTAGAATTACCCATTCGCTTGCTCCCGGACTGGGAAACCCTGCCTTACGACAATTTCTCCCCACACGAAGACATTATTTCAGAGCGTCTGCGCACCCTCTGCGAACTGCAAAACCTCAAAACCGGTATTCTGGTCGCCCCGATCAGCACCCTGATGCAGCGTTTGGCCCCCACCGACTACGTGCGTGGTCACAGCCTGCACCTGAAACGCGGGCAGACTCTGGACCTCGCTGCCTTTCGGTTGCAACTGGAAAAAAGCGGCTATAACAATGTGAACACGGTATTCCAGCACGGGGAGTACGCCCTGCGCGGGGCGGTGCTGGACATTTTCCCGATGGGCAGCGAACTGCCCTATCGATTGGACCTGCTCGACGACGAAATCGACAGCCTGCGCAGCTTTGACCCCGAATCCCAGCGCGGCCTTGAGCGGTGCGACAGCATCGACCTGCTGCCGGGACGGGAATTTCCCCTGGACGAAACCGGCATCGCCGGCTTTCGTCGTCGCTGGCACGAGCGTTTCAACGTTGACCACCGCAAATGCCCGATTTATCAGGATGTCAGCAGCGGCATCGCTCCCGCTGGCATCGAATACTACCTGCCGCTGTTCTTTGAAGAGTGCGGTAGCCTGTTCGACTACCTACCAGAAAACTGCGCCTTTATCAGCACCGACAGCATCGAGGCCGCAGCCGAACACTACTGGCGCGACATTCACCTGCGCCACGAGCAACGCGAGGGCGATACCCAACGCCCCGTGTTGCGTCCCACCGAGCTGTTTATCCCCACGCCCGAGCTGTTCGCCAGACTCAAAGACTATCCACGGGTGCGTTTTTTCCCCGACGCACTCGACGGCCAGGGCATCAATATCAACAGCGAGACTCTGCCCTCGCTGGAAATCGACGCCAAGGCCAGTTTGCCACTGGCGCCACTGCGCGATCACTTAAGCCAGCGGCGGGTATTGATTTGCGCAGAATCTGCGGGACGAAGGGAAGCTCTGCTGGAGCTATGCCACCGCCACCAGCTCAAACCCGAGCCCTGCGAGGACTGGCAGGACTTTATTACCGGCTCGTCGCCCTTCGCGATCACCATTGGCGAATTGGCCGAAAGCCTGGCCATCGGCGGCGACGCGCCCTTCTCCGTCATCGCCGAAGCCCAGCTTTATGGCAAGCGGGTTTCCCAAAGCCGACGGCGGCGCAAATCCTCTGCAGGCTCCCCCGAGCTGGTTGTCCGCAACCTGGCGGAACTGCGTATCGGCGCTCCGGTGGTACACGCCGACCACGGTGTTGGCCGCTATATGGGCCTGCAATCACTGACCATCGACGGCCAGAACAACGAGTTTCTCACCCTGGAATACGCCGAGGGCTCAAAGCTCTATGTTCCGGTCAACCTGCTCCAGCTGATTAGTCGCTACAGCGGCGCCGACGACGAGCTTGCCCCCCTGCACCGCCTGGGCAGCGACCAGTGGAGTAAAAGCAAGCGCAAGGCCGCAGAGAAAATCCGCGATGTTGCAGCAGAGCTGTTGGATATTTATGCCCGCCGCGGCGCCCGCCAGGGCCGCTCCTTTGACCTGGTTGAGGAATATCAGCAGTTTGCGGCGGACTTCGCTTTTGAGGAGACCCCCGATCAGCAGGTAGCGATCGACGCAGTACTGAAAGACTTGCAGTCCCCGCAGCCGATGGATCGTCTGGTGTGCGGCGACGTCGGCTTCGGCAAAACCGAGGTCGCCGTACGCGCGGCCTTTGTTGCCGTGCAGAACAACACCCAGGTCGCAATTCTGGTGCCGACCACCCTGCTTGCACAGCAGCACTATGAATCCTTCCGCGACCGCTTTGCCGAGTGGCCCTTCAAAATCGAAGTGCTATCACGGTTTCGCACCGCCGCCGAACAAAAGACCGTCATCGAAGAACTGCAAGCCGGGAAAATCGACATTCTTATCGGTACCCACAAGTTGCTGAGCAGCGATGTTAAATACACCAATCTGGGGCTGGTAATTATCGACGAGGAACACCGCTTTGGCGTTCGTCAGAAGGAAGCGCTGAAAAACCTTCGCGCCGAAGTGGACGTGCTTACCCTCACCGCCACACCGATTCCCCGCACACTGAATATGTCCATGTCGGGCATTCGCGATCTGTCAATCATCGCCACCCCGCCGGCCCGGCGGCTGTCGGTCAAAACCTTTGTCCGCGAGCGCGACGAAGCGCTGATTAAAGAAGCCATCATGCGGGAAATACTGCGTGGCGGACAGGTTTACTACCTGCACAACGAAGTCAAAACCATCGAAAAAACCGCTCGCGACTTACAGGAAATGCTCCCGGAGATCAGGGTCGGGGTCGGTCACGGCCAGATGCGCGAGCGCGAGCTTGAACAGGTAATGAGCGACTTCTACCACAAACGCCACAATGTGCTGGTGTGCTCGACCATCATCGAAACCGGCATCGACGTGCCCAATGCCAATACCATTATTATCGAGCGGGCGGACAAATTCGGCCTTGCCCAGTTACACCAGCTGCGCGGCCGCGTGGGTCGCTCCCACCACCAGGCCTATGCCTATCTGCTCACTCCCCCGACCAAACAGCTGAGCACCGATGCCCAGAAACGGTTGACGGCGATCAGCGAAGCCGACGACCTCGGTGCAGGCTTCACCCTCGCCACCCACGATATGGAAATCCGCGGCGCCGGAGAGTTACTTGGCGACGGCCAGAGTGGGCAAATACACTCCATTGGTTTCAGCCTGTATATGGAAATGCTCGACCGGGCAGTGAAAGCCATCCAGCAGGGTAAAACGGTAGACCTGGAAAACGCCCTTGAGGATCACACCGAAGTGAACCTGCGGATTCCCGCCCTGATTCCCGATGACTACCTGCCCGATGTGCAGGAACGGCTGATGCTGTACAAGCGTATTTCCGGCGCCGATAGCGAAAACGGCCTGCGCGACTTGCAGGTGGAAATGATCGACCGCTTCGGCCTGCTGCCAGAGCCCTGTAAAAACCTGTTCCGATGTGCTCAACTGCGTCTACGCGCTGTCGACCTGGGCATCGGCAAGATTGAGGGCTCCGGCTCGGGACTGCGCATTGAGTTTGCCGAGCACACCAAAGTAGAACCGATGAGTATTGTTAAACTGGTACAGTTAAATCCGGCGAAATATCAACTCGACGGTGCCAATGCCATGAAGATGAAAGACGATATGGATACCGCCGAGGAACGTATTCAGGCCGCAGACCAACTCCTCGACAAACTCGCTGGCAAAGACTGACATTAAAACCATGAGACTCCCACACATGCCCAAGCCCCGCGCACTCGTCATCGGCCTTTTACTCTTGCTGAGCAATATTGCCTACGTTCACGCCAATGACCGCCTGTTCCAGATCGATATGATTGTGTACGCGAACGATGACCCCGGCGCGGTGTACGAAGAAAACTGGCCCGACAACCTCCACCTGCGCTATCCCCGCAATTGGGAAAGACTTCGTTCGCAGGGCAGCGGCCACCTCGCCCCGGTGGCACCCAGCGAAGAGTTCGCCGCCGTCGCCAGATCAATCAAACTGTCGTCGCGCTACCGCGTACTCACTCAAAAAAGCTGGACCCAGGAGCTCTCCAACAAGCGTCAGGCCCCGGCGATTTTGATTCAGGGTGGACGTCAGGTCGGCGAACATTACGAACTGGAGGGATATATCAACGTCGCCCTGGAGCGCTACCTTTTTGTGGACACCAACCTGTGGCTGAGTAGCTTTGGCGAAACCTCGGGACGCTACTACCTACCCCGCCAACCTGAAAACCACGATGAACCCGAAGAGCCGGGCTTTATCGACGAGAGCTTTGCCGCCAGCCCTGAATATGCGGAATTTTTGCGGCAAAACCCCGAGCACCAGGCCCGCAAGGAAGAGGAATCCTTTCAGGCACCGAGTGGTTCACAAGCGGTCGAGCGCATTGTGGTTATGGAGCAAACCCGCCGCCTGCGCAGCGAGGAGCTGCACTTTTTCGATCACCCCCTGTTTGGCGTGCTGATACGCATCAGTGCCGCCCCGGCGGTCGCCGAGGCGGCACCACAGAGCGTTCAGTGAGCGGAAATACAGTGGGCCAGCAGTGATTTGACCTGGGACATACCATTGTCGATCACTGCCTGGATGTCGTCCATGGTAATCAAGGTGTCACTTAAACCGGCACCGGGGTTCACCACCAGACACACCGACGCATAGTCTATTCCCGCCTCCCGGGCCAACGCGGCTTCGGGCATCGCCGTCATGCCAACCATATCATTACCGTCCCGGGCGAGCCGTTTAATTTCCGCCGCGGTTTCCAAACGCGGCCCCTGGGTAACGGCATAAGTGCCATAGGGCTCCACGTCGATACCCGCCGTTTGCGCTGCCGCACAGAGGCGCAGCCGCAACTCCTCGCAATAGGGGTAGCTAAAGTCTATGTGCTGTACGTTGCCGTCGCGACCATCATAAAACGTGTGCTCACGACCCCAGGTGTAGTCATTAATCTGCTCGGGCAAGCCAATCACTCCCGCAACGAAGCGTTCACTGATTCCGCCCACCGCGTTCACCGCAATAATTTCGCCGACCCCCGCCTGCCGCAAGGCCTCGATATTGGCGCGATAATTAATCGCGTGGGGAGGCAGAGAATGGCCCTCGCCATGGCGCGCCAAAAACAGAAATTCAGCATCTTCATATCTCAGACGGTGCAACGGCGCGCTGGGCTTTCCGTAAGCCGTATCAACTTCTATTTCATCCAACTGCGTTGCGCCGGGCCAATCACATAGCCCGGTGCCGCCGATGACCGCTATTAGCTTACTCATTGTTGCCATCCTTATTTTGCCCGCTCATATGCTCAATACTGATCGGGTCCAATTTTACAGTGCTGGTCGGGAACGCCACGTCGGCACCCACCTCATGAATAATATTCAACACCTTAAGCAAAACGTCCTGTTTGATCTCGTGGTATTTCACCCACTGGGTGGTTTTGGTAAAGGTGTAGATAAAGAAATCCAGCGACGATGCGTTGAATTTGTTGAAATTGACGATCAGGGTTTTACCCAGATCGATCTCGCTATGATCCTCCAGCATGGCTTTTACCCGCTGAATGATCTCCGGCAGTAGATGAGCGTCCTCGTAGCGAACACCGATGGTCTCATATATGCGGCGATTCAGCATCCGCGACGGATTCTCTACTGAAATCTGGGTAAAGGTCGCATTGGGCACATACAGGGGCCGCTGATCAAAGGTGCGAATTCGAGTCTGCCGCCAGCCGATATTTTCCACTGTACCCTCGATATCCTTGTCGGGGGAGCGCACCCAGTCTCCTACCGAAAAAGGACGGTCGAGATAGACCATCAGGCCGCCAAAAAAATTCGCCAGCAAGTCCTTGGCGGCAAAACCTACGGCAATACCGCCGATCCCACCAAAGGCCAACACACCGGAAATGCTGTAGCCGAGATTTTGCAGCACCATCAACCCCGACACGATGATAACCGCCGTGCGCACCAACTTGCCGATGGCCATGACGGTGGTTCGGTCCAGAGGCTCGTCCGAGGATTTGTACTCCTCGGACAGCAAGCGGCCTTCGACCTCGCGCACCAGTTTGACCAGAAACCAGCTGAGTACGAGCACCACTGCCAAAGAGCGGAAGGTTTGCAACACGCTGAAAATCTCGGACTCGGTACTGCTGGCCACCAGGCCGAGAATGTGACTGCCACCAAAGATCCAGAGAAACCCGATAAGCGGTCGCCGCGCCGCGCCAATCAGCGCGTCGTCCCACAAATTGTGGGTCCTGGCTACGCGCTGTTCCAGGCGGGAAAGCAAGCGTCCCGCCAGCAAACTGGCGGTGAGCAAAGCGAGAACCGCAATGAAAACCTCCCACAACCAGGGGTACTGGGAGAAGTTGAGTCCCTCAAACCAGTTCGCCATCGCCACCCGACTCCTTATCTATACAATTTACTTTCTATGGACTCTGTACTTATACAATATTGAACTAAAAATAGCTCAAAAATTTGCCGGACAAAGTTTAACTTAGCCCCCTATCTCGCTGATAGTCTTGCACTTTACCCACGACGAAAAGTTGTTCGCCACAGCGGGCCAAAAGCGGCGAACGGAAAATACCCACTGGACAGGAATTTCGTAAATGTTAGCTTTAGGTACACGCAGTTTGGGAGGTGTTTCACATGTCAAGAATAAGGCCCGTTATAGGAAACTGGTACAGAGACATCGAGCTAGACCAAACCTTCGAGGTGGTCGCTCTGGACAATGATTTTGGCACCATTGAAGTACAGCTGATCGATGGTGAAATTTGTGAATATGACTTCGACACCTGGAAGCAAATGACCCTCGAAGGCATCGAAGAACCCGAAGACTGGCGCAATGCCTTCGAGCTGAGCGACGACGACTACAAGCACTGGGGCGACA
This sequence comes from Spongiibacter thalassae, assembly GCF_012272835.1. GTDB lineage: Bacteria > Pseudomonadota > Gammaproteobacteria > Pseudomonadales > Spongiibacteraceae > Spongiibacter > Spongiibacter thalassae. The sequence continues at coordinate 674,018 of NZ_JAAWWK010000002.1, read as the reverse complement.
ACTACACGCCTGAATCGTGGAGCAATCCCCTCAGCGAAATAGAATCCGACGTCGTCAACGGTATTACCGACGACTTCTGATACAACGCACGGACCTCCCCCCTGTCCGCCAATGGCGGACGTCTTTCTATCTATTTCCCCGCCACCGCACCTGATTACCCCTCGCCCTTGGCCACTCCATTCATTAGTTGTTGTCTCGTCAAAACGAACACGCGCAGAATCGCGTCCATTTTTCCACGGGGACTTGCACGAAACATTTTACTGTATATACTCACAGTACCTGTATAGATAAACAGATAGCTGACATGGACAAACTCACAGCACGACAAGCGGAAGTTCTCGCCCTGATCAAGTCGCATATCGACGAAACCGGGTACCCACCCACCCGTGCCGACATTGCAAAGGAGCTGGGCTTTCGCTCCCCCAATGCCGCTGAAGAGCACCTGAAAGCGCTGGCCCGCAAAGGCGCCATAGAAATTATTCCCGGCGCTTCCCGGGGCATACGTCTCCCCGATGTACCCGGTATTCCGATTATCGGCCGGGTCGCGGCGGGCAACCCGATTCTGGCGGAGGAGCACATCGAGGATTACTGCGATATGCCCCCTTCAGTGTTCAGCCCCAGCGCCGATTATTTTCTTCGTGTACGCGGCGACAGCATGATTAATGCGGGCATTTTTGAAAATGACCTGCTCGCGGTGCATCGCACGGCCATCGCCCGCAACGGTCAGATCGTCGTGGCCAGAATCGGCGAGGAAGTCACCGTGAAACGGCTGCAGCAGCAAAAGAACAAACACACTGTGTTGCTGATTGCAGAAAACCCGGATTACGACCCCATCAAAGTAGACCTGCGGGAACAGGACTTCGCAATTGAAGGCCTTAGCGTGGGCGTATTACGTAGAGGGAATTGAAAATGGGCCATTTTGAACAACGTCAACTTTTTGAGCAGCCCCTGGCGTCTGCCACCGGCGGCCGCATTACCAGCATCAGCCTGAGCAGCCAGGCCCATCTATCGCGCACCCTGCTCGCCGGTATGCTTATGGAGCTTAGCGGCAATTCAGACCAACGTTGGCTATGCTGGGTCGCCGATCGCCCGCTTAAACCACTGTTGACGGCAAATTCCAGCAATCAGCAGCGCATTTTGCAGGTGGTAAGCAACAGCGGTCAGGAGCTATGCCCCATTGCTGTAAGAGCACTGGAACGGGGCAAGAGTCATACGGTGGCGGTTTTGCTGGATCGCCCCCTGCAGGACAGGGAGCACGAAGCACTGGAACGTGCCGCGCTGGCTGGAAATGCCGAGTGTTTGGTAATTTACCTGAACGACTGAGAAAGCGAGGCCAGGGAGTGGCTTAATGTACGGTTTTCGGGTTGGGTTCCAAGGCGTCTAAACCGTCCTCCTCATCATCTTCGTCAAGAGGCGCTTCGTCACCCAACAGTTGAGCCGCCTCCAGACCGGCCTGAATCATCACCTTGGCCAACTCAAGATGGGAACCGGAGATATGCTCTTTGGTTTCATCAGAGAAGCGAATGGTCACAATAGGCTTGTCGTCACCCTCTGAGCGCTGTAATACGATATCGCCGTTGGGCAGTTCAACCAATTCTAAATATGACAGCACAAAGATTCCCTTGAAGTATGTTGTCGCCGACAGGTGGCAGATGTGCCCAGTGTATCAAAACACCCGCTGTTTAGGCCAATGGCGGCATGGGGGCGGCCTCAATACTCCAACAGGCCTGCACGATGACGGCCCACCAGCTCAGTCAGGGACTCCAGCACTGCTTTAATGTCCTCTTCCTGTGAACTTTTGGCACTGCCGATCAGATCCGGCGAGTACGCCACCCCTTCATCCGGGCGGTTCACATAGGCGTAATTTACCATATAGCTGATCTGGGCATCATGGACTTCCCGCTCAGCCAGTTCAGCGATTTCAGGGGGATACTCCCCCACCGCAAGAATCCGCGCATTCACTCGCCCCTTGGGCAAGGACTTCTGAAAACGCGGCTGGTGAAACAGAATGTCACCCAGATGCGCCTCATAGGCCAGCTGCAACTGGTGTATCGCCGACTCCTGGGATGCACGGGCGTGATGTCCGCCCCACATTGCGCTGTCCCCATTGGTTAATTCAGCCAGGTACTGGCGGGCCAGGTAAAGATGTAGGTTACACTGGCCACGATAGCTCTCACCCATGGAAGACTCCGGTTACTTCTTGGCGGCTTTTTTAGCGGCGGCTTTCTTTGCCGGGGCCTTTTTCGCGGCAGCTTTTTTGGCCTTTTCACGGACCTGCCAGCGACCATTTTCATAGAAGGCAGCCCAACCACTCGGCTTACCCTCAACCTCCGACTGAACATATTGTTCCTGGGTCTTGCGGCTGTAGCGAATAACGGTAGGACGCCCTTCGCTATCTTCCACCGGGGCACTGAACAGGAAGGTGTATTTCGGGTCGATTTCCTCCTTGTGGGGCAGTATTTCCCTTACAAGGGGGGCGCGGGTTTCGCGGTTTTTCGGGAAACCACTGGCAGCGAGAAACAGGCCACTGGCGCCATCGCGCAGCACATAGTGGTCATCTACTTTATCGCACTTAAGCTCCGGCATTTGCACCGGATCCATTTTCGGTGGCGCGGCTTCGCCACTGCGCAATAGCTTGCGGGTGTTCTTGCATTCCTCGGCGGTACAACCAAAATACTTGCCGAAGCGACCGGTTTTCAGCTGCATATCGGCACCGCATTTATCGCACTCGATCACCGGGCCATCGTAGCCTTTCACCTTGAAACTGCCCTGTTCGATTTCATAACCGGAACAGTCGGGGTTGTTACCGCAGATGTGCAGCTTGCGACTTTCGTCGATCAGATAACTTTCCATCGCGGTATTACACAAACGGCAGCGACGCATATTGCGCAGCAACTTGGATTCGGCTTCGTCGTCCTCTGCATCAATGCTGACAAATTCCTCGCCGGGCACCAAGTTGATCGTCTGTTTGCAGCGCTCCTTTGGTGGCAAGGCGTAGCCTGAACACCCCAGGAAAACTCCGGTACTGGCGGTGCGCACCTGCATTTCGCGACCACACTTGGGACAGGGAATTTCCGTCGCGGTGGGCGCATTGGTGCGCATACCACCCTCGTCAGACTCGGCTTTTTCCAGGGTCTTGCGAAATTCCGTGTAGAACTCGTCAAGCAGGTCTTTCCAGTTTTTACCGCCGGAAGCCACGGTATCCAGCGACTCTTCCATTCGTGCGGTAAAGCTGTAGTCGAGCAGGTTACTAAAGCTTTCGACCAGCCGATCGGTCACGATGTCGCCCATTTTCTCGGCATAGAAGCGACGATTTTCTACCTTGACGTAACCACGGTCCTGAATCGTGGAAATAATCGAGGCATAGGTGGAGGGGCGACCAATACCGCGCTTTTCCAATTCCTTGACCAACGCCGCCTCGCTGTAACGGGGGGCAGGTTTGGTGAAATGCTGACTCGGGTCAACTTTAACCAAGCGCAGCACATCGCCGACTTTCACGTCAGGCAATTCCTGGTCATCATCTTTTTTACTGGCCGCCGGCGCCTGGACCTTCATAAAACCGTCGAACCGGACCACGCGGCCACGGGTGCGCAGCTCAAAGTCTCCCGCTTCAACCACGATAGACGTACTGGTGAACTCCGCAGGTGCCATTTGACAGGCGACGAATTGCCGCCAAATCAATGTATAGAGCCGCTCTGCATCGCGCTCCATACCCGACAACTGTGTGGGCTCAACATTCACGTCAGAGGGACGAATCGCTTCGTGAGCTTCCTGGGCGCCCTCTTTGCTGGAGTACAACTTGGGCGCATCGGGAAGATAAGCCTTGGCGAAATGGCTGCCGATATATTCTCGACATGCGGCAATCGCGTCATTACTGAGATTGGTCGAGTCGGTACGCATATAGGTGATATAGCCCGCCTCGTAGAGCCGCTGGGCCAACATCATGGTTTTTTTGACGCCAAAGCCCAAGCGGGTACTCGCCGCCTGTTGCAGGGTCGAGGTGATATAGGGTGCGCCGGGTTGGCTACGTGTGGGCTTGTCTTCCCGCGCAGCCACTTTGTAATCACAGGTCTGGAGCGCTGTCACCGCGGCCATCGCCGCGCTTTCATTATCGGGGCGGAAGGGCAGCCCCGACTGTTTTTTCACTTCCAGCCGGAGCTTACCGGCATCTGCTTCGTTGTCGGTGTGTATCTGCCAATACTCCTCCGGCACGAAGGCGCGTATTTCCTTTTCTCGCTCGACAATCAGGCGCACTGCGACCGATTGCACTCGACCTGCGCTCAGACCACGGGCAATCTTAGCCCACAGCAGCGGCGATACCATGTAGCCGACCACCCGGTCGAGAAAGCGCCGCGCCTGCTGGGCATTCACCCTGTCGATATCCAGCTCGGTGGGCTGGGCAAAGGCTTCGTTGATCGCCTTTTTGGTGATTTCGTTAAAGACCACACGCTTGTATCGGCTGTCGTCACCGCCAATGGCTTCGCGCAGGTGCCAGGCGATGGCCTCCCCTTCGCGGTCAAGGTCGGTCGCGAGATAGATGGTGTCGGCGGTACTGGCCAGCTTTCTCAGCTCGCTGACCACCTTTTCCTTGCCCGGCAGGATTTCATAACGAGCCTGCCAGCCGTGGTCAGGGTCAACCCCCATTCGAGCAACAAGCTGCTCCCTGGACTTTTTCTTTTTGTGAATCGCCTTTTCTTCAGGCGACATCTTGCGTGTCAGCGCCGCAGCCTTGGCCCGCTCCTTGGGGTCGCTCGCGCTGGCTTTACTGCCACTGGTGGGCAGATCGCGGATATGGCCAACACTCGACTTCACAATGTAGTCGGAGCCCAGATACTTATTTATCGTTTTGGCCTTGGCCGGCGACTCCACGATTACCAAAGATTTGCCCATGTTACCCTTTTTGCATAAACAAGAATGAATGCAGCGCCTGCAGTGAGGCGACATATATAAGTGTTCGACAACTGATGGTCAAGGCCGTTGTCGCGCAGGAGCGGTTGTCGGGTAGCTTTATAAATCTACCGATTCCGCTTCGATCAAGCTGAATCTAGGGGTGATAACGCCGTCTACCGTCACGTTCTCAACAAACATCGCCAGTGGCCTCAGCCATAATTCAGCGTCACCGTAGAGGGGCCGATAGACCACATGCAGCTCGTCGGACTCGCTGTGTCGGGCTACCCCATACACGCGATACTCCCCTCCTTTATAGTGGCGATAACGCCCGGTTGCCAGTGATTTACTCAACTTCATTGCTCGGCCCTATCTCTTCTACAATACTCGTCATGGCGGAAACGAGGGCTTCCACGGTGGCCACGTCGGCATTTTTTTCCCGCCAGTAGACTTTCAGCATCTGCTCAGATGCCTCGATTAAAATGACATCTTCTGGCCAGGCATCACCGAGGGCAGCTATTTTCTGCCGCACACTGTCGGGGGGGCCAGCGACGTCATCATGCTCGCCCTCGCCGTTAAACCACAGTCGCCAGCGCGCCAGACGCGCCCCCTTGGGGAGCATTAGACAATAGGCAAGGCCCGGTATCTGCCCCTCTTTTCGCACCCGTTGCCGGCGACTTTGCGGAAGGCTGCCAATTTGCACCAGAATTCCCTGCTTGCGCGCGACGTCCCGCAGGGCGATTTGCCGCTTCTGCCGCGGGCTGGGGATTATCCACAGTATGGGCGCCAACATAAATGCCAACACACCAATCACTATTAACCAGAACATACTCTGCCTACCCTCGGGGCTGTGGCGAACGATCAAGGTCCAACGATACTGGCCGCACTCACCGGCGACAACGGGCACGACTGGACACGGAGGCTGTCTTATACCTTACTTAGACAGTGCAATGCGAATATCAAGGGAAAGCATTATGACCGGCTACAACTGCGTATTGGTCGCCATCGACCTGTCCGACGAAGCGATTACCGTCCTGGAAAGGGCCAATAATATTGCCGCCAACCACCAGGCCACCCTCCACTTGCTCCACGTAGTGGAGCCACTAAGTCTGGCCTACGGCGGCGACATTCCCATGGACTTCACCGGGGTTCAGGAACAACTGCAACAACAGGCTGAAGAGGGACTGCGCAGCTATGCCCAGCGCTTCGGTGTCAGCCCGGAGCGCTGCCACTTACTGACGGGACGCCCGGAAACCCAGGTTCACGAACTCAGCGAGAAGCTCAACGCTGACTTGATTGTCGTGGGCAGCCACGGCCGTAAGGGACTGGCCCTGTTACTCGGCTCTACCGCCAATGGCGTGCTGCACGGTGCGAGCTGCGACGTCCTCGCAGTGCGCGTCGGTTAGCCGCCCGCGCACCAATCAGTCGCCGGCTTCTTCAGACAATTCCAGCCAGCGCTCCATACAGCCATCCAGTTCGCTTTGCAGGGCGGCCAGTTTCTCCATTGTTTGGGCCACCACATCGCCACCCTGCTTATAGAACTCGGCGCTGGAGCTTTCCTCGGAAAGTGTCGCAATGGCCGTTTCCAGCCCCTCTATTTTTTCAGGTAGAAGTTCAAGCTCGCGCTGATCCTTGTAACTCAGCTTTTTACGCTTTTTGCTGTCCGCTGGCTTACTCGCCGCAGCCGATTGCTTACCTGCCTCCTGTCCGCTGGTCGCACTTTCCCGAGCCGCTACCCGCGCCTGATAGGCGGCGACTTCACGATACCCGCCCACGTGCTCACTGATATGGCCGTTGCCCTCAAAAAGCAGGCAACTGCTGGCAACACTATCGACAAAGGCCCGGTCATGGCTGACCAGCAGCACGCTGCCGGTGAAGTCCACCAGCAGGCTTTCCAGCAGCTCAAGGGTTTCCATATCAAGGTCGTTGGTCGGCTCATCCATCACCAGCACATTGGCCGGCTGGGTAAACAGGCAGGCCAGCTGCACCCGAGCCCTTTCGCCCCCCGACAATACCCCCAAATGGCTCCTCGCCCGCTCGGGTGTGAACAGAAAATCCCCCAGATAAGACATGATGTGCTTGTCTTTGCCGTTAATCGTGACCGACTCCCGGCCCTGACCGACAATATCCACTACCCGCTGATTGGGATCGAGCTGATCCCGCAGCTGATCGAAATAGGCCACCTGTAAATTACTACCGCGTTTGATCTCTCCGCTCTGGGCCTCCAGCTCACCCAGGATCAACCGCAGCAGCGTAGTTTTTCCCGCCCCATTGGGACCAATCAATGCCAACTTGTCGCCACGACTGAACAGCAAATTGAAGTTTTTAACCAGGTCCCGCCCCGGCACCGAGTAACACACGTTTTTCAACTCGGCGACAATCTTGCCGGTTTGCGCCCCCTCGTTAACGTTCAGCGTCGCCACACCTTGCTGCACTTTGCGCTCGGAGCGCTCTCTGCGCAGCTGTTGCAGGGCGCGAACGCGACCCTCATTGCGGGTGCGCCGAGCCTTGATACCCTGGCGAATCCACACCTCTTCCTGCGCCAGACGTTTATCAAACAGCGCGTTCTGCTCGGCTTCTACCTCCAGCTCGTGCTCGCGCAACTCCTGATAGCGGGTGTAGTTACCGACATAATTTTTTAATTTACCCCGATCCAGTTCGATAATTCGATTGGCCAGCGACTCGATCAAGGAGCGATCGTGGGTTACAAACAACACACAGCCGGAAAACCCCCGCACACACTGTTCCAGCCACAAGATGCCGTCGACATCGAGATGGTTGGTGGGCTCATCCAGCAGCAGAATATCGGGGTCACTGACCAGTGCCCGCGCCAGTGAAACCCGGCGCAGCCAGCCACCGGACAGAGACCCAATGGGGGCCTCGGCGTTCAGTTGCAGGCGACTCAGGGTAGATTCAATACGCTGCTGAAAACTCCAGCCGTCGGCAGTTTCAATACGCCGCTGCAATTCCTCAAGCTCGGCCAGCGCCGCCTCGTTCATGTCACCGTGAGTGAGCGCCTGATAGCGCCGAAGCACATCACCCAATTCCGCCAATCCGCCGGCAACCACATCAAACACGGTGTCATTGCCGTCGGCAAAGTCGAGGTTTTGCTCCATGCGGGCAATCACCGCCCCGGGCTGACGCCAGATATCGCCGGCGTCGGGTGCCAAACTGCCATCGACCATACGCAGTAAAGTGGACTTGCCACAGCCATTTCTGCCCAAAAGGCACACCCGATCACCGGCATCCAGCTGCAACTCGGTGTTATCGAGCACTGTCTGTTGTCCAATACTGTGTTGTAATTGAGTAGCACGTAGTAAAGGCATATAGTGTTCCGACTCTGATTTTGCTGTGCCAAACCGCGTGGGTTTGGCGATTAGGAGGCTACAAGGATGATGAAACGCCAAAGACGATACGTCGCTGTAGCGCTATGGCTGGCGTGCATATTTTCCGCATTCTCCGCCTGCGCCAACACGGGTGGCGTAACCCGCGAGCGCGAAGTATATCGTGAAGCGATGCGGGAAATAAGCCGCGGAAGAATAGAATCCGCCGAGCGCCTGCTGCCCGCACTGCAGAACTACCCTTTGCTGCCCTACGTTGAACTGGAATTACTCAAAGCCCAAATTCACCAGTTGTCCGACACCTCCATCGATGCCTTTGTAAATCAGTATCGGGATACCATTGTCGCCCAGCGGGTAAAGGTTGCCTGGCTACACCACCTGCGCCGCAAGGGTGACTGGGAGCGCTTCCTGCGCTATTACCAGCGCGACCCCATCGCCGGACTCGACTGCACCGTGATCAACGCCCTGTACGCCACAGGTGATACCGCTGCGGCCCAGGCCAAGGTCGCCAGTACCTGGCTCACCGGACGTTCACTACCCGACGAGTGCGACCCCGCCCTGAAACGCTGGCTGGGCTCACTGTCTGCCGCCGAAGCACAGCAGCAATACTGGCAGCGAGCGCGGCTGGCCATCGACGCCGAGCAACACAAGCTGGCAATTTACTTACTGGGCAAGGTCGAAAACAGCCGCCCACTGATCGAATTACTGGAGTCTCCTGAGCGGCTGTTCAAGACCGGCCTGTTACTGCCGGTAAATGACGACAGCAGACGCGTTGCGGTGTTAACGCTCAAGCGACTGGCACGGGGCGATTTTGAAGCGACAAATTCGCTGTGGCATCAACTCGATCGCCACCACAGCTTTAGCCGCAAGCAGAATTACGAATTGCGTGACGCCCTCGCCCGGCAAATTATCGCCAGCGACATTGACTATGCCCGCGACTGGCTCAACGCCAATGATCCAAGCTTTGAGGACCCCTACCTGACGGAATGGCGGGTGCGTCTGGCCCTCAAATATGGCGACTGGGACGCGGCCCAGCAATATATTGCGATGCTCCCGGAGAATATGCGCAGCAAGTCAGACTGGCGCTACTGGTGGGCCCGAGCCGATATTGAAAAACGCCAGGCCGTGAGTGACGAAGCCCGAGGAATTCTGCAGCAACTGGCCACCGAACGGGGCTACTACAGTTTTATGGCCGCGGACATGCTCAATCAGGAATATCGTCTGGCCAGCAAACGCACCCTCGACCCCAAACTGGTTGAGGAGGTCAAACAACACAGCGCTATTATCCGCGCCCGCGAACTGCATTGGCACGGCGACCACAGCACCGCCAAGCAGGAGTGGTCGGTGGGAATGCGCAGCCTGAACAAGGCCGAACAGGTCGCCGCCGCGCAGTTGGCCCTCGACTGGGAATGGCCGCATCAGGCGATAGTGACCGCCATTCGCGCCGACGAGTGGGACGACTTGGTACTGCGCTTCCCCACCGCCTATCAAAAGCAATTTGTGCGCACTGCCAAGCGTGAAAATATCGACCTGAAATGGATTTACGCTATAGCACGCCAGGAAAGCGCCTTCGCCGCCGACGCCCGCTCTCCGGTCGGCGCACGGGGTGTAATGCAGATTATGCCCGGCACGGCCACGACCCTCGCCCGGCAGATGGGCACCGGACGGGTGTCGACCGCCGACTTGCTGGAGCCAGACACCAATATCGCCATGGGCGGTTACTATCTGGGAAAATTACTGGAGCGTTTTGACGGTAACCGCATTCTTGCCACCGCCGCCTATAACGCGGGCCCGACCAGAGTAGAACGGGTATTACTGCGGCAGGATCGCAACTTGCCTGCGGACATCTGGATAGAAAACCTGCCCTACGGTGAAACTCGGGAATACATCAAAAACGTGCTGGCATTCAGCGTGATTTACGGCGTTAAACTGGATCTGGACAAGCCCATACTCGCCAGACATGAACGCCAGATTAGCCCCAGACAGGTTAACTGAGTCCTTGGCCAAGCTGGTCTGAGCACATAAGGTAAATCAGGCCAGCAACTCAACGACGTCGCCAACACCAATAACACCGCTCCCCCGGTGGATGGCATTCTGACCGAATATCACGCCGCTGTCCGTCTGGCAAAATTTGCGCAGCAGCGGAAAGACATCGGCCTCTTTCTCTCCGCTCTCCAACGCAATTGTCGGAATTGCGCAGCGACTACAGGGCTTGACCAGGTCAAACTCCACGCCATTTATCGCCAGACTGCGCCAGCCCCCCTCGGCGAAGGCCTCAGCTCCGTCGATCACAATATTCGGGCGAAAACGCTGCATATCCAGCGGCCGGCCTAATTCCTGCTGCAAAAAACGCAGGCTGGCGCCATGGCAGATCAGAAAGGGAAAGCCATCGGCATAGCTGACCCTGACCCCAGCCGGGGCGTAGTCCAAATCTACCTGACGATGCACCTGCGCAGGCAAGTGAAACAGACGCAAACGCCGCCCCAGGCGATCAGACAGCCACTGCGCCACCTCATCCCCGGCATCCCGGCTTTCTACCTGATCGCGCCACACCGTGGCCGTCGTTAACGAGCCATTCGCTTCCGGCTGTTCAATCACGATGCTCGCCCCATCGTCTAGGTCGCGCAGCAGCAATTGCCTGCCCTGCACCTGCGCATAAATTCGACACATTTTCGGCAGCTGGCGCTGGGTGACAAAACGGCCATGATCATCGACGACCAGCCAGCGACGATCCCCCGACGGCCCCCATTCGTCAACGGTCAGTGCATCGCAGGGGGCTGCAGCGAGGGACTTTACCGGATAGCGGTATACTGCGGTCACCACCAGGCTCATCAAACATCCCCGCCATAGGCAAAATCAACCACCTCAACAGCGTAAAAGGGCCAGCACAGAATCCGCCCGTCGCTCCGCTCCAGCACGGGGATCCGGGTGCCATACAGGTCAACCAGGGCATCATCATCGGCAATATCTACCAGCTCCACCACCAGCTCCGGGTACTCAATGAGCACCTCCACCAGCAGCTGCTCAGCGAGCTCACACAGGTGACAGGCCGACGTGCCATACAAAACAAGTTGAGTCATAACATCCCTATTCAGCCAGCAAAAACAAAAATGCCCGGCATTTGCCGGGCATCATCGGACAATACACGGGAATTATATGTCGTAACCGACCTCATTGTGACCCGTTAAATCCAGACCTTCTGCCTCTTCATCCGCAGTCACCCGCAGACCGACAATCACATCGATAACCTTGAACAGAATATAACTGACCACCGCGGTATAGGTGAAGGTCGCGGCGATACCAATCAGCTGCACCTTAACCTGCTCACCGATGGTGACGCCGTCGGCCAGGCCCAGGCCGCTGAACATACCCAGTTCGCTGCTGGCAAAAATACCCGCACAGAGCGTACCCAGAATGCCACCAACACCGTGAACCGGGAAAACGTCCAGCGAATCATCAATTTTAAGCACCTGCTTGATACCCAGTGTGCAGTAAAAACAAACGATACCCGCCATTAAACCGATGACCACCGCTCCCGCTGGCCCGACATAACCGGAGGCCGGCGTAATAGTACCCAGACCAGCCACCATACCGGTCACCGCGCCGAGGGCGCTGGGCTTGCCAAAACGCTTCCATTCAATCAGCGACCAGGTCAAACACCCGGTTGCCGCCGACAGGTGGGTAACCAGCATGGCCATACCGGCATTGCCATTCGCTGCCAGCGCACTGCCGGCGTTAAAGCCGAACCAGCCCACCCACAGCATGCCTGCACCGGTAAAGGTCATGGTCAGATTGTGTGGCGGCAAGGCCATCTGCCCAAAGCCCTGACGTGGCCCCAGCACCATCGCCGCCACCAGCGCGGCGACACCGGCGGTGATATGCACCACGGTGCCGCCGGCAAAGTCCAGCAATCCCATTTGTGCCAGCCAGCCACCGCCCCATACCCAGTGGGTGATCGGCGCGTACACCAGAATCAACCAAAGGGCGGAAAACAACATCACTGCCGAGAAGCGAATGCGCTCGGCAAAGCCACCAATAATCAGCGCCGGAGTAATAATGGCAAAGGTCATCTGAAACATCACAAAGACGCTTTCAGGAATATCACCACTCAAGGAGTCCACCGTCATGCCATTAAGAAAGGCGCGACTAAGGTCGCCGACAAAGGCATTACCTTCGGTGAACGCCATGCTGTAACCCACCGCAAACCACAGCAGCGAGGCGACACAGGTAATACTGAAACACTGCATCAGCACACTGAGAATGTTCTTGCTGCGCACCAGCCCACCGTAAAACAGTGCCAGCCCGGGCAACGTCATAAACAAGACCAGTGCGGTAGAGGTCAGAATCCATCCACTATTTGCGCCGTCCAGGCTGTCTGCGAGTGCAGATTCAGATAAAAGAAGAGCCCCCGACGCCATCGCGATGGCGCTCCAACCCCTGTTGGTAGGTGTAAATTTCATAGCTTGTCCTCTGACACGATCCAAAGCGCACCAAATGTGACCGCATAACACGGACGTGCACCACTTTAAAACAATAGGCACTATATTAGTGCGCGCAAGTTGAGCAGGGAAATTATGGGATTTTTCACTTTTTCCTGATATTCAACAACTTGCCCGGCACTCAACGGCATAGACCGAAATATATGGCACCACTCTAGCGCGGCTACAACGCCGCAGGCACCAAACTACAGCAATAATCATGCCCATTATGGTGCGCAAGCACCATTTTCATGCAATGTGCCGCAGTATGCGTGCTCTGCATCCGTCGGCACACCCCAGCCAATTCGCCCACACGCCTCCTCAGGCGCTATACTTGCGCCCCATAATTGCCCCTAGACCCCACGAGATAACCAAGCAATGAGCAGTGATCGCCAGGAGTACCAAAAGAAGAAGCAGTTTTTTCGCGACCTGCTCACTATTTATGGCCGCAAGCCAGTGCTGGAAGCCCTGGAAGATCCCAAGGTAAATGTGTTTAGACTGCACCTGGCAGAAAGCAACAAGCGTGATGGCATTATTCGCCAGATTTCTGAGCTGGCCGAGCAGCGCGGGGTCGAGATCGCCTGGCATGAGCGCAAGGCGCTGTCGCGAATTTCCCGCAACGGCAAACAGGATCAGGGCGTTGCCGCCGACCTGCAATTGCCTGGCTATCGCGCGAGCAGTGAAATCAGCGACGCGACACTGCAGGAAGGTATGAAGTGTTATATCGCCTTGGATGGGGTAAACAATCCCCAGAATCTCGGCATGATTATCCGCTCTGTCGCTGCCAGTGGTATCGACGGTTTAATCCTGCCCCGCAAGGGCACTGCAAGCCTGTCGCCGCTGGTTATCAAAGCCAGTGCTGGCACCGCCTTTCAATGTCCACTGTTTCACTGCGAAACCCTCGAGCCGGAACTTGATCGTTGGCGCCAGGCCGGTGCAGAAGTATGCTGCCTGTCATCTCATGCGGAGGTTTCGTTATACAGCGCCCTACAGCAAGCAAGCAGAATTTATGTATTGGGGAATGAAACTGAAGGCGTCAGTGCTGCGGTTGAAAAACAGTGCAATATGAAGATGAAAATACCGATGAGCAACGGCGTGGAGTCACTGAATGTAGCGGTGACCGCCGCCCTGCTCGCTTTCGCCAACAGGGCCTAGGCCGGGCTTCGAGTCTTGCATCGGCTGCCTCGAAAGCGAGGCACAGCAGCCGGCAGAAAAGCCACTTACTTGGCGAGAAAGGTCATCGCTTCCTCAAGACCGCCGAGTGTCATGGGATACATTTTGTGCTCCATCAACTCCTCCACCATGCGAATGGAGTGGGTCCAGCTCCAGTCAGAGGGCGGCACCGGGTTGAGCCACACCACCTTGTCAAAGGTATTGAGCACACGCTGCATCCACACCGCGCCGGCCTCTTCGTTCCAGTGCTCCACACTGCCGCCGGGCTGGGCAATTTCATAGGGTGACATTGACGCGTCACCGACGAAAATCACTTTATAGTCGGCGCTGTATTTGTGCAGAATATCCAGCAGCTGAATTCGCTCGTTGTGGCGACGAATATTCTCGTCCCAGACCGATTCGTAAATAAAGTTATGGAAGTAAAAATACTCCATATGCTTGAACTCGGTACGAGCAGCAGAGAACAGTTCTTCGCACACCTTGATATGGGGGTCCATCGACCCGCCGACATCAAAAAACAACAGCACCTTTACCGCATTGTGTCGCTCCGGCACCATTTTTAAATCCAGCAAACCGGCATTTCGGGCCGTTGAGGATATAGTGTCGTCGATATCCAGCTCGTCGGCGGCACCGGTGCGGGCGAATTTGCGCAGTCGGCGCAGTGCGACTTTGATGTTACGAGTACCCAGCTCTACCGAGTCGTCAAGATCCTTGAAGTCCCGCTTTTCCCAGACCTTCACCGCCTTTTTATTGCGGCTTTCGCCGCCGATACGGATGCCTTCCGGGTGATAGCCGCTGTGGCCAAAAGGAGAAGTACCACCGGTGCCAATCCATTTATTGCCACCCGCGTGACGCCCCTTCTGTTCTTCCAGACGCTCCTTGAATTTTTCGATTAACTTGTCCAGGCCACCCAGAGACTCGATTTTGGCCTTTTCCTCATCGGTCAGCTGCTTGAGAAACTCGCTGCGCAGCCAATCGTCCGGAATCAGTGCCTCAATAACGTCATCCAGCGTGGACAGGTCATTGAAGTAGTGCCCAAATGCCTTGTCAAAGCGATCGTAATACTTTTCGTCTTTAACCAGACATACCCGGGCAAGTTGATAAAATTCGTCAACGTCCATGCAGGCGATACGCGCTTCCAATCCTGCAAGCAGATCAAGCAGTTCGCGGATGGTCGCGGGCACGCCTGCATTACGCAGGCCCATAAAAAACTGAACAAGCATAAACTAGCGGCTCTCTCGGCGATGCATAAACGCGAGGCGCTCCAACAGGTGCACGTCCTGTTCATTTTTCAGCAGCGCGCCATACAGCGGTGGTATCGCCTTACTGGCATCGCGGTTTTTCAAAATTTCGCCGGGAATTTCATCGGCCATCAGCAACTTCAGCCAATCGATAAGCTCTGAGGTCGAGGGCTTTTTCTTGAGGCCGGGAATCTGGCGCACGTCGAAAAAGACTTCCAGGGCTTCCTGTACGAGATCTTTTGAAATCGAGGGATAGTGAACATCGACGATTTTCTGCATCGTCTCGCGATCAGGGAAACTGATAAAGTGGAAGAAACAGCGGCGCAAAAAGGCGTCGGGCAGTTCCTTTTCGTTGTTACTGGTAATGATGATAATCGGGCGGTGCTTGGCGCGTACGGTCTCACCTGTCTCGTAGACAAAAAACTCCATGCGATCCAATTCCACCAGCAGGTCGTTGGGGAACTCGATATCGGCCTTGTCGATTTCATCGATCAGCAACACCACCTGCTCGTCGGCAGCAAAGGCCTCCCACAGTTTACCGCGCTTGATGTAGTTGCCGATGTCGTGAACCTTGTCATTGCCCAACTGGGAGTCGCGCAGACGCGATACCGCATCGTACTCATACAGGCCCTGCTGAGCCTTGGTCGTGGATTTGATATGCCACTGGATCAGCTTTTTACCCATTGCTGCCGCAACTTGCTCAGCCAGCAGGGTTTTACCTGTGCCGGGTTCCCCTTTTATTAACAGTGGGCGCTGCAAAGTAACGGCGGCATTTACCGCCATACTCAGGTCGTCGGTGGATACATATGAATCGGTGCCGGTAAATTTCATTGATGGTTCCTGATAAATAGCCCCGGAACAATTCCCTCTATAGGAATTCGCAGGGGCGAACATTACACTGATGGCTATTGCAAAGAAACAAGCCTACTTGTCTACGCAGATTACGGCAAGCGCGGCCCAAGCCAGCTATATTATCAAAGATTGGGCCTTAAATGCTGTAAGCTCCCGCGATCACGCGTGCAAGCACAACGGAGACATCTATGACAAACTGCTTTGATGACATTAGTCTGAGTATTGGCAACACCCCGCTCATTCCGGTGCGCCGCATCAGCGAGCACCGCATACTGCTGAAACAGGAGTCTCGCAACCCCGCCAACAGTGTGAAGTGTCGCATCGGCGCCAATATGATCTGGCAAGCGGAGAAAAGCGGTCAACTGCGCGCCGGCATGGAAATTGTCGAGCCCACCAGCGGCAATACCGGTATCGCCCTGGCCTTTGTCGCCGCCGCGCGGGGTTACCCCATTACCCTGACAATGCCCGATACCATGAGTATGGAGCGGCGCAAAGTCCTGATTGCACTGGGTGCCCGGCTGGTGCTAAGTGAAGGTGCCAAGGGCATGAAAGGCGCCATTGCTGCCGCCACCGAGCTGGTAAACCGCGACCCGGACCGTTATTTTATGCCACAGCAATTCAGCAATCCCGCCAACCCCGCAATACACCGTGAAACCACCGGCCCGGAGATCTGGCGCGACACTAACGGGGAGATCGACATTTTGGTGGCGGGAGTGGGCACCGGAGGCACCATTTCCGGCGTCGCGGAATACATCAAGCACCAGCAAAACAAACAAATTCAGGCCATCGCGGTGGAGCCCGAAAGCTCAACCGTGATCCGCAATGCCCTGCACGGCACCGAACTCAAACACTCACCCCATAAGATTCAGGGCATCGGCGCCGGATTTCTTCCCGAAAACCTCAACCTCGCTGTGGTCGATGACGTCGAGAGCGTTGCCGACGCCGACGCCATCGCCTGGGCCCACCGGCTGATGAAGGAAGAAGGCATACTGGCGGGAATCTCCAGTGGCGCAGCGATGGCGGTTGCCGAACGTGTTGCCGCCCGCCCGGAGAACGCCGGCAAGACCGTCGTGGCGATATTGCCGGATTCCGCCGAGCGTTATTTAAGCACCGCGCTATTTGAGGGAGCTTTTGGCAGCATTGAAGGTTAGTATTAAGCTGTGGCAATCACCTTAACCCAGCGCAGCAACGTACTGATTGAAAAGACTAAGTATTCGTAATCAGCGATAAGAACGAGAGCACTATGATTGAAATTGTTGGCGGCAGCCATGTAGGCAAGCGCAAACAGAACGAAGACCGATTTGTCGCCAATGCCCAGCAAGGACTGGCTCTCGTTGCCGACGGCATGGGGGGCGCCGAAGCCGGTGATGTCGCCGCACAAATCGTCGCAGACAGTGTGCCCTCGCTGCTCAACGACGGTCAGAGCCTTGCCGAAGCGATCAGCGCCGCCAATACCAATATCAGCAATGCCTCGACCGGCGACATTCACAAACGCGGTATGGGCTCTACTGTTGTGGCCGCGAGTCTGGACGACTACCACTACCAGATTTCCTGGATCGGCGACAGCCGCGCCTACCTGTGGACGGGCGAATTGCAACAGCTCACCCGCGATCACTCCTACGTTGAAGGCCTTATCGCCAAGGGAGAGATTTCACCCGAAGAAGCCGTAAACCATACCAAACGCAATGTCATCACTCGGGCTTTGGGACACGGACGCCTGCCGGCCGACGAGGTGCCCCGCATCACCGGCAACCTCGGCCGCGGCGAATATTTACTGTTATGCAGCGACGGCTTGAATGACATTCTCAGCGGCGCTGAAATGGCCAAGATTCTCTCGGCCAAAGCCTCGCTCAAAAAGAAACTCGAGTTTCTGATTGCCTATGCTGTTAAAAAAGGTGGCAGTGACAATATCACTGCAGTGCTGGTATGCGCCGGCGACAACGCCCCGGAGTCAGGACAACACCCCGCCCCCGTGTCGGTGGCAGGGGCAGATGGATCGATCCGCTACCTTTAACGGCCGCCACGCCGAGATCACCCACACCGTGGTCAGCCGCCCCCCAGCTCCTTGCGAGCCTTGATTAACCGACGATTCTGCGACAGCGACTCGTATTTCAACAGTTCCTCAACCTGAGCGAGGCGCTGGGCCCGGGACATTCGCGACGAGTCCATAGCCGCAAAAACCTGATCGAGGAAATCGTCGAGCAGATCCATCACTTCCAGATTGCGCGGATGTAGCCCATAGGCCCTGTCCAGATAGAACAGCGAGCCATTCAAGTCGCCAAATTTCTTCGCCTGATGGGCCTCGGCAATCACCCCGGACACCTCTTGCTGCAAGGCCAGGGGCAGCTCTTCAAAGGGCGTTTCCGGCCCCACTGGTCCCTCGTAAAGAGCCAGGTAAGCGGAAAAGCTCAGCACCGCCACCAGCAGCGCCATCGCCAATTGACGCACTCGGCGGCCCTGACCGGTGAATTTACGCAAAAATTCGTCGGCGTCTTGCCAGCGGTCCTCGCGATTAAACGCCAGTGCCTTGGCGATGGCCTGCCATTGATAACCCGACAGCGACTTGATGCGCGCCGGTTTCATCCCCTCTTCCCTCGCGACAATCGACTTTTTACGGCCGAAGGGGTGCTCCCCGGTGAGAGCCTGATACGCGATCACACCAATGGCATAAACGTCGTCAGCGGGATGAGGATCGGCGCGCTCAAACATTTCGCAGCTGGCGTAGGCTGGGGTCAAGCCCACGACCTCATCCCGGGAACCCGCACGCCCCTCGACATTAGATAGCGCTCTGGCGATACCAAAATCGAGAATTTTCAGCCGTTTGTCATCGGTTATAAACACGTTATCCGGCTTCAGGTCGGAGTGCACGATGTCCCGCTGGTGGGCGTAGGCAACACCTTTGGCGAGATCGGAAATCCATTCCAGAGTCTGTTCGGAGGCCCCCGCTGACGAGGTAATCACATCACTCAGCGTGCCTCCTTTCAACGCCTCCATCGTCATGAAAAAGGTATCGCCGTCCCGGTCGAAATCGTACACAGTGATGATATTCGGGTGGGCCAGCCGCTGGGACTTATCTGCTTCACGCTGCAGCGCAATAAACGCCCGTGAGTCTCGGGCAAATTGACCGCGGATCACCTTGATCGCGAGGGTTGGGTCGTGGTGTCGGGTCTCAACCTTGCGTCGATCTGTAGCGAGATAGACCGCCCCCATTCCCCCTTCGCCCAGCTGTTTCTCAATACGAAAACGTTCCTTCAGCACCGAGCCTGGTGCCAGCTCTGCCGAAGTATCCGGCACAGGCGGCTGGGTACGAGTGCCTCCAGACCCGGTAGTGAGCGGCACACTTCCCGCCCCGGGCACAACGGCGGTGGCGTCGTCGGCGACTTCGGTGCCCTCGATACTGCCCAAACCGACCTCGGTGCCATCCTCGGCGCCGCCAACCTCTGTCGCCTCATCTGCCGCGACGGTGTTCTCGTCTGCCGTAGAGAAAGGCTCCGGCGCAAGCCGGGTAATGTCATCGCCGCCCAATACCGTCGGCTGGGCGTCGTCCCCATCATCAGGCCTGCCACTGCCAACGACATCGGGATCGACGGCGGTTTTTTCATCGTCATTGGCCATGCGGGTAATATCGTCGCTGATGGTTTTATCGTCGTCTTTCATGGGCTTCCAGGCTACTTGGCTTTAATACTACCGGGCTCAGTCGAGGTTTCCGGATTGATGGACGCTGACCAATGTTCCAGCCAGCAACAGCGGTGATCGATATCGTTAATTATAGTCAAACTACCACCGTGGACCGCGGTGAAACGCGTTGCCAACGCCGGTGGTACATTATCGTCCTGCGCACCAACGTAGTGGTAGTGGTGAACACGGGTCATATCCGCACTGGCAAGCGGGTTTTGCGATCCGCTCAAAGGCAGATAACGGTGGTGCTCGCTCCACAACTCCGTATCCAGATTCCCCGCGAGGGTCACCACTGTGGTGCCCCGAGGCAAACTTGCGGCCATCAAGGTCGCGAGCGCTCCGCCACCACTGTAGCCCACCAAACGCAGATTGGGCTGGCCAAGCTCAGCGAGCAGGTGCCTGAGCGCTGCAACCATGCTGGCCACTACTTCCGCCGAATAGCGATGGGAGGTCCAGTATTTTTCACTGCAACCCGGCGATGCCGCCAGACCAAGATAACAGGGGCGCCCCAGATAAAGCGCCGGTTGCGGGGTGGCTACCATTAATTTCAGCGCCAGGGGCTGCCGACCATCAGGTTGGCGCGCAATATAGTGCCCATGACGCCAGGGCCGCCCATCCCCTTCGATAAATACGGTTAGCTGTTGCAGCCGCGCACCGTTCAATAGCTCCGACGGCGCGATCACCCGATGGGTAAAGCCCTCACCCTGGCGATCTGCGACGGCCAATCTGGCATCCCTGGCCAAGTTCAGCGCCGCCGGGGGACTTTGGCAGGCGCTCAACCAACAAAAAAGCCCGACTAATAAACAGTACGGGCTTCTCCGGCGATGGGGCCGCAACACCGGTCAGGGCAGCTCGTAGCGCACCCCGACAATCACGCTATACCGCTCCATATAGTCGTGGGCCAACAGCTGTTCGTACATCGCGTAGGCAGACAGGCCGCCGCGGAACTGTGCGGCAAGCCCGGCACTGATATTGGCCGTCAATTCGTCAGGGTCATCAGACTGACTGGAGATCGCCGCAGCGGTCAAGCTGCTTTGACTTGTCGTTGTGCTGGCGTCACTGAGGTCGTTAACCAGATCAAAACGCACCGTCGGCGTCAGCACACCCCACTCCATCAATTGCGAGTAATCACCGGTGACCGACAAGGTGACCAGTGTCGATTCCAGGTCCTGGGCGCGATAATCAATGGTCGTCGCTGCGCCCACCGCCTGCTCACGGTAGGCATCAACTTCACCACCGAGGTGGAAGAGTCGCACACTCGGTGACAGACGCATTCCGTTGCCGTGGCTATACTCGTAGGACACACTCATATCGAGCATCAAAAAATCACCGCCGGTGTCACCGTTAAAGCGGGTACCAGACTGATTTCTTGCAATATCCAGGTCCATATCGCCGTAGGCGACCAGTCCGGACAGGGACACTTCATCCCAATACTTGGCACCGTGCACACCCAGCAGCCACACTCCCAACTCGCTGGAGCCGCCGTTGTTATCGAAGTCGGTCTCGCTATCAACTACCGTTACCGACATCCCCGCGTAGGTATCCGGGTCGACACGGTAGTCAAAACCCAGCGCAAAGGTATTGCCACTCTGCTCGAAACCGCCGCCTTTCACGGTGGCCTCGCGGTCGCGCTCGGTCATATCGTCAAAGGCGAACAGCGACCACGGGCTTAAACCACTGAGACTGCCCTCAGCTTCGTCGCCGGACGCCGCGCCTCCATAGGACAGGGCTCCGGCATCGCTACGCCGACGCTTGCTGCCCTTCGAGGTATTGCCCCGGCGCGCACTGGCTCGCTGATTATTGATCTTGGTGAGCACGCCAACCGCCACATCCTTGGTCTGGCTGGTAGTGGTTTCACTGGCACTGGGGCTACACTCGTCGCCACCTTCCGAGAACTCCCCCTCCTCGGCGCGGGTCGTCGAAAACTCGGAATCCGAGGCAGTACTGCTGAAACCATCGTCACCGGTCGCACCGGTGGGCGGCGTACCCCCACCGTCGTTGCCGCCGTTGTCTGTACCACCGCCACCGCTGCTGGAACCATCGCAGTTCGTCTCCGCCGCTGCAGTACCTGCCGTTCCCAGCAACAGCGCTGTTGCCGCGACAAGAATGAGCCGATTTCCCATTACACTTGGTATTTTCACCATTTATCCCCTCTCAAATCCGTATGCTCTATTCGTTGTTATATAGACCGTTGACGGTCAATGGTTAAATTCTACTGACTGGACTTGGGCACAAAGAAGAAATCACCCACCTCGTGTCCTGCGCCTTTAATGCTTTTGTAAACCGGTTCCTGAACGAAGTTATTCGCCTCGGCACGGGCCATTACCGGCTGACGAATATTGGCGTACAGCGCCGGTGCTGACATAACCTGGCTATTGTTTTCCAAAATGGTGATGAGTTCACGGGCAAAGACCGAGTGCCCGCCACCGCCGCCGTCGATAACCGGCTTGTCACCACCGGAAGACAGCAGCAAGCGCGAGCGCCGCGGCAGTTTATAGCGAATATACTCGCTGCTTCCCTCTGCGCCGGCGGCATTGCCGAAGAACAGGTGACCGGGGGACGATGACAGCAAACCGCCATAACAGGAATCGGCTATCACCAGCACGCGCCGCGCCTGCATACGGCCAAGGTGATTGGTGATAAATTCATTGGGCACCCAACGGGAGTCGTTCGGTGGCGCATCGGCATTAACCGGCAGCCAGTAGCCCGCATTGCGGTCGCCGATATCGATCAGACTGCCGTGGCCTGCATAGTAAATCAGCAAATTATCGTCTTCGGTGAGCACCTCATGTAGCTCGTTCAGGGCGCGCATTACCGTCAGACGGTCAGCGTCCAGCAGCAGCTGCACGGTGAAGCCGTACTTGTTCTCCAGCACCGCGCCAATTTCCCGGGCGTCATTGAAGGGTGTTTCCAAATCTTCCAGTGCCGAATAATTACGGTTACCAATGACCAGCGCATAGTAGCGGCCAAAGTTCGTTCCCTCAAAACTCAATGACTCGCCGCGCACCACTTCAACACCGTCGCTGGAAGCGGCTTCAAACACGCCAGGGGTACGCTGCTTCACCCCGGCCTCCGGCGTTCTCAACTTGGCCACAGGTGTGCGCAGTTTCGGAATCGCGCTGAGCTGCTCGGCAACCGCAACCCGGTCATTTTTAAGTGTGGTAACAAGTTCCGACAAGGTATTGAGTTCGTCAGCCGCGGTAGCTAGCTCGGGGCTGGCGCCACGGGCCTTGGCGGCTTTCAATTTGGAACGCAGTGATTGCAGCTGGGACTCCAGCAGCTTGAGCTGGGCGTCCTTGGACTTGAGTTGCGACTCGAGACTGGCGCGCAGGGCCTCCTGTTCCTTCTGTGCGGTGGCTTGATACATCAGACTGTCCTCGGGCAGCCCCCAGGCCTCACGGTAGAGATTCAGCGCCTTGAGCTTGTTTTGCTCAACGCCCTTGCCCTGCTCGTAGAGCGTGCCCAGATTGAACTGGGCTGTTTTGTCGCCCTGCTCAGCGGCCTTGGCATACCAGAACGCCGCCATTTCATAGTTGGGTTCGGTGCCAAGGCCATTTTCGAAAATTTCACCAACGCTGACCTGAGCCTTGGGATCGCCGGCCTCCGCGCTGGGCAACCACACCTTTAGCGCAGTTTTATAATTTGCCCGATCATAGGCCACGTATTCACCACCGCGGATATTGCAGTCTGCCGCCGTGGTTTTTACCGGTCGCCGCGGAGTCTGGTAGGTCATTGCCCCCAGTTTTCGAATCTGTCCCGGCAACAGACAATCGACGATATACAGACCAGCAATCATGTCTTCACTGTCCGGCGGCAGGCCCGCGCTGTCTTGCTGAGGCCCGGCACAGGCACCCAGCAGCGCGGCACTTATCAGCGCCAGCAGGGTCTTGCCCCCCCCTATAGCGGTCGGTCTACGGTTCAAGCCACAGTTATCTCGCATGCTGATGCCTCCTCTGCACGGCGTCGCCCGGCTTCCTGCCTCTGGCAAGCACCGCCTGATAGATTATTTTAATGTTCGGAACAATATTTCAGCGCGCCCCAACTTGGCAAACCCGCCGTCCTTTATCGCCATTCCACTGCGAATTTCATTGTTGACTCTGATTCCATTGGTCGAGCCCGCATCCTCCAGCCCCCACATACCATTTTTATAGGTCAGATTGGCGTGGTGTTTGGAAATGCTGGGGTCATCAATCCGTATTTTACAGCCCTGTTCGCGACCAATCGGCCAAACGCCGTCGCCCTTGGTCCGCGACACACCGAATAGTTGAGGCTTGCGCTGGGTGATATAGACAATAATGGCGAGGTCAGGAATCGGCCCCTTGGAGGCAAGAATGCCTTTCAGCAACTTGTCTACAGACTCTTTCGAGTAGCGCTCGTGACTCGGCACATCGTTTCCCCACCCCTGGGGAAGATGGTAGGACTGCTGAAATGAAGTGTGGTCGTCGTGTTCATCGATCACCACACAGCCGCCATCCGAGGCGGACAGCTGGGGCAAGCGCGATGCAAGAATGGTTTGCTGTTCGTTGTCGTCGGCGGCGAGATAGAAGGCCTGCTTGCCGAATTTGACCACATCACCGATTTTGAGGGTAGCCGGCTGGCTAATCTGGCGGTTGTTGACATAAGTGCCGTTGGTAGACCCGAGGTCCTCGATCACACACTCGCCACCGTTAATGGTGAATCTGGCATGTTTGCGCGAGAGCAGATCGTGGTGGATAACAATATCATTACCCGATTCCCGGCCCACTGATACCTCAGTTCCGCTCAGCGAAAATTCGTCTCCACCGACCACCGCGACTAACTTGAGCAACTGCGTCTCCCTGATGCGCCCCTTCGCCAATCTATTCAGCGTCCAGGCTGCTCGATTGCTGCCAATCTCATTGATTATAGCCAAGACCGCTGGCGGGAACAGAACTGGTTTTTAATTTTGCCACGATTCCCGAGCGAAATCTCCCTTCTGGCCCCAATGCGGGGTGAACGCTAACGACCCCCTGGTAACAACCGGTTAGGCAGGAGGAGTAAATTTCGGCTCGATACGGGATTCGGTCTTGGCTGGCGCCTTCTTCGCCTTGGTCGAGGCGTTGACCGAAGCTGAGGACTTCGCCTCAGGTGACGGCGTCGAACCCTCATCACTGCCCTGCCCCGAAGCCTTCGCCGCCGAAGGCACCATTATCGCCGCCGCGATGGCTATCGCCAATGCCGCCAGTTGACCGCCGCCAATGATGATAAGCGCCGGCAGCGCCGACTCCACACCGTCGGTCATAATGGTTAATAACGCGCCAAGCAGCGCGGGCACCCAAATGCCCTGCACATCGGGATGGTGCCAGGGAGTCAACACCAGGCAGGCGACTGACAGAAACAGCCAGAAACGGAAGGCACCGAAGCGGTAAACCCGCAGCAATAGCCCCCAAAACAGCGTTGCGGCAACACCGCAGCCCATATAAACCTGCCACGCCAGCATGTAGTCGCCAGAATCAATCATTCAACACCCTATTCTATCCAATGGATTATCCGTTCCTGATAATCAGTTTCCGCCGCATCCAGTTCATTGGCACAGCGTCCACGCACCGAAATCCCCGCACGATGCACAGTTTCCCCATCACCGGACACCAGCGGGTGCCAGGGTTCCAGCGGCCGCCCCTCATGCAGTTGGCGATAAGCGCAACTGCGCGGCAACCATGAGAACACTTCCGCCGGCGCGCGGCGAATATCGAGGCAATCCGGCACTCGACTTAGCCGATGACGGTAATCCTTGCATTGGCAGGCACTGGTATCCAGCTGCCGACAGGCGATGTCGGTGTAGTACAGTTCACCGCTGTCTTCATCTTCCAGCTTGTGCAGGCAGCAGCGGCCGCAGCCGTCGCAGAGCGCCTCCCATTCGGCGTCGTTCATCTCGCCCAGGGACTTTACCTCCCAGAAAGGACGGTAGCGCGGGCTAATCATCTGTCTTCGCGGGGCTGCAACGGTGCCTCCCGGGGCGGCGGCAACTGCAGGTAAAAACCCTTTTCTTCAATCGCCGCCATCACCTTGGGCACCTCGGCACGGGCAAGTTTTTTACCCTCTTCCAACAGCAGAGTCATCGCCAACTCTGCCTTGCCAAAGCGCTTGCGCAGATCCTCTGGCACCCGCGACAATTCCTCGGATTTTCTGACGTAGAGGTACATGCCCTCGTGACTCGCACTGCGATACACCGTACAGATAATTCTGGTCACCGTATGTCCTCAATAACTTTCAGCAAATCCCGGGCGATCACCGACTCACGCCACCCCGACAACCCCTGCGGCGCTACGCCCCGTATCAGGTCTTCAAAATCCCGTTTGCGGGCCAGTACCGACACCGGTATGGCCAGACTTTCGGCCCGCTTTTCACAATATTCCCGCAGCTGTTTAAGCAACGCATTTTGCCCACTGCTGAGGGGGCGTTCGCCCTCCTCGGGCCAGGTATCCCCCGCACTGTCTACGGCTTGTTCAATCAGGGCCAGCAGGTGGTCACCATAGCGCCTTATGGCCGACGGCGGAATATCCTTGATCGCCGCCATCTGCCCCGAAGAGGTCGGCAGCCGCCGCGCCAGCTCAAAGCACGCGGGATCCTTTATCACCCGGCCACGGGGAATATCCCGAGCGCGTGCCTCACCCTCACGCCACTCGCAGACGAGCTGCAGGGCACGGCGCTGGCGTCCGTCAAGTTTCCACAGCGATTTGTTGCGCCGGTAGTACTCCGACCAGGGCGCAGGGCTTTTGGCTTGCCGAATCAGTCCGGCGCAGTCTTCTTCCCACCAGTGCAAGCGCCCTTGCTGTATAAGCTGCGCGCGAAGCCGGGGGTAAATTTGCTGCAAATATTCAACGTCCAGCGCAGCGTAGTGGCATTGGCTGTCAGTGAGCGGACGCTGCAGCCAATCCGAGCGGGTTTCCCCCTTCTCGACATGGATATCCAGGCTGTGTAGCACCAGTTTCTGGTAGCTGAGGCCATCGCCCCAGCCCGCCATCGCCGCGCCAATCTGGGTGTCCAGCAAGGGGCTGGGCACCGCGCCGCAAAGCCGGTCGAACACCTCGAGGTCTTCGCTACAGGAGTGTAATACCTTGACCAGCTCCGGGTTCTCCAGCAGCTGGGCAAAGCGTCCCCAGTCGGTGATAGCGAGGGGGTCTACCAGATACAATTTTCCCAGCGCGCCGACCTGTACCAGGCCCGCTATCGGGAAAAACGTATCACGGCGAATAAACTCGGTATCCAGCGCCAGAAACTCTGCGCTCGCCCATACTGCACAGGCCTGATCCAGCCCGCTCTGGGTGTCGATATACTCGTACATATCACTCAAAGCGCTGGCGCCCCTTCAATGCGTGAGCCAAGGTTCCACTGTCGACGTACTCCAACTCACCGCCCAGCGGTACACCGTGGGCGATGCGGCTGACAGACACGCCCAAACGGCGCATTTCCTCGGCCAGATAAAATGCCGTCGCTTCACCTTCAACGGTAGGGTTCGTCGCCAGAATCAGTTCCTGGACCGAGAGTGTTTTCACCCTTTCCAGCAGGCGGTCAACCCCCAGCTCTTCAGGGCCGATGCCGTCGATCGGCGAGAGATGCCCCATCAACACAAAATACAAGCCGCGATAGTCGCCCCCTTGCTCAAAGGCCAACACATCCGCCGGCGATTCAACTACGCAGATCGTCGAGCTGTCCCGGCGGCTGTCACTGCAAATTCGGCACTCTTCATGCTCGGTCAAGGTGCGGCAGCTGCGGCAATGTCCCACCTGGTCCACCGCCCGCTGCAGGGCATTGGCCAAGCGCTCGGCGCCGCCGCGATTGCGCTCCAGCAACTGAAAACTCATCCGCTGGGCGGATTTCGGCCCGACCCCCGGCAAACAGCGAAGCGCCTCGATCAATTCGTCGATCAGCGGGCTGAAATTCGCCATCAGAACGGCATCTTGAAGCCGCCGGGCATACCCATGCCGGCAAGAATATCGCCCATCTGGCCCTGGTTATTGGCCTCAACCTTGCGCACCGCATCATTGACTGCAGCGGCCAACAAGTCTTCCAGCATCTCTTTGTCTTCCGACATCAGGCTGTCGTCAATCTGTACTCGACGAACATCGTGACGGCCGTTCATGGTCACTTTCACCATGCCCGCACCCGCTTCGCCGGTGACCTCTTTTTTGGCCTGTTCTTCCTGGGCTTTTTGCATTTTTTCCTGCATTTCGCCGGCTTTTTTCATTAAATCGTTTAGATCTGCTTTCATTTTCATATCCTCGTCGAGGTCAGGCGCAGCGACTCAGGCTCAATTTCCGCGCCAAAATCATTAATAATCTGCTGTACAACAGGGTCTAATTCAATAGCCGCCCGCGCCTCCGCCAACCTGAGCTGCAATTGCCGCTCACGGTATTCCGCCGGGGTTTCCTCAGCGACGTCAGCAATGGTAATGGTGACTTTGAGTTTGCGCTCGAAGTAATCGCTCAAATGCTCCGCCAGGCGCTCTACATGTCGATCATTCAGCAGAGTGGCGTTGTCCTGGGCTATTTGGAACTCCAAACGCTCTCCGTCCCCGCCAGCGATCTGGCAATGGGAGGCGATACTGCCCAGCATTCCCGGCAATTCAAAATTGGCAAACTGCTCGCGCCAGGTATCGACCGTCAGGGCATCAAAGGCCAGTTTTGCGCCGCTTTCGCGCGGCAACGGTATCGCCTCGGCGGGTTCAGCGGCTCCATCTGGCGTGGTTGCAGCCGTCGCATGCTCGGAGGCAAGCCTCTCTGTGGCAACCGCAGCAGGCTCATCCGGCTCCCCCAGGGTCGGCATTTTCTCGGCAAAGGCGGCGTCCGCGCTTTGCATATACTGCTCGTACTCACTCAAGTCGTCGCCGTGATCATCGGTATCCGTGTCGAGGTCATCGGCCGGGGAAGTTGATTGCGGCACCGCCGCTGGGCTTTCCTGCGGCGTGGCTTGTACAGCGGCCATCGGCACAGAAGGTGCTGTAGTATCCGCCTTGGCGCTGCCAGTGTGTTGCCCGGTTGCCGCCGGCACATCGCTTGCCGATGGCGACGGGGGGCTCGCGTGCGCCGCCACTGCTGCAGGTTCCTGCTGAGCAGCTGTCGCCGAGGGCTCTTGAATAGCCTCCGCTGAGGGCTCCTGAATAGCCGCAGGGGCTATCGGCTCTGGCTTCGAGGGTGGCGCCGGTTCTTGACCAGCGCCTGTCAACGGGCCCGGTGCATCGACCGCAGCTGCGACACTAGTCGGCGACTTTTTTGCCGAAGGGGCAGCCCCCGCCGCCTGACTACCACCGGGAAGGGCAACAACCGGCGGCGCCACCACTCCCTCGGGTTTAAAAGCGAGCAATCTCAGCAGCAGCATTTCCAGGCCGCTGCGCAGGTCCGGCGCCAAGCCCAGGTCACGCCGTCCTACCAAAGTCATTTGGTAATAGAACTGCACCTCTTCGGCAGACAATTGCCCGGCCAGCTCAAGTAGCCGCTGACGGTCGCCGAGACTGTTGTCCAGGCCATCAGGCAGGGTCTGGGCAATCGCCAGACGGTGCAACACCACCAGCAGCTCACTCGCGACGCCGGCAAAATCGGCTCCCAGCTCAGCCAGTTCGGCAACCACATTGAGTAAGCCCGGGGCATCGGCGGCTATCAGTGCCTCGACAATACGATATACCGCGCCGTGGTCAATGGTGCCCAGCATCTGCCGAACATCGTGCTCACCGAGCTTGCCCGAACCAAAGGCGATCGCCTGGTCGGTCAGGCTGAGGGCATCGCGCATACTGCCATCTGCCGCGCGACCGAGTAGCCACAGCGCCGGCTCCTCGTAGCTCACCATTTCCTTGTCGAGAATGACTTTCAGGTAGTCCACCACCCGCTCGGGGCTCAGATTTTTCAAACTGAACTGCAAACAACGGGAGAGGATGGTGGCAGGAATCTTCTGCGGGTCGGTGGTGGCCAGCAGAAACTTGACGTGGGGTGGCGGCTCTTCCAGAGTCTTCAGCAGGGCATTGAAACTGCTGGTACTCAACATGTGGACTTCGTCTATCAGGTAAACCTTGTAACGCCCCTGAGTCGGGCTGTACTGCACGTTGTCCAGCAGCTCGCGGGTGTCCTCAACCTTGGTTCGGGAGGCCGCATCGACTTCAATAAGGTCAACAAAGCGCCCCTCATTGATTGCCACACAGGAGGAACACTGACCACAGGGCTCTGAGCTGACCCCATGTTCACAGTTCAGGCAGCGCACCAGGATTCGGGCAATGGTTGTTTTACCGACACCCCGGGTGCCAGTAAACAGATAAGCGTGATGCAAACGGTCGTGATCGAGGGCATTAATAAGGGCTTTCAGCACATGGCTTTGCCCAGCCATATCGCGAAAACTCTTGGGCCGCCACTTGCGCGCCAGAACCTGATAGCTCATCGAAACATCTCTTGAATTCAAGCTGCAAGGATACACTAGCGCCGCAGCGACATAAACATGGTGCAACGGGCAAAAATAGCCGGGGAATCACAGAGATAGGGATTTGGGTGGCAGTCCAACCAGCCACACCCCGGCACACGAGTTGATAACTACCGTTGCTCCCTTCCGGGCCTGGCGGGGTTTGCTATCTATCGTTGCGAGGGGACCGGAAGGACCACCATAGCAGACCGACAAAACGACGTCTCATCGAGGGGCGCTATTGTCGTGGAAAGACCTGCCACATGCAAGGGACAAGCACGCTAAATTTCTACTCCCCTTGCCGACTCCCCGGCGGAAAGGCGGCCAGAATTGCCGCCACAGTTTCGCTGACATAGGCATTGCGTTCTTCGGGGGTCTGCAGCACCGGCTGAATTCGTTGAACACTGCCCCGCCAGAGCATTTTGCGCGACTCGGCCTCAATAATGTCGATGACGACACTGTCCTCGGTGAACTCGCGCACCCACAGATCGCTCTCGTGGAAGTGCATATGGCCGAAGCCGGGGCGATGGTCGCAGTGATAACACGGATAATAGCCAAAATGGGAATACCAGGAACCGAAACTATCGACGACGGTTTTATCCTTGCTGCCCAAATGATAGACCACCAGCACATCGGGTTTGTCGGTCGCATTGCGCAACTGCAGGCCCTTTAACCCCAACTGCTGGTTAATCGCCGCCATATAGCGCACATGCATCAACTCGGTATTGTGCAGGTCGGTGGCACTCCCCCCTTTCGCTTCCGGCCCCGGCAGCCAGCCATAACTGTTTATCTGGCTGAAATTGTAGTCCACCGCATAGTCAGTGTTGACGGGCAGATCTGCACAGCCAAACAGCAATACTGCGACCAACACCCCGAACACCAATGAACGAAATTTGTTCATAACGAGAACCTCCTGCCCTGTTCGCAGGCCAAATACCCGCGACATTCCCGGCCGCGTAGCAAGCGCAGCGACTAGCCCTTCAGCACAACCCAGGTAGCATAACGCCCGCGGATCACCCGCAGCAGCATGCCATTTTCACTCTGGGATGCATATTTTCTGAACTCGGCAACATTTTGCACTCGACGCTGGTTGACCGACACAATCAGATCACCCGCCCGCAATTTGTCCGCCGCCGGCGCATCGGCTTTGACCTGGGTCACTTTCACGCCGCCCTCGTCGTCCGACAGTGCCACACCCTCGAGCAATGGGTGAATACCGGCATCCGCTGACACCGAGGTTTCGACCTCGCCCAGCACGGCCTTCAACGACAGGGTTTTGCCATCGCGCAGCACCTTCAACGTCACCTTGTCACCGGCCCGACGCAGACCAATTGCCGTACGCAGCTGAGCTGAACTGATAACGGCCTTGCCCGCCGCCTCGATCACCACGTCTCCCGCCTTGAGACCAGCCTTCTCCGCCGCAGAGCCGGGCTGCACCTCGGCCACCACCGCCCCACGGGTGCGCTCTGAAATCGAAAACGCCTCCGCCAGCTCAGGGGTTAAATCCTGGATAATCACGCCAAGCTGGCCGCGACTGACTTCACCGTGCTCAAGAATCTGCTCAACACTGGCCATCGCCATATTGGTGGGTATGGCAAAACCAATGCCCACATTGCCACCGGACGGCGCAAGAATAGCCGTATTGATGCCGACTAACTCTCCACGCAGGTTGACCAATGCCCCGCCGGAATTACCCGGGTTGATAGAGGCGTCGGTCTGAATAAAGTTTTCATAGCCCTCGATGCCGAGACCGGTTCGTCCCAGCGCACTGACAATACCGGTGGTGACCGTCTGACCCAAACCAAAGGGGTTGCCGATAGCAAGAACGAAGTCACCGACCTCCAGCTGATCGGAGTTCGCCAGACGAACATCAACCAGATTTTTCGCCTCAATTTTAAGTACGGCGATATCAACATCGGGGTCGGCCCCTAATAATGTCGCCTTGAAGCTGCGCCCGTCCTCCATGGCTACCATAATCTCGTCGGCACCGGCCACCACGTGATGATTGGTCAGCACCGTGCCATTTTTGGCATCAATTATGACACCAGAGCCCGCGCTCTGGGTACGCCGCTGCCTGGGCTGCATTTGCTGCTGAGGCACATTGAAAAAATGGCGAAAGAAGGGGTCGTTCAACAGTGGGTTCTGTTGCACGCGCTGGGTGGTGAAGGTCGAGATATTGACTACTGCGGGGTT
The DNA here is from genome assembly GCF_012272835.1 of Spongiibacter thalassae. GTDB lineage: Bacteria > Pseudomonadota > Gammaproteobacteria > Pseudomonadales > Spongiibacteraceae > Spongiibacter > Spongiibacter thalassae. Next base: position 641,774 of record NZ_JAAWWK010000002.1, on the reverse strand, counting down.
TACCGTCTTGAGCATTGGCGCAAGACTCGGCATTTTCTCGCCACCCCCCAGCACCCCCGGCAACAATGCCAGGCTCGGCTGGGCCAGTAGAAACACCAGCGCGACACACATCGCTCGTGTGCCGCTAAAAAAATATCTCAGGGATTGTCTACCTTGACCTTGCTGCATAGGGCGTCGAACTCCTCGTCACGATATATCAGTGCTTAGAGTGCAAAAAATAAAAAAAATCCCCCAAGAAAGCAAAGTCTTGTCATCACCACTCGGCGAGACTCGCTCACCGGTAGGGCTTAGGCGAGTTTTTCCGCCATCGCGCGGGAAATTTCGTCCTGAATTTTGCTTTTGAAGGGCGACATCAACATACCGAGCTTGATCTCGACCTTCACTTCGCTGCCGGTCAAGGTCAGCCGACCCTTGACGCCGCTGCGCTGAAGCTCTAGCTGGCTGTCACTTAACCAGCGCGACTTGAGGTCATAGCGCTGATCCAGTTTCTCGGCCAATTGATTCAGCATCTCGCGAACCTCATCAGGGTTCTTGCTGTGACGCTGACTTAGCGCAATAGTTGACATGTTATTGCCTCCAAAACACGGCTCGTCGATCTGCTACCAGAGCTGATTATAGGCAGTAGCGACCATGGATGCCCGCCCCTGATGATTTATCTGTACCCGGCGGCGACAAAAACGCCGGACATAAAAAAACCGCCGGTTAAGGCGGTTCTTCTATTTTGGTGGAGCTAGGCGGGATCGAACCGCCGACCTCTTGCATGCCATGCAAGCGCTCTCCCAGCTGAGCTATAGCCCCGAAAGAGGCTGCGCATGTTAAAGTCAGCGCCCCCCCTTGTCAACACGATTTTTTAAGTAAATTAAAAAAATCGTCGTTCGTACGCAATGAGCCTTTTCTCCCCCGCTCAGCCTTCGGCGCTCAATGCCTGCTCGTAGCGTTTTTCCAGTTTTTTCAAGCGTTTTTTGCCAACACCACCAAGGCAGTCAACGGCAAAGCGCAGGCGCGCGCGGGTCATTTCCGGCCCCAGCAAGGCCATGGAATCGACCACCGAAATCGACGATGTTGTACCCGCAATAGCGATAAACAGCGGCGGCATAAAGTCCTTGAGTTTGATACCCAAACCATCAGCCAGGGCCTTCACTGCGGCAAACAGAGTGTCCCGCTGCCAGTCCTGCTCCGCCTCTAGACGCCACACACAGCATTGCAGGGCCGACACCAACTCCTCCTCATCCAGCGCGCAGCCGTTAAAACTTTCCCTGGTAATGGGCAGCATCCCCGACAGGAAAAACGCCGCGAGGGGAGCAATATCAGTAAATACCTCGACGCGAGGTTTCAGATGGGGCAGCAAGTTTTTCAGGGTGTCGCGATTAAGCGCCCAGGCCTGCATGCGGTCGATGAGTTCGTCGTCACTGAAATCCTCCCGCATCCACAGACCATTCAGCCAACGCAGCTTATCCACATCGAAAATGGGACCACCGAGGCTCACACGCTGAATATCAAAGTGTTCCAGCATTGTCGCCAGGCTGAATTTTTCGCTCTCGTCGGGCATGCTCCAGCCCATACGCCCCAGGTAATTGAGCAGCGCCTCGGGCAAGAATCCCATACGCTTGTAATACAAAATACTGGTGGGGTTTTTGCGTTTGCTCAATTTACTTTTGTCCGGGTTACGCAACAGCGGCAGGTGACATAACACCGGCATTTCCCATCCAAAGTACTGGTATAACAGCTTGTGCTTGGGGGCAGAGTTCAACCACTCCTCTCCGCGCAATACATGGGTGATCCCCATCAGGTGGTCATCCACGACATTGGCCAGATGGTAGGTCGGCAGACCATCTGACTTGAGCAGTATCTGAGCATCAACCTGAGACCAGTCCAGCTCGACCTTGCCCCGCAGCATATCGTCAATTTCGCAGCGACCATCGTCTTCGGGCACTACCATGCGAATCACATAGGGCGCTCCAGCGGCCTCGCGGCGCTCAACCTCGTCCTCCGCCAAACGCAAATCAGAGGGCTTCAATGCGCTGTGCAATCCCGCTTCTCGGCGGGCGTCACGCATCTCATTGAGTTCCTCCGCAGTGCGGTAGCAGCGAAAAGCCAGACCTTGCTCGATCAGCTTTTCGCAGTGCTCCCGGTAAATCTCACTGCGCTCACTCTGACGATAGGGACCACAGGCACCGCCGACATCCGGACCCTCATCCCAATCCAGCCCCAACCAACGCAGTGAGTCGAGAATGGCCTGTTCCGATTCCGGCGTAGACCGCTGCTGGTCGGTGTCTTCTATTCGCAACAGAAATTCGCCGCCCTGACTTTTCGCAAAGCAGTAGTTAAACAGGGCAATATAGGCAGTGCCGACGTGGGGGTCGCCGGTGGGAGAAGGTGCAATACGAGTACGAACGGTCATGGAGTGTTGGCTTCCATTTGTTACAATTGACGTTTATGCGCCCCAGGCGCTCAGTTGGCGGCCATTATACGGCCCCCGGGATAAAAGATTCACCCACTCCAGAGGAATTACATGGCCACACCTGATCTCGACCGCCGTTTCTGTGTGGCACCCATGCTGGACTGGTCTGACCGACATTGCCGAGTATTCTGGCGGCAGCTGAGCCGCCACGCCGTACTGTATACCGAAATGGTCACTACCGGCGCCCTGCTCCATGGCGATCAGCACCGTCACCTCCAGTTCAGCGACATCGAACACCCGGTGGCGCTGCAGCTGGGCGGCAGCGACCCCGCCGCCCTCGTGCAGGCGACGAAGCTCGCAGCAGAATGGGGCTATGACGAGGTCAACCTGAACTGTGGCTGCCCCTCAGATCGAGTTCAGAACGGATTTTTCGGCGCCTGTCTGATGGCCAGACCTGACCTGGTCGCCGACTGCGTGAAGGCCATGCTCGACACCGGCACCCTGCCCATCACCGTAAAGCATCGCATCGGCATCGACGACCAGGAGGGCTACGGCCCGCTGCGCGACTTTGTTGGCCAGCTGGCCGACGCTGGCTGCGGCACCGTCATTGTTCACGCCCGCAAAGCCTGGCTACAGGGGCTCAGCCCCAAGGAAAACCGGGAGATACCGCCACTGAATTACCCGATGGTGTATCAATTGAAACGCGACTTCCCCACGATGGAGGTGGTTATCAACGGCGGCATCAATGCCATCGACGACGCCGTATCGCATTTGTCACAGGTCGATGGCAGTATGTTGGGGCGCAGCATCTACCAAAACCCCTACCAATTGGCGGAGGTTGATAACAAGATATACCAGCAGGCGGGCACCCCGCCCAGCCGCGTAGAGGTGGTGCGCCGAATGTATCCCTATATCGAGCAGGAGCTGGGCCAGGGAACTCGGCTGCATCATATCACTCGACATATGCTGGGCCTGTTCAATGGCTGCCCTGGCGCCAGGCAATTTCGCCGCCACCTGAGCGAGAACGCCAACACAGCGGAAGCGGGCACTGACACCCTCGAAGCCGCGCTGAATTACGTGGTGAGCGCCCAGCAACGCAGCGAGGAATACCAACAGCAACGCGCGGCCCAGCATTGACATTAGAATTCAACACAGGATGTAACAATGAGCAGCAAGCTAGAACAATTAAAAGCAATGACCGATGTCGTTGCCGACACCGGTGACATCGAAGCCATTCGCCGCTTTACTCCCCAGGACGCGACCACCAACCCATCGCTGATACTCAAGGCCGCGGAGCTTCCCCAGTATCGCGCGTTGATCGACAATATTGTCGCGCGCACGGTAAAAGCCGATGATGCAAGCACCCTGAAACAGGCCAGCATGGAGCTGGCAGTGGCGATAGGCAAGGAAATCTGCGGCATTGTCCCCGGCAAAGTTTCCACCGAAGTCGATGCCCGGCTGTCTTTCAACACCCGCGCCACCATCGAAGAAGCCCTGCACATTGTCGCCCTGTATGAACAGGCGGGCATCAGCAAGGATCGGCTGCTTATCAAGATCGCATCTACCTGGGAGGGTATACAGGCTGCCGCAGAACTGGAAAAACAGGGTATCGAGTGCAACCTCACCCTGCTGTTTTCCCTGGCCCAGGCCGCGGCCTGCGCCGAGGCAGGTGCCACCCTGATTTCTCCCTTTGTTGGCCGCATCCTCGACTGGCATGTCGCCCACGGGATGAAGGTAGAACACCCTCAGCAAGACCCCGGCGTCCAGTCGGTGACCGCCATTTACCACTACTACAAGCAGCACAACTATCCCACGGTGGTCATGGGCGCCAGCTTTCGCAACACCGGCGAGATCGAAGCCCTGGCCGGTTGCGACCGACTGACCATCAGCCCGGCCCTACTGGAACAGCTAAGCGACGATCAGGGCAAGCTGCAACGGGCGCTGTCGGCGGATACGGTCACCACTAAGCACGATAAACTGATCCTGGATGAATCGACCTTTCGCTGGGCTCTTAACGAGGACCCCATGGCCACCGAAAAGCTGGCCGAGGGCATCCGCGCCTTTGCCGCCGACCAACAAAAGCTCGAACACCTGCTGAACACCTGGGCGAAGTGATGCTGGACTTTCTAAAACAATTATTCGACGCAGACAGCGCCGATACCCAGGCTGAAGACATCACTGCCGAACTTGCTGCGGCGGCCCTGCTACTGGAAGTGAGTAAATCCGATTACGAACAACACGCCCAGGAACTTACAAAAATCCGCCACCTGATGGCTCAGCGGTATAGGGTCGAGCCGGCGACGCTGGATGAATTTATGCAGCGCGCCGAACAACGCAGCGCTGACAGCACCTCGCTGTACCCCTTTACACGCTATATAAACGACAATTGTAATAACGAGGAAAAATATGCCTTGGTCAAGGCGCTGTGGGAAGTTGCGGCGGTAGACGGAGTCATTGATAAATACGAGGAGCATCTGATTCGCAAAATATCAGACCTGATCTATCTGCCCCACACCGACTACATCCGCGCAAAGCTGTCGGCAACCGGGCACTAGCCCGGGCCCGCGCAACCTTCGTGGACTATCCTGGCACTGTCCTGGAAGCACTGCCCTGGAAGCACTGTCCTAGAAGCACTGTCCTTCAAGCAATGACACCAATTCGCGGAACTTGGCCCGGTTGCTCTCGTTCATGCCCATCAGTACCCGGTGGGCCTCAAGCACTCGCTTGCACACACGGTCCTCGCTGTCGGGAAGAACCGGCAGCTCACCCAGGTCTTCATCGGTGCACAAGGGTTCTTCGCGAATGCGGAACACCCGATCGAAGCCCATGCTTTCAAGCACTCGAGTGATATCGGGGTTGGTTGACAGAATAAGCGGCGTATAAGCAAAACGCTGCTTGGCTTTGATCGCCAACTTGGCGAGTAAACCCAGAGTGGTGCTGTCGATATTACTCGCATCAGCCAAATCCACCACGACACTGACAAAACCGCTGGTGCCCAGCATTTCGTCAAAAAATTCATCCATCGTCGTACACAATGTCAGCCGCACATCGCCCACCAATTTGATGACGAAGGAGCCGTCTTGCTCGGCGACCAGTATTTTTCCTGGTTGCATCAGCCTATAACCTGCAGACAACTAAAATCGCGATATCGTCCGGCGCTTCGCTCACGCTAGTGAGCCCAAAGGCGTCAACGAGTTCATTAGAGGTAGACTGTCCGGCACTGAGTAAGTTTAACAATGCCTGCTCTTTCTCCTCGAGGTTTCCTTTATCAATAACCTCTAATATACCATCCGAGAACAGAGTAAGCACGGCGCCCGGTGGAAACGCGATCATATGGTCGGTAAAGCGCGCATCGGCAAATAGCCCCACCGGCATATCGTGCTCGGGAAGAAACTCCGCCTTGCCCTCGGTCGCCAGTACGGGCGCAGGAAGGTGCCCCGCCACCGAATAGCTCAACTGATGGCATTTGAGGTCAAACACGCCGACACACATCGTAACGTGTTTGCCAATGCCCATTTCCAGCAACTCCGCATTGGCAATCGCCAGCATTTTTGCCGGAGACAGAATCGCCGTAGACCCCCGATGCAGAAAGTCGCTGCGCTTGCGAGCAAACAGGTTTTTCAGAAACACCGTAACAAAGGCTGAACTGGCGCCGTGGCCCGACACATCCGCCACAAAAAACGCCGCATGGTCGTCGCCCACCAGAAAATAATCGACAAAATCGCCACTCAGGTACAGCGAGGGCAGAATAAAATGGCAAAAGCGGTAGGCGTGAATTTCTTTGGGGGTATCGGGCAACAACAGTTGCTGAACGTGCTTCCCTGCCTGCTGATCCTGCTGCAGGTGGGTCAAGCTCTCCAGTAAATCCCGGTTGGCATTTTCCAGCTTGGTGCGATAGGCGAGGTTTTCCCGCTTGAGTTCACAGCGCTCCATGGCGCGACTGAGGGCATGACTGATAACTGTAGGGCTTTCCGGCGGCAGCAACAGGTAGTCTGTCGCCCCGTGACGCACCGCCGCCACCACATCGGCCAGACTGGTGCGGCGCGACACACCGATCAGCGGCAACTCCCGGGGGTCTGCCGCCATGTCGTCGAGTAGGCTGATCCCGCGCCCGCCCGGCAGGTCGATATCGATCATCACGATATCGACATCCTCTTCCTGAAAGCTCAGCAGTGCCTGGTCGGGATCGGCCACGCACAGCGCTTCAACGCCCAGAGATTCCAGCGCGGCGAGGAGTTGTTGGTGAATGGCATCGTCCTGCTGAACCAGTAACAGGCGATGACGAAGGGGTCTTGTCATTGCGCCTTTTTACTCACCCCCCGAGGTATTGGCAAGTTGCAATACTGTGCAGGATTCACATCAACCTCGATACCGTTAGAAATCAAAGGATTCGAAGTCCTCATCGCCGAAGCTGTCCTGCAACTGGCCGTCGTTTATCAAAAACTCGCGCCGCTGCAGATACACATCCTTGAGGAAGGTGTACTTGTCACCACTCACCAGCTCATCGGCATTCAGCAAGGCTGCACGGGTTTGTATGAGATCGAGCCCCGACACTGCCAACTCGGCACTGAGCGGGTCAATATCCCGGGTCAACGACGTAAAACTGTCTACGACTCGGCCACTGCCATCGCGCAGGGTGCTCGGCCCAAGCAGCGGCAGCACGATATAAGGCCCTGGGCCAACACCCCAAACCGCCAGTGTCTGGCCGAAGTCCTCAGACTCCCGCTCCAGCCCAAGGTGGGCAGCCACATCGAAAAATCCCACCACGCCCACTGTGGTATTCACCACAAAGCGGGTCAAATCAACCACCGCGTCGCCAATATTGCCTTGCAACAGATCGTTGCCGAAGTTTTTGACCTCGCCGATATTGTTAAACATATTCGCCAGGCCCTGATCCACCAGCGACGGTGTCACCGCCTGATAGCCCTTGGCCAGGGGGCGTGCCACATAGGCGTCGGCCACTTCATTAAAGGCGAAGATATGACGATTCAGCCCTTCCCAAGGGTCTCGGGGATCCCCCAGCACCTTTTCACTTTCAGCGGCAAACGCAACCACAGGTACCAGGCACATCAGGGTGAAAACGGCGCGGCGAAATAACGGCACGCAACTCAGGGAAAGGGGCAAAGCCATTGTTGTCAGAGTTCTCATATGAAGATACACCTTCACTATACTTGAAGCCTTGTTAAATACCAGCACCACCAAGGCGCGGCATTCCCGAACTTCTGGCCAAGGCTATTCTGCGCGGTAGATAATATCGGCAGCGAACAAGTTTTGCAGCAAATCTGCGGCAAAATCTGTTAACGCTCCGGCATCTGTCGACAATTCCGCAGCCAGCTGCTGCAGCGCATCGAAGGCGCAGTCACTGCTATCGAGCAGGGACAGCAAGCGCGCAGTGACCGGATTGACCTCCATAAACTGCACGCTGTCGTGGCGGTTGCGATAGACCACAATACAGGTTGGTGTCGCCGGCGGTGCCTCCGGGCGAAATCCCGGGCCGAGCTTGTGCACCGGGTAGCGATAGCTCAACGGCCAGGCCAGCGGCGATAGCTTCAACGGTGCTGCCAGCAGGGACTCCGGCAGCGGCTTGGCGGAGGGTAAGTCTTCCTCGGCAACATCCAGCGCCAGCTCCACCCACTCGTAATGGGCCAGCTCTTCCAGGAATTCCGGGTCGCTATCGCTGCGGCGCTCATTTTGCAGGAAGTCGATAAATTCCTCGGCGATTTTCAGAAAATACGGACTTTGGCACCGGTGGCTGCGCATAAAGTCCCGCACCAGCGCAACCCACTCACTGTCGCTATAGAGGCTGCGACACACCGGAAAGCCACTGCTGAGAAAACCCTCGATATTTTTAAAGAACAGGTCGCGGTAAATTGCCAGGCGACGGGCTTCCACTCCCTTCGGCCCGGAATGGGCTTCGGGGTCGCGCAGGTAGCGGGTAAGTTCTCGCTGGCTTGACTGAAAAGTCGGTAGCGCCATATCAATTCCCCGCTGCCATGTTGGCACGGGTCACCATCTGGGCGCGGCGAATGTCATCGACCTCTGTCATCAGCTCGGCCATGGTCGGAAAATTGAAATCGCGCTCCAGCAATGTCGGCAGTGGCCCACAGTGCGCATAGGCCACATCCAGCAGTTGCCAGACCGGGTCGATCACTGCAGTGCCGTGGGTGTCGACACGTAAATCCTCGGCTTCTACGTAATGGCCGGCGATATGAATATAAGCAGCCCGGTCCAGGGGTAGTGCACGCAAAAACTCATAGGGGTCGTAGCGATGATTAATGCTGTTGACGTAGATATTGTTGACGTCGAGCAACAAGCCGCAATCGGCTTCACTGAGTACTGCTGTAATAAATTCCACCTCGGACATTTGCTGCGCCGGAGCCGCATAGTAGGAGGCATTTTCCAGCAGAATCTGTTGACCGAGACGGTCCTGCACTTCCCTCACCCGAGCGGCGACGTGTTTCACCGCCTCTTCAGTAAAGGGAATGGGCATTAAATCGTAGAGGTGACCTTCATCGCCACAATAGGTCAGGTGCTCACTGTATAGTTTGCAATCGAATTTTTTGATGAACGCCGCAATGTCATCAATCAACTGGCTATCAAGGGGAGCAAAACCGCCAATATTCAGACTCAGACCGTGCAGCGTAACCGGGTAGCGTTCTGCCAGACGGGCAAAAGCACGCCCGTAACGGCCACCGAGGCCAATCCAGTTTTCCGGTGCGACCTCGATAAAGTCCAACTGCCCCGGCTCCAGATCGTCAAACGCGCCCAACAGGGCGCGCCGTAAACCGAGGCCTGCACTCTGTGCAGGCAGGTCAACTAGTGGCCGCATTTACCCTCACCACATTTGCCTTCTTTAACAGCCTTGGCCGCTTTATCGGCGCCACACTTACCTTCACCGCACTTCCCTTCGCCACACTTGCCTTCCTTCACGGCTTTTTTCTCGGCACCACACTTACCTTCGCCGCATTTGCCTTCGCCACATTTACCTTCCTTCGCGGCTTTTTTCTCGGCACCACATTTACCTTCGCCGCACTTACCCTCTCCGCACTTGGCTTCGCTCTTCTCAGCCTTGTCGGAATTACCCATTGAGTTGCTCAGGTCGTAGCCACCGGAAAGTTGGTTTGCTGCAAAGGGGTTGCTGTCGGCCATTGCGGGAGTGATTGCGGTGGCAAGCAGCGCGGCACTGAACGCGGTAGCCAGCGGTTTTTTTGAAAATGACGCCATAGTAGTTTCTCCTTGGGCGGCGGGAATCGCCATTGATAGATCACGGTTCACTATCGAAATATTGGTAGTCAGTGATCTCGCCACCTATTACGTGGTTATCACGACCCCCGGATTTCAGACAGTCTTAATTTAGCTGTTAAAGAAGACAACACAAGCCGCAGCTCGCAAATATCCCCCTTTACACACTACTGACGAGCACGCTAACTGAATGTTACATCCTGCTGAAGTTCTTTCCACAATTGCTTGAGGCGTTTTTCTGACACCGATTGTTTGGTGCCCAGTCGCTGAGCGAAAAGGGAGACACGTAACTCCTCCAGCAGCCAGCGATATTCTCGCAATAAGGGGGATTTTTGCCACAACTCCGGCGATCGTTCCAACAGCGCGTCGCATTGCTGTTGCAGTGGCTCCACCACTAGCGTGCACTGCCGATCGCGTTGATAATGACCGTCGAGTTTGTCGAGACGCTCTTCGATTGCCGCCAGGTATCGGGGATATTCGGCAAGAATGTCCCCATCGACCCGGCAGATAAAATCCTCCTGAAACAATCCCGCCAGCTGGTGCTGAATATCATTAATGCTGTGAATCCAGCTCAGGCTATTCAGTTTTTTCAGGCGTCGTTTAATCGACGAAAAATGCGCCAGGATGCGCTTCAATAATTCGCCGTAGGCCTGGGCCTGATCGTGGAAATTGGCCCGCCCCGCCTGCCATATTTTATCGAACTCGTCTTCGGTTCTCGGCAATCTCGTGCCCTCGGTTAAAAACACCGAGCGCGCGGCGACCAATAAACAATTTTCCAGCCAGCGGGCCTTATCCTGTCCCGTCGCAGCAAATTGCAGCTGAATGGCATTGTCGCGAAACAGATTGCCGCGCAGTGTTTTCACCTGCTGGGGCAAGCGCAGCAACAACAAACGCAGCACCCCGCGCTCGCTGAGCGCGGTCGCCTCATCCAGGGTTTCCGCCAAGCCCAATTCCACCCCATCACCGAGATCCCGCAGACAGGGGTATGCCGTCAGAGTGGCACCGGCCTGTTTGAATTGATGCTCAACCGGCAGCTCGGGTATCGTCCACTCATGGAGCACCTGCCGGTCAAACTGGTCGGCGCTCTCCTCGGCGATGCTGCGCTGCACCGCATCGGCCAACACCTCTCGCAGACGGCGCATATCGCGCCCCTGCTCCAGCACCTTGCCAGTTTCATCCAGCACCTTGATATTGGCGCGGTAGTAATCGTCAATCTCGGCCTCTGCCCAGGCTGACAGATCAATAGCCACATCACTCAGCTGACTGAGACGCGCCGCCAGCGCTGGCAGCAGGGGTTCGTCACTGGGTCGCATCCGCGATAAGGCCCGGTCTACATAATCCGGCACCGGCACCAATTGCTTGCGCTGCGCCTTGGGCAGGGCCTTTACCAGGGCTATACATTTCTCCCGCAGCAGACCCGGCACCAACCAGTGAAAGCGCCCGTCGGGAATACTGTGCAGGTACTTCAATGGCAGGCGCACACTGACACCGTCTTCCGGGTGCCCCGGTTCAAAGCGGTATTCCAGTGCAAGCTGAATCCCCCCCGCTGTCATCGTGTCGGGGAACTGCGCGCCGTCAACCGATTCCAGTTGGCGCATCACATCGCCCCTGGACATTTTCAGCAGATCGCGGTCAGCAGACTTTTTCAGCCAGGATTCCAGCTGCTTGGCAGTCGTTATCCCTGCGGGAATCCGCTCATCGTAATAACGGAACAACTCCTCGTCCGACACCAGCATGTCCCGGCGTCGGGCCTTGTCTTCCATTTCGGCCACTTCGGCGATGAGCCGGCGGTTGTGGGCAAAAAACGCGGCCTTGCCCCGGTAGCGCCCCTCAACCAGCGCTTCGCGGATCAGTATTTCCCGGGACACCACCGGGTCAATCGGTCCGTAATGCACTCGGTGGCGATCGCGAATACACAGACCGTAAAGCAGGGTCTGTTCATAGGCCATCACCCGGCCTGTACGCGCCTGCCAGCGCGGCTCATGGTAATGGCGTTTCAGCAGGCTGTCGTTGATACCAAACAGCCACTCCGGCTCAATCGCGGCAACACAGCGAGCAAACAATTGGGAGGTTTCCGCCAATTCGGCGGCCACTATCCAAGGCGGCGTTTTTTTGCGCAACGACGAGCCGGGAAAAATACGCAGTGAGCGATTGCGTGCGCCCAGATACTCCCGAGCCTCAGCGCGGTTGGCAATCTGGCCGAGAAATCCCGGTAACAACGCCTGATGAACGCTGGCATAATCGGCGGGTTCTGTATTCACCTTGAGTTTCATCTGCCGCGCCATCAGGCGCAGTTGGTGGTGAACCTCCCGCCACTCGCGCATGCGCATCCAACTGAGAAATTCCCGCTTGCACAGCTTCTGCCACTGATTGGCGCTGAGCGCCTGACGCTGCTCTTCGGCGTACTCCCACAGTGAAACAAAGGCCATAAAATCTGACTGTTCATGCCAGAAGCGGCGGTGCTTCTCGTCGGCGGCTTGCTGCTTATCGGCGGGGCGTTCACGGGGATCCTGAATACTCAGCGCACTGGCGATAATCAGCATTTCGTTCAGACAGCCCTTCTCCGCCGCCGCCAACAGCAGGCGACCAATGCGGGGATCTACCGGGAACTTGCCCAGTTGACGCCCCAGCGGCGTGAGCTTTTCATTCTCCACCGCGCCCAGCTCCTGCAACAGGGCGTAGCCGTCACGGACAAAGCGGGAGTCTGGCGGGTCAACAAAGGGGAATTTGCGAATATCCCCCAGCCCAAGCTGGAGCATCTGCAAAATCACCGCGGCGAGGTTGGTACGCTGGATTTCCGGTTCGGTAAAGGCCGGGCGGCGCTCAAAATCGTCTTCGCTGTATAGCCGGTAAGCAATACCCGGCGCCAGGCGACCACAGCGACCCGAGCGCTGATTGGCGCTGGCCTGGGAAATCGGTTCGATGGGCAGGCGCTGCACCTTGCTGCGCACGCTGTAGCGACTGATGCGGGCCGTTCCGGCATCGATCACATAGTGTATACCCGGCACTGTCAGCGAGGTTTCGGCAACGTTGGTGGCCAACACCACCCGCCACCCCCGGCGCTTGGAGGTATCAAAAATCCGCTGTTGCTCACCGGCACTGAGTCGCGCGTATAACGGTAAAATGTCTGCCCCGGGCAATTCGGCATTGCGCAAATGCCTGGCGGTTTCGCGAATTTCACGCTCACCACTGAGGAATACCAGGGTATCACCCCGTTGGTGAGCCCCTTCGGCCATCAACTCTCGCAGCGTAGATTCAATGCCTACGCCAAGATCCTGCTCGGCGCTCAACTCCTCCAGCGGGCGATAGCGATATTCCACCGGGAAGGTTCGCCCGGACACTTCAATCACCGGCGCATTGTCGAAGTGGGCTGAAAACCGTTCAAGGTCGATCGTCGCCGAGGTGATAATGATCTTGAGGTCGGGCCGCTTCGGCAGCAGGGTTTTCAGATAGCCCAGCAGAAAATCGATGTTCAGACTGCGCTCATGGGCCTCGTCGATAATGATGGTGTCGTACTGATTGAGATACCGGTCCTGCTGAATCGCCGCCAGCAAAATCCCATCGGTCATCAGCTTGATATAACTGTCGTCAGAACTGACGTCCTGAAACCGCACCTGATAGGCCACGGCCTCACCGACTCGCGTACCGAGTTCGTCAGCGATCCGTTCCGCCACTGTTCTGGCCGCCAGCCGCCGCGGCTGGGTGTGGGCAATCATGCCGCTCACTCCCCGGCCCATTTGCAAACACAGTTTGGGAATTTGCGTGGTTTTGCCCGAGCCGGTCGCTCCGGCAAGTACCACCACCTGATGCCCTTCAATCGCCGCGCGGATATCCTCCAGCCGCTCGCTCACTGGCAAGTTTGGGGGATAGCTAATGTTGGGGACACCGGCTCGGCGCCGCTCAACCCTGGCCTGCGACTGCGCCATACGCCGCTGCAATTCCGCCAGCGACTCCGCCAGTGCCTCGTCACCTTCACTCCGGCGGCGCAAACGTTGCAAGTGTTGCCGAAGTGGCCAGCGATCCGGCAGGTAGCACTGCTCGATCTGGCGGCTAATCGTGTCCCATTCTGCGGCAGACATAGTTCTCCAAATGATGGCTCTTCACCAGACCCGGCGAAAAGCCAAAAAAAAGGGCGCCCTCAGGCGCCCTTGCTTGTGCTGCGATCAATCAGCTAGCCCGTTTCGCCAGCTCCTCGTCGCGCAGTGTACGGCGCAATACCTTACCCACATTGGTTTTGGGCAGCTCATCACGAACCTCGATATAGCGCGGCATTTTATAGCCGGTCAGGCGATCGCGCAAAAATTCCTTCAATTCCGCTTCATCAATGGTACCCGACTTCGGTGCCACAAAGATTTTCACCGCCTCACCGGATTTTTCATCCGGCACACCAATGGCCGCGCACTCGGCGATATTCGGGTGGGCGCTGAGCACATCTTCAATTTCGTTGGGGTAGACATTAAAGCCGGACACCAGAATCATATCTTTCTTGCGATCGACAATTTTCAGGTAGCCGTCGTCCTGCACCACCGCCACATCACCAGTGTACAGCCAACCGTCCTTGATGGTTTTATCGGTTTCGTCAGGACGCTGCCAGTAGCCCATCATCACCTGTGGACCACGAATGCACAGCTCACCGCGTTCACCCAGGGGCACATCGTTGCCGTCGTCGTCCACCAGACGCACTTCTGTACCCGGCAAGGGCAAACCAATGGTGCCCACCTGATTCGCGCCACCGGGGTTAATAGAAACCACCGGCGAAGTTTCGGTCAGGCCGTAGCCCTCGTAAATTTCGGCACCGGTCACATCTTTCCAGGTTTTGGCGGCCCCCGCCGTCAACGCCATGCCCCCTGAAAGGGTCACTTTCAGGTTGGAAAAATCAAGCTTGGGGAATTCAGGATGCTTGCACAGCTGAACAAACAGCGTATTGATGCCGCTCATGCCGCTCCAGGTATTGCGCTTCATTTCCTTGATAACGCTGTCCAGGTCGCGGGGATTCGGTATCAAAATGGAGCGATTGCCCTGCAGCATAACCACAAAGGCCAGCATGAACGAGTAAATATGGTAGAGCGGCAACGGCGCAATAAACGACTCTTTGCCCGCTTCGAGGCCATAGCTGTAGAAATTTTCGCGGCTTTGCAGCACGTTCGCCATCAGGTTGCGATGACTGATCATCGCGCCCTTGGACACACCTGTGGTGCCACCGGTGTATTGCAGCAGGGCCAGGGATTCGGCATCCGGTGAGGCATCGACCACTTTTTTACCCTTACCCTTGGCAAGCGCTTTCAAAAAGCTGATCGAAGACTTGAACTTCACCGCAGGCACTTCTTTTTTCACATACTTCAGCGCCTTGTTAATCAGATGACGCTTGAACGTAGGGTGCAAGTCGCCGACTTCGGTGACAATGACTTGGGTGACGCCGGTATCAGGCACCACCACGCTGGCGATTTTGGCAATATTCGCCAGCACCACAATGGCCTTGGCACCGGAGTCGACAAGCTGGTGTTTCAGCTCACGTTCGCTGTACAACGGGTTGGTGTTCACCACAATCATACCGGCACGCAGCGCACCGAACAGCACCACCGGATATTGCAGAATATTGGGCATCTGGATCGCAATGCGGTCGCCGGGCTGCAAGCCGCTGTCTTCCAGCAGGTAGGCCGCAAACTGACGGGACAGACGGTCGAGGTCACCGTAGGTCAGGGTTGCCCCCAGGCAGGTCACCGCTGGTTTGTCGGCGTAGGTTGTTACGCAGTAGTTAAACATGCCCACGAGGTTGGGAAACTCTCCCAGATCAACCTCATTGGACAGGCCAATACGCTCCCGCGCAGCTTTGATGATTTCTGCAATTTGCTGTTGTGACTCAGACAAGGTCGCCCCCTAACGGTGTTTTTGTTATTTACGCGGTTAACAGTCCCGAAGCCAGAGCTCTGGTCGAGTGCCTAAAGAACCGCGCGCAATTTCGGCAAACTAGCGAGATTTGTGTTCACTGTCAACACTGCTTACCCCTTCGCGACGAACTGCTCGGGGTCCACGAACATCAATTGTAGACGTATCTCGGCGTTATTGCGTTGTTCAAACGCCATCACCAGCGCATTGAGATTGTTCTGCATCTGACTGATTACTGGCACAAAAATCACGTGCTGCACATTGCCGTCGTCGCTCATGACCCGAGGCTCCTGCTCGGTTTCAAGAAACTTGGCGTAGGTATCAATCAGCATTATTACCTGATTGCGAAACGCGCTGAAATTTAACGGCCCACGGAATTCCTCGGTATTCATCGACAGGCTGAAACGCATTGTCGAGTTATCTTCCAGTTTCACGTCGGACAAAAGCACCGGATTGCCCTTTTCCAGCTCGCGGAAATACTGCTTGCCAACTACCCGCTGGGCGTCAACGATTCGCGATTTAAGCAGTGCAGACGCCATTACCATCAGCGCGGGAATTTCTATTTTTACGTTCATTTACCACTTCCATAGCGGCCATACGGCCCAATTACAAAATTGATGATTCGTCGTCGTGAGCTTTCGCCGCCCTCGACGCAAGGTATTGCTCGATCTCCCTCAGGCGATGACAGGCGACCTCACTGCCCGCCTCGCTGACAGCCAGAGCCGGGGGCGTGCGCAGACAGAAGGGTTTTGCCAGCGAGCAGCGCGGGGCATAGCGGCAGCCGCTGTCGTTGCTCAAGGGCAAACGGCGCTCCTGCGCCGGTGCAACCTTGCGTCGATGCCGCCCCTGGGAGTTCAACTCTGCCTCGGGGTGAGCCGCCAGCAAATTGCGAGTATAGGGGTGCAAGGGGCGGGAGAACACCTGCGCGCTGCTGCCCAGCTCGACAATCTCCCCCAGATACATCACCGCGGTGCGATCCGCCAGGCTGCGCACCACCGCCAGATCGTGGGCGATAAATACGATAGCCGTACCGCTGTCCCGCTGGATATCCTGCAATAAGTTGATAATTTGCGCCTGGACTGACACATCAAGGGCCGACACCGCTTCATCACACACCACCAGTCGCGGTTCGGCAATAAAGGCCCGGGCTATGCCGACACGCTGGCGCTGGCCGCCGGATAACTCATGGGGAAAACGCTCACCCGCATCGCGGCTCAGCCCCACCCGCTCAAGCCATTTGGCCGCTTTGCTTAACTTGTCGCGGGTACTGACCCGGGCAACCCCCAGCGGCTCCATCAAACTGTCGATAATACGCCGCCGCGGATTCAGACTGGCGTAGCTGTCTTGAAATACCATTTGCACAGAAGAGATGCGGGCACGACCGGCATCACTCTCGCCGTGAAAACGCAGGGTACCTGCACTCGGCTGTTGCAGACCCGCCAGCATTCGCCCCAGTGTTGACTTCCCCGAACCGCTCTCACCCACCAGACCCAGAATTTCCCCGGCGTAAATATCCAGGTCGACAGCGTCCACAGCGGCGAGCTTCACGCCAGCCTCGGCGGCGGGAAAATGGCAACTCAAGCCCCTCATTGACACCAGGCGCTCAGCCATTTTCGGCCTCCCGCCAGCGCAGGGGATGGTCCGGATGCCAACGCCAGCAACGTACTCGCTGCCCCTCTCCACATTGAAACTCCGGCACTGTGTCTTCACATATTGCCATGCGCTGGCGACAGCGCGGGGCAAAGGCGCAACCAGTTACCTCCCGGCGCAAATCCGGTGGACTGCCAACAATGCCCTCCGGTCGTCGGTCCTGTTTAAGACTGGGTACTGCGGCCCGCAACGCCGCGCTGTATGGGTGTGCAGTGCGATTGAATATCTGTGCCACCGAGCCGGATTCAACACTCTCGCCGGCATACATCACGGTGACGCTGTCGGCAATCTCTGCCACCACGCCAAGGTCGTGGGTAATAAACAGCAGCGCTGTGCCCTGTTCTCGCTGTAATTCCGCCAACAGGGTAAGCACCTCCGCCTGCACCGTCACATCCAGCGCCGTCGTCGGCTCATCGGCAATCAACAGTTTCGGTCGGCAGGCCACCGCCATGGCGATCATCACCCGCTGCAACATACCGCCGGAGAACTCAAAGGGGTATTGGGCGGCGCGCTGCGCCGGCTGCGGAATTGCCAGGCGCTCCAGCAGCGCTACCGCTGCCGTCATTGCCTCCCGCCGTCCCAGATTTCGATGCAGCACGAAGGACTCGGCCAACTGTGCGCCAACGGTCTGCGTGGGGTTTAACGCCGTCATCGGATTTTGGAAAATCATCGCGATGTCAGCGCCCCGGTGCCGACGCCAGGCAGGACTACCCTGAGCAGGCAGGACCTCGCCCGCGAGGGTGAAGGCATCGGCATGGAACACCGCCCCAGGGGGAGTCAGCCCGAGCAGGCTCATCGCGGTGAGCGACTTACCGCAGCCCGATTCCCCAACCAGAGCGCGACATTCCCCGGCATCAAGGCTGAAGGAAACCCCTCGCAGAGCGTGCAGGGCTCCAATATGCAGCGACAGATTTTCGACTTCCAGCAAACTCATCGCCCGACCCCACCACTGCGACGATCACTGATATCCCGCAGCGCATCGCCAAGAATATTGAAGGCCAGCACCGAGATACTGATAAACAGCGCGGGCAACAGCATGTGTCGTGGGTGACTGAGCAGGGTTTTGATGCCGTCGTTACACATTGCCCCCCACGAGGTACTCGGCGGCGACACCCCCATGCCGATAAAGGACAGAAAGGCCTCGGTAAATATCGCCTGGGGAATGGCAAAGCTGAAGGCCACCAGAATAATCGGCAGCACATTGGGTAAAATATGCCGCGCCAATATGGCGGCCGTACTCAAGCCTGACAGCAGCGCCGACTCGACATAGGGCTGCCCCTTCAGCGCCAGGACCTGCCCCCTGACCAGCCGCGCACTGCTCGGCCAACTCAGCACCAGCATCGCCAGTATCAACGGCGCGATTCCGTTTTCACCGGGCCCAATTCCGAAAGCCACTCTGAACAAAATCATAAAGAGCAAAAAGGGCAGCGCCACGACAAAGTCAGCCAGCCGCATAATCGCCTGATCGACAACCCCACCGGCATACCCGGCAATCGCCCCCAGAATACAGCCCAGAGAGATAAACAGCAGCGGCGCCACTACCCCGACGAATAGCGATGTCGCTCCGCCCGCCATCAGACGCGCCAAAATATCCCGGCCCAGCGCATCGGTACCAAGGGGGTGGGCAGGTAACATAATTGTACTGGGCAGTGTCGTTTTGTGACCGACAATCAAACCCTGAAGGCGGGCCTCAAACTCTGAAATAGCCTGTTGGGGACGCACTTCCACCGAGAATAATAATAACCCGGTATCCGCGTCGGCAATGCTATAGCGGTACAGCGCGCGGCGTAATTGCAGGCGATCTTCGTAATAAGGGGTGCTACTGATCGCCAGCGGCAGACCCAGTCCTGCGTCGAGTCCACTGCCCCGATAGAGCTGGTAGCGTTTTACCTCCGGCAGCGCAGGCCAATGTAAGCGCACCCGCTCGGTATTGGCGTCTGCGACCCGCAACGACCGCACGTCACCATGGGGCCGCCACAGGCCTTCGTCACGTACCACTTTGGCCGCCCGCGCCGTCGTCGGGCCCAACGACACCTGCGATAGCCACTGGGTGGAGTGGCTCTGCGGCCACAACAGCGGCCCTACGGAGACAAAACACAGCAACAGCAGCACCGCGACACTCGCCAACACCACGCTGGGGGTGAAGGGGCTCGGCAGCGGCGCTGGCGCAATGTGATCCAGCTGCTGCTCGGCGGGTTGCCAGGGAGCGAAACGAAAAACCGGAATGGTCATCGGCGGCGCCCCGAGGTCAGGCGAATGCGGGGGTCGATAATGCCGTAGCTGATATCCACCAGCATTACCACGATCACCAGAAACGCCCCGTAGAACACGGTGGTGCCCATAATCACGGTGTAGTCCAGCTGCTGCACCGCCTGCACAAAGTAGCGCCCCAGACCGGGTATCGCGAAGATTAATTCGACGACAAACCCCCCGGTGGTGATCGCCGCGATCGACGGCCCCAGCTCGGTTACCACCGGTAAAATCGCATTGCGCAGCTGGTGTCCCCAGAACAGACGCCAGGGACCAATACCCCTGGAACGGGCAGCCAGCACATAGTCGCTGCTCAGCACCTCCAGCATCGACGCCCGCATCAGGCGGCTTAAATAGGCCATCGTGCCCAAACCGAGCACCAGGGCAGGTATCCACACGTGTTCGACCCCACCCCAGCCAGCGACCGGCAGCCAGGTGCTGTCTACCGCGCTATTGAGACGCACAATCAGCAACTGGGCCATTGCCGCGATCACAAAACCCGGCAGGGAGATTGCTGCAATCACGGCGAAGATCACCGCCCGGTCCGGCCAGCGATTGCGGAAATGGGCCGCGACACTGCCTGCGGCAACGCCGCCCACCAGAGCGATGAGAATCGCCGCCAGGCCCAGGGTCGCCGAAATAGGAAAATGCTCGCGGATAATATCGTTGACCCGCCGGTTCTCCTGGGTAAAGGAAATACCAAAATCCCCGCGCAACATATTGCCCAGGAACAACAGGTACTGCTCGTCGAGGGGCTTATCCAGGCCGTATCGGGCCTCCAGCTGGGCGCGCACTGCCGGGGACATCGCCTTTTCCTGCGTGAGGGGGTCGCCGGGCACGGCGTGCATCGCGAAAAATGTCGCCGTCGCGATAAACCAAATGGTAAAGGCGGCAAAGAGCAGGCGGCGCGCGATATAAAACAGCACTAGCGTTCAATCCATGCAAAGCGAAAGCTGGGGTCACCACCAAAAACATTGCGTCGCACGCCCTTTAACATAGGGTGTTGCACATACAACGCGCCGTTCTCATAGGTCGGCAAAATCGGTACATCCTCAGTGACAATATTCTGCAAGCGGGCCATGGCTTCAAACCGCTCTACCGGGTCGCTGCTCTGCTGGGCGAGACTCACCCAGTAGTCGTAGGCCGGATTATGGTAGCGCCCGCGATTGTTGTCGTTCCATGACGCGAACAAATCGGCAAAGGTCATAATATCATCGTAATCCGGCCCCCAGGCGGCGGCCACAATATCAAAGTCTCCCCGACGCATTTTCTCCAGCCGCTGTTTAAACACCTGTTGGTCAATACGCACTTCCAGGCCCAGGCCCTGCTGCAGGACATATTGGTAGTACTCCGCCTCCTGCAGTGCTCGGGGACTGTCCCCAACCAACAACATCAACGGCGGGAACGCCTCCAGACCCAGCTCTTTTTTCGCCCGCGCGAGGTAGCGTCGCGCCAGGGCGATGTCGGCCTTGACCCGCATTTCAGGATATTCCTCGCGAAACGGCGCCGCCACACCGCGCACCGTCATTGGAAACAGTGAATAGGCGGGCAACACTCCGGGCAGGCCAATAATTTTATTCACCAGCGTGGCCGGATCAATAATGTATTGCAGGGCTTTGCGGAAATAGTAATTACCCGTTACCCGCCCCTCGCGAAAGTTGAATTCGAGGAAATAAAGCGCGCCGGTGTGAAAGTGGTGAATGGGATGACCGCGCTTTACCGCTTCATCGAGCAAGCCAGTATCGAGGTTGGCCAGCGCGATTTGGCCGTCGCGGAACAGATTGAACTGGGCGCTGGGATCCGAGGTGATATAGGGCAGATCGATCTCCCGAATTTTGACGCTGTCGCGGTCCCAGTAATGGCGGTTTTTGCGCAAGCGAAGGTGGGCACCGTGAACCCATTTATTAAGGGTAAAAGCGCCATTGACCAACATTTTGTCGGCATCGGCGGCGTAGGCTCGCCCCCACTTTTCCACGGCGTCTTCACGCAATGGCATAAACGTCATAAATGCCGTCAGGCTGAGAAAATACGGGCAGGGCCGGGCAAATTCCACCACCAATTCCCGCTCTGACACGGCGCGAACACCCAGCGTGTTTGCGGGTAGCTGGCCGGCTTGAATCGCCTCGGCATTTTTGATGGGGAAGAAGATAAACGCGTACTGGGAGGCCGTAGCGGGTTTCAGGGCATGGCGCCAGGCAAAAACAAAGTCGTGGGCGGTGACCGGCTTGCCGTCGCTCCAGCGGGCATCGCTACGCAACCAAAACCGCGCACCGGACTCCTCCAGCTGCCAGCGCTCGGCGACCCCGCCCTCCAGTTCACCCCCTGGTCCGTAGCGCAACAGCCCTTCCATGAGGTGGGACAGCACAAAGCTGCCAATTGAGTCGGTGGCAATGCTCGAGTTCAAGGTAGGCGGTTCCGTCGCCAGCGCCAGAGTAATGCGTTGGTCAACCGGGTCGACCGCCGCGGCGTGACCAGACAGCGCCGGCAGCAGGCACAAAACCAGTAACAGAAGCTGCCGGAGGGTGGCGGAGAGCCTGGCGATAGCCCCGGGAAACACTGCTACAATGTAGCCCGCTTTTTCCTCAGCTTTTGCAGGCCCAACTTGGAACACCGCGACAATCCTTATTTTATCCAAAGCGCCACTCTCAGCTGGGAGGACGGTATTCCCTGCGCCGAGGCGTATGGCGACGTCTATTTTTCCAGGGATGACGGCCTGGCCGAAAGCCAGTACGTATTTTTACAACACAATCAGTTGGCGCAACGCTGGCAAAACCTTGACCCGCAATGTCCCGGAAGATTCACTATTTGCGAGTCCGGCTTTGGTACTGGCCTGAATTTTCTGCTGGCCTGGCAGTTGTGGCAGCAATGCGCCCCTGCAAACTGGACATTACACTATATTTCCAGTGAAAAGCATCCATTAACGCCGCAGGATTTACAAATTTCCCACGGCCACTGGCCGGCTCTGGCAACCCTGTCCAACCTTCTCCAGGAGCTTTATCCCCCCTTATTGCCGGGCCACCATCGCCGCAACTTGCACGACCATCGGGTGTGTCTGGATCTGTTGTTCGGCGATATCGTTGAGAACCTGCCCGCGCTACTCGACACCGAATACCCAGCACTACAACCCTCGAACAGCGACGATCCGCCCGGCGCCACCACCAATCGGGTGGTTGATGCCTGGTTTCTCGACGGTTTTGCCCCGGCAAGTAACCCGGAAATGTGGCAGCAGGCCCTGTTTGCCGCAATGCAATATTTAAGCCGCGACGGCGCTACCTTTGCCACCTTTACCAGCGCCGGGGTCGTAAAGCGGGGCCTCCGCGCCGCCGGGTTTTCTGTGCGCAAGGTCAAGGGCTTTGGCCGCAAGCGGGAAATGCTTTGCGGAGAATTCGTCGGTGCAGACGACGGCTCCCCCGCCCCGCCGCTGCCGCCGCGCAAAGGCGCCGTCGCCTGGCATCAGCCCCAAAGCCGCGGCAGCGTTCGCAGCGTTATCGTCATCGGCGGTGGCCTGGCGGGCTGCAGCACCGCCTGGGCGCTGGCAGAGCGCGGCATCCAGGTTCAATTGCTCGAGCGGGGGCCAACACTGGCCACTGGTGCATCGGGCAATCCCCAGGGCATTCTTTACACCAAACTGTCGCCGGAAGCCGGCGCCTTGAACCAGTTTACCCTGCACAGTTTTTTGTACGCCCTGCACCACTACCGCCAGCTTGCCCACCGCCGTGACTTTATTCATGATTTTTGCGGAGTATTGCAGCTGCCGGGCAGTGAGCGGGAAGCAGAGCTATACCGGCGCGTCGCGGAGGTCATGGCGGACCAGCATTGGGTTAAATCGCTGGACGCCGCCAGCGCC
Source organism: Spongiibacter thalassae (assembly GCF_012272835.1). Taxonomy (GTDB): domain Bacteria; phylum Pseudomonadota; class Gammaproteobacteria; order Pseudomonadales; family Spongiibacteraceae; genus Spongiibacter; species Spongiibacter thalassae. Next base: position 618,498 of record NZ_JAAWWK010000002.1, on the reverse strand, counting down.
TCCGCCCTTGCCGGTTTGGCGATAGATCGCCCAGGGCTGTTCTACCCGGGCGCGGGCTGGATCTCTCCGACCAGTCTCTGCGCCGCCTATACCCAGCACCCCGATATAACTGTTCACCACTGCAAGGCGGCACTATCCCTTCGCGCTACATCTCAGGGTTGGAAAATCGACTGCGGCGATACTCAGTTTCAAAGCGACGCGGTGGTGATTGCCAACAGCCACGACGCCGCCAAGTTTCCATACAGTGATTACTTGCCCCTGCGTAAAATTCGCGGACAACTGAGTTATTTGCCGGCCGACGCGGTATTGAAACCACCGGCCACCGTCATCTGCCATGATGGCTATATCGCGCCCCCGATAGCGGATCACTACTGCATCGGCGCCAGTTTTAACCTCAATGACGACAGCACGGCACTCAGTGACGCCGAACACCATGACAATTTGCGCAAACTGCGCGCTCTGGATAGCGCGGTCATCGCCGACGACACCGAGGTGATCGGCGGCCGGGCGGCACTGCGCTGCGCCAGCCCGGACTATATGCCCATCGTTGGCGCGCTGCCCGACACCGCCGCCTTCGATCGCGATTTCGCCAGCCTGCGCAAGGATGCCCGGCTCACCGTCGGCCGCCCTGGCCGCTATCACGCCAATCTGTATATCAACGTGGCCCACGGTTCACGAGGTTTGACCTCAACGCCGATGGCCGCTGAGTTACTGGCCAGTTACCTTTGCGGTGAAGCCCGGCCGCTACCGCGGCATCTGAGCGAGGCCTTGAGCCCGGCACGTTTTATTATCCGCGACCTCAGCCGGCATAGACGCTAGGAATTACCGCCGACTCCCTGTAAGTTTGCCCGTACAGGGCAGGTTTTAGACTCAAGGGGGCCTTACAAAAAGGCAGACATGTAATGATACATAGACTGTTCACCGCCGGCATAGCCCTGCTTTTCAGCCTTGGCAGTCCATCAAGCTACGCCGCCAGTCCGCGTCTGGACTACACCCTGGTGGCGTCCTACCCCCATATTGATTCGGTATTCACCCAGGGGCTGGAGTTGTTTCAGGGTCGCCTCTACGAGAGCAGTGGCCTGTACGGTCGCTCACGGGTACTGTCGTCACCCTTTCCACCCGATACCACCATCCCGAAGGATCTGCGCGGGGTTGCCCTGCCCGACTGGTTTTTTGCCGAGGGGCTGACCTTTTATCGCGGCCGACTGTACCTGCTGAGCTGGCGGGAGGGCATGTTGTTTGTACTCGACCCCCACAGTTTCACACTGCTGGAAAAACACCGTTATGCCGGGCATGGGTGGGGGCTGTGTGCTCAGAAAGATCGGCTGGTCATGAGCGACGGTAGCGCCACCTTGCAGTGGCGCGACCCGAAGACCTTTGCAGCGCTGGGCAGCCTCAGGGTGCGCGACCAAAACGGCCCGGTAGACAAATTGAACGAACTGGAATGCCACGGCCCCTATATTCTGGCCAATCGCTGGAAGTCCACCGAGGTATTTATTATTTCAGCGCACAGTGGCATGGTAATAGCCAGACTGGATTTATCTGCGCTGGTGCCACCGGGCCTGCACGAAGAAGCGGTGTTGAATGGCATCGCCTACGACGCCAACGACGGCAGCTGGCTTGTAACCGGCAAACTGTGGCCCAATATCCACCGTATAAGGTTTACGTTGCCAAAGCTTTCGCCCGTTGAGGCATCTCCGGAGCAACACTGACAACCCGCGCTTATCTGCACTCAATCCGCCGGTACGCCACAATTAAACAGGACTGTATGAAACCGCTTTTTGACACCACCCCCGACGCCAGCTTCGAGCTTATCAATAGTACCGATATCGAGGCGCTGGGCGTAAATCTCGCCGAATACCGCCATCGCAAGACCGGCGCCAGCCACTACCATATCGCCGCAGACAACCCGGAAAATGTGTTTCTGGTATCGCTGCGCACGGTGCCCGAAGACTCCACCGGTGTCGCCCATATACTCGAGCATACCGCCCTGTGCGGCAGCCGCAAATACCCGATTCGCGATCCGTTTTTTATGATGATCCGGCGTTCGCTCAACAGCTTTATGAACGCCTTTACCAGCTCCGACTGGACCGCATATCCCTTTGCCAGCAGCAACCGCAAGGATTTCGACAACCTGTTGCAGGTGTACCTGGACGCGGTCTTTTTCTCCCGGCTACACCCCCTGGATTTTGCCCAGGAAGGCCATCGTCTGGAGTTCAGTGAACCCGGCAACCCGGATTCAGACCTGGTGTTCAAAGGTGTCGTCTTCAACGAAATGAAGGGCGCAATGAGTTCGGTGAACAGCCAGCTCTGGCAAACCCTGAGTAAGTATCTGTTCCCCAATGTCACCTACCATTACAACAGCGGCGGCGACCCGGAGGCGATTCCCGACCTCAGCTACGATCAGCTGCAGGACTTCTACCGCAGCCACTATCACCCAAGCAACGCGGTATTTATGACCTTTGGTGACATTTCCGCCAGAGAGCACCAACACAAATTTGAAACCTTGGCGCTGGCGGAGTTCGACGCCCTGCCCGAGGTGATCGCCGTACCCGACGAAAAACGCTACCACGCCCCGATTCGGGTTGAAGAGTGCTACCCCGTGCCGGAGGACGAGGGCTGCGAGGGCAAGACCCATATCGTCGTGGGCTGGCTGCTGGGCAACAGCACCAACTTGCGCGCCCAGCTCGAGGCGCAACTGCTGGCGGGAGTGTTGCTCGACAACAGCTCCAGCCCCCTGTTGCAAGCGCTGGAAACCACTGATCTTGGCAGCTCACCGTCTCCCATGTGTGGCTTGGAAGACTCGATGAAGGAGATGGTGTTTGCCTGTGGCGTGGAGGGCAGCGACCCCGACAAGCGCGACGCAGTGGAAGCCCTGATCCTCGACACCCTGAAAAATATCGCCGAAGTCGGCGTGGAACAGCACAAGGTCGAAGCGGTGTTGCATCAACTGGAGCTGCAGCAACGGGAAATCAGCGGCGACTCCTACCCCTATGGCTTACAGTTAATTCTCAATGCCATTGGCAGCGCCACCCATCGCGGCAACCCCACGGAAGTGCTCAACCTCGACCCCGCCCTGGCGGAACTACGGGAAAATATCAAAGACCCCGACTACATTCCGTCGCTTATCCGCGCCCTGCTGGACAACAGCCACCGCGTCACTCTGGTGCTGCGCCCTGACACCCAGTATCAACAGCGCGCCGAAAAAGCTGAACAACAACGCCTGGCGGCCATCAAGGCTTCTCTGAGCCCGGAGCAAAAACAAGCGATTATCGACCAGACCAACGCGCTGCTGGAACGCCAGGCCATGGTCGAAGATGAGAGTATTCTGCCCAAGGTCGGGCTTGAAGACGTGCCGCTGGACACCCCGGCGCTGACCAGTTTTGCCGGGCAATTTGGCGAGCTGCCCTATACCGCCTATGCGCGGGGCACCAACGGCCTGATTTATCAGCAACTATTGGTCGAAATGCCCGACCTGAACGACGCCGAAATTGCGCTGCTGCCGGTGTACACCCAACTCATCACCGAGCTCGGCCTTGGCGATGACGACTACCTGCAGGTTCAGGACCGCCAGGCGGCGGTATGCGGGGGCATTTCTGCCTATACCACCATGCGTGGCGATATCAGCGACGAACAGGCTTTCAAGGCCTACCTGGTGTTGACCTCCAAGGCCCTGCTGCGCAACGCTGTAGCGCAGAGTGAGTTGATGCGCGATACCATGCAGGCTCTGCGTTTCAATGAGCACGAGCGTATTGCCGATATCGTGACGCAACTGCGCGCCCGCCGCGAAGCCTCTATTACCGGCAATGGCCACGGACTCGCGATGGCCGCTGCGAGTGCCGGCATGAGCCCCACCGCACAGTTGCAGCAACAGCTCAGTGGCCTACCGGGAATTCGCGCGTTGAAAACTCTGGCCAACGGGGTGAAAGACAGCGGTGAACTGAGCAATCTCGCCGACACCCTTGCCGGACTTCACCAAAAGATCCTCAACGGCCCTCGCCAGCTGCTGCTGATCGCCGAAGACGAGGCCCTGCAACAGCACACCTTCGCACTGGAGTCGGTATGGGGACCCTTTGGCAATGGCGGCGGCCAGGGCACACTGAGCCAACCGGCGGTGCGCGAGGTGCGCAGGGAATTCTGGGCCGCCAATTCCCAGGTCAATTTCTGCGCCAGTGCCTATCCTACTGTGCCCTCAGACCACCCCGACGCACCGATCCTGAGTGTGCTGGCTGTGTACCTGCGCAACGGTATTCTGCATCGCAGCATCCGCGAGCAAGGTGGCGCCTACGGTGGCGGAGCCTCCCAGGACTCCAATATCGCCGCCTTCCGCTTCTACTCCTATCGCGACCCGCGCCTGCAGGAAACCCTGGCAGACTTTACCGCGTCGATCGACTGGATGCTCGACACCACGGTGAGCGACGACGCGCTGGAACAGGCAATTCTGGGGGTAGTCAGCAGTATCGATAAACCGGGTTCACCGGCAGGTGAGGCAAAACAGGACTTTCACAGCAACCTTTTTGGTCGCGGTATAGAGGAACGGCGCCGCTTCCGTCGCAGAGTACTGGCGGTGACCGGTGACGACCTGAAACGGGTCACCGCCACCTATTTGAAGGATGTCGAGCCAAGCCTTGCGGTGATAAGCAGCGACAGCAAGCTGAAAACCCTCTCAAGCTGGACAAGCGAACAGGGTTTCAGCGTACAAAAGTTGCAATAGGTTGCAATAGTCAGACGACCTGTCCCACGCCTCCCCATCAAGGGAGGCCAGAATGCCCTCCCCCTGGAGGGCTGACCCGACGCAGCCGCTCCGGGGTCCCTTCAACAAATACTCACTGGCCGCTGTGTTGCTGCACCCGAGTGGTTGCCGTAGTGGTATTGGTGTCCGGTGCCAACAGGGTAGATACTCCTCCCAGCGCTTCGATTTCGCTGTCTCTGAACGCCCGCCCGGAGAACAACAGCGCGTTGAGATAGCCGATCTGCGTCTCGTAGGAATTGTCGGTAAGCAGTAACGCCGTCGGCGACAGAGCCCAGCGCTCGGTAATATCGCCAGCCCGTTTGGTGCCGATCAAAACGCCATTGTGGAAGACCTTGAAACTACCCTGTTCACCAGCGGTAAATACCAGGGCGACCCGGTGCCAGACATCCGGTTCAAAGGCCCCGTAGTAGGAGGAGCCGCTGGTTGAGATACCCACTCCGCCTGCGGCGCGATTTCTGAAGAATATATCCCCGTCATTGGCATTGGTGGGCGAGGTTTGCAGTACGCCCCGCCAGGCAAAGTCGCTTTCCTGGGGCCAGAGAATATCGAATACCAGCGTATAGTCTGACAGCTTGCCAAGGGCCGCGTAATCGCCATTGGCCGGTACATTCGTGATCAACTCCAGCCCTTCATCCGGGGAATAATCCCCAAAGGCCATCACTGTGGCGGTGCCTCCGGGAATCGCCGGAATTCCCAGCTCGTCGGTAGTGCCGAACGCCGTATCATTCTCGCTGCCATTCCCCCCATTTGGCGAATAGTAAGCCAGTCGCGAAGGGCCATAGTCAGGGGTCAACGGCATCGCGCCATCGTTGAATTGCCACACGGTGGTCAAGGTATCCGGGTCGCAGCCAAACAGGCGGGTATCCGTGTCGATATGCTGGCATTGGGCGGTTCGATAACGGCCATAGGCTTCGAGGCTCTCCCAGGCTTCCGACAGGAAGTGCGCTTCCCGGTCGGCGATCGTGGGAAAAAACAAGGGCAGGTTCAACGCCGGGCCTTTTTGCAACACCAGAGTCAGGGCCTCACCCTCGACAACGCCCTCCTTCAGCGCAGACGGCCAGTCCGGTTGCGCCGCAAGCATTGCCTCCAGCTCCGCCATCGTTACGGTAATGGCATAGAAGCCAGTGAAGCCAGGAGTATCCGCTGGCTGACGCTCCACGGTGATAGCCCGCATAAAGTGTTCCTGAGTCAGCGTGCCCGCCGACCACTCGCCGGTCACCGTGTCAGGCAGCACCATTACCGCATCCGCATTGTGGTGGTAAAGAGCGGCCCTGGCGGCCAGCGACGCCACTTCGGCCTCGGTGGGGCTGGTTTCCGCAATGGCGATTTCAACATCGGCTTCCGGTGCATAGCGGGCCATAATATCGTCGATGGCCGCCGCCACTTCCTCATCGACACCGTCGATGTCCTTGGTGTCGATGTTCGCCACATTGTCGATGCTCAGGGTTTTACTCGCCAGCGAATAGCGCAGACGGATATCAGTCAGACCGTCGCCGTAGAAATCAGGCTGTACCACCAGATTGCCGTTGGCGGTAACGATATTCTCGATACCTCCGTGGGTGTGCCCACCAAGGGCGACATCTATATCGGCATTGGCTTCGAGAATACGGGTGTCTTTGCCCACCCCGAGATGACTTAGCATAACCAGTACATCGACCTGATCGGCATATTGATACACAGCCCCTTTGGCGATCTGTTCCCAGTGCCAATTCATTTCAACATCGGGCAGGAAGTTGGGAATAGGATCGTGTTTTTCCTGTTCGTCAAGTTCATTCCAGGGCACCGAGGTCATGCCGAAGAAGCCCACTTTCAAACAGCCAACCTGGAGCACCACAAAGTCCCTGCCTGCGTAGCCGACTTGATCGCCGCGATACAGGGTATTACTGCTCAGCACCTGGGCGACAGGGTCCTGGCTGTGAGCCAATAGCTGGTCGCTTCCCCAGGCAAACTCATGGTTGCCGATCACCCGCACATCAAAGCCAAGTGCCTGGGTCGCTTCCACTGTCGCCGCCCCTGCTGACAATTGCTCTGCGACGCTGCCCTTTTCAAAATCGTCTCCGCCATTGGTAAACAGGGTGTAGGGACTTTCCAGCAACACATCGCGATGATATTGCTTCAAGCGGGGATACAGCTGCTCTTCGCTGCCGTAGCGGGCATGAAGATCGGCAACATGGAGAAAGCGCAGGTCCTGTTCCTGGGAGCCAGCGTCGCAGGCTGGGCCGACCTGACGGGCGACCACAGGCGCAGGCAATGCGATGACGCCATAAATACCCAGCTCGGTGATACTGGCCACCACACGATCGTTTTCGCGCACCGAACTTAACAGCGGTCGCCAACGGCCATCCTCAAACCGCGCGACAACCAGGCGATCATTCGGGCCGGCCGACGCTGGCACTGCGAGGCTCAACGCCGAGGGGCTATGCAGATCCTGAGTCAGCGGGCCAAGAAGAAAGGCTACCGAGCGCAGTTCTTCCGCCGAATACTGGCTGGACTGGCCAATTTCCAGATCGAGGGTATCTGTAAGGGCATGTTCGCTGAAGGTGAGGCTGCCGCTCCCATCGGCAAAGGCAATGTCCTGTTCGACTCCCGCCGACACAGTAAAGCTTTCCGGGGCCGGATCGGGCTCGGGTTCAGGATCGGGCGGTGGGGCAATCACCCCTGGCTCACAGTGCAAAAATTCGTAGGTACAGAGCACCGGCCAGTTGCCCAGCGGCAAATCCGGCGCACTTCCCTCATCTGCCCAGCGGCGACGCAAGGCGGTGTACTGCTGTTGCTGACTGGAATCCAATAAGCGGTAAAACCCCAGCTGTGCCTCAATCACCCAACTGGTGTGGGCCGCGGTGCTGGCTGCGGTCTGATTTCCGAACTCCACGGCATCGCTGTCGACGAGTGTGCCCAAATCCATTCGGTTCATCTGATCGCGCAATACTTGTCCATCACCGGTTAACGCGGCAACCTGTTGCTCGTAATCGTCGATCAGCAGTTGTGCCGATGCCATCTGATCCGCGCTGAGCTGCAGCTCAGCCTTCAATGTATTCAAACCCTCTATCGCACTGGCATAGCTTCTGGTCGAAGCGACCAGAATACCCACGATAAACAGCATTGCTATCGCTATTCTTTGCACCGTTTTTACCGCCTGTTTTTAGAGGACACGAGCGCCCTATCCTCTACTTTTATCACTCTCTGCGCCGTGTCACTATACGTACATCTAGCACCAACATGATCTCCAGACGGATAAATGTTTAACAATGACTCCGTTCTCGCGCCCCACTCTCTCCACCACTCCCACTGCACCGCACCACGGAAACACCAGGACATAAAAAAACCCGGCGCGCACACGCCGGGTTTTCAATGGCTTGAATGATTTAAGGTACGGAATTAGCCCCCTTCACCCATGTGTCGGCGAATTCGCGCCTGCACCGACTGGGTATCCTGAGAAGGCAGCAACTGCCGAGATGGCCCACCCAGGGCCTTGATCTCGTCGTCTGTGTAGGGCCGCCCGGCGAACAACAGCGCATTCAGGTATCCCGCCTCGGTTTCATTGGAGTTATCTGTCAAGAGCAATGCGACTTCCGACATCGCCCAGCGGGCATCGGTATCACCGTCGCGTTTTTCTCCTACAAGCTCGCCGTTGTGGTAGATTTTCAGACTTCCCTCCGTGGTACCGGCATAAAACACCAAGGCGACACGATGCCAGGTTTCCGGCTGAAACTCTCCGAAGTAGGACAGTCCGCTCGTGGCAATACCCAGCCTGCCCTCTGTTGAATTATCAAAAAAGATATCGGCGTCGTCGTCATTGGCAACATTGGTCTGCAACACTGCGCGATACTTACCGTGACTGGCGGTCGGCCAAAACACATCGAACACCAGGGTGTAATCGGACAGCAGCCCCTGCTCAGCGTAGTCACCGTTGTTAGCCACATTTCGGCGAAGCTCCACCCCCTCATCGAAAGCGTAAGCACCAAATGACAACAGCACTGAATCACCATCCGGAAGCGGCGCAATGCCAAAGTCTGTGGCCGTACCAAAGCTGCTGATGTCCGCACTGCCGGTGCCACCGCTCGGCGAGAAAAAGCTCAATTCAGAGCCTCCGAGGCTAGCCGCAAAGGGAGTACTCCCCTCACTGAACTGCCACACGGTCGTCAGAGTGTCCGGGTCACAACTGTACAAGCGGGTATCGGTATCAATATGCAAACATTGGGAGGTGCGATGGCGCGCGTAGGTATCCAGGCTCTCCCAGGCCTCCGACAAAAATTCAGCGCTGCGATCACTCAACCCCGGGAAAAATGTGGATATATTCAACGCTGGCGCTTTTTGTAACACCACCTTGATCGGTGCTGCATCGGACAAGCCTTCGCGCATTGCCGTGCGCCAATCAGGCTGAGCACTCAACATCTGCTGCAGTTCGGCGAAGCTAACCGTCACCGCATAGAATCCGGTGAACCCCGGAGTATCAGCAGGCTGGCGCTCCACCGAAATTGCGCGATGAAAACTTTCCTGGGTCAATGTACCGGGCAGCCAACGATCAAAATCATTCACGCCATTGGGCGCCATGAAGACGGCATCGGCATTGTGATGAAACAGTGCCGCCCGGGCAGCGACATCAATAATTTCATCGGTGGTCAGGTAATTCTCGGATATTGAAATCTCGGCGCGCGCCTCGGGAGCGTGACGTTGCATAATATCGTCAATCGCTGCCGCGACCGTGGCATCGACCCCGGGGACATCCCGCACTTCTACGTTAGTCACCGAATAATCCAGCCTTTGCCCCGTCGTCAGGGAATATCGCAGCCGAATATCACTGAGGCCGTCAGCGTAAAAATCAGGCTGTACGACGATCGCGTCGCCACTCACCGATGTACTGACACCACCATGGGAGTGCCCACCCAGCACAAGGTCTATCCCCGGTGTTTGCTGTGCGATCTCCTCGTCCAGACCTTTCCCCAGGTGACTTAGCATGACCAGCACGTCCACCTGATCGCGATACTGGTAGACCGCGCCCCTGGCAATCTGCTGCCAGTGCCAATTCATTTCCACATCAGGCAAAAAGTCGGGAATCGGGTCTTCTTCCAGCGGTTCGTCAAACTCATTCCACGGCGTCGAGGTCATTCCGAAGAAGCCGACCTTCAAGCACCCCACTTGCAGCGCAACGATGTCCTTCCCAGCAAAACCCTCTTCGCTACCGCGATAGAGGGTATTGCTTGAAATCACCTCGGCACGCTCGTCTTTACTGTACTCCAGCAAAATATCACTGCCCCAGGCGAAATCATGGTTCCCCACCACCCGTACATCGAAACCCATTGCCTGGGTTGCCTCAACGGTTGCCACACCCTGAGACAGCAGCTCAGCGACACTGCCCTTTTCAAAGTCATCGCCACCATTCGTCAGTACCGCATAGGGGTTCTCCAGCAAGACCTGGTCATGAAAGTACCTGATGCGGCTATACAACTGATCCGCTGTGCCATATCGGGCGTGTAAGTCTGCCACGTGAGTAAAGCGCAGCTCTTGCTCCGCCACCTCGGTACAGGCCGGCCCGATACTTTTGCTCGCCGCCAGGGCAGGCACCTCTGTGAGCACATAGGCGCCGAGTTCAGTGATACTGGCTTCGATGCGATCACCATTGCGGAAGGAACTCAGCAAGGGTCGCCAGCTATCCCCCTCCTGGCGGGCAATGACAAATCGCGCTCCGTTCTGCGCCGACTCGGGCACAGCAATACTCAGGGTAGATGGAGAAGCCAGTTCATAGGTTTCCGGAGAAAGCCGATAAGCGGGGGACATGCCGCCCTCGGGCATCTCCTCATCCACGGCAACTTCCATGCTTAACGGCTCCGCAATCGCCGTCGCAGGCAGCGCCAGTTCGCCACCACCACCAGCAAAGCTGACCGTTTGCGCTTGCCCGGCGGCAACATTGAACGCCTCTATTCCTGACTCTTCCTCAACGCTGGCACCACCGCCGCCTCCGCCCCCACCACAGGACGTAAGTACGACGGCAGCCATCACCCCCAACATCGTCGTTCGATATGCTTTCATAGCAAAACCCTCTGCCCTGCACTCAGCTCAACGACCTGACGGGGCGCAACAACTAAAAATCAAATTCGAAGATTGGCAGAAAACAGCCACTATCCCCCGCCGACACGACCCTCTTTACGCAGCCGCAGGTATTCCCGTTTTTGCGAAGTATTAAGCAAATTGTAGAAATCCAACTGGGTTTGCAATACCGCTCCAGTGTGGCGCGCGGCCACTGAACCCGCGCTCTGACTCATTCGTTTAATGTCAGACTTTTTCAGGGTATCCAATTGTACGTGTTGCATCTCGGTTCTAAGCTCAGCGGTGCGCTGCTGCAATGCGCCAACTTTTTCCGCATAGGCATTAATCAGCTGACGAACTTGCTGTTGTTGCTGCTCGCTGAGGTTCAATTGCGCGGCGAGCGCCTGATAGGCCGCCGCATGATCCTCCTGCGCAACCGCACCTTGTACTGAAAACACCCAAAAAAAACCTGCGAAAATCAACGCCCTGCTTAACATAAACAACTTATCTCCCACGAACGGCCCAGCCGAAAATTATAACTGCCCAGAGTTTAGCAGCTCGAACAAATACGCACAGAACTCTATTCCCAGCCCAACTCAAATCCTCGGTATTGCAGAAATCGGGCTATTTTCGCCTTAAGTGCGCGGTCATCGCTGTCGAGCACACCGAATTTTTTCAGGCACACCTCACTGCGCCGGGCAGACCAATCGATCTCGCACTCCGCAAACGCGCGGTCCGCCTCCTCGTCGGCCAGCCCCTTGGATCTCATCTCCTGGCGAATCCGCCTGGGCCCAAATCCAGACGCGGCACGATGCCGCAGAAACGACTCTGCAAATCGCGCGTCGGATTGCCACCCCTTGCTTGCCAAAAAATCGATTTCGGCGGCAACTTCAAGCTCTAACCCAGGAAACTTCACATTTAATTTGCGACATAGTTCAAATTTCGTATATTCTCTAAGTGAGAGGTAGCGAATTGCGCTATCTCTCACTTTCTTTTTTAAATCAGTCATTTAGGAAATATTTTTCTCATAACTAGAATAACGAGTCGTAACTTCCATCTTATAGTAAGCACGAACTGCGGCAATTACTTATTTTAATCCCGCTGTGTAACGCCGAAAGTAACACCAAGCCAACAACGAATGTAGGCCCAGCCCAAACAACCCGCGGAGAGCGATATCATGTTAAAGCAAATGCGTAACGCAGTTAAAACCTTCCACAACGACGAGCGTGGAGCAAGTGCCATCGAATACGCCATTATGGCCGGCTTGCTGGTTGTCATTCTGGTTGCTGCCATTGGCCTGCTCGGTAGCGGCACTGGCACAGACAAAGGTATCAACAAGTCCTTCAACTCTATTGCAGGCAAGATGCAGGTAGAATAGTACGTTGTTGAAGTAGCATGCTCGGCGCGACGCTTGTTCTTTGGATCATCGCGGTAATAGACTGGCAGCAGCGCCGAATACCCAATCAACTGGTTTTAGTGTTAATCTGCACTGCGGCACTTTCGGCATTTAACAACCCGAACACAGATGCGACAACACTGCTCTTAAACCTGCTGATTGGTTTGGCACTTACACTTCCTGGCTACCTAAGGGGTCTCGTAGGAGCCGGGGACGTAAAGCTGATGGTCGCCGTCAGCCCGCTGTGGAACAGCATGGAGTTGTTAATAGTATTTGCGAGTGGCGTCGCCACTGTGCTGATCGCACTGACGGTCCAAACGCGCTTGACCAATACATTGCACGCCGGTTCGGGCGGCGAAGTTCCCCGAGAATCACCAAGCAACACCCCCTTATACCATGGAGGCCCACGTGCCGACTCTGGCTTGCCCCTTGGCACTGCGATAGCAATCGGCTGCACCCTGCTCTACATGTTTTAGGGTTCAGCACAGCACACCAGGCGAGTCATAAGGAAGGTATTCAGGGCACCGATGCCTGCCACGCCAGCTGAACGCTCCGCGGTAGCCAAAAAAAGGATCAGGAAATGTCAGGCTTAAGAGAAGGTCTTCGTCATTACCAGTCGGGAGCCGTCGCAATAGAATTTGCGTTTGTCTTTCCGGTATTTCTGGGCATTGTCTACGCCATGATCGCCTACGGGCTGGCGTTTCTCGTTCTGCAAAGTTTCACCTATGCCAGCGAAGAGGCTCTGCGCGCCGCCCTTGCCCACCCCTGCGACGGAACTTGCACTCCGGAAGAGCTGGAACCCAAGGTCAAGGAACAGGTCGAGGCCACTTTGAGCTGGTTATCGGTCACTTATGTCACCGAAGCCACCAGCGGCGACGACTTTTTCTCATGCACCCCGGAAAATCTTTGCACAGTCCGATTGAGTGCGGGCCCACTGATTCCCTCGCTGAACCTGCCTGTGTTTGGCGAAGTGCCGCGCCTTCCCGCTGAACTGGTCGGTAAAGCGAGCCTGCGGATGTAGTGACAAAAATGACAATCTCTTCGGCTGACAGCCCCACTCCTGCCCCTCAACCCCGAGCCAGGGAGAAATTCCCTGCTAGTATACGTATCTACCACAATGAACCCCCAACGACACGACGGCTATTATTAGTGAAACAGCGTCGGGATTGCTGTTGGCATTTGAACCGAGTCGCTGTATCGCTCACCAACAATTACTTTTGACTGCATAAAAAGGATCGCCCTATGCAAGCAAGGACCCTGAAAATCATCGCCGCGCTGCTTATTATCAGCGCGATTATCATGGGGGTGATTGGCTACAGGATTAGCCAGGAAGATAGCCAACGCCAGGCCCGCGCCGCACAATCCACGGTCAGTGAGGCCGGTTCGTACACCTACGCCCAAAAACTGGTGGTTGCGAACAAAAACCTGCTTGAAGGTGAGGTCATCACCGAGGAAGATCTGCTCGTGGTGCCCTACCCGGTGACTATCGACAATGGCTTCAGCAAAATTGCCGACCTGGTGGGAACCCGCCCCACCCACGATATCGCCAAGGGTTCGCCGGTACGCGCCACTGACTTTGATGCCGCTGCAACCTTGACCACGCAGATTTCAGCGGGCCACCGCGCCGTTGCGATCAAAGTAGATGAGGTAATCGGCACCGGCGGCTTCCTTAAACCCGGCGATTATGTCGATGTCATCTTTACCACCCGCGCGAGCAAGGAAACCCTTAACCGCAGCATGTCTCGCCGCGTGCTGAAAAATGTGCGACTGCTGGCCTTTGGCGCGAGCCTGGATGGCGAGCGCGAACCGCTGTCCGGCGAGGATGGCAAGAGCAAGTCAAACAACGATAAAGACAGCGGAAAGCGCAGTAAGTCGGCAGTGCTGGAGGTCGAGCTGGACGACGTCAATCGTCTGATCCTGGCTGAACGCAGCGGCGACTTGCGCCTGATTGCCATTGGCGACGACGAGCGTCTGGCACAGGACGACGCGTCCGGAGAGAGCGCCATAGCCGACCGCGGCACGGAAATTGACGACAAGGCCACACTGATGCGTGAAGTCACCGGCTTCAAGCCACCACCGCCGCCTAAATCCGTGTATGTTTACAACGGCGATAAAGTTGAAACGATACGGGTGCCGAAGTAATGCCTCGCATATCAGTTAATCGATACGGAGTATCAACCATGAAACAAGGATTTCTGATCGCGCTGGTGCTGGGTTTCCTGTGCAGCATCCCGTCCGAAAGCGCTTTTGCAGAACCCTATAAAACCCTGCGCCTGACCCCTGGTGAACAGCACATGCTGAGCACGAAGTACAGCGTCAAGCGCAGTGCGATTGGCCGCCCGGAAATTGCCACCCTAAAGGTGCTGAACTCTCGCGAGTTTTTGATTACCGCGAAGAATGTCGGCTCTACTGCACTGCTGCTGTGGCAAGGCAGCAGCGAACCCACTGAATTTCGCATCGACGTGGTGCCGCAAATCCCTCTGTCGAGTGCCAATGGTGTCGCCATCGACGCTGTCGGCCAGAGCGTGAGCATCGAAGGCCGCACCAGCTCGCTGATGCAACACGACCAGCTGCTCAGCGCCAGCGGCGAGAAAGCCCTGGACAATACCAGCCAGCGAGGGGCGATTCAGGTGCAAACGGACATACGCATCGTCGAGTACAGCCGCTCACAACTGAAACAGGTGGGCAGTGCCTTGGCCTACATCGGTGGAGACAGCTCCGTGGCACTGGGCAACAATAACCTGCTCGGCTTGCTCAGCGGAGCCGGCCCTGTGGGCGCGCTGATCGGCAATACCGTTGCCGGGGGTGACGCCTCTTCGATATTAGTCGGCCACGCCAGAAACGGCTTTAGCGCCACCATTAATGCCCTGTCCCAGAATGGCTATGCCTACACCCTGGCTGAACCCTCTCTGGTGGCGCTATCCGGGCAAACGGCGACCTTCCTCGCCGGAGGTGAATTCCCATACCCCATTTCCAACCGCGATGGTCAGGTGCAGATCGAGTACAAGGAGTTCGGTGTACGTCTGCACATCACGCCAACGGTGCTTAGCGAAGACAGCATCATGCTGAAGGTGGCGCCGGAAGTCAGCGACCTGGATTTCAGCAGCGGTGTAGCCTCAGGCGGCGTGTCTGTGCCCGCATTGCGCGTGCGCCGCACCGATACTTCAATACAACTCGCACCCGGTGAAAGCTTTATTATCAGTGGGTTGGTCAGCCGCAACACCTTTAACAACGCTGACCGCGTACCCGGCCTGGGCGACATCCCCATTCTCGGCGCCCTGTTTCGCTCGTCGCGCTTCGAGCAGGACGACAAGGAACTGCTGATGATCGTCACCCCCCATTTGGTCAAGCCCATCGCCAAGGATGCGCCCCTCCCCGAAATGCCCGGTGACACCTACCGGCACTACAGCCCGTCTTTCACCGACATGCTGTTTCGCGACATGGACAAGCCGGAGACACACCAAGCGACCACCGGGTCAAGGAAATCCGATGTCGGTTTTGCCAACTAGCCGCGCACGGGTCCGGGACTCAGGAGTACATTGACATGAGACTAATTGATCGCAGAAGCTCTAAAGTGCAACTCCCTCAGGTTGACGACTACGAAAACCTCAAGGCAACCCTGCACCGCTTCGTTATCGACCGCATCGAAGATGACAATATTATCTACGATGACAACGAGAAAAAGCTGGAAGAAGCGGTGGGCGCCTATATGCGTCAGTTCAGCCGTATTTACGAAATGAATATTGGCCGGGATCAATTCGATTTACTGGAAAAAGAGCTGATTAACGAAATTACAGGCTATGGCCCCCTACAGGCCCTGCTGGAAGACCCTGACGTCAACGACATTCTGATCAACGGCCCCCGCAAAATCTTTGTCGAGCGCCGCGGTGTACTCGAGCAGGCGCAGATGCGCTTTCTCGACGACCGCCATGTGCTGCGGGTAATCCGCCGCATGATTTCACCACTGGGCCGCCGTATCGACGAGTCCAGTCCCATCGTAGATGGACGGCTGGCCGATGGCAGTCGTATCAACGCCATCGTGCCGCCGCTGGCGCTGGACGGCCCCTGCCTGTCCATCAGGAAATTCCGCAAGGACCCGCTGACCGCTCAGGAATTGATGGCGGGCGGCTCCATTACCGAGCGCGCCCTGGAGTTTTTAACCGACAAGGTCGCCAATCGCACCAATATTCTGATCAGCGGTGCCACCGGCTCGGGTAAAACTACCCTGCTCAACATACTCAGCCAATACATTCCCGCCACCGAGCGCATCGTCACCATTGAAGATGCCGCAGAATTACAGCTGCGCAATACCCATGTTGTGCGCCTGGAAACCCGGCCGGAAAACAACGAAGGGGTCGGCGAGATCAGTGCACGGGAACTGGTAAAAAACGCCCTGCGTATGCGGCCAGACCGAATTATCGTTGGTGAAAGCCGCGGCGGTGAAGTAGTCGATATGCTGCAGGCGATGAACACCGGACACAGCGGTTCGATGAGCACTGTTCACGCCAATTCTGCCGAAGATGCGCTGACCCGTCTGGAAATGATGGTTGGCATGTCGGGCTTCAAGGGCTCGAGCGAACTGATCCTGAAGATGATAGCCAGTGCCCTCGATATGATCGTACATATCGGTCGCAAGCCCGATGGCCACCGCTGCGTGCTGCAAATTTGCGAACTGGTCATTGAAAACGATCGCGTGGGATTAAAGGAGCACTTCCGCTACGACTTCGTTCACAAGGAACTGGTCGAAGTACAACACGCGACAGTATCGTTGTTCGACGACGTATCCTAGACAGGGAGAACCATAATGTTCTGGATAGCCATAATGTTGCTCTCTATCGGACTGGCCTTTGTCCTCTTTGTGCTTGTCAGCGGCGAGGAACCCGTGCTGGAATCCGAGGCACTGCCCAGCGACACCAATGCCAAGGTGCCCCTTTTTATCACCGACTACCTGGCGGCCAATGGTGTGGAGCTACCTCCGGTTATCATCTATGTCTCTCTGTCGATCGCCGCAGCCTGCGCTCTGCTTAGCCTGCTAGCACTGCCCCTGCAGTTTGGCGGCGTTGCCGCCTTTGCCTGCGCGGGCCTGCTGATTCTGGCGGTGAAATTTGTCGGCAATAGGCGCCGGGCAAAAATGCTTGAGCAGCTTCCCTCCTTTGTCAACCAAGTCACGCGACGCCTGTCTGCGGGTATCTCCGTCGAAAACGCCTTTGCCGATTCAGTGGAAACCCTTGAGCGCCCGCTGGGTACTATCATGCGGCGGGTGGTTCGTCGCGTTCATATGGGCTACGACCTGCACCAGGCCTTCGACAAGGAAGCCAAGCAAACCAAGCTTCACGAATTTAACGTGCTGGCGACAGCGATTCGAATCAACGAGCAATACGGTGGCAGTATCCGCGCGATTCTCGATGACATTGTTGATATTTTGCGTCTCGACGAAGCGGGCAAGCGGGAGCTGAGTGCTATGACCGGGGAAACTCGCGTCACCGCCTTTGTGCTGGCCATGCTTCCGCCAGGTATCGCCGCCTATATGTTCGGCGTCAATCCGGATTTTCTACTGGGTATGTGGGCTGACCCCAGCGGGCAACGCATGCTCATGGGCGCAGTCATCCTGCAGGTTGTCGGCGTGATAGTACTGGTACGCATGATTAGCAGTATCGGTAAATAGGAGAACGTCATGGAAGTCCATCACTATTACTTCATCATCGGCGCATTGGTACTCTGTACCGCACCAGTGCTGCTGCTCGCCCTCGCCCACGTCGAAAGCGGCGAAGAGAAGCCGCGAGAAATGCGCTTTGACACCAAGGACGTGTGGCGCCAACTGCGGGAAGAAAACACCCACCTCGCCTCCTTGTCGCAGCTTCTGCGCCGCGCCGGACTGTTTCGTACCGAAGATCAAGTTACAGCTTTGGTGGCGGCCTTGCTTGCCATTGCATTCCTGACATTAGTAGCCTTCGGCGCCTGTCTGTATCGTGGACTGGACATGGTGCAGGCGCTGAGTGGCAGCGTACTCGCCTTCTTCGTGATCACCTATTTTGCATACGTCATTCTGAAAAATATCGCCGAATCCCGGCAAGCGCGGCTGGACCAGGAAACCCTGATGCTGACACAGACCACCCGTATGCTGTGGCGTGTCGGCCTGTCACTCCCCCGCACTTTGTCCATTATCTGTGAAGAGCTGCGCGACCTTTCGCCAACCTGCTCCCAGGAACTGCGCTCGGCTGTGACCAAAATAGAAGCCGGCCAGAGCCAGGAAGTCGCTCTGTACGAGCTGATTAATAGCTGCAGTGCAGTGGGATTCAAGGAATACCTGATCGTGATTCGCCAGCAATCGATTACTGGCGGCAGCATCGACAAGGCGCTGGACGAGCTTTACAAACTCTTGCAAAACCGGCGGCGGCTGGACTTGCAGGAAGACGTCAACAAAATGTCCGGCAAGATGTCCATCGCCATGATGGTGTTTCTCTTCCCGGCAATGTTGATTGTTATCGCCGGCCCGGGACTGATGTCAATCAGTCGCGCCCTGACAAGTATGGGTGGCTAATGAATATCAAGGAAACGACAATGCGCAAGGCTTTGGGTACGCTGTCACTGGTGAGTATTCTCACACTCACCGGTGCCTGTGCGTCGACCACCAATCAGTCACCCCGGCAAGCCGCCAGTGCTTGCAACGGCAGTTTGAGTAAAGAACAAATGGTGCATCTTGATCTGGTACAAAACCTGATTGAAGAAGATCAGTTTTACTCGGCCCTCGCCCACCTCGAAGGGGATGCTCACAACAGCCCTCGGGCATTGTGGCTGCGCGCTGAGGCCCAACGTAAAACCGGACTCCTCGGCAATGCCTACGACAGCTATCGCGACCTCAGCCTGACCTGCATGACGGCGGCTGGCCATTCAGGCATGGCCAAAATACTGGCAACCCGGGGCGATCTCGCCATTGCGCACCAACATATGCTCAAAGCGCGACGCCTCGCTCCCACCAGCGCGGACATTCGCAATGACTATGGTTTTATCTTATTGGCAATGAAGGATTTCAAAGCCGCCCAACGGGAGTTTATGACCGCCTTGCAATTGCACCCCGGTCACCCGGTTGCCATCCGCAATATGGTGATGAGCCTGATTCTCGATGGCGATAGCCGTACGGCAATGCGTATGGCCAGCAACAACAATATTGACGAAAACGAATTCAACACCCTGTTGGAAAAAGCCAACCGTTTCGCAGAACCCGCGCTGGCGCAAAAGCCCGCCATTAAAAAGGACGTTAATCTATGAACACTTACATCAGTAGCCTTCTGCTGGCCGGCGCCCTGTTTGCTGCGGGTGTCGTACAGGCGCAACCAAGCGCCCACCACGCGCCCTCCCAAATGTCGGCCACCCAACGGGCCCTGGCCGCTCAGCGCTCCGGGGAAATCGCCTCCAGTACGGAACAGCATCTCAGTGGCAAAGTTCGCGCAGCGGCCTACAAGCGCTATGTAGACAGTTTTAAGCAGCCGATTCCAGCTTCCTTTATTGATGATTCATTTACCAGCGACGAATAAATCATGACCAGGCAGATAGTAGTACCAGCTAAGGAAGGCCCGTCCAAACAGCGCGGTGCAATCGCCATTATGTCGGCGTTTCTACTCTCTGCCCTGCTTGCCTTTTTCGTCGTCACAATCGACACCGGGCGGCTGTTTTATGAAAAACGTCAAACGCAAAAACTGGCAGATTTAGCCGCACTTGAAACCGCCTTGCTGTACTGCCGCGATCAGACACTGACGGAGTCCGAGCGTCGCGCTATCGCCCTGGAAGTCCTCGCGCCGGAACGGAATAATTTCCCCGGTGGAGATGAAGACATCACCGTAGAACTTGGCCGCGTAGAAACCCAAACCGCAGAAGATGGCAGCAAGAGCAAAACCTTCGTGGTCGACGAAAACGGCTTCGGTGTGCGGGTTACGCTAAACAAAGTTGTTACCGCCAGTATATTTGCACTGGTGCGCCCGGGCATTCCCAGCACGATCAACCTCAAACCCGCGGGTGTTGCCCAAGCCTGCCAACCGACGGCATCACTGAGCATACGCAGCAGCATGGCCAGTGTAGACCTCAGCCGCTCATCCCTGCTCAATGACCAACTGGGGGCTCTGCTGGGCAATCCACTCGGTGTGAGTGTAGCGGGCTGGAATGGTTTGGTCAGCGGAACCGTGAACCTGCGTGATTTACTCGACAACCTGGCTGACACCCTGGGGCTTCCCTCCGGCGAGTACGAAACCGCGATGACTACAAGTATCCCTGTTGACGAACTGCTTGAAGCCATTGCCGACGTCGCCGGCGAGGCCGGATTTGCTGATGCCGCAACAGCATTGGACGATATCGCTGCAGCCGTTCCCGGCGGCGTGACCGACCTCACGTTGAGAGACCTTGTGGTCGTACAAATCGGCGCGCCCAATACCGCCTTTGATACCAATCTACAAGCGATGCAACTGGTTCAGGGTATTATTCAAAATGTCGCAGCAGCTTCCGGCACTTCACCGGAAATAGACGAAAACCTGTTGGGCCTCGCCAACGTCTCCATTCGCACAAAAATTCTCGAGCCGCCAATATTGGCGAACACTGGTAACCCGGCACATGCTGCGGAAGATCCCAACGGCAATGACGCGATATATGTTCGCACTGCCCAGCTGCGCACCTTTGCGGCCATTGACCTGCCTATTTCCGGCGCGGCACTGAGCGCCCTTGAGGGGCTGATTAACAACCCCCTTCTTGGTACACTGTCCAGCGCACTGAGCACACTGTCTGGGGCCAGTCCACCCAGCTCCGCCGACGATCTGTGTCCACTCGGCATCACCAGCCCCTGCACCACCGAGAGCGATGTTCTCGACGTCAAGTTTATTGAAAATCCGCGGCTCGACATTCTGGTTCAGGGGGGAGCCGGTGACGCTCGAGTGACTAACCACAGCTGTAATTCCTCAGGCACTGAAAGGGAATTGAATACCAGCGTTCGCAGTTCCGCGGCACAGGTAATGGCCGGGGAATTTGGCAGCACCACCGACGACGCCGCCGACAATGCCTTTGGCGACGACGAACCTGACCCGGCCATCTTGCCACTGATCGATATCGGCAGCGTCAGGGTGAGAAAGACCTGCGTACTCCTCGTCGCTTGCACCACCGAATACCGCCGGGCCGACGGCAGCTGGACCACCGACGCCGCACAAGCCGAGCGCACTGCCTATAGTGGCGGCGGCATAGGCGCTCGCATGACCGGCAACTACCTGGCCGGGCAAGGCTCACTGGATTACAGCAACAGCAGTGGCGACGAATTTCTGCCGGAAATCAGTGATGTCCTGAGCGACGACGCTTATCAATCGGTGTACTCCAACAGCATTTCAGACGGCGTCGAGGACAGCTTGCTTGGCCTTGAACTGGTGTTCTACGACCCGACAACCGAATCAACCCTCGCCACGGTGTCAGACGCCATGGGCGCAGCCGCCAGCACCTTGACCAGCACAATGAATGCGACGATTAACGCGACGCTGGAACCGGTTGTGAACGCGCTCTTCGACCAGATACACGAGTCTCTGGGCGTCAGCCTTGCAGAAGTCGAGGTAGGTGGGAGCATGACCTGTCAAAGCGACAAGGTCGAACTGGTGATGTAAGGCTGCTACCCGTCGAAAATATCACACTGCTCTCGACCCCGGCCGATAAAAGCCGCTAAGCTAAACAGAATGACAGGACACTCTCCCCGTCAATCTGTTTAGCCAGTTCGAGAAGATAACAATGACTTTCAACGATTACCTGACCCTACTCGCCAAAAATGGCGGGTCAGACCTCTTTCTCAGTACCGGGGCGCCCCCCTGTGCGAAATTCCACGGCAAATTAAAACCCCTCGACAAGGAGCCCTTCGGTCCCGGTGATATCCGCGATATCGCCTACGGCATTATGGACGATGAACAACGCAAGGAATTCGACACCGAGCTGGAAATGAACCTCGCTTACAGCATTCCCCATGTCGGACGCTTTCGCATCAATATTTTCAAGCAGCGCAATGAAATCTCCATTGTCGCGCGGAATATTGTCACAGACATCCCCAATGTTGACGCCCTGGGTCTACCGCCGATTTTAAAAGAAGTCATTATGACCAAGCGTGGTCTGGTGTTGTTCGTCGGCGCCACCGGATCGGGAAAATCCACGTCTCTCGCCGCACTGATTGACCACCGCAATACCAACAGCAGCGGGCATATTATTACAATAGAAGACCCCATTGAATTTGTTCACCGCCACAAGCGCAGCATTATCAATCAGCGGGAAATTGGCGTAGACACACGCAGCTTTCACCAGGCTCTGAAGAACACACTGCGTCAGGCGCCCGATGTGATCCTCATCGGTGAGATCCGCGACCGCGAAACCATGGAACACGCCATTGCCTTCGCCGAAACCGGCCACCTGTGTATTTCCACCCTGCACGCCAACAACGCCAACCAGGCCCTGGATCGAATTATTAACTTCTTCCCCGAGGAACGACGCCATCAGTTATTGCTGGACCTTTCCCTTAACCTCAAATGCTTTGTCTCGCAGCGTTTGGTGCCAACGGTAGAGGGTAAGCGCTGCGCCGCGATTGAGATTCTGCTGGGCACCCCCACCGTCGCCCAGGCAATTCACAAGGGTGAAGTGGAAAGCATAAAGGAGATTATGACTAAGTCAGAAAATCTCGGCATGCAAACCTTCGACGCCGCGCTGTTCAAGCTCTATGAAGAAGGAAAAATCAGTTTTGAAGAAGCACTCAAAAACGCCGACTCAGCCAACAACCTGCGCCTGAGAATCAAGCTGGAAAGCAGTCGAGGGATTCCCGACGACGCACAACCCGCAACGCGGGAAGAGCGCAGTAAACCGACCTCATTCAGCCTGCAAATCGAAGACGAGGATGAAAGCCCATCGGTGTAAGCGGCAGCCGCGCCCATCGCGCTGGCAGCACACCTCATCAGGAAATAGTGTCGCGAAAATCAGACCGGAAGATCGCCCCGCCTGTTGCCAGGCGGGGCGGGGTTTAACTGGCAGGATGTAGCTGGCTTGGTGTAACCGCCTTGGCGGCAAAAGGAAGCCGCCCTTTGCCACCATTGGGCCTGAGCAGCCCTTTATCGAGAAAGACTAGCTTTCACTTTCGGCTGGTTCTTCAGCGCCCGTCTTTTTTGGAGTGGGTTTCGGCAGTAATTGCTCGCGAATATTGCCTTCAATTTCCTTGGCAATTTCGGGGTTCTCGGCCAGATACTTGGATGCATTGGCCTTGCCCTGGCCAATTTTATCGCCCTTATAGGCGTACCACGCCCCGGACTTATCCACCAGGCCCAACTTAACCCCCAGGTCGATCACCTCACCAAGCCGGTATATTCCACGGCCATACATAATCTGGAATTCGGCCTGTTTAAACGGCGGCGACACTTTGTTTTTCACCACCTTGACCCGGGTTTCGTTACCCACTACCTCATCGCCTTCCTTTACCGCACCGGTACGGCGAATATCCAGCCGCACTGAGGCGTAAAATTTCAGGGCATTACCACCTGAGGTTGTTTCAGGGTTGCCAAACATTACCCCGATCTTCATTCGAATCTGGTTGATAAAGATCACCAGGGTATTGGTCTGTTTGATACTGCCGGTCAACTTACGCAGGGCCTGGGACATCAAGCGAGCTTGCAGGCCAACGTGGGAGTCACCCATATCCCCTTCAATTTCCGCCTTGGGCACCAGGGCGGCCACCGAGTCAATAACGATCACGTCCACAGAGCCGGAGCGTACCAGCATATCGGTAATTTCCAGTGCCTGCTCACCGGTGTCAGGCTGCGACACCAGCAGGTCATCGAGATTCACCCCAAGCTTTTCGGCATATTGTGGGTCGAGGGCGTGCTCGGCATCGACAATGGCAACGGTTTTGCCAAGCTTCTGCGCCTCGGCCATCACCTGTAGACACAGGGTGGTTTTGCCGGAGGACTCCGGCCCATAGATCTCAACGATACGACCAAAGGGCAGGCCGCCAATGCCCAGCGCGATATCCAGCCCCAGAGAGCCGGTAGACACCGACGGCATCACTTCCCGGGAGCTTTCGCCCATTTTCATAATTGAGCCTTTGCCGAACTGACGCTCGATCTGGCTCAGTGCCGATTCAAGTGCTTTCTGCTTATTGGCATCCATGATGTGCTAACCCTTTTGCATTCGCGCGATACCGCGCGGGTGGAAAATTTGCTTGAATGGCCACTCGCTCGGTCTGCTGCTCCGCCGCCAGCGCCACTGTTAAAATTACTGTATATATACTCAGTATATACACTCCAATTGTCAATCCCCTTTTTACAGGAAAGTCGCAAGAGTCGGTTCACGACAATTGGTCACTGGCCAGTGACCCGCGCATTCCGTAAACTTCTCTGCCTTGCAAAAGCGTATCTGAATCAGCCGCGACCCGCGGCACGGAGATCTGTCACTATGAACGCAGGCGTTGACCTGGCTTCTCACACGCCAATGATGCAGCAGTTTCTCAAAATCAAGGCACAACACCCCACCGAACTGCTGTTTTATCGCATGGGTGATTTTTACGAATTATTTTTTGACGATGCCAAGCGTGCCGCTGAACTGCTGGACATCACGCTGACCGCCCGGGGTAAGTCCGGCGGCGAACCTATTCCCATGTGCGGTGTGCCCTATCATGCCGCCGAAGGATACCTGGCCCGTCTGGTCAAGCAGGGCGTGTCAGTCGCCATCTGCGAACAGGTCGGCGACCCCGCTACCAGCAAAGGCCCCGTGGAGCGCAAGGTTGCCCGAATAGTCACCCCCGGCACCCTCAGCGATGAGGCTCTGCTGGACGAGCGCCGCGACAATCTGCTGGTCGCCTGCTGCCAGCAGGGAGCGATATTTGGGCTGGCGGTGTTCGACATGAGCAGCGGTCGTTTTTCCGTGTCAGAACTGGCCAGCGAAGCCGCCCTGCTCAGCGAACTGCAACGTTTGCGCCCCGCTGAGCTGCTGCTGCCAGAGGACTTTGGCGGCGAATGGCTGCCGGATTTGCCGGGCCGCCGCGCCCTGCCCCCCTGGGACTTCGATTTCGATACCGCCCATCGCCAGTTGTGCAGCCATTTTCAGGTGCAGGATCTGGCGGGATTTGGCTGCGACACTCTGACTGCGGCAACTGCTGCCGCGGGCTGTTTGCTGCAATACGTCAAGGACACCCAGCGCTGCGAGCTGCCCCATATCCAGCGTCTGATACTGGAATCCAGCGACCGCGCCGTTGCCATGGACGCCGCCACCCGGCGCAACCTGGAACTGGATGTGAATCTCGGCGGCGGCAGCGACAACACTCTGGCCTCGGTGCTGGATCGCTGCCAGACCGCCATGGGTAGCCGCCTGTTCAAACGCTGGCTTCATCGACCACTGCGCGACCGAGAGCTGATCGAAGCCCGCCGCAATAGCATCGCCCTGTTAATTGAAGATTACCGTTTCGAGTCCCTGCGCGAACACCTGCGCCATATCGGCGACCTCGAACGGATTCTGTCCCGGGTCGCCCTGCGCTCCGCCCGCCCCCGCGACCTGTCCCGCCTGCAAGCCTCGCTGGCCGTGCTGCCGCTACTGCAGGCCACCCTGCGGGAAATCGAACTTCCCCACCTGCGGGAACTGAGCACATCAATCAGCGAATTCCCGGTCATCGCTGAGCTGCTGGAACGGGCGGTCATCGAGAATCCGCCTATGGTCGTCCGCGACGGCGGCGTTATCGCCCCCGGCTTCGATCAGGAGCTTGACGAGCTGCGCAGTCTGAGTTCCGACGCTGGTGCTTTTCTTATGGAGATGGAGGTTCGCGAGCGGGAAAAAACCGGGCTGAGCAGCCTGAAAGTCGGCTATAACCGTGTGCACGGCTACTACATTGAAATCAGCCGAATGCAGGCGGAAAAGGCCCCGGTGGAATATATCCGCCGCCAAACACTTAAAAACGCCGAGCGCTTTATCACCCCGGAATTGAAGGAGTTTGAGGACAAGGCGCTCAGCTCAAAAAGCCGCGCCCTGGCCAGAGAGAAGTTCCTCTACGACCAGCTTCTCGACGAACTCAACCACGCCCTGGGCGCCTTGCAAATGTCCGCCCATGCGATCTGCGAGCTGGACGCCCTGTGCAATCTGGCCGAACGCGCGGTGCAACTGGATTTCTGCGAGCCGCAGTTCAATGACGAGGGCGTGATGCACATCGAACAGGGTCGCCACCCCGTGGTGGAAAGCGTCCTCGACGAACCCTTTATCGCCAACGATCTGCAACTGGACAAGGAGCGGCGCACACTGATTATCACCGGGCCGAATATGGGCGGTAAATCGACCTATATGCGTCAGACAGCGCTTATCGTCCTGCTCGCCCATATTGGCAGTTTTGTGCCCGCACGAAGTGCCACACTGAGCATTGTCGATCAAATATTCACCCGCATCGGCTCCTCCGACGACCTCGCCGGCGGGCGCTCTACCTTTATGGTGGAGATGACTGAAACCGCCAATATCCTGCACAACGCCACCGAGCGCAGTCTGATTCTTATGGACGAAATCGGCCGCGGCACCAGCACCTTTGACGGCCTGTCGCTGGCCTGGGCCAGCGCCATAGAACTGGCAGACAGAGTGCGCGCCTTTACGCTCTTTGCCACCCACTACTTCGAACTGACAGTGCTCCCCGACAGCTATCCATTAGCCGCGAATGTGCATCTGGGGGTAAAGGAGCATAACGACCACATTGTTTTCCTTCACCGCCTTGAAGAGGGGCCGGCCAACCGCAGCTACGGCTTGCAGGTCGCAAAGCTCGCCGGCATTCCCGACAAGGTCATTCAGGCCGCACGCAAAAAATTGCACGAGCTGGAAAATCAGAGCATACACCCCGGCACAGCGGCGAAACCGCTGACCAGCGGTCCCCAGCCGGACCTGTTCAGCATCGTTGAGCCTCACGCTGCGGTGGAAAAACTCCAGGGCATCGACCCCGACGGGCTAAGCCCCCGCGAGGCACTGGCATTGCTCTACGAACTCAAGTCGCTCAGCAGCGGATCAACCTGAAAAACAGATAACACACACCTGAATAATTGTTAACGCATAAACTGTACCGACTTTTTATGCTGGTGTTACAATGCGCGTTTGTCGATTCACAGTCAGAGAGTAAAGGGGCTGACCAAAATGACTTTTGTTGTAGGTGAAGATTGCATCAAGTGTAAACACACTGACTGCGTAGAAGTATGTCCTGTTGACTGTTTTTACGAAGGCCCGAACTTTCTGGTCATTCATCCTGATGAATGTATTGACTGTGCACTGTGTGAGCCCGAATGCCCGGTAGAAGCGATTTTCTCTGAGGATGAACTGCCGGAAGATCAGCAGGTATTCCTCGAGCTGAACGCTGAACTCGCGGAAATCTGGCCAAACATCACAGAGATGAAAGAGGCTCCCGCCGACGCTGAAGAGTGGGCCGGCAAGCCGGGCAAGCTGCAATATCTCGAGCGCTGAGCGAGGCTTGGTTCGCGAAAAAAAACCCGCTTCAAGCGGTTTTTTTTTCGCCCCTGTTTCAATAGCGGAAAATCCCCGGTGGAACGCTACCAGCAAATCGCGGTCACAGCATTGGGACAACAATGCCCGGATGTTCATCAGAACCGACTATCAAGGAGTGTTTTGAATTATGACGACGATCAATGACCTATTGCGTAAATTGCCACTTAGCCGCCTTCTACTGGCGATCACCCTCGGCCTGGGTAGTATGTCCCTGCTGACCGCCTGCGACCGCGACGAAGGCCCCATGGAAGAGACTGCAGAAAGCTTTGACGAGGGCGCCGAGGAAATCAGCGACGAAATAGACGACCACACCACCAACTAACGTCATCGTCTCGACTAAAGCACCATTCTCTGCACAACCACACAGGCCCTTTGCCATTGCGCAGGGGGCCTGTTTCACCATTTTTGACTGAACCCTCGCGGCGTTCAAGGTAGACTACCCCGGTCGCCGCATTCGTCGGCAATCGTTATTAAGGTTCGACGTGGACGCCTCCTACATCAATACGCTGTTCTTTATCGGCGCCAGTCTCGTCGCCGTCAGTATACTCGTGAGCTCGTTTTCATCGCGTTTGGGCGTCCCCATTCTCGTATTGTTTCTGGGCGTCGGCATGCTCGCCGGTGAAGATGGCCCTGTCGGCCTGCGCTTTGACAATTTTCCACTGGCCTACCTTATCAGCAACCTCGCGTTAGCGATTATTCTGCTCGACGGCGGTATGCGCACCCGTATGGCCAGTTTCCGAGTGGCACTGTGGCCCGCTCTGTCGCTGGCCACCGTCGGAGTTTTGGTGACCGCGGCACTTACCGGGCTCGCGGCTGTTTGGCTGTTCGAGCTGCGTTGGATTGAGGGCCTGCTGATTGGCAGTATCGTCGCCTCAACCGATGCCGCAGCGGTATTTTCACTGCTGGGTGGACGTGGTCTTAACGAGCGGGTGGGCGCCACCCTCGAAATTGAATCGGGCAGTAACGACCCGATGGCCATGTTTATGACGATTACCGTCATCGAACTTATCGCCTCCCGAAGCAGCTTCAGTATGCTATTGGTCGCCGATCTCCTGTGGCAGTTCGGTTTGGGGATTGCACTGGGCTTCGGCGGTGGTTATTTACTGTGGCGGTTGATAAACCGTATGAACCTTGCCAACGGTCTCTATCCCTTACTGGCGGTTAGCGGCGGATTGATAATTTACGCTACCACTACCGCCCTCGGCGGCAGCGGCATTCTGGCCATCTATCTCTGCGGTCTATTGCTGGGCAACCGCCCGGTACGCAACCGCCACGGCATTCTCCATATGTTCGACGGGCTGGCCTGGCTGAGCCAGATCGGTATGTTCCTGGTACTCGGTTTATTAATTACCCCCAGCGCCCTGTTATCCGTGGCACTACCGGCACTGATACTGGCACTGTGGATGATTTTCGTCGCCCGGCCACTCGCCGTTTTCAGCAGTTTGCTGCCCTTTCGGCGCTTTAATATGCGCGAGCGGTTTTTCATTTCCTGGGTGGGCCTGCGCGGCGCGGTACCCATTATTCTTGCCATTTTCCCGATGATGGCGGGCCTGGATCACGCTCAGCTCTACTTTAATGTCGCGTTCTTCATTGTTCTGGTGTCATTGCTGGTTCAGGGCAGCAGTCTCGGCTGGGCGGGACGCCGAGCTGACGTGATCGTGCCCTCCATCCCCGCACCGGTGTCCCGGGTTGGCCTGGAAGTCCACAGCACCAGTCAGTGGGAGCTGTTTGTGTATACCCTGGTTGAAGATAAGTGGTACATCGGCAAAGCCCTGCGTAACCTCCACTTGCCGGACAACACCCGTGTCGCCGCCCTGTTTCGCGACCAGCAATTACTGCACCCCAGCGGTAGCACCCAACTCAACAGCGGCGATATTCTCTGCGTCATCGGCCACGAGGCCGACCTGCCCGCCTTGGGCAAATTGTTCAGTGAACCGCCAAAACACGGGCTGGACATGCGCTTTTTCGGCGATTTTATTCTGCAGGCAGATGCACGGCTGGCGGATATCGCGCAGCTTTACAATCTGGCGATCAGCGACGAACAGCGCCAGCTGAGCCTCGGCGAATTTCTCGCCACCCAACTGTCCAACCGCCCCGTGCTGGGCGACCATATTACCTGGCAAAATATGACCTGGACCGTCGCCGAAATGGATGGCGAACAGGTACGCAAGATTGGCCTGCGCAGTGCAGGCAGTAACGACTGACCTCAGCCGCCGCACGTCTGCGGCAGTATTTGGCATTTCCCGGCTGTCAGCAAACGTGTGCTTAACAACCAGAAATACAGGCGAAATTCATCGAAAGGGGTGACAATTGCGCGAATGACTGTCAACATTACCTTTGCGCAACACAAGAAGTAAACACATGGCATCGACAAATACATCTACTTATCACCACGGCAATCTGCGCCATGAACTCATGGAGCTTGCCGAGCAGCACCTCGTCGAAGGGGGCATTGCTGACCTCAGCCTGCGCGCCCTGGCGCGGGAAATCGGCGTATCGCAAACCGCCCCCTACCGTCATTTTCGCGACAAGAATGCCCTGCTCGCCGCACTGGCGGTCGAGGGGTTCAAGCGCTTTTTTGAAATCGGCAAAGCCAGCGAGAACGAGCCCCGGGCAGACCAAAGCCTGCTGATGTTTGGCCTCGCCTATATCAAGTTTGCCCGCGAACATACCGAAATGTTCCATTTGATGTTCGGGCCAGTGTTGCAACCCCGTAATCAATATCCCGAGCTTTTTGCCGCGGGCCGTGAGGCCATATACAAGGTGCGCTCCGGAGTCGAACGGGGACTGGCCAACGGTGAACTGCGTCCCATCGACGATGTCGCATCTATCGCCCACACCATCTGGGCAGCGGTACATGGCGTGACCACGCTGATGCTGGATCACGGCGATACCTACGGCTATCACCGCGACCTCGATTTGCAGGCGGAAAAGTCCATGCGCATGATGATTGCCGGGCTGTGCACAGACCCCACCGATATCGCTACCCTGCCGAAAGAAGCAACGCCCTACCCCCCGATTGACTAACGCCCCCGCAGCAGTGCCACAGCAGGGGTTCGCAGTAATCGACGCCCATAGCCTGCGGCGAGCACAGTAACCAACACTGCGCTCGCCAGGGGCGTAAACAAAAAACTCCACAAATGAACCCGGGGCGCCATATCCAGCGCCCATATTTGCAGCGCGACCAGACAGAGATTGGCACCCACCGCCGCCACCAATCCCGCCAATCCGCCAAGAAACGCAAACTCCAAAAACAGCGTAGCCCGCAAGAAGCGGTTTCCCGCACCGAGCGTTCGCAACAGGGCATATTCCTGTCGGCGCGTGTCCAGGCTTAACTGCACATTACTGACACACACCAACAATGCACATACCAGTAACAGCAGCACAATAAGGCTTATCGCTGCCGATAGCTGGCTGACCACCTCTTTCATTTGCGCCAGAATTGCGTCGACTTCAATCAGGGTAATAGTCGGGTGGGCAGACATCACCTCAACCAACAGCGGCCGCTGTTCTGCGGGCAGATAAAAACTCGTGATATAGGAACTGGCGTAGCGTCCCAAACTGTTGGCGGGAAACAGAAAATAAAAGTTCGGCCGCATACTCTGCCAGTCCAGCCCGCGAATACTGGTGACTTCAGCATCGAGGGTCTGCCCACCAATATTAAACTGCAGCCGAGTGCCTAACTCCGCACCCATTCGCTCCGCAACCTCTGACTCGACCGACACCGGCAATCTGTCACTGTCGGTTGAGGTGTGCGCTGTGTTCGACCACCATTTTCCCGCCAGCAGTCGATTATCGCTGGGCAGCTCCGCCGACCAACTGAGATTGACCTCACGGTTCAGGCCAGCGGTATTCGCGTCGATATCGGTGTCAGCCATGGGCACGCCATCAATATGGCTCAAGCGGCCTCTCACCATGGGAAAAATGCCGGCATGAGCAACGCCATTTTCGGAAAAAAACCCGTCGAGCTCCGCCAGTTCAGATTCCGCGATATTAATCAGAAAGTAATTCGGCGTACCCTCGGCCAATTGGCTCTGCCAGTCTTTTAACAGCATCTCACGCAGCAGAAATACACTGAGAAGACTCATCAACGCGAGAGCAATGCTGCCGAGCTGAAAAGCGTTGCCATAGCGGCGGCGATAAATATTGGAGATGGCCAAACGCTGACGACTGCCGGCCATCCGTGTACTCAGCGAGCGCGCGCCACGAATACATAACAGCACCAGCGCCGCGGCCAGCAGCAACAACACCACACTGGATAACATCACCGCCACGCTCAACGCCACACTGTTGCTGAACCACAGCATCAAGCCGAACATCGCACCGCCCCCCAGCAACAGAGGCATCGCCAGGCCGGCATTGTCCTGTTCCTGATCCCGGCGTAATACCCGCATCGGCGACACTCGACTGAGTCGCCACAAGGGCGGCGCAGCGAAACACAACAGACACACGCCGGCGGTAATCGCCCCGGTGAGCAGTGGCCGCCAGCTCCCCGCGGGCACTTCGACATTCAATAATTGGGCAATGCTCTGGAATAACAGCCCTTGCAGCGCCTCGGCAATCAACCCGCCCATAAGCACAGCAAGACCCAGCAATACAGCACCCTGACGCGCGTAGAACGACAGGATATAGCGGCGACTGGCACCGAGGGACTTCATCAATGCCACTCGGTCAATATTCTGCTGCCCATAGCGGTGTGCGGAAAGGGCAATGGCGGCACTGGCCAACGCCACTGCAAGACAGGCTGCGAGAAGCATATAGGACTCCGCGCGATCCAGGCTCTGTGCCAGTGCTGGTTGGTTATCCGTCAGTGTTCGCCAGCGATGGCTCGGCAACATCTTCGGTTCTAACCAGCCAGCAAAGCTGTCAAGTTGCGCTGTATCGCCGGCAAATAAATAGCGATAATCAACGACGCTACCCGGCTGCACCACCCCGGTAGAAGCAACATCACCGCTATGCATCAATGCCCGCGGCCCGTATACATTGATCGAACTGCTGCGATCGGGCTCGTCAACCAATACCCGGCTCGCCAGCAAACGGGCTTCGCCAACTTCGACCTCGGCACCGGGCGCAATACCCAACATGGCAAAGGCTCGGGAATCCAGCCAGATTTCACCGCGCGGTGGCCCGCCGGCGCTTTCCTGGGCATTACCGTAAACGGTATCGCTGAACTGTACCGTACCCAGTAGCGGATAGCGGTCAGACACAGCGCGCAGCGCGACCAACAGCATTTTTTCATCAGCCGGATCTGCAGCACTACCGTAAACCATAGTGCGAAAAGACACCGTTTTTGCGACTGAAATGCCGCTGTTTTCCGCCTTTTCGAGCCACTCAGGGGGCAGCGGCGACGGCGACACCAACACTTGATCCGCCGCGAGGAAGTACAGGCTGCGCTCCCCCATTGCCAACTTCAAACGCTCGGCAAAACCGGCAATGCCAGCGACACTGGCCACCGCGAGTACCAGCGATACCGCCAACAACAGCAGCTCGCCACCCCGTATCTCTCTTAATAATCGGCGCAACTGAAGCATCAGTGCTGTTCCGCCAACTGGCCGTCGCGCATTTCAAAGCGGCGCTCGCACAGTTCGGCAAGATGGGGCTCATGGGTCACCAATACCAGAGTGGTACCACGCTGTTGGTTCATAGCGAATAGCAGTTCTTCAATATGCCCGCCGTTCACCGCATCGAGATTGCCGGTGGGCTCGTCGGCAAACAGAATGTCCGGCTCCACCACAAAGGCCCGGGCCAGGGCCACCCGCTGCTGCTCACCGCCGGACAGTTGCCGGGGATAATGTCCGGCTCGCGCGGACAGTCCCACCTGTTCGAGAAGCTCCAGCGCCCGTTCCCTGGCCCCCTTGGCAGAGGATAACTCCAGCGGCAGCATCACATTTTCCAGTGCTGTTAACGTGGGCAGCAATTGAAAGGACTGAAACACAAAGCCCACCGCCCGCGCCCGCAACGCCGCTCGCTCGTCCTCTGTCATCGCGGTGACATCCTCTCCCTGAAGATGGATGTAACCGCTGCTGGGGCTATCCAACCCTGCCAACAAGCCCAGCAGGGTGGACTTCCCGGAACCCGAGGCACCGACAATGGCGACACTCTGTCCCGCCTTGATTTCCATACTGATACCTTTCAGTATGGTCAGCTCTTCGCTGCCACTGCGTACTGTTTTGGAGACATTGTCTACTCGAATCATGCTTATATCAGCCTTCCCTATTCGCTTGGTAAGTGCCTTTTTTTGCGCACTGTTTTTCAGTCTCGGCGCCGCGGCGACTGAGCGCCACCTGCTCGTGCTGGGCGACAGCATCAGCGCCGGCTATGGCATGTCAGAAAATGAAAGCTGGCCCAGCTTGCTTACAGAACAACTCCCCAAACACTACCGATTGACCAATGCCAGTGTCAGCGGTGAGACCACCGCCGGCGCACTGCGCCGCCTGCCCGGTTTACTGGCGGAAAATCGCTTCGATATCGTTATTATCGAATTGGGCGGCAATGACGGACTTCGCGGCTACCCTGTTGCAGGCATACGTAAAAATCTGGCGACCCTGATTCGCCAAAGCCAACAACACGGGGCAAACGTGGCGCTGATGTCGATGAAAATCCCGCCCAACTACGGCCGTCGCTACACTGCTGCCTTTGAGGCCCTGTACGCTGCCCTGGCCGAGGAACATAAAATCACCCTGTTGCCGTTTATCCTCGACGATATCGCCACAAACCCGCAGTTGATGCAGGCCGACGGCATTCACCCCAATGCACAGGCCCAGCCCCTGATAGTAACGAAAGTCCTCACAGGGCTGGAAGGTTTACTGAATTAAGATTTGTACAGACACCGGACTTACGCCCGCCACACCGGTGGTCTTATCCCACTTACCCGCTAATCCGGCAGGCCGCCCTCAGCCAGTCGGGCCGGTTCAAGCAGCTGCTCGAGCCTTTCCCGTGAGATGTCACTCATCTCTTCGGCCACATCGATAATATCCCGACCGCTGGCATAGGCTTCCTTGGCAATTTCAGCGGCCCGCTGATAACCCAGTATCGGGTTCAACGCGGTGACCAATACCGGATTCTTTGCCAGCGCACGACGCAGCACGGTTTCTTCGACAACGAAATCCGCAATCACCTTATCTGCCAGCGACCGTGCGCAGCTGGTCATCAGTTCGATACTCTGCAACAGGTTATAGGCGATCACCGGCAACATAACATTCAGCTGAAAATTGCCGGACTGCCCGGCAATGGCAATGGTCGCATCGTTTCCCATAACCTGGGCGGACGCCATCGCCACCGCTTCGGGAATCACCGGGTTGACCTTGCCCGGCATAATGCTGCTGCCCGGCTGCAAGGCCTTCAGACGAATTTCCCCCAAACCCGCGAGGGGGCCGCTGTTCATCCAACGCAAATCGTTGCTGATTTTCATCAGGCTCACCGCCACAGTGCGCAGCTCGCCGGACACCGCCACTGCGGTATCCTGGCAAGCAAGGCCTTCGTAAAAGGACTCATTGACTGAAAAGCGCAGCCCGGTGTCGGCACTCAGCGAGGCACAAAACTTTTCCGCAAACAGCTCGGGAGTATTGATCCCACTCCCCACTGCCGTCCCGCCCTGGGAAAGTTTGCACAGCTGCTTCCGCCCGTACCACAAGCGCTCGGTATTCTTGTTGA
Source organism: Spongiibacter thalassae (assembly GCF_012272835.1). Taxonomy (GTDB): domain Bacteria; phylum Pseudomonadota; class Gammaproteobacteria; order Pseudomonadales; family Spongiibacteraceae; genus Spongiibacter; species Spongiibacter thalassae. Next base: position 583,162 of record NZ_JAAWWK010000002.1, on the reverse strand, counting down.
CCTGCACCGCCCAGGCGCCTATTTCCCGCCCCAAACTGATCGGCATCGCGTCCATCAAATGGGTGCGCCCGGTTTTGATAATGGACTCACACTCCCGAGCCCGAACAGAAATAGCCTGCTCCAGTTCCCGCAACGCCGGTAGCAGCTCAAATTCTATCGCCAGGGCCGCGCTGCAATGGATGGCGGTGGGCACCACATCGTTGCTGCTCTGGCTCATATTGACATGGTCATTGGGGTGAACATCCACCCCTGAATATTCACTGGCAATATGGGCCAGCACCTCGTTGACATTCATATTGGTGCTGGTCCCGGAACCAGTCTGAAACACGTCCACCGGGAATTGGGCAGAGAGATCCTCGGCTTCCAACAGACTCGCTGCGGCGCGACTGATCGCTGCACAGCGCGCCTCGTCGAGCAAGCCCGCGTCGCGATTGACCTGGGCCGCGCTGCGTTTTATCCGCAGCATGGCGTCGATAAATTTCCGCGGCATCCGCAACGGACTGATCTGGAAATTATCGACCGCGCGCTGGGTTTGCGCGCCATAGTATGCGTTCTCCGGCACATGCAGCTCACCCATACTGTCTGCTTCAATACGGTATCTTGTCATCTCAACTCCCCTTGAAGACTTCTCATTGGCTGTAGCGCCTTCGACCGCTCCTCGCGGGTAAGGTGCAACATTACACATATACCTATCACCTCACGGCGACAGTACGGCAGCAGATGCAATTCACTGGCTCAGCCCCTAAACTAGCGGCACAGACTGGAGTACACCATGACCGATTATAAACACGTCAGTGCCGAACAGTGGCTGGAATGGGACCGCAACCATATCTGGCATCCCTATTCCTCCGTGCACAGCCCCGTTACCCCCTTTGCCGTAAGCTCTGCAAAGGGGGTTCGCCTTACCCTGGCCGATGGCCGCGAGGTAATAGACGGCATGGCCTCATGGTGGTCCGCCATTCACGGCTACAACCACCCGGCCCTGAATGAAGCCGCCAAAAGCCAGTTGGAGGCGATGTCACATGTCATGTTTGGCGGCCTCACCCACCAGCCCGCCGCCACCCTTGGCAAGCGCCTTGTAGATATGACCCCCGCGTCCCTGACCCGAGTATTTATTGCCGACTCCGGTTCCGTCGCTGTTGAGGTCGCTATCAAGATGGCACTGCAATACTGGATAGGCCGGGGCAGAAGCGACAAACACCGCCTGCTCGCGCTGCGCAACGGCTACCACGGCGATACCTTTGCCACCATGGCGATCTGCGACCCGGTCAATGGCATGCACCATTTGTTCAACAAGGTATTGCCGCAGCACCTCTTTGCTGACGCCCCCGCTACCCCCTTCGGCGAGACAGCCAGCGACCAGGACATGGCCTCAATCACCCGTTTGATTGAGCAACACCACCACGAACTGGCCGCCGTGGTGCTGGAGCCCATTGTGCAGGGTGCCGGGGGTATGCGTTTTTATTCCGCCGACTACCTGCGCAGGGTGCGGGCGCTTTGCGACCAGTACGATGTGCTGTTAATCGCCGACGAGATCGCCACGGGATTTGGCCGCAGCGGCAAATTATTTGCCTGTGAGCACGCCGGCATCGAGCCGGATATTCTCTGTGTCGGCAAGGCCCTGACCGGCGGCTACCTGAGCCTCGCCGCGACCCTGTGCAGCGAGGAACTCGCCGCGACAATTTGCTCAGGGGAAGCCGGCGCATTTATGCATGGGCCGACCTTTATGGGCAACCCGCTGGCTTGCGCCATTGCCAATGCCAGCCTCGACGTTTTGCTGTCCAGCGACTGGCAATCGCAGGTCGCCGCTATTGAACAGGGACTTCGCAGCGGCCTCGCTCCGGCGCGAGAGATTCCCGGTGTCGCCGATGTACGCTGTCTGGGGGCGATCGGCGTCATTGAGTTACAGCAGCCGGTCAACATGGCCACTATTCAACCTCGATTTGTTGACCACGGCGTGTGGCTGCGACCCTTCGGCAAGTTGGTGTACACCATGCCGCCCTATACCATCAGCCCCGATGATCTGGCGCTGCTCTGCGCCAAAACCATTGCTGTGCTCAGCGAGGAACACGCGCAACATGGCTGATCTCACCCTGCGGGAGAAAATGCGCGAGATCATTTTTGGCACCGAGCCCGGGCCGGGGCGCACCTTCGATATTGTCCTGATTGCAGTGATTATCAGCAGCGTGACAGCGCTTTTTCTCGACTCCGTGGCCAGTATCCACGCGCGCTGGGGCGACTGGTTATACGCGGCGGAACTGGGGTTTACGCTGCTGTTCACCGTTGAGTACCTGGCAAGAATCTATTGCAGCGCCGACCGTCGCCAATATATGTTTAGTTTTTATGGGCTTGTTGATTTGCTTGCGACTCTGCCCACTTACCTCGCGCTGCTCGTACCAGGGGCCCAGCACCTGCTGGTCATTAGAATCTTCAGGGTACTGCGGGTATTCCGCGTATTGAAACTGGTGCAGTACACCTCGGAAGCCAATGTACTGCTGCGCTCAATTGCCGCCTCTCGCCACAAAATATTCGTCTTTTTTACCACAGTGCTCACACTGGTAATCGCCTTCGGTTCACTGATGTATTTGATCGAAGGCCCCGCCAACGGCTTTACCAGTTTGCCTCGCAGTATTTACTGGGCGATTGTTACGGTGACCACCGTCGGCTACGGCGATATCGTGCCGCATACCGCGCTGGGACAAGTCATTGCCGCCCTGGCAATGGTCACCAGCTACGCCATTATCGCTATTCCAACGGGAATCATCAGCTCGGAGCTACTGCAGGAAGCCCAGCGGGAGGCAACCCGGAGTCAGTGCAAGGCCTGCAAAAAACGCGGTCACGATCGCGATGCCCGTTACTGCAAGCACTGCGGTGAGGCACTGCCACCAAAATTCTAAAAAGGCCAGCTACAGGAGTCAGAGGGGGGGGGGGGACTGTAGCTGGCAAGATGAGGAGTCGGGGTATTCAACAAGTAGGGGGCTTGCTCACCCGATCCACATGGACGGATCAAAACATCAGGCGGGCACCAATTTTCATGGTGTCCATATCACCCTCCCAGTTGTTGGCGGGGTTAGGGAATGACGAGTCGTCGAGATCAATGTTGTAGCGGTCGTACTCAAGATTGACCGCAAGATTCTCGGCAACTTTAAAGTCGACCCCGACGCCGACAAAGGGCTCATCGCCATCGTAGCTTTGTTTCGTCCCGAGGAAGTCAAAATCCGCATCCCAGAACAATTGCCCGGCTTTGGCATACAGGCCGAAACTTTCAGTGAGTGGCAGGCGGCCAACCACAGCAAGATCGTAGCCATCAATGTCGGCGGAACCAGCGGTACCGGAAAACTCACCAAAGTTCAGATAGCCCGCCTCAACACCGAAATACTGATTGAACTGCGCACCCAGTGACAGCTCAACAAAATCATCGTCTTCATCAAAGTCACCGTCGCGGGACTTATACACGCCGTAATTACCGCCTACGTACATATGTGGGCCACTGAGTGCGGGGCCGGCGTGTACAGCTGAACTGTAGAACGCAGCGGCGCCGACAATGCCCAGCCCTGCAAGAACGGTTTTTGTTGGCAGTAATTTGAAATCCTTGGATATTAAGTCCATGTAAAGCTCCTCGTACTATTCTCATCGTACAAACAATGGAGCAGCAAAGCTGCTGCTCCAGGGGTCAGTACTGGTTAGAATTACTCGGCTTCTTCCAGTTCCTTCAGGCGGTCTTCCCGAGCGAGAAACTCGTCGCGGCTGACTTCGCCATTGCCGTCCGCATCAACGTCGTCAAAGTGCTGACGCAGGTTCCGTTCGGCTTGAGCTTCCTGCTTGTTCAGTGAACCGCTGCCGTCGCCGTCAAGTGCACCGAACAGCGCATCGCTGCTATCGGTGTTCTGGCCACCCTGGCCGCTCATACCACCCTGAGCGCCTGCTTCGGAATTCAGGCTACCGCTACCACCGGCACTGCCTCCGATATTGCTGCCCAAGGGAGCGGCCATAACCGCTGAACTCATTACTACACCTGCGAGAACTAACCATGTTTTCTTCATAACACTCTCCTTCCTATCAAGTTTACAGTCGGTGGAGGCAATAACGCCTCGACTTCAGTCCTGCGTGACTGACTGCGAGATCGTCCTTTTCCTCGCTGTCACCTGAGCTATATCAAGTCGCGTGCCAATTTTATTTTTCCATATTTTTCAATAAGTTATGAATTTTTGGCGAACTATGGTGAGTAAAACACAGTCAGAACTGTAGGCAAACGCCAACACTCGGCGATAAATAATATTTTTATTCCAATTAATTCAATAACTTACGGTATCGCAAATTTGCAACAGGCAAAACATGACGACATTGAGCCCGCCGCGAAATGGCAACGGCAACGGGGGCCAAGCCTGCAGCAGCAGTGGTTTTTGGCCACCCTTCTGTCGATGCTCCCGCTGATTGTCGCGGTGAGCTATGCCCTGTGGCAGCTGAACGAACAAAGCCACAGCCAGTCCCGTCAGCTAAGAGATCAGACACTGCTCGGCCAGCTCAGCGTGACCTTGCGCAAGCAGACCGAAGACATCGAGCGGGCCGCCCGACAATATCAACTGTTGCGCGAAGACCGCTTCCTCACTCTGCTACACCAGAAGCACGACAAAACCCTGGAGTCGTTACTGGCCATATCGCTGTTATTGCCCCTACAGGATAAAACGACCTACACGGAGACCAGCAAAAGCCTGAAGCAGCACCTCGCTCAAATCATTCAGCTCAGCGAGTCCGGCCACGCCCCTACCTCACTTGACGAACACTATCGCCACGCTCAGCAAGACAACCAGAAAATCCGTCAAACCATTGCCGAGGCAGTGGATGCGTCGCTGCACCGCAATCGCGACAAGCTCGACACCGCGCGCCGGCATATACTGCTGACCAGTGCCCTGGCGCTGCCAGCCACCTTGTTGCTACTGGGTTTCAGTTCGCTGCTTATTTCCCGATCTCTGGGAAAACTCAGCAAAGCAATACAGCAACTTGGTCGAGGGCAGTGGCGTCCCGCTATCGCGATTGAGGGCCCCGCTGACCTGGTGCGACTGGGTGAACGACTGGAATGGATGCGCGCGGAACTGGAAAACGCCGAGCAACAGCAGGAACGCCTCAGTCGCCATATTACCCATGAATTGAAAAGCCCCCTGGCCGCGATTATCGACGCCAACGAATTACTCAGCGAACAGCTGCCCGGACCTGTCACCAGGGAACAGCAACGGGTGCTAAGTATTCAGCGTAGCCAAGCCAATCATCTGCAGGAGCTTATTCAGCAGCTACTTAACTACAATGCCGCCGCCAGTGTGAATCACACACCGGAAGAAGAGCTTGATTTGGCGGCGGTGTGCCAACGCCTGTTCGACACCTACCGCAGCCGCTATTTTGGCAATGCCCCGCACTGCACTGTGGACAGCGGCTTCGATCAAATTCGCTGCCATCCCCTGGCCATTGAAATGATTCTGTCCAACCTCATATCCAACGCGCTCCAGTATTGCGATTCAAGCGATACCGTCACTGTGCGCTGGTGGAAGACTGAGCACTTTTGGTTTTTAACTGTCAAAGACAGCGGCCCGGGTATTCCCGAGGAAGAACAACAACGGGTTTTTCAGGCATTTGAGCAGGGGACAGTCCCCCGCCGAGGAGCGCTAAAGGGGAGCGGTCTGGGCCTTGCCATCGTCAAAGATTGTGCCGACAGCCTCGGTGCGCAAATCACGCTGAACAGTGAACGCGACAAGGGCTGTGAGTTTACCTTGCGCTTTTCGCAATTGTCACAACGGGTTACAGACTAAAGAGGGTTTATGCGGGTTTTATCCAAGTGGGGGGCACCGGTTGCCACAGCGCTATTCGCAACAGTTCTGGCTGGCTGCGCGCCATTCGCCAAACAACCACCGCCCGCGGAACTGGAAGCAGCACACTGTGTCGCTGCGATCGACGATTACCGCAGCACCGAGCGCCTGCTGGCCGAGCGTCGATCACTCTGTGCTCTGCCGGAAAATGAGCGACAGCAAAGGAGCAGCTATCAGCAAAACTCCGGAAAATACGCTCTGCTCCAGGCGCTGCTGATACGCAGCTGCACACCACGACAACAGGAGGAGCACCTTGATCGCATTTCCACTTTTCTCGAGCAACATACCCTGACCGACGCGGAACTCGGCCTGTTAACAATGCTCAGCGACCACCGCTTGCAACTATTGGAGCTGAGTAGCCAGGCCGACGCCCTTCGCCGGGAGCTGAAAAAAACGATTGAGGGTATCAGCGACATTGAAGCCCAGATAAACCAGCAACAACATCCTGCTGAGGAACTCTAATGTCACATAATGAACTGCTGTTGGTCGATGACGACCCGGAACTGCTGGAGTTACTGTCAATGCGCCTCAGCGCAATGGGCTATCGCATCCATTGCGCGGAAAGCGGCGAGCAGGCACTGCGCATCCTCTCGACCGAAAAAATACACTTAGTCATCAGCGACCTGTGCATGGACGGCATGGACGGCCTCGCCCTGTTTGAAGCCATACAGGTCGAGCGCCCAGGCTTACCGGTTATTCTGCTTACCGCCCACGGTTCAATACAGGAAGCGGTCACCGCCACCCAGCGCGGAGTATTCGGTTTTCTCACCAAACCAGTAGACAAGCGCGAACTGCTCGACGTGGTAAACCGGGCGTTATCCGTTCAAGCCCCGGAGCCCCGCGCTGACTGGGCCAAAGAAATTATCGGCGGCAGCGCGGCCATCCGACAGTTACTGGATCAAGCCCAGCGCGTTGCCCGCAGCCCGATCAACATTCTGATTCAGGGTGCCAGCGGCACCGGTAAAGAACTTTTGGCCCGTGCGCTGCACCGGGCCAGCGATCGCGCCGATCAGGCTTTTGTGGCAATAAACTGCAGCGCCATACCGGCCGAATTACTGGAGTCTGAACTCTTCGGCCATGTGAAAGGTGCCTTCAGTGGTGCCGTACGCGACCACGAAGGCCTCTTTGTCAGCGCCGACGGTGGCACTGTGTTCCTTGACGAAATTGGCGATATGCCCCTCGCATTACAGGCCAAGCTGCTGCGAGTGTTACAGGAGAAATCACTCCGCCCCGTTGGCGGCACCCGCGACCGACACATTGACGTGCGCGTGCTGTCGGCCACCCACCGGGATCTGCACGAAGCCATTACCGCTGGGGATTTCCGCGAAGATCTCTTTTATCGACTCAATGCGGTGGTGCTGACACTGCCCACCCTTGCCGAACGCCCATCGGATATCCCCCTGCTTGCCGCGCATTTTCTCAAATCTGCCGCAGAGCGCCACGGCAGTGAGGTTAAAAACCTGTCGCCCTCCGCCCGCGCAACACTGATTAACTACCCGTGGCCAGGGAATATCCGGCAGCTGGCCAATGTTATCGAACAGTTGGTGGTATTAACCCCCGGGCCGGTGATCAGTAACGCGCAATTGCAGGCCTGTCTGCCCGCCGCCTCGCAGGGCAAGCCTCTGCCCAAACTCGCCGAGGCCCGAGCGGAATTTGAACAGCACTATCTGCGGCAGTTGCTGGCCAATACCGGCGGCAATATGAGCCAGGCCGCAAAGGTAGCCGGGCGCAATCGCAGCGACTTCTATAAACTGGTTAAAAAGCATGGCATTGATCCCGAACGCCTGCGTGAACAGGCTCGCATGGAGTCGCACTAAAGGAGTCATCACCCGCCGATGTGGATACAAAAACACCTGTCGCTGCGCCCCTGCCGGCGCGGCTTTCACCTTATAACCGACGACATCACCCGCGCCCTGCCTGAGCTGGGCACAGTACACTGCGGCCTGTTGCATATTTTCATCCAGCACAGCTCCGCCTCGCTGACCATCAATGAAAATGCCGACCCCACGGTGCGTCAGGACTTTGAAACTGTGTTCAACAGTCTTGTGCCTGAAAATGACCCCCGCTACCGCCACAATGATGAGGGTAGCGACGACCTTCCGGCCCACATTAAAAGCAGCCTGCTCGGCAGCAGTGTCAGTGTACCCGTGGGTAATGGCCGCCTGTTACTTGGCACCTGGCAGGGGGTTTATCTCTGCGAACACCGCAATCACGGTGGCAGCCGGCAGTTGGTGTTAACCCTGAATGGAGAATAATCGTTGTTCAGGGTGCATTCATCCCCACCCAGCAATACTGACCTCCATCGCCGGTAACCTGAACAAAGCGTCATCTTCTTCGCTACAGGCCTATGCTACGCTTAGCGCGCCCGGAGTCTGGCGAACATAAGAATCAACAATTTGAAAGGACAACACCATGCAGCGTTTACGTAATACTTTTTTGGGCGTGCTATTGGCCACAGCCAGTGCCCTGGGTTCGGCACTGGAGCTGGGTGATACCCTGCCCCCGGTAAAAATTCCCACCAAGGGCGAGCTGATTCTGCAAAACGATTCAATACACTATACGCCCTGGAGCTCCGAGCAAATTCACGCTGGAACGCCAGCACTGGTATTCCATCTTGCGGCACGTCTGTCGTCGGAATCTATCATTGACCCTCTGCGCACACGTTTGAAGGAAGTTGATTACCCCGAGGGCAGCTTTCAGTCGGTGTCGGTGATTAACCTTGGCGACGCGATGTGGGGTGCGGCTGGGCTGGCGGCATCGGCCATGAGCAAGAACAAGAAAGAAACGCCGTCGGCCACACTGGTCGCCGATGATGATAACCGGGCACTGGCCGCCTGGGGATTACAAAGCAAAACTGTGGCGGTAATCTTGCTGAATGCTGAGGGTCGCATCGTCTACTTCCACGAAGGCAGTCTCAGCGAAGCGGATATCGAAACAATTATTACCATGCTCAATGCCGAAATTACCAAGGCCAACGCAGCAGCGTGAGCGCGGGCGCCAATGGCGGTCAGCCCTTGGCGCTATTCTCCACATAGTTTTTCAGGTTCTTGAGCATATATTTTACCCCGACAGTCATCACCGGGCTGAACAGCGGTAGAAAGTAGCGGCTGAAGCCCTTTGGCTTCATCGCCATGGACCAGCGCACTCGACAGCGGTCGGCTGCCAGCTCTTCAACCTCGTAACGCTCGGCAAAGGATTCAATATAGTCCTTGCTGCAAGCGACGAAGCAAAACGCCATCTCCCGGCCCCGCTCCCACGCAATAAATTCTTCGTAGCCAACCAAACCACCCACCATATGCACGGTGCGCGTGGTTCCCATGCCAAAGGGCTGAGGAGAAGTCCACTCGACCCGTTGTATCGGTGGCGCCCACCGGGGCCAGTCATCGGCGTTTTCAAAGGACGCAAAGACGCGTGCGGCACTCACGTCAAAAACTTCTTCCGCGACATAGCAGAACGCCACCCGCTCGAAAAACGTCATATCAACAGGGGTGCAGGGATATTTTTTTGCCACGGGGCCACTCCATCTTATTATGTACGGCATAATGCGCCGACCCTTGGGAATCTAACACTCTGTTGTTTTTGCGGACAAGAAAAGTAGGCGAACATGACAAACTCTTCATCAAACGGCAGCGAAGCTGATGTGAAAGTCATCCATTCAGATGACGTTCCAATTCCCGTTTTGTTTCGCGACGAGCACATTGTGGTGATCGACAAACCTGCGGGGATACTCGTGCACCGCAGTCCCATCGACCGCCACGAAACCCGCTTCGTTCTGCAACTCCTGCGGGACCAGCTGGGCCAACAGGTATTCCCGATTCACCGACTGGACAAGCCCACTTCCGGGGTCATGGTATTGGCCCTGTGCAAAGACGCCGCCGCAGACCTGAACCGCCAATTCCGAGAACAACAGGTACAGAAACACTACCTCGCAGTGGTCCGTGGTCACACCCCGGCCTCTGGCTTGATCGACCACGCCCTGCGCGCCGACCCGGACAGCTACGCAGGCCGCCCTGAGGCAGGCCCGCCCAAGGAGGCGCGAACGACCTTCACCCGCTTGGCCACGACCACCCTGCCGGTTGAAATTGAAACCTACCCCAGCTCACGCTATTCACTGGTGCTCGCGGAGCCCCACACCGGCCGCACCCACCAGATTCGCCGACACATGAAACATATTTCCCACCCCATCATCGGCGACGCCAAACACGGTCGCGGACGACACAACCGCTACTTCGCCAAGCATCTGGCCTGTTCACGCCTGTTGCTCCACGCCAATCAGTTGGAATTTCTCCACCCCGCCGACGGCCAGGCCCTGCGTTTTTTTCAGCCACCCTCGGGAGAGTTTGCCGCGCTGCTACAACAATTCGATTGGCTGAACGCCCTGCCCGCACCACCTGATCCACCCCCACCCCGAAAAGTTACATAATTATAACTTAACGCTTCGACCGGCGGGCTCTACACTGGGACCTGTTAACAATCGAATAACAATACCAACACGGAGACGCAGGTTCAGTGAGTAACCTATACGATTACATTATTGTCGGTGCCGGCTCTGCCGGTTGCGCCCTGGCCCACCGTCTGAGTGAAAACCCCCAGTACAATGTGTTGTTGCTGGAAGCCGGAATCTCGGATAGCAATCCCGTGATCCACATGCCGCTGGGCTTTGCCTTCACGATGAAAGACCCTAAGTTCAGCTGGGGCTATAGCAGCGACCCCGAACCCCATATGAACCAACGGCGTATCGACCAGCCCCGGGGAAAGTTATTGGGTGGCTGCAGTTCGATTAACGGCATGGTGTATATCCGTGGCCAGAAGGAAGACTACGATCATTGGGCCGAGCTGGGCAATGAAGGCTGGAGCTATGACGACCTGCTGCCGATTTTCAAGCGCTGCGAACAATACACCGGCGGCGCGAACGACTTTCACGGCAGCGATGGCAAGCTGTGGGTCGATGAAGTACAGGATCACTACGAACTGGCTGATCTTTACGTGAAGGCCGCAGTGGAGTCGGGCATTCCCTACAATGCCGACTTTAATGGCAGCACCCAGGAAGGCGCCGGGTTCTACCAGGTAAACATTCGCAAGGGGCGCCGCCAGAGCACAGCAAAAACCTATTTGCAGCCGGCGCGTAAACGCCGCAACCTCACCGTTATGACCGGCGCCCAGGCAACGCGTATTTTGTTTGAGAACCAACGTGCCTGCGGGCTGCGTTATATCGCCAAAGGCCGTGAAGTCAGCGTGCGCTGTCGCAACGAAATCATCCTCTGCGGTGGCACTATTAATTCACCACAACTGCTCGAACTCAGCGGTATTGGCAACGCCGACCTGTTGCGCAGCAAGGGAATTATTCCGGTGTGCGACCTGCCCGGCGTCGGCGAAAACCTGCAGGACCACCTTACGGTAAATATTCAGCGGGCCTTTGACGGGGTCAAGACCTTTGTCGATGACACTCGCCCGCTGGCGATCCTGAAAAACCTCGGTAAATTCATACTTTCCGGTCGCGGCTTACTCGCCCATCCAGCCTCCCAGGTAGGGGTGTTTTTCCGCACTGACGACTCAGCTACCCGACCTAACGCCCAGATTCACTTCACCCCTGCCGCCGGGGAGCAGGACGAAAAAGGACGGATGATTACGGTGCCAGGCACTACGGCAACGGTGTGCTACCTGCGCCCAAAAAGCCGTGGATACGTGCATATCCGCAGTGCCGACCCACTGGAAAAACCGGCCTTCCGGCACAACTATCTCGCCGAAGAAGAGGATCGTCAGGTGATGATCGCCGCAGTGCGTAAAACCCGGGCGATCTTTGAGGCGCCGGTGCTAGCGCCCTGGCGCAAAGAGGAGCTGGTGCCCGGCCCCGAGGTCGAGAGCGACGAGGACATACTGGAATTTATTCGCAACACCGGCGAATCGGTGTATCACCCGGTCGGCACCTGCAAAATGGGAGTAGACGATATGGCGGTGGTGACGCCGACGCTGAAAGTCCGAGGAATCGAGGGCCTAAGGGTGGCCGATGCCTCGATTATGCCCACCTTGATTTCGGGAAACACCAACGCCACCTCAGTGTTGATCGGCGAGCGCTGCGCCGATTTTATCCAGTCCGGCCGCTGAACAGCAGAGCAAGACTACCGCTGGTGGCGTCAACGCTGGCGGTAGGGAATCTGGCAGTATTCGATTCCTCGTGCAGGGCGGATATTGTGTTTCAGCAGGCACATTTTCATCGAGTTCATCGACAGGCTGATATTGGGCGTCGGCCCGAGAAAAACATGATCCATGGCAATGGCGTCAGCACCGTCGGGAATCAGCGAAAACCGCATATAGGGCACCAGCATCGACCGCCCCTCGCGAAAGTACACCCCGGCATTCGGGTAGTCGGATATCACCGGTGATACCAGTCGCCACTCCTGCTCCTCTTCAAATGAGGGGTGCTTGAGAATGGCAGCGATACGCAGCAGATCGGTCTCCAGCTGCTGAAACAGCGGCAGGAAGGCATCGGGGTGGTCGCTGTCGAACAATTCAGGGTAGTCGTCCGCCAATACCTCTACCGCATCGACAATATCGGCGATGAGTCGCTGCTGGCTGCCGGAGTCGTAGACACAGCGCCCCAACCGAAAACTCTGCTCCAGTGCGCAGCGGCGAATTGCTCCGGCATCAAAGCCGAGGCTCGCGCCCTTGCCCACCGAGCTGTAACCCCGCCACTGACTTAGCAGATTGCCATTGGCACGAAACGACGCGCCAAAAAGAATATGGCCATTGGTAATGCGGTGTTGCACCCAGTCGATAAAGGCATTGAGCAACCGCGGCTGGTCGTGGCCGGCCCCTATCCGCTGTTCCACCTCTCGGCGCACAAGATCAGAGGTATGGCGCAGTTCCGCCGAATCGTTCATATAACGGATGTCACTCGCCCACAGGGTTTGACTGGACACAATACCAATCACCCCACCCAGCGAGGTGTAGTGGTAGAGAGTGTCCTGTGGTTGCTCGGCGTAGAGAGCCTCACTGATGGCGCTTATCAAAATAGAGTCCTGTAAGGTCTTGGCAATGGATAAAGCGGCACAAAAATAATCCGCTTTCGTGACAGTGCAATGACCATCCCCGCGATCGCTACGCCTGGGCGAGAAACTCTCCAACCAGTCCATTGAACTGCTGGGGCTTTTCCGCGTGTAGCCAGTGACCGGCGTCTTCGATGGTTTCGAGTCGACAATCGGGAAATTGCTTCATGATAGGCACCCGGTTTTCATCGACGATATAACGCGAAGCGCCACCGCGAATAAACAGGGTTGGCCCCGAATATACATCGCTATCGGGGGCGTCGCGCAGATTGTCGTAACAGTCGGCAATCGCCGCCAGATTCATCCGCCACATCCAGCCACCCTGGCCATCTCGGGCAAGGTTTTTCAACAGAAACTGTCTCACGGCAATCTCCGGCACCGCCTCGCGCAGTTGCTCATCGGCGTGTTCACGGTTGCGCAGCGAACGCAGATCCAGCGCCAACAGTGCTTCAATAATGGCATCGTGCCCACGGCCATAGCGCACCGGCGCAATATCGGCGACCACCAACTTGCTGCAGCGCTGGGGATGGCGAATGGCAAACTGCATTGCCACCTTGCCGCCGAGGGAGTGCCCGAACAGACAGCACTGATCTATCTCAAGGGCGTCCAGGGTGACTCGCAAATCTTCGGCCATTTGTGGAATGTCCATGGTATCCCGGTGGGCCGATTTACCGTGGTTGCGCAGATCCATGCGCACCACCTTATAGGCCGGCTCCAGATACCGGCCCAAACTCATCAAATTGCTGCCTGAACCAAACAGGCCGTGCAGCAACACCACTGCGGTTTCTCCGCTGCCACTGATATCGGCATGCATTTGCAGGCCGCCGTCTCTCAGTTCACTTCTCATGTTTCGATCCGGTTGTTAGAATGCTGGCGCATTCAAATGATAAAGGTGTCTCTGTGAGAATCCCGCTACTACTGACCGCTCTGCTTTCGTTGGTGTTATTTACCGCGTGCAGCTCGGTATCGTACAACCCCACGGTGTTCGATTATTTCATCGCCAAAGATGAATTGAAGAAAACGCCAGTGAAAAAGGTCATCATTGCCAGCGTTAACGTGACGGGGGAGCCCACCCGATCCATCTTACGGGACAGCGTACCGAAAATCGACGGCATGGTGATCGACTACCTGAAAAGCAACGGCTACGAAATTGCTCCGCAACACCTGTTCAACAATGCCTGGCAGCAGGCCCTGCTCAACTACGGTGACTTCTACGACCCCACCACCGGCAAGGTGGATACCGTAGGTTGGCAGCGGGTCATGGCGACGACCTTCCAGAGCCTGCAGGAGCACAAGGATATTGATGCGGTACTGTTTACCGATGTGATCGCCCACGATGTACAGCACAGTAGCAGCATGAAGCACTACGCCCGCTGGTATGGCGTGACCCGCGAGCCCGCCACCGAAGGCGCATCCTCCAGCGTGCCCATCGACTTTAACTGGACACAAATTATCAAGGGTGCAAGCCTGGTGATCACCATGTACGCCACTGATGGCCGCCCGCTGTTCGCCAGTCGCGGCGGTATGGACACCCTTCACGCGATTGACACCCGGAAATCCCAAAAGGGCTTTGTGCGGCGCAAAAAAATCCTGTCCAATAGCAGCCGTATTGAGGAAGGGATTGAGTTGGCCTTCCACCCTCTCATAAAAATGAGCGGCTATCCCGGGCCGGAAAAACCCGAGAAAAAAGACAAATCCCAATAAGCAGTACCCTGCTGTAGTCCCACACCGGGCTACAGCAGCTGCATTGCCGAGGCGGTCTCCCAGGCACGTTCCGCCACCCAGAACATCGCCAACCCACCCATCCCCAGAATAATGACACCGCGCACCCGGCGATGCAGTGACGCCCGCGGCCACAGGTCGTCCAGACGCACGACGACCGCAAAGATCAGCGCAAGTATTGCCACAAAGCCAATCTGGCCCAGTTCTACACCCAAATTAAACAGCAAAACTGCAAGTACCAGGCCGTGCTCCGACAAACCAATATCGCGCAGTGCGGAGGCAAAGCCCAGGCCGTGCAAAAAGCCCACTGCGGTAATAACCAGTGGGTACCAGCGATAACGTGGTGGCGTCCGCGCGAGACCTGCGGGGATACCGAGCGCCAGTCCCAGCACACTCAATGCAATACACAACTCAACCAACGGCAACCACAGCAACACCACGCCCAGCGCAGACAGCAACAGGCTCACGCTGTGCCCCAGGGTAAAGGCGGTGATAAGCACAATGCGCTGACGCCAGCCTGCGGTGATTAAAAAGAGCCCTAGCACGAACAGTAAATGATCTGCTCCTTGGGCAATATGTTTCAGCCCGAACCACAACAAACCTTCGTTCGCTGTATGAGCATCGTCGGCGAGCAGGTTTCGACCTGGCCGATCAACGGTGAGCACTGCCTGCTGCGCCCCACCGTCCAAGGGTTGCCAGCGCAGCAATGCGATATTTCGCGCCTCAGCCAGGCCCCGAAGCGCAACGAAAAAGCCTTCGCCACCGCAACGCAGTTGCAGGGTTTCATCCAAAGCACTGCCCTCCACCCTTTGGCGCGGCAGTGCCAGCGGCGAGCACTGCGCAGGCAGCTCCAGCTGAATGTTCGCTCCGCTTGCAACGGGGCGCCGCCACTGGATAGTGACTAACCCCAGCGGCTGAAAATCTACGTCTATCAGAAGGGGAGCCATTTTGTGGGCATGACCAGCCAGCGGCCATTGCACCAGCAGTATGACCAGTAACAGCCCACCGTAACCGAACCTAGCCATGACAGTGGTCCCGATAACGACTGCGCAGGGCTTTAACGGCCAAACGGTAGTGCTCATTACCGCCCGCCGCCCCAGGCCAGCCTTTTTCAAACGCCAGCTGAGCAATCAACAATTGGCGTAATCGCCGACGAATCACTTCGTCGCCCTGAATCAATTGCTCAAGCAGCTCGCTGCCAAGGCCTTCGCGCCGATCAAGTACTTTTTCAATGGCCTCCTTATCAAAGTTCAAAAAACCGAGGTCCTGCCGCAGGCGCTGCCGCACGACCGGATCGAAGCGGTGAAAGCCCCGCAGCAGTGCCTCGCTTAACAATATCTGTTCGTCCTTTAACAGCCGCAGTACCTCGCTTGGCTCAAGGGCCAACCCCTGACGCGCTATTGCCTCCGCTCTCGCGTTCAACATTTCCGCTGAGGGACACACCACCACCCTGGCCTGATAGCCCTCATACCAATGGTTAACTCCCCCTATCAACACCGCCAGAACCGCGAACGCCAGCAGTCGGCGCGGAGTATTCAGCGCTCGTTGTGTGCCGGTGTCACCCATATTGGTGAACTCCATGCCCGTTCGTGAATAACCGGCCGGTGGTCAGCACCGCAGCAGGCCTCGTAACCGCTCGCGATTGTCGATGGCTTGGCGCAATCCACGCCCGCTGCCACACACAGTTGCTGACTCCAGCGGCACCGAGGGTTTTCCACCGCGCGCGCGTAATAGTAGTAGCGGGTGGCAGGGTCAAAATCCGTGTCCTGCCAACGTGCACAAAGGCGCTCAGCCCCTTCACCGCTGGTGGCGCAGCTGGCGGTGTCCACCTCACCCGGCAACGCCGCCACCGCGACATCGATCACCTTTTCCCGGTGCCTGCCCTGGGTATCTACCGACCCGCGAACAATCTGCAATTTGTACAGTGGCAACCCCCGCTGTGAGGCCGAGCCTGCATCCATCGTCGCCTGCACCGCGAACACCGGCCCCGCCGGCATCGCCTCTGGCGGATTCGCTGGCACCATTATTTCCGCCCCCATGGGCACGCCCTGGCGATAGCCCTCAACGGCAAACTCGTCACTCTGACAAATATCCGCGTCCAGCTCACGTCCGCCGAAAAACCGCAGCTCAATCCGCGGGCCACTGGTGGCATAGACTTCGCGGCGCTGCAGTGCATCGAAAATCGCGTCGCGAGTGTTTTCCTCCGCCCACACGGCCGCAAGACCACCGGGATTATATTCCGCATCGTCGGGAAGGCCCTTGGGAAGATGCTCTCCGGTCGGTTTGCCCGCACCACCGTGCCCGATAAAATCCTCTTCACCAACACTGCCCGGCGCGGAGATATGCGTGTCGCTGCTGGCGATAAAGCCAAAGGCCTGGGGGTTGTCGCCGCCATTCTGCCGAGCGATGTCCATGCCATTGCGCAGCACATCCCGCAAATAGCCCGCCTCCCGGCGGGGTGGCGAGCTCAGCCCACTCCAGATTTTGCCCAGAAATTTATCGGAAAAGCGCCCGTAGGGCAGCTGTTCAAAGGCGCACAGCTCGTCCTCGGACTGCAACGGGTCGAAATAGCACTCTGAGCTGCCCTTGTGCTGCATGATTTCCACCACCCGTTCCAGGCGCGCTTGCTGTTCTACCCGCCCAGGGCCAAGGGCGCGGGATTCCTCGGCGTTATTGCGAAACATATAACCATCGCTGAGGTTGCTGTTATGGGGTATCACCAGCGCCTCACAATCGCCGCTGCCGGGGGAACACTGGGCATCGAGGGCGTCCCATAGCGCTGGCGCGGTACTGGCATCAATAAAGCTGATCGGCAATGTCGGCACCGCGTCGTTGCGAAAAATAATATTGCGATGCAGGTTGGCCAGGTTCTCTGCTGCACCGGTCCATTCGTAGGCGACAAAACTGGTAAATTCGCAGGGCGAGTTTGCCGCCTCGGCCGCCTGCCGAATATCCCGCCAGGGGCTTAGCGCCGCCATTCGGCAGTATTCACCGTCGTCGCCACAAAAACCGAGACGGCTGGCCATCGACGACCGAGTGTTAAACAGAAAAAAGGCCGCCCGGGGCATCGCGCGATACACTCGGCACTGCCAACTGTCCCAGGCTGCTTCTGTCTCGTCTACACACAATGCCGTCTCTCCCAGCAGCTCTGCGTGGTCAGTGACCGCCGCGAAGTCCAGCGGCCGCGACAGCTGAATTTCCCGCATGGGTCGGCCATCTTCCGTCCAGGGCTGAACCCCGAGCTTGCCCCCGCGGGCAAAATCGTAGGCATCCGCCGGGGATGTGCGAGTGCCTTGGGTGCTCGCATCCAGAGAGTATTTGGTGTGTACGTGGAGGTCGCCAAACAACAATTGTCGCTCGGGAGTGAAGTCAGCACAGGGTGGCATGCCAGCCGCTACCGCCAAGGGCGCACCCGATGCAGTAACGACAAGCCCCCCAACAAGAAACAGCACCCGGGCCAATGCCCCCATGGGTAACTTCATGACAAAACCCTGATTTTATTGTCATAGACAGGAGGCCGCAGTGTAGCCAATCGGTGCTGGCAATACCTCGTCCAAACAGTACATATCACCGTTGGCTTCAGCTTTGGTTCATCTTGACTGTGCCACTATGCAACCACAGCCAAGGTATTACAGCCTGGCGGTTTGATGAAAGAGAAGGACTGGGAGAAGATCATGAAAAAAGCCATTCTTTGTATCGCGAGCGCAGCAGCATTGATGTTTGCCGGTTCCGCCAATGCCGACCATGGTCACCGCGACTATCGCGCCGAGTTTCACTATGAATCCGGCCGCTACGACCACCACCGGGATCACTACCACAAGGGCAAGCATTACGGCCACTACAAACACGGCAAGAAACACGCCTACTGGAAGGGCTATCGCGACGGCTACCGTGACGCACACTACCCCAGAGAGCGCGTATATTACGAACGCCATGTTCATAGCTCTCACTGCGACCACTATCGCAAGCCCGCGTTTAACAGTCGCGTAAAAGTCTTCCTCGACCTCTAAGTCGAGGAAGACCGAGGGAGTGCTACTCCAGTCGTTCCGCCATCGACGCCCGCCAGCCTTGCAAGGCTGGACAGGTGTCGGGGACATCGCGCTTCACCCACTGGGTGAAGCCCAGACACACGTAAAGATCGATATCCGCCTGACTCAGGCTATCGCCAACCAAAAACTCGCGCCCCTCAACCTCTTGGTTCATGGCTTGGTAAAACCCGTCGATACGCTTCATACCGCGATCAACCAGTGCTGGTATCTGCTCGATAAGCACATCACCTGGCAGGGCGCGATCCTTGAACATATCGCCGGTATTACGCAGCACATCGGCCACGCCCATCAGACCCTCGACATAGAGCCGGTGGCACCAGCCGGCAATCTGCGCTTTTTCAAGTGGGGTCGTACCCATCAACGGTTTGTCCGGGTATAGACTATCGAGATAGGTGCAAATCGCAATAACGTCAGCCAACACGGTGCCGTCGTCCAGTTGCAGCGCGGGCACCGTACAGCGCGGATTGATCGCCTTGAACGCCGGATCAAACTGGGCTTTGGTGGTAAGGTCTACCGTTTCGGTCGCCAGATCAATGCCCTTGTGTTTGACAAAAAGACCCACTCGGCGAGGGTTAGGTGCCATTTCAAAAGTATAAAGTTTCACCACATGCTCCTTTTTGCTGCTTTATGTAATCATGTTAAACATTATTGATTCAGCGCAAGTTAAGCCTTGTCTGCCTAAACTGCAAGAACAAACAGGACTGTGCCCCCTGTTCAATATAGAAGATTTCCCGAGGCAAACTGCCCTATAATCTCCATCAGCAATGTAATGCCAATGTGAAACGACAGATGATATGCCAACTTTATCAGTCAGCCAGATAGCTTCCACGCTATTCCTCAGTGTTGTCGTCGCCGCGCAGTGCCACGCGGGCAACGTACTGGGTGGCCTGCCAAACAGCGGACGGCTGCTCGACCGCCAGGGGCTGGACCTCAAGGGTCAGCGTTTAACCCCTGAACTGAGCGCCCGCGACGCCATCGCCATTGCGGAAAAACGCTATGGCGGGCAGGCCGTCGGTGCTCGACCGGTTGCCACTGCCAGTGGCACCGCGTATCGCGTCCGTATCCTTCAGGACAATGGCAAAATAAAAAACGTAATTATCAACAACCCATAGGCGAATTTGATGCGGGTTCTTATTGTCGAAGATGAAGCGCCACTGCGCGAGCAGCTGGTGCGCCACTTTACCGAGGCAGGTTTCGCCTGCGATGCCTGCGGCGACGGCGAAGAAGCCCTGTTTCTCGGTAAGGAATACCCCTACGACCTCGCCCTTATCGATATCGGCCTGCCCGGCATGGACGGCATCGCTGTTATCCAGTCATTACGCAAGGACGGCATCAGTGTGCCAGTACTGATTTTGACCGCCCGCGATCGCTGGCAAGACAAGGTGACCGGGCTCGAGGCCGGTGCCGACGACTACGTCGCCAAACCGTTTCAAATCGAGGAAGTACTGGCTCGCGCCAACGCGCTGATCCGTCGCTCGGCGGGATTCGCCAGCCCGGTCATGCATTTCGACCCCCTGACCATCGACACCTCGGCAAAGAGCGCCCGAGTCCACGACCGTCCCCTTGAACTGACTGCGTTCGAATACAACGCTCTGGAATTTCTCGCCCTGCGCCGTGGCCAGGTGGTTTCCAAGTCGGAATTGACCGAGCATCTTTACGATCAGGACTTCGACCGCGACAGCAATGTGATTGAAGTCTTTATCGCCCGCCTGCGCAAAAAACTCGACCCTGACAATACCCTGAAGCCGATCGCAACACTGCGCGGCCGCGGTTATCGCTTCGAATTGCAAAGCCGGGAGTAAGTGTGCCCACTAAGCGTGGCTCAATCACCCGGCGCTTGCTGCTGGCAATGCTGGTGGCGATGCCCCTGTTACTGGGGCTAACCGGCCTCGCCATCGACAGCGCCTACCAGAGCAGCCTGCTAAAAGCCGAAGACAGCCGCTTGAAAGCCCTGTTTTTTGGCCTGCTGGGGGCGATTGAATGGCGCGACGGTGCGATAGACATGGGTGACAGGGTCAAAGAGCCGTTGTTCTGGCAATTTCGCTCCGGCCTCTACGCCGATATTCGCGGGGGCGGCGGCGAGCTGCTGTGGCAATCCACCAGTGCCGACACCCTCGAACTTCCTCAGGTGGTTGGCTCGATACCCTCCGGCGAAGGCTACTTCGGCGAGCTACCGGTGGAAGGAGCACCCTATTTTTATTATCGCTACCTGGCGATATGGGAAACCGACGACGGCAACGAGGTGCCACTGTTGTTTTCCATTTATTCTGAAAAGCGTGGCATGCTGCGCGAGCTGACCCAGTTTCGCCAGCAACTGAGTGTTTGGCTGGGCCTCGTGGTGATCTTTTCAATCATGCTGGTGGCGCTGATACAATACTGGGCCCTGCTCCCTCTGCGGCGGCTCGCCAGAGACCTGCGCCACCTTGAACAGGGCCGCCGCGATCAGCTGGTAGACAGCTACCCTCTGGAACTGCAAAGCATTACCGCCAACCTCAACCAGCTGTTAAGCAAAGAACGCAAACAAAGGGAGCGCTACCGGAACACCTTGGGCGACCTGGCCCACAGCCTGAAAACACCGCTGGCGGTGTTGCGCGACAAACACCTCGACCCGGAGGCCCGCCAGGAGCAATTACAGCGGATGGACAATATTATTCGCTACCAGCTGCGCCGCGCCGTCAGCGCCGGTGGCGGCCTGCATCATCAGACCCTGACCCACCCCCTACTGTCGAGCCTCGCCAACACCATGGACAAGGTTTACCGGGACAAGCAACTGTCAATTTCACTGGATCTCGATGAGCAATTCAGCCTGCCCGCGGATGAGCAGGATATTATGGAATTATGCGGCAATCTGCTCGACAACGCCTGCAAGGCCGCCCGCACCGAGGTCACTATTTCCGGCAGCCACACCGGTAACTACACGACCTTGTGCTTTGACGACGACGGCGAGGGCATTGCCCCGGAAGACCACCGCGGCTTGCTTGAACGCGGCAAGCGCGGCGACCAGTATGGCGACGGTCAGGGGCTGGGGCTGGCGATTGTGCTGGATATTGTCGACAGCTATGGCGCAGATTTCCGCTTTGACGCCAGCCCGCTGGGGGGCACCCGGGCAATACTGCGTTTTAAAAACCCAGCTTGAAGCGCCAGAAGAAATCAACTTCGGCGCGGCGCAAGGTTTCCTTATCAACATTGTTGTCGGCAACAGGTCGAGCAGCAATAAACTCGGTTTGCAGCACCTTCTTGTAGTCGGCCTTCAGACTGATACCGGCGTCGGCCACGCTGCGAGTATCGCCCTGCGGCCCCTCGACATCTTCATACCAGACCTGCCCGTGCTCGATAAACACGCCGGGTTTGAATTCAAAGCCCCACAATGGCAGACCGTTGGCCTCGAATTGCAGGCGGCTGTAGGCACCGGAGTCGCCCACCAGAATGCCGGGAAGATAAGCACTCAGGCCATTATTGCCACCGAGAAAATACTGCTGATGCAAGGGCAACTGGCGACCATCGCTCCACTGGCCACTGACACTGGCGGTCAACGAGGCCCAATCCACCAGCCCCAATTGCCAGGACAGGCGCGGCTTGACTACGACAAACCGGCCACTGCGTCGCCCGGGAGCAACCGTGTCTTCCCGGTCGTCGGTATCGAAGGTACCGCCGTCGGACTTCAGCCCCACATCGACAAAATTATGCAGGGTGAATTTGCTCGCAATCCCCGCAACACGGGTAAGGTGATTGTATTTTACACCCAGCTCCAGAGTAGCCTGGGGCTCATCGAGCACATCGCCTCGCCCCTCTGCGGTAATGGTCGATTCCACCACCTCCAGGCGCTCGCTCAGGGTCAAACGATAGAGGGTGTCGCTGAGCAGTACCTGCTCTCCGGTTGCCGCCAGGGACGAGGTTTTGGACTCGACATAGGTCGGTGCCGACGGGTCAACCACGTCCTGGCTCCCCGGCAATGCCGGCGGTGAGGCCAAATTACAAAACAGATCAGCAGCGGAGCAGGCTTGCGCTGTTGCCGCATCGCCAAGCTGCGCCCCATCCACTGTTCGCGCATATTCGGTGTAGCGCCCTTCCAAACCGTAGAGCCCCCACGAAGTGGGCATATTGGCGCGCAGCGTATAACCATTGTAGTAATCGCCACCATTGGTCTCGCCGAATTCGCTCAACGCGCGGTCGTAGCTGAAATTCACCTGTATCGCATTATCGAAGTCATGACGCAGCGACACCCCGGCAAAATACCGACCCAGAAAGCGATTACCGTAGTTGTTGGCATTCAGCGAAATTTCCGTGGCATCGTGGTCGCTGACCGGCTCCTCTTTAAACACCAACGTATAGGCCTGCCGATCAGGGGCCAGCTGATAGCTGACCCGATAACCTACTCCCCGGCGCTCGCTATCAAGATTGGCGAGCACTCTGGGTGCGTCAAACTCACTGCGCCGCAGATCCTGGTCACCAATCAAATCCTCAAAGTAGTGCCGAATCTCCTCTGGCGCCTTGATATCCACCAAATGACCATGCACTACATGGACATAGACCATTTTGTCCTGTTGGGAGTAATACACCGTCGTTAACAGGTGTCCCAGCTGGTAGTAGGCCTGGTTGAGGGCATTCACCGCCTGCGCAGGGGTCTTGGCAGAGGATGTCAGCAAATCCAGCTGTTCGCGATTGAGGTAACGGTTGCCACTTATACGCAGGGTATATCCGGCGATAACAACTTCGTACACAGACTCGGCACCCGCACGGCGTATCTGTTCCACCTGCGCAGTATTGGCAGCCTGGGGAGGAATGATTGGCGGCAGATCTATGGGCATGGATTTTTGTCCTTACTCTTTTTTTTTCCAGTCACAGGGTTGGTACTATTTCAACGCTCGAAGTTCAACTCTGCGATTGTCCCTACGCGCAGCTTCCAGTTCTGCTCCCTGCTTCCCACTGATGGGCACCTTCGGCGATGACTCCCCCAAACCCCGCGCTTCAAAACGCTCTGCCGAGATACCCTCGGCAACAAGAAATTCGATAACGGCCAGGGCGCGCCGCTTGGACAGCCCCAGATTAAAGGCCTCAGCCCCTACATCGTCGGTGTGGCCAACCACCTCAACACGGATATTGGGCACTGCGGCCAAAACCCGAGCCACCTGCCTCAGCACCACCGTCGAGGGCGCATCCAGTACAGCAGTGTTGGTAGCGAAATTCACGCCATACAATTCAAGAGGAGTTTTGGTGTCGAAGTGACACCCCGATGGCAATACCACCGCCCCTATTGGAGACGACAGGCATTTATCAACACTATCGCAAACGCTGTCCCGGTCCGCGTCAACACACTGCCCCGCTGTCACACCGCCCAACTGGATCGGACGCTGCCCCTCGGGCTGATCTTCACGCACGTTCTCCGACGACGAACCCCCGTTGGCGGAGCCACTGCTGATATCAATTGTCAGCACCTGTGGCGCAATATTGGTATCACTGGCGGTGCCCTGCAAAAACTCAATGACCGAGCTCTGCGCTCCGCTGAGGCCGTTTACCAAGGGAGTTAAGGCCGTGCCTCCGGCGCCGCCACCCAGGCCATCTGTTGGCGCCCCCAGCAGCAGAATATCCTGCCCGGACAGCAGCGCGGCATCGGCGCCAAGCACATCCATCGACAGCGCAGAAATATCGTCTTGCGTACTGGAAGCCCCTGGCACAACGATATCAACACCGACACCCAATACATCAACGGCAATTACTTGACCGCTGACCAATGGCGCCCAAGTGATACAACTCACCAGTAACGCAACTATGTGTGCACGAAAATTCAATAGCTTACCTTTAACTCTGCCAAGGCTTACCAGCGCTGCCGGCTCCCGCAGAAAACAATGACACTCACACTCTATTGTCGTACAGGGATGGAAATCTGTATAGGAGATTCACTGGCTATTCCGCCAGCCAGCGATACTGCTCACATAATAGCTGCTGTGTCACAGCTACCACAACCGGCTCTTCATCATAAACCGGCGCTCCCGCTCACCACCGAATGCTGGGTCGGCGCGCCTAACACAATGTGTTAAACCCGCTTTACAGGGCATTGATCAGGTAATTGAAAGGGGTCTGTCCCCGCCCTATTGTGGACAGACCCCTTCGGAACATTACTTAATTCCAGGCAAAAAAAAACAGCCACCGAAGTGACTGTTTTTAAATAATGGTCGGAACGGCAGGATTCGAACCTGCGACCCCCACACCCCCAGTGTGGTGCGCTACCAGACTGCGCTACGCCCCGATTTGAGGGGCTGCATAATACCCCAACTGTATGCCTCTGTGAACTATCTTTTAAGAACTTTTAAAAGTTCTTCCAACTCACCCAGCATCTGGCGGATCACCTGGCGAGTTTGCGAGGCATCGTCCTTGGCTTCATCTCCTGACATACGCTGACGGGCGCCACCGATGGTGTAGCCCTGCTCGTATAGCAGGCTGCGAATTTGACGGATCATCAACACATCCTGGTGTTGATAGTAACGACGATTTCCGCGACGTTTTACCGGTGTCAGCTGCGGGAACTCCTGCTCCCAATAACGCAGCACATGGGGCTTCACACAGCACAGCTCGCTGACTTCACCTATCGTAAAGTAGCGTTTGCCGGGAATGGGCGGTAGTTCGTCGTTATGACTTGGTTCCAGCATAGCCCTCTACCCTGGATTTCAGTTTTTGACCTGGCCGGAAGGTCACCACACGGCGCGCAGAAATCGGGATTTCTTCGCCGGTTTTCGGGTTGCGCCCCGGCCGTTGGTTTTTGTCTCGCAGGTCAAAATTACCGAATCCAGAGATTTTAACCTGCTCATTATTCTCTAAACAGTGGCGAATCTGCTCAAAAAACAACTCGACCAGTTCCTTCGCCTCACGCTTGTTAAGCCCGAGCTCCTCGTAGAGACGCTCGGCCATCTCAGCCTTAGTGAGGGACATCATCGCATTCAGTTCCTTAAGCTGGCACCGAAACGCTCCTGCAGGGATTGCAGTACAGTCTCGATTGACAGGGTAACCTCTTCTTCATTAAGAGTGCGCGATGAATGCCGGTACGTCAAGCCTAGGCCAATACTTTTTCGTTCTGGATCAATGCCTTTACCTTGATAAATATCAAAGAGCTTCAAGTCAATCAGACTCTCTCCTGCCGCGGTTCTTGCACACTGAAGCAGGTCCTGTGCAGCCACATCTCTGGGCAGCAACAGGGCAAGATCACGGCGAACCTCGGGCTGACGGGAAAGGGACGTGAATGCCGGCAGGTCGCGTCGCTGCAGGGCCGCCAATTCCAGTTCAAAGAAGTAAACCGGATTCGGCAGGTCAAACTTGCTCTGCAGCTGAGGGTGCAAGGCGCCAATGCGACCGATTATTTCGCCGCTCAGGCTGACTGAGGCGCTCTGTCCCGGATGGAAGGCTTTGTAGGTTTGCGCGGCAAATTGCAATTGCGTCGCGGCACTGCCGAACAAAGCCTCAAGATCACCCTTGAGGTCGAAATAATCCGCGATCGCACCATCGGACGCCCAGTTTTCCGGCTCGCGACGACCGGACAGCAACGCGGCAAAAGTCTCGGTTTGCGCAATGTTCTCGCCGGTCTTAATGAATCGCTGACCGACCTCGAACATACGCAAGCGGGACTGTTGACGTTTACTATTGTGCTCCGCCGCTTTAAGCAGGCCGGGCAACAAACTGTCACGCATTATCGCCATATCGCTGCTGATCGGATTGAGCAGCGGAATCGACTGCTCCGAGTCGCTGAGCAGCTGGTTAACCTGGGGGTCTACAAAGCTGTAGGTAATAACCTCCTGATAGCCCTTGGCCAGCATTTGCTGACGCAGCGCCGACAGGGACCGTACCGTTTCCGGCGCGGGGCGAATATGCAGGTCAGCATTGATCGGCTTCACCGGCAGGCGGTTGTAGCCATATATGCGCGCCAGCTCCTCCAGCAGGTCTACCTCAAGGTCGATATCAAAGCGCCAGCTTGGCGCCTCTACCTGCCAGGTCTCCCCCTCCCGAGTGACAACCATTCCCAGGCCCGCGAGGATTTTCTCCACTTGCTGGTCTGTTAGCGCCAGCCCCAGCATTTTTTCAATACGCGGCGCCCGCAGGGTCACCGGTTTGTCGCGCTGTGGCAAAGCCCCTTCGGCGACTACCAGCGGCCCGGCCTCACCGCCGCAAATCTGGCGAATCAATCCTGTGGCCCGCTCAATCGCCCGCTGAGGCAATTCGAAGTCTACCCCGCGTTCAAAGCGATGGGAGGAGTCGGTGTGCAGCCCGTAGCTACGCGCCCGCCCAGCCAGACGCTCCGGGGCAAAAAACGCCGCTTCCAGAAAAATATCGGTTGTTGCGGCAGAAACCGCACTGCCCTCTCCACCCATAATCCCCGCCAGCGCGAGAGCCTTGCTGTCATCGGCAATGACCAGGCTATCGGGTTTCAGCGTCAGATCCTGGCCACCGAGCAAGCGCAATGTTTCACCGTCACCGGCGTGACGAACATGAATATTGCCGTCGATATGGGCAAGGTCAAAGGCGTGCATGGGCTGGCCCAACTCGAGCAGCACGTAGTTGGTCACATCGACTACCGCATCCTTGCTGCGCAGACCACAGCGGCGCAGCCGCTCCCGCAACCACTGGGGGCTGGGCACTGAGAGATCAACGTTTTTCAGAATACGCCCCACATAACGCGGGCAGTCCTCCGGCGCCTCGATCAGCACCTCTCGACGGTCGCCATGGGTCGGCGCTACAGCATCAACAACGGGCTCAACGAGGGGAAGGTCATTCAATACTGCCGCCTCCCGGGCAATTCCCCGAATACTGAGGCAGTCGGCGCGGTTTGGCGTCAGCCCCAGCTCAATGATTTGATCATCAAGGCCGAGAAATTCGCGTATATCCAGACCGACTTCGGCATCTGCCGCCAGCTCGAGCAGGCCGTCTGAGGATTCCGCCATGCCCAATTCTTCTTCGGCGCACAACATGCCAAAGGACTCCACGCCCCGCAGCTTTGCCTTTTTGATTTTGAAGTTCCCAGGGAGTACCGCGCCGACGGTCGCTAACGGCACCTTGATGCCGGGCCTTGCATTGGCCGCACCACAGACGATTTGCACGGTTTCACCGCCGGTCGCGACCTGACAGACCTGCAATTTATCTGCATAGGGGTGGGGGCTGGCAGAAAGTATCTCCGCCACCACAACCCCACTGAATTCCCCCGCAACGGGGTCGATGGCATCGACCTCAAGTCCGGCCATCGTCAGCTGCTCAGCCAGCTCCTCGCTATTTACCTCGGGGTTAACCCACTCTCGCAACCATTGTTCGCTGAATTTCATGTTTTATCCGTTTCTTGCTATGTGAGCGCGGAGCTTAGCTCGGCGCGCATTTCCACCGACATTGTCTGGCTAGTTGAACTGCTCAAGGAATTGCAGATCATTCTCGAAAAACAGCCGTAAATCATTCACTCCATAACGCAACATGGCCAGGCGCTCTACTCCCAGGCCAAAGGCAAACCCGGTGTACTGCTCAGGATCGATATTGGAGTGTTCAAATACCTTCGGGTGAACCATGCCGCAGCCCAGAATTTCAATCCATCCGGTTTGGCTACACACCCGGCAACCATCGCCACCACACATCACACATTGAATATCCACTTCTGCCGATGGCTCGGTGAAAGGGAAATAAGATGGGCGGAAGCGCACTGCCAGATCTTTTTCAAAAAACGCGCGCAGGAAAGACTCCAGCATGCCCTTGAGGTCGGCAAAACTGCTGTCTTTATCAACCAACAACCCCTCTACCTGATGAAACATTGGGGTGTGGGTAAGATCCGAATCACAACGATAAACCCGCCCGGGACAAATCAGTTTCAACGGCGGCTCGCTGCTCTCCATCACCCGTACCTGCACCGGCGACGTATGGGTGCGCAATACCGTGCTGGCATCGACATAAAAGGTATCGTGCATCGCCCGAGCTGGGTGGTGGGCTGGAATATTCAAGGCTTCGAAATTGTGATAATCGTCTTCAATCTCAGGACCCTCGGCGATTTCAAAGCCAATACCCTGGAAAAATTCACTGATGCGCTCAATGGTGCGGGTAACCGGATGCAAACCACCGGTATGCTGACCACGCCCCGGCAGGGTCACGTCGATGGTCTCCGCTGCCAACTTGGCCGCTACGGCCTCAGCGTCGAGCTGCTGCTTGCGCTCACCAATTTGCTCAGCCAACTGCTGTTTAACCCGATTGATTTCGGCGCCAGCGGCGGGCCTTTCCTCGGCACTCAGGGTACCCAGGCTTTTTAACAGGGCAGTAATCGAGCCTTTTTTGCCCAAATAATCCACCCGCAACTGCTCCAGTACCCGCCCGTCATCGGCAGCGGCGATCTTCGCAGCGGCTTCGGCGGCCAGGCCTTCCAAACTCTCCATTTCCTACTCCCGACTGTGCAAACGAGATTGCTGGTCGCTCCACGCAACTGAATTCCAGCGAATGCGCAGAGCCTTAAAACAAAATAGGGAAAGAGCAAAGCGCCCTTTCCCTATTAAAATTGATTTGAACAACCCCCACGAGGAGGCTGAAAAATCAGGCCAGAGCTGCTTTCGCGCGGTCTACCACGGCAGCAAAGGCTTCTTTGTCGTGCACGGCCAGGTCAGCCAGTACGCGACGATCCAAAGCGATATCAGCTTTCTTCAGACCGGCAATCAAACGGCTGTAGCTCAGGCCATTGGCCCGTGACGCCGCATTGATACGGGTAATCCACAGCGCGCGGAAAGTACGCTTTTTAACGCGACGGTCGCGGTAAGCGTACTGACCAGCTTTGATAACAGCCTGCTTGGCAACACGGTAGATACGCGAACGCGCTCCGTAGTAACCCTTGGCTTGCTTAAGAATTTTCTTGTGACGACGGTGTGCGGTCACACCACGTTTTACGCGGGGCATAGTCTCTTCCTTTTAATCTTGACGGCTGTTATCAAATGGCACGAAGCATACGGTCAACCAGAACCTTGTCCGACTTGTGGACAGCGCTGGTGCCGCGCAGCTGACGCTTACGCTTTGTGGTCATTTTGGTCAGGATGTGACTTTTATGGGCGCTTTTACGCTTGTAACCGCTTCCGGTCTTTTTGAAGCGTTTTGCCGCCCCGCTGTGTACTTTTACTTTAGGCATCGTTAGATACTCCGCATTGCATCAATCAAATTAAGCAGGCCCTGAGAGCTCACTGCTTTTTCTTTTTCGGGGCAATAACCATGGTCAACTGACGGCCTTCCATCTTCGGAAACTGTTCTACAGCGCCGTATTCAGCGAGGTCTGCTTCAACTCGCTGCAACAACTGCATACCCAGTTCCTGGTGGGCCATTTCGCGACCGCGGTAACGCAGGGTTACCTTGGCTTTATCCCCATGCTCGAGGAAACGTATCAGGTTGCGCAGTTTTACCTGATAATCCCCGTCATCCGTCCCAGGTCGGAATTTGATTTCCTTGACCTGAGTCCGAACCTGGTTTTTTCGAGCCGCAGCTTGTTGCTTCTTGGCCTCGAAAACATGTTTGCCATAGTCCATGATCTTGCAGACAACAGGGTCTGAGTCAGCGATCTGAACCAAATCCAGACTGGCTTCCGTGGCGGCTTTCAAAGCCTCCGCAAGCGGTACTATGCCAACCTGATTGCCCTCGGCGTCGATTAATCTGACTTCGTGGGCTTCAATATCCTGATTTATCAGCGCGCGTTTGCCACGCCCTTTTGCGTTATCGCGTTTAATTGCTAGCTCTCCGATATTGCACGACTGCGAACAGCCACGCTTTCAGCAAGGAGTGTCATCAGGGCATCGTGATCGATTGAACCCAGGTCCTTACCACCTCTTTCGCGCACTGCGACAGTCCGATTTTCGACTTCCTTGTCACCGACGACAAGGATATACGGAACCTTCTGAATAGTGTGCTCGCGGATTTTAAAGCCGATCTTCTCATTTCTCAAGTCCGAACGGACTCTAAACCCACGTTCTTGCAGTATTTTTTGCAATTCACCGACATATTCGGCCTGGCTGTCGGTAATATTACAGATTACCGCCTGCTCAGGTGCCAGCCACATCGGGAAGGCGCCTTCGTAATGTTCGATCAAAATTCCGATAAAACGTTCAAAGGAACCGAGGATTGCCCGGTGCAACATCACCGGGGTTTTGCGCTGCCCGCCCTCATCTACATACTGGGCACCGAGGCGGCCAGGCATGGAGAAATCGACCTGAATCGTGCCTAACTGCCACACTCGACCAATGCAGTCCTTCAGGGAAAACTCAATTTTGGGGCCATAGAATGCCCCTTCGCCGGGAAGGGTTTCCCAAGGCAACGACTTGCCATCGAGGGCCTGAGCCAGGGCCTGCTCGGCGCGATCCCAGTCTTCATCGCTACCCACCCGCTGCTCAGGGCGGGTCGACAGGCGGTAAATCACTTCGCTGAAACCGAAATCGGCGTATACGTCGTGCAAAAAGTCGATAAAGCTGGCGACTTCACTCTGGATCTGCGCCTCGGTACAGAAAATATGTGCATCATCCTGGGTAAAGCCCCTCACCCGCATAATGCCGTGGAGAGACCCGGAAGGTTCATTGCGGTGGCAGGAGCCAAACTCCGCCAAACGCAGGGGCAAATCCCGGTAGCTACGCAGCCCCTGATTGAACACCTGTACGTGACAGGGGCAGTTCATCGGCTTGACCGCAAAATCGCGCTCATCCGCAGACAGGGTGAACATGCCGTCGGCAAACTTGTCCGCGTGACCGGATTTCTGCCACAGCGACAGATCCACCACCTGGGGAGTTTTGATCTCCTGATAGCCGTGCTGAATCTGCTTGCCCCGCATATATTGCTCTATCGCCTGATAGATACTCCAGCCCTTCGGGTGCCAAAACACCATTCCGGGGGCTTCTTCCTGCATATGAAAGAGGTCAAGCTTTTTACCGACTTTGCGGTGGTCGCGTTTTTCGGCCTCGGCAATACGGTTCAGATACGCCTTCAGGGCTTTCTTGTTCGGCCAGGCGGTGCCATAGATGCGCTGAAGCATCGCGTTATTCTGGTCACCGCGCCAGTATGCTCCGGCCACCTTGGTCAATTTGAAAGCCTTCAGCTTACCGGTACTCGGCACGTGAGGACCTCGACACAGGTCCATCCATTCACCCTGACGATAGAGGGAGATTTCCTCACCTTCGGGTAATTCCTTAATGATCTCAACCTTGTACTCTTCACCCAGCGCGGCAAAGGTATCTACCGCCTGTTCGCGACTCATCACCACCCGTGACACTGGCAGATCCTCACCCGCCAACTCTTCCATTCGCGCCTCGATCTTCTCGAGGTCCTCTGGCGTAAACGCCCGCTCAAAGGCGAAGTCGTAATAGAAACCGTCTTCAACAGTGGGGCCAATTGTCACCTGGGCACCGGGAAACAGATCCTGCACTGCCATCGCCAATAAGTGGGCGGTAGAGTGACGAATAACTTCCAGACCATCTTCATCCCGCTCGGTGATAATCGCCAGTTCAGCATCGTGAGCAATGGTGTAACTGGTATCGACCAGGCGTCCATCAACCTTGCCGGCAATTGCCGCCTTGGCAAGGCCTGGGCCGATATCGGCAGCGACCTGTTCGACAGTTACGGCTTGCTCAAACTGGCGTTGGCTATTATCCGGGAGAGTTATGACTGGCATAGTGATTCCTTACAGTGGTGACCCCTACGATAGGCCACATGATTGCGCAGGTGCGCGGCTGAATTTGGCCGCACATTATGTTGATTAATCATCGGCAGTGCAACACGCACTGCCCCCGACATCCGCCAATGTACGGACGAAAAAAAACCGCGCCAAGCGCGGTTTTCTCGACACCCACTCGAGATTACGAGTTTGATGTGTCGGGCGCTGACGACGGCGTGCTTGCTGCCGGAGTCACCGGAGACTCCACCTTGGGCGCGGCCACCGCACTAGGTGCAGGTTTCGCTACTGCCTTTTTCGCCGCAGACTTTCTCGCGACTTTCTTGGCTGGCGTCTTCTTAGCCGGTGCTTTTTTTACCGCGGGCTTTTTGGTCGCCGCTTTTTTAGCCGGCGCCTTTTTCGCTACGGCCTTGCTGGCAGCTGCCTTTTTCGCCACTGTTTTTTTCGCGGTAGCTTTTTTAGCTGTCACCTTTTTGGCCGCTGCCTTTTTAGCAACCGTCTTTTTCGCCGTCGCTTTTTTCGCAGCGGCCTTTTTCGGCGCCGCAGCTTTTGCAGTGCTCTTGGCGACCGCAGCCACCTTAGGATCAGAAATTTTTGCAGACAGTTGTTTAACTGCTTGCTTGTGCTTGCTTACCAATTTGCGCTCTATAACCGCAAGCTTGGCTTTATCGGCAGCACGACGTTTTTTCACAAAACGTTGCTCAAATTGCTTGAGCGCCTTGGCAAGATCCGCCTCTGCTTTGCTAGCCAATGCCTCGGCACGCTCCTGAATTTTTTGCTTAACGGCTTCTTCAGAGGCCTTTACCTTAGCCAGGGCCTTGGCGTCACGCAGTGCCACTTTGCTGTCAGCAACTTTAGCACGCAGGCCTTTCAGTTTTTCGTTTGCTTTTGCCGCAGCCGCAGCAGCCCGCTTGGCGGCATTTTTATCAACGGCCTTCGCGGTTTTTTTCGCTTTTAACTTTGCCGCCTCCAGCTTTGCTTTCGCTGCACTGGCCGCTTTGCGTTCGCTGCTAAGCATCGCTTCAACTTTCTTTAAACCCTCTTCTGCTTTTTTAACTACCGCATCACTGGCTGAGCTGGCCTTTGCAGGTTGACGCTTCGCCTTTGGGGTCGCACTTGCAGCGCGCTTGGGTCGGGGCATTTTCTTCTCCTTAACGGATTTTCCGCACTATTTGCAATAAAAATAGCACACAAAATAATCAGCGCAAAACTTTTGCATAAAAATCAATGATTTTAAGCAAAAAAAGATACGATTTTACATTTTTTCTCAATTTCAGAACGAATGCGAAGACTCAATTAACGGCCGACAAAGATCGACCATCAGTTGTTGATGCGCTTCGCTGTCATTCAGGCAAGGAATGTAACTGAATTGTTCCCCACCATTTTCAATAAATATTTCCCGCGCCTCGCCGTCAATTTCTTCCAGAGTCTCCAGGCATTCCACCGCAAAGGCGGGGCAAATAACGTCCAGACTTTTCTCTGATAGTTTCGCCAGTGCTGCCACCGTTTTGTCAGTATAGGGCTGTAGCCATTCCGCCTTGCCAAGACGCGACTGAAAACTTTGCTGCCATTCGTGAGCTTCCAGACCAAGCTCCGCCACGACCGCCGCAGTGGTTTCATTACAGTGCTGCTCATAGGGATCGCCCAACTCAACATTGCGTTTGGGGATACCGTGGAAGGAAAACAGCAGCTTCTGCCCCCGCCCGTTTTGTTGCCAATGGTCGCGAACTGTTTGAGCAAGGGCCGCAATATAGGCCGGGTGTTGGTGATAGGAACGCACCCAACTCCAGGCAGGAATATTACGCATGGTCGAGAAAACGCGACATATTGCATCGTGTGCCGCCGCCGTTGTTGTTGCAGAGTATTGGGGGTACATCGGCACGAATACAATCTGCTCGACACCGCCCCGACATAGTTCGGAAATGGTGTGACCAATAGAGGGCTGACCGTAGCACATCGCCAACCGCACACTGATCTCCCGGTCGGGGTACAAAGCCGCGAATTTTTGCTCGACCCCCCGGCTCAAACTTTCCGAAAAATGGCGCAGGGGCGAGACATCGCCAAACCAGATCTGCCGATAAGCCCTGGCGACCCGAGGCGAGCGGAACGGCAAAATGACACCGTACAGGATCAGCAGCCACAGCAGTCTGGGCACCTCAACCACCCGGCGATCCGCCAGGAACTCCCTCAGGAAGTTTCGCACGCCTTTGGTATTCGGAGTATCCGGCGTCCCCAAATTTATCAACACCACCGCAGTTTTCATATTTCCCCCACGTGTTGCCAGTCATTGCCCCAACGACAAAAAAGGGCGCCCTCAGGCGCCCTTTTCATAATTCAAGGCTGGTATAGGCACGCACTACGGCAGCACCCACCAAAGAGATCAGCCCTGTAACGCTTCCAGCACCCGATGAGTGATTTCATCGACACTGCCTACCCCGTTAATACGGGCGTAGCGCGGCGCATCGTCGCCTTCAAGCTCGCTGTAAAAGGCCACCAACGGCTTGGTCTGCTCATGATAGACATTGAGACGATTGCGTACAGTATCTTCCTTGTCATCTTCGCGCTGGATCAGGTCTTCACCGGTGAGGTCGTCCTTGCCCTCGACTTTGGGCGGATTGTAGAGCACGTGATAGGTGCGCCCGGAACCTTCATGGGTGCGGCGGCCACTCATGCGAGTCACAATTTCCTGATCTTCAACCGCGATTTCAAGCACAAAGTCTATTTTAACACCCGCCGCTTGCAGCGCTTCGGCCTGGGGGATGGTCCGTGGGAAGCCGTCGAACAGGAAACCGTTAACACAGTCTTCCTGAGTGATACGCTCTTTGACCAGAGCGATAATAATGTCGTCTGACACCAGACCGCCGGAGGCCATCACTTCTTTGACTTTCAGACCGAGCTCGCTCTCTGCCTTAACCGCTGCCCGCAGCATATCGCCCGTTGAAATCTGGGGAATACCAAATTTCTCAGTAATAAACTGAGCCTGGGTGCCCTTTCCGGCCCCTGGCGGCCCTAACAAAATAACGCGCATAGCGTACACTCCCAAAGGATAATAAAACCGGTTTGTGGCCCGTTGTGTCCAGTGCTCTGAATATTGGTGACATACTGAAGTCAAGCAGTGCGTACGCCAATCTGGTAGCCAGTTTGGCCTGCATGAAATGCTGCTGTTTTGGTTTACAGAAAGTCCGGGCGGTGTCAGACAACAACTCGCCGATGTTTTGGGCCACTTTAAGGGCCTAAACGATACACAGCTATCGTCGTTGGCACAAGCCCGAGAAGGTGCGCATAGCACAGCCCATTTACTGTACAGCACAATACAACCGTAGTCAGGCGCAATATTCACATGCAACGCGCTGTTTCAAGTTGTGTCTGAATGACTATGATAGAGATGTCGGGCCGAGATACATTCCCCGTATCCCGCGCCTCCACGCAGTATGGATGACAGGATTCGAGCAATGAAAGTACGTGATTTGTTGTCACTCTGGGAAAATACCGCCAGCGGCTCGCTTACTCCGGAGCGTTACGAAGTACGGCTGCCCATTGAGGACGCCGCCCGCCTCAAGGCTCTCGCCGAGCTCTACCCGAGACGCCACATAGAAGAGCTTATCACCGACCTGCTCAGCGCCTCTCTTGATGAGCTGGAAAGCGTCATGCCCTATATTTCGGGCAACAAGGTGGTAGCAATAGATGAACTCGGCGACCCGATGTATGAAGATGTCGGCCCAACCCCCCGCTACCTCAGTTTGACCAAAAAGCACCTGCGCAAATATCAAACCAAAGACAAGCACTGACGAAGGGCGTTTTTCGCACCTACGGGCAGCAGGGCAGCCTACAACCCCTGGGCCTTGGCTTCGTTCCAGAACAGCTCCAACTGTTCATTTGGCACGTCGGCTGCGGAGGCTTCGCCCTCGAGGGCGCGCTGTTCGACGTATCTGAAGCGTCTCTCGAACTTCTGACCGGCGCGACGCAGCAGCGTTTCCGCATCAAAACCGGCGTGGCGACAGAGGTTTACCGCGGAAAACAGCACGTCACCTATTTCGTCGGCCACGGCGTCCGGCTCACCGGCGGCAAGGGCTTGCTTTAGCTCATCCAATTCGTCATCCAGGGCCGCAAAAACCTGGTCCAGCTGCTCCCAGTCAAAACCAATTTGACTGGCTCTTTTTTGTAATTTGGCCGCCCGGCTGGCCGCTGGCAGCGCGCGGGGAATATCATCCATCAAACTGTGCTGGGCTTTGCTGCCCCGCTCGGCGCTCTTGATTTCCTCCCAGCGAGCCTTGATCTGCGCCTCGTCTGGCGCCTCCTGACTGCGGCGGCTATCCAGTGTGCCGCCGGGAAACACATGGGGGTGACGCCGCAGCAGCTTTTCGGTGATGTCATGAACAACATCGTCAAAAGTAAAGCTCCCCTCCTCCGCCGCCAGTTGGCTGTAAAACACCAGTTGAAACAGCACATCGCCCATTTCCTGGCGGATTTGGTCGGCATCGCCTTGCTCAATGGCATCGACCAGCTCGTACACTTCTTCCAACGTGTGGGGAACTATACTGCGAAAATCCTGCTTCAAATCCCAGGGACAGCCGTCAACCGGGTCTCGCAATCGCGCCATCAAGGTATGCAGGTCACTCAGGGTATGGCGCACTTACAGCTCCCTTATCCGCTTGACCGCAACAACATTGGGCAGGCCGTTCAGACGATTCATCAGTTCTGACAGCGCCGCCAGGTCGCTGATTTCAAGACGAATTTTCATCGTCGCCGTATGGTTGCTGGTATCAGTCACGGTATTCATGGAAATAACGTTAACTTTTTCGGTGGCCAGTTGCTGGGTGATATCCCGCAGCAAGCCCTGCCTGTCGTAGGCTTCAAGCTGAATGTCGACCGGATAGGTATCCACCTGGGCTTCTGCCCAATCAACGGTGATAATGCGCTGAGGTTCAACGCTCTGTAACTGCAACAGCTTATTGCAGTCCTGGCGATGCACGCTCACCCCACGCCCAACCGTGATATATCCGGCGATGGCCTCACCGGGCAAGGGTTTGCAGCAGCGGGCAAAATGGGTGAGCAGATTCCCCACCCCACTGATTCGCACCTTGCTGCTGTCGCTGGACTTCTGGCTCGGCTGGCGCAATTTAAGCGCGGTATAATCACGCCCTTCTTCCCGCCCCGCCAACTGGTGGGCCACTTTTATCACCTGCAGCGTGCTGATTTCGCCGGAGCCCACCGCGGCGTACATATCCTCAACACTGGCACAGTGAATCTGGTCGGCAATAAATTTGTAATCGACGCTGTTCAACGCCAGCCGCTTGAACTCTTTCTCCAGCAACGCCCGACCCGCTGCGATATTGTCATCCTTCGCCTGTTGCCGAAACCAGTGCTGGACCTTGGTACGGGCTCGACTGGTTTTAAGGTAACCAAGGTTGCTCTGCAACCAGTCGCGACGGGGCTTGCTATCCCGCCCTGTGAGAATTTCCACTCGCTCCCCGGTATTCAGCGTGTAGGTGAGCGGCACAATGCGACCGTTAACCTTGGCACCCCGGCATCGGTTACCCACCTCGGTATGAATATGGTAAGCAAAGTCCAGAGGGGTAGCGCCATTTTGCAGATTGACCACGTGGCCATCGGGGGTGAAGACATAGACCCGATCCTGAGCGCGGGTAAACTGCTCGGCGACATCACTGCTGCTGCCACTTTCCTCATGCCAGTCGAGCACCTGGCGCAACCAGGCAATTTTTTCGTCATAGCTGTTGGAGCTTTTGGCGTTCTTGTCAGTGCCCTTGTACATCCAGTGGGAGCACACGCCGAACTCTGCTTCCTCGTGCATGCTGCGGGTGCGGATCTGTATCTCCAACACCTTTCCACCAGGGCCAATAACAGCGGTATGCAGGGAGCGATAGCCATTTTCCTTGGGGTTGGCAATATAGTCGTCAAATTCATTGGGGATGTTGCGCCACAGTCCGTGAACCAAGCCCAACACGGTGTAACAGGACTTCACATCGGGGACCAGCACCCGCACGGCGCGAATATCATAGACTTGGGAAAAACCGATGCCCTTGCGCTGCATTTTTCGCCAAATGCTGTAGATATGCTTTGCTCGTCCAGCGATCTCGGCCTGAACGCCCTCGGCCTTGAGTGCGTCCTCCAGAGTGTGGAGTACCTCGTCGATATAGTGCTGGCGATCGAGCCGCTTTTCGTCCAGCAACTTGGCAATTTTCTTGTACGCAAGGGGCTGAACATAGCGGAAGCTCAGGTCTTCGAGCTCCCATTTAATATGCCCTATGCCCAGGCGGTGGGCCAATGGAGCGTAGATATCAAACACTTCACGGGCGACGCGATAGCGTTTTTCCGGCCGATTTTTTACCGCCCGAATGGCCGAGGTGCGCTCCGCCAGTTTGATAAGTGCCACCCGCACATCATCAACCAATGCCACCAGCATTTTTCGAATGGTTTCGCTCTGCGCCTCCGACTGGCCGAGGACAGGGGCATCGAGCTCGGCATTGACCCTGGAGATCGCCGCCATGCCCAGTACCCCATCTACCAGCTTGGCCACCGGGCCGCCAAAGGAGGCCCGTAGCGCCTCCAGCGACAGGCGGTTTTCCCGCACCGCCCGAAACAACGCCGCAGCAATCAAACTGTCCTGATCAAGGTGCAGGTCGGCGAGAATTTCCACCATTTCCAGAGCGGTGTAAAAACTGTCTGCGGTGTCATCAATTTCACCGGTAAGTGCCGACGGCTGGCTGGCGCATTGCTCTGCGAGTTCAAAGGCTTGCAGCAACCTCGCCGAATCGACCAGGGCCTCGTCGACGGGCAGGCGGGCGATCCAGCGTTGCAGGTCTACGCGACCGTCGGCCAGCCGTGGAAAATCTTCACGAACCTTAACCATACATCCTACTCACTTCGACCCAGCCTTCCCTGACAGACAACGGAGTCTCTGGTTGATTTACCCAAATACGCCAGTGGACAAATAGCGGTCGCCCCGGTCACAGATAATGGCCACAATCACCGCATTTTCAAGCTCGCGGTCCAGGCGCAATGCGCCGGCAACCGCTCCGCCGGAAGACACACCGCAAAAGATTCCCTCTTTTGCCGCCAGCGCGCGCATGGTTTCTTCGGCCTCGCCCTGCTCGATATCCATTACTCGATCGACACGGGGGGCTTCGTAAATACTCGGCAGATACTCCTTCGGCCAGCGCCGGATACCGGGAATGCTGGAGCCATCCTCGGGCTGCAAGCCTACGACCTGAATCGCAGGATTCTGCTCCTTGAGGTAGCGAGAGACCCCCATGATTGTGCCCGTGGTTCCCATCGATGACACGAAGTGGGTAATCAGACCCCGGCTCTGCTGCCAGATTTCAGGGCCGGTGGCTTCGTAATGTGCGCGGGGATTATCCCCGTTGGCGAACTGATCCAGCACTTTGCCCTTACCCTCGGCCTGCATCGCCAGAGCCAGGTCACGCGCCCCTTCCATGCCCTCCTCCTGCGACACTTCAATCAACTCGGCACCGTAGGCCGCCATCGCCAGCTTGCGCTCACTGCTCATATGACTGGGCATAATCAGATACAGCTTGTAGCCACGAATCGCCGCAGCCATGGCCAACGCGATACCGGTATTACCGCTGGTGGCTTCAATCAGGGTATCACCGGGACGGATTTCGCCGCGCTCCTCGGCGCGGGCAATCATACTCATCGCCGGCCGATCTTTTACCGATCCGGCGGGGTTATTCCCTTCAAGTTTAAGCAAAATCGTGTTGCCGGAGTTCGACAGGCGCTGCAAACGCACCAGAGGGGTATTACCAATATATTGCTCAATGGTTGGAAAATCTGTCATGCCGGAAAAGACCTCAGGGTACGCTCTGGTCACCCCTAACCGTGACTGACCACCGATTCCGCAGACAAACTACGCATCCAGCCCGTCCAGGAATAGCGACCTCATGTAATTTCGTTCATCATAATACCATTGCAGCACCACAAGGCTCTACCCGACGATGCGAAGGCGCTTAGGATTTACCTCCCTCATTTCGATACTGGGTTTACTCCCGTTGACATTGATCTGTGTCGGCCTGAGCGCCTATCTCATCGACGGTCAGCTAAAAGAACTGCGCGGCATGATTGTGCAACGAGCAGGCGCGGTATCCGGACAACTCAGTGCACTGGCAGCGCACCTGATCGAACAGGACCGGGAGCTGCTCGCGGAACTCAGCAGGTCAGCCTTGGAAGAGGCCGGTGTAAGAGCGGTGACGATATACGATGCGCAGCTGGAGCCGGTCAGCCACGCCGGCCCGGCAATACAGCCCCCCGACGTAAGCACCCTGAGCCGCGACCAGCCACAGCAATTCCACATAGATGAGGACCAGCTGCAGGTCATCCACGCCATCGTCGGCAAGCGACCCGCCGCAGGCCCCGGTAACGAGGAAATACTTGGCTGGGTGCAAATGCACTTCAGTTGGCATCAGTACGAGCTGCGCAAATACCAATCGCTGCTCAGCACCGCCATGATCCTTGGGCTTTCTGCGCTAATCTCCCTGGCCATGTTCAGCTACGTCAACCACACCCTGCGCGGCGATTTAGTCAATGTGCTGCAAGCGATTCGCCGCCTTGCCAACGGCAGCCGCGACTTCCACATTCATATTCCCGGCAACGACGAATTCAGCGACATCGCCAGGGAATTGAATCGCCTGAGTGCGGCCCAGGTTAAGGAGCTACAGGAGCTGCAGCGCAGCCTCGAAATGTCGAACAGCGACCTGCGGGAAACCCTGGAGACCGTTGAAATCCAGAATATCGAGCTCGATCTGGCGAGACGCGAAGCGGTCCGGGCCAACCGAGTGAAGTCAGAGTTTCTCGCCAATACCAGCCATGAAATCCGCACACCACTTAACAGCATCATCGGTTTCAGCAATATTCTGCTCAAATCAGAGCTTCAGGGCAGGCAGCGCGAAGCGCTGGAAACCATGCGCAACAGCGCGGAAAGCCTGCTGACCATCATCAACGACATTCTGGATTTTTCCAAACTGGAAGCCGGCAAGCTGGTGTTTGACCGCTCGCCGATCAACCTGCGCGAGCTCGCCGAAGATACCCTAATCATGCTCGCACCCCAGGCCTATGACAAAGGGCTCGAACTGGCACTGTTCATTCAACACGACTGCCCTGACACGGTGCTGGGGGATGCACTGCGCCTGCGACAAATGATGACCAACCTCATCAATAATGCAATCAAGTTCACCCCCTCCGGCCACATCCGTGTCGATATTGTGTGTGTCGACTGCAACCCTGAGTCCGCGACGCTGACGGTGCGGGTATCGGATACCGGCATTGGCATCAACGCCGCCCAGCGCGACAGTATTTTCAAGGACTTCGCCCAGGCTGACGCCTCTGTGACCCGACAGTATGGCGGCACTGGACTGGGGCTGGTGATCGTCAAAGGGCTCGCCAAGGAAATGGGCGGCGAAGTCGGTGTGGACAGCGACTTCGGCAAGGGTTCAACGTTCTGGTTTACGGTCAACTTGCCCATTGACCACAACGCCATGCAAATCCGTAACTTCAACGCACTGCGTGGCTATAGCGTAGCCCTTTACGAGCGCAGTACTTTGTATGCACAGTCGCTCAGCGACGTATTGCAAAGCTGGGGAATGGAGGTTCGCCACTGTCGGGATATCCGTCAGCTGGATCGCAGTTGCGACTACAGCATTCTCTGCCTCGACAAGCAGGAGAGCAATCGTCGTCTGCCTTCGGAAACTCCCGGACACCCGGGAATCGTGCTCAGCCCCAACCTCGGCGACCAACCCCATAACGACGGTCGCATCTGGCTGAGCAAACCGGTTTCCTGCGTGCGCTTGTACGACGCCCTCTGCGGTGACATTCATCAGCAGCTCGGTGGCAACAGAGAAGCGCCTTACTTCGGCAACAACCGAGTGCTGATTGTGGACGACAACCCGTCGAACCTGCACATTCTGTCGGCCTTTCTGGCAGACTTTGGCATTGATGCGGTGTCGGCCTGCAACGGCGTCGAGGCGCTGAGCTACTGTCAGGACCAACTCTTCGACCTGATCTTTATCGACATTCAAATGCCCCAGCTGGACGGTATCGAAGCCAGTCGTCAGATACGCCAGAGCAGCCCGAATAGCGCGACACCCATCGTTGCCATCTCTGCCTATCTCGCTCCGGAAAACCCCCAGCAGATCCAGCAGGCGGGTATTAACGAATACCTGAGCAAGCCCGTGGGCGAATCCCAGCTCGCCACAGTGCTCGACCAGTATTTACAGCGGGGATCGCCCTCCACCGAGCCAGTCGCCCACTACTTGCCCGCCAGCGAGGCATTTGCGGATGAACCGCGCCCCGTCGATATTGGCGAGTGCCTGCACCTGTCGCGCCAGCGTCCGGAGTTGGCGATCAACATGCTGGAAATGCTCACTGAGGAACTGCCGGCGACCCGAACCGCGCTCATCAACAGCTACAACGATCGGGACTGGCAGCAATTGGCGGAAATCAGTCATGGCCTGAAAGGGAACTGCGCCTATACCGGAACGCCAAACCTTCGGCAGGCGGTGCTCGCCCTGGAAAATACGCTGAAGGCCGGCGATACCCAGGCGCTCCAACCCCGGCACCGGGAAGTATTGGCAGCCATTGACGAATTGCTCACCTGGACCGACGAGCACGACCTCGAGGTGCTTTTCGAATAGCCTTCAGCGGCGAAACTGGGCAAAGAGTTTGCGGCTGTTGAGGGGACGATCGCCCAGCAGATCAGCCAATACGCGCCGATGCAGGCGTTTTGCGACCAATAAGCCCTGCCCGGAATAATCGTTATCAGCGAGGCGGCGTAACACACCGCCATGCAGACCATCGGGAGCGTCGGTCAGCACAAAGCCCTGCCGGGGAAGAAACTGATAGTTGGCATCGTCGCGCAAACCGCCGCCATCGACGTCAACATAATCAATGCCGTAGCCCAACTCCCGCAATAATCCGCCCTCAAAGCGGCGCAGTGCCAGCTCATAATTGGCATCTGTTGACAGCGCCAGCAAACAACGACCGTACAGCTGAAAAATGCCCGGCTGGGGGTCATGGCGATGCAAGAGACGTTCGATGATTTCGTTGACATAGAAGGTGCAATACAGCGCTGACCCACGCAATTCAAAACGGCTATGCGCTTGAGCGTCGGTCAGGGTCTTTAGTTCACCGCGCCCCTGCCAGGACAGGTATAACAGGTTGCCAACCTGCAAGGCCGCACGCCAGCTTTGGCGATTTTTCCCGCCGCCACGCAGCCCCCGCGCAACGACGCTCACACAGCCGTGATGCTGAGTCAGCACGTCTACAATAGCGCTGGTGTCCCGATAGGGGCGCAGGTGTAGTACGTAGGCCGGTTCAGCATCGACGCGCATGGCTAGTCGAGGTCGTTATATCCCAGACTGCGCAGGGCGCGCTCGTCATCGGACCAACCCGACTTGACCTTTACCCACAAGCGCAGCATTACCTTGCTGTCGAAGGCTCGCTCCATATCCTTGCGCGCCTCAGT
Organism: Spongiibacter thalassae; assembly: GCF_012272835.1. Classification (GTDB taxonomy): domain Bacteria; phylum Pseudomonadota; class Gammaproteobacteria; order Pseudomonadales; family Spongiibacteraceae; genus Spongiibacter; species Spongiibacter thalassae. The sequence goes on along the minus strand of NZ_JAAWWK010000002.1, from coordinate 539,351 downwards.
GCCTATCTGGCGCAAGCGACTGCCGCCCTCACCAATCAATATTTTTTTCTGGCCCTGACGCTCAACAAGGATCAACGCGCTGATCTCGGTCAAGCGGGGAGACACTTTGAACTCCTCGATTTCAACCGTCATCGCGTAGGGCACTTCTTCACCCAGTTGTCGCATGATTTTTTCACGCACCAGCTCAGCGGCAAGAAAGCGCTCTGTGCGGTCGGTAATCTGATCTTCGGGGAACATATGCACCCCTGGCGGAAGGTGTTGCCGAATTATGTCCTCAAGACCGTCGCGGTTGTGGCCACGCAGGGCCGACACCGGCACCACACCGGCAAAATTATGCTTTTTGCTCAGCGCTTCAATAACCGGTAGCAATTCCTTTTTGTCGTTCAACCGATCGACCTTGTTAATCACCAGCAATACCGGACAGGTACAGCTTTGTACCTTGCTCAGCACCAGATCGTCTTCCTCGGTCCAGCGCTCACGATCCACCAAAAACAGCACCACATCCACATGTTTCAGCGCTGAACTTGCCGCCTTGTTCATATAGCGGTTTATCGCTTTTTCATCATGCAAATGCAGTCCCGGCGTATCCACGTAGATCGCCTGCACCTCTCCCTCGGTCTTGATACCCAATACCTGATGTCGAGTGGTTTGCGGTTTGCGCGAGGTAATGCTTAATTTCTGACCGAGTATATGGTTGAGCAGCGTCGATTTACCGACGTTCGGACGCCCGACAATGGCCACATAGCCACAACGCTGTTCGCCATCCGGGGCATTGTTCATTTTACTGTTTCTCCAATTGAAGCAGAGCTTGTGCCGCGGCGGCCTGCTCTGCTTTACGGCGGCTAGTGCCAGATGCCGTGAATGCGGTGTTCAACATGGCCACATGACACGCCACGGTAAATTGCTGCTGGTGATCCTCACCCTCAGCGGCTTGTACTACGTATTCAGGCAATGGCTGCTTGCGTGCCTGTAAATACTCCTGCAAACGGGTTTTCGCGTCTTTATGGCTGGCCTGCGGGTCCAGTGTCGCAAACCGCCCGCTAAACCAGCGTTCAATACAGTCCCGGCAGGCACTGATATCAGCGTCGAGATACACCGCGCCCAGGATCGCTTCAACGGCGTCGGCAAGCGTCGAGGCGCGGCGGTTGCCTCCGCTTTTTCGCTCGCCGACACCCAGTCGCAAATATGCCCCCAAACCGAGCTCACCAGCGACCTTTGCCAGAGTCTTGCCGCTCACCAAGGAGGCGCGAATGCGGCTGAGGTCGCCCTCGTCAAGATCCGGAAAACGTCTGTACAGGTGGTCACTAACCAGCATATTCAGCAGTGAATCGCCGAGAAATTCGAGGCGTTCATTGTGTTTGGCGGCACAGCTGCGGTGGGTAAGCGCCTGATCCAGCAGCGCCGTATCGGTAAAGCAGTAGCCGAGGGTCAATTCCAACTCGGCCAGATCGGAAAATTTATTCAACGAGGCACCTTGTAAACCATATCGTCAAACTTCACCACTGCGTCGATATTGAAGAACAGCGTCACCCGTTTTTCGTAGGAAGCGTCGATACTGACGCCATTGCTTTCCGACTTTATCAGCATTTTAGCGGGAGAAATGGCGTCAATACGGTTAGTTTGCATATAGCGGCTTAGAGTCGTGCGCACGCTGCCAGGGGTCGCATTGACACCGGTCTGATCGGCGACAACGCTTTCCAATACGCTCTTGAGGCTCCAGTTATCCATGTACAGCGGAACGAGTTTGACTGCCATCGTCAAAATCACACTCGCCATTCCCAGAACTACCAACAGGGACAACATACCCAAGCCTTGCTGTGACCGTCTCATTTAGCAACTCTCCAGAATTAACAGTGGGTTCCTGTACGCCGTCGTCAACGGATCAAGCCTACACGATCGAAGCTGGGCAACTCTGAAAACGACCGCCAGTGCATCCATATCGCAAAGGCCTTGCCGACGATATTTTCCTCGGGCACCTGTCCCCAGACCCGGCTATCGCTGCTGTTATCGCGATTATCACCCATCATAAAATAATGTCCCGGTGCCACCGTCACCTCGAAATCACCGCGGTAAATACGACGGTCGTGGTGAATCAGGTGCTCGGAATTACCCAACTGCTCGCGAATAACCTGGGTGACCGGTCTCAGTGGCGGCACCTCGGCCTCGAGGGTATGCGGTACTAGCTCGCCGTTTATGTAGAGTTTCTTGTTGCTGTAACGCAGCGTATCGCCGGGTAAACCAATCACCCGTTTGATGAAATAACGCTTGTCACCCGGGGGGAAAAACACCATTACATCGCCGCGTTTGGGCTCATCGACCTCAATGAATTTCGTGCCAATCACCGGCAGGCGCAAGCCATATTTGTGCTTATTGACCAGAATATAATCACCGATCTCCAGGCTGGGCACCATTGACGCAGAGGGAATCTGGAAGGGCTCGACAATAAAGGAGCGCAGCAGCAAGACCACCAACAATACCGGAAAAAACGAGCGCGCATTTTCGGCGATCGGCAGAGTGCCTCCCAGCTCCTGCTTGAGACTGTCCTGTTCCTGCTTGACGAAATAGGTGATGTATACCGCAACATTGCCGGCGCTGACAAAGGCGCGACGCCCCCGCTCAAACACAAACTTGTCCAGCCCCGCGATCAAGCCGGCCAACAGCGTCAGCACCACCAATGCCAGCGCAAAATCGCCGTCTTTTATCATAACGACACTGGCAATCCACACGAACCACAGCCCCGCTACGATTCGAAAGCTCCACTCCAACCAGCCGGGAATGACTTGCTGACGTAATGACTGGGCGTCGCTGGCCGTCTTTTTTTCCGCACACCACTGCAGGGCCGTTTGAATCTGGCGCCGCCCTTTCACTTCCTGCAACAACCACACAATAAGCGATGCACTGGCTACGGCCAGCAGTATCAAATTGACCATCCGGTCTGAGCCCCTCAGCTATCGACTTTAAGTACAGCTAAAAACGCCGACTGGGGAATTTCAACGTTCCCCACCTGTTTCATGCGTTTTTTCCCTGCTTTTTGCTTTTCCAACAATTTACGCTTGCGCGAGACATCACCACCATAACATTTTGCCGTCACATTTTTGCGCAACGCCTTAACAGTTTGGCGAGCGATAATATGGCCGCCAATGGCTGCTTGAATGGCCACGTCGAACATCTGACGAGGAATCAGCTCACGCATTTTTTCGACCAGCATCCGCCCCCGGTTCTGGGCAAAGTCCCGGTGCACAATCATCGCCAGCGCATCCACCCGGTCGCCGTTGATGAGCACATCAAGCTTGACCACATTAGCCGCCTCGAAGCGATCAAAACTATAGTCCAGAGAAGCAAAACCGCGGCTGACCGATTTCAGCCGGTCGAAGAAGTCCAATACCACTTCACTCATGGGAATATCCCAGGTCAGAGACACCTGCTGACCGAGGAACTGCATATCTTTCTGGACGCCGCGCCGCTCCGAGCACAAGGTCATCACATTACCCAAGTGTTCCTGGGGACACAGAATATTCACCTTGGCGATGGGCTCGCGGGTTTCCTCAAGCTCGCCCGGGTCGGGCATAGCCGAAGGGTTGTCTACCATCACCACTTCGCCGTTCTTCTTTTCTACCTGATAAATTACCGTCGGTGCCGTGGTAATCAGATCGAGGTCGTACTCCCTCTCCAGCCGCTCCTGGATGATTTCCATGTGCAGTGTGCCAAGGAAACCACAGCGGAAGCCAAAGCCGAGCGCGTCGGAGCTTTCCGGCTCATAGAATAGCGAGGCATCATTGAGCGTCAGCTTGCCCAGTGCATCGCGAAAATCCTCGTAGTCCTCGGTAGAAACGGTGAACATTCCCGCATAGACCTGGGGCTTCACCTTTTGGAAGCCCGGCAGCGCGGCGACCTCCGGGGTCGCGGCATGGGTGAAGGTATCACCGACAGGCGCGCCGAGGATGTCTTTTATCCCGGCGATGACAAATCCCACCTCACCGGCACGCAATACACCGGTATTGGTCTGCTTCGGAGTAAAAATCCCCACAACATCAACTGAGTGGGCTTTACCCAGGGTCTTGCTGATAATCTTGTCGCCCTTTTTCAGGGTGCCGTTTTTCACCCTCACCAGCGACACAACCCCTTGGTAATTATCAAACCAGGAGTCAATAATCAGTGCCTGCAAGGGCGCATCGACGTCGCCCTCTGGCGGAGGAATGGTTGCCACCAAGGCTTCAAGGGCATCGTCGATGCCCAGGCCAGATTTTGCACTGACCGCAATCGCGCCACTGGCGTCTACGCCGATAATTTCTTCTATTTCCTGCTTCACCCGCTCAGGGTCAGCCTGGGGAAGGTCCATTTTGTTAAGAATTGGCAGTACTTCCAGCCCCTGCTCTATCGCGGTGTAACAGTTCGCGACCGATTGCGCTTCAACCCCCTGAGCCGCGTCGACCACCAGCAACGCGCCTTCGCAGGCGGCCAATGAGCGCGACACCTCATAGGAGAAGTCAACATGTCCGGGGGTATCAATAAAGTTGAGCTGATAGGTCTTGCCGTCGTTGGCGGTGTAGTTCAGCGTGACGCTCTGGGCCTTGATCGTGATGCCGCGCTCGCGCTCGATATCCATCGAGTCGAGGACCTGTTCGGCCATTTCCCGCTGAGTCAGGCCCCCACAGGTCTGGATAAACCGATCCGCGAGGGTCGATTTACCGTGGTCAATATGGGCGATAATAGAAAAATTGCGAATCAGATCGAGACTAGGCACGTTTGACTGAACCCCGGGGCATGGCCGCTACATAAAATTAAGGGCGGGATTGTAGCGCAAAGGCTTACCCCTAGGCTACGCGGGCCGATATTTAAAACATCAGGGCCGGTTAACACTCTTTGATTCAGCGGGGCGATGGCGGCTCAACAACCTGCACGACCTGCTCTGCCCCTGTGCTCGCACCGGCGCCGCGCAGGCCCAGCACGGTGGGCGTATAACGCGACACTGAGGAAGAAAATAGCGAGTGGGCGCGAACCCCGACTAAACCGGCGGCCAGCCCCAGGGCCGCGCCGAGGGCAGCCATGCCGTCGGCGGCAAAATAGCGTGAAAACACGCCCATTCCCGCAAGCATGGTCAACAACGGCAACAAATACATTAAAAACGCGCCGCCCAGCAGGGCCGACTCAGGAATGGCGATATCCACTTCGTCGCCAACGTTGAAGTGCTGGTCGTCACGACAGGACACCTTGATCTGGTTGCGCTTGCCATCATGCAGGCTGTTCATCAAGCCCTGGCCGCAACCTTTCTGCGCGGAACAGCTGGCGCAGCTGCTCTGCTGAACCGTTTCCACCCACAGTCCATCACCCTCAACGGCGACAACCCGGCCGCGCTCACAGATCACTGCCGGAGCCACTCCAGCGAACGCGCAATCTGTTTGGCGGTCAGCATTGGCACTTCGCCAACAACACTCACCAGTGCCTGACGCTCCGGCACCGCGACACTGTAACTCACCGATGCACCGCGGCGCATAGGCTGTTCACTGGCAGCCTTTGTGGTAGCGGGGTTGAGCGACTCAACAAAAACAGAGATCACTGCGAGACCGTCAGTAAAGGTCATACCATTGGCATCTTCCCCTTCCACTTCCGCGAGACGAAAACCACTGGGCACCCATGTTGGACGCCATTCGCGCAGGGTTTCACTACGGGCCGCCGCGCCACGCACCGGCACTTTGTGGCTGACCTGAAGCGCCTGACTACTCACTGCGGCGCCATTTTCGCTGTCGAATTCCAATGCGACATATTGAAAACGCTCCAGCACCTTGCCCTGCTCACTAAGTATTTCCGACCGCAGCATCAGCCCGGTTTCTTCATCCAGAGTCAGGGTATAACCCAGTCGGTATTCGTCTTTAGGGCTGATTTTCATCACCACCCCATCGCGACCCGCCACACGGGTCTGACCGTCGATAGCAATGGAATACTGTTGGGTAAGCCCGCCGTCGGCCTGCTCACCCAGCAAGCGAATCATTTCCGGGCCGGGGTGAATACAATTCACATCATGCCCCGAGCGCACCCACTCAGCTTCATTGCCATCCAGGGCTTCGAGGCTCTCAAACTCCTGACCATTGCCCACATAGTGACTGATGCGAAAGCTGTTTACCCGCTCACCAACCTGGTAGGTGACGATACCGCTGTAGTTCAATTGGCGATGGCTTTCAGCCATTCGTGCCAACCAGTCGGTCGCAGCGGTTCCAGCAAAACTGGCCTGCGCCATCACTATCCCTGTAAGAAAACCGCCAACGACTCGACCCAGCACCTTATTCAGACTCCTGCGACACCACTCGGGCATATGTGACAAAACCCTGACCATTATTCAACGAGGCTCTTTCAGTATGTTTACGCAGTAACTCATCAAACCGCTTACGGGCATCGGCGTCGCTTTCGGCCATGGTCGGCATAACACCACCCTGAGCGCTTACCGCGACACCACCATTACCAGCGGTGCTCATTTGCGCGGGATACACCCGGCCGCTATTGGGACTGGCCGCCGCATTGCTCGCGATCTCAGGACCCGCACTACCCGGCAGCTGGCCGTTGCCGGCAAAGACCACCACCGCTGCAACACCAGCGGCAACTGCCAAACCTGCGAGGGTTTGCCGCCAGGAACTGCCGCTGGTCGCGGGTTCATCTTCGATCGCCGCCATCACCCGCGCCGAAATATCCAGGTCGGCAAAGGGAACCTGGCCGTCTTTGCGCAACTGCTGGCCACGGTTAAGGGCGGACCACTCGGCGCGCATCGCCTCGTCATCGGAATTGAGAATCCGACGCAGCTCCAGCTCTCCGGCCTCCCCGTCCATCAGCGCCGACAGCGCCTCTCTGTCAGTGTCTTTCATACTTCCACCTCTTCACCATTTACCTGGGCCTTAACCCGCATATCCACCGCTTCTCGAGCTCGGAATATCCTCGACCGCACCGTACCCACCGGGCAATCCATGACTGCCGCAATGTCTTCATAACTGAGACCATCAAATTCACGCAATGTTAGCGCTGAACGCAAATCTTCTGGCAATGTGTCTATGGCATCCTGCACAACCCGCTTCAGCTCGTCGCCGAACAGCCGGTTTTCCGGCGTTTCAATATCCTTTAACGCCGAGGGGCCTTCGAAATATTCTGCGTCAGCCACATCGACATCGACACCCGGTGGCCGCCGATTGCGTGCCACCAGATAGTTCTTCGCCGTGTTGATCGCGATGCGGTAGAGCCAGGTATAAAAGGCGCTGTCGCCCCTAAACTTTGGCAGCGCGCGGTAGGCCTTCACGAAGGCCTCCTGCGCCACGTCCTGGATCTCGTCGTTATCTTTCACATAGCGAGAAATCAAACCAAAGATCTTGTGCTGGTACTTGAGCACGAGCAAATCAAAGGCGCGCTTGTCACCTTTTTGAACGCGCTCCACCAACTGCTGATCTGTCTGTTTAGACTGGCTCATGATCCCTCACTAGCAGGTCACAGCCAGCTACCGTCAGATAGACCGTGGCACCCATAAGAAGTTCTCTCATTGTTTTCCTTTATTTTCACCCGGTAGTGGGCCGTACACCAAACCGCTTGCCACCCTGGCATTATCCGTCATGGGCGGCGTATATTGGTAAGTCGTCACACTGCAAGTATACTTTGCGCCCCATTTCCCCTTGCGGCATAGTATCTCCGCATCGAGTCAGGAGCAAACCCCCTGAAATGAGTACCCCCCATACCCACGATGTCCTGGTGATCGGCAGCGGCGCTGCCGGCCTTTCTCTGGCCCTGCAGCTGGCTGACCAGGCCAAAATCGCCGTCATCTGCAAAGGCGGGCTGAACGAAGGCGCCACCTACTGGGCCCAAGGGGGCATCGCCGCCGTTCTGCACAAGCAGGACAGCATAGATTGCCACGTAAAGGACACCATCAATGCCGGCGCGCAACTCTGCCATGAAGACGCCGTGCGCTTCACGGTCTCCCACAGCAGCGAAACCATTGACTGGCTGCTGGCCCAAGGGGTGCAATTCAGCCGATTCGACAGCGACCACAACGAGCTTCATCTGACGCGGGAAGGCGGGCATAGCCAAAGGCGCATCATCCATTCCGCCGACGCCACCGGCCGAGCAGTATCAACCACCCTGAGCCTCCGCGCAGAGGAACACGACCAGATTGATATTTTCCAGCGGCATGTCGCCGTAGATCTACTGACGCGCAATAATCGCTGCGAGGGCGCCTATGTCCTGAATAGAGACAGCGGCCACGTCGAATTGTTCCAGGCAAAAGCCGTTGTTTTAGCCACTGGCGGTGCCAACAAGGCGTATTTGTATACCAGCAACCCCGATGGCGCCACCGGCGACGGCATCGCCATGGCCTGGCGCGCAGGCTGCAGGGTAGCCAATATGGAATTCAATCAGTTCCATCCAACCTGTCTGTACCACCCCAAAGCCAAGTCCTTTTTGATTACCGAAGCCATTCGCGGCGAAGGCGGGAGATTGCTCAACGCCCGTGGTGAGCGATTTATGCACCGCTATGACGAGCGTGGCGAACTCGCGCCCCGTGATATTGTGGCCCGAGCCATCGACCATGAGATGAAGCGCCTCGGCAGCGACTGTGTCTACCTCGACATAAGCCACAAGTCGTCGCAATTTCTGCTCGAGCACTTCCCCACCATTAAAGCCCGCTGCCTGGAACTGGGCATCGACATCTGCCGCGAAGCCATCCCCGTCGTCCCCGCCGCCCACTACACCTGTGGCGGCGTGATGGTCGACCACCACGGCCGCACCGACATCGACAGCCTGTACGCCATTGGCGAAACCGCCTTCACCGGATTGCACGGCGCCAACCGCCTCGCCAGCAACTCCTTGCTGGAGTGTCTGGTCTACGGCGGCTCCGCCGCCAGGGATCTGCGCGAGCGCCTGCCAGACCTGCCGGCGCCCCATCCGGCACCCGCCTGGGACGAGTCCATGGTCACTGACTCCGATGAGGATGTGGTGATTTCCCATAACTGGGACGAACTGCGCCGCTTTATGTGGGACTATGTCGGCATTGTGCGTACCGACAAGCGACTGCAACGGGCGTTGAACCGCGCAGCACTGCTGCAACAGGAAATCAACGAATACTATTCCAATTACAAGGTCAGCAATGACTTGCTGGAGCTGCGCAACCTGGCCATGGTGGCCGAGTTGATTATTCGCAGCGCGATGCAGCGCAAGGAAAGTCGCGGCCTTCACTACACCCTCGACTACCCTCACATTGATGACGTGGCGGCGGACACAGTGCTGTATCCCGGCAACTGGAAGGCTTAGCCGTCGGCGGCGTGCAGGGCGAGGCAACGCAACTGGCGATGCGCGTCCGCCGCCAGTTGATCCCACAGGATTGGCACTCGGTAATCACGGCCGTTTAGCCCAATACAGGCAATAAGCAGATAGCGGCTGACAAACTCCCAGCGCAGCAAAACGGGGTGAAATGTTCCATTGGTGTACAGTGCCCACTCATCTCGGTGGCGGCGCAGTCGCAGCTGGGCATAACAGGGGTCGGCGGTATAGCGCTTGAGCATTGCGCCGCCGTATCCGGCGGCCGCCAGCGTCACGCCCAATCGCAAAACCTGCGCCACCCCGCCGACACAGGCGCTGTTGCCGGCAGCGTTTTCCCCATCGGCCAGGGCACACAGCCAAAAAGCAGGCTCGCTGAAAGCCAGCCAGGGCTGACTCAGGAATACGATACAACTACACAGGACACCCAGCAGTGCCCACCGCAAGAAGGGAGACGCGCGGCACTCAATCTCGAGCGCGACGGGTGAAGGTATTGATCTCATCAACAATCAGCGCCAGCTCGGGGTCTTCGGGAGCGCCCTTGCCAAGGAACCAGTGAAACAGCTCGGTATCTTCGCATTCCAGCAGTTTTACAAAACGCTGCTGTCCCACCTCATCAAGCGTTCTAAAGCACTGCTCATAGAAAGGCACCATGACCAGGTCCAGCTCCAGCATGCCACGGCGGCAGGCCCAGTAAATTCGCTTGATCTCGTTTTCTGAAAGCATTATTTTCCACTGCACTAATTAGCGTTCCCGCCCCTTTGTGGCGGCTAAAGGCGTATTATAGCGCGATCACGGCTACAGATTGCAGCCTGCCTGCGTTTATCTGCCGTCCTTTCCCGCACATCAACCTGTATTCAGAGAGCCATGAGCAAATTTGACCAAATCCTTGCCGACCACTTCCCCGACAGTTATTCGGACGACGACGGATATTGGGCCCCGTCACGCGAATGCGGCAACACTGCAACAGCAGTATCGGCGTGCCCTCTCCCCCAATATGATTTTGTGTTGTTAAACGGGCCGGACAGCGCCAAATTTCTACAGGGACAAACCACCTGCGACTGGAACCAGATCACCGCCGAGCAGGCCTCACCGGGGGCCTATTGCAACATCAAGGGCCGGGTCATGAGCAGCTTTCTCGCCCTTGCCCCGGACAACCAATCGGCGATGCTGCGCATGCGCCGCGACATCTGTGAAAGCACTCGGGATTTGCTGGCAAAATACATCGTGTTCTCCAAGGCCGAGATTACTGCCCCCCCGCGCCACTATCACGCTATTGGCCTGTGGGGCGCAAACGCCGCAGACACCGTACGCGAGCTGTTTGGCGAAGCCCCCTCACACCGGTTTCACAGCACTGCCGGCGAACCGGGTTTTGTGCTCCAGCTCGACGACGCCGGAACACGCTTCGAGTGCTGGCTAAGCGACGACAATGCCGCAAGTTTGTGGCCCCGAATCGCCGGGATGGCCGAGGTCTGCAGCAGTGCAGAATGGGAAAGGGGCAATATTGCCGCTGGGCTCGCAGAAATTTCCAGTATCACCCAGGATCAGTTTATTCCCCAGCAAATCAACTACCAGCTGATCGGCGCGGTCAACTTTAAAAAGGGCTGCTATACCGGCCAGGAAATAGTCGCGCGAATGCAGTATCGCGGAAAGCTGAAAAAGCGGCTGTATCGCCTGCGTACCGAGAGCACATGCAGCGCCGCGCGACTCGATGAGATATGCACCACCGACGGCACCGCAGTCGGCACCATTGCTGCCATTGTAAACGGCGGGGCCGCTAGCGACTTACTGGCCATGCTCAATATCGACGCCATAGAGCAAACGTTGCTTGTCGGCAGCGACAGGGTTCCTGCCGCCCTTGAAGACCTGCCCTACCCGCTTCCGCCTATCGACTAGCGGCCCAGGCCTCTTCCAAAGAGAATGGCTAGGCCTCCAGTGGGAGCTGCCAGTCAATGGCAGATTCCCCACGGGACTCAAGATAACGGTTTGCCGCAGAGAAGTGGCCACAGCCGAAAAAACCGCGATAGGCCGAGAGTGGCGAGGGATGGGGCGCCTTGAGCACCAGGTGGCGCGACGCGTCGATCACCGCCCCCTTTTTCTGCGCATGAGATCCCCAGAGAAGAAACACCAGGCCCTCACGCTGACTATTAAGTGCTGCCACCGCGGCATCGGTAAACTGCTCCCACCCCCGTCCCTGATGGGCGCCGGCCTGGCCCTGCTCAACCGTTAACACATTGTTGAGCAGCAACACTCCCTGCTCCGCCCAGGCTTGCAGGTAACCGTGGCCAGGTATCGTCATCCCCACATCGGCATGCAGTTCTTTATAGATATTTTGCAGTGACGGAGGCACCGCCACTCCGGGCAGTACCGAAAAACACAGGCCGTGGGCCTGGCCCGGGCCGTGGTAAGGATCTTGCCCGAGCACCACGATTTTTACCCGTTTAAAGGGAGTGGAGTTCAGTGCGGCAAACCACTGGGGTCCGGGCGGGAATATCTGTGCCCCCTGCGCCTTGCGCTCGCGCAGATACCCGCGCAGTTGCCGCATATAATCCCGATCGAACTCCTCCGCCAGAACCTCTAACCAGGACTCTTCCAACTGTACTGCTCGCACTGACATTGCTCCCCTCACCCACTGCTTTCCCGGGCGCATGATAGCGCAATCAATGCCTGGAACAAGCTGTGCGATCAGGCCCGCTCAAGCAATGGGCGCAACAAGCGGTCATAACTCGCCGGAAAGCAGCGCTGCACCCAGTCGAGCAATTTCGCATCGGCCCCGATCAACAAGCGACGGCGCCGACGTTGCGCCGCGCGTAAAATCTGCGCGGCGGCACTGTCGGCACTGGTTCGTGCAACCTCGTCGAAGGACGCGGCCATGGTGTCGCCGTCGCTGCGTTCCCCGTGCAAATTGTGGAAGTGACGGCCGTTGCGGGCGATATTGGTCTTGATCCCTCCTGGGTGCACGGTGACAACACTCACACTGGTATTGCGCAAATCCTGGCGCAGCGATTCGGAATAGCCCCGCACCGCAAATTTCGCGGCGTTGTAGGCAGATTGCGAAGGCATGGCGATCAATCCGAACAGGCTGCTGATGTTCACTATGCAGCCCGCCGGACGGGATTTCAGATAGGGTAGAAAGGCTTCGCACCCATTCACTACCCCCCAGAAATTAATATTCATCAACCATTCAAAGTGTTCCCGGGCCTGCTCCCCCGCGTGGCAACTCAGCGACACCCCGGCGTTGTTAATCACAACGTCCACCCCGCCGAAATGCGCAACCACAGCAGCAGCCCAGTCGCTGACCCCTTCGCGGTCGGCAACATCCAGGGTGGTCAGCATCAATTGCCCCTCATCCGCCAGGCTCCGCAATGCCTCGCCCCCCTCTGCCGAAACGTCCGCTGCCGCGACACAGTACCCCTGCTCCAGTAATTGCCGCACCATCGCCAGTCCCATGCCGGAGGCGCCCCCGGTGATGGCATATACCTGTTGCTGTGTGTTCATTGTGGTTCCTTAAGAAATAGCCGTTGAGCCGCACTCCGGCGATGACTGCGCTGCAGCGCCCGAGGCACGCAGCAGCTCATAATCCGCAAGGGAAAACCGCCGGGTAATCATTCGGTAACGCCACGAGAAGCCCGGCCACAGCGTGGTGTTTCGGCCATCTTTGGTGAGATACCAGCTGTTGCAACCCGACACCCAGGTGGTGCCCTTGAACATGCGCTGAATTTTGTCGTTGTAAGCTCGGTGAACCTCCGGACGCAGATCAAAGCTGCCCGACGGGGTCTGCTGCAAGGCCTGCCAATACTGCGAGATATAGCGAATCTGCGACTCAATATAGAAAATTACCGAGGTATTTCCCGGCCCCGTATTGGGCCCCATAATGTAAAGAAGATTGGGGTATCCGCTTATCGCCACGCCTTTATAGGCTTCCGCTGCATCCGCCCAGTCCTGAGCCAACTGACGGCCACCCAAACCCTTGATCGGCAGCGGCGCGCCGGCGGCAGGCACCTTGAACCCGGTGGCCAGAATCACCGCATCCACCTCACGACGCTCGCCACTGCGACTGACAATGGCGTTGGCTTCCAGCGCCGCGACGCCATCGGCAATCACCTCTACATTGTCGCGACACAATGCGGGATAGTAATCGTCTGACAACAGCACCCTTTTGCAGCCCATCGAATAATCCGGTGTGAGCTGGCGGCGCAGTGTCGTGTCGCGAATCATTGAGCGCAGATAACGCCGGCCGAGGCGCTCGCCAAAACGGGTGAACAGGCTGTCCCAGATAAAGACTGGCAGCACACTTTCCATTCTCAGGTATTGCAGCGAGCGAGCAAGCCGCTGCAACCAGGGCCACCGTGCGAAACGGCGCTGCTCTCTCGACTGCAGGGGTCGATCGCGCTTCGGCAGCACCCAAGGCGGGGTACGCTGAAAGACCGTGAGCGATTCCACCTCGGGCTGCACAGCGGGAATGACCTGAATCGCACTGGCCCCGGTACCAACAACCGCCACTCGCTTGCCACGCAGGGAATAGGCGGCATCCCACTCTGCCGTGTGCATCACCTTGCCGCGAAATTCGTCCAGGCCGGGAATATCGGGGTATTTGGGAATATTCAATGCGCCAATGGCCATTACCACCATTCGCGCTTGCTGCTGGCGACCGCCATCGAAGCTCAGGCTCCACAGGCCCTGTGCCTCATCATAGTCCGCCGCTTCGAGCGTCCAGCCGAAGCTGATGTGCCGGCGTAGATCATACTTGTCAGCACAGTGGCGCAGGTAGCGATGAATTTCCTGCTGTGGGCTATACAGCCTTCCCCAGCGCGGGTTCGGCGCGAAGGAAAACGAGTATAAATGCGACGGCACATCGCAGGCCGCACCGGGGTAGATATTGTCTCGCCATACCCCGCCGACCTCGCTGGCCCGCTCAAAAATCCGGTAATTGCACCCACCCTGCTGCTGCAAGCGAATCGCCAGCCCAAGACCACCAAAACCCGCGCCGATAATCGCCACATCGATGACGCCGCGGCCCTGTTCATTCAGTTTTGCACCCATATCTCGACCTTATATCTGCAGCGCATCAGCGGGAGTCGCCGCGATGCCGGAATGATGACTCAGCCAAAAATCCGCCATTACCTGCCCGGTGGTACGTGGCTCCTCCAGCATGGGCAAATGCCCCACCTGGGGCAAAACCATCATCCGGGCATTGTCGAGCTGACCGGCAAGGGCGTCTCCACAGGTCACATCCAGCACCCGGTCGCTGTCGCCCCAAAGGATTAAGGTCGGCTGGCGAATCGTCGGCAGGCTCTGCCAGACCTCGCCCAGAGACGCCACCATGCAGGAAAACAGGTACTGATTCAGCGGCAATCGGTGCGCCATTTCCCCCGCCATTGCCAGCGCAAGAAAAGCGCCGAGTGCCCGCTGACGACGATGCAAGCAGATACCAAACACCTGGGCAACCTCGCTGCGCCGGGCCGGCACCAGATAATTTCGACCCGCGGCGATGCCGCTTTCCAACATGCTCATATGCAGTGCCGGGGCACCTGCGGCGTTCATCAGACACACCGCCGCCACCAACCCGGGGTGACGGGCCGCCAACAGTGCCGCGATAGCCCCGCCCATTGAACTACCGGTCACAAAGACATTGTCACGGCCAAGCGCGATCAACCATTGAGCAAGGCGGTCGGCCTGCGCGGCAAGGCTGTAATCGGCGGTGCTGACAAAGCTGCTGAGGCCGAAACCGGGCAAATCCGGCATCAACAGATGAAAGCGCGACGCCAGGCGGGGCGCCAGAAATGCCCAGTTTTCCTTACACGCGCCGAAACCATGTAACAACACCAACGTGGGGCCTTCGGGATTCCCCCCCTCCCAGTAGTGAATATCGTGGCCGTCAATCCTGCGACAACGCCCTGTCTGCCCAGCCTGCAGCGTCATGAATGGCTGTAGGTAGCGCCACAAAGAGCGGTTCAGCGGCTGCCAGCTTTCCAGTCCCTGAGCCGTGGCTCGCACCAACGGCCCGGACTCGAAAACCTGTTGCATCGCGCGCAGTTCTGCCAACCCGGACTCTGCGTTATACCCACTCACACCGAGGCTCCCGCCGCCTTGTTAAAGCCCTCAACCTCAACCACCAGCTCATCGACTTCGGCCAGGTAACGGCGGTTGTCGTGGTGCCAGGGATGAAAGCCCGGTTTGAAGAAATCCAGCCAATCGGGAATCACCCGCCGCAAGGTACCCGGACGCCCCCACAAAAAGTTGACCGCCGTCATCCAACCGCGAAGATCGAACAATTTCCCCTCCCTGCGCACCAGACTGATATGAATGGGAATCACCATCGCCCAGAACAAAAAGGTTGACGCCAGCAGCGCAAAACAGCGGCGCAGATAGGCCAAAACTCCGGTGCCGACGGTCTGTTGGTACACGTCAAATGCCACCGCTTTATGCTCGGTTTCTTCCAGCGCATGCCAACGCCACAGTGCGGCAAAACGCTGCTCGCTTCCCTCGAGGGTACGTGGCTCTCTGAGCACGACATCGGCCAAAATGGCGGTTAAATGCTCCAGCGCAATCGTCACCGCCAACTGCCCGCCCTTGGGCTCTATCCGGCGCACCACGTTCAACAATTTGAGAATCAGCGCGGTATAACGACGAGCGGGCATTCCGCGTTTTTCCAATGCCTCGTTGTACTCTTCATGTTCACGACCGTGCATCGCCTCCTGACCAATAAAACCTCGCACAGCCTCTTTCAGGTTCGGATCGGTAATATCGTCGCGATAGGCGCGAACACTATCGATGAAAAAGCGCTCACCGTCGGGAAAGAACAGCGACATGGCATTAAAGAAGTGACTGACGTGAGTGCCCTTGCCGTGCCAGTCGCCAATACGTTCTTCGGGGAGATGAAATTCGAGATTGCGACGAACCGGGGTAATGTCAACAGTCATGGTAAACGCTCCTGCATACGCTATGTTTCACATATTTATGTTACATCATTTGATGTATAATTACTGTTACATCAAGCGATGTCAAATTAAATCATCTGGAATGTGCTTCACCCGACACAATTAAAAGGGGTTGAAGTGCTGGTACTTGGGGAGCGTCGCTAACTCGCGGAGCCCCTTGAGAGTTTCGTAGGGATTTTCCACAATCAATGCGTTCACGATACCCGCCGGCAAATCACCATTGGGGTCCAGGTGCAACTGAAATTCAACGGCGGTGCGGCTATCTGCCAGCGGCGTCAGCACAAAATGACCCGCAAGCTCCTCGACTCTGACCAGTCCCTTGCCGGCGGGCAGTCGCCCCCTCACTGATTCCGGCAGCGACTCTGCGGCATAGGCCTCCAGACTCACCGATACCACACGGGTCTCCGGATCCTGGGAAATCCGGTTGCGAATCAGCATTTCCCGGTCCGCAGCGGGCCAGGGAAAGTCGTTGACCAAATACTGGTAGCGGTCGAGCAAGGACGGTTTATATATCAGCCGCGCCTCTTTGCAGTTGAACATCCAGCGGGTAAATCCATCGGTATCGTCCAGCACCGCCATCAGCGAATTCAGGCCCGCGTCGATGACCACTTCACCGCGAAATGCCCGATAGGGCGACCCCTCTCGCGATGCGGTAGCTACGCGAATGCCGTCTTTGTTTTGCTCCTCTCGCCACTTCGGGGCTTCCGCATGAAGCTGCATTGCGTTGAGCAAACAGAGAAAGGAAAAGATCAGATAGCGTGCAACAAGTGACAACATAGGCGAACACCTCAGTAGAAAAAGGTCCGGCGGCAAGGGTAAGCCGCCGGACAAGCCGATTACATACGGTAGGTAAATTGCAAAGCCACAGAGCGTGGCGCTTCGATAAAGCCGGTGTGGCTGGTGGTGCCGAACAGGGTTTTGGCCAAGGGAGTGTCCGCTGCGTAGACAATTATCACCTCGTCGGTCAGATTCTTGCCCAATAGCGACAGCTCCCAGGTCTTGTCGATGGCGCCCAGACCGAGACGACCATTGAATTTATAAAAGCCGTCCTGCTCAACCCGCGGATCGAGGTTGCTCGATGGGTTGTAGTTATCGGTAAACACCACATCCAGCGACGCACCAATACCCAAAGTGGGACTGATCGGGCGCAGGTAGCCAATCAGGAAGGTACCCGACCAGTCCGATACATACTGGTTAGACCAGCCGGTGTAATCGCAGTCGCGACCGTTGGCGGCGTCCGGCGTCTGATCCTGCCGACACTGGCCATTTTTAAAATCCTTGAACTCGAAGTCGAGCAGTGCCAGAGCGCCGCCCAGGCTTAGATACTCCGTAAGCTGCCAGCGCCCATCCACCTCGATACCCATGGTGACCGCCTCTTTGGCATTACCGACCTTGAAGCCGATACTGCCGTCGAAAATACTGATTTGCAGGTTACTGTACTCGGTATAAAACGCCGCTACATTAATCTCTGCCGCGCCGTCCAGCAGGCCGGTTTTGACACCGGCCTCATAACTCATCGCCTCTTCTTCGTCGTACTCAAAGGTGCCCTCAAGTATTGTTTGATTGGGCGATACCGCCGCGGAATTGCGATAGGTGAGCTCATCATCCGGCGTTGCATTGGAGCGCGCATCGAAGCCACCGGCTTTAAAACCCTTGGTGGCGGTGACATAGGCCATGCCGTCGGCGGAGTAATCCCATTGCAGGTTTATCAGCGGCGAAAACTGGCTCTCACTGCGTTCGCCCTTCAGATTGTGTCGCTCCATGGCAAAGGTAATTGCCGCCACGGTATCCACTTCGCCTCGGGGTAATTCATTGCCGGCAAGATCGGCGATCGTCAAATGCCGCCGCCCTTTTTTATTTTCGTAGGTATAGCGCCCACCGAGGGTCAACCTCAGGGTATCGTTCACATTGATTGTCGATTGTAAAAACGCCGAGGCAATTCGCGATTCACTGCGAAAATCCCGCGGCCCGGTAATATCGCGAATGGCATTCCCCGCGTCACCAAAGCCCAGCGCCTCATACTGGTCCCCGGTGCCCCCGGCCGGGTCGAAGTCCCCCCGCGCACCGCCTTCAATAAAGTCTGCTGCGTTGAGCAGCTCCACCACCAGATTGGAGTCCTGCACCAGCTTATCGCGAAATTTCAGCGTATTGGTCTGAAAGTAGAGACCGCCGATATAGTCGACTCGCTCACCACCGGGGGATAACCAGCGAAATTCCTGGCTGAGTTGGCTGTAATCCTCTGCCATTTCAAATTTAAACAGCTCCGCAGAGGTTGCATCGCAGTCACACAGGTCTTCATATTCATACATCAGTACACCGGTGATTGCCCGGAATTCGTGTCCCTCGGGATTCACCCAGCTCACGTTCAGCGTCAGATTATTGGTGTCGTTCAGGCTGTAATTGCCGTTGGAGCCTTGTTTGTAGTCCTGATAGTTATTGCGTACCGAATCGTGGGTGTCGACATCGAGAAATGGAGGATAGAAACTGCGATCAAGAATTTCCGCCTGAGTCCGCCCCGCCAGCACGAAATTGTCCGAGGTAGAGGGCTCGTCATTGATGATTTCTGCGTGACGCCCCACCGTGTCAAAACTGCCCCGCTCGTACTTTACTTCCACCTGGGTATCGTCGTTCACGTCCCACATCGCCTTAAACCGATACGTGGCTTGATCGTATTGCGGCGAACGCTCGTCCAATAAAATATTTTCCATATAGCCATCGTATTCCCGCCAGCGCGCAGCAAACCTCACCCCGACGCTATCGCTGACCGGGCCAGACAGCATCACGTCGAGTACCTGCTCGCCGAAATCCGGCTCATAAAGGGCGGATACCATGCCCTCAAACTCATTCCCGGGCGAGGCCGTGACAATATTGATTGCCCCGGCGATACTGTTTTTACCCTGTAAAATATTTTGCGGGCCGCGCAACACCTCCACCCGTGCCAGATCCAGAAAGGGTGCCCGCGCCAGCTGAGCGCGACCATAGTAGATACCGTCTACGTACATCCCTACGGACTGCTCGAAGCCCTGGTTCATTCCAGTACCGATGCCACGGACATAAATATCGGTACTGATCCCGCTTTCGGTCACTGTGAGGTTAGGCACGTAGGCCTGCAGATCCTCCATACGATTGATGCCCGCCTCCAGCATTTTTTCTCCACCGATCGCGCTCACCGACACTGGAACATCCTGCAGACTCTGCTCGCGGTGCTGCGCCGTAACAACGACCTCTTCCAGCTTTGCAGCGTGGCCGGACAAGGAAACACCGCAGGCGATGGCTATGACACTGATACGGGATGTGTTAAAACTGAACATTATGACAGACCCTTACTAAGTCGCTTTATTATGTGACATTATTTAATGGAACATAATGCGATGTGCAATCAATGTCAACATAGCCCGAGTAAAAATGCGTAGTAAGTTCATACCTCGCGTACTTTTGTGCGCCGCGCTATGGCTCAAGGGTAAAATTCTTTAAAATGTCGGCGCCACCGAGTAACCCGCGCGAACCAGAGCTGTAATTGACTATGCGTTTCCCCGAAAACACCATAAACACGATGGCCCAGTACCTTCCCCAAAGCGCCGAGGCCGCTGACGATAGCATTGAGCAAAAAAAGGAATACAGCGTAGAAGAACTGGCTCTGGCGGCGAATACCACCGTGCGAAATATTCGCGCCTACCAGGACCGCGGTGTGCTGCCGCCCCCCGAACTGCGCGGCCGCAAGGGTATTTACAATAATCAGCACCTGTCGCGACTGCGACTGATCGCCAATCTGCTGGAGCGCGGCTACACCCTGTCGAGTATCCGCGAGCTACTCGACGCCATGGCCCAGGGCATCGGCTTGAGTGAAGTGCTTGGCATGGAGTCTGCCATCAACTCTCCCTGGGGTAATGAAGCCCCGGTGAATGTCAGCATGCCCACACTGGTAAAAATGTTTGGCACCAAACTCACCCCCAACGCGATTAAAAAGGCCTCGGATCTCGGGCTGTTCAGCGTGAATGGCAGTCAGTTACGGGTGAGCAGCATGAACACCCTCAAAGCAGCAGAGGAGCTCTGCGCCACCGGCATTCCCCTTGAGGAGTTACTGGAAATACTCGCGATGATGCGCGGCAAGGTGCAACCAGTGGCCGACGCCTTCGTAAAACTGGTGACCCACCACGTGCTGGAGCCCTACGGCGACCAAGCCCTTCCCCCCCGAGAGGAGTTTCCTCAAATTGCCGAGCTGGTCTGGCGCTTGCGACCGCTGGCGCAGATTGTGGTTGATGCGGAGTTGGGCCGCTCGATGGATATCGCCGCCAGCCGCTTCCTTGCGGACAAACTGGAATCCATTATGAAGCAGCTGCCCGAGGAATAGCGCAGGCTAATAGAAGCAATACTCACTGGTTGGCAGCACTTCAATTTCACTAAAATCGATAAATTTGGTGCAGCTTTCCATCATTTCCTGCATGTGGCGCTGACACAGATCAGGCTTGCCCGGGGCCGCGTAGAACACTTCGGCACTGGTCATCGCCTCGGCGGGAAAACACTCTTCTACAATCGCGCTATAGGCGCCACCAGCAGAGTTTAGCCCCGACAACACCCGGTTTTGCACATAGCGAAAGGTCGACTGGGTGGCGATAGCAATCTCGGTATGAGTCTGCTTCCAGTAGCTCAACCACTCCTCGTAGGCCATCGACGAAGGGCAATGCAACAGCGCCAGCTGGCTAAAGCCCGGCGTTCGTTCACCTGGCGCTGTCCAATGAAGTTTATTGGGCAGAGGCTCTTCCTCCTCCACACGATACACCGCAATCCGCTCAGCGCCATCGCTGAGCACCGCCAGCGCTTCACTGACCGTCGCATCATCGGCGGCGACAAAGCTGCACATGGCGTCAAACAGGGTGTCATACCCTGAAATCCGCTTGTCTGCGGCGGCAGCCACCGCCTCATCTGCCAGATTGAATTGCAGGCGAGCAACGCCCGGCAAGTCCAGTAAACGCGTTGCCACCGATTGCAGCAAATAGGAAAAATAGCCCTGATCCGCAGCGGGCGCCCAGAGTAATACCTGGTGTTTCGTCATGCTCGAAATTCCGTCAATGTTCAGATAAGTATGCGGGAATCCGCCACAGAAGATTAGCGCAATCACGCCT
This sequence comes from Spongiibacter thalassae, assembly GCF_012272835.1. Lineage (GTDB taxonomy): Bacteria > Pseudomonadota > Gammaproteobacteria > Pseudomonadales > Spongiibacteraceae > Spongiibacter > Spongiibacter thalassae. The sequence continues at coordinate 518,005 of NZ_JAAWWK010000002.1, read as the reverse complement.
GGCTGAAAGCCGGTGTGCACAAACCTAGTGCCTGTTCACAAAAATGCTTTTCCGCGTGTATCTATGGTCTACACTTGTGCAGGCGCGAATGCTCTCTCCCCAAAGCACCTGCATGCAGAGGTCGTGGTCGCGCGCAATAATGGCAAAAATCACTGGCGGCGCTGCGCCGTGACCGATAAATTATCGCGTAATATAAATAACTGGACCTGATCAATGCGTATTGTTTCGGTAGCTGAAAAGCTCGCCTACTCCTCTTTATTGCTACCCCTGCTTGCGGTGTTATCGGTACGTTTGGGCTTAAGTCATTTTCGTCTGGGGCTGGCCGCCTTTGTTGTCGGCTTGATTCTGGCTCTTATCGCGATCACCATTTCTGCGGTTTTCAGCCGCCGCTGCGATGAAACCCAGCGTAAAAAGCTCAATCGCGCCGCTTTCGTATCTCTGCCTGTCGTTCTCGCCTTCAGCGTCAATTTTTTTGCCGCACAGGGCAGCCCGGCGATACACGAAGTCAGCACCGACGTGTCGCATCCACCGGAGTTCAAGTGGGCAACCACAGCGCGCGGCCCCGATGACAACGCCTTTGATCTGAGCCCGGCAGTGATCCAGCAGCAACAGCAATACTACCCGGACTTACGTTCGATAAAGCTGCCGCTGCCCAAGTCGGAGGCACAAACATTGGCCGTGGACGCTGCCGAAGCCCTCGGCTGGGAAGTCAAATATCAGCAGGATGGGCATGTGGAGGCCACCGTGACCAGTCTGTGGTTTGGCTTTGTTGACGACGTAGTGATTCGTATACAGGCCACCGCAGGGGGTAGCAAAATCGACCTGCGCTCATCTTCACGGGTGGGCCGGGGGGACCTCGGGGCCAATGCCCGTCGCGTCACGCAGTTTATCGAACTGATCGAAAACCATCTCAAGTAAAAACAGGAGTAGTCACATATACCAATAGCTGGGACTGGACTATGCTGCTTATGATAAAACAATAAACACCCACGGCAGACTGTGAGCTGCAAGGTGACAAACAGGAAGACACCGATGGCGTCATGGTATAAAGACAAAAGCACTGGAGGCGTTGTGAGCAGCTCACTCCGCGGCGTCCAGTGGTTTTCTCTGCTGATACTGATCGCTAGCTTGACGGTGGGGTCAAACAGTGTGGCACAAGTCTCCGGAGAGACACCCTCCGGAGAGACGCAGAGTATACGGGTCTTCACCCACGACAGTATTCAAGCCGGTGAGCTGTCTACCGCGAAATTGCGCGCGATATTTTCGCTGCGCAAACGTAGCTGGGACAATAACATTCCCATCAGAGTGTTTGTGCTCCCCGACAACCACCCTCTGCACGAAAATTTCTGCAAGTCTCTACTCAAGGTTTACCCCTATGTATTGCGAGACCAATGGGATCGCGCCATTTTCAGTGGCATAGGCACGCCACCTACCGTCGTGAAAAATATTCAGCAGCTGAAGCAGGCTGTAGAAAACACACCTGGCGCCATTGGCTATATCGCCAGCAATTATCTTCAGACACATGCGGGAAGCCCAGCTTATGAACCTGCACGGTAACACTGTACGTGGCATCAGAACCGCCGCTGCCCTCATTCTGGCCGCCGCATTGGTGTCTCCCGTATATGCCTATCAAGTCGGCGATGTACAAATACACGGCTTCGCTTCCCAAGCCTACCTGTTGAGCGACGGTAACAATATTTATGGCGACAGCCAGCGTGGCTCCACCGAATTCACTGAGCTGGGTATCAATGGCAACTGGCAGGCGAACAGCAAACTCAATGTCGCCGGCCAATTAATCAGCCGCGACGCGGGGGCGACAGACAATGGTGCGGTGAAAGTGGACTACCTCTTCGCCGATTACAAAGCTATTGAGTCCGATGAAACCGGCCTGGGCTTTCGTTTTGGACGCGTGCGCAATGCCTTTGGCTTTTACAACGAGACCCGTGACATCCTGTTCACCCGCCCCAGTATCTTTATGCCTCAGGCCGTCTACTTCGAAGGTAACGGCCTGCGGGAACTTCTGTTTTCCTCCGATGGCGTCCAGCTGTACAGCTACTGGGATAACGACGACCAGAATACCTATCTGTCAATTACCATGGGCCGCGACAAAAGCATTCCCCGGGACGTTGTCCGCAATATTCTCGGCCCGCGCTTTGCCAGCGCCGTGCGCTATGCCCGTCAGTTAAATCCGGTTTACAGCCAGTTAGGTACCAACTTGAATGGCGGTAAAACCCGCCTGGCATTATCCACCCTCGCCATTGCCCTGGAATTTGACATACATACCCCCACAGCTGTGAGCGAAATGACCCTTGATGCCAACGGTTTTGTGACTTCTATCCAACATAATTTACAACAGTGGTCATTCACCTCCGAATACAGCCAGGTGAGCGTTAAGTACAACGGGCTGTTCAGCTCAGGAGCCGGCATAACAGTCGAAGGGCTTTACGCCCAGGCCCAATACCGTTTTACCCCCCGAGTCAGCGCCCACAGCCGCATTGAATACAGCACCTACGATCGCGACAATCGCAATGAGCAGGATAGCTCGCAGCTGGTACTCGGTCTGCGCTGGACACCCGATCCACAGTGGATTATAGCCACCGACATTATTGGCGTGCGCGGCACCGGAGGCATACCTGGCGTGGACAACCCCCAGGGCACCAATGAGCGCACGGAAATCTTCTCCGTTATGGTCGGATATCGCTTCTAGTGCGCGCCTCTACTGACAAGGCTGCCATCGCAACCATTGTCGGGCGTCACAGCCTGCTGCAAAAACTCAGTGCCATTATTTTTGTCGCACTGATCGTGATTATGTCGGGCCGCGGCTACCTGGGCTACTTGAAAACCATGGACAGCCACCGACAGGCAGTACTGGAAAATATGCTGTTTTTGCGGGAGGTGTTTGACAACCTTACCAATCGCTCCCACGAAGAGCTATTTCGCAGCGCCGCTCACTATCGATTGCCGAGCGGCACTGAACTGGAGCGCAACGAGATCCGCGCCCCCAGTTTGCTGTCAGGTATCGATTCGGTCACCTTTTTCGACACGACAGGAAGAGTACTGGCCAGCGCAGCACTGGACGGTGTGACCATGCAGCCCAGTCTCACTCATACCGCCAAGGCATTGCGCAATATCGCCAGCACACAACGACCACAGGCCTCTATCACCTGCAATAACGACGAATGCGCTGAAAGTGTTTTCATCCCAATTATCAGTGACGACGGTCGTGAACTTATTATCAATATCAATCGCAATGCGGCGGGCATACTACAGGATTTCTATAATTTTACTCACACCGATATTGCACTGTTTGCCCCGGACACAGGGAAGGTGTACCTGGCGAGTCACAAGCAGTCCATTGTTCCCATTCTCACCGAAATTACTGCAAATGCGCACCTGAAATATACCGACGATGAGCAATATTTTGGCCCGGCTTCAGGCGGCTACTACGGCGCGCATTTTTTTCCATTGAAAGACAATAGCGGTCTGCATATTGCGCTAATCAGCGACGAATCCAATATAACCGCCATTGTCAGCGCAACCATCAGGGATATCGTCGCTGCCGCCGTACTGTCATCCCTTGTGCTGATTCTGATAATTGTGGTGATACTCAGACCGCCCCTGAGCCGCCTCGTGGCACTGACGGATTTGTTACCCATGTTGGCAAAAAACGAATTCCAGCGGGCGCAGGAAGGGATAGAGTCGGTCGCGACCAATCGTTTTCTACGCGACGAAATAGACGTTCTGCGCGATGTACTCCTCGATGTAAACCGCGCGTTGAAAGAGATGGCAAGCAGCGTAGAAGAACACCGTAGTGCATTGCAAAGCAAGATTTCGGCGCTCACGGAGGCAAACAACTTTAACGATATGCTCCTCGACACCTCACCCATGGTCATTGTTATTCACGACAGCGAAGGCAACATCCAAAACCTTAACGCGATGGGCAGGGCACTCAGTGGCTTGGGCACAACCATTGACCCCGGGGCCAATATCAACCACTGGGTACACGATCCCCGTCGCGATATTTCACTCTCTGAAGCCACGGCCAGCCTCCACCGTCTCCCCGGCCGTCGCCAGCAAAACGAAATGCCATTTTTCGCCGCCGATGGCAAAAGCTACGACTTTCTGTGGATTCACACCACTATTCACTTACAGAATCAGCGCCAAATTCTTTCACTGGGCATCGACATTACTGAACACCGCCGCGCCGAGGAAAGCCTGCGCTGGCTGGGTGCCCACGACCGCGTCACGGGCCTCTACAACCGCGCCACGTTTATCGACGAGGCGGAACGACTCCTGACCAGCCTTGCCCTCGGCCATCGCATTGACCTGATATTGCTGGATATCGACAACTTCGCCGAGTTCAACGACCGCTTCGGTTTTGACAGCGGCGACAAACTCCTCAAGCAGTTTGCCTCGCGCCTCGAAGCCGAACTTTCCGATGCTGCCCTGATTGCCCGCACCGGCTCCGGCGAGTTTTGCGTGATACTGGTCCGGGACAATAACGCGATCAGCCATCTCGACACGGTGCTTCCCAGCCTGACTCGAATCAGTATTGACGACGAACAGTACAGCGAAAATACCTCGGTGACGATTGTGATCGACGAGTACGACGACAACTTCACCAGCGTCGGCGACATGCTCGCCAATAGCACCTCGACCATGCGGCGAGTGAAAAACAAGGCCAAAGGACACGTTTACCACGCGGAAGACACCGACACCCGGGACAGCCGCCAGGAAAAATACCAGATGAAAGAGGCCCTGGCCCAGGCACTGGACAATAATCGCCTGGTGCTGTTCTTCCAACCGATCTACAGCCTCGAAGAAGAACGCGTCAGTCACTGTGAGTGCCTGGTACGCATGCTCGATGCCAACGGCAACTTTGTCCCACCTGGGGAATTTCTGGGTATCGCCGCCGAGGCGAACCTTATGCCACGTCTGGATTTTATCGTGCTGGAAAAAGCCATGCAGCAGCAGAGCCTGTGGCGCAAGCAAGGTATCGACGTTGGTCTGAGTATTAATATCACCGCCCCCACCCTTGAACAGCCCGACTTTGCCAAACGCCTCGCAGAGATTGTGAAACACACCGAGGCCGACCCCGAGCGACTGATCTTCGAACTGGTGGAAACCGACGCACTGGAAAACATCGACAACGCGGAAAAATTATTGGGACAATTTAAAAATGTAGGTTCGCGCATCGCCCTCGACGACTTCGGTATCGGCTTCACCTCCTTTGAGTATGTCCGCGAACTCCCGGTGGACTACATCAAAATAGATCAGGCCTTTATCCGCTTTATCCACGAGCGGGAAAACGACCAGGCACTGGTCCGCTCGATGATAGAAATGGGTCACTCCCTCGGCAAAAAAATCATCGCCGAAGGCGTCGAGACAAAAGAGGCTCTGGACATGCTGAAAGCCATGCGGGTGGACTACGTACAGGGCTACTACCTCAGTCGCCCTGTACCGATTGATGCGCTGAACCTGGCGCTGAAAATTTAGCTACGCACCCGGCCTACCGCGCGCAACCAGCCGTGGTAGCGGGTTTCCCGATCCATTTCACTCATCGTTGGTGCAAAACTGTGCTCCTGCTGCCACAAGGATGCAATCTCCTCCAGCGAGCGGTACAAGCCTAACTGCAAGCCAGCCAGATAAGCCGCCCCCAGTGCCGTCGTTTCAGTGATCTCAGGGCGTTGACAGTGGCAGGCCAGGGTATCGGCAAGGCGCTGCATCAACCAATTATTTACCACCATGCCGCCGTCGACCCGCAAATTTTCAATACTTGCACCGTCACCCGCCATCGCTTCCAGCAAGTCGCGGGTTTGGTAGCACACCGACTCCAGACAGGCCCGGGCGATATGGGGTATACCGGTGTCGCGGGTCAGACCAAGAATCGCGCCCCGCGCATCCGGGTCCCAATAGGGTGCCCCCAGCCCGGTAAAGGCCGGCACCAAATACACCCCGTTGGCACTGGGCACACTTTCTGCCAGCGCCTGGGTTTCCGCCGCCGAGCCAATTAAATGCAATCCGTCGCGCAACCACTGCACCGCCGCACCGGCAACAAAAATGCTGCCCTCCAGTGCGTAGGTCACCTTGCCAGCAAGGCGGTAAGCTACCGTGGTCAACAGGCGATGCTGAGAGTTAAGCGCCTTGTCACCGGTGTTCAACACCACAAAACAGCCCGTGCCATAGGTGCTCTTCGCCATTCCCGGTTCAAAGCAGGCCTGTCCCACGGTAGCCGCTTGCTGGTCGCCAATCATCGAAGCAATCGGTATCGCTGCACCGAACAGGCTGCAAACGCCAAAGTCATCGGCGCTGTCCTTCACCTCTGGTAGCAGGGCGCGGGGAATATTGAACAGGTTGAGCAGTTCGTCGTCCCACTGCTGGGTATGAATATTAAACAACAGGGTACGGGAGGCGTTAGTTGCATCCGTCGCGTGGCTGCGTCCTTCCGTCAGCCGCCAGAGCAAATAGCTGTCAACGGTGCCAAAGGCGAGCTCCCCCGCCTCCGCGCGCTGGCGCGCACCGGCAACATTGTCCAGAATCCAGGTCAGTTTTGACCCGGAGAAATACGGGTCGAGCAACAGACCGGTGCGTTTGCTGACTGTCGCCTCCAACCCCTTCTCTTTGAGTTCTGCTGTCCAGTTCGCGGTGCGCCGATCCTGCCAGACAATCGCAGGGTAAATAGCCTCGCCGGTCGCCCGGTCCCAGACAATTGTTGTCTCCCGCTGATTGGTAATGCCGATTCCGGCGATGTCGCCAGCATTCAACGACGCCGCCGATAATGCCGCCTCACAGCTTGCCAGGGTGGTCGCCCAGATTTCTTCCGGGTCGTGCTCCACCCAGCCATCCCGGGGGTAAAACTGCTGAAACTCCTGCTGGCCGGAGCCACAAATTCGGCCGGCGCGATCAAACACAATGGCACGACTGCTTGTTGTACCCTGATCCACCGACAGTATGTAATCACCCATAGACACCCGCTCTCCCTAAGCCTGAAATACTCCGTTGAGACTACTCAGAGCAGCAGGGAGAAACAAGCACAACACGCCCTCTGAACCGCCACTGACCCGAATTGTCACTGGCGTGGACGCGTTTCGCCCTTGTCTGCCCCACTACCCGCGCTATGCTGCGAGTATTCACGCGCTGTTAACTGCGCAATCCAATATCACCCACAGGAGAGCAATGTGGCCGATCTCGACCTCGACCAATTTCGCCTCGACGTTCGCCAATGGCTTAGCGATAACTGCCCCCCCTCCCAGCGCCAGCCGATTACCCGTGAAGAGCAGGTCTGGGCCGGGCGCAATATGCAGTTCCCCAGTGAGGACGCCAAACTCTGGTTTGAGCGGATGCGCGATCGCGGCTGGACAGTGCCCGACTGGCCTGCGGAACTCGGCGGCGGTGGCCTGAATGAACAACAGAGCAAGATTTTGCGGGACGAAATGAAGCAGCTCGGCTGCCGCACGCCGCTCTACGACATTGGCATTTGGATGCTTGGCCCAGCAGTGCTGGAGTTTGGCACTGAGGAGCAGAAACGCGAGCATATCCCCCGCATCGCCCGCGGCGAAGTGCGCTGGTGCCAGGGCTACTCCGAACCCTCAGCGGGCTCGGACCTCGCCAGCCTGCGTACCCGCGCAGAAGACTGCGGCGACCACTTTCTGGTCAATGGCTCAAAAATATGGACCACCAACGCCGACAAGTCCGACTGGATATTCTGCCTCGTACGCACTGACCCCGACGCCAAAAAGCAGGAGGGCATCAGCTTCCTGCTGATCGATATGGCCGACCCCGGCATCACCACTTCGCCGATCGAGCTGATCAGCGGCGAGTCGGAATTCTGTCAGACCTTTTTCGACAATGTAAAAGTACCCAAGCGGAATCTGATTGGTGAACTGAATCAGGGCTGGTCAGTGGCCAAGGCCTTGCTGCGCCACGAGCGCAAACTGATGGCCGAGATTGGTGGCGACACCCCCGGGCCCAGTTTCGGCCCGGTACAGGCTGCACTGCACTACGTGGGCTGTGACGCATCGGGAAAACTGAGAGACCCGGCTCTGCGCGAGCAACTGGTGCGCCACGAGATGGCCTACCGCGCGGTGGGACTCACCCACTTTCGCACCTTTGAAGAACGCATCAGCGGTCAGACCGACAGCAATGTGCCGCTGATTATGAAATACGTCGGCACCGAGGAAGGCAAACGCAAGGACGAACTGCTGGTCGCCCTGCTCGGCTTTCAGGGGCTTGGCTGGGAGGGCGACGGTTTCAACAGCGATGAACTCCTCACCACCCGGGGCTGGCTGTTCAGCAAAGCGCTGTCAATTGCCGGCGGCAGCTCCGAAGTGCAACTGAATATTATCGCCAAGCGAGTGCTTGGCCTGCCCCAACAATAGTCGAGCGCGCCGCTAACAAGAGAACACATTCATGGCCCTGGTACTGAACGAAGAACAACGATATTTGAAAGAAACCGCGCGGGAATTTTTCCGCACACAGATGCCGGTCGACGTCCTGCGGCAACTCCGTGCCGGGAAATGCCCCGTCGGCTACCGGAACGAAGACTGGCAGAAAATGAATGAGCTGGGCTGGGCGGGTATCGTATTGCCCGAGGAATACGGCGGCCTGGACTTCGGTTATATGGGGCTGGGCGCCATTCTGGAGGAAGGGGGCCGCACCCTCGCCCCCAGCCCGCTGCTGAGCAGCGTGGTAATGGGTGCCACACTGATATTGCAAGCCGGGTCGGCACAACAGCGCGAACAATTACTCCCCGCCATTGCCTCAGGTGAATTAACCGTCGCGGTGGCACTGGAAGAAGGCCACCACCACGATCCCTACCCGGGCAACACCAACCTCGTCGCCGACGGCGACGGCTTTGTCCTGAGCGGCACCAAGAGCTTTGTCGCCGACGGCTTCGCCGCCGACAAACTGATTGTCGTTGCCCGCAGCGCAGGTTCGGCAGGCCAGGCAGAAGGCCTGTCGCTGGTACTGGTCGACGGCGACCAGGCTGGACTGACCAAACAGCCCCGCTGCTTTGCCGACAGCCGCGCGGCGGCAAGTATAAGCTTCGACGATATCCGTCTGCCCGCATCCGCCCTTCTTGGCGACCTGCGCGGCGGCACACCGCCACTGGAGCTGGCACTGGACTGCGCGCGAATCTGCCTCGGCGCAGAAATGTTCGGCGGTGCGCTGGAGTGCTTTGAACGCACGGTGGATTACCTGAAGGAGCGGGAGCAATTCGGAGTTAAAATCGGCAGTTTCCAGGCACTTCAACACCGCGCATCGCTGATGTACATCGAGTTGCAGCTCACCAAATCTGTCGTGCTCGACGCGCTATCCGCCATCGACGAAAAGCGCGCTGACCTACCCCAGCTGGCCAGCCTCGCCAAAGCCCTTTGCAACGATGTTTTTGAGCTGGTTACCAGCGAAGCGGTGCAAATGCACGGCGGCATCGGCGTTACCGACGAGCTGGACATCGGCCTGTTTCTGAAGCGATCGCGTATGGCTACTCAGCAGCTGGGCAGCTCCGGCTTCCACCGCGACCGCTATGCCACACTGTGCGGCTATTGATGATGGCCGGATTGGTCGAAGCGTTGCAATACCGTCAGCAGTAAATCATCGACCTGCTGAAAGCGCTGAGTCACCGCGTCGCTGGCATCAAACTGCGGCCGGTTCTGCATAAATACCGGCACACCGAGGTGGCGGGCCGCCAGATACTTTGCCTCCAGGGCGCGGCCACCGGTATTGCGACATACCAGCCCGTTGATACGATAGTCCGCTAGCAGGAAGACTTCATCACCCACGTCAAAGGGACCGACACCGAGGACATACTCACACCGCGGCGGCAAATTCTGCACCGGCACCGCCGACCTGACCAGCATAAAGGACGCATCAAAGGTCTTTAATTGCGGGTATTGCATCTGTCCAACACTGAAGAATAACCGTGCGTCGCCCTCTGGGAATCGATGGTTAATCTTGCGCTGCAAATCGGCATAGTCGTTAAATCCGATCCACTCGTCATCATCGGTTGGCTGCCATGGCGGGCGATCAAAACGCACGCAGGGAATTCCCAGACGCAGGCACTCCCGCGCCGCAGCCTCACTCATACGCTGCGCATAGGGATGAGTGGCATCGACGACCGCGTCGACATCCTCGGCCTCCAGCCAGCTGCCGACGCCGCCGTAGCGCGAAAACCCGCCGGTGAGCTGCTCACAACCCAATTTAGCCTGCCTGACCAGGCCGGCCATACTGTAGGTGACCGACAGCCCTGCCATCGACAAACGACGGGCGATCTCCCTCCCTTCCGAGGTGCCGCCAAGTACCAGAACTCTTATCGACTTATCGCCGCCCATAGCCAGATCCTGAACGATTCAACACACATCTTTGCGAGGCAGTTGGCCATGAGCCGCGACCTGCCCCTCACAGCGCTTGGGCGAACCAGTACGCGCCAAAACCCACAGTCGACAGGGCCAGAAACCGGCGAAACCACAATAGCAGTCGTGTGCCGCGGTTAGCCAGAAAACGCTGCAGACCACCCAGTCCAGCGCCCACCGCCAACATTCCCAGCAGCACCGACAGGGAGAACACCGCGACATAGGCCACCGCCCACCCGCCGCCCATGCCGCTGGCCACCGGCACCAACGCCAACGCCGGTGCGCTGCCGGCCAAACCGTGCAACACCCCCACCAGCGCCGGAAAATGCGCTCGGGAGTCACCGGGAAGGCTGGCGTGAGCAGCCTGGCGGCGGTGATCGACCAAATGGGTGTGCTCGACATCACCGTGGTTGTGGCGGTGCAGCGATAATTGCTCCTGACGCAATTGGCGCAGTAACAGCAGGCCGATCGCGATCAACACAAGTCCTACCGATTGCTCAGCAAAGCGCTGAAGGCCAACTGGCAACCCCAATCCCAGACCAAACAACAACAGGGCGGCGACCATCAGTACCGCGCCATGGCCCAATGCCCAGAAGCCGCAGTAACGCAAACTGCGCAGGAAGATATGACGGGAATTGCGCCGCGCGCTGCTCAGCGCAGACACCGCCATAACGTGGTCAGCATCAAGCGCGTGAACAAATCCCAGGGAAAGACCCATGCCAAGAATGGCGATTATGCTGGCGGACATCGGGCCCTCGATATTACCGGAAATGAAAGTGCCAATAAGCGTAGCGCCATCGGCTGGCGATGACCGATCAATAGCAGCAGAGAGGGGTCAACGTAATGATGGGTGGAATTGTAGCGGCTTTGCCTCAGCAGGCAAAGCCGGAACTCACGGCAAGTACTAGCGCCCTCGGGTCTCCATGCGCTGGAGAAACACCTCCATCACCGCTTTATACAGACCATCGCCCATAAATTTGTCTTCCACACCGGAGTCGATGCTCGGGTTGTCGTTCACCTCTATCACCACAACCTGACCGCCCTTTTGCTTAAGATCAACACCATAGAAACCGTTGCCGATCAGTTTGCAGGCCTTGACGGCTGCCTCGAGTACCTTCTTCGGTGCCTCGTAGGTGGGCATCGTATCAAAGCCCCCTGACTGGCTGCGACTGCTGCCGTGCTTGTAGATCTGCCAGTGGTTGTGAACCATATAATAACGGCAGGCGTACAGGGGCTTGCCATCAATCACCCCGATGCGCCAATCGTAATCGGTATACATAAACTCCTGGGCCAGCAACAGCGCGGACTTTTCCAGCAGTCGCTCGCTTTCTGCCTGAAGCTCCTCCCAGGTTTCCACCTTGACCACGCCCTTTGAAAACGCGCCGTCGGGCACCTTCAACACCATTGGCAGTCCCAGGCTTTCCACCAGGCGCTCCAGCTCTCCGGCCTTGTTGCGCCGCAGAAACTCGGTGCGGGGCACCGGCACCTTATTGCTGCGCAGCAGATCCGCCAGATAGATTTTATTGGTACAACGCAGAATCGACTGGGAGTCATCCATTACCACCAGCCCCTCTGATTCCGCCTTTTTAGCGAAGCGGTAGGTGTGGTGATCCACCGACGTCGTTTCGCGGATAAACAGCCCGTCATATTCCGCCAACCGACCGTAGTCCTTTCTGGTGATCAACTCGGCGGAGATTCCCAGCTGGGCAGCCGCTTTAATGAACTTGCGCAGCGCGACACCGTCGCTGGGGGGCAGCTTTTCCTTGGGGTCTGTCAATATCGCCAGGTCGTAGCGAAAGCTTTTCCGCGCCGGAGGCTTGCGCCACATTTTACTGCTGAAGGACTCAAAACGACTGGCGAAGGCTTCCTGCTCCTCGGCAGTTTTCAGCGCCTTCAAGCCGACAGCCTGCAATTTCTTTATGTGCCAGCCGTCCTTGAACTCCAGAGTAAGCTCAATCAGCGGGCAGGGGAAATACTCGAAAATCGCCTTGCAGAAGGCCGCGTACTGACTGTCGAGGCACTCGCCAAACCAGCACATCAGACGCCGCTGCTCCCCGGCCTCCCCATCGTGCAGTTTTTTCAATTCAGGGGCGACCCCCTGCCACTGTATCGCAGACAGGGTTTTACGCTCCATCTCACTCAGGGTTTTCACCGAGGGAATCACATTGTGGCCCCGGGCCTCGGCCAGCAGCGAGCAGTAATAGCCGGTTCCCAAATAGCGATAGGATCGACACAGATTCACTACCCGCACCCGCTCTCCCCCGTCGCGACCGGCGGTTTCCAGGTATTCATCGAAACTGACAACATCCTGGCTCGGGTAGTAGGGAGACCAGTCCTTTTGCTCGTCGAGCACTACGTAAAATCGGGACATTGGGCGTTATGATTCCTCAGTGGCAAGGCGATAGGGCGCGGCGAGGGGGACTCCTCTGTGCGGACTGTTTGGCGGCATTCTGCGGCCAATTATTTACCTTCACAAGTGAATTATTAGATTGTAGTCGGTAAATAATGCGCAGTATGATCCGCCACATAAGCCGCTTATTCCGCGGCGATGAAAAACAGGCCACCACCATGCTGCAAGCCCCTCTACAACACAAGCCAACAGTGCAACCGCTGCCCCGATGAGCACGGACATCCGCCTCGCCAAAGCGGCCGATCTCCCGGCGCTTGTCGCCCTGGAAGAGCGCTGTTTCGAGGGCGACAGGCTCTCTGCCCGCAGCATCAAGGGGTTTATCCGCGAAGGCGCCCATTTACTGGTGGTATTGACCTGCGACGAGCGCATTGTCGCCTACAGCCTGTTGCTGTTTCGCCGAGGCACACTGCTGTCGCGACTGTATTCGCTGGCGCTGCACGCCGACTTTCGCGGGCGCGGACTCGCCCAAAGGCTGATGGCCGATGCCGAGAAGCGGGCCCGCGCCCGTGGCTGTCTGTTTTTGCGTCTGGAGGTTCGCAGCGACAATCCCGGCGCCATTCGCCTCTATGAAAAACTCGGCTACACCCATTTTGACGTGGTCGAGGATTACTACGAAGACGGCTGCTCGGCGCTGCGCATGGAAAAGCCCCTGCTGCCCGCCCACGATGCCAGTCTGGTTGCCCAGGCCCCGGACTACTACCGGCAAACCACCGAGTTCACCTGCGGGCCGGCGGCCCTGCTGATGGCCATGCACCGCCAGCGACCTGAACTCGCAATGAACCGGCGGGAAGAATTGCAACTCTGGCGCGAAGCCACCACCATATATATGTGCAGTGGACACGGCGGCTGCTCCCCCCACGGCCTGGCACTGGCGGCACTGCGCCGACAGTTTCGCGTGCAGTTGTATATCAGCGACAACGGCACCCCCTTTATCGACAGTGTTCGCCAGCCGGAAAAGCGCGCGGTGATGGAAGAGGTACACCGAGACTTCGTGGCCCAGCTCGCCGACTACGGCGCCCAGGTGACGGTGTCGCCGCTGGACAAGCAGCAGTTCAAGCAACTGCTGGACACCCACGACGATATGATCGCCCTGATCAGCACCTGGGCACTTGACCGAAATCGATCACCACACTGGGTTTACGTGCATCGCGCCGACCAGCACTATGTGTACATGCACGACCCCGATGGCAACCATATCAACCCGGCGCGAACGGACTCTCACTGGCAGTCCGAGAGCGATTTCCGCCACGTGCCCTTGGCCATCGACGATTTCACCGCCATGGCCAGCTTTGGCCGTCGCCGCCTGCGCTGCCTGTTGGCCATTACCGCCCTGTAAGCGCACTGAGACAGGAGTTCCCATGAATGATGAGCAACACTATGGCACCGCGCTGCGCACGCTGTCGGACGAACTGATTCGCATCCAAAAACCAATTCTGATTCTGGACTCCATCAAATGGCCCCAGTCGATGGAAACGCGCTTTTTCGAACAGGGAGCCCAACGCCTTCCGGAGGTTAGCCGCGAGGACTATTTGCGCAGCAATCCGCTGAGCTTTGACCCCGACAGCAAAAAACGCGAGCTGGAAGACTTGCAGGGTAAAATTCGTCATACACTGGGTGACGGCGATCCACTTGGCCGCATTTTGAGCGAGACGGTCGCCCAGTATCGGGTGGTGGTCGATATGATCGACGCGCGCGGTACTCCGGGCTTTATGGCCGCCAGCCAGCAACTGTATGGCTCGGCCCGGGACCATCTGCGCGGCGACAAGCTCAGCCTGATCGATATGAGCAAACGCCTGTGCGATATTTTTTCGCTGCCGGCGGCCACACACCTGGCCTCGGCCTACCCCAAAAATATTGCCGCCGACGAGGCCGTGCGGCAACTGCAGGCTCGGCTACAACCTTTCTTTCACAACAGTCCGTTCAACGTCAGGGAAACCGACGGCATCGTGTCCGATGCCTCTGCCGGAGGCGACTGTATCAAGGTCAACACCCATGCCCGTTTTTCCAGCCTCGATATACAGGTACTGGAAGTGCACGAAGGCTGGGTGCACGTCGGCACCACACTGAATGGCCGCAACCAGCCCTGGGCGACGTGGTTGAGTGTCGGCTCGCCGCGGATTACGGCCCTGCAAGAGGGCCTGGCGGTGCTGACCGAAACCCTCACCTTTTCCTCTTACCCGGGGCGCGCACGTAAAATCAGCGACCGCGTGGTTGCCATCGACATGGCCGAACAGGGCGCGGATTTTATTCAGGTGTATCGCCACTTTGTCGGCCAGGGACTGACCCCGAAGGAAAGCTACAAAATTGCCCAGCGGGTATTTCGCGGCGGCAACGTCGCCGGCGGCAGCTGCTTCACCAAAGACTTGTCCTACGTGAAAGGCTTTATCGAAACGGTGAATTTTATCCGCAGCGCAATACTGTCCGACGTGCCGCAGATCCTGCCACTGCTTTTCGTCGGCAAGGTCTCGCTGGACGATGTGCCGGTACTGTATCGCTACGTCACCGAGGGCGTTATCCAGATGCCCCAATACCTGCCGCCGATGTTTCGCGACCTCAACGGGCTATATGTGTGGTTTGGTTTTTCCAGTGGCATATCCAACGTCAATCTGGACAGCATCCAGGCCCATTTCCACAATCTGTTTCAAGGTCTGTCCCCGAGGGCAGACCTATAGCCTTAGCCTTAGCCGTAGAAACAGGCGTAGGAACTGGTCTGCTCGATTTTCAGGTCGAAGCTGCTGTTGGCGGGCACATGGAATTCTTCACCGGCCGCGAAAGTCTGCCAGTTCTCACTGCCGGGCAGCAGGACGGTCAACGCGCCACTGGTCACCACCATACGCTCGGCGGCTTCGGTGCCGAAGCGATATTCGCCCACCGCCATAACGCCGACGGAAACCGGCTGTGATTCGCCCTGAAAGCCCAGTGACTGGACGTTGTTGTCGAAGTAGCTGTTGTGTTTAATCATGGCAAGGCTCGCTCGAAAAAGCGGCAATGATACGCGCCCGCTGGCGGGCGCGCCAGTCGTGTCAGCTGTTGGACACAGCCGTCGCAGGCAGTTTGCCCTGGGCGACTAATTTGCTGTAGTCACGACCGATATACAGATACATCGCCGGCACAACAAACAGGGTGAACAGGGTGCCAATGGTCATGCCCGAGGCTATCACCATACCCAGCGCAAAGCGGGAGGAGGCCCCGGCACCGTCGGCAAACAACAGCGGCACCATCGCCATCACCAATGCCGCAGTCGTCATCAGTATCGGACGAAGGCGCACCGAAGCGGCCTCTTCAATCGCCTCGCGTTTGCTTGCGCCTTCCTGTTGCAAGCGGTTGGCGAAGTCAACGATCAGTATACCGTGCTTGGAGATCACTCCAATCAGGGTCACCAGACCGACCTGGGTGTAGATATTCAAGGTCATACCGGGAAAATTCGTCAACTGCATAAAATTCGTCAACGCCAAAACATTCATCGTCAACAGCGCGCCGCACACCGACATCGGCACTGTCACCAGAATAATCAAAGGGTCGCGGAAGGACTCAAACTGCGCGGCCAATACCAGGTAGATAATCACGATCGCGAACATAAATGTGGCAACCAGAGCACTACCCTCTTCCTTGAATTGACGAGAGGCGCCGGCATAATCCAGCTGAAAATCCTTGGGCATTACCTCTCTGGCGATATTCTCCAGAATTTCCAGCGCCTCGCCCTGGGAGACATCGGGTCGGGGCACCGCCGAAATCACGTTGGAGTTCATTTGCTGGGCGTGGGAAATCGACTGGGGCTTGGTCGTGTAGGTGATGCTCACCAGCGTTGACAGCTGCACCAGCTCACCGTTTTTGGTACGGGTATAAAACTGTTCCAGTTGCGAGGGGTCGAGCCGATCCTTGCGCTGGACCTGGGTCATCACTTTGTACGAGCGGCCCATATAAGCGTAGCGATTTACCTCAGCACCGGCCATCATCGTGGCCAGATCAGCGCTTAATGTCGCCATATCTACTCCCATCGCCGCGGCCTTGTCACGGTCGATTTCTAACACAGCCTCGGGCCGATCGTACTGCAAGCTCGGCGCGAGATAGAAAAACCGCTTGGTCTCGTAGGCGCGGGCGACAACTTCTTCGCCGATTTTGGCCATCAATTCCGGAGACGTCGTCGATTTCAGCACAAACTCAACGGGGAAGCCCTGCCCCGGCGTGGGCAATGGCGGCGGAGTAAAGGTCGCGACCTTTACTGGCCCCAGAGCTTTAAGGGACTCGCCTATCTCTTCGAGCACCTGGCTCATGGGCTTGTCGCGATCATCCCAGGGGCGACCAATAACACCGATAAACCCCTTGTTGGTCGACCCCATTTCCGGAAAGTTAAACGCAAAGGTATTGGCCGTTGCCTCGTGGGCCAGTGCGGTTTGCTGGGAAGCCAGAAACGGCTTTACAAAATACTCATTGGAGGCATAACCATCCGCCTCAACCATGATGCCACCGAAACCCAGGTCTTCCATCGGCGCCAGTTCCGAAGCGCTGGTGCGGTAAAGGAAGACACAGGACACCAGTACAATTAGGCCAAACACGCCTACCACGTGCACCTGATTCATCGTCGCGTGGAGCTGCTGTTTATAGCCCTGACGCCAGAATTCAAACCTTTCGTCGAGGAAGGTTTCCAGGCGGCTGGCGGTCTCCCCCTCACGGGGGCTGTGCAAAATCTTTGAGCACATCATTGGCGTCAAGGTCAGCGCAATCACTCCGGAGATCAACACCGCTCCCGCCAGGGTAAAGGCAAACTCGGTGAACAGGGTGCCGGTCATACCGGTGAGAAAGCCGATGGGCGCGTACACAGCCACCAAGGTAATGGTCATGGCAACCACTGGCCCAACTAACTCTCTTGCCCCCTTGATTGAAGCATCCAGCGGAGTCATGCCCTCTTCAATGTGGCGGTGAATGTTCTCCAATACAATAATGGCGTCGTCCACCACCATACCAATGGCCAGCACCATCGCCAGCATGGTCAGCAGGTTCAGGGAAAAGCCCAGCACAAACATAAGGAATATCCCGCCGACCAGCGACAGCGGCACGGTGACCGCCGGAATCAGCGAGCTGCGCACCGAGCCGAGGAAGAGGAAGATCACCAAAACAACAATCAGTACCGCCTCGACCAGCGTTTGCAATACATCGCCAATGGCAGCATTGACATAAATCGTAGAATCGAAGGCAATCTCAGCTTCTATTGCGTCCGGCAGCGCTTCCACCACCGCGGGCCACTTTTGCCTCACCCGCTCAATAACATCCAGCAAATTTGCGTCGGGCATGGCATCCAGCCCAATGAAAACAGTCGGCTCGGCGTCCCAGAACGACAGGGCATCGTAGGACTCATCGCCAACCTCAACATCGGCGACATCTCCCAGCCTTACCACCTGGTCGCCATCATTCTTTATCGCCAGCGCGCGAAATTCATCCGCATGGCCGAGGTCGGTACGGGCAGCTATGCCAACCTTAACATTCTGACCATTGGCAGTTCCCACCGTCGACAGCACATTCTGGCGTTTGATCGCGCCGTGTACTTCGCTGGGCGTGAGGTTGTGGGCGGCCAGGCGATCTGCATCCAACCAGATACGCATAGCATAGGTTCGCCCTCCCATAATCATGGCGCGTTTGACGCCGGGTATGGAGGCCAGCTCCGGCTCGACGACCCGGCTAACGTAGTCAGTCAACTGCGCTGCTGTCAGGCTCTTGGAGCTGAAGGAAAGGTACATTGCCGCAGTACTACTGCCGATCCCCGGCGCGATAATCGGATCTTCGCTGCCTTCGGGCAGCTGGCTGCGCAATTTGTTGACCTTGGAGGATATCTCGGTAAGCGCCTCGTTAGGGTCTTTGTCAATCGCCAGGTTAGCGGTAATTACCGCCATTCCCTGGGAAGAAATCGAGGTGAGAAAGTCGATGCCATCTGCCGAGGCCATTTCCCGCTCAATGGGCGTGGTAATAAATCCCTCAATCAGCTCCGGTGACGCCCCCGGGTATATCACCGTGACATCAATTTTGGAGTTTTGCATTTCCGGGTATTCACGCACACTCAGCTCATTCGCCGCACGCACCCCCAGCAGAAAAATGACCAGGCTGACCACTACCGCCAGCACCGGGCGCTTTATGAACACATCAGTAAATTGCATTTATATCTTCCTTAACGGGGCATCGACGGATACGGATAATGACTCAGCCCTTGGGCGGCATCGGTGATAGTTCCGCCGTGGGTGCCAGGGCATTTTCAATCACTACCGGTACGTGGCTGCGCAATTTGAGCAATCCACTGCCCGCCACCACGTCATCTGCCTCCAATCCTTGTTTTACTTCTACAAAATCACCGCGCACTTCACCCAGCTTGACGAAGCGCTGAACGACCTCGAGCGTGGGTTCCTGGCTTGTCGCGTCGCCGTCAGCAGACGCTACCTGCTCACGCTCTTGCAACACAAATACCGAATCACCATAAGAGCTGTATTTAATTGCGGTACGGGGCACCACGAGCAGCTCCCTCGCCGCGCCGTACTGAACCCGAATTTTGGCAAACAGGCCCGGCTTGAGCTTCAGCTCAGGATTTGCCAGTCGCGCACGCACGTCGAAATTGCGGGTATCGGGATTGATTTTGGGCTCAATCGCGAGGATTTTTCCGGTGAAGCGCTCCCCGGGAAATGCGTCAATACGGGCGCTGATTTCTCTCCCCGTAGCAACCTTGTTTAACAAGCGCTCAGGCAGAGAGAAGTCCAGCTCAATCGGATCGAGGGCTTGCAGTGTGACAATCGCGGTGCCCGCCCGCACATACTGCCCCGCCGCGACCCGGCGTATACCCAACGTACCGCTGAAGGGGGCGCGCAGTACTTTTTTCGCCAGGCGACCTCGTTGCGCCGCTACCGCGGCTTTGGCGCCGTTGGTTTCAGCAAGCGCCGCATCGTATTCCGACTTGGAAATGGTGCCGCGCTTGTACAATTTTTCCCGACGGCGGCGCTCGATTTCCACCAGTTCGGCCTGGGCCTCCAGCCGCGCCAGTTCGCCCTGCTCGACCGCCGAGTCGAAGGTCAGCAGCAGCTGTCCTTTTTCAACCTCCTGCCCCGATTCAAAGGCGATCTCTGTGATCGTGCCATCGGTTTCGGCAGTCAGGTCAGCACCGTGCACGGCGACAAGCGTCCCTACCGCATCCACATACTGCTCCCATTCATGCCGCTCTACCGCAGCGGAGCTGATGGTCTCAGGGGGCGTTGGCATCGCATCAACAATCTCATTCAGCATATTGGTGCTGAATGCCTTTAAGCCGAATACGCTGCCAAACACCGCACCGGTAATCAGCAGCATAATCATCATTCGCTTGGTCATCGGAGTTCCTTTTCTCTCGGTGGTGCTAATACCAAACATCGCGACCGGAAGACGGCGCATCGCGAGTTGTCACACAGGACAGTTTATTCAGGGGTGAAGCATATCAGGCGGGGTCATCTGTTTGGATTAATATTCGGACAGGTTACGGCTTAAACCCTTGATTTAGAGGGAAATGCCTCACGCCACCCTCCTCCACCGGGGGCTCCGTCATGGGCCGACGGCCCGGATCCACTGTCGCTTATTGGTAACAAGCTCAACGATTCCACACCGTGCGCTCCTCTCCGCGGCCATAAGGCCGCAGCACCGGGCATTTCCCCACTTCCGGGAGCACCCGGCAAGTCGGAAGCTCCCACTTTTACACCCACTCGCCAGCAAGCGCCCTATGACTGTTGGGTTTCAGCAACAGATATCCCTCCTCCACATGCGCCTCCGCGCACACGCAGTCGCAACCAACTGTTTTTAAACAACTTTTTAATTGGCATAGCATTTGCGCTATTGCCCACCAGGAGACACAGATCTCGATTGGCGCCTAGGGGGTACTCAGCGCAAAGGAACGGGACACCACGATTCGGAGGATCAACAATGGTAAAAAACAGTACTGCACCCATCATAGTCCTGGGCGGGGACGGCTATATCGGGTGGCCGCTGGCACTGCGACTCGCCCGGGAAAACCGCCACCGCAACATTATCATCGCCGACAACCTCGCACGGCGGCGCTGGGTAAAGGGGGTAGGCTCAGACAGCCTGATCCCCATTGGCAGCCCCAGTGACCGGCTCGCCGCCGCTCGGGCCATTCACAACGTCACCAATCTGGAATTTATCCACCTCGATGTGAACAGCGACTCGCTGACCGCACTGATTCGCTCCCAACAACCCGCGGCGGTATACCACCTGGCCCAGCAGTGTTCTGCGCCGCTGTCGATGCGCAGCAGGGATGATGCTCTGATGACCCTGCGCAACAACGAAGAAGGTAATATGCGGCTGCTATGGGCGGTGAAGGACTACGCCCCTGAATGCCATATTATTAAGCTGGGCACCTTTGGTGAATACGCCAAATCAGGTCTGGATATCGCCGAGGGTTATTTTACCCCGAGCTACAATGGCAAAGTCGCCGAGCGTCCGGTGCCCTACCCACGTCAGTCCGATGATTTTTATCACGCGTCCAAAATCAACGACACCAACTATATTTCCATCGCCTGTCGGCATTGGGGGCTGCGTATTACCGACATTATGCAATCCACCGTGTTCGGGGCCTGGACAGAAGACGCCGCCGGGCACCCGTCCTTGTATACCCGGCTGGACTACGATGAGTTCTTTGGCACGGTGGTCAATCGCTTCCTGACCCAGGCGTTGTGCGGCATGCCTCTTACGGTGTACGGCAGCGGCCACCAACGCACGGGGTTGATGTCGCTGAATGACTCGGTGGTGTCAATGTCGGAGCTGTGGCAACAGAGCCCTGACAAGGGCCAACACCGGGTCATCAATCACCTCACCGAGGAGTCGTTCTCGATTAATGAGCTGGCCGATACCATCCGTGAACTGGCCGGCAAGGCGGGCTATGAGGTGGATATTCAACGCGGTCGCTTCGACCCACGCAGCGAGAATGAAACCAGCAAACTGGAGTACAACGTCGAGCGGCACTACGTTAAAAGTCGCGGTGAGCACGAAACTCTGGAACAGGTCGTGGCAAAAACCCTGAAAATTCTGCTGCCCTTTCGCAATGCGATCAATGCCGAGCTGTTCCAGCCCAGACACGGCTGGCAGCGGGAGGCCACCACAGAGCAGCAACGGGGTGCCGATATCGTAGCGCTGAACATTACTCCTCAGGGTGACGACAGTGACAGTCGCTGGGAACACTTCCGTCGCACCGAGTTTCCCTATCGACATATCAACCTCAATCCCGGCACCCTCGGCAGCCCTGCTGCCTCGGTGTTAGCGGCGCAACGGGACTTTGAAAACAGCGATGTAATGGCCTTTCCCATCGGCCAATACGGCGAGGGACGGGCGGCACTCAAGCGCGCCGTCGACACCGCCAACGCGCTCTGGCCCAGCCCAGATCACCAGCTGCAGGTGAGCGCCGGCGCCTCCCAGTGCTCCAATATTCTCGCGCTGAATTTGTTGCGCATGTGTCGGACAACAGAGCGCAAACTGAAGGTACTCACCACGCCCCACGAGCACATCGGCGGCACCGGGGCCTTTGAACGGCTGCCCGAGTTTGACGTTCGCTATCTCACCACCGAACAGCTCAACAGCATTGAGGCCTTCGCCCATGCGGTGTATGTGCAGCGCCCGGATGTGGTGTTCTTTTCCCATATCGCCTACGACAACGGCCATATTTTCCCGGTCAGCGAATGGGGTCGCATCGTCAAGGAAATGGTGCCGGAGTGTTGGGTGCTTTACGATGTTTCCCAGTCTCTGGGCTTGATGACGCCGCCGATGGCGCACGCCGATGTGGTCTTTGGCAGCTGTCATAAGTGGTTGTTTGGCCCACGGGGCAGCGGTCTGATGTGGACCAGCGAGGCCTTTCGCGAGCGCTCCGGCGGGTTGAACTGGTCGGGCCTGCCCCTGGTGAATGACGCCACGGCAATTGGCTTTTCACCGGCGGGAGGCATGGACTTTTCGGTATTCGCCGGGGTTCACGCGGCATTGTCGTTACATACAAAAGTCGGTGAAGCGACGATCCGACAGCGGGGACGCTACCTTGCCAGCCGTTTGCGCGCCGGTCTGGACCAACTGCTGGAGGAGTACGGTATCGCCCACCGATTCCTTAATCAGCAGTATGCCCTGAGCTGCGAAGCCGGCGTGTTAACCGTCGCCTTTGACGACTACGACCCCTACCCCCTGTACAACGCCATGAATGCCCGAGGGGTACATTGCAAGTGCATTAAGGACACCTGCAAGCAAGGTGAGCCGCGACAACTACTGCGCTTTGGCGTGCCGTTCTATGAAACCGAAAGCCGCCTGGAACACGCGCTCTCGGTGATGGATCAGTGTATGAAGCAGGTCAGTCTGTCGGGCAAATTTGTCGTGGCGGGACAACGCGCGCCATTGCACTAGTCGCTGGCCATAGGCTGCAGAGCGCTCACAGAGAACTCTGCAGCTTCTCTACCCAGATATTATTCGAGGTAGAGCGGCCAGCCCACCAGCAGCACGACAAGGGTGATCACGCCCACAAATATATTCATTGGCACCCCCACCCTGACAAAATCCGCAAAGCGATAGTCCCCCGGCCCCAGCACCATCAGGTTGGTCTGGTAACCCAGGGGCGTAGCGAAACTGGCTGACGCAGCCATCATAATGGCAAACACAAAGGGCTCCGGGTTCAAGCCGGAACTCTCACAGATTCCCAGCGCGATGGGCAACATAATGACCGCCGCCGCGTTATTACTGATAGTCTCGGTGAGTAATGACACGGCAATATAGGTCAACGCCAGCATCAGCCACGCTTGGCCGAAGCTCAGGGCGACGATATTTTCGGCGATCACCTTCGCCACACCGGTTTTTTCCAGCGCGGCGCCGAGTGCAAAGGAGGCCGCAATCGTTAGAATAACGGTTAAGTCCAAACTCCGCTCCGCCTGTTTTAGCGAACAACACCCGCAGGCGATCATCAGCCCCGCACCAATCAGCGCGGCATTCAGCATCGACAATACCCCCACTCCCGCTGATCCCACCACGGCTACCAGAATTGCCAGCGACAGCCAGGCGCGATCGTGACGCGGCGCTTCCTGGCCGAGATCGCTCACCAGTAAAAAGTCCCGGTGGCGACGCTGGGCATCGATAAATCCCGGCCCGGTTTCCAGCAGCAGAATATCCCCGGCTTCCAATGTAGTGGTGCCAAGATTGCCCTTGACCCGCTCGCCGCCACGGGCCACCGCAAGCACCGCCGCCCCGTAACGTTCGCGAAAGCCGCTGCGCCGCAGCGACTGACCTATTGCCTCACACTGGGAGGACACCGCCACCTCGACCAGACGCCGTTCAGCGCGTCGGCGACTGTCCGGCTGCTGATCTGATGCGGCGATGCCCTTAATGCGCAGCAGGTCGGAAATGGCATCAGTGTCGCCGGCAAACACCAGACGATCGCCGCTGCATAACACCTCTTCAGGGGCCACGGGACTGTGAATCACCCCGCCTCGATCAATTTCTACCAGATAAATGCGTTTTAGATTGCGCAGTCCCGCGGCGGTAATACTCTTGCCTACCAGAGGGCCACCCTCGGCCACGCTGACCTCAAGGGTAAACTCACGCAGGTTGGACAACAGAGCATCATTTTGTCGATGCGGCAGCAGGCGGGGGAAAAACAGCCACATAAAGGCCATGCCGGCGACGGCGACCGGCAATCCGACCAGAGTGATTGAAAACAGCGAAAAGCCTTCGTCCCCTGTCAACGCCTGATACTGACCATTGACCACCAGATTGGTACTGGTGCCAATCATCGTCAACGTCCCGCCCAGGATGGCGGTATAACTCAGCGGGATCATCAGTTTACTGGCGGGAATATTGATTCGCCGCGACCAACTGTGAACCACGGGAATCATTGTCGCAACCAGCGGCGTGTTATTGACAAAAGCACTGAGCGCCGCCACGGGCGCGAAAATACGCAACAGGGCCCCACGCTGGCTGGTCGGTTGTCCCAGCAAGCGATGGCCAAGCAGGTCAATACCGCCCGAGGCGTGCACCCCGGCCGCGACAACAAACATCGCCGCCACGGTAATCAGCCCCGGATTGGCAAAGCCGGAAAGCGCCTCTGCGGGGCTGATAACCCCTGACACACTGAGCAGTGTCATCACCCCCATCATCACCAGATAGGGCGCCACGTGGCTGAATATCAGACACAGCAACGCCGCCACCGTGAGTGACAGTACCAGCCATGCTTGCCAATCCATATTTGTACTACTTCAAAGGAGGGAAATTGGGCGCAAATATATTCCGAACCACAGGCCACTGAAAAGAATTATTAGCACTATTGGCGATATTTTTTATACTCGAAAAATCGCTTTCCGATCAATGGGGATAACACCAATGGGGCCGAGGTCGCTACCCGGGCCCCATGGAGAATATTATTGTTTTGCAGCCGCCGTCGTCAGGTTCGACAGTACGCCGCTTTTCTCCACCGCTGACTCCAGCGAGAGCTTGGCATCCTGTACCGCTTTTTTCGCCCCGGTGGACGTTTCATCGGCCACCCGCTCGAAAGGCTCTGTCACTGTGGTCGGCAGCGACCATCGCGGAATGCGGCCCTCGATGGGGGTACCGGAGGTCATATCCAGGGCAAAGGTTTTGTCGTCCTTGGGCCGCGCCTCAACAACAATGGCAGAGCTGCCGGGCCGGTAGTTGCGCTGCAATTCCTCGGGTAGCGATTCCATCGACGGATACACTTTATTTACCACCAGCTCCAACTTCGAACCATCGGCGCGGGACACCGGAATGACCATGTCCTTCTGCAACTTGCCCTGTGCCGCGGGAGGGAAATACAGATAAGCGCGCAGCTGGTTTTTATCGACGATTTCAACCGCGGGCTCGCCCGCGCGCAGAACATCGCCCTTCGATACCGGCACCCGCGACACGGTGCCCGCCATCGGCGCGCGCAGCTCCAGTGCCGCAAGCTGGTCCTCAATGGAGGTGTGCAGCTCTTTCAGTGCCGCTAATCGTTGGGACAGCTCCGGCGCGCCAGAAGATTCCTTGCTGCCGCGAAGCGTCGCCAGCTGGCTACGTGTCGAGGCCAGCTGGGCCTCCACCCGACGATATTCCGCCCAGGTTTTATTGTGCTGACTTTGCAGCTGGTCGAGGTTGCCGCGCTGCGTCGCACCGGCTTCGACCAGTTCACGCAGGGCATTGAGCTGCTGGGTCTCCTGGAAATACTGGGACTCCAGATACTCCATTTCAGCCTGCAAGGATTGCACTTCAGCCTGCAACTGCGACTCGTTACCCGAGCTGGTTACCGAGCGCTGTGCCAGGTCACTTTGCAAGCGGGCCATTTCCGCTTCGTTTTTGGCCAGTGACTGCACCAGGGCCGGAGAACTGAGCTTGGCGAGCAGGTCGCCCTCTTCGACCGTGTCTGACGGGGAAACCAAAATCTCCTTGATCGACACTGTGTCCGACGGCGCGACATTGTATTGCGTGCCATTGATAAAACCACTGGCCGAAAACCAGAAGAAATTCAGGTAGACAAAGCGCAGGGCGATATAGGCAATGCCGAGCAAAATCGCGAAGTAAATCCAGCGTCCCCACTGGGGCTTGCGCGGCTGAGCGACCTCCAGCGCAGCAGCGGGTTGCGGGCTCGCCGCGGTATGCCACTGGCGCCAGGGGCGCGCCTGTACCGAGTTGACGGGCTGTCGCCCGTAGACGCTGGGATCGCGACGCTCGGGAACAATTTTGTCGGGATACCGGCCATTACCGGCATCATCTCTCATATCGCTTTTAATCATTTTATTCACCATGGATCATACATCCTTGATTGTTTCTGAACATGTTCTGGCACATAGGTTTCGTAGTACGAGGTGCGCAGGAAATATTCGTCAGCGTAGGCGATAAGCCGCACGATTCTCAGGTAAAAGCCCATGAAAAGGCCATACAGGGGAATGTATGGCAGCATTTTCAGATCGACCCAGGGCCGTTCACTCAAGGCCAATGCGACAACGAAATGCACATAGTTAAGCGCGGTATATAAAATCAATATCACCAGCATCAGCGGGTAGAAAATCTCGTTGTGGGTCATGTAGAGCCACACGAGATAGATCGGAAAGGTGATGCTCAATACCAGCTGGTAAACCACCGTGTCGATATTGGCAATGAGATTGCGAATATCGAAGGGACGGCGAAAGGGATTAAACAGCCAGCCGTATTTGCGCACATTGAAACGGATCATGCTGCGGTTCCAGCGCAATTGCTGACGGTAATAGGGCCACCAGGAATCCGGTGCATCAGTCATGCACATGGCCTCCGGTGCAAAGGCCACATCTCCCCCTGCAACGCGGTTTTTCACCGTGACATCGCCGTCTTCACCGGGTCCGGTTTCCCAACCGCCGGTGCCCACCACCGTCGAGCGTCGCAGCGCACCGAAGGCACCGGACACGATAAACAATATGCCCAGCATCGCCGACACCCGACGACCCACACCGATGCCAAACACATATTGCATGGCCTGCAAGCGCGTCAGCAGATTGCTATCGGCGTTACGCACGCGCAGGTTACCCGCCACCGCCGACACCTCCGGGCGATAAAACTCGACCAGCAGATGCCAGATGGAATCGGTATCGAAGGTGGAGTCGGCATCGCAAATTACGATGAATTCGCCCCGCGCCGCGTTCAGGGCAAAGTTGGCCGCCGACGACTTGCCACCGCGCATGCGATGCTCGAAGTAGCGCACCCAGCCGCGGTTAGCCAGCTTGCGGCCGACCTCGCCCATACCATCAGTGGAGCCGTCGTTGACCACGATGATCTCCAGATTCGGATAACTCTGCTCACGCAGTGACAACACCGTGGTTTCCAGCGTGTCGCGCTCGTTGTAGCCGGGCAGCAGTACCGACACCAGTGGCGGGTTCACTTGCAGGCGCTGGCGAAAGCGGGTTTTTTCCTCCGGCTCGGGACGCAAGCCCTGATAAAGAGCGAACAGCTCGGTCAACACAAAGCGCGGCACGGTCAGCAGCAGGAAGGGCCACATCAACATGACCAGTTGCCAGGGTGTCAGCGCAAACAACATCGCCAGACTGGCTTCAACATAGCCGACAACCATATTGATAATATCGGTCATGTCAGTCCTCCTTTCCCTGATAATCCATTAGCGGCCATATCACAGCCTCGCTGCCCGACCGAGGGGCTCAGCACCACTGATCGTCACGATGTCAATCGTCAGGCCAGCCCGGCGATACACGTAGTCCTGCATTTCCTTCATCGTTGGAATATCGTCGCCGGCGGGCAGTAGAATGAGAAAGTCGGCATCGCTGGTATTGACCACGACATCAGATTCCCGCAGCACCTCCCGCAGCACCTCGCGGGTTTGGGAGAGCATCTCCTGCAGTTCCTCAGCGTCCACATCACTGTGTTTTAGCGAGGCTTTATAAATCGTCATTGAGCGACCGCTCTGCTGCGCCAGCTCGACCACCTTCAGGGCCAGGGCCTTGCTGTAGTCCTGCTCCAGCTGTTCGCTGCTGCGCCCCTCCGGCACGCCCAGCTCGTCGCCTATATCGCGGCCATCGGCCAGAGCGGGACCACCCCACCGGCCTATACGTGCCACATTGACACCGGCCTGCCCCAGCACAAAGGTGTTGATATTGACCGGCTTCAGGTCTGCGGGAGAATGGTACTCATTGCAGTTGGCGCACCAGGCCGCGAGGTCGGGATCGGCCGCCCAGAAATTACACTGGCGGCAGATCGAAAAACGCCCCGGACGGTTATACTCGACGCCGATATGCCGAATGGCCGAAAAGCACTTCGGGCATTGATTTGTGCCGTTCACGGTAAACTCCGACTCCGGCCCAACATAGCCACAGCGGAAATGATGTATCGACTCTTCAACCCCCAGGTGAGTCGACTTGCACTCGGGGCACAGCTCCTTCACCGGAACCTGATAACTTTCGCATGACGGACAGGTGAACAGACGATCGACGTGACGCCCTTGCAGCAAGCCCCGCGACGCCATGTCCTGCAAAATGGAGTTGGACTCCAGCACATCGCTTTGCAGCAGGGTTTCCGCAAGGGGATAGCGGTAAGCGATGGGGCTGTCGGCATCGACCTCGGCCTCGATATCGCGCCCGCGTGTGTAGAGGAACTGCAACATGGTCAGCGCCGAATCTCTGGGAGCACGCGGCAGGCGCTCAATATGAGTGGCCAGGGTAGACAGGGTCGCCGCCGTGCTGACCAGGTCATCTTCCCGTGGGTGCGGGGGCAACACAATATCTGCCAACTGGACAATATTGGCTGTCAGTTTTGCGCCATCGAGGCCAACCACAGCAATCGGGCGCAGCGCAGAGAAGCCCTCGCGCTGCTCAATCAAAAGCTGTTCGATCTTGAGATGGTCATAACCGACGATCACCAGCGGAACCTGCGCGACATCGCGATCACCCAGCTGCGCCAGCGGCTCGCCGAGAACGGCTTTAACCGCCACCGCCTCATCGGTGCCTCGATCAAACTCGCGAAGTTCCAGAAGCTGGAATTGCTTCAATCGTCCTTCGCCCGGCTGGCGGCTTGTTCGCTTACTTAATGAAAGATCCATTGCGTTACACCTTGTTTCGTTCGGGTTTTACAGGCCAGCGATGTCTTCGCAGGCACCATAGGGAGCGCACAACGTGTAGCTGCTTTCCGGATTCGGTTCACGGCTATGCGCGTGTAAATACTGCGGGTTTAACAGACCCCAGGTGAGCGCGTTCTGAATCCACTGGGCGCGTTCTTCCCAGACGTCGGCCACAGCGTTCCAGAACACCGTTTCCTGCATATCCACTTCCCAGGGTTCCGGTGCACGGCCCGAGCCGGGTGAGCGCGAGCGCTTTTTCATTTGCGATAACAGGGTGGCTTGCTGACGCATATACTCCTGCGCCTGATTCAACCGAGCCACCGACTCTGCCCATTGGTCGCGCAGCTTCACCAGCGCCCGCTGACTTTGACGAACCGCCGCGTTAGCCCCCAGCGTAGCAGCGTGGGCCTGGTACTCTGCCGCACGGCGTTGGTGGTATTGGCGGCTGCCCAGAGGGATATTCAATTGCACCCCGTACTGTGGCCCGCTGGTGCTGGCCGCCGTATCGCTGTCAATGTCGGTGGGACTGCTCTTTCTCTCGACATATCCACCGAAAATTGACAGGGCCATGCCATTGCCACGCAGCGACTCCGCCTCTTCGGCGAAGGCCATGGATTCAGCACGCAGTCGCTGTGCATTCAGATCCTGATTCGCCACTTGGTTAATCTCATCGCCACTGGGAGGCGTCAGCGGCAACATGGAAAAATCACCGGGTGGCGTGGGAATATTGGGAATCAACGGAGAAATTGAATCGAGCTTATTCTTCACCTCACTGTGCAGAATAATCGCCTCGGCCACTTTCACCGGCGTCGCCTTGGTAATTTCCGGCATCGCCGCACTTTCCGACAAACGCAGTTTTCCTTTGGCGCTTTCCACTCCGGCCAGTGCATTGCGCAAAGCCTCGCGGCGGTAGCGATAGGTCCATGCAGTCACCGCGTCTTCCATCAGATTTACCGCGGCTTGGTTCGCCTTCAGCGCCATTTCATACTCCGCGCTTTCAACTCTCGCTTTGGCGCCGTCTACCGCTGAACCCCGTCGCGCCAGCAGGTGCATCAGGTCGAGCGACAACCGAGCTTCGGAGTACTCTTCCAGCTCGCTGACCGCACCATCATCAATTTCTGACCCTGAGCTTTCAGGAAAGCGCGTATGACTAACGCTTAAATTAAGCCCCAGATCACCACGCTCTGCGTAGTAATTCTGCCGCTCAGCTTCGAGCAATGACGATTCCGCCATCATTGCCGGCGAAGACATCGCCACTTCGCGCAACTGCTCCAGAAACGCCGCCCAAGGCATTTCACTCTGACTCTGACTTTCAGGGCTGGCCGCTGCTTGCCCAGCAGGCACATCCTGCGCCATCGCCGAAATGCTGGCGCCGCTCAGCGCGACGGCAACTGCCAGCGATAATGCTCCGTATACTTTTTTCATTTAATAACCGCTCCCATTACTGAATTCATGTTGAGGTGCCTATCCTGCTGTTCGCCGCGCCCTTTCTGTCGAGGGCACTAAACATTCAGCTACCCAGTTCCGGGATGTTGTTGGGATGGGTCGAAAAATTTTCCGACGACTCCCGCAGCGTGATGTGGGGTGGTATTGCAAACCGCTACATCCGCACTGTTGGCCAAGCAAGGGCAAAGAGTGTGCCAAGGGACAGAAATCCCAGTGGGCACAGGGTTTAACACGGCATAGCAATTAGTTCCCTGACACATTGGCGCCCAGGTTGTTGCCAAAGCGGCACACCCACCTGGAAGACATATCGTATCTATATGTTTTTATTATCATTTATTGCGTCGCCAATCGGCGACAATCGCTATTTTCAGCAATAGAAAAGCCGTGTTTTTTGCCCCTGAGGACAGATTGATTTGCGGTAATTTTGCGGAAATCAGCCAAAAACCTCGCCCGATTCTTGCATCTGTAATGACTGCAATTGCTTAAACAACAACACGGTCAATGCGCTGCGCAGGGTTAGCGCTCAATAGTTAACGGGACTGAATTCACAGTGAAACTACAACGAAAAACACTGGATAACGACAACGCCAAAGCACTTGAGAAACGCCCGGAGTGGCGGGTACCGCTTTCAGAATTAATGAAGGCGCTGGACGCCGAAATTCATTTCTTTCAACGACAAACTGAATTACTACATCAGCGACGCCCCGGCCGATTCAATAGCAACCTTCCCATTAACCGCCCTTCACAAATTTTGTCCCCCACCGACTGGGCAAAACTCAACCCTGTTGCCCAACAGCGACTACAGGCTGCTGAACAGCGAATGGCCCAGGCGAAATCCCGACTCGGACTCATCGTCGCCGACATTAACGACTACAACGATAAAGTCAGCGGCGAAGGATTTCTTACCGGCCTGTGGCATTTCCGCTCACGCCGGGCTGAAGCTGACGAACTGATAAAACGACGCGCCCGCGCGATTCGCCACCTCAATATTGCCGAGAAGCATTTGGAAGCGGAGCTTGTTTGGATACGGCGACACGGAATTTATCGCCCGGAGCAGAACGAAGAAAACACCACCGGCGACCATCACATCGATCCGATTTACCGCGATCGACAGCTGGCGATTTTGCAGAACTTTCAGCGCACAGAACTGGCTATGCGCCAGGAGTTACGCGACCAAATCAATGATATTGATGTCAATAGCACTGTCCAGGTCAACAAACGAAATCTCGACGAAGTGATTGTCGATCGCCACTTTAAAGCACAAATTCATCAACTCAAAAGGCGGCGAAACAGCCGCCGATAAGTCCTCTCACTCGCGGCATTGTCACAATCCGGCGACAAAAACCGGGAATCAGATGCAGCAAATATTTCCCAGTGCTTACCAAAGGCCCGGCAGCTCTGGCTTGCAAGCTGCTGGCATATCGTTTGCGTTGTGGCTGCTGAACACGGGCACCGCCAATCGATTCGGCGGTAAACGGTATCAGCCGCAGCACTGACGCTCGGCATAACTGGCAATACTGAGGAAATACTATGTGTGGACTGGTCGGTGCAATCGCAAATCGCGATGTTATCCCTCTTCTGGTTGATGGCCTGCGTAATCTCGAATATCGAGGTTACGACTCTGCGGGCATCGCCACGCTGAACGGTGCGGGACTGTCGAAACAACGCGCCGTGGGCAAGGTAGACGAACTTGCCAAACAACTCGCCGCAACAGGCATGTCTGGCACTATGGGCATAGGCCATACGCGTTGGGCCACCCATGGCTCGCCGCTGGAGCACAACGCCCACCCCCATGTTTCCACTGAAATGGTGGCTGTGGTTCACAATGGCATTATCGAAAACTATCAGCCGTTGCGCGAAGAATTAAGCAAACTCGGCTATCGCTTTGACTCCCAAACCGACACTGAAGTGATCGCCCACCGTATTCACTATCACCTGCAGCGGGAGGGCTCGCTCCGTGCCGCGGTGCAAGCGACCCTACCCGAACTGGAAGGCGCGTTTGCCATTGCCGCGATCAGCAGTGATGAGCCCGGTCGCATGATTGCCGCCCGTCTGGGCAGCCCCCTGGTGGTGGGAATCGGCGACAAGGAAAACTTTGTCGCCTCGGACGTGACGGCGCTGCTCTCGGAAACCCGACGGTTTATATATCTGGAGGAAGGCGACGTCGCCGATATTACCGGCGACGAGGTCAAGGTCTACAACCGTTACAACCGTCTGGCGGAGCGCCCGATTCAAACCTCGACGCTGGAAAAAAACGCGGTCAGCAAAGGGGAGTATCCCCACTATATGCTGAAGGAAATTTTTGAGCAGAGCACCGCGATTCGTCAGACCCTCAGCCCGGCGCTGAGTAATGACCGGCTCGACGAAAGCTGTCTGGGCGACTCCGCGTCCACCCTGCTCGACGGCGTAAAGGCCGTGCAAATTTGCGCCTGCGGCACCAGCTATCATGCCGGAATGGTCGGCCGCTACCTCATTGAATCACTGGCCAAAATCCCCTGCGGGGTCGAGCACGCCAGCGAATTCCGCTACCGCAGCCCTGTGGTGCCGGCCAACACCCTGTTTGTGGTGTTATCCCAGTCGGGCGAAACCGCCGACACCCTGGCCGCGCTGCGCTACGCCAGGGAAGCCGGTTATCACGCCACCTTGGCCATCTGTAATGTCGGCAGCAGTTCGCTGGTACGGGAAAGCGATCTGAGCTTCCTCACCCAGGCCGGACCTGAAATCGGCGTGGCTTCTACCAAGGCCTTTACCACCCAATTGCTGGCACTCAATATTGTGTCGCTGTTTCTCGCTCGGCGAAACGGACTCGATCCCCAGGTCGAAGCTGACATCACCAATACATCACTGAAACAGGCCTGCTTTGCGGTAGATGCGGCACTCGCACTGGACGACAAAATCAGTGAGGTGGCTGAACAACTGGTGGATCGCGAGCACAGCCTGTTCCTCGGACGCGGCGTGATGTACCCCATTGCCCTGGAAGGCGCACTCAAGCTGAAGGAGATCTCCTACATCCACGCCGAAGCCTACCCCGGCGGAGAGCTGAAGCATGGGCCACTGGCGCTGGTCGACGAGAACATGCCCATCATCGCAGCAGCCCCCGGCGGCAAGCTGTTTGCGAAAATGCAGGGCAACTTGCAGGAGGTCGCTGCCCGGGGCGGTCAATTGTTTATTCTCACCGACAAGCCCGAGGAATTTTCCACCAGCCACGACTGTCAGGTATTAACCATGCCGACGGTGGACGAGGTCCTCGCGCCGCTGGTGTATACCATTCCGCTGCAGCTGCTGGCATATCACGTCTCGGTAATGCGGGGTAACAACGTAGACCAACCCCGCAACCTCGCCAAATCCGTGACAGTGGAATAGGAGAGCAGCAATGAAATGGAGCAAGCGCGTGACGGCTGCGGCCATCTGCGCACTCGGTATAGGGGGCGCGATCAGCTACGCGTCCAACCCCGGCGAGCGCCACAGCAGCCTCGCCGGCCATAGTGCCTGGATTTACGACAGCCTGAACCTGCCGGGAAAACCCCGGCAGCTGCAACCGGGCTACCACATTGACGCGATTAACGACTACAACCGGCGCGCTGGCAAGCACCAGCGCCTCAGCGCGGTGTACAGCTATCACGGCAGTCTGGAGATGTATTGCCCCGGTAAAAACGCCAAGCGCTGCAAAGAAGACCAGTTGATCCTGAGTCTGGCCACCCCTGTAAAAAGGGGCCGGGGCGATAGCGACAAGGGCAGCAGCCTGGCCCATTACCGACAAGGGGTTAAACCTCAGGATGACAGCCACCGTGTGGCCGCCGTGGCGGTTATTGACGGCGTGGTTAACGGCGACTATGAAGGCAGTCTGGAAGGATTCAACGAATTGCCCCGCCACCTCGCAGAAGGCTTCGCCGACAAAGTCAGCGCCAGCCTGTGCGCCGACCCAACGATAGACGGCGTACAGTTTGATATTGAGCCGCTCAATCTCGATACCAAAAATGGCCAGTATTACTTTTATCGGCGCATCGCCGAAAACTTTTCCGGCACCCGCTCCTTGGCAGGGGTGAACTGCAAGACATCGGCCCACCCGGAGGGACGGTTTTTTTCCGTGTTCGCGCCAGTACGCGCGTTGGCCCCAAACAGCCTGAGCGCAGCCAATATGGCGGAAATTGTTAACACTCACCGCAACGGCTATATGATTGCGCCGATTTACGACCTGGACGCCAGCCCCCTCGGCCACGCGACGTCGGTCAGCGATTATTCGCGTATGGCGATGCAGCAGCTCAGCCAGCTCAACGATTGGGCGAACCAGGCCAAGGTGCCATTCAAGATCGGCATTCCCGCTGCTGCGTCGGTCCATGAGTATGTCGGCTGCAATGGCCCCCCTTGCCGAAACAGTAAGGCAGCAGCGACCTCACAGCTCGCCTACGTTAAATCTGTTATCACCGCCCTGGACAGCAGCGGTGCCCGGGACAACCCATTGTTTCTCGGCAATGCCATCTGGGCCTGGAGTCGCGGCATCAGCCACGGCGGCGCAAGTTTTACCCCGCAATCGCCCCCCGAGGAGGTGCTGGATTACCTGGCGAAGCGGCTTTGATGACCATCAGAGCCACCTTTGCCCCAACCCGAATGAGGGGAACCCGACGCACTCACCGTTGTCGTAGCGGAACCAGCTGTCAGGCAAAAGTCAGAATAAAGATGGCGATGCTGTGGAGTTATCCACTGCGACAACACCCATTCCGGACAATGCTATGACTATTTTTTTTGACCATGAAAACGACAGGACACCCGTAGCACAGAGCGGCCCCATCAAGTCGTCCCGCGTACACCGGAGATTATGGCAAAAGCTGTCGCCCGCTCGCCGTCTGACCCTTTATCCAAGATCGCTGACCCAGCTCATCTCCGCCAGCATGCTTGCGATGGTGTTTATGCTGGTCACCGCGCTGGTTATCGCCGGTGTTTACCTCGAGAAGGCCACCTCGAAGGGCCAACAGGCCGTAATCTATTCCACCGAGGCCGTGCAACACAGCCTGATGCTATCCGAGCTACTCAAGGACATGGAGCGCAGCGCACGCATTTATCAGGTACTTGGCAACGAAAGTCTACTGGCGAATTACGCGCAACTCCGCCAGAAACTGCAGGACACCGCAGGCAATCTGAAGGCCCTTGAATTCAATAACAGCGTTGAGCAATCGATAGATACTCTACTGAAAAAGGAAAAGCTGGCATTCCATATTCTCGCTACAGAAGGTCCCGGCACAGAACAGGCCGGTAAAACCGTAGAAGTCTACGCCGAGCTACGGGACATTGCCGCCGAGCTGATCGCCCACAATAGCCAGACCATCGAGACACGCGTCAAGGAAATGAAGGAAACCGCCGCGACGACCCGACAGGTACTGTTCCTCGAGGGCACGATTACCCTTGCGCTGGTACTGTTTGTCGCCATCTGGGTGATTCCACCACTATCGCGCTACGTGCGCGATCTAGACCGCAGCATCCTTCAGATTGGCAATGGCAACCTCGACAACACCATAGAATTGAAAGGCCCGCGGGATATTCGAGAACTCGGCGCTCGACTGGAATGGTTACGCAGCCAGTTGCAGTTACTGGAAAGCCGCAAACAGCGCTTCCTGCAACACTTTTCCCATGAACTGAAAACTCCCCTGGCCAGTTTGCGCGAGGGCACCAGCCTGCTGTCCGAAGGCATCGCCGGCACATTGAACGACGAACAACGGGAAATCGCCGGTATTCTTCAGCGCAATTGTGTCAATCTTCAACAGCAAATTGATGATTTACTCAACTACAGTGTTTCCATGCAGCCCTTCCAGAGCTTCGATCAGCAGGAATTCCGGCTCGATGAACAAATTTTAGGCGTCACTAGGGAACATCAGCTGCAAATTCGTGCCAAAGAGTTATCTGTAGACACCACACTTGATGCTGTCACGATCTACGCCGACACCGGGCAGATCACCACAGTGCTGGATAACTTGATCTCCAATGCTGTGAAGTTTTCGCCACAGGGCGGACACATCGAGATCAAGTTGTATACCAACGACACGAATGTGGTAGTCGATGTTGCCGATGAAGGACCAGGGATTCCGAGTTCAGA
Source organism: Spongiibacter thalassae (assembly GCF_012272835.1). Taxonomy (GTDB): domain Bacteria; phylum Pseudomonadota; class Gammaproteobacteria; order Pseudomonadales; family Spongiibacteraceae; genus Spongiibacter; species Spongiibacter thalassae. The sequence continues at coordinate 481,139 of NZ_JAAWWK010000002.1, read as the reverse complement.
GCGCACTCGAATATTTGAGGCGTTTTACCAGTCACCCTCTTCAATGCAATACAACAAAGAGGGCTCCGGGCTCGGGCTGTCATTAGCCAAACAGTATAGCAACGCACACGGAGGGGACATTGAAGTCATCGATAGCAATTCCGGCGCCCACTTACGCCTTATGCTTCCACGACAGGAACGGCCATCGTAAGTACCTGTGGCCATTCATCCTGCTTGTTTTGCTCTCATCCGGGTGCACCACAAGCAAATTTTCTTCTTATGTACCGGGCAAGGCCATTGCCGCATCCGGGGAAAGCTTCTCCCGTACAGAGCTGGGACTTGTTGCCTTTGCCAATCACATTACAGGACTGAGCCGCAGCCAGTTGACCAAGGAACAAACCCTTGCGGAACAGCGCTATCGCGCCGACAAGGACGGATACAACACGCTATGGCTGTCAATTGTATTGATGCAGTCCCCCGCAACCCAGCAGCGCGCCACAACGCTTTTACGTGATTACTTGAAACATGCACCCGCAGCGGCACATCGCCGTCCCGGCCAATTCACCGGTGGCAGCGACAGCTATGCCACACTCGCAGAATTCCTGCTCAACAACGCCGGTCAGTATCAACAACTTGCGAGCGAAAATTTATCGCTGCGTCAAAAAATTGAAAAGCTGATGTATATCGAAAACAGCTTCAACCACCCCGGTGCCAAAACACTGTCCACCTCACAATAACCTTTTGCGGAGATTTTCATGCCGAGAATAATGGTAGTCGACGACAATACCGATATCCTCCATCTGCTGAAATTGCGTCTGCAATCAGCCGGCCATCAGGTAGAAACCGCCGAAAGCGGCGAACATGCGCTGGCCTATATGCCCAATTTCCAACCACAGCTGGTTATCACCGACCTGTGCATGGACGGCATGGATGGAATGACCCTGTTTGAAAAACTCAAATTCAACCAACCCTCATTGCCAGTGATTGTGATCACTGCCCACGGTTCTATCCCCCATGCGATAAAGGCCACCAAGCAAGGGGTATTCAGCTACGTTACCAAGCCCTTTGACAGCAACGCCCTGCTCGACGAGGTGAACCGCGCACTGGCAATTACCGGCTGTGACGACACCCAGACAGGTGGCGCCGACTCCCCCTTTGCCGAAATTGTTACCCGTAATACCACGGTGCTTGAGACCCTGCAGCAGGCCAAGATGGTCGCCGCCAGCGAAGCCAGCGTATTGATTCAGAGCGAAAGCGGCACCGGTAAGGAATTACTGGCCAGAGCGATCCACCGCGCCAGCCCTAGGGCCAACAAACCCTTTATCGCCCTGAACTGTAGCTCGGTGCCCGACTCGCTACTGGAGTCAGAGCTGTTCGGCCATGTAAAGGGCGCCTTCACCGGCGCCACCCGCGACCACCAGGGCCTGCTGCTGGCCGCCGACGGCGGCACCCTCTTCCTCGACGAGGTCGGCGATATGCCGCTGGACTTCCAGGTAAAACTGCTGCGGGTATTACAGGAGCGCGAACTTCGCCCGGTGGGCGCAACGGAGACGAAATCCTTCGACGTCAGAATCATTTCCGCCACCCACCGCGATCTGGAAGCACTGATTGAAGAAGGCAAGTTCCGCCAGGACCTGTATTACCGCCTGCATGTGGTTCAGCTGGAGCTACCACCGCTGCGTAACCGGCGCGATGACATCCCCCTGCTCTCCCAGTATTTTCTCGAGCAATTGTCAGGCGGAAAGCGCAAGAAGCACTTTTCCTCCGACGCCATGGAAACACTCGCCTCCGCCACGTGGCCCGGCAATATTCGCCAACTGCGCAATGTTGTCGAGCAGACCATGGTGCTGTCGCACACCGCAGTTATTCCCGACACATTGGTGAAAAAAGCGCTCAAACAAGACGAAAGCCGCATTATTCCCTTCGTGGATGCCCGGGATCATTTCGAACGGGACTATCTGGTTGAAGTGCTACAGGTGACCGCCGGCAACGTCACCCAGGCAGCCCAACTCGCGCGCCGTAACCGCACCGAGTTTTATCGCCTGCTGCGCCGGCACCATCTTGACCCGCACAGTTTCCGGGGGGGAAATGAAAATTTTTTGCCCCAAAGCGGGAATACGACAGCGAACGCGGCGACCGCTGAGCGGGCCTGAGTCGCGTTGTGTTCACCGCGGAGGCAGGAAAGGCAAGAAAAGGGTCTGTCCCCAAAAAACGGGGATGGACCCGGTCTGGAGGACCCGGTCAAGAGATATATTTTTTAATCTTATCGAGAACAAATTTCGACGGCATTCCCGTGCTGCTTTGCACTAGAGAAAACAGACTCTTATCCCCATCAGCAAAACAGGCATCGGGGTCCCAACCGTCAAGCCCCTCTATTTTCCACACCGCCTTCTCCGATAACAGCGTATAGCCGATAGAGCTGTCGGCGTGATAGGTCTCCACCAAGTTGTGTTTCTCCAGATACAACCAATACAGGGTGTATTCTGTCCAGCGATGGCGATGCTTCCAGCGGGGGTGAAACCGTGCCTTCGACGTGGGCAGGTGCGGCTCGAGTAGCTTGTCCACCCAGTCGACTTTTGCCGACAATTCCTTAATCAGCCCCTGGGTCGCCTCGGTAGACAGAATCGCAGGTGTCACCTGTATACCGTCTTCGTTGAGCCTTGTTTTCATCTTTAGGTGGTAAGCGGAAGACTGCCACCATTTTTTATGAACAGCCTTCGCCTCATACTGGGTCAAGGCCTTCCCATCAGGCAGCAGCTTTTCTTCACTTACCGGGTGGGTAAAAAATATATCCTGATCAAAGGTAAGGTAAAAAGGCGTCGCAACCCGCTCGGCAATCGCGAGCTTAAGAATTTGCTGAAGCCGCCAGCCGTCCACAATACCGGCATAGTTAGCTAGCGACGGTACCAACGCGACTTCATCAATCACCTCGATGTTCACGTAATCGACTTTTTCGGCGTAGGCTTTGAGCGGCTCAACGTCGCGTGGTGGCGCAATAATAAAAAATCGCTCAAACAGGCCGGGCTGAGCAAATTTCTTAAGGGACAAAAACAAATTATCCAGAAGTCCAAAAGGTGCCTCAGCTTCCCGCCCCGCCAATGTCACCGGTAATACCGCACTGATTTTTGACAAACCCAATTTCCCTTAACCTTCGGTTTCCGCACATTCACCAATGTCTGCAAGAGACCGACTGGACTGGAACATTCCAGGCCCCCTCCCTACGGCACCATGCACTGCGAGAAACACTGCACACATCCAAATGTTATCGGCGCTGTCGACGGCCCCACTGCCGTCGCGTCAGAAAGCCCACGCGAGTCACCAGATAGCGGATGGCAAGAAATAGACCGCCCGCTCAAGGGGAAAATTATAACGACCCAGGGAGTGAAGATCGAATAAACATAAGGAAATAGCGCCACTGACCCGGTGCAAACAAAGCGTTGGCCTGCCATCCAGCGTCAATAATTCAGCACATTTCCGCCCTGGCGTAGATTTTTACGATAATGCGGCAAATTTTCTGAAGAAAACTGAAACAGCTTTCCAACGGGGTCTGTCCCCGCTACATTTGGTGCGCAAGGGGTCTGTCCCCGCTTTCTTGGGGACAGACCCCTCGACCTAACGGGAGGGTTCTCACCCGACTTTTCCGAGACAAAACAAAAAAGCCCCAGTCTTTCGACTGGGGCTTTTTTGTTTTGTAATGGCGGAGAAGGAGGGATTCGAACCCTCGATGAGGCTATAAACCCCATACTCCCTTAGCAGGGGAGCGCCTTCAGCCACTCGGCCACCTCTCCGGAAATTGTGCGTTGCTGACGTGTCAGCTACCGCGTGTTTATTCGCTAAGGTCTTGTTTTCAAAAGACTGTATTAGCTAATGAACGCGCGGCATGATACCACACTGAGCGCATTTGCAAAGTCCTTTAGGCAAAAAAGCGCTTATTCTTTGTTGCCGTCTTTTTCGCCCTGAATGCGCTCATAGATTTCTTCACGGTGCACGGCGACGTGCTTGGGTGCATTAACCCCAAGGCGCACCTGGTTTCCTTTTACCCCCAGCACTGTCACGGTGACTTCGTCACCAACCATCAGGGTTTCACCAATACGACGAGTTAGTATCAACATAATAAATTCTCCATGTCAGAGTTCTGTTCCATACCCCGTGCGTATCCCTGTGCAGCGTAGCATTACATCTCTGAAGCTTCAGGTGTTGGGCTCTTTATCCAGATCAAAAGCCGAGTGGAGGGCACGTACTGCCAACTCCAGGTATTTTTCATCGATCACGACGGAGATCTTGATTTCCGACGTGGTTATCAGCTGAATATTGATGCGTTCTTCAGCCAGGGTTTTGAACATTTTGCTCGCAATACCCGCGTGGGAACGCATGCCGACACCTACCAAGGACACTTTCGCGATTTTGTCGTCAGTTTTGACTTCTCTCGCGCCGGTTTGTTGCACGAGATTTTTGACGATTGCGCTGGCCTTGGCCAGGTCGCCCCGGCTTACGGTAAAGGTCAAATCTGTGGATTTGTCCTCCGCCACGTTTTGTACGATGACATCAACTTCGATGTTGGCATCGCTGATCGGCCCCAATATCTGGTAGGCCAGTCCCGGGGTGTCGGGCACGCCCAGTACGGTTATCTTTGCTTCGTCGCGGGTAAACGCGATACCCGAAATCGCCGGGTTTTCCATATCTGACTGTTCCTCTAGACTGATCAATGTGCCGGGGCCTTCTTCGAAGGCGTGTAAAACACGAAGCGGGACGTTGTATTTGCCCGCAAATTCCACTGAACGGATCTGCAACACCTTTGAACCGAGGCTGGCCATTTCCAGCATTTCTTCAAAGGTAATGCGCTCCAGCCGTCGTGCCTGACTGACAACCCGTGGGTCAGTGGTATAAACCCCGTCAACATCAGTGTAGATCTGACATTCGTCTGCTTTCAGCGCCGCAGCCAAAGCCACGCCCGTGGTATCTGATCCGCCTCGACCCAGGGTGGTGATATTGCCATCCTGATCGACGCCCTGGAATCCGGCCACGACAACAACATTGCCATCGGCCAGGTCCTTGCGCATTTTCTCATCGTCGATTTCACGAATGCGCGCTTTGGTGTGGGCTTCATCAGTGAGAATCCGCACCTGCGTTCCCGTATACGACTTTGCACCACAGCCTAGATCATGGAGGGCCATACACAGCAGGGAAATGGTGACTTGTTCTCCGGTCGAAACCAGAACGTCCAGCTCCCTTGGTGTGGGTTGCTCCTGCATGGCTTTCGCCAATTCAATCAGTCGATTGGTTTCACCGCTCATCGCGGAAACAACGACCACAACGTCGTGCCCCTGCGCTTTGAAGGCCGCTATTTTTTTAGCAACGGCCTTGATGCGGTCTACCGTACCAACTGAGGTACCGCCAAATTTCTGAACAATTAGACTCATTTTGTGATCTGCAAATGAACGCCTTGGTTGGAGGGCGCTCATTAAACAACAACTCTACGGTAAAGGAAATGATACAGCCCGTTCTATAAGTGATTAACGTAATCTTTTACGGCTTTTAGCGCCTCTGGGATGGCGTTCACGTCTGTTCCGCCCCCCTGGGCCATATCTGGCCGTCCACCGCCTTTGCCGCCAACGGCAGCGGCGGCAACTTTCATGACGTCACCCGCCTTGACTCGCCCGACCAGGTCTTTGGTCACACCGGCCACCAGCGCGACTTTGTCGCCGTCGGCGGTCGCCAGCAAGACCACCGCTGAACCGAGCTTGTTTTTCAATTGATCGACACTGTCGCGCAGGGTTTTCGGGTCTGCTCCGTCGATTTTAACCGCCAGCAAGCGTATACCGTTGATCTCCTCCGCCTCGGCGGCGAGGTCGCGACTGCCAGCAGTGGCCAGCTTCGCTTTAAGTCGCTCCAGCTCCTTTTGCTGCTCGCGGTGGCTGGCAAGGAGTTGAGCCAGTTTACTGTCGAAGTTATCGCTGCCGGTCTTCAGGGCCGCACAGGCGGCTTGCAAACGCGCGCGATCGGCATTCGCCTCCGCCAGCGCCGCCGCACCGGTGACGGCCTCGATACGGCGCACACCCGCCGCAACGCCGGATTCGCTGACAATGCGGATCAGGCCAATATCGCCGGTACGACTGACATGGGTACCACCACACAGCTCAACAGAGAAGTCGCCGCCCATGCTGAGCACCCGCACGGTGTCGCCGTATTTTTCGCCAAACAGCATCATCGCACCGCGCTGCTTGGCCGACTCGATATCGGTTTCCAGGGTTTCTACCGCGGTGTTACGACGAATTTCAGTGTTCACCAGTGCTTCAATTTCCGCCAGCTGATCGGCCTTCACCGCCTCTGGGTGGGCGAAGTCAAAGCGCAGCCGCTCGGCGGTTACCAGAGAGCCTTTCTGGTTAACGTGCTCGCCCAATACTCGACGCAGGGCAGCATGAAGCAAGTGCGTGGCCGAGTGATTGAGCGCCGTTGCCTGACGAATATCGGCATCGACCTCGGCATTGACCCCCTGGCCGACACTGACGCTACCACTGGCGACCACGCCCAGGTGGATAAAGTGGGCACCGGCCTTCTGGGTGTCGCGTACTTCAAAACGCAGGCCTTCACCAAGGATCACTCCGCTGTCTCCAGCCTGGCCGCCCGACTCGGCGTAGAACGGCGTTGCGTCGAGCACGAGCGCTCCTTCGTCGCCTTCGCTCAGGGCTTTCGCCGGCTCATTACCCTTGAGCAAGGCCACGACAACTGCGGCTTTGGCGAGCTGCTGGTAGCCGGCAAATTCGGTGGCACCCTCTACCTCCAGACGCAGATTGGCGTCCATTTTGAAGTTGGAGGCAGAACGGGCGCGCTGGCGCTGGGCTTCCATCGCGGCTTCGAAGCCGTCCATATCCAGGGTCAGGTTCTGCTCCCGAGCGATGTCGGCGGTGAGATCCACCGGAAAGCCGTAGGTGTCGTAGAGACGGAAAACCGTCTCGCCGGGAATCTGGCTACCCTGCAAGTCCTTGAGATCGGCCTCAAGAATACGCATTCCCTGATCCAGGGTCTTGGCAAACTGTTCCTCCTCTTGCAGCAACGCTTTTTCAATTTGCGATTGCAGGGTTCGCAGCTCGGGGTAAGCCTCGCCCATTTCTGTGGCCAGTGCATCCACCAGGCGGTGAAAGAAGGGTTCCGCCGCGCCCAGTTTATTACCGTGGCGTACCGCTCGACGAATAATACGGCGCAGCACATAGCCCCGCCCTTCATTTGACGGCAGCACGCCGTCGGCAATCAGGAAGGCGCATGAGCGAATATGGTCGGCAATCACCCGCAGCGAGGTGTGGCTGCGATCTTCTACCCCCAGCACATCGGCGGTGGCGCGAATCAAATTGTCGAACAGGTCAATTTCATAGTTGCTGTGCACGTTCTGCATCACCGCAGAAATGCGCTCAAGGCCCATACCGGTGTCTACAGAAGGCGCTGGCAGTTCGGTCATGGTGCCGTCGGCATCGCGGTTGAACTGCATAAATACGTTGTTCCAGATTTCTATGTAACGGTCGCCATCTTCCTCAGGGCTGCCAGGAGGGCCACCGGCGACATCTTCGCCGTGGTCATAGAAGATCTCGGTACAGGGACCACAGGGGCCGGTGTCGCCCATCGACCAGAAGTTGTCGCTGGCATATTTTGCGCCCTTGTTGTCGCCAATGCGTACCATGCGCTCAGCCGGAACCCCCACTTCTTCGTTCCAGATTTTGTAGGCTTCATCATCGTCGGCATACACCGTCACCCACAGGCGTTCGCTGTCGATACCCAGCCAATCACTTGAGGTGAGAAATTCCCAGGCGAACATAATGGCGTCGCGCTTGAAGTAGTCGCCAAAACTGAAGTTACCCAACATTTCAAAAAAGGTGTGGTGACGCGCGGTATAGCCGACATTTTCCAGGTCGTTGTGCTTGCCCCCGGCGCGTACACAGCGCTGACTGCTCACCGCTCGAGTGTAGGGGCGCTTGTCTTCACCGAGAAAGACATCCTTGAACTGCACCATACCCGCATTGGTAAACAGCAGAGTAGGATCGTTACCCGGCACCAGTGAACTACTGGCCACGGGGTGGTGTCCCTTGCTTTCAAAATAACGGATAAAGGCATCGCGAATCGCAGCGCTTTTCATCAAACAGTCTCACTCGTGGTCTACAACGACAAACGCCGGGAGTGGGCCCCGGCGAAAAGAAAAATTATAGCGAACTCAGCACATTTTGTATGCGCTTGATTAACCGAGCTTTTCGTCGGTAGTCAGGGGGCGGGCCTCCGACTCCAGCATGACTGGAATCCCGTCGCGAATCGGGTAAGCCAATGCGCTGGCACGGCAAATGAGTTCGTTGCTCTCGGCGCTGTATTCCAGCGGAGCCTTGCTGACCGGGCAAACCAGAACTTCCAGTAACTTCTTGTCAATCATCTCGTGTCTCATTCTCGTAGGCGGCCGGGCCGCTATTGCGCCGATGCCGGCATCGGCCCCAGCAGCAATGCGGGGTCCAGTTTCTGACCAAACCAGTTCATTCGCCAGTCCAGGTGTGGGCCGGTGGCGCGACCGGTGGCGCCAACCTCAGCGATTTCCTGTCCCTGACTAATCTCCTGCCCCTCGGTGACCAGTATTCGACTCAGGTGAATAAAGGTCGATGAAATCCCCTGACCGTGGTCCACAATCAGGGTACCGCCGGAGTAGAACATATCGTCATAGGCCAGAGTGACGACCCCGTCCTGGGGCGCGACCACACGGGTTCCCGTCGGCGCGGCCACATCCACGCCGTAGTGGGGGCGACCGGGGGTGCCATTATAGACACGCTGGCTACCGAAAACACCCGTTACCGGCCCAATCAGCGGCCAGATAAAGGGCTTGGTAAAGTCGTTGCGATACAGGTAGTTACTGCGAGCCTTGCCAATCAACGCCGATTCCTTGCGAATACGCGCCAGCACCGAGGCTGGCGGGGTCACGGTTTTCTGCGGCACCCCTTCGATGCGCTGCACATTGTACTTCCGCTGTTCGATACCCAGCTCAGTCACCTCGCACTGCCCGTCAGACGCGCATATTTTTAATGGCATCACCGCCGGAGCATCGCGGTCAAAGCCCGCTGCAATCAAACCGTCAGGGCCGACCTTGACCTCGTGGGCACCCAGCTCCACACGACTACCGGGCGCGACACGCCCCCAGATCATACCGCCCTGTATCAGCGAGCCCTTCAAGCCCACGGCTTCAGCTTCGGTGACCGGCCCAGCGGACAGCGGCGCAGCGGCGATGGTCAGCCACAGCGCCAACAGCGAAAAACGCTTTCTCATGTAGTTCTCCACGTCTGTTAATACACGATATGATAAATCATTCAGCACAGTGTTCAGAGGTTAGTGTTCAATGAGTCGGTATCGACCACCCCGCCCCCGCGGCTCACGTTATATCACCCCGGAGGGTGAGGCAGTGTTGCGCAATGAACTGCGCCAACTCTGGAAAGTAGAGCGCCCCCAGGTCACCGCCACAGTACACGAAGCCGCCAAGAACGGCGACCGCTCGGAGAACGGCGACTACATCTACGGCAAAAAACGACTCCGCGAAATTGACAGCCGTGTGCGTTTTTTAACCAAACGCCTTGAGGAAATTACCGTCGTCGATGAAAAACCCAAAGACCGCGACAAGGTGTTCTTTGCCGCCTGGGTTACCCTTGAGGACGAAGACGGCGAACAAAGCCGCTACCGCATCGTCGGTCCCGACGAGTTCGATGTCAGCGCGGGAAAGCTGTCAATGGATTCGCCACTGGCACGGGCTATGCTCGGCAAACGCCTGGATGATGAAATTATGGTAAGCACGCCAAAGGGCGATCGCTACTATGCTATCGTCGCCATCGATTATTAATTCGCCAAGGGAGTTCGCCGCATGTTGTTGCTGTCGCTATTCTGGGCCTGGTTGAGCTGGAACGCTTACCACCCATGGAAGGGCAAACCCGAATTTATGGGAGTACTCAGTTTTATTTTCGGCCTGATCGCCGGTGAACTCCCCCTTCATCTGATCGCTACCGAAGTCGCCATCACCCTGCTGGTTGTTAGCTTTGGTGACTTGAACGGTTTTAGCGACGCGCTGGCACTGGGCATCGCTCTGGCAAGCTGGCTGGCACTGTTGAAGTTTCACGACCGCGCCGCCCAGGCTGAGCCCGTGCTGCGCGAGGCAGTCAACAGCGCACTGGGCCAGCTCGACCCCGGCTACGACCCCCGCATTGCGCCGCCATTTGCCGAAGACCAGCCCCTGCTCAACCCCTTCGATTATCGCCACCCGCTGGTGCAGCGTCACCAGAATATTCCCTATTGTGATGCCACTGGGTCGCCGCTGCATGTCGACATTTACCAGCGCCGGGACTGCCCGAAAAACGCCCCGGTACTCTTTCAGATTCACGGCGGCGCCTGGCTGCAAAACCTCGGCTCCAAAGAGCAGCAAGCTCTGCCACTGATGCGCCGCCTTGCCCTGGAGGGCTGGGTCTGCGTGTCGGTGCAGTATCGCCTGAGCCCCAAAGCGACCTTTCCCGACCACATCATCGACTGCAAAAAAGCCCTGGTGTGGGTGAAGGAAAACATTCACCGCTACGGCGGCAACCCGGAATTTATCGTGGCCACCGGCGGCTCTGCGGGCGGCCACCTGAGCAGCCTGCTCGCCCTCAGCGCCAACGCCCCGGAATTCCAGCCGGGCTTTGAGCAAATGGACACTCGAGTTCAGGGCTGCGTGCCGATCTACGGTGTTTACGACTTCACCAACAGCGAAAACCAGCGCGGCGACAGCGGACTGGAGAAAATGGTCGCCGACAAGGTGCTGAAAATTACCCGCAGCGAAAACCCCGGCCTGTGGCGACAGGCATCACCGCTGTACTGGGTGAACGAGCAGGCGCCGCCGTTTCTGCTGATTCACGGCGAAGCGGACACCCTGGTGCCGGTAGAAGAGTCGCGCCTGCTCTATGCCAAGCTTAAGGAAGTCTCGCACCAGCCAGTGGCCTACGCCGAACTGCCCGACGCCCAACACGCCTTTGAGCTGATGAACTCACGTCGCACGCAGATCACCGCAAACGCGCTGTGCTTTTATCTAGACCAACTCTACCAACGCCATCTCAGCGGTAGCGCCGATACGCCCAATGACAACGTGGTCAATATTGCCGCCAGCGCGACTGAAGACAGCGGCACCACCTAGCGGCACTTACTGCCCGGCAAGGGCCGCAAGCGCCGCGCTGACGTGATTGCCATTGCGGTGCAGCAGCACCTGCAATTTCAGCAGAGCCGCAACGCTCATGGAATCGGTAATGTCGCCGCTCATGGCCATGGCAATGGCTGCGTCCAATGGCAGTTTACGCACCTCGAGCTGCTCCGTGTCCTCGGGTTCAGCCTCCCCTGCGGTCAACCCGGTGGCGACATAAATATCCGCGACCTCATCGGTGCAGGAGTTACTGGTATGCAATCGCAACAGGGGATGAAGACCAGTGCAACGCAGGCCGGTCTCCTCAGCCAATTCCCGCCGTGCGGTATCTTCCGGGTTTTGCCCCAGCGGACAGCCACCCTCGGGAATTTCCCAGCTATAGCTTTCCAGCGGATAACGATACTGGCCCACCAGCCAGGTATTACCCTCACGATCAATGGGCACCACCCCCACTGCGGTGGTGTTAAAGCACACCTTGCCGTAGATACCGGGGGTCTGTCCCGGCGTGGTCACTTCATGGTGTTCCAGACGCAACCACGGATTCTCATATACCGTGGTATTACTGTGCTGAAGCCACGGCCCTAATGTTTTTGGCATTGGAATATCCTTAAGAAAAAACCTGGGTCAGTCTCGCGCGCAGCGCGGGCAGCGTGTCGCGCTCGAACCACAAATTGGATTTAAACCAGCGAATATTGCGCGGCGATGGGTGAGGCAAGCAGAAGCCAAGACTGTCCGTCGGCTGAGCCCGCAGGCGCTCGGTCAGGGTTCCTGTGGGTGTCCCAACCCCCAGCTTCTCGGCGTAGTGGCGTTGGGCATACTGCCCAATCAGCAATACCAACTCAAGATGGGGCATTTCCTGCCACAGCGGCTCATGCCAGGTTGCCGCGCACTCGGGTCGCGGCGGCAGATCGCCACTACGCCCTGCCCCTGGGTAACAAAATCCCATCGGCATAATGCTCAGTCTTGGGTCGCCGTAGAATGAGGCGCGATCCAGCTGCATCCAGTCGCGCAAGCGATCTCCGGAGGGATCGTCCCAGGGCACACCCGATTGATGGACTTTTCTGCCCGGAGCCTGACCAATTATCAATACTCGAGCGGCCCCATTCACCACCACGACCGGGCGCGGCCCCTCGGGCAGGTGTGCGTCACAAAGGCGACAGGCGCGAATATCAGAGAGAAGGGAATTCAGAGTTGCCATTGGCGCATCATGCCCCAGCCACCAGGCCGGGGCAACGCCTCAGCAGGCGTGAGTTTCAGGCGCCGCCAACGTAGGCGACACCCAGGGCCTCCAGAGTTTCAATAGACAAACGCCCGGTGGCCAGGCCCTGTTGACGCTGAAAATCTTCAATGGCCTTGAGAGAGCGCTTGCCCAGAACACCGTCGGCATATCCGGTGGGGAATCCACGTTGGGTCAGCGCCTTTTGCACCAAGCGGATCAGCTCCGGGCCGCGATGCCGTTCGCAGACAATTTCCCGCCAATCCAGCTTTTCCTCGCTGAGCTTTTCCCGGTAGCGATACTTTTCATATTCCGCCGGAATCACCACCCGCAGCTCAACGGCTGGCTCAACCACCTTTTGCACCCGCACGGTTTTATACACCGCGGGCACGGTCACTTCGCGGCTGTGTTCCGGGCGATCCACCACACGTTTTTTCACTGTTTCAAATACCGCCGGCTCAACCACCTTTTCGTAGACCGCCGGCGTGTCCAGCACCTGCTTTTCGACAGTTTTATATTCGGCGGGCAACTCGACATAGTGCAGAATTTCGCCGGACTCGGGGTCAATTTTTTCAACATCGCCGCGCCCCGGACGCCACACCCACTCAGCGGGTTTGGCCAGAATTTTTTCACTCACGGTTTTATAGCGGGCCGGGCTTACCAGTTTTTGATGAATCTTGCTCGGCAGCACTTCAGTGCGCTCTTCAACCCATTTGTAGGTGGCGGGCACCACCTCGATGCGGGTATGGGCTTCGCTGACGACAACCTGCTCCTCTACCCACTCGGTACGGGCCGGTTTCACCTCGATTTTTTCCGAGGCTTCCTTGACGATACGTTGGGACTCCCGCTCGATATACTGGGCAGGCACCGTCATCTTGGCATAGCAGGCCCCGGTGCGAGCATTGGGCGGCATATCGGGAAGGGTGTCGGTGACGGTTTGCGCTTTGATTTTTTCGATCTGGATGAGTGCATCAGCAAGGGCGGATTCCAGCGACGCGACACGACCAGCGGATGAATTGACCTCCTGCACCGGCGCAACCTGACCACCGCGGTAATGTTGTTGACCGGCGCAGGCGCTGCACAGCACCACCCCTATCAGTAGCCATCCCTGCCGAAAAAACACCCTCATACCTCCCCCGAATAAACACACCACGCCGGGCGGCCCGTGCGACTGCCCTAGACGTTGCGGTGTAATAAATAAGCGCAAAGTTTATAACGAAAGCTTTAAGCCTATCGACACAAAAGCCGCCGCATACGTATAAGCCGCAACATAAGCTCGCTGAATGGGGTAATCTGCAGGGAAAATATGACTATTGACCGGGAATTTTGCCGCGAAAACCCCAGGTCAATATGCTTTAATATCGCCCGTTTTTTCCACGCCCAACCCAGTGCAGGCAGCAATCGACCATGACCCATACCCTGGAACAGCTCAGCGACTCCGGCAATTTCCAACAACGCCACATCGGCCCTGGCCCGCAGGACACCGCCACAATGCTGGCCAAACTCGGTTACAGCGACCTGGATGCGCTAATCAAAGACACTGTACCGGCAGCGATCCTGCGTGAGTCGCTGCCGCTGCCCGCGGGCCTGAGCGAAGTAGACGCCCTTGCAGAACTGCGCGCCATCGCCGCCAAAAACCAGTGCGCCAAGTCCTTTATTGGCATGGGTTACTACGACACCATCACCCCCAATGTCATTCTGCGCAATGTCCTGGAAAACCCGGGCTGGTACACCGCCTATACCCCCTATCAGCCCGAGATCGCCCAGGGCCGCCTGGAAGCACTGTTAAACTTTCAGCAGATGGTGATCGACCTGACCGGGCTCGACCTGGCCAATGCCTCGCTGCTTGATGAGGCCACCGCCGCAGCGGAAGCGATGGCAATGTGCAAGCGCTCTGCGCGCAAGAACAAGAGCGATGTTTTCTTTGTCGATGCCCACTGCCACCCGCAAACCATTGCAGTGCTGAACACTCGCGCGGAAGCCCTGGGGCTGGAAGTGGTGGTTGGCGATGTCTTTGCCGACCTCGACCAACAGGAGTGTTTCGGCCTGCTGGTGCAATATCCGCAAACCGATGGCCGGGTGCGTGACCTGCGCGAGCTGTGCAGCGCCGCCCAGCAAAAAGACTGCATGACGGTGGTTGCCGCCGACATTATGAGCCTGGTTTTGCTCACTCCTCCCGGCGAACAGGGTGCCGATATTGTCGTCGGCTCCGCCCAGCGCTTTGGCGTACCCATGGGGCTCGGCGGCCCCCACGCCGCCTTCTTTGCCACCCGCGACAAATACAAGCGCTCGGTGCCCGGGCGAATCATCGGCGTGTCCGTCGACAGCCGAGGAAAGCCGGCCCTGCGCATGGCGATGCAAACCCGTGAACAACATATCCGCCGGGAAAAAGCGACATCCAATATTTGTACTTCCCAGGCACTGCTGGCGATCATGGCCGTGTTCTATGCGATTTATCACGGCCCCGAGGGGCTGGGACGTATCGCCCGGCGGATCAACCGCCAGGCTGCAGTATTTGCACAGGGCCTGCAGCAGCTCGGCTATACCTGCACTGACAGCTTCTTCGATACCATCACTGTCGACGCTGGCAGCCGCAGTCAGGCCATCGCCGATGCCGCCGAAGCACAGGGCATCAATCTGCGCCGCGGCAGCCAGACATTAGGCGTCAGCTTTGACGAAACCAGCAGTAGCGACGACATTCGCGCCCTGTGGGCGCTGTTTGCCCCCGAGGGCAGCACACTGCCTGAGCTGAGCGATGTGGACGCCCAACTGGCCCCATTGAGCAGCATTCCCGCCGACCTGCAACGCCACTCGGCCATTCTCGACCACCCGGTGTTTAACAGCTACCACTCCGAAACGGAGATGCTGCGTTACATGAACCGCCTGGAGCGTCGCGACATCGCGCTTAACCACTCGATGATCGCCCTCGGCTCCTGCACCATGAAGCTGAATGCCACCGCCGAGATGATTCCCGTCACCTGGCCGGAATTTGGCCGCATCCACCCCTTTGCGCCGAAACAACAAATCGCCGGTTATTTGCAACTGATCGATGAACTGGAAGCGCAACTGGTGGCCTGCACCGGCTACGACAAATTCTCCATGCAGCCCAATGCCGGCTCCCAGGGTGAATACGCCGGACTGCTGGCAATCCGCCGCTATCACGAAAGTCGCGGCGACCATCAGCGCGATATCTGCCTGATTCCCAGCTCGGCCCACGGCACCAACCCGGCCTCTGCTGCCATGGCCAGCATGCGCGTAGTCATTGTCGACTGCGACAAACTCGGCAATGTCGATATTGACGACCTTCGTAATAAAGCCGAGCAGCACAGCGAGCAACTCGCCGCCCTGATGGTCACCTACCCTTCTACCCACGGCGTCTTCGAGGAGGGCATTCGGGAAATCTGCGACATCATCCACCAACACGGAGGTCAGGTTTACGTCGACGGCGCCAACATGAACGCATTGGTTGGTTTGGCGGCCCCCGGCCACTTCGGTGCCGACGTATCCCACCTTAACCTGCACAAGACCTTCTGCATTCCCCACGGCGGCGGTGGCCCGGGCATGGGCCCCATCGGCGTAAAGGCACACCTTGCGCCCTTCTTACCCAACCACCCGGTACAGCCCATTGACGGCCTGAATACAGACAACGACACCGTTTCCGCCGCCACCTACGGCAGTGCCAGCATTCTGCCGATCTCGTGGATGTATATCCGTATGATGGGTGGCGCCGGCCTGCGCCGGGCGACGGAAATCGCCATCCTCAACGCCAACTACGTCGCCAAGCGACTGGGCGACCACTACCCGGTGCTCTACACCGGACGCAATGGCCGCGTGGCCCACGAGTGCATAATCGACCTGCGTCCCCTCAAGGAGAGCAGCGGTATCACCGAAGAAGACATCGCCAAGCGACTGATGGACTATGGCTTTCACGCCCCCACCATGTCCTTCCCGGTGCCCGGCACGCTGATGATCGAACCCACCGAAAGCGAATCACTGCGCGAGCTGGACCGCTTTTGCGAAGCCATGATCAGCATCCGCCGGGAAATCGCCAGGGTAGAAGCCGGTCAACTTCCCGCTGACAACAACCCGCTGGTTAACGCCCCACACACCCAGGACGATGTGATCGCCAGTGACTGGACCCGTCCCTACAGCCGCGAGGAAGCCACCTGGCCCGTTGCCAGCCTGCGTGAAGGCAAATACTGGCCTACGGTCAATCGCATAGACAATGTGTACGGCGACCGTAATCTGATCTGTTCCTGCCCGCCTATCGAGAGCTATCGATAGCCGGTCTTGCGCCACGCCCACGGGTTTAGAACCCGCTCTGGGTTGTGGCGCGCTCGCCCTTCGCCACCCGGGCCCATTACATAGCCCTGCCGCGACGCACCGCGCACCAATCCCGCAACAGTCTACGCACTAAAAAACGCCCCGCGACTTCCCCACAACACCTAACAAGCGACACTCCGACGCCAGTCGCGCCACAGATCTGGATAGTGTTAAAAATACCAATTTCGTCCGTCGCGAACTTCATAAGTTGCTTTAAAAACCGTACTTTAGTGAACACATCACAGAAATATTCACCAATTTGCCTCTAACATACAAACCTAGAGGCGTATGCAGTTGTTTTTAGCTGGCAGTTCCGAGAAACTAGCGATATAAGCATACATACAATTACGAATACCTTTGGCCATTAATACTGCTTCTCCGGGAGGGGAAATAATGACATCGAATAGACTCGCGCTATCACTGACGCTCGCATCGAGCTTGTTGGTAGCTTGTGGGGGTGGTGGCGACGCCCGGAGCCCCGACCGCCCGAATTTACGCCTTGATCCCGAAACCCTTCGCCTGGATTTCCCCCGCGGTAATGTACTGCCCGGCACCGGCAGCAATATGATTCCCGTGCGTCTGCTTGGCCTGCAGACCGACCAACTCAACACCAACCTTGGCCCCGAATTGAACGTGACCCGCGCGGCCTCGTGGACCATCACCGGTAACCTGCGCGACCCCGCCGTTGCGACTCTCGCTGACGACATTCGCAATGCCGGTAGCCTCCGTGATGTGCAGGATATTATCAGCAGTGTTCGGCTGCTGACCAACGACTCGCCACTTCAGGGCACCATTAATGCCACCTATCGTTTTGGCCAACAGGATTACGTTCGCAGCAGCAACTTTACCGTTGCGCCACCGGTACCCCTGGGGGCTCCTTATATCGATGGACAAGCAGCCATCGCCTTCAACCCGTTAAAGCCCGGCGCGACCTTTAAAACTGAATACAAACTGCTGCAAGCACTGCGCGACATCGCCGTGCAGGAAAACCAGACCGGCCGCGTGACCTTCTGTTCGACAAACACCGATATCGTCAGCTTTGAGGAAAAGCCCTACCTGGACTCGGTGGAAACCACCTTCACCTCGCCGTTTACCCTGAGCAACAATACCGAAATTGTCTCGCTGGAAATCTACGCCATGAGCGCAGAAACCACCCCCCAGCTTACCTGTGACCAGCTGGGTCAGCGCAGCGACCCCAACGACGATAGCAGTCCATTGATAGAGGCGGTCGCCCGCAAGACGATTCAAGTCATTCCCGCCATCGTCACCTCGATGGAAGTTTGCTCCATTACCAACCCGGCGGCCAATATTTGTGATCCGATCACCGGCGCCCTTAACCAGGGCTTTGTTAAACAGTGCAAAGGCCTGGATACCAACGGCAACCTGATCACCAGTGTCAATGAACCCGCTGGCGAAGACGTGCAAATGGCGGCCAAACTGGTTTACACCAACCCCCAAAATGTCAATCAGCCTCTGCTGACTCAGTACCAGTGTTCCGGCACCGACCGTCTCAGCTGGGCGGTGAACAATGTACCTGGCGCCAACATCTTTGACGCCAACGGCCTGGATGAAGAGGGCGGCTTCGGCGACTTTATCAGCCAGTCAGCTTACGAGGCTATCAAGGCCAACAACCCGCAGAACAAGGTCACCGCGACCTTTGTGAACAGCCTCGATGACAATGGCGAGCCCGAAGACACCATTTCGGCAGACCTGACCCTGAAGCTCACCGACGCCACTGTATCAGCCATAACCGTCAATCCAGTAGACCATATTGTGGACAATACGGTGCTGCTGAATCTGGTCGGCGCTGGCATCAAGTACGATACAAGCTGTACCTTCGGCACGGTGAACACGACTCAGGGAGCCTGTAGCGGTGGCAACGTCAGCTGGTCGGTTGTTGACGATACCCTGATTGAAGTCGATCAAAACATCGGCGCCAGCGTGACGGTCAACTCGGTTGATCAGCAAACCGAGGGCAGCACGGTTCTGAAAACCACATACAACGGCACAACCACGAATGGCGCCCCCATCACCGTGGACACCAACGTTGATGTCAAAATCGACCCCATCGTGTCCCTGCGTCTATTGCAAACTGTCAGAGCGAGCGAAACGCCTCCGGCTGGCGCGCCAACCGACCGCGTTGAAGACCCATTCTCTTGCTTGACCACCACAAGCCCGACCCCTGAGCCACCGGCAATTCAGTACCACGCCTACGCCCTGTTCGAAAGCCAAAAAAATGCCGAAGGACTGAGTGATCAGGACATCATCGACATCAAGGCCAACGACCCCAATAGCGGCTATTTTGATCTGTTCTTTGATGTCACCAACCAACCGCAAGTCACCTTTGCGGCGGTGCCAGGCTATTGGGCGGGCAACACCAGCGCCGACCGTGTGTGCTTCAGCGCATCGGCCTCTGACAGCAGCCCGGAGCCAGCTATTCCCGACCCCAGTGACCCCGATTTCGACCCCACTGACCCATCACAGGCACCGGTTCCGACCGACCCCGCCCAAATCAGTGTTGCCGGAATCGTTGTTGCCAATCTTCCCAACCTGTTCCCCGCCGGCGCGCCGCCAGCGCTGTTCAGCGCCACGTCAAAGGGACTGCTTGAGCCGGTGGGCATCAACCGCTTTGCCACCGTATGCATCCGCGTTTTTATCGATGAGAACGCGGATCAAAAATACAACGGCCCAGAGGGCCAGAGTGTTGGCGAACCGATCTCCTATGAGGGCAGCAGTGTACTGGTAACCAACGAAGGCTCCAGCGATCTTTGTACCGGAAGTGAAGGTCAAGTAGAGACCGAACAGCGCAATTCACCGAATCAGCAAGTGACTCTGCCCGCGTTTTATGCGCAAGGCCTCGCTACCGATCCGCTGTTACAGATGTCCGACGACAGTCAACCCCCCGCCGCGCCCTGAGGGAGCGGCCTGCGCCAGAACAACAAACTACAAACGCGCCCCATTCGGGACGCGTTTTACGATGTAAAGTGCATATGGAGACATTTACATGAGGAATCTGCGTACAGCCGCGCTGGCACTGGTCATGGCGACCACGATGCCCGCCTTCGCGGACGATGAGGAAACGGTAATCGATACCCGCTGGCGTGCCCACGCCATGATTGGCACCACCGTTGCCGACGACGAAGACAAGGACAACGGCGAGCAGTATAAAATTGGCTTCGGCAAGCCGATCAGTTCTTATTTTATGTTCGACCTGCACGCCAATGTCGGTGAGTTGAAAACTGATCGCAATGATGTCTACGAGCGTCAGGCCGCCGGTATCGACCTACTCTACTTCCCCTTCGGCGCCTTTGCACTGGACGCGACTCCCATGCAACCCTTTTTGGGTGTGGGCGCGACCTACCACGAAATCGAGTTTCTCGGCAGCAGCGAGAGCAACCACGGCAACGACGTGATTCTCGGTTTTATGTACGAACTGGACAAAGTGTCGCTGCGCGGTGAAGCCCGCTATCAGCTGGACAATATCGACGGGGTTCCCCATCCCACCAACCCCGGCACCAACATCATCGAAGAAGACACCTTCTACACCTATGCCTTTATGATCGGTGTGTCTGTGCCCTTCGGCGAAAAACCGCTGCCCTATAATTACGACAGCGATGGCGACGGTGTACCCGACCGTCTGGACAAGTGTCCGAACACCCCCCGCGGCACCCCTGTTGATGCCACCGGCTGCCCTCTGGACAGTGACGGCGATGGCGTTCCCAACTTCCGCGACAAGTGCCCCAACACGCCACCCGGTGCCAAGGTTAACGTGGATGGCTGCTCTATTGACGACGACCGTGACGGCGTACCCAACGATATCGACCAGTGCCCGGGCACTCCATATGGCGTCCCCGTTGATTCCCGCGGCTGCCCACTGGATAGCGACGGCGATGGCGTTCCCAACAAGATCGACGAGTGTCCCGGCACCCTGCCCGGCCTGAAAGTGAACTCGCGTGGCTGTGTCATCTCACAGACCGTCGATCTGAGCGGCGTACACTTCGAGTTCAATAAGGCACGCCTGATGCTGGATTCGAAAACGGTGCTTGGCAATGTTGCCAAATCGCTGGCGAACGAGCCCGACATCAGCATCATTATCGCGGGCCACACCGACTCCGTCGGCAGCGACGCGTACAACAAGAAGCTGTCGCAGGAGCGTGCGCAATCGGTTGTTGACTACCTTGTCACCCAGGGTATCAGCCGTTCACGGCTGCGTGCGGTGGGCTACGGCGAAAGCAAACCCGTCGCCGACAACAACACCGAAGAAGGCCGCGAGCGTAACCGCCGCGTAGAACTGCAGGTCATCAGCCCGAATCAATAAGGCTGAGTGAACTGAACGAAGGGGCGGCATTGACCGCCCCTTTTTTATGTCTGGACGACGGGAGACGGTGTTTTGCCTCCGTGACCTTTCAGTCAAACCGAATCTATAGATGTACGATAAATTCCGCACCCGCTCAGGCCGCCTTTGCGTTTCCCGTCCAGCGTCTCCGGCTTTTCAGCGCAAAACACTAACGATCGTTCGTTGACATGCTCTCAACATCTCCCTACACTCTCACCATTCCAAATAAAAACGACTGAGCCTGAATCGATATGCGTAGCCTGACCCTGAGCGCCAATCGCTGTAACGATAGCAGCGATGATATCCTTCCGAGTAATCGCCTGCCCAAGGGTGCCAAGGCCGGGATACTGAAGGCAGCATTGCGGTTGTTCGCTACCAAGGGCTTTGCCGGGGCGTCGATGCGGGATCTGTCTCAGGCGGTGGGCTTGCAACCGGCGTCGCTGTATTCCCATTACAAATCCAAGGACATTATTCTCGGCACCCTGATCGACATCGGTCACAGTGAACATCTTGCACAGATGGAGCAAGCTCTCGCCGATGCCGACGACGACTATTGCAGCCAGCTCAGTGCCTATGTTCAGGCCAATACGCGCTTTCACGGTGACTACGCCCTGCTGGCCACCGTCATCAATCTGGAGCTTCACGCCCTTTCCGATGAGTTTATGGCAGCGGCCCTCGCCGCCCGCGCCCGCTCTATTCAGCTGGTGATGGAGATCATTACCCAGGGCGCGAAAGAGGGCGTATTCAATATCGCTCACGACCCCCGTTTGGCCACTTCTGCGGTATGCGCAATCAGCCTTGGCATCAGCCAGTGGTACAACGCTGAGGACGGACACAATCTCGACAATATTGCCCTGGCCAACTCCGACTTCGCGCTGCGTCTGGTCGGCGCTGCATAGGCCGCACAGGACACTAACCTTTACTAACAATTCGAACAGGAGGTTCAAAAATGCGACACGCCACGACCCTCAATATGCTGCCGATCATCGCCCTCGGCACTGTATTCTTCACTACCTTTCACATCGCAGCCCACGCCCAGCTAAGCGCACGCAGTTCAGGCCAGCGGGTTATTGAAGAAGTCATAGTATCTGCGCAAAAGCGGGATGAAGCACTGCAGGATGTGCCAATATCCATGTCAGTGATGACCGGCGATTTTATGGCCGAACAGGGCGTTACCGACCTGCGAGAAGCATTGCTTTACGTGCCCAATGTGCAGGTAGAGCAGGCAGGATTTTTCTCTGCCCCCCGCGCCCGGGGCTTTACCTTCAACAATAGCAATAAAGCCTTTGAGCCCCCCCTGGGCATTGCCATCGACGGCCTGCCCTACACTCGCATTCCCTATTTTCTGGCGGCGACCTTTGACCTCAAACGCATCGAGGTACTGCGCGGCCCCCAAGGCACGACCTTCGGCAAGAACACCACAGCGGGCTTGATTCATATGCTCACCGCAGACCCCGGCGAGGAAGTGGAAATGAGCTTTTCCGCCCAGGGGGGCGACTACGGTCGGCAACGCTATGAAATGATGTTCAGCACACCGGTGGTTGAAGATCGTCTGGGCATTCGTGTCGCGGCCTTTACCGATAAACGCAATGGCTTTATGGACAACACTACCAACGCGGTACAGGAAATGGCCCAGAGTGAATTCCGCGGCCACGACCGCAATGGCTTGCGGGTGAAATTTCTCTTTCCCGATTTGTTTGGCACCCATTTCAAGATCGGGTTCGAGCAGGTCAAACTGACAGACCTCGGCACCGGCATTGAAATTATCCAGGCCTCCGATGAGGTTAAATCGTTCCTGCGTAGCTACGACCCCAACACCGACTTTAGCGCCGACAACTACATCGCTTCACTGGACGCCCCCGATGGCCGGGATGTGCGTATCCGCACCGTGTCCAGTGAATGGACTATTGACCTCAACGAGTGGTCGCTCATTATGACCGCCGGGCACTCGGAGCTGGAGCAGTATTTCACTTTGGACACCGACTTTTCCCCGGCACCGGCCATTTGGGGTCGCTCCGGCGACACCAGCCCGACCAGCAGTATCGAATGGCGTGTGGTCTCACCGATCATGGACGGGCTGTTTGGCCTCAACAGCCTGTTCGGTCGTGAACTGGGCTCCACCGACTTTGTCGCGGGGGTGTTTTACCAACGCCGCTCCATGGACGACAGCTTCTTTCGCTTCACCTTCGACCTACCCGCCTATATCGGCCTGACCACCGCCGCCGATGCCGGCAATTCCAGCCCGACGTCGCCACTGTTCGGTATCGTCGCACCGCCCCGTGATAGCGGTGTGGTGGAGGATACCACCCAGGTATTCAACCAGCGCGCCGCGGAACTGGCGGCCTTCGCCGAATTCAAATGGCACTTCGCCAATGACTGGACCTTGCAGGTGGGTGTGCGCAACAGCACCGAGGAAAAGGAAGCCAGCTGGAACCAGTTCTTCAACCAACCGCAACCGGCTGTGGTACTTCCACAGGCAGGACTCGACGAATTCCAGGCCGAACGCGATATGAGGGACAGCGAGTTTCAACATAAAATTGCCCTCAACTGGCAGCCGCTGGACAATGTCAGCCTGTTTATCCACCGCGCGGAGGGGGTGAAAGGCGGCGGTTTTAACGCCTTTGCCTTCCGCGATGTCGATGACGAACTGTCCTTCGGCGCCGAGTACACCACCGAGTGGAGTATCAACGCCAAAACCAGCTGGCTCGACAATTCACTGATGGCCAACTTGTCATTGTTTCGCATGGACGTAGAGGATTTTCAGGTGCTCACTCGGGACCCTGAGCGCACCAATATCGGCATCGGCGTCACCCTGGTACGCAATGCGGCCGAGGCTCGCTCCCAGGGTTTGGAGGGGGATATCCAATGGCTGCCCACCCACTGGCTGCGGGTCATTGGCACCGTCGGCTACAACCACACCGAATACCTCAATTTTACCGATAACGAGTGCGCACCGGACCAATCCGACGACCCTGACTGCGGCATTGCCACCGGCAAGGCCTTCCCCTTTGCCCCGGAGTGGAACAACACCCTTACCGGTATTATCAATACGCCGCTGGGGGGCACCGGACTGGAGTTCACCGCCAGCGCCACCATAGAGCAAGTGTCCGAGCAGTTCCTCGACCTCGACCTGGACGAGCGCAAATTACAGGAGGGCTTTGAACGCTACAAGGCCAGCCTCGGCCTTGCCAACCCCGAGCAGGGTTGGTCGCTGAAGCTGATTGGCGAGAATCTGACCAACAAGGCCACCGGCATTCGCCAGGGGGATTTATTCTCGGGCATTATCGTCGAAATCGCCGAAGCGCCACGTACCTTCTACGCCCAGTTCAACTGGTCCTACTAGGGTCATGGCTTTCCTCAAGGGACTCTACGGCGTTATGGCGATACTCCTGCTGAGCGCCTGCGGGGGCGGCTCAGCACCTGCGGTGCCCGCCCAGCACCGCCAGGAGTCGCTGACCTTTCGCCACGACACCCTGCCCCAGAGGGATTATATTTTGTTTATGCCGGCATCGGCCACCGACCAGGCCCCGCTGCTGGTGTTCCTGCATGGCTGTACCCAGTCCGCCGAGGACGCCCTGCTCGGCACCGGGTTCAACCAGCTCGCGGTGGAAATGGGCTTCGTCGTCGCCTACCCCGACCAGAAAAACCCCAACGACCTTCCACCCGGCGAAGCCTGGCTGGACGCACACCTGAACGACGGCAATGGCGCCGACTGCTGGAGCTCGGGCCAGCCCACCAGCATTGTGCGCGACTCCGGAGAAGCCGGTACACTGGCAGGTATAACTCGGGAAATCATCGCCCGCCCCGACCTGAATATCGACCCGCAGCGGGTGTATATCATGGGCTTTTCCGGCGGAGGGTTTATGACGAGCGTTATGGCCGCCACCTACCCCGACCTGTACGCAGCTGCGGGCATTGTTGCCGGCTGTAGCTATATGGCCTGCACTGACCTTGGCGGGATAATGGCCTATCAGGCAATGGGCGAATACGCCGTCAGAATGCCAGTGATTCTATTCCACGGCAGCGCCGATGAAATTATTCCCTATCCCCTGGGTCGCGATGCCCTGCAACAATGGCTGGCGACCAATGACTGGATCGACAACGGTCAGACCGACGCCTCACTGCCCTATACGCCCGCCGCAATCCGGCAGTTCTACAGTGACGCAGCATCTCCCCCTGACGCACCGCCCGCTGGAACGGCCAACACCGACTCCGCCTGTCTTTACTACCCCAACTCCCCCTGCCTCGGCGGCACTGCGGGATGGCAGGACTATCCTCACACCATTGAATACTACGGCGACGCGGAGGGCTGTCTGCTGGCGGAGTTCTGGACGCTGCACGGCTTGACTCATAATTTTCCCGCTGGAAACAGGGAAGGCAGTTTTACCGACCCCCTTGGTCCCGATATCAAGCGTGCGGCAATGGCTTTCTTTCTCGCCCAGACATCGGGGCAATGCGTTAACGTCACCGAACCGTTCGTCCCGGACGTGGAGATGGAATAAAGGCTGGCACAATGGCGGAGGCTTACGTTACAAAGAGTACGTAACAAAGAAAGTGCTCAGCAGGAGGCCCACCAAAGGGCACACCACAGGGATACAAGGCAATGCCCTACCCTGATTTGATTAACCTTTATCGAAAACCCAAGGAAAGCAACGACGTGTTTATGAATGTGCTAATACTGATTGTGATGACCTGCATCGTGGTGCCGGTGCTACTCTACCGCCTGTTTCCCCTCCAGATCGCTGGCCTGCTTCAGCGTATGCTTTACTCACAGTGCGGCCTGACCTCCCGCACAATCAGTGTGGACGGCATTGACTGGCCCTACCTCGAAGGGGGCAACCCCGACGGCGAAACCATGGTACTGGTTCACGGCTTTGGCGCCAACAAGGACAACTGGCCCCTGTACGCCCGCAACCTCATCAAAGACTACTATATTATTTGTCCCGACCTGCCCGGCTTTGGCGACAACACCGCCGACCCCGCCCTGAGCTATCACACCCAGGCCCAGGCCGAGCGCCTGAATGCCTTTATTCGGGCATTAGGGATCAACCGCTGCCACCTGACAGGCAACTCGATGGGGGGAATGATCACTCTGCGCTATGCCCTGAGCTTTCCCGAACAACTCCATACCATCACCCTGTTCAATAACGCCGGTGTCAGCGGCAGTAACAAAAGCGAACTGGAGCTGGGCGTGGAACAGGGTAAAAACCTGTTGAGCATATCCACCATGGAAGACCTCGATGCACTGATGACCTTCGTTGTGCATCAACCGCGCAAGATACCCATGCCAATCAAAAAACTGATGTACAGCAAAGCCAAGCAGCGCGAGGCGCTTCACCAGAGCATTTTTGAAGGACTTACCAAGGAACTGGAAGCCGCCCCCCTGGAAGACCAACTGGCAAATATCAGCGTACCGACTTTGATTATCTGGGGTAAACACGACCGATTGATCGACGTCAGCTGCACCGAAAAACTGCGCACTGCTATCCCCCGTAACGAATGCATCATCATGGAAGACACCGGGCATATGCCGATGATTGAACGCCCAAGGGAATCCGCCGCCGCACAGCGTCAGTTCTTGCAGGCGTTGGGGGGCTAGACGCTAGACGCTAGACGCTAGACGCTAGACGCTAGACGCTAGACGCTAGACGCTAGACGCTAGACGCTAGACGCTAGACGCTAGACGCTAGACGCTAGACGCTAGACGCTAGACGCTAGAAAATGCTTGGTTTTAGCAATATCGCAGTCAAGCAAATTCTCTGCATTTTCTATATTTTTTAAGTCCACTGGGGCCGCTTTTACGTCTTGCATCTCGCGTTTTGCATCTCGCGTTTTTCTGCCAAAAAAAAACCGAGACCCCACAGGAGCCTCGGTTTTTCATGTTCCGTCACGGCCCCACTGGGCCGCGAGAATCAGCCTTCGATCTGATAGTAATCCATCAGAATCTGAGCCACTTCCGGGCGTGAGAACTCGGGCGGCGGCGCTATGCCATTGCCCAGCATTTCACGTACCTTGGTGCCTGACAGCAATACGAAGTCCTCTTTGGCATGATCCGGCGCATCGCGCATCATCACCACCTTGTTGAGTTTTTTCGAGTAGGCGGTGTGGTCGGCGCGGTAGATGTCGATTTCCAGAGCGCCTTCGGGCACTTTCTCGTCGAAGATGGTCTGGGCATCGAAACCGCCGTAATAGTCGCCTACACCGGCGTGGTCGCGGCCAACAATCAGGTGGGTACAACCACAGTTCTGACGGAAAACTGCGTGCAGTACTGCTTCACGGGGACCCGCGTACAGCATGTCGAAACCGTAGCCGGTAATCATCACGGTGTTTTTCGGGAAGTACACATCGACCATTTTACGAATGGCAGCATCGCGTACATGAGCAGGAATATCACCGGCCTTCAGTTTGCCCAGCAGCATGTGAATCAGAATGCCGTCGGTGCCCAGGTCTTCCATTGCCATGCGGCACAGTTCTTCGTGGGCGCGATGCATGGGGTTACGGGTCTGGAAGGCAACCACTTTTTCCCAGCCACGCTCGGCAATTTCGTTGCGAATCTCTACCGCGGTGCGGAAGGTATCGGGGAAATCGGTCTGGAAGTAGGAGAAATTCAGCACCTGAATCGGCCCGGACAACAGTACATTGCCCAGTGCCTTGAAGGTTTTCACACCGGGGTGTTCACCGTCCAGCGTGCCGAAGATGTTCTCTGCCATAAAGTCGATTTGCGCGTCGGTAACGGTTTCCACCGCTTCAACGTCCATAATCGCCAGGACCGGGTTGCCTTCAACATTGGGGTCGCGCAGAGCAATGCGGGCACCCGCTTCAACGCCCTGGGCGTCTGGCAGCAGATTAACTACTGGCACGGGCCAGAACAGGCCATCGGCGGTGTGCAGTTTTTCCGCAACACTCAGTGAGTCGGCCAGGTTCATGTAGCCCTTGAGCGGAGTGAAGTAGCCCGCACCCAGCATAACAGCGTTAGCCGCTGCAGCAGAGCTGACGGTAATTGAAGGCAGTGTTTCTGCCTCGGCATTCAGTGCGTGGTGTTTTTCAGTATCGTAAACGAACAGTGGGTTCAGTTCGCTGGCGCCATGTGGCTTGATCATCGCTATACTCCGTAGCTTACGTATATTCAACAGGTGCTAATAAAAGCACATATTCAAAATTTCGGCGTTTTACGCGAAGGGAGCGGAGGCCGAACTGGCGTCTCCCCCCTCCCGCTCAGCGTCTCGCCAATTTAAATAATGCCGCGCTCAGCCAGGGAATTAAGCAGAATTTCAACTTCTTCTTCCAGACTCTGCTCATGGCTGTTCAGCACGATTTCGGGCTTCAGCGGCGCTTCATAGGGATCGTCGATACCGGTGAAGTTCTTGATTTCTCCGGCACGGGCTTTCTTGTACAGACCTTTGGGGTCACGTTCTTCGGCAACCGACAGCGGCACATCGACGTGTACTTCGATAAAGTCCATGCCACCCTCGTCGTGAAGTTCGCGAACCAGATCACGGTCGGCGCGGTAGGGGCTGACAAAGCTGGACAATACGATAACGCCGGTATCGACAAACAGCTTGGAGATTTCGCCGATACGGCGGATGTTTTCGGTGCGGTCTTCAGCACTGAAGCCCAGATTTTTGTTGATGCCCAGACGGATATTGTCGCCGTCCAGACGGTAGCACAGGTGGCCTTTCTCCATCAGAGCCTTTTCCAGCGCCACGGCAACGGTGCTTTTACCGCTGCCCGACAGGCCGGTGAACCACAGTGTGGCGCCCTTTTGCTTAAGCAGTTTATTGCGGTCTTCGCGGCTTACTTCGCCGTCGTGCCAATACACGTTTGTTGCTTTGACTTCTGTCATGTTGATCTCCCGAATAAAAACCTGAACTTGCGACACCCCGGCCGCCCATTCACCCGATTTAAACGAGCCCAAGACGGCAAAGCGGGGCCATAATACGGCCCCGCACGCCACAAGTAAAACGGGTTATTACTATACTCAGTATTTAAAAAATCGATACTTAACTGTATGCTCGACGCCAGGCGCTCAATGCAGAGGACAACACTGTGAACTACACCCTTAGGCAACTGCGTATCTTTCTCGCCATTGCCCGCCACGAGAATGTGTCCCGTGCTGCGGCGGAATTAAACCTGTCCCAGTCCGCCGCAAGCGCGGCCTTGCAGACCTTTGAGCGCAATTACGGCGTGTCGCTGTTTGAACGCCAGGGCAATAAACTCAAGCTGAACCCGGTCGGCCACAGCCTGCGCAAGGAGGCGGAAACCCTGATGACCCACTGCGAACAGTTTGAACACACCCTGCTCCGCCATGGCGACCTGGGGCACTTGAAAGTGGGCGCGAGCTTTACCATTGGCAATCATCTGGTCGTGCGCTATCTGGCGGATTACCTGCAAGCCTACCCGGAAGCCGATGTAGACCTGAATACGGCCAACACCCCGGAGGTTGTACACAAGGTGCTCAACTACGAGGTGGACGTGGGCATGATCGAAAGAGAGGTGCAACACCGCGACCTCGAATTGATTCCGTGGATGGACGACGAGCTGGTGGTGTTTTGCAGTGCTGACCACCCCTTGGCGAAAAAGAAGGTACTGGGTAACCGCGAGATAAAAAGCGCCCGCTGGATCCTGCGGGAACCGGATTCCGGTGCCCGACATACCTTTGATCGCGCACTGGCAGAGCTGCTACCGGAAATCACTATTTACCGGGAGTTTCGCCACAATGAGGCGATTAAAAGCGCGGTGGAATCCGGCCTGGGCATTGGCTGCCTGTCGCAGGTGGTACTGCACAACGATATTCGCAATGGCAACCTGGTGCCGTTAAAGCTGGCCAAGCGGGATATGAAGCGGCGCTTCTATTTTGCCCTGCCGCGGATACGCCACAGCAAACCCGCGGTGGACTACTGGATCGAGCTGTGCCGACGCCAGCTACCGCCGGCTCATTCTTCGATATAGCGGCGACGATATTCGGCGAACTGCTGCTTTAGCTTGGCCTCGCTGTAACCGAACTGCTCCAGGGTATAGTGGTGACCCGGCCGCGCCTCACGGCGGTTGTCTTCCCGGTGTTTTTCCATGGCCGCTATGGCCGTATCGGTGAGTGTCATGCCGATAAAGTCGTAGACCCTGGCGACGCTGTCGGAGGGGTCTGCCACCGTGTCCTGATACCACACATCCAAAAAGGCCTCGGGCTGGGCATCGCGGGTTGCCAGGGTGTGCAATGTTCCCCGCGCGTACTTCTGCGCCCATTGGGCGCCGACCACCGTCGGGTCGACCTCATCGCTGCCCATAATCCACAGGTTGTAGTTCATGCTCGCCGCAGAGGGGATGGTTTGCAGCGGGTCCCGGTGGGTCTGAATAATCTTCGCGCCGGGGAAAACATCGAGCAGGGTCGCAATGTGGTGCAAATGATGGGGGGTTTTCAGCAACCAGCGCTCGGCCTGCTGCCCGCTACGACGCTTTTGCCATTGCAGGCATTGCAGCAACCGCTTCAAATATTGATAAGCGGGGGTATTATCCTGCTCGTCATTCCACTGACCATAGCTTGGTACATTGCAAAAGGCATCGGGAATAGTACTGTAAAAACTATGCTCCAGCAGCATGATGTCTTCGTCCGCCGCCACCGGGTCCATAGGGTGAATCGCCGCCAATTCGGGGTTGGCCTCCAGCATGGCGGCAACCTCCGCCTCGGCGGAGGTAATACGCGGATCTTTGCTGACAAAGTCCCAATCCATTGGCGGCGCCGGGTTGCGCACCTCGTACCACAGGGGTGCGTAAAACCGTTTGTCGCTGGCCAGAATGCGATGAAAGTAAGTCG
Source organism: Spongiibacter thalassae (assembly GCF_012272835.1). Classification (GTDB taxonomy): domain Bacteria; phylum Pseudomonadota; class Gammaproteobacteria; order Pseudomonadales; family Spongiibacteraceae; genus Spongiibacter; species Spongiibacter thalassae. The sequence continues at coordinate 450,304 of NZ_JAAWWK010000002.1, read as the reverse complement.
AACCCGTACGTTGCAGACCAATAATCACCACTGGCGGTGCGATCACCTCATCGAGGATGTCCGGGTAGCGCTTGATCCACGCTTCCACCCTCAGGCGATTGCGCAGGATATTAAGCAGCCGTTCGTACTGGGTATAACGTCCCACCGCATTGAGTCCAGCCTCATTGTTCAGCGCGTCTACCAACACCGCAAAGGGAGTGCGAAAGCTGTCGTCGCCAAAGTCGTCCAGCCCCTCCAGGGCAGCCGCTCTGGCAAGCAATCCCGCCACGCTTAACTCCACCGACGGCAGGTCATTAACCGAGGGTTCAGCGCCGAATTTATCCGCCATGTACAGCCTCCTTCAAAGTATGTAATTCTGCTTTTTTAACCACGCGGCAGCGGGGGTCGACAATGCGCTGCGCACCGATCCAGCGAAAAGCCAGGGTGCCCTCGCGGTGCCTGCAGGTATCGAGGCTGTTGGGCAAACTGCTGCCACCGTCGGCTATCACAATGAGTACGCCCCCCTGCGGGGTGTAGTGAGCCATGTGCTTGTTGAGATGAATCGGGCTGTAGCGATAATCCAGCGACTCCATCCAGTAATTATTTACTTGCAGATTCCAGTTGTCGCAGGGGGGAATATCGTCCACCTCGACCAACAGCGCTTCATCCTCCTCCAGACAGAAATAGCCGTGGTAGTAGTAAATATTGGGGTCGCCACCCAGCTTTTGGCAGTAGGCCTGGTCCGCTGCAGGCAGGGTGTTGGGTTGCTGCTTGAACTGAGCTGCCCAGTCGGCAAACAGGCCGGCGGTGCCCTGCACAAAGGCCGCGCTGCTACGCAGGGCCAACGCCAGCTTCTCGGTGCACAGGGGCTGAGGCGGGCTACCGTCATTGTCGCTGCGGGAAATTGTCAGCTGTGCGGCGCGCTCGGTGCCGCGATCGAGAAAGGTCTGGCGCACCAATACCGCCACCGTGTCGTCGCTGAGGCGCAGCCAATTGCCCGGCTTGGGCTCCCGAGACAGGTGAATAACGATGCCGCCGTCGTCCTCTACCTGCAAGCCGGTATGGGTATCGAGGGCCGCCACCGAACGCATATTGCCATCGGCTTCTTCATAGCCACCCGCAATCGCGATAAAACCAAGATAGGGGACACTGCCGCGCTCACCGCGAATAACATAGTCATTACAGCCGTTGATTTCCGCCCGCTGATACAGGTTGTCGGGGTTGTCGGCACCGATCTTGGCGGTTTCGTGGGAGGGACGGTAAAACGACGGAAAATCCCGGTCGCTGCACTCCATAAACATATCGAGAGCAATTCGACTGAGGCGGGTCAAATAGCGCCAGCCCTCCGCTCGATGCAGCGGATCATTCGGTGCATCGGCGCGCAGAATCGTCTCCCCCGCTGCCTTGAGCTGATCGCAGAACTCTGCCCAGATTTCCCCATTCATCACCGCATCGTGCGGCGACTGCCCCGTATTGGCCATAGTATGCTCTCCGTTATTATCGGCAGACTATGGCAGGTCGGCGGCGCGGGGCACATCATCCAGATAGGTGAATCAGCCCTCTCGAACCCGTTGATACCAGGCCGGGGCATCGACAATTTCACCATCCTCGCCCAGGGCGGGATACTCCAGTCCCCGCTCCTGGCAGAAATCACGAATATGGGGGTGGGCCCACTCAAACAGAATGCGCTGATACACCGCCGGGGCCAGCCGCGGCTGGTCATACATACCCGCCTCAGCCCTCTGGCGCTGGGCCTCGGAAAGAATAATCCCCGCTGCCACAGACACATTGTAGGACTGCACCATACCCATCATGGGAATAGTGATATGGGCGTCCGCCAGGGCACAGGCCTCGGCGCTGACGCCGCGCTTTTCCGCCCCCAGCAGCACCGCTGTTGGTCGAGTGTAGTCGGGTTGGCGATAATCCACCGAGTCAGCATCGAGATGGGCCGCCAGAACCTGATAGCCCGCGGCCTGTTGTTGCTGAATAAGGGTGGTGATATTCGGGTGACGCTGCACATCAACCCAGCTGTGGGAGCCCATCGCGGTGCCGCGAAAGGCCTTATAGTCCTTGTCGTCAATGACCGCGTGCATTTCGGCTATGCCCGCCGCGTCGGCGGTGCGAACAATCGCCGACAGATTGCGCCCCTTGTGGACATTGTCGGTAATAATGGTCAGGTCCGGCTGGCGGCGGTCCAGCACCGCGCGCAGCCGCGCGTAGCGTTCAGGGGTCATGGGTGGCTTTCACTAACACTGGCAGAAAACCCGCGATTATAACTCGAAATCAATCACCGCCATGGTCAAGCGTGAAATACACACTTCCTTACCGTGGTCATCGCACAGCCGAATATCCCAGACATGGGTGGTGCGTCCGAGGTGTACCGGGCGCGCAGTGGCATGAACGCGGCCCGTTCTGACCTTGCACAGGTGATTGGCGTTAACATCAAGCCCCACCGCCGCCTTGCCCTTTGCACACACCATATTCGACGCCATGCTGCCCACCGACTCTGCCAGCACCACCGATGCGCCGCCGTGGAGAATGCCCATGGGCTGATGGGTACGCGTATCCACCGGCATACTGGCACGCAGATAGTCGTCGCCAATTTCATCAACCGTAATTCCCAGTGTCTCACCGATGGTATTGCGCATCATCGCGTTGGCCGCGCCGATGTCGGTGTGTTGTTGCCATATACTCATTGAGTCACTCCAATTACTCACGTCATTTTTACCGCTGGGCACAGTGCGGCACGAATCGGTGAACAATTTACCGTCACCACCATCGAATAGCTATTACCCCAAAGTGTTCCCTGATAACATAGGTTTGAATAAAGCCAATAATCGAGTCCCGGGAGATCCGTTATGAGCACCATGCCACGTTATATCTACGACGAAGAACACGAAATGTTCCGCACCTCCGTGCGCAAATTTCTGGAGACTGAAGCGGCACCCTATCACGCCCAGTGGGAGAAGGACGGCCACGTCGATCGCAATTTGTGGCTCAAGGCCGGCGAGCAAGGCTTCCTCAGCCCCACCGTTGCCGAAGAATACGGCGGTGTCGGCGTCGATTTTCGCTACAACGCCATTGTGAATGAAGAAGTCGCCCGAGCGGGATTGACCGGCATCGGCTGGAGCCTGCACTCTGACATCGCTGTGCCATATGTATCTCGCTACGGCAGCGAAACGCAAAAGCAGAAATACCTGCCCAAGTGCGTCAGCGGCGAAATAATTATGTCGATTGCCATGACCGAACCCGGTGCCGGTTCCGACCTGCAGGGTATCAAAACCACCGCGGTCAAAGACGGTGACGACTATATCATTAACGGCTCCAAGACCTTTATCACCAACGGCCAGCTTTCCGACCTGGTCATTGTTGTTGCCAAAACCGATCCCTCTGCCGGAGCCAAGGGCGTCAGCCTGTTCCTCGTTGAGGACGGCACCCCCGGCTACAACAAGGGCGCCAACCTGGAAAAAATCGGCATGAAGGCCCAGGACACTTCCGAGCTGTTCTTCCAGGACGTACGGGTATCCAAAGACCAGCTGCTGGGTGAAGAAGGCATGGGCTTTGTCTACCTGATGCAGGATCTCCCCCAGGAGCGACTCAGTGTCGCCATCACCGCTATCGCCAATGCCAAGGCGGTACTGGAACAGACCGTAGAATACGTGAAAGAGCGTAAGGCCTTCGGTAAATCCATTTCCACCTTCCAGAACACACAGTTCAAACTGGCGGAACTGGACACCGATGTGACCGTGGCCGAAGCCTATCTCGATCGCTGTTTGCAACTGCACATAGAAGAAGCCTTCGACTCGGTTGCCGCGGCCAAATGCAAACTGATGTCCACCGACCTGCAATGTCGCCTTATCGACGAGTGTTTGCAGCTGCACGGCGGTTACGGCTATATGTGGGAGTACCCTGTCGCGCGCGCCTTCGCCGATTCACGGGTTCAGCGCATCTACGCCGGCACCAACGAAATCATGAAGTTGATTGTCGGACGGGAATTACTCAAGTAAGTCGCACTCTCTGGCGACCCGCCCGGTGCGAGTCGCCAGAGAAACCCGCCCACATTGTCATCGTTGAAGGATTATTTCCGCCCTTCCATCCTATTGGAAAAATCCCAGGACGTTATCGACTGCGGACTGATTTTTAGCGCATATTCGTCGTTTTTCCTGCTCAGCAACCAATTCGACAAACTCCGATTGCTTCCCTGAAGATACCTGTCAATCACTGTTTCGAGCACATTTTCGACGCTGTCGTTCAACAGAGTCACCGTCGCCTTGCCCCTCACGCCGTGATAGGGGTATTCGTTGGTGGCAATCTCAAAACCGATTTTCGGGCTTTTTTTCAGCACCTTTACAATATATGAGTTGCGGTGTGAAGCAGCCCAAAGCGCTCCATCTTTGTGTACGAACCACATGGAACAAATAATAGGGAAGCCGTCATTGTCGCAGCAGGAAATGCGCATCGGGGTTATCGCTTGATCGAGAAAGCGACCGATGTCCGCCTTCGACCAGGCGCTCGATGGGAGAACTTTCATATTAGTCTATCCTTCCGCCACCCTGTAGCTAACTATAGTCCAGCCCGACGGTTTTCTCCCGCACCGCCCAGCGCCACTATAGCCGCAAACGAAAACGAGCCTCAAAAGAGGCTCGATTCGACGGCTAACGACTACGCGCTAACCAGAAAGGGCTAACAGCAGGCTGTTACTTGCCCTTCCATACCGGAGCGCGTTTTTCCGCAAAGGCGGTCGCCCCTTCAATGGCGTCTTCACTACTGAAAATAGGATCGGTAATCGCTTGCTGATTACCCCACATATTTTCCTCAGTCCAATCCGCTGATTCATTGATAATACGCTTGCTGCCGATAACCGCCATGGGGCCGTTAGCCGCAATGGATTTAGCCAGAGCTTTCGCCGCCTCAACACTGCTGCCAGCGTCAACAACACGGTTGACCAGACCCAGTTCATAGGCCCGCTGGGCGTCAATAAAGTCGCCGGTCATCGCCATTTCCATCGCGATACGGGGAGGGATTTGCTTGGGCAGGCGCATCAAACCACCCGCCGCTGCCACCAGGCCGCGCTTGGCTTCGGGAATACCGAATTTGGCTTCTCTGGAGGTCACCACAAGATCGCAGGTGATCGCCAACTCAAAACCACCGGCCAGAGCAAAACCTTCCACCGCAGCAATCAGCGGCTTCTTCGGTGGCGCCTCAACCAGCCCGGCAAATCCTCTGCCCGGAAGCACAGGCATTTCGCCACTGACGAAGGCCTTCAAATCCATTCCGGCGCAGAAGGTATTGTCGGCACCGGTTAAAATGGCAGCGCGAATCTCATCGTTACTGTCCAATTCATCCATCGCCGCGGCAATACCCTTTGCCACCGCCAGATTGACTGAGTTCTTGGCCTTAGGACGGTTGATGGTGACTACCATAATGCCGTCGTCAACACTTACCAGAACTTCATCGCTCATTGTCTCTCTCCACTCGTTGTATCGAAAATGCAGCGTCTGTTAGCGCGGCTGCATACGAATTGCGCCGTCGAGACGGATACACTCACCGTTCATGTACTCGTTTTCTGCAATCATCACCGACAGGTGTGCAATTTCGTCAGGACGGCCCAGACGCTTGGGGTTTACCACGCTGTTTTCCAGCGACTTATAAGCAGCTTCAGGCAGAGACTCAAACAGTGGCGTGTGAATCAGACCGGGAACAATTGTGTTCACACGAATACCGTAAGAGGCAAGATCCCGCGCCATTGGCAGAGTCATACCAACAACACCGCCCTTGGACGCGCTGTAGGCAACCTGCCCCACCTGTCCTTCGTAAGCCGCCACCGACGCGGTATTGATGATTACGCCACGGGCGTTGATATCGTCGTAAGGAACATTTTTGGACATTGCTTCAGCAGCCAGACGGGCAACGTTGAAGGTGCCGATCAGGTTTACGTTGATCACGTTTTTGTATGCGTCCAGCGGGAAGGCGCCGTCTTTACCCAGGGTTTTGATCGCGTTGCCGATACCCGCATAGTTGTTACAGATATGCAGGCCGCCAAAGTTGGCCACCACCGCATCAATGGCTTCTTTTACCGAAGCCTCGTCGGCAACGTTTACGTTGTGGAAAGACACTTTGTCCGCGCCCAATTCCTCGACCAGCGCCGCACCGCGCTCGGCATTCATATCGAAGATAGCAACTTTGCCGCCCTTGGCCACGTAGGCACGAACTGTTGCTTCACCCAGCCCTGATGCACCACCGGTGACAATGGCAACTTTACCGTTAATATCCATTTGTTTTCTCCTGTTACAGTTGGTTTAAAATCGTTGTTGTGTTAATTGCCTTCGCTAATCACTCCGACACCGAGTTCGGCAAGCGGCTTGGCCAGAGCACCATAGGCCATCGCCTTGTCACTCGACGCATTGCCATCCAGCGCGCGTTTATACACGCCCTGCAAAATGGCGCTCAGGCGGAAGAAGGAAAACGCCACATAAAATGCCCAGTGGTCTATACCGGATATGCCTCGGCGACGACAATAGGCCTGCACGTATTCCTCCTCAGTGGGTATTCCCAGCGCCTGACGATCGACATCACCCAGGCCGGGAATCGCCGCATCACCGGGAATGCGCAGCTGCATACACTGGTAGGCCAGATCGGCGTAGGGGTGACCAAGGGTAGACAGCTCCCAGTCCAACAGCGCGATCACCTCGGTGTCGCCCTTGGCGAACATCATATTATCCAAGCGAAAGTCTCCGTGGGCAAGGCAAACCTGCCCGTCGTCGGCGGGCACATTCGCCTCCAGCCACTGGATCAGGGTTTCCATCGCATCGATGCGCTCGGTTTCACTGGCGCGATACTGAGTGGTCCAACGGCTGAGCTGACGCTCGAAGTAACTGCCGGGACGGCCATAGTCCGCCAGCCCTGCCGCCTCGACATCCACATTGTGCAGGTCAGCCAGCACCTTGTTCATATTGTCGTAGATGCGAGTGCGCTGTTCAGGGGTGTGCTCTGGCAGCGCCGCGTTCCAGTGAATATCGCCGTCGAGAAAGTCCATCACATAGAACATTGAGCCGATGATGCTTTCATCTTCACACAGCACCCGCATCGTCGGCACGGGCACGGCGGTATCCGCCAGGGCACTCATCACCCGATATTCCCGGTCTACCGCATGGGCCGATTTCAGCAACTTGCCCGGTGGCTTGCGTCGCAGCACATAGCGACCGCTGCGGGCATCAATGCGATAGGTGGGATTGGATTGGCCGCCGGCAAACTTTTCCGCAGTAATCGGCCCGGCAAAGCCGTCGATATTGGCCTCAAGATAAGCGGCGAGTTTATCGGTATCCAGATCAAAAGCTGACATGGGTATCTCCTGTTTAGATGACCAGCGACTACGCGCCGGAGTAGCGGTCGATAATCTGTTTGCCCAGCGCCATTTGGTGAACCTGGTCCGGACCATCGGCCTGGCGACACCAGCGGGCGTAGTTAAAGGCCTCGGCCATCATATAGTCTTCCGTCAAACCTCCGGCGCCGTGCATTTGCATGCAACGGTCAATAACATTCTGCACCAGAAGCGGCACAGTGGTTTTTGTGGCGGCAATCATATCAGTAGTGTTCATCGGCCCCTGCTCGTCGATCATTCGGCAGGTTTTCAGCACCAGCAGACGCGCCATTTCAATTTCGGAAAAGCTGCGGGAGATTTCCTCGCGCACCGATTGGTGCTTGCTCAGCGGCCGGCCAAAGGTACTGCGCGACACGGCGCGTTTACAGGCCAGCTCCAGCGACCGCTGCGCCGCGCCGACCAAGCGCATGCAATGGTGCATACGTCCCGGTGCAAGGCGACCCTGGGCAATTTCAAAGCCGCGGCCCTCGCCCAACAACACATTTTCAAGCGGTACGCGAACATTGTCGAACACCATTTCGGCGTGTCCGATGGGCGCGTCGTCATAGCCGAGGGTCGTCAGTGGGCGAATAATATTCATGCCCGGCGTCCCCTTGGGCACCAGTACCTGGGTTTGCTGCTTGTGACGACTGGGGTTTTCCGGGTCGGACTTACCCATAACAATGAAAATTTTGGTGCGCTCGTTCATCGCGCCGGTGATAAACCACTTGCGGCCATTGAGCACCCACTCATCGCCGTCTTTCTCAATGCGCAATTCAATATTGGTGGCGTCGCTGGAGGCGACCTGGGGCTCGGTCATAGCATAGGACGACCGAATATCCCCGTTGAGCAAGGGAGTCAGCCACTGCTCCCGCTGGGCGTCAGTGGCATACTTCATAAACACTTCCATATTGCCAGTGTCCGGGGCGTTGCAGTTAAACACCTCGGGGCTCCAGGTCACCCGGCCCATCACTTCGGCAAGGGGGGCGTAGTCGAGGAAGCTCAGGCCGCCATGCTCGCTGTACTGGCCGTAATCCTCGGGCACAAACAAATTCCACAGCCCGGCTTCCTTGGCCTTCGCCTTGAGTTCATCCATCAGCGGCACAATGGCAAAGCGGTTTTCCAGCTCGTGAAGCTGCCGAGCGTAGGCCTCCTCATTGGGGTAAATATGCTCGTCCATAAACTGTTCGAGTTTGGCAAGCAAGGCCTGGGCCTTGGGGCTCATTGTTAAATCCATGGAATATCTCCTGTCGCACAAGGGCAAAAATAAGTGAATAAAATCAGGTGTAAGTAATCAGATGGCGGTCCTGGGGTTTTTCCAGGTGGGGCACACCGTTGAAGGCATTGAGCTGGAAGCGTCCGTTTTTACAAAAATAGGTGCTGATACCTGAATTTTTCGCTTGCAGGTTCAGGTTTACCATCGTCGCAACATCAACGCCCAGCACATTTCGAAGAATCGCACTGCTGGCGCCGCCGGAGGTCACCACCAGAATTCGACCCTGATCAAAAAACGGCGCGCGGGCCTCACCAATGCGGCCCATTGTGGCGCGCACACGCTGTTCAAACTGCTGCCAGCTTTCATCCAGCCCCGGCACCTCGTCCCGGCTCCAGGCCATTAATGCCGCGCGCAAACAGCGGTAGAAATCGCGGCTGTCGGCCATATCGTAAACCCTGTCCTGAGTGGGCAAATACGCCTCCGCCAAGCGGTGGAAGTCATATTCATTCAAGCCCGGCAACACCTCGGGGTCCGGGGTGTCCGGCAGCACATCGCGCAAACCAACAAAGGTTTCACGATGGCGACGCATCGCCCCGATATACACCGCGTCGAAGCGGGTCTGACAATTGGCGAAATACTCACCGAGCAGGCGCGATTGCTCCCAGCCAACTTCCGTCAAGCGGTCGTAGTCGTCGGTGCCAAAGGCCGCCTGACCGTGACGCACCACGCTGATCTCCAGCATTGCCATCTCCTCATTCGGGTAAAGAATCGGTTTAGAGGCACCCCACCCCATAGACAAACCCCAGTGTAGACAGGCATGATAAATAAGTTAAATTTATTTTTGTTATCAACACAGATCACTGAAAATTATAAAAGGCTATTCAACGAGGCCATACAGCATGAAGTCACCGCGTATCGACCTGAATTTGTTCGTTGTATTCGACGCCATTTACAGTCAGCAGAGCCTCACCCGCGCCGCGGGCGTGCTGCATGTCAGCCAGCCCGCCGTCAGCAATGCCCTGGCGCGACTGCGGCAGGCCCTCGACGACCCCCTGTTTGTGCGCAGTAATACCGGCATGAGCCCGACTCCCCTCGCCCGCCAGCTTATTGTGCCGATCAGGGAGTCGCTGAAAAACCTCGAGTCCTGCGTGCAACTGCGCCGTAGCTTCGACCCCGCCAGTGCCCGTCAGACCATACGCCTGCACGCCACAGAGCACGCCGAGATGCACCTGCTGCCGCAGCTGCTCAACCTGTTGGAAAAAACCGCGCCCGGTATCGATCTGGAAGTGGTGTTTACCCGTCGCCGCGACATCCCCGTCGAGCTGGCCGGGGGCAATCTGCAATTGGCCATCGACGCCCCCCTCATCAACAGCGGCGACTTGCTCACGCGCCTGCTCAGTAAAGATCACTATGTCTGTGTCATGCGCCCTGACCATCCGCTGGCTGGCAGCGATCTGCAATTGGAGGACTTCCTCGCCTACCGCCACGTGCATATTTCCAGTCGCAGCCGCGGTTCCGGTCATGTTGATCTGGCGCTCCGCGCCGTCGGCGAACAACGCCGTATCGGCCTGCGTCTGCAGCACTATGCGGGCTTGCAGGCGGTGCTGCACCAAAGTGATTATCTCGCTGCGGTGCCCGCCAGCCTTGCTCAGCAATGGACACTCAGCCAAAAGCCCCTGCCCTTCGAGGCATCGCCACTGGAACTACATATGTTCTGGCACAAGGGCGCCGACCACGACCCCACCATTATGTGGTTGCGCGACACCATTATGGGTATTTTGCCACCGTCCCAAAGCACCCATTGAACAAATCGCCCCGACGTCCTTCTAATGCTTCATTCAGGGGAGGCCTCAGCATCACTGAGCTGAGCCACAACCAAGGGGAGACAGACAATGGGCGGTCGATGCGCATTGCTGGCAACAACAGACACCCGGACACTTCGGCGCGGCGGCGCGATCCTGCTGATAGCGCTCACCACCCTACTGGGTGGCTGCGCGGGCAAGGCGGTGGCCGACAGCGAAACTGGTGGCACTGAAGCGTCGGAAAGCCGGGTTCCCTATTCACAGACCAACATCCTCCCCGCCGACGAGGCCACCGTGGTCGCCTTTGACGGCGATTACTACGACCCGCTTATCAGTGTTAACCGCGCCATTTTCGGCTTCAATGACTTCAGCTATCGCTATGTGCTGATTCCCACCGCGAAGGCTTACAAAGCGGTGACACCCGACCCCGTCGAGGTCCATATAGGCCAGTTTTTCAACAACCTCAAAGCGCCGATTTCCATCATTAATCACCTGTTGCAATGGCAACCCGCCAAGGCCGGGCGAATGACCGGACGGTTTTTATTAAACACCACGGTGGGAGTGCTGGGCCTGTTTGACCCGGCCAAAGCCTGGCTGGATCTCGAAGAGGAGAGAGCCGGCTTTGCCGACACCTTGCGCACCTACGGCAGCGGTCGTGGCCCCTACCTGGTACTGCCCTTTCTCGGCCCCTCCGACCTGCGCGGCGGTGCGGGAGTCATCGGCGACTATTTTGCCAACCCGGTGCCCTATCTGACGGAACAACCGGATACCAGCCTGATTATGGCGGCGGATACCCTGCAATCCTTTGCCGGTCGCGCCGATGTATACAAAAAGCTATATGACAGCGCCGACGACCCCTATCTGTTCTTTCGCAATATGTATTTGCAGGGCCAGCGGCGAGACGAGTTTTATCACAGCACAACAATATATGTCGGCGACGACAACGATCGCTGAAAACGATCCAGCGGTGCCAGCCACCGCACTGGACATATAACAAAGGACGTTCCATGCTGAATCGACTCCTTGATTATCCACGCACACTGTTATTGTTCGCCCTAGGGGTGGTGCTGTATTTTGCGTGGCAAAGCCAGTATTTCGAAATCAACGCCTCGGCCGACACCCTGATTGCCGATAACAACGAACAGTATTTACGCAGCCGGGAAATCAGCCAAAAATTTTCTCCGGAAGAATTTCTTATCATTGCCTTCCGCCCGAAACAGGGCAAAGTTTTCAGCCGCGACAGCCAGGCGGTTATCGCCGAACTGAGCGAACGTTTGCTGACCTTCAAACGAGTGGAATCGGTGCGCTCCATCATCAATGTGCCCCTGCTGTCGCGCTACAGCGGCCCCTTGCACGAGGGGCTGAACCCCGAGGAGCTGACCCAGCAGCATCTGCAATTGTCGCCGAAAGAACTCGCCAAACGCTTCCGCGATCACCCTGTATACGAAGACCTTATCGTTACACGGGACATGACCAGTACCGGCATTCAAGTGCTGTTTCGCAGCAATCCCGCGATTGAACAACTGGAGCGGAAGATTCTGCGCCTTAAGCGGCGCGTTCAGAACGCCCCACTATCAGAGGGCGATCACCAACGCCTTGAGCAGCTCGAACGACAACTCGCGCCATTGGAAAAATCCCTGCGTGAACAGCGCCATCGCGAGGTCGCAACCCTGCGTGACATCGTCAACGACTACCGCGACAAGGGAGAGTTTTTCCTCGGTGGCCCCCATGTTTTGGGGTATCAATTAATTAACATTATCAAGGATGATCTGTTGCTGTTTGGCAGCGCCATTGCCGCATTGATCTGCGCCATGTTGCTGCTGTTATTTCGCCAACTGCGCTGGCTGTTTGTCACCCTGACCTGCTGCGCCGCCAGTCTGGCAGTGACCCTGGGCCTGTTCGCCAATCTCGGCCTGAAAGCCACGGTAATCTCGTCAAATTTTGTCGCCCTGCAACTGATTCTGTCCCTCGCTTTGGTCATACACCTGATCGTGCAGTACCGCGAAGAGGCCAACAAGCGCCCGTCAGCTTCACAGCGGGAAATCGTCCTCGCCACTCTTAAGGAAAAAACCGCACCCTGTTTCTTCGCAGGGCTCACCACCTCCATTGGTTTTGCTTCACTGATTTTGAGTGATATTAAACCGGTCAGCAGTTTTGGTTGGATGATGGTACTGGCAATGGCCATCAGTCTGGTATCAACACTGATTCTGTTTCCGGCGCTGCTATTACTGTTCAGCCGCCCACTGCACAGCCATCACCGCTCCCTGTTCGACCGCCCGGTTGCCGCCCTGCAACGCAGTTGCACCCGGCGTGGCGGTACCATTGTCGTGCTCAGCAGCCTCGCCCTGATACTCGGCGTTGTGGGAGCATTACGTCTCACCGTAGAGAACAGCTTTATCAATTATTTCGACAGCGACACCGAGGTGTACCAGGAGCTAAGTTTTATCGACAGGAAGTTTGGCGGATCAACACCGCTGGATATTATTTACACGCCGCCGGCACGCGAGGCTAAAGGCCGCGACGGACAACTGCTGCTGCGCGCAGTTGACATACAACAGGCCCAGCGGATCCAGTCCGCTATTGAAACCTTTCCCGCCGTGGGCACCACCCTGTCCATTGTGAATGTTACCCAGCTGGCCCGGGAGATGAACAACGACAAGCCCCTGACCGAATACGAACTGACCGCCGTCTACTGGAGCCTCGACAGCGCAGTGCGGGAAAATCTGGTCAGCAGCTATTTCACCGATAATCCTCCACAGTTGCGCATTAGCACCCGTATCCACGACAGCCTGGAAGGCTTGAATCGGGCCGACTTATTGCGCGACCTTCGCGCCAGCATTGCCGACCTGGGAATTCCCGCCGAACAGATCGAGCTGAGCAATCTTCTCGTGCTCTATCAGGCCATGCTGGAGCAGCTATTTGAATCCCAAATTCTCACCCTGGGCACGGTATTCGCGGCGCTGTTTATCGCCTTTATTGTTATCTTCCGCTCACTCGCCATTGCCCTTGCTGCGATGGCGCCCAATATTCTCTCCGCCGCTGCCATCCTCGGCATAATGGGCTGGCTGGGGATTCCGCTGGACTTTATGACCATGACCATCGCCGCGGTTGCCATGGGCATTGCCGTTGACGACACCATTCACTACGTCCATCGCTTTCGCAAAGAAGCGCAGCAACATTCCTCTGCGGAGGCCCTGCGGCTCAGCCACCAAAGTGTCGGTTACGCGCTGTGCTATACCACGGTGATTATCACCTGTGGTTTTGCCCTGCTCGGCTTCTCCGATTTTATTCCCAGTGTGCTGTTTGGCCTGCTCACCGCCCTGGCGATTGTCATTGCCCTGTTTGCCGACCTGATGCTGCTGCCAGTGCTGCTACACTACCTGCATCGAGATCCCAGTCAGGTGTACGGTAATGACAGGTAGGCAACTCAGGACGCGACTTTTCGCCTTCATGCTGTGGACACTGTACTCCGGCCACAGCATCGGCGATAACGCTCCCTTGCACATTGCCATCGACATCGGGCACAGCCTCGCCAACCCTGGCGCCATCAGCGCCACTGGACGGGCAGAATTTCACTACAACCGCGATGCGGCAGAGACACTGGCCGACCTGTTAAATCGCCACCCGAATCTTCGGGCCAGCATATTGAATCCCGCTGGCGATGACATCGCCCTCAGTGAGCGCACCGCCCGCGCCAAGGCTGTGAACGCCGACCTGTTTATCTCACTACACCACGACTCGGTACAGCCCCACTACCTGCAAACCTGGCAGTATCAGGGGCGGACTCTGCACTACTGCGACCGCTTTGCAGGCTATTCGCTGTTTGTCGGCCAATCCAGTGGGCCGAGTGCGAAACTTGCGACACGCATTGGCCGCGAACTGCGCCAGCGAGGATTCACTCCCACACTGCACCACGCTGAACCAATTAAAGGAGAAAACCGAACCCTGCTGGACGCCACCCTCGGCATCTACCAGTTTGGCGAGCTCGCCGTACTGAGAACCGCAACAATGCCCGCGGTATTAATTGAAATGGGAGTTATTGTGAACCGTGAGGAGGCGTTGCGGGCAAACTCTCCCCGCAATCAGCAGCAGTTTGCCGAAGCCGTCCGCGACGCCATTTTAGGGGGTCTGTCCCCGGGGACAGACCCCGATTAGAATTTTTTCGGGGCGAAGCCGGTGACCTCTTTCAGGCCCAGTTCCTTGCCAAGTGCGGTGATCGGCAACACCACAACCAAGCCTTTCACTGACTTTTTCAGCTTGCCCATATCGGCCTGCTCCTGTTTGGTCAATGCACGGGAAAACGGCAGGGCTTTGAGCCCTTCGGCCTTGCTGGCGTTTTGCCGCGACTGTTGTCCTTTGATGCTCGCCGCTTTTTTCGACAATGCGGCAATGTCCCGTTCAAACTGTTGGATAACCAGTTCGTCTCCCCGGCTCTGTGCCGCCACCAACTTTCTGCGCAGGAGGTCGAGTTTGTTGTTGAGTTGCTGTATTTCTTTATTCAGATTCACGACAGTGTCCACAGGCAGGAGGGATAGAAGGCGAGGAGAAGGCGCAGTATAACAAATTACCACCGACAAATTTCGATCAAAATTGGCCTTGCACCGACCACTGGTTGAATATACAGTAAGGCAACGTTTCTCAATTTAGCAATGAGGTGGACCATGGCGGTTGTAGCCAAGTGGATGTGTGACAGGGATAACAGCATGTTTGACAGTAAAAAAGACGCCGATGCCTATGACAAAATGCTGGAACTGGCCGAGCAGTTTACCGAACTGCTGCAACGGCAGATTCCCGAGGTCGATGAGGTAAAGGCCGAGGAATTTGGTATTTTTCTGGCAAAGAACAAAGAGGCAATTATCTCTGCCTGCAAGGGCAAAACGGAAGCCTTGGCAGAACTGCACGAAGGTGGCGACTCCAATGTGCACAGTCTGGCTGCTGAGGGCTGAAGGCGCGATGCCGCGTCGCTGTGCGGCGCGGCATACGCAGTATCACCGGCCCTAGGCCCCTTGCTCGTTCAGTGTGGCCTCTTTTTCAGCCCGACGATCTTCCTCGGCAAGTGCGGGAAAGTATTTCATCAGATAGGGCCGGCGTAATACCAGAAACACCGAAGGAACAAAGATAAACGACAGAATGGTGGTTAACACCGTTCCCCCCGCCAACACTATCGCGAAGGGCGGCCAGAATTGGCCCTCTGCAACAATCAGCGGCACCAAGCCCGCCACCGTCGTTAAGGTGGTTGATACAATATGCCGCGAGCATTCCGACACAGTGTCGACTATCGCCGCCTTGTTACCGGCCATAGCCAGGGGCGATGAGCGCAGCTCGGTAAGAATGACGATCGCCGCGTTGACCGCCAGCCCCATCAAGCCCATCAGACCGATAATCGCGGTAAAGCCAAAGGGATAGCCCCCCAACCACAGGCTGAGCATACCCAGTCCCGCAGATTGTATCGCCACCATAAACACCAGCGCCGACAGTCTGAAGGAGTTAAAAGCCATGACCACAGTCACCACCAGCAGCACAACGATAATACCCACGCTACCCAGCAGTTTGCCCACCGCACGGTTACGGCTTTCTGCTTCGCCCCCGATTTCCAGTTCATAGCCCGCCGGCACCTGAAAACCAACCTCGTCCATGGTTTTTTTCAGGGCCGCAAGCACCTCGGCGGGCAGCACACCATCGCGAACATACACTTCAATTTTATTCACCCTGCGTCCATCCCGACGGGTGATTTTTGCCTGCGCCGGACGCAATTCAACGTCCGCCAGCGCCGACAAAGGTCGGGGACCATTGGGCAGGATCAGCGGGAATGACATAAAGCGGTCTACGCTGGTTTCCTTCACATCCAGACCGGAGACCCGCAGTGGCAGCTGCTCGCTGCCGTCGAGCACGCTGGCGCTGACTATGCCATCGACACTGGCCGCCAACAGATTGGAAATATCCCTCAGCCCCACCTGCGCGCGCTGGGCCTCGCTCTCGTCGATACTGAGCCACAGCTTGGGCACGACTTCGCCCAGTGAGTCACGCACGTGCACCACATCATCGTTAGCCAGGGCGAGGCCGCGAATTTGATCACCGAGCACTTTCAACTGGGCAATACTGCTGCCGTAAAGCCGCAATTCCACCGGCGCGATGGTCGGCGGCCCCTGTCCCAATCGCCGCACTATCGCCTGATATTCAGGAAAGGCCTCATCCAGTTCCCGCTGCAATTCGGCGACCAGACGGTTGGCCGAGGGCGCATCCACCACCTTGGTGATTGCCTGGGCGTAATTCGCCGCACCGTCCTGGTTGTCGAACAGATTGTAGTAATACGTCGGCGCACTGCGCCCAACTACCCAGTGCAAATTTTCCACATCCGGGTGGGCTTCAATAAGCTCGCTCATCCGCTCAGTGGCCTTCAAGGTGTTGTGTATGCTGCTGCCCGCGGGAAGAAACACCTGCAAGTCAATCATGTCCCGGTCCGAGGGCGGGAAAAATTGCTCGTGCAGCGTCGATGCCAGCAGAAAACCGGCTATCGGCAGCACACAACAGAGCAGCGCCGCGCGCCGGGGTATTTGCAAGGCGTAGCCGACAATACCTTGCAGCAGCGCGGCCGATTTCGGCGAAGTAAGTCCCCCTGTTTGTCTGGACGACAGCCATTTCCCGGCAATCGGCGCGATCAGAAACAGCGAGATAATCCAGCTACCCAACAGGGCAAAAATAACCGATACCGCCAACGGGCCGATAAATTCCCCCGCAGAGCCTGGCATCAGAGCAATCGGCATGAACGTTAGTATCGTCGTCAGGGTAGACCCCAACAAGGGCACCCATAAATGCTTGAAGGCTTTGGTGGCGGCGGCGACCGGGGAATACCCCGTCTGCCGATAGCGCATCACCATATCCGTCATCACAATGGCGTTATCGACCATAATCCCCAGGGCGACGATCAGGCCGGTCACCGACATCTGATGAATCGGCAGGTGATTGAAGCGCATACAGGCCAGGGCAAACAGCATATTCAAGGGCAGCGACAGGGCGACAATGACCGCCGAGCGCCACCCGAGGGTGAATAGCAAAATAGAAAAAATAAAGAAAAAGCCCAGCGCAATATTATTCACCAACTCACCCAGGCGCTGGCTAGTATATCTCTCCTGGGAAAATAATTCCGATACACCGATTTCGCTGGGCAGTGTCGCAGCGAAGCTGTCGATTTCCCGCTGCACATCCTTTATCCACAGGTCGCCACGCATTGTCGGCAGCATACGCACCGCGATGGCAATGCCGCGCTCGCCGGAAATCACGGTGATCTCCCTAGGGTTGGTCGGCTCCCCTCGATAGACTCGCGCGATGTCCTGTAACTGCAGAGAGCCGCCATCGCGGGTTAACAGCGGAGTGCGGCGCACCCGTTCTACCTGATCGAAGCCCCCGACCAACTCCAGCGACAAGCGTTGTTGGCTATTCACCAGCTCTCCGGCAGCGGTTTTCGCGTCACTACTGGACAGCAGGCGGGAGATTGCCGGAACGTCCAGCCCGACCGCCCCCGCCTTGACCACATCCACCTTGACTTGAACCTCCTCGGCGGGGGCGCCCCACAGCTTGACGATATCAGTGCCGTGGACATTGCGCAGTAGACTGGCCAACTCCTCGGCATAGCGCCCCATGCGCAGCAAATCGGCATCGCCGCTCCCTTCCCAGGTCATTGCGCCGATCCAGGTGAAGGCGAAGTTGCGCTCCTGATCCAATTGCGGAGGGCTCGCCCCCGCAGGAAGGGATTTGCCGGCCTTTTCCAGTTTGTCCCGCACCTCCGACCACAGGCGGTCGGTGTCCTCGGGGGGAACCTCATCGACGAGGGCGATACTCAGCGCTGCCACACCGGATTTCGCGGTGGCGTCAATATGGTCGATTTCAGGGATGCTACGCAGCTCGGTTTCCAGCGGCTCGATGATCAGTGTTTCAATACGTTCGGCGCTGGCACCGGGGAAGGTCGACAGAACAATACCGTGGCGGTTACCAAAGCGAGGATCTTCCAGACGCGGCAGGCTGGCGACAGCGGCCAATCCCGCAACCAGTATCAGCGCTATACCCAATGCGGTGATCCGAGGGTTATTCAACATTATTCAATCTCCACTCGCCGCTCGGCAGTGTCATTGAACAGTACCACCTCCTGGCCTGGCGCCAGACGATGAATTCCCGCACTGACCACCTGCGCGCCATCGGTCACCTCGGCATCGACATAGACCCGCCCCTTGTGCTGATAGAGGGGCTGCACCGAACGCTTCACCAATGTCCGCTTGCCTTTGTCATCTGCGCTCACTTGATACACCGCCCAGCTGCCGCGAACATCCTCCAGCAATGCCTCCATCGGCAACCAGATTCCCGACTGCTGACGCTTCTCGTGCAACACCAGGTGAATAGTCTCGCCATCGACCAAGGGGGTGGATTCCGGCAGTTCCACGCGAATACTGCGGGTCTGGGTGCGCCAATCGAGATTGCGGGACACTGCGATCAACTTCGCCTCCCAACGTCCGGCACTGCCGTGCACCTGCAGAGATTGCCCCAGGGTGAGGTCCCTACCCAGGCGGTCCGACACACCAAACACCGCTTCAATACTGCCCGACTGAATGACCTGAAGTACCGGTGTGCCCGCCGATACCACTTCCCCCGCTTCAAGTTCCAGGCCGGCAACCTCACCGGCAAAGGGGGCTGTCAGTCGTGACTTTTGCAGGCGCAGCTCCAGCGCCCGCAGCTTCTCGTCTACCTGGCGCAGCTGGGCACCGGCTGACTGGTGACGGCTACGTAATTCATCGAGCTGCCCCTGGGAGACGTAGCCCTTTGTTGAAAGCTGATCAAATCGCTGTAAGTCCCCGGACAATTGGTCCAATCGAGCCAGTACCTCTGCCCGTGCCGCCTGCCACTCCCGACGCTCAATATTCAGGGCATCGGTATTCAGTTCAGCAAGTACTTCTCCCGCCGCGACCTGCTGACCATTTTCCACCTTGACCCGCGCCACTCTGCCGGGAAACTCAAAGCCGATATTCGCCCGCTGGCTGCCCATCACACGGCCCGCAAACAAGCGGACGACGTCGTAGCCCTGTTCGCGTTTGACCTCCACTGTCGCAACCGGGTGGGGCCCTGCTACCGCGAACTGGCAAAAGGTAGCCGCCGACAGCACTAACAGCGCCATCAGCAGAACATGTGCCGTACAGGGGATGCGTGGATACAACATGGCAACGGACTCATAGTAAACTCGGTAGCCAAGAATATATGGAAACTAGACTGGACTGTCCAGTCCATTTTGTTTACCGTAAGATTAACTCACGCAATGAGACAGACAGTGGATACAGAGGTGCAGGCAGGGGTGGACGACGAGAAAGGCCGTGGGCGTAGCAAGAGCGAGGAAAAGCGCCGACAAATCATCGCCGCGGCGGGTGATTTGTTTATAGAGCAAGGCTATGAAAATGCCAGCATGGTAGGGATTGCCAAAAGCGCCGGTGTCTCCAAGCAGACCCTGTACAGCCATTTCGGCAGCAAGGAGCTTTTGTTCAGCGCCGCCATTGAATCCAAATGTGAGGAATTTCAGCTTAGTAAAGACCTTAATACCGAGCGCCGAGACCGAACTTGCCGAGAGAGCCTGGAGGAGTTTGCCCTGCACTTTTCCCAGCTACTGGTCAGCAATGAGGCGATAATGGTATTCAAGGTGTGCATCGCCGAATCGGGCCGCTCAAATGTCGGCCAGCTGTTCTGGCAGGCCGGGCCCGAGCGCATTCGCGAACAGTTATACAATTACCTCAAGCAGCAGCACGACTCCGGTGAGCTGTGCATACCTGACATCAGCCTGGCCTGCAGCCAACTTATTGCCATGCTGCACGGCGAGGCCCACAGCTGTGCGTTGCTGGGCCAGACAACCAGCGCCACAGGAAAAGACCTGCGCCGCTATAGTCGCGCCTGTGTTGATATGTTTCTGAAGGCCTATAAAGCCGACTGATCAGCCCGCCTGCAGGGGATTCTCCTCGCCCATCTCCGCCTTCTGGCTTAATTGGCGACTGGAGGGTGGCTGTTTGATGACCGGTTTTTGCAACAGTGCGGTATTGGGATAGGTAATGGTTGCGCCGTCTTCACGGCGAATAAGCACATGGAAAGAGGCTATTTCGATAATTTCTCCGCTGATATCCTCATCGGCATCGACCACTTTAACCTTGTCACCCACCCGATAGGGAAAGGCAAAGAAGATGATAATGCCGGAGGTCAAGTGGCTCAGAATTGACCACTGGGCAAACAGCGCAATACCGATCACCGCCAATACAGACCCCAGGAAGATATAAACCTGGTGGTAGCCCAGGCCCAATGCGGCGCAAAACAGCATCAGGCCCAGTGCACCCAGCAGAAAGTTCGACACCTTGCGTACGGTGTATATGCGGCGCGCGGAAATTTGCCGCTTGTTACCGAATTCGGTCAACAGCCGCCCAATCAGGCGGCTGATGGCCAGCGCTCCCAGCAGCACACCAATTGCAATCAACACCTTCATCATCGCAGAGTTCTATCCTGTAGTTCACTTGGCAAATTGTTGCCGGCACTATGTCTTGCCAACGCCCTTGGCGGAGGATGCCACTTTACGAGGACGACGCAGGCGCCGCAATGCCTTCAGTGCATCCTCCGCAGACTTTTCACTGTGATATTGCTGACCTTCAAAACACTGGGTCAGCTCCCGCAGCCAGGGCGCCCACTCCGGTGCCGAACGCTCAACCCGCTGCAGAAAAGCCCGTGGTGTTTCTCCCGGCTCGCGCCCGACACCACGCTTGGCAAGTTGTTGACAGGCCTGCATATAATAACGTGTCGCCAGATCCCCGGAGCGATTTCTGCCGGGCAAAAATACCACCACAGCGTAGAGCAGCAGGGGCAACCCACCACATAGCAGCAGTGCAATAATCAGGCGCTGCGGCGTGACCAACCCCAGAATATCAACCAAGACCAGCGACTGGCTGTCGCGGTCGTAGTTCAGCACCCAGCGCGCCCAGGCGTAATTGAGGTTGTCCATATACAGGCGCAGGGTATTGGCCCAGGCAAAGCGCCGCAATGACAATGGTGACCCGGCGAGAAAGCCCTGTTGATCACGCAGCAGAGACTCCGCCCCCAGGCGCAAACGATCAGGGGTAACCAGCGCCGTTGGATCAACCCGCTGCCAACCGCTGCCCTCCAGCCACACCTCTGCCCAGGCGTGGGCGTCGCTTTCATGCACCAGTAGATAGTTATCGGTGGCGTTGTACTCGCCCCCCTGATAACCCACTACCACTCTGGCGGGCACTCCGGCAGCCCGCATCAGAAAAACAAAACTGGCGGCGAAGTGTTCGCAAAAGCCCTGACGGGTCTGAAATAAAAACGCATCAACACTGTCTTCGCCCAGGGTCGGAGGGTTCAGGGTGTATATCAGCGATTGCTGCAGATAAAAGCGCAGCGCCGCATTCAATCGTTCATTCCCGGTGGCATATTGCTGCGACCAGCGCTGCGCCAAGGCCCGCGACTGGGGGTTAATACCCTCTGGCAGGCGCAGATTGCGGCGCAGCATCATCATATCCACTTCGGTTCTGGGCTGCGCGGTATTGCTGTAAACACGGTACTGCAAGCGGCCGCTCAGGGGCTGTTTCGGGGCCCACTGGTAGGCGCCGGCATACACCAGATCGTTGCGACTGATATTTGCCACCGGCAGGGTATAAAGCCAGGAGTGCACTCCGGGCTCCAGGGTCACGGTGTATTCGCGAGCGGCGTTGCGCTCAATGACGGGAGCCTGAGGGCGACTCCAACGACCGAATTTATTCACCCGCCAGGTCTTGCCGTCAAATTCCTCCAGCACCAGGCCCCGCCAATACAGATCCTGTCTCGCGGGGGGCGGGCCGTCAAAACTGACGCGAAAAGCCAGCGCACCAGACCGGCTCAGTTCGGCGATATCACCAAAGCGCAGCTCGTCGGACATGCCCGTTTTCGCCTTGGAGCCAGGCATAGGCATGGTCCACAAAGGCCCAATTCGCGGGAAAACCACAAACAGAAACAGCATCAGCGGCAGCGCCTGGGCGAGCATCACCCCCGCCAGGCGCATACTGGGCACTACCGCATTACGCTCGCGAAACAACGACTGCTGGGCCACCAGCAGTGCACAGAGTTGCGCCACCGCCAGCAACACGTCAATAATCTGCTGGTCAAACAGCAGCCGACAGCCGAGCAGAAAGTAGCAGAGCATTAACACCAGCCAGTGTTCGCGACGGGTCTTCATCTCCAGCAGTTTCAAGGCCACCGCCAACACCAGTAATGTCACCATGGGCTCCAGCCCCAGCAACTGACGGTATTCCAGGTAAATTCCCAGCGCGGCCAGAGCCACCAGCGCAAACTTCACCGGGGGCACCGGCATGGCGTAGGCGGCAGTAACGATTTTCCAGTACCACCAGGCCACCGCGCCCCAGATCACCAGCAACCACAGCGGCAGTACCGTCAGCAAGGGGAGCATCACCGCCAATTGGGCGATCAGCAGCAGCACAACGGCGTGGCGGCTGCTGCGTCGCTCGGCGCTCATGACTGTCCGCCCTCGAACAACGCCAGTTCGCGCAATACTCGAGCGAGATGTACCGGGCCACTGCCCTGCTCAACACTCACCCCGGGCAACACCAGGGCGAAATACAGGCCGCGCTGTTCACAGTCCAGCGCCCAGGCACACAGTGTGCTCAAACGATCCTCAACAGCAAGGCCCGCCAAACTGTCCCAGTGCAACACCAATTCATCGGCGCGATTTTGCTCAAACCGCTTGCTGAGCAGGCCCTGGCCCTTTGCGTAGGCCTTCCAGAAAATACGGCGCGGTGGTTCGCCGGGTTGGTAGCGCTCAAAACCGCTGAATTCATCGCCATCGGCATGAGCATTAAGGTGCTCGCCCTCTCCCTCGCTGGCAAAACTGTGCAGAGGCCGCAACAATCTTGGTTGGGGATAGACCAGGCAGTGCCAGTCCAGTGCGGGCATGGCCCAACAGCGAATAATGCCAAGGGGAAAGTCGGAGCGTAACTGTAATCGCCCCGGTACCAGCTTACCCCGGCGCTCAGCCGGCCAGGGCAGCACGACCTCGCCACTGTCCAGAGGGGCGGAGAGCTCCAACCACTGAAAGCGACCGCCGGCGAAATTAAACCGCAGCTGATGGCGGGGGCGTTGCTGTGCGTGCACGTGTAAATGGAAGTGGGCCAGCTCCCCGGCAAACACCGGATCGGCCACCCCCGCCCGCAAGCGAATCCCCGACACATTGGCATAGGTGTGCAGAATTGCCACCAGAAAGAGGCTGAACAGGCTGAAACTCAGGGCGAAAATCAGATTGTTCTGGTAATTGATCGCCAGCAGCAGCAAGCCCAACAGCATCACCAGAAAACCCAGACCAGCGCTGGAGGGAAAGATAAAAATGCGGTTTTGTTCCAGCACCACTTCGCTGCGCCGAGGGTTGCGCTTATCTAGCCACAACTCCATACGCCGGCGGAGGAAGCGCTTGAATCTCGCCACCTCACACCAACACCGAAACCTGGGCAAGCATACGCTGCACCAGCTCGCGGCCGTCAGCCCGGCTGTCCGCCGAGGATTGCAGGCGATGGGCGGCGACCGGCTCGAGCACCGCCTGAACATCGTCCGGCAGGAGATAATCCCGTCCCTCAAGCAGGGCCCAGGCCTTGGCGCTCTGTAACAGGGCCAGCGCCGCACGGGTGGACAGCCCAAAGGCGAATTCGGCATCTTCGCGGGTAAAGGCGATAAGCCGTTGAATATACGACACCACACTGGCGCGCACTTCCACCTGTTTGACCCGCTCCCGCAGTGCGAGCAGCTGCTCTACCGACAGGCGCGCGCTCAGTCCGGACATCTGCTCTCGCGGATCACCGCCTTCCAGCAGCTGTCGCTCGGAGCGCGCATCGGGATAACCCAGTGAGATGCGCATGATAAAGCGATCCAACTGGGACTCAGGCAATGGAAACGTGCCGGACTGAAACAAGGGGTTTTGGGTGGCCATCACGAAGAAGGGCCGGGGTAGTAGCCGAGTTTCACCCTCGATGGTGACCTGTTCCTCGGCCATGGCTTCCAGCAAGGCGCTCTGTGTTTTGGGCGTGGCGCGGTTGATTTCGTCTACCAGCAAAAACTGGGTGAACACCGGGCCGGGATGAAAGTGAAAGGCATTGGTATTGCGGTCGAACACCGAGGAGCCGAGAATATCCGCCGGCAACATATCACTGGTGAATTGCACCCGGCGGAACTGCAACCCGGTCACAATGGCAAAGGTCTGCGCCAGGGTGGTCTTACCCACTCCCGGCAGGTCTTCAATCAATAAGTGCCCGCCAGCTAACAAACAACACAGCGCCTGCTGGACCTGGCGTTCCTTGCCCAGCACAATGCGGCCAATTTCAGCACTGACGTCACGCAGTAGCTGCTGCTCAGATTGCATCCAATCCTCGCTGCATATCGGCTTTCAGGTCGCGAATATCTTCCAGCCCCACTGCGACACGAATCAGATTATCGGTGATCCCCGCCGCCGCTCGCTCTTCCTCGCTCAAGCGCCCGTGGGTGGTCGTCGCCGGGTGCACAATCGTGGTTTTCGCATCACCGAGGTTGGCGGTGATCGACACCAGGCGGGTGGCATCAATAAACTGCCATGCGGCCTCGCGACCACCCTTGACACGGAAGGCCAGTACACCGCCGAAAGCCCTCTGCTGAGCCTTGGCCAGGTCGTGGCCCGGATGATCAGGCAAGCCGGAGTAGAACACCCGCTCGATACCTGGTTGGCTGTCCAACCATTGGGCCAGCTCCAGCGCGTTGCGGCTGTGGGCCTCCATACGCAGGCGCAGGGTTTCCAATCCCTTTAGGAAAACCCAGGCATTGAAGGGGCTCATACTCGGCCCGGCGCTGCGAATAAAGCCCAGCACCTCGTCCATTTGCTCGCGGCGACCCACTACCGCGCCACCGACACAACGACCCTGACCGTCGAGATATTTGGTCGCCGAGTGCACAACAATATCCGCCCCCAGCGCCAGCGGCTTTTGCAGCGCTGGCGTGCAGAAACAATTGTCTACCACCAGCAGGCAGTTATGTTCTTTGGCCAGCGCAGACAGGGCGCGAATATCGGCAATTTCCGCCATCGGATTGGACGGTGTTTCCAGAAAAAGAATTCGGGTTGCGGGGGTGATAGCCCCTCGCCAGGCGTCGATATCCACCGGTGATACCACGGTATTACCAATACCCAGCTTGCCCAGATATTTATTCAACAGCACCGTGGTTGTACCAAATACACTGCGGGAACACACAATGTGATCGCCGGCTTTCAGCAGAGCAACAAAGGTACTGAGAATGGCCGCCATGCCTGATGCCGTCGCCACCCCCATCTCGGCCCCTTCCAGCGCCGCGATGCGCTCTTCAAAGGTGCGCACCGTGGGGTTGGTATAGCGGGAGTAGACGTTGCCCGCCTGGGCGCCGGAGAACCGGTCAGCGGCCTCCTGAGCAGAGGCAAATACATAGCTGGAGGTGGTAAAAATCGGCTCCGAGTGCTCCCCTTCCGCGGTGCGTCGCTGCCCGGCACGTACCGCGAGGGTGTCCAGCTCGGCTTCGTGCAACACCTCTAGACGCTGTTGTAGATAGTCCTGATCCATACTCGTCCCCGCCGTCAAGATACGTCGTTATGCAGACCGATCAAGGCGCCATCACCCGCAGAGGCATTCTTGGCAGCCTGGTTGCTGTCGTTGCGATCGGCTTCCAGCTGATCAAGATAGGCCTGGTCCACATCGCCGGTGATATAGTCACCGTTAAACACCGCACATTCGAAGCGGCTGATATTGGGATTGCCCTCCGCCGAGCAGTCCAGCAGGTCATCCAGATCCTGATACAGCAGCCAGTCGGCGCCAATCTCGGTGCGAATTTCCTCAACACTGCGACCGTGGGCAATCAGCTCCGTCGCCGATGGCATATCAATACCGTAGACATTGGGGAAGCGCACCGGCGGCGCCGCCGAGGCGAAATAAACCTTGCGGGCACCGGCATCCCGTGCCATTTCGATAATTTGTTCACAGGTGGTGCCGCGCACAATCGAGTCATCGACCAGCATCACGTTTTTGCCCTTGAACTCAAGGCCAATCGCGTTGAGCTTTTGCTTCACGGATTTTTTGCGAGCGCTCTGCCCCGGCATGATAAAGGTTCGGCCGATATAGCGGTTCTTCACCAGGCCCTCGCGGAATTTCACCCCGAGCACCGCCGCCATGGACTGGGCGGCAATACGGCTGGAATCCGGTATTGGCACAATCACGTCGATATCGTGGTCGGGACGCTCCCGCAGGACTTTTTCAGCCAGACGCTCGCCCTGACGCAGGCGCGACTTGTACACCGAGATCCCGTCCATGATGGAATCCGGGCGGGCAAAATACACATGCTCGAAAATACACGGCGCCCAGTTCACCTTTTCTGCACACTGGCGAATATGGAACTCGCCGTCGTGGGTGATATACACCGCTTCGCCGGGGGCAACATCACCGACCAGGGTGTAACCCAGGGCGTCGAGAGCGACACTCTCCGAGGCCAGCATATATTCCGTGCCCGCCGGGGTCTCGCGCTTGCCGTAGACCAATGGCCGAATTGCATTGGGATCGCGAAACCCTACCACACCGTAGTTGGCAATCATCGCCACCACCGCGTAGCCGCCACGGCAGCGCTTGTGCACACCGCTGACCGCTTCAAAAATATCGTCGGCGCTGGGCACCAGTTTCCCCAGGCGCTGTAACTCGTGGGCAAAGATGTTCAGCAACACCTCCGAGTCAGACTCGGTGTTCAGGTGGCGCAGATCCGACTGGAACAACTCCTGGGATAACTCCGCCGAATTGGTCAGATTGCCGTTGTGGGCCAAACTGATACCGTAGGGGGAATTAACATAAAAGGGTTGTGCCAGTGCCGGGCTGGAGCTGCCCGCAGTGGGGTAGCGCACATGGGCAATGCCCATGTGTCCCTGCAGTCGCTGCATATGGCGAGTGTGGAACACATCGCGCACCAGACCGTTGCCCTTGCGCTGGTTTAATCGGCCATCCTGGCAGGTCACAATTCCCGCAGCATCCTGGCCGCGGTGTTGAAGCACAGTCAACGCATCATAAAGATCCTGATTGACATTGCTTTTAGCGACGATGCCCGCAATACCACACATGCAGCCTTACCTCATTATTGCAAATTCAGATAGATCAGCGGTGGGAATCCAGCAGGTTGCCGGCCCACGCCACAAATTCAGTGAAGGTTTGTACCGACCAATCACGCATCAGTAAAAATTCAGGAATCAGAACAGATTCGAGCCACCAGTCGTCTTTTTCAACATCCGTCAACAGCGACGGCAGCAGCACCAGAAGTGCGAGCACTACAATAAGCCCCCGGGTGGTGCCAAATATCATCCCCAATAGCCGGTCGGTGCCACTGAGGCCGGTGCGTTTGACCACCTCGGCAACAAAGTGGGTAAGCAGACTGCCCACCACCAGCGAAGCAGTGAACAACACCACGTAGGCCAGAATGTCACGGAGGTAGACCTTGTCCACCATCGACGACAGCATTTCAACCATCTGTGAATGAAAGGCGACCGCGATAAAGAAGGCCGCGGCCCAGGACAGCAGAGACAGGGCTTCTTTCACAAAGCCACGCAGCAGACTGATTAATGACGACACCACAACGATGGTGATAATGGCCCAATCTGCCCAGTTAAAGCTAGTCAGCACCGCAGGCGGCTCCAGGATTGCTCGAAGCTGCGAATTCTAACAAGCCCCGCTCCCCAGCCCAAGCGTTTATCCTTCAAAGCGGGTGAGTATCGTATTTAATTCAAAGCGGCGGTTGATTTCCACCTGCAATGACTCGGCCCGCTCGCGGTTGAGCGCCGGCCCGACCAATACCCTATACAAGGACTTTCCGCCCCGCTCAATACGTTCGGCGTAGGCTTTGTAACCCCCGCTGCGCAGCCGTTCTACCAGACCATCGGCATTTGCCTGCTGCCCAAAGCTGCCACACTGAATAACCCAGGCAACCGGCAGTCCGCGGGCCTCGGCGGTGGGTTCCGCCGGGGGCGCCGCCGTTTTCACCTTGGCGGGTTTCGGTTCCGGTTTCGGTTCCGCTTTCGGTTCCGGCTTCGGCTCTACAACCGGCGTCGGCGGCTCAGGTGTCACCTGTGTCCGAGCGGTGGGTTCGGGTCGCGGTGTGGGCTCGGCCTTACCTGGCGGTGTATCGCCATCACTGATCGGCAGCACCTCCTGCTCCACCACAATGGGCGAATCGGCGGAGGGTATGCCCTGGGGCTCGTCGGCGTCCATATCCGGCATCGCCTCCAGCCGCGGTGGCACCGGTATTTGGCTGTTGCGATCCACCTTGTATTCCGCCGGCGCGGTAAACAGTACAGACCACAAAATAATACCGCCACAGAGCAGCACCAACAGCCCCACCAAACGTTGTTTCACCATTAGTGCAGCGCCTCCGCAAACGCCGATGCGGGCAGTGCCTCAAGCACCGCCGCAACCGTAAAAAATGAGCCGAACGCCAGCAATGTATCATCGCCCGCCATCGCGTTCAGTACTTCGGGAAGGTCGGTATGCAGGTCAATCAACTCTACTCGCCTTTCGTCGATCCCCGCTGCGATCAAGCCTGCGCGCAGGGCCGCAGGCGCCATCGCCCGGTCATTACCCGGCAACTCGGGAAGATACCAGTGATCTATTCGATGCCTGATCTCCCCCAGCAGGCTCTCAAGCTTTTTGTCAGCCATCAGAGCGAAGACGGCGACGGTGCGGCCAGCGGCTTCCTGGCCCAGCCTGTCGGCCAGCCGAGCCACTGCCGCCGCATTGTGGGCAACATCCAGTACCAGATCACACTGACGCAGGCGCAAACGCTGTCCGCGAGCGGGCACCGAAGCCTGCTCAATACCGGCACGAATGGCCTCATGGGAAATTTCTGTGGGGAAAAACTGTAGGGCCTGAATCACCGTCGCGGCGTTGTCGAGCAGCAGCTCAGGCTTGGGCAGGTCGGCGAGTACCTTGGGCTGGCGGTTCCGATCAACGCCGCGCCACAACCAGCTTTCGGCGGTGTCCTCAAAACCAAAATCGCTGCCCCGCTCCACCAGGTGGGCCAGCTTGTCGATGGCGCACTGGCTCACCGCAGCACAGGGCCGTGGGTCACCGAACACAACCGGTTTTGCCGTGCGCATAATGCCCGCTTTTTCGCGGCCAATGTCTTCCCGGTTATTGCCCAGCCAGGACTCGTGGTCGAGATCGACCGAGCTGATAATGGCGATGTCGGCGTCAATGATATTCACCGCATCAAGACGCCCGCCCAAGCCCACTTCCAACACCAGCACATCGGGTGCCGCTTCGGCAAATAACCAGAGTGCGGCAAGGGTGCCAAATTCAAAATAGCTGAGGGAGGTGCCCTGACGGGCCCGATCGACTTCGGCGAAAGCGCGGCACAGCGCCGCGTCGTCGACCATTTCGCCGTCGATACACACCCGCTCGTTGTAACGCAGCAGGTGGGGAGAGGTGTAACTGCCAACGCTGTAGCCGTCGGCGCGAAGAATGCTGTTCAGCAAGGCAACACAGGAGCCCTTGCCATTGGTGCCGGCAACAGTAATCACCGGCATTGGCAGGTCCAAGGCCAGGGTCTCGGCCACCGCCGCGACCCGTTCAAGACCCAGGTCGATTTGACGCGGATGCTGCACCTCAAGCCAGCGCAACCAATCGTGCAACTGCGTAAAGCGCATCGGCGTCAAATCCTTCAGGGTTGATGTTGCGTCAGATTGCCCAGCAACCTCGCCAGTGTGTCGCGCATGTCTCCGCGGCGCACGATCATATCAATCGCGCCGTGGGACAACAGGAATTCACTGCGCTGGAATCCGGGCGGCAGCTTCTGGCGAATGGTCTGCTCAATAATATTGGGGCCAGCAAAACCGGCGCGGGCACCGGGCTCGGCGACATTGATATCGCCCAGCAGAGCCAGACTGGCGGAAACCCCACCGTAGATCGGGTCAGTCATCACCGAAACATAGGGCACGCCATTTTGCTTGAGGCGCTCCAGCACAGCACTGGTTTTGGCCATTTGCATCAGCGAGATCAAGGCCTCCTGCATACGGGCACCACCGGAGGCGGAAAAGCAGATTAAGGGACAGCGCTCGCGCAGGGCGATATTCGCCGCCTGGGTAAATTTCTCACCCACCGCCGACCCCATGGAGCCACCGTGAAAATTAAACTCAAAGGCCACCGTCACCACCGGCAGCGATTTCACCGTGCCCTTGTAGGCAATCAGGGCGTCTTTTTCACCGGTGCTTTTCTGCGCGGCGGTGAGACGGTCGCGGTATTTTTTCTTATCCTTGAATTTCAGTCGATCGACCGGTTCGATATGGGTAAGAATTTCCTCGCGCCCCTCCTCATCCAGAAACAGGGCGATGCGACGGCGGGCGCCAATGCGCATGTGATGATCGCACTTCGGACAGACATCGTCGTTGCTTTCCAGCTCGGGACGGTAGAGCACCGCCTCGCACTTCACGCATTTTTTCCACAGGCCTTCCGGCACCACACCGCCCGGCTTGCGCGCCTCTGACGGCTCCGCACGACGAACACCCGAGGGCAAAATCTTATCAACCCAGCTCATGATATTTTCCTGTCATTTATAGAGTCATTCGTTTTTATAATACGCGTTCAGTTTGTCGGCGCCCCATCGACCGCCTCGCGTATTTCTTTAATCAACGCAACTGCCTGTGCTATCTGCGGAGCGGCATCCGCCTCGTGATCCCAGTTCGCAAACCGGTCAACCAGGGCACTGCCGACCACCACGCCTTCGCACAGCGGCGCCAGCGCCGCCGCCGATGCGCCGTCCTTGATACCGAAGCCCACTGTTACTGGCAGTGTGCTATGTTTTTTGATCAGCGCCAGCTGTGCCCTTACGCTATCGACATCCAGGTGGCCCGCACCGGTCACGCCTTTCAGTGACACACAGTAAAGATAGCCTGTCGCCAGCGCCGACACCTTGGCAATACGCTGCTCGCTGCTGGTCGGTGCCAGCAGAAAGATATTGTCCAGCCCCACCGCCTTCATCAATGCGCTGATCTCCGCCGCTTCCTCCGGCGGCATATCCACCGTCAGCAGGCCATCAACACCACTGTCGCTGGCCTGACGGGCAAAGGTTTCATAGCCCATACGCTCTACCGGGTTGGTATAGCCCATGAGTACAATTGGCGTTTTACTATCTTCGCGACGGAACTCCGCCACCATATCAAGGGCCTGATTCAAGCTGGTATTGTGGGCCAGCGCACGCTCGTGGGCTAACTGAATCACAGGTCCCTCGGCCATCGGGTCGGAAAAGGGAATGCCCAACTCGATAATATCTGCCCCTGCTGCGACCAGCTCATGCATCAGCGTAACGGTGTAACGGGGATCGGGATCACCCGCCACGATATACGGCACCAGCGCCTTGCGGCCCTGTTCTGCCAGTGTTGTAAAAAGACTGCTTAATCGGCTCAATGTACTTCCCCGTTAATCGATGCCAATACCGTCGATACCTGCGACGGTATGAATGTCCTTGTCGCCGCGACCGGAGAGGTTCACCACGATCGTTTGTTCCGGGCTCATCGTCGCCGCCAGTTTTTCGGCGTAGGCCACGGCGTGACTGGATTCCAGCGCGGGCATAATGCCTTCGGTCAGAGTCAGCTTGCGGAAGGCGGTTAAGGCTTCCTCATCGTCGATGGTCACATACTGAGCGCGACCAATGTCCTTCAGCCACGAGTGCTCAGGCCCCACACCGGGGTAGTCCAGCCCCGCCGATACCGAGTGGGTATGGCTGATCTGACCGTTATCATCCTGCATCAAGTAGGTCCGATTACCGTGCAATACCCCGGGGCGACCGTCGCTCAGAGGCGCCGCGTGCTGCCCGGTAGCCAAGCCATGCCCACCGGCCTCAACGCCGTACATTTCCACACCTTCGTCTTGCAGGAAGGGGTGGAACAGCCCGATGGCATTGGAACCGCCACCCACACAGGCCACCAGAGCGTCGGGTAATTTTCCGGTGCTATCCAGACATTGCTGGCGGGCTTCGCGACCAATCACCGACTGGAAGTCCCGAACCAGCATAGGGTACGGATGCGGACCCGCAGCGGTACCGATAATGTAGAAGGTGTCATCGACGTCGGTGACCCATACCCGCATCGCCTCATTCATGGCATCTTTCAGGGTGCGTGAGCCAGACTTTACCGACACCACTTCGGCGCCAAGTAATTTCATGCGGTAGACATTCAAGGCCTGACGCTGGATATCTTCTTCACCCATAAATACCTGGCAGGACATGCCTAGCCGGGCTGCCACCGTGGCCGAGGCCACACCGTGCTGCCCGGCACCGGTTTCAGCGATAACCCGCTTTTTGCCCATATACTTCGCCAGCAGCGCCTGCCCCACGGTGTTGTTCACCTTGTGCGCACCGGTGTGGTTGAGATCTTCCCGCTTAAGGTAAATCTGTGCCCCCCCCACTTCCCGGGACCAACGTTCGGCGTGGTACAGGGGCGATGGCCGCCCAACATAGTGGGCGAGATCCCGGTCAAACTCCGCCTGAAATGCGGGGTCCTTGCGCAAACGGAGAAAAGCCTGCTCCAGTTCGTCGAGGGCGAAGATCAGGGTTTCCGATACAAAGCGCCCACCATAGCGGCCAAAGTGGCCTTCTTTACTGGGAAACGCCGCATAATCGACGTTGTTTTTCGAACTACTCACTCAACTCTCCAGGCGGTCAGCATCGGCGACCGCTTTAATAAACTGGCTGATTTTTTCAGGGCATTTTTGACCGGGGGCGATTTCGACGCCGCCGCTGACATCCACCGCCCAGGGGCGACAACTCGCCACCGCGGCGCCAACGTTACCACTGTGCAAGCCCCCCGCCAACAATAGCGGAAAGCCGCGCTGGTGTGGAATCCGCGCCCAGTCAAAGGATTCACCAGTGCCGCCGGGCACCCCCGGTTTGTAACTGTCCAACAGAATGGCCCGCGCATCGACGTAAGCGGCAGCCTGACGGGTCACATCCAGGCCGTCGCGCATCCGCAGGGCCCGCAGATAGGGCCGCGGCAAGGCCGCACAAAACTCGGGGGATTCGTCGCCATGCATCTGCAAAAGATCCAGGGAACACAGCGCCGCCGTACGGCTGATAAAATCCAGGTCAGCGTTAACGAACAGACCAACGGTGCTGACGAAGGCGGGAATCCCGCGAATAATACTGGCAGCTTGCTCCGGCGTCACCGCGCGGGGGCTTTTGGCGTAAAACACAAAACCCAAGGCGTCTGCACCTGCCTCTACAGCGGCGCGCGCATCTTCCTCTCGGCAAATTCCACAAATTTTTACGCGGGTTCGTGACACTCGGATTCAGCAAGGCGGTTAAAGGGGCCTGAATACTAGCAAATTTCGTCCGCCTCTGCCGCAAAATCCGCCGCGAATGTGCGGATAAATTCCGGCCCGATCGGCGCCTTGGGCAGGTTGAAAGCCGCGGGATAGCTGACATCTACCAGATATAAGCCATGGGGCTTGGCAGTAACGCCACCCTGGGTACGGTCTTTACTCGCCAGCACCTCGGCGGTCCAACCGGGTTTTGCCTGACCACCGCCCACCGCCATCAGCACCCCGGCGATATTGCGCACCATATGATGCAAAAACGCGTTGCCCTGAATATCGATCATCACCAGACGGCCGAAGCGCTCGACGCGAATAAAATGAATATTGCGCATCGGGCTGAGCGACTGGCAGGACGCCGCGCGAAATGCACTGAAGTCCTGCTCGCCCAGCAGGCATTGAGCCTCTTTGTGCATCAGTGCCGCATCAAGGGGTTGGTCGCAATGGGTAATGGCTTTCACCAGCTGAGCGGAGCGTGTTGGCTGGTTGAGAATCAGATAGCGATAACGCCGGGCAGTGGCCGAAAAGCGCGCGTGAAACTCGCTGTCTACCGCCGTCACCCACTTTACGGCCACCTCATCCGGCAGCAGGGAATTACAGCCCGCCAGCCACGCTTTTTGTGAGCGCGGACTGGGGGCATCAAAATGAACCACCTGGCTACTGGCGTGAACCCCGGCGTCGGTTCGACCTGCGCAGATTACCGTTACCGGCTTGGCTGCAACAGAGGACAGGGCTCCCTCAAGGGCGTCCTGAATCGTCGGCACCCGGGGCTTGGCCTGGCTCTGCCAACCGCGAAACGGACTGCCATGGTATTCAATGCCCATGGCAATGCGGGTTCCTGCGGGCAGTGGCGTGCTGTCAACCCGAGTAAAGCCCTCGGGCAAGTGACTTGACTCCATCACAATCAGGCAAGTTGTTCCAGAAGTGCCCTGGCGTCATCCCGCTGCTGTTCACTGCCTTCCTGCATGACTTCTTCCAGCATTTCCCGAGCACCGTCATTGTCGCCCAGTTCGACATAGGCACGGGCGAGATCGAGCTTCGTGGCCACATCATCACCATCGCTGAGCATGCCAATATCGTCGTCATCGGCACTGGCGTCGAATTCATCAAACACCAAATCATCAAGATCAATAGCCGCGACATCGCTGGTGGTGGGGGCCGTGCTGTCGTCAGTAATGGTATCGGTATTGGCCTCGCTGTCGGCATCGCGGTCTGCGGCGTCGATCAGTGAGTCCAGTTCCTGGTCTGCTTTTTCCTCGGCGGATGTTGGTTGTTCCGCCGCGGGCTCAACGGGTTCGACTGGCTCGGAAAAATCGAAATCACCTACCTCGGCATCGAGCTCCGCCAGAGCAGAATCGAGATCGCTTAAATCCTCAAGATCACCGGCGTCGCTCAATTCCGCAATATCTTCGTCGATATCCAGCGACAACTCAGCGAGACTGTCTACCACATCCGCAGCGGCTTCAGTGGGAACTTGCTCGGTCTCTGCCCCTGTACCTCCAATCGCATCATCGGCCCTGGCCCCTTCGCCAAAGGACAAATCGTCCATCGACAGGTCATCCAGAGAGACCTCATCGGCTGCGACGGCCTCACCCGCATCGGGCTTGCCACTGCTTTCAGGGGTTTCTGTATCGAATGACAGGTCGTCGAGGGACAAGTCATCAATGGACAGCTCGTCACCCAGTTCAAAGTCGCCCAGACCGCCAGCATCAGACTCGGCAAGCACTTTTTCCGCGTCTTCCGTGTCGATTGTCTCGGTGGCTTCGTCGAAGTTCAGCTCTACGTCGTCAAAGCTGAACTCTTCCAGCGACGCCGTGAATTCATCAAGCTCATCGCCGGCCGCTGTCTCCTTTCCGTCGCCCTCTTCTGGCTTGGTCGCGGTGTCATTGGCAGCGGCGTCCAGGCTGGCTATCTCGCTGTCGAGCTCATCAAGATCCAGCTCAAAGTCGGCCACGTCGCCGTCACCCCGTGACGCCAATTCGCTGTTCGATGCTGTTTCATCCTTGACCTCATCCTCCAGATCGATATCCAGGTCGAGGTCAAAATCCGCTAATTCATCACCCAGCCCTTCCAGCTCTCCATCAGCGGCGGCCGTACTCGATTCCTCGGAGTGGTCAACGTTGTCCCCTTCTGCCGACGACACCAGTTCGGCATCATCAAGGGAGCCGGACAGCTCGTCATCGAGAAATGACAGTTCGTCGTCCAGCGCGTCGAGGGACGTACTTGATGACGGCGCAGCGCTATCCCCGCTCAACCAGTCGCTGACTCCTTCAATCGCCGACATGGACTCTTTAACCCGGGCAATCGCATCCTGGTCGCCGCTCTTCTGGAGCAGTTCAAAGGTTTCCTGAAAGCTTTCCTTGTCGCGGGTATCCAGGTACACGTCGATCAGTTTGACCTGGAGATTGGTATTTTTCGGGTCTTTGACAATGGCATTTTTCAACAGGCTGGCAGCCTGATCGTAGCGGCCATAGGCGACATAAATTTCCGCCTCGGAAATCACGTCGCTGGTCTGGGCCTCGACGGGCTCATCGCCGTCCTTGCCGCCGGTTGACTTTTTATCTTCCCAATCGTCAGCGGACAAATCCAATCCGCTGTCCTCGTCGAGGGACTCATCAAGGGCCGCAAAATCAAACTCGGACACCGTACCGAAGGCCTCGGCCTCTGTATCGCCCTCCGCCTCTGGCGTCGCTATTTCCGCGGTGTCTTCTTTATTGAAATCCAGATCCAGATCGTCAAAGGCGGAATCATCTCCGCCGCCAGGGGCGGCGGTGGCAGTAGACTGGGGAATGGCTGGATCGTCGCTTCGATCATTTTCCGCGCCCGCGGCAGCACGGCGGCGCAGCGCCACAAACAGCAGACCGAGAATAGCCAGTCCCGCGCCGACATACTTGACCAGCTCCGACTGATACCAGGCTTGCCCCTTGGGAGCCTCCTGAACAGCTACCGGCGCGGCGTCGGCAACCACCTCCACTTCGTCAGCCTTCGGCGATGCCTGCGGCTTTTCACCGGCCAATTCCTTCGCCATGGCAATGGCGTCAGCCGCTTGCTGGGAATCAACCTTACCTGGCGCCGCCGGATTATCACCAGCCTGCGCCTGCAAATCAGCCTTTTCGGACTGGCGCTGCTCCAGTGCCGCAACATTCTGCGCGAGATCGCGCTCAATTTGCTGAATTTCTTCGCTGAGTTCCTGGTCGCCCTGGGCGTTTTGCGCGTTGCTATTGCGCGCGGTCAGCCCCGCCTGCAACGCCGCCAACTCGCGATTTTTCAGTGCGATCAGCTTGTTCAGTGTGTCGATCTGCTTTTCCATCTCGACTACACGGCTGACGATAGAGGCGTTTTCCAGTTGCAGTTTTTCCCGCAACT
Source organism: Spongiibacter thalassae (assembly GCF_012272835.1). Taxonomy (GTDB): domain Bacteria; phylum Pseudomonadota; class Gammaproteobacteria; order Pseudomonadales; family Spongiibacteraceae; genus Spongiibacter; species Spongiibacter thalassae. Next base: position 413,185 of record NZ_JAAWWK010000002.1, on the reverse strand, counting down.
CCTGCTCTTCCCGCAGCTTTTTGCTCAGCGCGTCCACTTCTTCGCTGGAGGAACTGTCACCGGCACTGCCGATGCTGAATCGCGCCGAGGCTTCGCCGCCACTTTCACTTTTCTGGTTGTCGGCTGATTTGGTGGCATCCAATTGGGGTGCCGACGCGGGCTTACTGGCCGCCTCGGCACTGCTTTGCCGGGCGCTGCTGCGATTGTTTCGCCAATCCCGCGCCTGTTGTTTGACCTCCCTCACCGCCTCGGCATGGGACAGACGCTGCACTTCCTCTTCCGTCGGCACCGCCAGAACATAACCGGACTTGACGCGATTGACGTTATTACCAATGAAGGCATCGGGGTTTTTTCGCAGCAGTGCAATCATCGTCTGCTCGATAGTCACCGACGCTCCCGGGCGCAGGCGGCTGGCCACCTGCCACATGGTATCGTGATGCTGAATGCGGTATTTATCGCCATCTGCCGAGGCTGGCAAACGGGTTTTCTGCGCATCCGGGCGCGGCTTGATCGCCGAGGTGGGGGACGGGGGCCGGTCAACCACCACCGCTCCTCGCGAACCACCCGGCTCCGCTCGGCTTGGCGCAGGGCTTACCGTGGCCTGTGATTCCCGGCGCACCGCCTGACTGACGGCAGTTTCATTCACCAGTGGGCCGGCCTGCTGAGCTGGAGAGACGGCAGAATCTGCCTGAAATTCCGGCAAATCCAGCAGCACGGTGTATTCCCGCAACATACGGCCATTGGGCCAGCGGACTTCAACGATAAAATCGAGATAGGGCTCAACCACCGGCTGCGGTGTCGAGACGACAATTCGGCCCCGGCCATCCGGCCCGACTTCGACGTAGAACTGCAGTGTGGTAAGAAAGTGGGTTCTGTCAACGCCGGCGTTGGCGTAGGCTTCGCGGCTGGCCAACTCGACCTTCAGCTGATCAGGTTCTATACCCTGGGCTTCCCGAACCGGGATAAACGCCCGAAACGGTTGATTAAGGGAGGACGCTAGTGCAATTTCACCGACTCCCACTGCACTTGCCATTTCGCCGTGCAGGGCACCGTAGACCAGTACCGCCTGGGCCAGCTTTTTCCTCAACATATTTCCACCGTCTCGTTTTTGCGCATTTCGCGAGAGCACCGCTTGGTGAGCGCGCTCATCAACTACATTCATCCTCTGCGCCTGCACGACTCTGGGCCGCATAGCTCAAACGCTTGGCATAGCTTGGGACATCCCTACAAGTCTATCTTATCTACGCCAGATCCATTGCAAAAAAACCGCAGGAAATACGCCGATATTTGAACCGGTACAAATATGGCGCAAAATTCGCGCGCCATAATACGGCCCTCATGTCAGCGGAGCCGACTTAACACGTCTGCTCAGTCGAAGAAAAACCGACAAAGTGCTTGTCGGCATTAAGGCCTGTTAACGCTATATGCATCGCCGCTGATGATTCAATTAGTGTTAACAGGCCCTGGCAGACCTGCCCCGGCACAATGCTATAGCCCTGTGTAGAGATTCCCTAGAATCATTCTCGGATAACCTCCGTAAATATTAGCTATGTGTCGATTTTTATCAAGATTCGAAGCGCCTCAATAATGTTAAATGTGACACCTTTGCGCAAATTATCGGCCACCAGAGCACAACGGAGCACAGAGGCATTGGCGCGATCGAGACTCATATTGGTGATATCGATACAATCGCTTTCTCCCAATTCCGCCGGTGTGGCCATCGCCGCGTCCTCGTTGGGAAACACCCGAAAACGGGGGTCGTCAAACAGCGCCTCGCGAATCGCCGCGAGCGGCACTTCGCCGTGGTACTCCGCCTTCAGCATATAGAGATTGCCATAAAACACCGGCACAACGGTGGTCTGACAACTGACCTCAGTGGCCTCTTCCGCAGTGGACGACAGCAGTTTTGCCAGGTTCTGCTCGACCTCAGCCGACCGACCCGCCGCTGCCGGAAAGACGTTGAAGGCGATTTGCACACCAAGTGGCTTGTTTTCAATCTGCTGCCCGTTGAGCAGCCGGGCACTCTCCGCCGCAAGGGCTTCCACCCCGACCTTACCAAGGGCCGACACCGACTGATTCAACGCCACATCCAGGCGCTTCAACTGCGGTGTTTTACTGAGAAAAGCGGCAATATGGCTGCTGGCAGCATCGGCGATAGCCACGATCCGCTCCCCGGCGGCGAGCTCCGCCCCGGCATAATACAGCGGCGCATCGCCACGCTGGGCGAGCACGTCGCTGGCGTCGAGAATCGCGCAGGACGCTTTCTCCGCGGCGTCAAGCGCTTCGAAGTACGGCTCTTCGACGGGTAGAAACACGGCGATATCAATGGCTGCAAAATCCGCGTTAGCGGGATTTTCGACTGCCACCGGGCGGCCAGCGTACATCATCGGCTCGGAGTGTTCGGCCACACTGAACAGGAAGGGAATATCTACAGCAGGCTCCATGCCTGCCAGCGCCTCGAGGAGTTGCTCCCCCTCGAGGCTATCAGCACCGAATATTGCCAGTTTAGGCATCAGTTAATATCACCTTTCAAAATACGCAGCATGCGGCGCAGCGGCTCCGCAGCACCCCACAACAACTGGTCACCAACCGTAAAGGCGGACAGATACTGCTCGCCCATGTTCAGTTTGCGCAAACGGCCAACGGGCACTTTCAACGTGCCGGTGACGGCCGTCGGGGTCAGTCGCTCAAGAGTCGCATCGCGATCATTGGGCACCACATCTACCCAATCGTTGGCCGAGCCAAGAATGGCTTCGATTTCCGCCATCGGTAAGTTTTTGTTCAACTTGATGGTCAGCGCCTGGCTGTGACAACGCATTGCACCGATGCGCACACAGGTACCATCAATGGCGATCGGGTTGGACGAGCGGCCGAGAATCTTGTTGGTTTCAGCCTGCCCCTTCCACTCCTCACGACTCTGGCCATTTTCCAGCTGGGTGTCGATCCACGGCAGCAAACTGCCGGCGAGGGCGTGACCGAAATTGTCGGTGGGGAAGCTGTCGCTGCGCATGGCCTCGGCCACTTTTCGGTCGATATCCAGAATATTTGAGCGCGGATCGGCCAGTTCCGGCGCTACGGCGTCGCGGATCGAGCCCATCTGGCTGATCAGCTCGCGCATATTCTGCGCACCCGCACCACTGGCGGCCTGATAGGTCTGGGCGCTTACCCATTCAACCAGGCCTTCGCGGAACAGGCCACCGATGGCCATCAGCATCAGACTCACGGTGCAGTTGCCGCCGATGAAGTTTTTCACCCCGGCGGCCAGCCCTTCCTTGACCACATTCATATTGACCGGATCGAGGATAATAATGGCGTCGTCGGCCATACGCAGCGACGATGCGGCGTCGATCCAGTAGCCCTGCCAACCGCTGGCGCGCAGGTCAGCAAATACCGCCTTGGTATAGTCGCCACCCTGACAGGAAATAATCGCGTCCATCTGTGCGAGGGCGGCAATATCCATGGCGTCCTTCAGCGGCTCAATGTCGCGACCGATGTCGGGGCCCTGACCGCCAACATTCGAGGTGGTAAAAAACTGCGGCTCAATACCGTTGAAATCATTTTCTTCCAGCATGCGGCCCATCAGCACCGAGCCGACCATGCCACGCCATCCTACAAATCCGACTTTCATAACAACTCTCCAACACAATGTATGAGCGGCAACAACCCCTGGCGATGCCGCAAGGAGACCCGCTGCATTCAGCAGCGGATGCGGGTCACGCGCTCTCAGCCTTGGGTCAATGCCGCGACAACGGCGTCGCCCATTTCCGAGGTACTGACTTTGCGACACCCTTCTGAATAAATATCTGCTGTACGCAGGCCCTGATCCAGTACGCGGCTTACCGCGTCTTCGATGAGCTGCGCGGCCTGCGGTTCCGCACAGGAATAACGCAGCATCATGGCTACCGACAGAATAGTCGCCAGGGGGTTGGCAATACCCTGCCCTGCAATATCCGGCGCACTGCCGTGGCAAGGCTCGTACATACCGCGACCATTCACATCCAGCGAGGCCGACGGCAGCATACCAATGGAACCGGTGAGCATAGCCGCAGCGTCCGACAGAATATCACCAAACATATTGCCGGTAACGACCACGTCGAATTGCTTCGGCGCCCGCACCAGCTGCATAGCCGCGTTGTCGACATACATATGACTCAGCTCTACATCGGGGTAGTCCTTGGCCATATCCTGCACCACTTCCCGCCACAGCATGGTCACTTCCAGCACATTGGCCTTATCCACCGAACACAAGCGTCCGCCCCGCTTTTGCGCCAATTCAAAGGCCACCTTGGCGATACGGCGGATTTGCGATTCATTGTAAACGTAGGTGTTGTAACCTTCGCGCTCGCCATTTTCCAGTTCGCGAATACCCCGTGGCTGACCAAAATAAATGCCACCGGTCAGCTCCCGCACAATCAGAATATCCAACCCCGCTACCAGCTCTGGCTTGAGGGACGACGCCCCGGCAAGTTGCGGATACAAAATGGCCGGACGCAAATTGCCGAACAGGTCCAGGCGCTTGCGAATCTCCAACAGCCCGGCCTTTTCCGGGCGATCTGCCGGAGGGAGCGTGTCCCACTTCGGCCCACCGACAGCCCCCAGCAATATGGCTTCTGCATCAGCACATTTGGCAAAGGTGTCGTCGGGCAAGGCGGTGCCAAAGGCATCGATCGCCGCGCCGCCAACCAGCGCCTCGTCGAGTTCAAGTCCGAGGTTTTGCGAGGCATTCACAACCTCCAGCACCTTGCGTGCCTCGGTCATAATTTCCGGGCCAATGCCGTCGCCGGCCAACATCAAAATCTTGCGGGAGCTGCTTTCTGACACAGTGATTTCCTTTAATCAAATTCAGTGGTGACGGGCGCTGCAACATAATTGCGTCGCCGCCCGTTGTCAAAATAAACCGGCACGGTCACCCACACCGGCGAATCATCCAGCTAGGCCGAATGGGCCCGAAACAGCCATGGCGACTTTTTCTGCCACTGCTGCTCAAACTCAGCAATGGCGTCGGCGTCCTGCAGAGTGAGACCGATGTCATCGAGACCATTGAGCAGGCAGTGCTTGCGGAAGGCATCAACCTCGAAACCGATTTCGCTGCCGTCTGGTCGGCGAATTTTTTGCTCGGCCAGGTCCACCACCAAACGGTAGCCCTCATTGTCGTAGACCGCTTTAAACAAGCCATCGACCACATCGGCGGGAAGCACAATGGGCAGTACACCGTTTTTAAAGCAGTTATTAAAGAAAATATCGGCGAAGCTCGGCGCAATCACACAGCGAAAACCGTAATCTTCAAGGGCCCAGGGTGCATGTTCGCGACTGGAGCCACAACCGAAATTTTCCCGCGCCAGCAGCACACTGGCTCCCGCATAGCGGGGGAAGTTCAGCGGAAAATCCGGGTTCAACGGGCGACCGCTGCAATCTTGCCCGGGCTGTCCTTCGTCGAGATAACGCAGCTCGTCGAACAGGTTAGGGCCGAAGCCGCTGCGCTTGATCGACTTCAAAAACTGCTTGGGGATAATCATGTCGGTGTCGACGTTGGCGCGATCCATCGGCGCAACAACACCGTCTAATGTCGTAAATGCTTTCATGGCAGGCTCCTTAAATCAGCTCGCGTACGTCAACAAAATGTCCGGTAACCGCCGCAGCGGCAGCCATCGCCGGGCTGACCAGATGGGTGCGCCCCCCGAAGCCCTGACGTCCCTCAAAATTACGGTTGGACGTAGAAGCACAGTGCTCTCCGGCGCCGAGCTTGTCGGCATTCATCGCCAGGCACATGGAACAACCCGGCTCCCGCCACTGCAGCCCCGCCTCGAGAAAAATCCTGTCCAGTCCCTCGGCCTCTGCCTGTTTTTTCACCAGACCAGAGCCAGGCACAACCAATGCTTCCTTCAAGCTTGCCGCCACCTTGCGGCCCTTGACCACCGCCGCCGCTTCACGCAGGTCTTCAATGCGCGAGTTAGTGCAGGAGCCAATGAAAACCCGGTCCAGTTTGATATCGGTGATCGCCTGGCCCGCCTTCAGCCCCATATAGCTTAACGCCCGCTCGCAGGCACTGCGCGATGCCGCATCGGCAAAATCCTCTGGCGAGGGTACAGTACTTCCCACCGGCAGCACCATTTCCGGACTGGTTCCCCAGGTCACCTGCGGCTGGATCTCTGCGCCGTTCAATTCCACTACACTGTCGAATACCGCATCGCTGTCGCTGTGCAGGGTATTCCAATAGGCAACGGCCTGCTCCCACTCCGCCTCATTTGGCGCAAAGGGCCGACCTTTCACATAGTCGAGGGTCGTCTGGTCCACCGCCACCATACCTACTCGGGCACCGGCTTCAATGGCCATATTGCAGATGGTCATACGCCCTTCCATCGACAGCTTGCGAATCACTTCACCGCCAAACTCAATGGCATAGCCAGTGCCACCTGCGGTGCCGATCTTGCCAATCACTGCCAGCACTACATCCTTGGCCGTCACCCCTTTACCGAGTTGGCCATCGACCCGCACCAGCATGTTTTTGCTTTTTTTCTGGATCAGACACTGGGTCGCCAATACGTGCTCGACCTCGGAGGTGCCAATACCGTGAGCCAGAGCACCCAGTGCGCCGTGGGTTGCGGTATGGGAGTCGCCACAAACCACTGTCATACCGGGCAGGGTCGCACCCTGTTCAGGGCCAACCACGTGAACAATACCCTGACGCTCGTCGTTGATCGAAAATTCGGTGATACCGAATTCTTCACAGTTGTCGTCCAGGGTTTTCACCTGAATCCGCGACACTTCGTCTTTAATGCCCGCGACTCCGGCGCTGCGTTCGGCATACACAGTAGGGACGTTGTGATCCGGGGTCGCGATATTGGCGGTGGTGCGCCAGGGCTTGCGCCCAGCCAGGCGCAGACCCTCAAAGGCCTGCGGAGAGGTAACTTCGTGCACCAGCTGGCGATCGATATAGATCAACGCGGTGCCATCATCGCGCTCCTTAACCAAGTGCGCGTCCCATAATTTGTCGTAAAGCGTTTTACCGGCCATGACCTCGTCCTGAAATATATTTCTGAATGGACGAATTTTACTCAGCCCAAACAAATAACACAAATTCATATTTTTTATTATTTGAATTCCAATATGGAATAGATAAAATCGCCGTATGGACACCCAATCATTACAAGCCTTTTTAGCGGTGGCGGAAAACGCCTCCTTCTCTCTGGCCGCCAACCAACTCCACCTCACTCAGCCAGCGGTGAGCAAACGCATTGCCACATTGGAAAAACAGTTAGAGTGCAAGCTGTTCGATCGCATCGGCAAGCATGTCCACCTCACCGAAGCCGGTAATGCCCTGCTCCCGGAAGCCCGGCAAATTCTATTGGATATTCGCAAAGCCCAGCGACGGATCAACGATTTGCGCGGCAGTGTATCCGGCCGCCTGACCATGGGCATCAGCCATCATATCGGGCTGCACCGGCTGCCGCCGATACTGCGGGAGTACTCCCGACGCTACCCCGAGGTGCAGCTGGACATCGACTTTATGGACTCTGAGCAAGCCCACAAACGCATCCTGCACGGCGAAATGGACCTTGCGGTGATTACCCTGTCGCCCAGTCAGGAAGACCAGCTACAGTTTATTAGGGTATGGGAAGACACATTGACCGTAGCGGTAGCCCACGACCACCCCCTTGCTGCAACACCTGTGGTCACCGCCAGAATGCTCAGCGAATACACCGCCATTCCACCGGGCCTGAACACCTATACCGGCCAGATTATCAAACAACTCTTCGACGATCAGGGACTGGAAATGGACATTGGCATGTCCACGAACTATCTGGAAACCATCAAGGTGATGGTCAGTATCGGTCTCGGCTGGAGCATTTTGCCGCTGACACTGGTGGATGACACCGTGACCGCCTTGCAGCTGCAAGACCTGAAATTGAGTCGCAGCCTCGGCTGCGTTCACCACCGACGCCGCAGCCTGTCGAACGCCGCCGAGGCCTTTATCGAGCTATTGCCCACACCCTGAGTCATCAGGTGGATCCAACCGCGCCAGTGTCGCGGCCATCAGCTCCGGGGTATCACCATCGCGGTAAATCCCCTCATCATCCACCACCAGCGAGCGTTGTGCAGCAGGGTGACGCTGAATAACCGATCTGGCACCGCCATCTCCATCGAGGGTCATTAGCTCCGACCAAAACCGGCGACCAAAGGCTACCGGGTGGCCATTTTTATCACCGCAAAAAGGCTGAACAATGGTATCGGCGGCGGCAGCGGCGGCGACGGCGCGCAGGGTGTGAATTCTGATCAACGGCAGGTCCGCGGGCATCAGCAACACTGCGTCAGGCTCGGACTGCTCGATTTTCCGGTAGTACTGGCGCAGTAAACTGACGCCGCCAGCGATACTGGAGGCCATCCCTCTGCTGGCATTCGCGGCGAACAACCAGGGACAGCTTAGCTGCTGAGTCACTCGGGGCGCGTCCTCGGCGGCAGGGTCCAGCACCACCCACACGTCCAGCCCCGCCTTCCCGCCGCGACGAATAAGTGCCGGCAACAAGGGACCGCCCTTGGGCATAGTGACAAAACGCTTGTCCTCTGCGCCAAAGCGACGGCTTTTGCCCGCAGCCAGAATGAGTAGTGGCAAGGTCACGGGGTCAATCCACCGGCGAGCGGACAGCCACACAAAATATAATCAGGCAACACGTCGACTCCCTCTGGCGCGTAACTGGGTCAATTCCGCCATAATCGCCACAGCAATCTCCATCGCCGATTTACTGCCGATGTTCAGCCCTACCGGCGCGTGCAGCCGGGCGATTTGGTCCTCGCTGAGATCCAGCAGGCGCAAACGCTCCCGGCGCTTGGCCGAAGTGCGCTCTGACCCCAGTGCACCAACGTAGAAGATGTCCTCCAGCAAGGCCTGCATTAAGGCCATGTCGTCGATACGGGGATCATGGGTAAGGGTAATAACCATACTGTGGGCATCCCGGGCATAGGCCATAACCGCATCGTCCGGCATATCACCGACCAACTCAACACCGGCCAAACCCCATTGCTGAAGCCGATCGGCGCGGGGGTCACACACCACCACCCGATAGTCCATTGCCAGAGCAATCTCCGAGATACAGCGGGCGAGTTCATTTGCCCCCACCAACAGCAACTGAAAGCGCGGACCAAAGTCCTGAATGAGAGTGTTTTCATCCAAGCACAGGGGCTCGCACACTTTGCGTTCCTCCAGTCGCCAGTCGCCACCGACAAGGTCGACATAACGTCTCAGCACCCGGCGCTGGGCCAAGGCACTGGCCAGCGTGCGCAGTAGTGCCAGCTTCGATTCGTCAAGCGCCTCAATCACGATCCGCATTCGACCACCGCAGGGCAGGCCAAAACGCTCGTTTTCCTCCGGCGTCACGCCATACTCGATGACCTCCGGCGCACCCACGGCCAACTGCCCCGCCGCCAAACGCTCAAGCAAATCATCTTCGATACAGCCCCCAGACAGCGAGCCGGTCAGATTGCCGTCACTATCGAGAAACAACAGCGAGCCGAGGGGGCGCGGCGAGGCACCAAAGGTTTCCGCTATACAGCACAACCAGCCGCGCCGCCCCTGCTCCAGGGCATCAGCAGCGGCAGCAACAATCAATTGATCAATACTCTGCAATGGAGTACCCGCCTTTTATCAACAACACATTGAGATAGTACATGGGGAGGATTTCTCGGCCCAGGGTGACCGCGACGATTGCGACCTTACCCCCACTACGGCGCAAGAGCCGAAAACGATCCCTTCCCCAATAACGAAAAACGCCGCATAAAGCGGCGTTATCATATCAAGGGCGTTCGTTTCAGCTTAGTACCAGCGGTAGGTACCCTGAAGGGCAAATGAACGCGGTGCTTCGATGAAGCCATAGTGACCAATCGAACCGAAGATATTGCTCGCCAACGGGGTGTCGTTGGAGTAGGAAATCACGGTTTCGTCGGTAGCGTTTTTCACCAACAGTGCAACATCCCAGCCCTGCTCAACATTCGACAGCGCCATACGCAGGTTCAGCTTCTGGTAAGCATCCTGCTCCTGGCTCGGGTCGAGGTTTTGCGAGGAGTTGTAGGCACCGGTGAAGACAATATCAGCCCCGCCACGGAATTCCAGGTCGTCACTCACCATGGTGGTGTAGACAAAGGTCAGGTTACCGGAGTAATCCGCAACGTACTGGTTAGTTTTACCTTTGTAGTCACAGTATTCGGTGCCGTCAACAACCGTGTCAGCCTGCTGCCCCTGGTAGCACTGGCCGGTATCGAATTCGGTAAATTCGAAGTCCAGTACCGCCAGAGCACCGGTCATCATCAGCTTTTCAGTGATAGCCATTCGGCCATCAAGCTCGATACCCATAGTGCGCGCTGCACCCGCATTACCCACGTTGAAGCCCAGGGTGCCGTCAAATACGCTGACCTGAAGATCGTCATACTCGGTGTAGAAAGCGGCGATATTCAACTCGGCAGCACCATCAAGCAGCGTTGATTTTGCGCCCACTTCCAGACTGGTCGCCTGCTCTTCTTCATACTCGAAGCTACCCACCAGAATCAGCGGCTCGCTATCGGGATTCTGCAAGGCACGAATCTGGTTAGCTTCGGGCGAGGCGTTGGAACGCGCATCGTAACCACCGGACTTGAAGCCCCGCGCCAGAGTAGAGTAGATCATCATTTCGTCGTCGTAATCCCACTGGATATTCAGCGACGGCGACACATTTTGCTCGGTGCGCGATCCGCTCAGGTCATGGCGCTCTGCAGAGAAGTTCTTAGCCACAACCGTATCGATTTCCCCCTCGTCCCGGCGCTGACCGGTGGAGATATCGGAGAAGTCCAGGCTACGGCTACCATCCTTTTGCTCATAGGCATAACGCAGACCAAGGGTACCGCGCATGTCGTCAGCAAAATTCCAGGTCGTTTGCAGGAAGACAGAGAACAGCTGTGTCTCTGTACTAAAGTTCCGCGGCGTCCCCAGGTTGATGATTTCATCACCCGCGTCACCAACACCACCGGCAACCAGAGGAATACCACTGATGGTTGGGCCACCTTGGGTATCAAACGGAGGCCGCTCGCCTCGCGCACCACCTTCCTGCAAGTCAGCGGCGTTCAACAGCTGAGGAAGTATATCGCTTTCAACGCGAATACTGTCGAAGAACTCAAGGTCGCTCAACTGCACAAAGCCGCCGCCGATAAATTCAAACTCTTCCCCGGCGGGCGATACCCAGCGGAATTCCTGGCTGAATTGCTCGTAGTTTTCTTCTGCAGCAACACTGAATACCGAGGCGCCGGTAAAGTCACAGTCACACAGCTCAGCAGTGTCATACCCCAAAATGCCGGTAATAAAGGTGAACTGGTGACCTTCGCGATACCAATCCACGTTCAGGGTCATGTTGTAGGTGTCGTTGTAGCTGTAGTCACCGTTAGAGGAGCGTTTGTAATCCTGGAAATTGTTCAACACCGAGGAGTCGGCATCAACGTCCACAATTACCGCAGGGCCTACCGTGATCTGGGTGCGATCAAGGATCTCACCATAGGTACGACCGTTAAAGGCGTCGGTATCTGAGGTAGAGGGGTTATCGTTGATAATCTCAATCTGGCGACCATTTACGTCGAATTTACCCGCTTCCAGTTTCAGTGCGGCAACCAGATCGGCATTGACATCCCACTCAAAAATGGCGCGGATCGTCGCTTCATCGCGTATTGGCTCGTCGCGGTTCAGCGTCAGGTTTTCCAGATGGCCATCGATATCGCGCTTGCGAATGGCAAGGCGAGCGCCGACTGAGTCGTTAAGGGGGCCAGAAAGAATAACGTCGAGAATCTGTTCGTTAAAATCGGGTTCATAGGTCGCAGAAACCTGACCTTCAAATTCCGCGCCGGGGCGCGCCGAAATCAGGCTCAAGGCACCTGCAATACTGTTTTTACCAAAAAGAATGTTCTGCGGGCCGCGCAACACCTCTACCCGGGCCAAATCGAGGAAGGGCGCACGGGTCAACTGGGCACGCCCATAGCTGATACCGTCGAAATACATACCCACCGACTGTTCGAAGCCGGGGTTAATACCGGAGCCGATACCGCGGATATAGATATTGGTACCGATACCCGTTTCCGACATGGTGAGGTTGGGCACATAGGCCTGTAGATCCTCTACCTTACCGATACCCGCCTCAGCCATTTTATCGCCGCTCACGGCGTTAACGGAGACAGGAACGTCCATCAGGCTGGTCGCGCGCACGGTGGCCGTAACCACAACCTCTTCGAGCATCGGCGCAGCAATAGACTGCGACGCGGCAACCGAAACTGCAGCAGCAAGCGCGGAATGACGGAAACGTGAAATAGAACTTTTCAAGGTCATGTGACCTCCAGATGCCTTGTTTTTGTTATGGCCAGCTTCGGCATTGCCAAAACCACCCTCTAGATATCACCTCACCCATTGGCATGACCGAGGCTTTTGTATGTAATCGCCGACAACATATAACAAATTGGTAATGTGCGCAATGGCTCGAATTACGTATACGCCGTTTTTCTCCACGTCAATTATTGCAAAAAACGCCCCGCATTGGGGCGCTCCTTGTTAAGACTGAGACCTGGTACCTACCAACGCACACTCATTTGCAAAGCGACGCTACGAGGTCTTTCGACAAAGGCATAGTGGCCGATACTCTGGAAGCTGCTATTGGCGAGCGGTGTATCATTGGAGTAGCTCACCACCTCCTCGTCGGTGAGGTTTTTACCGACCAGGGCAACTTCCCAACCGTCCTTCACATCAGCCAGCCCAAGACGCATATTCACCTTCACGTAGCCATCCTGCTCCTGACTCGGATCCAGGTTCTGCGAGGAGTTATAGCTGTCAGTGAAGACAAAGTCGGTGGCAGCGCGGAATTCCATACCGTCACCAAAGCTCGACACGTAGTTAAAGGCGACATTACCGGAATAATCAGCAACGTACTGGTTGGATTTGCCCTCGTAGTCGCAGAAATTGACACCATTAACCGTACGGGTCGGGGTCTGTCCCTGGTAGCACTGGCCGTTTTCGAACTCGGTGAATTCAAAGTCAAGGAAGGCCAGAGCCGCCGTCATGGACAACTCTTCGGTGATCGCCAAACGGCCATCAAATTCCAGGCCCATGGTCTCGGCGGCACCGGCGTTGCCGACATTAAAGCCAAGGGTGCCGTCAAATATACTGACTTGCAGATCGTCGTATTCGGTCAGGAAGGCAGCAACGTTAAGCTCTGCCCGGCCGTCAAGCAGGCTGGTCTTGAGCCCCACTTCAAAACTGGTGGCCTGCTCTTCGTCGTATTCAAAGGAGCCGACAATACTGGTGCCACCGGCGTTTGGTGCGGGGCTGGGAGAACCATTGGAGCGGGCATCAAAGCCGCCGGATTTATAGCCCCGGCTCACCGTAGCGTAGGCCATGGCGTTGTCCGTAGCATCCCACTGTACGTTTATGGAAGGCGCAAATTGATCGGTGCTCTGCTTGTCCGCCAGATCGTGGCGCTCAATTTTAAACACACCCGCCAGCACGCCATCGACCGTGCCCAAAGGACGCTCGTTGCCCTCGAGGTCGGCCACGGTCAGGCTGCGACTACCTTCTTTATCTTCCTGGGAGTAACGCAGACCGAAATTGGTTCTGAATCGTTCACTCACATGCCAGGTGGTCTGCCAGAATACCGACCACAGATCCGCGTCAGAGGCGAAGTGGCGCGGCGTGGTGGTGTTGGCGATAGAGTCACCCGCAGCCTGCGAGCCAGTGCGCGCGGCAACAGCTCGCGGCAGAATATCGCTGTCGATCACGATGGTATCGAAGAAGTCCAGTCTGCTCGCTTGCAGGTAAAGCCCGCCGATATGCTCAAGAGTGCCGCCAACGGGCGATGCCCAGCGAATTTCCTGACTATATTGTTTGTAGTCTTCTTCAAAGGGCACGCTGAATACATTGGCACCGGTAAAGTCACAGTCACACAGTTCGGAGAATTCGTATTCGAGGATACCGGTAATAAAGGTCAGGGTGCCTTCACCGAGGGCGTAATCAACGTTCAGCGTGATATTGCGGGTGCGGTTATCGCTGTAGTCGCCGTTGGAGGAGCGCTTGTAGTTCAGGGTGTTATCCAATGTTGATGGATCGGCACCGAAACTCGCCACCAGAATCTGGGTGTAGCTCAAGCCACCAAAATTGGGATTGGTGGAGGGCTGGTCGTTCACAATTTCGATCTGGCGACCATCCACATTGAATTTGCCTATTTCAAATTTCAACATCGCCGACAGATCCGGTGTGGCATCCCAGTCGAGAATCGCGCGCACCGTAGTCTCATTGCGGGAGGGCTCGTCGCGGTTCATAGTGGTGTTTTCGATATAGCCATCCATCTCTCTTTTGCGCAGTGCCATGCGCGCGCCGAGATTGTCTGTCAGCGGCCCCGACAGCACCAGGTCGACAATTTTTTCGCCGTGATCGGGCTCATACAACACCGAGGCCATGCCCTCTTGCTCATCGCTGGGCTTGGCAGAAATCAGGCTGAGCGCACCGGCGATACTGTTTTTGCCGTATAGAATATTCTGCGGGCCACGCAGCACTTCCACTCGAGCCAGATCCAAAAACGGCGCGCGGGTCAGCTGAGCACGGGAATAGGCCACCCCGTCGAAGTACATTCCCACCGACTGCTCAAAGCCGGGGTTGATCCCCGAGCCGATACCGCGAATATAAATATTGGTGCCGATACCGGTTTCCGACATCGACAGATTGGGCACATAGGCCTGGAGATCTTCTATTTTATCGATCCCCGCCTCCTGCATTTTTTCGCCACTCACCGCGTTCACCGACACCGGAACATCCTGCAAACTCTCCGTACGCAGCGTGGCGGTCACCAGCACCTCTTCGAGCACCGGGGCGGCTACCACCCCACCGGGCGCCAAAAGCACACTGGCAGCAATAACAGGCATGGAATAACGCGATTTGGACTTCATATGCTGGATCTCACTTTTATTTTTTTACCGAGAGGACTCCGCGATGACAGCCCTCGCCCTGGACACTCTGAGTCTAGCCCGAATTATCCGCTTGTCTAATTTCCAGCAAAGAAAATTTTGTGCAAAAACAACAACCCGCGTAAGAAAGCTGACTCAGCGCCGCACACGCTTCAGGAAAGGGTTCGCGGTCAAAACACGCCCAGTTCAAGCCCCGCTGCCAAAGCCTGCCCCAGCTCCCGAGCGGCAGCCAAATGCGCGTCATTGGGTCTGCCATGACACACATAGGGCTCCGCCACCGGTTTCAGCCCCATGCCCTTTGCAATTTTTTCCAACTGCCGTACCGCATTGCTGCCGTCATTGCCGCTGCAGACCATCAGCGCATAGGGGCGCACGAGGTTGCGGTCGATAGCGGGATAAAAGCAGCGATCAAGGAAGTCCTTGATACCGCCGGACAGGGCGCCAAAATTCTCCGGCGTGCACAGCAGCACACCGTCACACCAGATCAGATCCTTGCAGGACGCCTCCATTGCCCGGAGTAAACGTATCTGAACCCCCTCCTCGGTTGCCGCTGCCGCGGCAGCATAGGCCAAACGCTCATTGCGACCGGATTGACTGTGATACACCACCAGCAGTTTTTTTGACTCTGTATTGTCCTGCGTCAATTCACACCTCGTCTCGCACCTTGCCTCTCCCGTCCCCCATTTTCCCTTTGTCGCGTCTCTCACTTTTCGCTACCCTACGGCAAAACTTCCACGGCAAAGTCTAGCAGGACACGCTATGAAATATCTTCACACCATGGTTCGCGTCAGCGATCTGGACGCATCGCTGCGGTTTTACTGCGATTATCTCGGGCTATACGAGGTATCGCGCAAGGACAGTGAGCAGGGCCGCTTTACCCTTATTTTCCTCGCCGCCCCCGGCGACCGCGAGCGCGCCGACAGGGAAAAGACCCCCTGTATCGAACTGACCTACAACTGGGACCCGGAGGAATATCAGGGAGGACGCAACTTCGGCCACCTGGCATTTCAGGTGGACAATATCTACGACACCTGCGAGCAACTACAGGCCGCGGGAATCACCATCAACCGGCCACCACGGGACGGCTATATGGCCTTCGTGCGCTCGCCGGATAATATTTCGATTGAGCTACTGCAGGCAGGTGAACCCCTGCCTGCACAGGAGCCTTGGCTTTCGATGGCCAACACCGGCGAATGGTAGGCGCTGAATAACCTAGAATAAACCGAAGAACCAACCACCTTTTTTCAGGTCTTCTTCGCACCGCTTGAGCTGGGCGGTATAGGTGTTTGCCCGCGAGGACACCTTTGACGCAACCCGCCGCAGCCAGGCTTTTTTAGCAAAGGTGCGGCGCTTAAACCCGCCGTGCCCTTCGTGATAGGCCAGATACAGAGAATAGGCATCGTGATTGGCGATACCTACCGTGCGTGTACTCACACTGTTGTACCAACCGATAAAATCAATGGCATCGGCGAAATCATCGCGGTCAGCTCCCCAATTACCGGACTTGTCCTTGTACCACCGCCAGGTAGCATCCTTCGCCTGTGGATAACCGTAGGCGTCGGACATGCGACCGGCGGGAATAAAGCCCAACCAGTATTTCCGCGGCGGTTTGGCATTGGCGACAAAAGCGGACTCCTGGTACATGATCGACATCATTACCGGAATCGGTGAGTTCCAGCGTTTGGAGGCGTCACTGGCATCGTCATACCAGTCGTCCTTTTCCTTGAAAATAGCGCAGATATCGCCAGAATTGCGCGGCGGCGCTGTCGTACAGGCCGCCAGACTCAGTATTGCGAGGCACAGCACCAAAGCCTTCACGGGGCTTCACCACCCTGCAACAGGGCGATTAATCCCGCTTCATCAATCACTTTGATACCCAGCTCCTCTGCTTTCTTTAATTTTGAGCCCGCATTTGCCCCCGCCGCAACGCAGCTGGTCTTGGCGGAGACACTACCGGCGACCTTGGCCCCAAGGGCTTGCAACTGTTCTTTGGCTTCGCCACGGGTCATTGTTTCCAGATTACCGGTAAGTACCCAGGTTTGGCCAGCCAGCGGTTGCTCACCGTCGCTCTGTTTTTCTACCGGCCAGTCTACGCCGTTCTGCTGAAGCTGAGCGATCACCTGGCGGTTGTAGTCACTGGCGAAAAAACTGGCGATATGGCTGGCGACAATGGGGCCGACATCGTCCACCGCTAGCAGGGCCTCTTCATCGGCGGCCATCAAGGCCTCCAGGGTTCTGAAGTGTTTAGCCAGATTCAGCGCTGTGGCCTCCCCCACTTCGCGAATACCCAGTGCGTATAAAAACCGCGGAAAAGTGGTATGGCGGGCCTTGTCCAGCGCGGCAACCAGGTTGTCCGCCGATTTCTGGCCCATGCGCTCCATGTCGAGCAATTGCGCCGCCTCGAGTCGGAATAAATCCGCCACCGTCTCGATTCGCCCGGTATCTACCAATTGCTCAACCAGCTTGTCACCGAGGCCATCAATATCCATCGCCTTGCGGCTGGAAAAGTGCTTGATCGCTTCCTTACGCTGAGCGCCACACACCAGACCGCCGGTACAGCGCATGGCAGCCTCACCCGGTGCGCGCTCCACCGGACTCTCGCAAACCGGACAAGCCGCAGGTGCTTCAATATCCCGCGCGTCTTTCGGGCGGCGATCCTCCACCACCTGCACAATTTGCGGAATCACATCACCGGCGCGGCGCACGATCACCGTATCGCCGATTTTCACCCCGAGGCGCTGTATCTCATCCAGGTTGTGCAGGGTGGCATTGCTCACCGTCACCCCACCGACAAACACCGGTTCCAGCTTCGCCACTGGGGTAACCGCACCGGTGCGCCCAACCTGAAATTCGACATCCTTGAGGAGGGTAATTTCTTCCTGGGCGGGAAATTTATGGGCAATAGCCCAGCGCGGCGCCCGTGACACAAAGCCCAGTTCCGCCTGCAGAGCCAATGAATCGACCTTGAACACCAAACCGTCGATATCATAGCTCAGCCCATCCCGCCGGCTTAACATATCAGCGTAATAGGCCAGACAGCCGTCAATATCGTCAACCACGCGCATTTCCGGGTTGATGTTAAAGCCCCACTCGCCCAGTTGATACAGACCCTCGCTATGAGTCGCAAATAGCCCTTCTTCCGCACCGGCGATGCCGTAACAACACATTTCCAGTGGCCTGGTCGCGGTAATGCGGCTGTCGAGCTGGCGCAAACTTCCCGCTGCGGCGTTGCGTGGATTGACAAAGGTTTTGGTACCCGCCTGCCGGGCGGCCTCGTTCATTTTTTCAAAGCCCTGCCGAGGCATATAAATTTCGCCGCGCACCTCCAGCTCTGCGGGCCAACCGCCCCCTTTCAGTTTCAGAGGCACTGATCTGATCGTGCGCACGTTATGGGTAATATCCTCACCAACGCGGCCATCACCTCGGGTCGCCGCCCGCACCAGCACGCCGTCGACATACAGTAAACTAACGGCAATACCGTCAAGTTTAGGCTCACAGGCGTAGCGCAGTTCGGCAGGGTCAGTCAGACGACCGCGCACCCGGCGGTCGAAATCCCGCAGTTCGTCCTCGGAGAACACATTGTCGAGCGACAGCATGGGAGTTTCGTGACGCACCTGGCGAAACTCGGGCAGGGGCTCGCCACCCACACGCAAGCTGGGCGAGTCGGCCAGTTGCAGCTCCGGGTATTGCGCCTCCAGCTCACGTAACTCGCGCAGCAGGCGGTCGTACTCACTGTCGGGCACGGACGGGGCATCGAGCACATAGTACTCGTTATTATACTGATTCAGCTGGTCGCACAGCGCCTGCATACGCAGACGCGCAGTGGAATCTGACATGGGAATATAGCGCCTTTTACATCAGCGTAAGCTGGCGACGCTCAAAATCGCGAATGCGCTGACGATAGTGTTCGAAGGTCTGTTTGGTGGCCACGCTGTGGCTCTGGTCACGCATGGTGCCGCCGAGGTTTTTCACCAGACAGCGGGCTGTTTCCAGCATGGCCTCAAAGGCCTGCATGGACTGCTCGGGGCCTGGCAGGGTCATAAAAAACACCACACCCGGAGTGGAAAAATCGTCGATGGCGTCCAATTCGAAGCTACCTGGCTCGACCAGGTTTGCCACGCTGAATTGCTCGGCACCGGTGCCATCCGCATTTTCGTAGCGATGAAAAACATTCATTCGACCGTAGCGCAGGTCGCAGGCCAATAGCACCTGCAGCAGGTCCTGGCCCATATAGGGCTTGTCCGCCTCGGCCATGACCTTGATGACAAATAACTCGTCTCCGAGGGTAGAGGCCTTTTGCTCCCTGGGCTTCTGCTCCCGAGGTTTTTGTTCCCGAGGTTCTCGCGCCCAGTCGGGCTTTGCCGGTGCGCTTCTGGATTCTTCGGCCTCGGCCATGGCGTCGTCAGAGTCAGCAGCCATGCGCCGCGGCGCTTCGGGTTCAACGATTTCTGTGCGGGCGTAATCATCGACCGGGCGACGTCCGTATTCTTCGGCGGGATCACTGAACAGCACGTCGTCGGCTGATTCGTGCTGCGCTGATGCAACGGTATCGTCCACGCCGTCTTCGGGCTCACTCTGTGCAAGAGGTGCCCGTGCGTGTCTGGTATGTAAGCTGGGGGACGGCGCTTCGCGCACTGCGACCACTCGCGCCGAACCGGGCAACTCCGGGTTAATCAGCTCGTCTTCATCATCCCGGCGCTTTTTTGAACTCAAGCGGATCGTGTCCCGACGCTCATTGCGCATGCGTCGAAAGCCGTCCAGCAACACAGCGACCGCTAATAATGCCCCAATAATTACCAACCAATCTCTTACATTGAGATCCATTACCCGGCCCTTACCCGCCTTTTATGATTTGATTCAATAATTTACGTACATCGGTCTTAGAGCACCTACCGGCGCTATTGTTCCACGCGGTCTGGAAAATTTCCACAATTGATCGGCGCTTCCGCTACGCCGGTCTATCAGGCCCTAGGAAGCGATCATCTCCGTCGCTTTTTCCAGATCCACCGATACCAAGCGCGACACCCCCGGCTCGTGCATGGTGACCCCCATCAACTGGTCCGCCATCTCCATCGCGATTTTGTTGTGGCTGATGTAGATAAACTGCACGTCGCTGGACATTTCCTTCACCAGACGAGAATAGCGGCCTACATTGGCGTCATCCAGCGGCGCATCCACCTCGTCGAGCATACAAAATGGCGCGGGGTTCAGCTGGAAGATGGAAAAGACCAATGCAATAGCGGTGAGGGCTTTTTCTCCACCGGACAACAGATGGATCGTCGCATTTCGCTTACCCGGTGGGCGCGCCATAATCGAGATACCGGTATTCAACAGGTCGTCACCGGTCATCTCAAGGTAGGCACTGCCGCCACCGAACACCTTGGGAAACAGGGTTTGCAAACCGCTATTCACCTTGTCGAAGGTCTCCTTGAAGCGATTGCGGGTCTCCTTGTCGATTCGGCGTATGGCCGCTTCCAGAGTTTCCAGCGCTTCGACCAGATCGTCGTTCTGTGAGTCGAGGTAATTCTTTCGTTCAGACTGTTGCTTGTATTCCTCGATGGCCGCCAGATTGATCGGCCCGAGTCGGGCAATTCGCCGCCCGACGCCTTCCAGCTGCTCCTGCCATTCGGCTTCGTTGGCTTCCGCAGGCAGGCTTTCCAGCACGGCGTTCAAATCAAACTGGGCTTCGTGCAACTGGTCTTGCAAGCCCTTGCGCCGCACCTGCAAGCCCTGACTTTCTACCCGCGCACCCTCCAGCTTCGACGCAATCGCGTGCAGCCCCTGTTCGATCGTGTGACGACGTTGTTCGTGGGCGCGCAATTGCTGATCCACTTCTTCCAGCGCTCGCCGCGCCTCACTCAATTCCTCTTCCACCCGCAGACGCTGCTCCAAACGCGCCTCTAGCTCCATTTGCAATTCTTCTACCGGCGAGTCGCTGTCATCCATCGACTCCACCAGTTGCTCCTTGCGCTCACGCAGCTGCTCCAACTGCTCCTCGGTGCGGGCAATATTCTGCAGCGCCGCGTCTCGCTGGGTTTGCAAGGACTGCAGGCGCATTGCCAGCTGGTGAGCGTGGTCCTTGCTCTGCCGCGCTTTTTGTCGCGCTGCATCCAATGCCGCGCGGTTATTGTCGCGCTGGCTGAGCAGCTGTTCCCGCTTGCCGGTATCCTGCTCCATGGCATCGATGGCCTCTTGCAGGGTCATTCTCGCCTCGGCCAGCGCCTCCTGCTCGACCTCAAATTGTTCGCTAAGGTCCTGAATATCGGCATCAAGCCGCTGGCGACGCACACCGATTTGTTCAATTCGCGCTTGCTGGGCACTGAGCTGCGCGCGCAATTCACTTTGCTGACGACCGTGACTTTGCAGATCCCGCTGCAAGGTATCCCGCTCCGCTTCTTGCTGTTTCAAGGTTTCCCGGCGCTGCTCGAGTTCTCGTTCAAGGCTGTCGACCCGGGCTTCACCCTGCTCGATACTGAGTTTCAGCTCCGCCAATTCTTCCTGGCGTTGCAGGATACCGCTTTGCGGATTGTCGCCCTGGCTAACTCGAAGCCAGTGCTGACCCAGCCACAGGCCGTCAGGAGTGACCACTGATTCGCCCTCGGCTAGCCCACTGCGCATGGCCAGGGCAGCGGGTAAATCTTCCGCCAGACGAACACGACTCATCAGTGTGGTCAGCGGACCACCGCCCTGAACCTTGTCGGCAAGGGTCGAGCCACTCGCCGAGCCCGGGCTGCCAGTCGCGTCCTCTACAAAACCGAGCTGCCCCTCGTCCAGCTCGGCGAGGATTCCCGACAGGCTGTCGAGGGAATCTACCCGGATTGCCTGAAGCTGGTCGCCGAGCACGGTTTCCACCGCCCGCTGCCATTTCTCATCAACCTGAAGCCCCTCCGCCAGCCTCGCTGCATCAGCCAGGCCATGCTTGTCGAGCCAGGCGCCAAGGGTCTTGTCGCCCTGACCAAGGGCCGCCTGCTGCAGGGCCTCAAGGGAGGCCATACGCCCCCGCCAGCGCTGCATATCGCTGCGCTGGCGGTCGAGTTCGTCACTGGCCGCGCGAATAGCATCGCGGCTTTCTGCTATCGCTGGCAGCAGAGCCTCTTGTCGCTCCTGGAGTGCTTCGCCTTCCAGCTCCAGCTCCGCGGCCTGCTGTCGCAGTAATTCGATGTCCTCATCAACATCCTGTGCAGGCAGGCCGCTCCTTTCCGCTTGCGCCTTTTGCATACGCTCCTGCAAGCGCTGCATACTCAGCTCGAGATGCTGAATCCGCGACTGCTCAACCTCGGCCCGCTGGCGTGGCCCCGCGGCCGAATGGTTGAATTCGTCCCAGGCCTGCTGCCAATTTTGCATCGCCTCTTCGGCAGTAATCAGCGCCTCGCCCGCCAGCTCCTCTTCTTCCTGGGAAATTTCCAGCTCTGGCTCGATGCCGCTGATCTCGTCCTGCCACAGATCGATTTTTTCCCGGTCGCCGGACAGCAAACGGGTGGTTTCCTGAATATTGACCTCCAGCCGCTGCAGATCGCTGTCCAACTGACGGCGGCGCTCGCTATGATGCTGTATCGCCTGTTCCGCCCGGGCAATATCTGCACCCACGCTGTAAAACCGCCCTTGCACTTCGTTAAAGGTGTCGTTGAGCTGGCTGTGCTGATCCCGCGCGACTTCGATACCGGTGCCCACTGACACCTGCTCGGTTACAATCGCCTCGCGTTCAAGTTCCAGCTCGCGTATCCGCGCTTCTTTCTCGCTTACTTTTCCGTCCAGCTCCTTCCACTGCAATACCTGCAGCTGAGCCTTGAGCAGCCGCTCTTCCTTTTTAAATTCGGTGTATTTCTCTGCCGAGGCGGCCTGGCGCTGGAGGTGCTGCAGCTGTCGCTCCAGCTCGTCGCGCAGGTCTGTCAGCCGCTCGAGGTTTTCCTGGGTGCGCCGCATACGATTTTCGGTTTCCCGACGGCGCTCCTTGTACTTGGAGATACCCGCCGCTTCCTCGATAAACACCCGCAATTCTTCGGGTTTCGACTCAATTAACCGGGAGATCATGCCCTGTTCGATAATCGCGTAGCTGCGCGGGCCGAGACCGGTGCCCAAAAAGATATCGGTAATATCCCGACGGCGGCACTTGGTGCCATTGAGGAAGTATTCCGATGTACCCTCGCGGGTGACCTTGCGGCGAATGGCAATTTCCGCGTAGCGGGCATATTCGCCGCCGAGTTTGCCCGCCGAGTTGTCGAAAACCAACTCAATCGACGCCTGCCCGACTGGCTTGCGATTGACCGAACCGTTGAAGATGACATCGGTCATGGACTCGCCACGAAGGTTTTTCGCCGAACTTTCCCCCATTACCCAGCGCACAGCATCGATGATGTTGGATTTTCCACAGCCGTTTGGGCCGAGCACTGCCGACAAATTGGTGGGGAAATGAGCCGTGGTCGGATCGACGAAGGATTTGAAACCCGCCAATTTTATACTTTTCAAACGCATACGAAGATAACCAAGCCTGTCTGGATGGGCGAAGACAGCAGCCGCCGACGCCACGGCGGTTCGCACAAAAGCGCGATTATAGCGGTAGATGCCGCCGATGACAGCTGATTACGCGCGATACCGGCAATGGGATACCGACATCACAACTGTCGGTCAATGCTCAGCTGTGCAGCGGCCTTGTCGGCAGTATTAACGGTCACTGGTGTCGACACCCAGTCGCCCGCACGCCGAATTGCCGTACCGGACATACTCAGATGCGCGGCGAGTGACAGTGCTTCGAAGTCCTTCAGCGTCTGCCCCTGGCGAATCACATCGCCGTCGGTAAGGTGTACCGTCGACGGTGGCGACTCACCCGCCGCCAGCGGAATCCGCAGCGCCGCCACCGGCATCGGATTGCCGTCGTTGCTTTTGGCAACGACAAACAATACCGAGGCGGGGACAGACCCCAGCGACGTGTCGATATTCAGGTCAACGCTAATTCCCTCCAGCGTCCCCGCCGCGATGGCCTTCTCTTTGGCTGCGGCAACGCCGGAGGCAATCACCCTGGCTTCGGAAGAATTGGCGGGCAGTTGCGGCAACAGACGCTGCCAATAATTCAGTGCGCTGGCGAAATCACCACGGCCAAAGGCGTCAATACCCAGCACGCCCAACGCGGTGCCTTGATCGGGGTTGATGGCCAGCGCCTGGCTCAGCAATTCCGCCGATTCCTTATCAAGCTGCCGGTTCTGGGCCAAATAACGGGCCTGAGCCAGCTGGGCGAGCACGTCGGCATCTTTGGGATACAGGCGCTGCAACTCGCGGTAGTAGGGCACTGCCTCGACGTAATTACCCTGCTGGCGGCGAATCCCCGCCATCATAATCAACAACTGGGCATTGTCGGGACGGCGCTCGAGAATCTCGGTCACCAGATTTTCAAACTCTGCCAGATCTTCCCGAGTGGGCTCGGCCTTGGTGATCAGCGCCTTTTGCATATCACGCAGTGCCAGGTCCCGCTGGTAACCGAGATAGTCATAGAGCAACCAGGCCAGCACCGGCACCAGTACCAGGGTCGCGATAATAGGGCCGCGGGCAGCGCGTTCGGCGGCACTGCTGGTATCACTGTTCTCCGCCAGCAATTGCAAATCCAGCTCCCCGCGCAACTCGTCGAATTGCTCTGCGGTGATTGTGGCGGCATCCCGCTCGGCCTGCAGCTCCGCCACCCGCTGTTGATAAAATGTTCGCTGAGCGCCGCGGCGCAGCTGGGTGTCGTTGTGCTGCGGAGGCTGACGCAGGGCCAGCGCGCAAAAGCCTATAGCCAGCAGCGACAATGCGCCTATACCAAAATAAATTTCCACTGCGTCTACCGCCCCTCGCCGTTGGCTGATTTATCGTCTTCGAGCAGGGACTCCAGCCTCGCCCGCTGGGCGTCGTCCAGGGTTGTCGGCGCCGGCTGGCTAACATTGCGTCTCACCGACATCGTCAGCCACACCCCCACGCCAATACCCAGAAGCACCAGCGGTGTCAGCCACAGGGCCAGAGATGCGCCGCTAAAACGGGGTTTATAAAGGATAAAGTCACCGTAGCGATCCACCATATATTGGGTAATTTCCATATCGGACTTGCCATCCATAATCATGCTGTGGACCTGACGACGCAGATCAACAGCAATGGCGGAGTCCGACCCGGACAGATTCTGGTTCTGACATTTCGGACAACGCAACTCCTCAACAAAGGCGTTGTAGCGCTGTCGCTGTAAATCCGTGTCGAATTCGTAGGTTTCGATCACCCCATAAGCGCTGACACTCAACAGGGTAACAACAAGCAGCCAGAGCAGTCTCATTGGCTGTCACCTCCCTCGACAGTTCCTTGCAGCGCCGCGATGCGCGGCGCAAAGACCTTGTCCCAGATTTGCCGGTCCAGCGCACCCTGGTAGCGGAAGCGCACGATGCCCTCGGCATCGACCAGATAGGTTTCCGGGGCACCGGTAACACCCAGGTCCAGCCCGAAGGTACCCACCTTATCGAACAGGGTCGCGAAATAGGGGTCGCCCTTTTCGTCCAGCCAGCGTTGGGCGGGAACGAGTTTGTCCTTGTAATCGACGCCGAGAATCGCCACGCCCTCCTCCTTCAGTTCAACCAGAAAGGGGTGTTCAAAATGGCAGCTCGGGCACCATGTTGCCCAAACATTCACCAGAAACCAGGTGTCGGGTAACTCGGCATTGCTCAACTGCCCACCGTCGAGGGTCGGCAATGAGAAAGACGGCAGCGGGCGATCAACCAGCGCAGATGGCAGAGCCATGGGATCGTAGTCGCCCGTCTGCACCCGCCGCTCCACGCCAAAGAATATCGCCGCCATAATGACGAATATAATCAGCGGTAAAAACAACTTAAGT
The DNA here is from genome assembly GCF_012272835.1 of Spongiibacter thalassae. Lineage (GTDB taxonomy): Bacteria > Pseudomonadota > Gammaproteobacteria > Pseudomonadales > Spongiibacteraceae > Spongiibacter > Spongiibacter thalassae. The sequence goes on along the minus strand of NZ_JAAWWK010000002.1, from coordinate 387,387 downwards.
CTTTGCATAGCTCTCCCCTTTGGGCAGCTCGCTCCGCGACCGCCCTGCACTGCTGCGGTAGCGTTTGTCACCAATCGCCAGCAATCCACCCAGTGCCATTAATACGCCGCCCAACCAGATCCAGCGCACAAAGGGCTTTACGTGAATACGCACCGCCCAGGCATCCTCACCAACCGGCTCACCGAGGGCAATATAGATATCGCGGAACAGTCCGGCGTCGATCGCCGCCTCGGTCATCACCTGGCTGGCACGGGCATGATAACGGCGCTTTTCCGGGTGGAGGTCACGCAGATACTCGCCGTTTTTATACAGGCTGAAATTGCCCCGCTGGCCTTGATAATTTGCCCCGGTGATCGCCTCTATGCCATCAAAGCGAACTTCGTAGGAAAACGCGCTTTCAGCGCGCTCGCCCACCGTCATGCGCAAATCGCGTTCGTCGTGAAAGCTGCTGATCATCGCCACACCCAATACCGCACAGGCAAAGCCCAGATGGGCCAGCAACATACCGTAATAGGACGGCGTCAGACGCTTCAAGCCCGTTAGCAGCGACGAGGCATTGCGCACCTTGTGGCGCACGCTGACCAGTGAACTGCACACAATCCAGAAAAACAGCAGAGCTCCTAGGGTTGCACCAAGGTAAAACTCACCGCCGAACAGGGTGGGCAGAATAAGCGAAAGAATAAACGACGCAATGGCGGCGACCACCATCGCCCGCAGCCAGCTCGTCGTACTGCTGCGCTTCCATTGGGTGCTTGGCCCAATGCCAATCAATACCGCTAACACACAGCAAATTGGCACGAACACAGCATTGAAGTAGGGAGGGCCGACGGAGTATTTACCCAGGCCCGCAAAGTCCATCACCAGCGGAAACAGGGTGCCCAGCAATACCGTCATCGCTGCGACAATCAGCAGGATGTTATTGGCCAGCAACAGCGCCTCCCGCGACAGCAAGCCAAATCCATGACTACGGGCTTGAGCAGGTGCTTTCAAGGCGTAAAGGGTCAGTGAGCCGCCCACCACAATAAACAGGAAGCCGAGAATAAACATGCCCCGGGTCGGGTCGGCGGCAAAGGCGTGTACCGAGGTCAACACCCCCGAACGTACCAAAAAGGTTCCCAGCAGGCTCAGTGAAAAGGCAAAAATCGCCAACAGCAGTGTCCAGCTTTTGAATGCCCCGCGTTTTTCGGTGACGGCGAGCGAATGGATCAGTGCGGTGCCCACCAACCACGGCAGGAAGGACGCGTTTTCTACCGGGTCCCAGAACCACCAACCACCCCAACCCAGCTCATAGTAGGCCCACCAGCTACCAAGGGTGATGCCCACGGTAAGAAACAGCCAGGCGACGTTGGTCCAGGGCCGTGACCAGCGCGCCCAGCTGGCGTCCATGCGGCCACTTAACAGCGCGGCAATGGCAAAGGCAAAGGCCACGGAAAACCCGACATAGCCGACATAGAGCATCGGCGGATGAATCACCATTCCCGGGTCTTGCAGCAGTGGATTCAAATCCTGACCATCGGCGGGAATATTGTGCAGATGTCGCGCAAAAGGGTTGGAAGTGAACAGCGAAAAGCTGAAAAAGCCCACCGCAATCATGCCCATTACCGACAGCACCCGGGCGAGGATGTCCCGGGGTAATTGCCGGGAGAATATCGCCACCGCCAATGTCCACAGGCACAGAATCTCCAGCCAAAGCAGCAGCGAGCCCTCGTGACCGCCCCACAGTGCGCTGAATTTATAGGGAGTGGGCAAACGGGTATTGGACTGGGCGGCAACGATATCTACCGAGAAATCGTCGCTGAGAAAGGCGTAGAGCAACGCCGCCGTTGCGAGGGTAACAAACAGGCACTGCGCCACCGCCAGCGGGCCACCGGCATTCATACAGCGCACGTCGCCGCGCACGACGCCATACATCGGCAGCACCGCCAGTGCGAGGGAAAAACACAGGCCGAGAATTAACGCAAAATGCCCCAGTTCAACTATCACAAGCCTGTGCTCTCCTGTCCGGAATAGGGGGCCGATTTACCCGATTTTTCCAGGGCGTCGCTGACCTCGGGGGGCATATAGTTTTCATCGTGTTTAGCCAGCACATCATCGGCGTAAAATACGCCATCGGCGGCAAGCTGCCCCGTCACCACCACACCTTCGCCCTCGGCAAAGAGATCCGGAAGAATCCCCTCGTACTGCACCGGTACGCTGGCGCTGTAGTCGGTGACGACGAAGCGCACCTTAAGGCTGTCGGTCGCACGCTGAACACTGCCCTCTGCCACCATGCCGCCCGCGCGAATTTTGCGGTCCAGGGGCGCCTTGCCCGCTGCGATATCCGCAGGGGGGTAAAACAGGTTGATGTTTTCCCTCAGGGCATAGCCCAGAAAGGCCGCTGCCGCGGCGGCGGCCAATAAAATAAACACGACGATGGCGAGTCGCTGCTTGCGCAGGGGGTGCATTGCCATTATTACCTCTATCCAATTATCACTGGGGTGAACGCTGCTCTGCGCGGCGGCGACGGGCAGCCGACGCCAGTAGTTGGCGCGCGGTTCTATTCCGACGCCGCGCCTGGACAATCAGCCCGACCAGTACCGCGAAGGTCAGCGCAAAACAAAACCAGACATAGCTGCCGTGGCCATCCATGTACAGCAGCGCTTCAACACTTTCAAAATACATTACGCACCCCTTTCTGCTGAATCGGCGGGGCGATCAGTCAACAACATATCCTGTAACCAACGGGTGTTGCGCTCGCGATCGATAATTTCAGCTCGGGTATACAGCAGCACCAGCCAACCAAACAACAAATACATGCCGGACAGCGTAGCCATTAAGGGCCGCAGCATCGTCGGGTGAATGGTCGACTCACCAATAAACTTTATGCTGGCGGGTTGATGCAAGCTGTACCACCACTCCACCGACCAATAGATGATGGGGATATTCACTGCGCCGACGATCGCCAGCACGGCGCAGGCCTTGGCGGCGGCCTCACGATTTTCAAAGGCCTGGTGCAGGGCGATAATCCCCAAATAGAGAAAGAACAGGATCAACACCGAAGTAATGCGCGCATCCCACACCCACCAGGTTCCCCAGGTGGGCTTACCCCACACGGCACCGGTGACCAGCGACAAAAAGGTGAGTGAGGCACCTATCGGCGCGACCACCTTCATCACCATGGCCGCCAGCTTCATTCGCCAGATCAGGTGTACCGCCGCGGCGGTCGCCATAAACATATAGGCCCCCATCGCTACGGCGGCGGCGGGAACATGCACATAAATAATACGGAAGCTGTTGCCCTGTTTGAAATCGGGGGGCACAAACAACAGCCCCCACACACAGCCGCCGATAAACAGCAACAGGCCGGGCACCGCCAGCCACGGCAACAGCCGTCCGCTGAATTGGTAAAACCAGCGCGGAGAACCCCATTTATGAAACCAAGCCCAATTTGCCACTCTATTGTCCTATATCACCACATTCGGGAACACTCGTTCCATTCGAACCAGACTACCTGCCCACATTATTGCTCGACATTATTGGTCTACACTGATCCGCAGTGCCCCGGCCACCGCCAATGGCGCCAGGGCGACGGCGAGCATAAACAAGGCCCCCAGTAACGCCAGCGTAGGTAAATACACCACGCCGTCGATGGCCGATTTGACCGCCGCACTGCCAAAGATGAGTACGGGAATATACAGGGGCAGCACGATCAGCGACAGCAACAGCCCCCCCTTGCGCAAGCCCACCGTCAACGCCGCGCCAATGGCACCAATGAAACTCAAAATAGCGCTACCAATCAGCAAGCTGACGACCAGCACCGGAACCCCTGACATTGGCATTTGCAAGATGACGGCCAACAGGGGCGACATCAGGCACAACGGCAGACCACTGGTCAGCCAGTGGGCCAGAATTTTCGCCAGTACCAAAGGATACATTGGCATCGGGCTAAGCAGCATCTGCTCCAGAGTCCCGTCATCGTAGTCGCTGCGAAACAGGCTGTCGGTGGCCATCATCGACGCCAACAGCGCCACTACCCAGAGAATGCCTGGTGCCAATAGCGCCAGCTGTCTGGCATCCGGCCCGATGCCAAGGGGAAACAGGGTACAGACAATGGCGAAAAACAATAAGGGGTTGGCCCATTCGCTGCCACTGCGCAGGGCGCTGCGCAGATCCCGGCGTAGAATCGCAACAAACACCGCGGACACGCCCATACGCTTCATGATATGCCACCGCCGAGGTCAACCCGAATCACCGGACGATCAATCGCCAGTGGGTGGTGGGTCGTCAACATCACCATACCGCCACCCTCGGCAAATTCGGCAATCCAGTGTTCAATTTCGGCGACACCGGCCAGATCGATAGCGGTAAAGGGTTCATCCAACAACCAGAAACAGGCGTCGATGCAAAATAGTCTGGCCAGGTTCACCCGCCTTTGCTGCCCCGCAGACAGGGTATAGCAAGCCTGTTGGCCAAAGCCGCCGAGGCCCACTCTGTCCAGGGCAGCGTAAATTTCTCCGTCAGTCACTGCCTGTCCACGCATCGCGCAGGACCAACGCAGGTTTTCCACGGCGGTCAACTGGGGTTTGATGCCGCTGCCATGGCTGAAATACAGCATACGCTGGCGATAATCCACCCACTGGTGGCGCAGGGGTTGACCACACCAGTCAATATCGCCCTCATAGCGGGACGACAGCCCCGCGAGAATACGCAACAAACTGGTCTTGCCACTGCCATTGGGCCCTGCAAGCTGGAGTATTTCACCCGGGCGCAGATTGATAGACAAGTCGGCAAACAGCACACGCTCGTCGCGTTCACTGTACAAATGCCGAATTTCCAACGCCGTAGCCAACCGCACCTCTCCGTTCAAAGCTGCGCACCCGATATCAGTGCGCCTAAAACGCGGCCAAGTATATACGAAATAGCGGCGGCTTCGCTGCCCGCAGCCGCCAGCTTTTGCCCCGATGCGGCGCCGCCAGTGTTAATGGTGTGGTTTGCGGGGAATAAGAACAGAGGACTGCACGTGGTAACTTGGCGTTAGAGGCGGTTCCGCTCGAGCCATTGCTCCATGTCGCGGGTGACCAGATCAAGATAGGCAAGGGATTTATTCAGTTTGTCGCCGCCCTCTTCCCGCTTGAATCCCATCAAACGATTTCTGACCCAGGCCAGCTCACGGATCAGGTCAATGATATGCGGCGCATCAGTGGCCGGCTCCCCGTCACGCTCCCGCACTGCGACGGCATCGTTCACTCGGGCAGCCGACGCCGAGGGTGACGCTGTTTTTGCGGCTATAGATGTGGCGGCATAGCCCGTCAAGAGCTGCTCCAACGCGCCCTTGCCAAAGGTTGCGCCAGCAGGCTTAAGCCTCTGTTCGCTGGGCGGCTGGCTCGGTGAAAAGAAATGGCTGAGCGGATCACAGTCGACCACCGGTGGCCGCGGCGGGGCGACAGACTCTCTCTCCTGGCCGGCGGCACGCAACAAACGCGTCTTCAGCTCTTCCGGTATCGGGCGCACAGTCTGATGTTCAATCAATCTCGACAACATCGCCTCGATGGCGCTGGTTGCGCCAATAATCAAGGACACCAGACTGGGACTCAGAGAAATACGCCGCATACGCAGGCGATCAAGCACCCGCTCGGCGAGCTGCGCGCACTCCGCCAATTCCTCCAGCTGCAACACCGCAGAGCCGCCATACAAGGTATGGAAGCCCCGGTGAATATCATCCAGAATGCGCTGGCCGTCATAGCCATACTGCAACTCTTCCAGCTGCGCAAACAGGCTGTGGACGATGCCCTCAGCCTCGGATAAGAAAATTGCCAGAATGCCTTCGTGTTCGCTCACATCCACTCTCTTTGCCTCGTGAAACTACGGCGATATCCCGCCGCAACAGACACGAATACGGAAAGCCGGAACAGCCACCGGCAATTATCCCAGCCCCATGAGTTGGGCAGTAATGGCTGGGTCACAAAGCGAACAAAATCCGGGGGACAGAGCAGCGAAATTATGCACACGCGCATAAAAACTGAAAAATAAGGAATTTTTAACTATTCAAGCGCTGAAAAATCTGCTTGATCTTGCTTTCCAGCATCGCTGCCGTGAAGGGTTTGACAATATAGGCGCTGACGCCGGCCTTGGCTGCCTCGATAATTTTGTCGCGATTGGCGTCGGAGGTCAGCATCAATACCGGCAAATTCTCAAGCTGATGATCGGCGCGCACCGCCTTCAGCAGCTCCATCCCCGACATTTCCGGCATCACGATATCGGTAATCAGCAAATCAAAGCGCTGGTTATGCAACATGGGCAGGGCCGCCATACCATCTTCGGCCTCACTGACATTGGTATACCCCAAATCGGCGAGCAGGTTGCGAATAATTCGTCGTATCGTCGCAAAATCCTCAACCAGAAGAATGCGCATATCCAGCTTGTCACCGCTCGGGCCGGCACTGTGAAAAGTGGGAAGCTCATCATAGTTGCCAAAGGGGTCTGGCGACGACTCTACCGAGAGTTCCGGCTTGTCCTTACTCATCGACTTGTCGCTCCTTACACTGCGGCGCGGCCGGCACACTAAACAACGATTCGACAAAAAACTCCAGGCTGCCTGTTGCCTTGCCGGACAGAGGCCACGACGCCACCTCCTGTGCGAGCAAACGAATTGCCCGCGACGACGGCGCACTGGGCTCCGACAAAATGACTGGCACCTGTTTTTTCACCGCGCGTGCCAGCGCCGGGTCAAAGGGAATCGCTCCGGCGTACAGCAGGCTGACGTCAAGAAATTGCTCACAGACAACGACAAGTCGCCGAAACAACTCTCGCCCCTCGGCATCGCTGTCAAGCATATTGGTCATTATTCTAAACCGCCGTCGGCCAAAATCGCGATTCAGTAGCTTGATCAACGCGTAAACATCGGTGAACGAAGAAGGCTCGTTCCACAGCACCAATAGTACCTCACGGGCGGCATTGACAAAAGTCAGCACCCCGTCGGAAATCCCCGCGGCAGTATCGACCACCAGTACATCGAGCTGCTCACCGAGGTCGCTGAACGCGCGAATCAGCCCCGCCTGCTCCAGACTGGTAAGCCTGGTCAACGCCCGCGCCCCCGAGGATGCAGGGATAATGCGTATCCCTGCGGGGCCGGTCAGAATAATGTCGCTAAGACTGCACTCACCGCGAAACACATGCTCGATGGTTTTGTCCGCATGTAATCCCAGCAGCACATCGACATTGGCCAGACTGAAATCAGCATCGAGTACGGCGGCACGCTGACCGGATTGGGCTAATGCCACCGCCAGGTTAATCGCGATATTGGTTTTGCCAACGCCCCCCTTCCCCCCGGTGACCGCGACTACCTGAACCGGCTTCACGACGCACCTCGCCGGGGGCGGGTCGGCCCGCGCAGCGTCCATATTCGACTGCAATACTCGGCGAGCTGTTCCGACCCGCAGAGGCCCATCAGTTTCTTAACCAGACGTTCGTCCTCCGGCCTCACATCGACAATCACAATAAACGCTCCTGCCTCGACCTGCGCCATAAAGGGCCGCAACCCCGGATTAACCTTCGTCAAGCCAAGAAAGCCCCCCTCCCAGGCACCAAAAAAAACACAGCACAGCGGCAATGCCACCAGCAGTACTTGTTGAGCAAAACCGTCACCGTTGCCGTAAAGGCCGCCAATCAACAATATCGCCAACACGCTTGATACGCCGCCCCATAAGCCCCCACGCCAGCCGAAGGAAAGCACATCGCTGCGCCGCAACAGCGACATATTGCGCATATTGGCGGCCGCGACATCCGCCGGTCTGTCGCTAACCACCGAGATACGCCAGCCCAGCAAATGGGGCTGGTTGACCATCGCCCCCACTTCTTTAAGAGTTGCGACATCCTCCACCTTGTACACCAGCCGCTTCATATCCACTCCTTGTGTGGGCGCGGGTGACTCAACGCAACGACTGCAAACGCTCGCTTGCGCTGACCACTTCGGTGAGACGAATGCCCAACTTGTCTTCAACCACTACCACTTCGCCACGAGCGATGAGCGCACCGTTTACCAGCACGTCCAGAGGCTCCCCCGCGTGACGCTCCAACTCGACAATCGCACCCTGCTGCAATTGCAGCAAATCCCGTATGGGCATATTGGTGCCACCGACCTCAAGGGTCACCCTTACCGGAATATCCAGCACCATATCGAGGTCCGGAGCGGAGGGGCTGCGGTCTCGCAAGCGCGCCTGCTGCCCGGAGGTTCCGCCAAACAAACTCGCTTCGGCGGACTCTATTTCTTCGCGCAGGGCCTGCCGCTCGCGCCGAAGGTCGTCTGAATTACTCATCTTCTCTCCTGTTGCCTCTACTCAGGCACGCCCGGTGATCACCAGGGTCAAATCGTCGCGGGTGGGGTCGATTCTGGCCCGCAACAGCGGCTGCCCCTCAGTATGAATTTCAACCTGGTCGCTGCGGCCCATAGCGATCACATCGCCGACCTGCAATCCGGCTATTTCGCGCAAACTCATGGTTTTCTCCGCCAAACGGCATCGGGTTGGCAAACAGGTATCCAGCACAGCTCGGCGCATGGCTTCCTCCCATAATGGGTCAGGTGAACGGCGCTCAGCGGCATCACTGCGCGACAGCGCTTCACGCAGAGGCTCCAGCATGGCCAATGGAAAACAGATATGGAACTCACCGCCGCCGCCGCCTTCAGCATCGACCTGAAAGCGGCAGACCACCACGCTGTCTGCGGCACCAACAATATTTGCCATCGACGGATTCACCTCGGTGCCCAGCGGCTGGCATTGCAGCTCAAGCACCGGCCGCCAACTCTCTTCGATGTCGGCGTGAGCACGACTGAGCAATTTGCCCAGCAAGCGCCGTTCTGCCGGGCTGAAATCACGCCCATCGGGCGCGCCCTGGACGGTGGTTCCGCCAAAGAAAATTTCCACCAGCCGGAATACCAGCCTGGCATCGAAGACCATCATCGCCCGCCCTTGCAAGGGCTCCATGCGCATCATATTGAGGCTGGTTGGCAAATATAACGAGTGCAGGTATTCGGCATAAGGCAGAAACTGCAGCTCCAGCAAGCCCACATCAATATCCTGGGTCAACACCTCCGACAGGCTGTAGCGGAAATGCTCTGAAAAGCGCTTGCACAAATGCTCGAGGCCCGGCAGCCGCCGCGATTTCACCTGCCGGCGACTGGCCAGGTCGAATTTCGCGCTCGTCGGAGTCGTCGGCCTTGCCGCTGAGGGCGTCAGCGGCACATCGTCCTGCACCGCCGCCAGCAGCGCATCGACTTCAGCCTGTGACAACAGGTTAGTCATTGCCCCGCCCCGGCATTATCACAACCGCCCTCGCCGGGCCTTCAATACACTTACTCGCCATGGTGAAACTATCCTGATTTTGCGCTGACTACCTGCTGTTACAGCAATAATCACACCAACCGGCCGGCAATGTTTATTATTAGTATCAATTACTTAGAGAACCTCAGGCTGTCATTTTTTTGACAACCCTGCACTGACAACCAGCCATTTATCGCTGACAGCGCCTCGCGCAAGCTGCGCCGCGCATTGGCCAGCTCGGTGTCGACATTGGCCAATGCCGCTTCGCGCCCACACAACTCAATCCCTCGACAATAGCGGGCAAAGCTGTTTGCCCCCATGCCCAGTGCACCGCCCTTCAAGGTGTGGGCCAAGCTGCGCACCGTGTCAGCCTCTCCCCGCGCGGCAGCCGCTTCAATCAGCGACAGACGCTGCAGCGAATCCTTTTCAAAAGCCACTACCAGACCGGCGAGATCCTCGCCCATCACCTGGAGCAACTCCTCCAATACTGAGCCATCAATAGCGTTCATAATTCTTCCCTGTAGAGTCATGCCTGAGCCATATATCGACGCCGAGTAAAAAAACACACCGCGCAGGAACACCACTTAGCATAACCGTTTTTAGCCCTCAGAACAGAAAAACCTCACACTCTCCCGAGCCGATTTTTTCACCTTAGAAAACATCGAGCTTGCGCGCATCCAGCACAACCTCCCCTACCGCCGCCATGCGTTTAGCCACGGTGACAATCTCATTTCTCGCCACTCGAACCTCGGCCTGGGTAACCCGAGTGTCGTCGCTGTCTCGGCCAACCTCCGGACGCAGTGCAACAACCCTCCGCGCGAGGTTTCTCGGTGCGCCGCGCAGGGCAATCCTGACCATTGCGGGATTCAACTGTTTGAGCAACAGATCCAGGTCGGCATCACTGAGCCGTTCGAGTTGTTCGAAACCAAACATCAGGTCTTCCACGCTTTCAGCACTGCCGGGACGCATTCGCCGCAAACCGTTGAGCAGTTCAGCCTCGGTAGCAACATCGAGCTCATTCAGCAAGGACGCTGCAATAGCCTCTCCGGTGAGGGCACGACCCATACCTCGACCCGCGTTATTCAGGTAATCCTCCACCAGCCAATCCAGCTCCTGGAGAGCGGCGGATGACAGGGTTTCCAGCGCTGACATACGGCTCAACAGGTCCAAGCGCCGCTCCTCTGGCAGCGCCAACAGCACGTCACTCGCCTGCTTTGGCGCCAGACTGGCAATCAACACTGCCTGTATTTGCGGGTGCTCTCGATGCAACATCGCTGCAATCACACTTGCATCAAGCCATTTTAATTTGCCGAGCTGCCGGGATTGACCGCTCACCGCCAGTTGGTCGTTAATCAGCCGCGCCTTTTCCGGACCCAGCGCCTGCTCCAGCAGGCCACAAACGTCTTCGGTCACACCGGACTTAATCGCTGAGAAGTGGGTAACGTCGTCGCTGAAGCGCTGCAAAAGCTCAGCCATCTGCGGCGCTGACGGCGCCTCCAGGCCCGCCATAGCCTGGGCGACCCTCTGGATTTCGGTCGGCGATAGCTCCCGCAAAACCCGGGCCGCATCGGCTTTTTCCAGCAGCATCAACACTGCTGCCACTTGATCTTCGGGAGCCAGCTCCAGCTCAATACTTTCTGCCGTCGGCTCCAAAGCCTCGTCCCGCAACCAATGGCTGAGCACTGCCGCCACCCTTACTGGCTCGTCGGCAGCCGCCCGCCGCAGCGCCTTGGACAACAGCGCATAAGCAGAGCTGTTTGCCGTCGGGCCGGGGCGCGATTCAGCGAATCTGGCCGGCGCCGCCTGACCCGCGATAACCGCGAGCAACAGCACTAGCCCTGCGCTGACCAGGGCCACTGCAAGAAGCGGCCAGCTCAACCACAACTGCGCCGACATCGCCAGCAATAGCAGCAGCACAACCGCTAACTGACTAAACAGCAACAATCTGGACGGACCGTAATTCCCACTTTTAAAAAGCGCCATTCACTATTCCCGACAGGGGTACCCACAGGCACCCGCCCGCAGCTGCGACGTCATTTTTTTGACAGCCGCGACAAACACACCATCAATCGTCATTATTTTGACACAAAACCGAACTACCCCACCTACAAGGCGACGAATACGCCTCGACAGTTGGGGGTTATTCTGGCTGTAGCAGGAATCAAGCCAGCGACACGCTGGCGCGCGGAGGAAGTTGCAGACAGGACTAGCGCAGTTCGATAAAGGGTACCGGCGTGACATCCGTCGCGATACCGCCACCCTGAACGCTCTGGCTGGCGTCGAAGGGGTAGGCCGCACGCTCACCGCTGCGGTCTATCTGCAGGTCGGTAAAATTAAACAGCGTGGTGTCAGCCATTTGCGAGGGCGCTATATTCTGCATGGAGGAGAATATTTTCTCGATACGACTACCGTCCTGCTTCTCCCAATCCAACAGCATTTTGCGGATATTCTGCCGCTGCAAATTTTCCTGCGAGCCGCACAGGTTGCAGGGAATAATGGGAAACTCTTTATACGCCGCAAACTTTTCGATATCGGCCTCGCGGCAGTATGCCAAGGGTCGAATAATTACATTGCGCTTGTCGTCCGACAGCAATTTTGGCGGCATGGCAGCCATTCGGGAACCGTAGAACATATTGAGGAACAGCGTCTGTACGATGTCATCCTTGTGGTGACCCAGGGCTATTTTGTTCGCCCCGATATCCTCGGCAAAGCCGTACAGGGTGCCACGGCGCAAACGCGAACACAGCCCGCAGGTCGTTTTCCCTTCAGGCACCTTTTCTTTAACAATGGAGTAGGTGTCCTTGTTGACAATGTAATACTCGATGCCCAACTGGTCGAGGTACTCGGGCAGAATATGCTCCGGAAAACCCGGCTGCTTCTGATCCATATTCACCGCAACCAGCTCAAATTTCACCGGCGCGCTTTTTTGCAGGTTCATCAGAATGTCCAGCATGGCATAGCTGTCCTTGCCGCCGGACAGGCACACCATAACCCGGTCGCCTTCCTCGATCATGCGGTAGTCCTCAATGGCCTGTCCCGTATGGCGACGTAAGCGCTTTTGCAGCTTGTTGAATTCCAGCTTGGAGATTTGCGGCATATCAAGGGTTAAGGACATAGCAGGCCTATCGGGGTCTGGAGCAAAAAATCGAGGCCGCATTATATAGAGTTGCCTAAATATCAGCCACTCAGACACCTAAATTACAAGGAAATCCATCGAAAAACGGCGTCTCGCTGGTATTCCTCAGGCGAGATGACTATCATTACGGCGCCAAAATTAGCTGGCACGAGGTGTAGTCATACACGGCCAGACCCCGGCACGGGTGCATGCCGGACTGTGTAATCCACGTCCGGTCGCACCCGCTCAAAACCGGTTTTAGACCAGATCAATCACCAGAAAGGGACCGCTCCATGAAACAACCAGTTCGAGTCACCGTTACCGGTGCAGCAGGCCAGATCGGCTATGCACTGCTTTTCCGCGTCGCCTCCGGCGCCATGCTGGGCGAAGACCAGCCAGTCATCCTGCAGCTGCTGGACATTACCCCCGCACTGGACGCCCTGCAAGGCGTAAAAATGGAGCTGGAAGATTGCGCATTCCCCCTGCTGGCTGACGTCATTTGCACTGACGACCCCAACGTCGGCTTTAAGGACACTGACTACGCCCTGCTGGTCGGTGCCCGCCCACGCGGCCCCGGCATGGAGCGTAAAGACCTGCTGGAAGCCAACGCGGCAATCTTCTCGGTACAAGGCAAAGCCATTGACGAGAATGCCAGCAAAAACATCAAGGTTTTGGTTGTCGGCAACCCCGCCAACACCAACGCACTGATTACCCAGCGCAACGCGCCGTCAATCAGCCCGCGTAACTTCACGGCCATGACTCGCCTGGACCACAACCGCGCGATGACACAGATTGCCCAGAAAACCGGCAAGACCGTCAATGACGTAACCAATATGACCATCTGGGGCAACCACTCTGCGACCCAGTACCCGGACCTGTTCAACGCCAAGGTTGCCGGCCAGACTGCCGCTGACCTGGTAGATCAGGAATGGCTGGAAAACGACTTTATTCCGACTGTTCAGCAGCGCGGCGCGGCAATTATCAAAGCTCGCGGCGCCTCCTCTGCAGCCTCTGCAGCCAACGCGGCCATCGACCATATGCGCAGCTGGGCTCTGGGCACAGACGGTGACGACTGGGTTTCCATGGGCGTTTACAGCGACGGCAGCTACGGCATTCAGGAAGGCCTGATTTACTCCTTCCCCTGCCGCTGCAAAGACGGCGAGTGGGAAATTGTACAAGGCGTTGAGGTCAACGACTTCAGCCGCGCGAAAATGCAAGCCACCGAGCAGGAACTTGCCGAAGAGCGTGACGGTGTGAAGCACCTGCTGCCCTAAGCAACCCGGTACGATAAGCAAGCCCGCGCTGCTTGCTGAAAAGGCGACCTACGGGTCGCCTTTTTTCGTCTGGCCGCCCCTGGGCTGTCATGTACCTAGCCAGCCCTCCCAATCAACACCCCTAAGTCGAACAACAAGCGGAAGAATATGGAACGCCACGCCATCGTCATTGGCGCTACCGGATTGATCGGTAGCGCACTGCTCAGCCAACTTGCCAGCAACAGTGCTTTTACTCGAATCACGGCCATCACCCGCCGCCCGATCTCGTCGACACCCCGCGTACACAATATCGTAGTGGACTTTGACCAGCTCGACACGGTCGCCGATGCCTTTAGCGGCGACTATCTGTTTTGCTGTATGGGGACCACACGTAAGCAGGCGGGCTCTCTGGCAGCACAATACAAAGTCGATGTGGACTACCCACTGCACGCTGCGACCCTGGCCAAGGCCCGAGGCGTCAAGCACCTGCTACTGGTGTCGTCGATGTCGGCCGACAGCCGCAGTCGCAGCGCCTACCTGCGTATGAAGGGACAACTCGAAGATGGGGTAAAGGCCCTCTGCTTTGAGCGCCTGAGCCTGTTTCAACCATCGCTGCTGCTGGGTGAACGGGAACATCGCCGGACCGGCGAGTACCTGGCGGGTAAATTAATGCCCGCGCTGTGCAAGCTACCGGGGCTGAAACGCTACCGACCGATTAGCGGCAGCGAGGTTGCAACCAAGATGATCGCCAGAAGCCTGGCGCAGGGGCCTGCGATAGAACGGTTTTCACTCGACGAGATTTTTAACTGAAAAGCGGCCCAATGGGCCGCTGCGAAAGGGGGCTGAGGCTGAGCGGTGGTCTACGGCGCCTCGGAAAACAGCGCCCCGGCGTTGAGACCATTGCTTTCAAACAAATGACGCATCGCCTTTAACGCCTCAACCTGGATTTGCCGCACCCGCTCGCGGGTCAGGCCAATTTCCCGCCCCACTTCCTCAAGGGTTGCCGCTTCGTGGCCACGAAGGCCAAAGCGGCGTACCACAACCTCCCGCTGTTTCTCGTTCAGTTCGTCCAGCCAGTGATCGATGCTTGCGGACAAATCCTGGTTCTGCAGAATTTCGCTGGGGTTGAGGGCATTGGTGTCGGCAATCGTATCCAGCAGCACCTGATCGGTATCCTGCGCCGTGGGCACATCCACCGAGCCAACCCGCTCTTTCAGACTACACAGCCGTTTCGCCTCGGCAACAGGCCGATCCATTGCCCGCGCCATTTCCTCCGGCGAAGGCATGTGATCGAGCTTTTGGCTTAATTCACGCTCGGCGCGCAGGTAGCCATTCAGTTCTTTCACCACATGAATGGGCAGGCGGATAGTCCGGGTCTGGTTCATAATCGCCCGCTCTATCGTCTGCCTGATCCACCAGGTTGCGTAGGTGGAAAAGCGAAAACCGCGCTCGGGGTCAAATTTCTCTACTGCCCGGATCAGCCCAAGATTACCCTCTTCGACCAGATCGAGCAGGGTAAGACCACGGTTCAGGTAGCGCCGGGCAATTTTTACCACCAGCCGCAGATTACTCTCAATCATGCGCTTTCGCCCGGCCTCGTCACCCTTTCGGGCCAGGCGAGCAAAGTGCACTTCCTCTTCGGGGGTTAAAAGTGGTGAGAAACCAATTTCACTAAGGTAAAGCTGAGTCACATCGACTTCGCTACTCAGCCGCTTGCTCCGCCCCAGACGGCTGATGCCTTTTTCAGGTTTGTCGCCGCTGCCCTGAATGTCTTTACTGGCCAGGCCATCAAACTTGCCGGACCGCTCTTCGTTTGTTTCATATACCCGCATCGTCGAATCCTTATCGGAAATTGTTTGTTATTTTCGACTTCTGTAATGCTTCAGGTTGCTACCCTGATTATTATATTCACTATCTGTAGCGTGAACACCTTGTTGGACATCAACCTGATGATGTCCCGCACTCAGCGTTTCGGTAGCAATCCCAAAGGATCAACTGGCTTACCATCTATGCGAACTTCAAAATGTAGTTTGGCCGAATCTGTACCACTGTCCCCCAGCTCGGCGATTTTTTGCCCTGATATAACGCTTTCTCCCTCTCTGACCAATAGTTTTCTATTGTGCCCATAAGCACTGAGGTATCGGTCGGAATGCTTCAGAATCAGCAAATTGCCGTACCCCACCAAGCCACTCCCCGCGTAAACCACAACACCACTTCGGGAAGCCCTTACAGGCTCACCCATTTTGCCTTTTATATCAATACCCTTATGTGCTTGTCCTGAAGCAATAAATCGCCTTACCACTCCACCGGGGGCTGGCCACAACCAGCCACTCTCGGCGTCATGCTGCTTTACCGCAGGTTTGGCGGTAACAGTTTTTTCACGGGGTTTGGCTTTGGGCTTGGCCGGGGGAGGCGGAACGGCAACAGCGGGTTTAGCCGGTGCCGGAGGGGGCGCTGATACTGTGACGGGTGGCTTTTTGGCAACCGCACTGCGCTCGGTAAGCTGAATCGCCTGACCAGGATAAATGGTGTAAGGTTTACCAATGTCGTTAGCAGCCGCTAACCTTTGAACATCGAAGCCATAGCGCCAGGCGATGGCAAACAGGGTATCCCCTCGACTGACAATGTAATAGGGGGGAGGCTTTTCTGCTGGATTATAGCGATCGTAAACAGGCGCGCGCTGATGATTGCCCGCACAGGCTGTCAGGCTAATCAGCAGCGCAGTGATAAGGACACGCAGCCTGATTTCCATTATCCCGACGCCACCTGCAAATCGCTTCCCTCCCCACCTTGTTACGTTTTCACGCTCAATTTGTCACCCTGTGCAGGGCCGACGGGCGCTTTTGTCTTAGTCTCACCTTAGCTTCAAAAAATTCTCTAAAATCATTTTTTAATGAAAAAAAAATCTTAAGATGCTGCAAATTTTTCAGCAATTTTTTCCAGTGATACGACCACGACAATACCAAAGGCCATCACTGAGAAGCATAACAGGAGCTGGGGGTCAGCGTATTCCCCGTAGTGGCCTGGTAGCACATTGTGCCAATCCAGGTTGTGGTCGCTGCTGGCCACGCCTCCGGCGGCGCCAAGCTTCCACGGCCATATAATCGCGAGAGAACCCAGTAACACTCCGGTAAGCCACGCCAGAAGCGGACCGCGGAAATGATGGAGCATATAGCTCAACAGGCGCACAAACAGTAATAAACCCGTTGCACAGCCCGCGACAAATACCGCCAGCATCGCCAGATCCATCGCTTTAATGGCATTGATGACCGGTTCGTACATGCCTAACAGCAACAGTATAAAGCTGCCGGAAATCCCCGGCAGAATCATTGCGCAGATGGCAAGCGCCCCCGCGGCAAAAACCGTCAACCCGGTTACCGGCACCTCCCCGGGACGAACGACGGCAATTAGCAGGGCCAATGCCACACCCAGCAGGAGATAGACCGGCTGAAGGCGGCTGCGGGGCGCCTGCCGGTAGACCAGCAGCGCCGAGGCGAGAATCAAACCAAAGAAAAACGCCGACAACGGCACCGGATGGGTTTCCAGCGCCCAGGAAATCCCTCGAGCCAAAGACAGCACACTGAAACAGATACCCAGCATCAGGCTGAGCAGGAAATTGCCATTGATGTGACGCCACATTTCCGCTGGCCCGGCCGAGAACAGCAGCCGCAACGCGGTCAGGTCGCAGTTTTTCAGGCTATCGATAAGCTGGTCGTAAATTCCGGTGATAAATGCGATGGTGCCACCGGACACCCCCGGCACAACGTCTGCCGCGCCCATGGCAACGCCACGTAAAAATATGGCCAACCTGAATTTCAAGCCCTTGTCTCCCTTGTGCATCCCTGCGCGCCAACTAGGCTAATATGCCGCTGACGAGGGGGACGAATTGAACCGGTTCAACACAGCGCTCTTCCACACCCTCAGCACTGCGATCATAGATATATAAGTGTTGTTGCTGCCCCTGCTTGCCGATAGGAATCACCAGCCGCCCACCCACTGCCAGCTGCTCGAGCAGCTCCGGCGGTACCACCTCTGGCGCCGCCGCCGACAGAATGCCGTTAAACGGCCCACGTTCTGCCCAGCCCATACCACCGTCGGCGTGTCGCAGGTGGACATTGTGCAGATTCAGCTGTCGCAGACGGGCACGCGCCTTCTCCTGCAAGGGACGAATACGCTCGACACTGAACACGCGACCGACAAGCTGAGCGAGAATGGCGGTTTGGTAACCGGACCCCGTACCCACCTCAAGCACACGTTCCAGCGGCCCCTTTTCAAGCAGTAGCTCTGTCATTCGCGCAACGATATAGGGCTGCGACAGGGTCTGCTGAAAACCAATGGGCAGCGAACTGTCCTCATAGGCCCGGTGGGAAAGGGCTTCGTCAAGAAAAATATGGCGCGGGGTAGCGCGCAGGATGTCCAGAATTTTGGGGTCGCTGATGCCCTGCCCACGCAAGCGCTCTATCAAACGATCGCGGGTGCGTTGGGAGGTCATGCCGATGCCCTGAAAATTACTGCTCAACGTAGGATTCTCTTATAGTCACGCCCTTAGGCATCAATGAATTCTCGCACAAGCGCCGTGGCGAAACAGCCCCTGGGCAGGGAAAACTCCACCCTCAGACTACGCTCTGGCAAGTGCTGCCAATCCAATCCCTTGGGTATTACCCGCAGACTGCGGCGTTCCATTTTCAGTCCGTGACGCTTCAAGCCATCGCACAGGACGCGGTGCTCTGCGAACACCTGCGCCTCGAAAGCGGCGACATCTGCGGTAACGCCATTGCGCCCCTCTGCGCCAAACAGTGGGCCAGAGGGGTGAATATCCCCCTCGGCCATACGCTGTCTTATTTCATCATCAACCTCGGCCTGAAAAACACTGCCACTGTCACGCAGGGAAAACAGCTCCCCCGTCAGCGGCTCGCACCAGCTGCCGTCGGCTACCCGCCGCGCCAGCACCGAGTTAAAAATATAGGCCCGGGCCGCCGACAGGTAGAGGCCCTTTTGAAAACGCGGCACCTTGCCACCTTGATCAAACCACTGCAAACAGGCTTCAATATTGCCGCCATCATGACCAAAGCGCTGGTCGCCAACATAATTGGGCAGTCCCTTCGCTAGCTCTTGCAAGCGGCGGTCCAAGGCCGCCGTATCACCATCGACTTCGCGCAGGGTCAGACTAAACCGATTGGCACGGTGACTGCCCAAGCGGAGTTTCTGACGATGCCGCCCGAAGCGTTCAACCCGCCACCAGGAGGAGTCGCTGCCCTCGGCACCCTCACTCGTCTCCATCACCCCGCCCCAGTCGCGCCCGTGTTTGCCCGGCAGGTGCACACAGAACCACTGGCGCGTAAGGGCCTGGCGGTCCTTCATACCGGAGTAGGTCACCGCCTTCACCGGCACACCGGCAAGCTCGGCAATTCGCCGCGCCACATAGTCGGTGTTATTACCCCTCTTCACCACCCACAGCCAGTCAAACTCGCCGTCATCGCTGAAGTCCACGCTGAATTCTTCGTCAACACGGAAGTCCTCCGGCGACAGCTTCAGTACGCCGTGGGCCTCGGGGCCACCCAGTGCCCGGGGCCAATCAACCAGCATTGACGCTCTCCAGCAGCACCACCGCGTCCACCGCGATACCCTCCTCGCGACCGACAAAGCCGAGTTTTTCCGTGGTCGTGGCTTTCACACTGACCAGCGACAGGTCTACCCCGATAAGCTCGGCAATACGCCCCCGCATCGCCGGAATATGGGGCATCAGCTTGGGACGCTGAGCGGCAATGGTGATGTCGGCGTTGCCGAGGCGAAACCCTCGCTCGGTGATCAAGCCATAGCAGTGCTGGAGTAACACGCCGCTGTCGGCGCCGGCAAAGGCCTCGTCAGTATCGGGAAAATGCTGACCGATATCCCCCAATGCCAATGCCCCCAACAGCGCATCGCACAGTGCGTGCAAGGCTACATCGCCATCGGAGTGAGCGATCAGCCCTCGACTATGGGGAATCGTCACCCCCGCAAGCACGATCCGATCACCCTCGCCAAAGCGGTGTACGTCATAGCCGTGGCCAATACGAATCATGGCGAATCGCCCTCTGCGCGCAGTTCATTCAGGAAAAACTCAGCCAAAGCCAAATCTTCACGGTGGGTTATTTTAATATTCCGGTGACTGCCCTGGATAATAGCCACATGTCCACCTGTCGCTTCAATGGCCGAGGCTTCGTCTGTCACCAGAACACCCCGTTTACGGCAGTCAGCGAGCGCCGAGAACAGGTCGGCCAGCGGGAACATCTGGGGTGTCTGCGCCCGCCACAATACCGTGCGGTCCACCGTCTCCACCACCTGCTGTCGGTCGTTAGCTCGCTTGACCGTATCTACCATCGGCTGCGCCAGTATCCCGCCACAGTCCCGGGCCAGACACTCCTCGATCAACCGTGACAGGTCAGAGCCTGAAAGACAGGGCCGCGCGGCATCGTGTACCAGTACCCAGTCCCGCTCACCAGCGTCCTGCGCGATGCTTGCCAGTGCCAGCTCGACCGAGTCTGCGCGCTCTGCACCACCCTGCACTGCCCGCACTCGAGAGTTGCGACTGACGGCCAGCTGCTGAAAATGGCTGTCGTCGCCCCGCAGGGCAACCACCACCGTAGCGATGCGAGGCTCCGCCAGCAACGCGTGCAGGCTGTGCTCGATAACCGCCGCATTGCCGAGGTCGAGATATTGCTTCGGGCAGTCGGCGCCAAAGCGACTGCCTTTGCCAGCCGCGGGCACCACCGCCCAGAGACGAGGAGTTGAATCAGACACCCATACTACTCTTCAATAATCAGATAGAAGGTTTCACCTTCTCCGATCATACCCATATCGCTACGCGCCCGCTCACCAATACTGTCGAGGTCGTGTTTTAAACTGCGTACTTCACCCACCAGGCGTTCGTTGCGATTGCGTTGATTATTATTCAGTTGTTGTTGTTCAGCGATTTCCCGGCGCAGACTGACGATCTGCTCCCAGCTGCCATTGCCCGTCCACAAGCGATATTGCAGTGCAGACAGGATTAGCAGGAGTAGGATCAATAATCGACGTCGGGTCATGGCTCATCCTGAGATGTCGGGGCACCGCAGCGCCCCATTCCGATCACATTATGCCCGGAACTCATCGCGGCCACGGTAGGCGGCACCCAATTCAGCTTCGATGCGCAGCAAGCGATTGTATTTCGCTACACGGTCCGAACGACACAGTGAGCCGGTTTTTATCTGGCCGGCCGCCGTCGCTACCGCCAGGTCGGCGATGGTGGTGTCTTCGGTTTCACCACTGCGGTGAGAAATGACCGCTGTATAGCCGGCTTCCTTGGCCATCTTGATGGCGTCCAGAGTTTCGGTCAGCGAACCGATCTGGTTGAATTTAATCAGTATTGAGTTCGCAATACTGTTATCAATGCCCCGCTTCAGGATGCTGGTATTGGTCACGAACAGATCGTCACCCACCAGCTGCACACGGTCGCCGGTCAGTTTGGTCAGGGTCGCCCAACCGTCCCAGTCGCTCTCGTCCATACCGTCTTCAATGGAGATGATCGGGTATTTACGTGACAAGGCGTCGAGATACTCGGCAAAGCCAGTCGCGTCAAATTCCTTGCCCTCACCGGCCAGGACGTATTTACCGTCTTTGTAAAACTCGGAAGACGCGCAGTCCAGCGCGAGGGTAACGTCGTCACCCAGGGTGTAGCCGGCATTGGCTACCGCCTCGGCAATCACCTCGAGTGCCGCTTCGTTAGACGGCAGGTTCGGCGCGAAACCACCTTCGTCACCTACCGCCGTGTTGAGGCCACGGGCAACCAGTACTTTTTTCAGCGCGTGGAAGATTTCAGCGCCGACCCGAAGGGCTTCGGTGAAGGTCTTCGCACCAACGGGCTGTACCATGAATTCCTGAATATCCACGTTGTTGTCGGCGTGCTCACCACCGTTGAGGATATTCATCATCGGTACCGGCATGGAGTACTCGCCTTCGGTACCATTGATCTGGGCAATACGTTGATACAGCGGAATACCTTTTTCGATGGCCGTCGCCTTGGCCGCTGCCAGTGACACTGCCAGAATGGCGTTAGCGCCAAACTTGGCTTTGTTCTCGGTGCCATCGGCATCGATCATTGCTTTGTCCAGGGCGCGCTGGTCGTCGGCGTCCATACCCATCAGCAGATCGCGAATGCTGGTGTTGATATTGGCAACGGCCTTGGTTACGCCCTTACCCAGGTAGCGCGCCGGGTCGCCATCGCGCAGTTCCAGTGCCTCGCGGGAACCGGTGGAAGCACCGGAGGGAGCGCAGGCTGTGCCCACCGCACCAGAGGCCAGTACCACATCTGCCTCTACTGTCGGGTTGCCCCGTGAATCCAGCACCTCAAAGGCCTTGATATCAACAATCTCAGACATTTAGCAATCTCCATATGTGTTTAGATACGTGTTGCCCCGGCACAGCGACCGAAGCCTATATTCGGGCTAGCTCAAATCCAGTTCCGGCAGTGACTTGACCACGGTGTCTACCGCCTTCATTTGTTCCAGAAACGGTTTTAATGCCGACAACGGCAGGGCGCTGGGGCCATCGCACAGCGCTTTGTCCGGGTCCGGGTGAGCCTCCAGGAACAGGCCAGCGATTTTTTGGGTCATACCGGCGCGGCCGAGCTCGGCAACCTGGTGCCGGCGTCCGCCCGAGGCGGCCCCCATCGGATCACGGCACTGCAGCGCATGGGTCACATCGAAAATCAACGGTGCTCCGCCACTGACTTCGCGCATGGTGCGAAACCCAAGCATATCCACCACCAGGTTGTCGTAGCCGAAATTGCTGCCGCGTTCGCACAGCATGACCTTGTCGTTGCCGCACTCGGCGAATTTTTCGACAATGTTTTTCATCTGCGCAGGGCTGAGGAACTGGGGTTTTTTGATATTGATCACCGCACCGGTGGCGGCCATCGCAGCCACGAGGTCGGTTTGGCGGGCAAGGAAGGCTGGCAATTGAATGACATCACAGACCTCAGCTACCGGACCCGCCTGATGCACTTCGTGCACATCGGTAATCACCGGTACGTTAAAGGTCTGTTTGATTTCCTGGAAAATTTTCAGCCCCTCGTCCATACCAGGGCCGCGATAAGAATGAATGGACGAGCGATTGGCCTTGTCAAAGGAAGCTTTGAAGACATAGGGAATACCCAGCTCGGCACAGACGCCGACGTAGTGCTCAGCCACCTGCATCGCCAGATCGCGGGACTCCAGCACATTCATTCCGCCGAATAAAACGAAGGGGTGAGCATTGCCCACCTCGATATCAATGACCTTTAGGGTTTTATCCTGCATGGTTTGACTCCAGAGAGGTAAACAAGCTCATCGGCGCGATCACTGACCGCCCCGACTCTCTTTAGGCTTTATGGTTAAGTGCCGCTTTGACAAAACCGGTAAACAGCGGGTGGCCATCACGGGGGGTCGAGGTAAATTCCGGGTGGAACTGACAGGCGACAAACCAGGGATGGTCCACCACTTCAACAACCTCAACCAGGCTCTTGTCCGCCGACCAGCCACCGATACGCAGCCCCTGCTCCTGCAGGCGTTCCACGTAGTTGTTATTCACTTCATAGCGGTGACGGTGGCGCTCGGTAATTTGCTCGGCACCGTATATATCTCTGGCCAGAGAGCCTTCCACAAGGTGACACAGCTGGGCACCCAGACGCATGGTACCGCCCAGATCCGACGCCTCGTCGCGCTGTTCAGTTTCACCCTCAGCGGTTACCCATTCGGTAATAAGCCCCACCACCGGGTTGCTGCTGTTATCGACAAATTCACTGCTGTTGGCGTCTTCAAGACCCAGCACATTGCGGGCAAACTCAATGACCGCTACCTGCATACCCAGGCAGATGCCCAGATACGGAATTTTGTTTTCCCGCGCATACTGCACAGTGCGAATTTTACCTTCGACACCGCGGTTGCCGAAGCCGCCGGGAACCAGAATACCATCGACCCCTTCGAGCACTGACAGCCCTTCGGTTTCAATGGTTTCCGAGTCGATATAACGCACATTGACCTTGGAGCGGGTGTGGATTCCCGCGTGCTTCAGGGCCTCGTTCAGCGACTTGTAGGCATCGAGCAGTTCCATGTATTTACCGACCATCGCAATGGTCAGTTCCTGCTCCTGGTGCAGGTCGCCGTCGATAACAGCATCCCACTCCGACAGATCCGCCGGCGGGCAGTCCAGACCAAAGCGCTCGACAATCAGGTCATCAAGCCCCTCGGATGACAGCAGGGACGGAATCCGGTAGATCGAGTCAACATCCCGCAGCGGAATGACCGCACGGGACTCTACATTGGTAAACAAGGCGATTTTGTGGCGGCTGCTCAATTCAATTTCGTGATCCGAGCGGCACAGCAGTACATCGGGTTGCAAGCCGATAGAACGCAATTCCTTAACGGAGTGCTGGGTGGGCTTGGTCTTGGTTTCGCCCGCGGTCGCGATATAGGGCACCAGTGTCAGGTGCATCAGCATGGCGCGTTTGGCGCCCAGCTCGACCTTCAGCTGGCGGGCGGCCTCGAAAAAAGGCAGCCCTTCGATATCACCCACGGTGCCGCCGATCTCGACAATGGCGATATCGGCATCGCCGGCCCCGGCAATTACCCGGCGCTTGATCTCGTCGGTGACATGGGGGATAACCTGTACCGTGCCACCAAGATAGTCACCCCGGCGCTCCTTGCGCAGTACCGTTTCGTACACCCGGCCGGTGGTGAAGTTGTTGCGCTTGTTCATTTTTGAGCGCAGGAAGCGTTCGTAGTGTCCCAGATCGAGATCGGTCTCGGCACCGTCTTCGGTTACAAACACTTCGCCGTGCTGAAAGGGGCTCATCGTACCCGGATCAACGTTAATATAGGGGTCGAGCTTGAGCAGGGTGACATTCAAGCCACGCGCTTCGAGGATCGCCCCTAGCGAGGCAGAGGCAATGCCCTTGCCCAATGATGAAACAACGCCGCCGGTGACGAATATGAAACGCGCCATGTAATGCCTATTCTCGAACTGGATATGGAAGAAGAGCCGCGGAAACCGATAAATCCAAGGCCCCTGTAAGATGGGGGCTCAGTTTAACAGCATGACCTGGCCTAGACAATGAAATTAGCTCTCTGAGCCGGGCCAGAGCTCTGTTATACTACCCTGCTAAATGCTTGCACTTTCAAGGTCTTAGTTATATGCAACCAATGCTTAATATTGCCCTGCGCGCCGCCCGCAAGGCCGGGGATCTCGTGGCCCGCGCCGCCGAACAGGTCGATCGCCTGCAGATCGAGTCCAAGGGCGAGAACGATTTCGTCACTGAGATCGACCGCAAGTCCGAAAGCGAAATTATCTACCACCTGAAAAAAGCCTATCCGGATCACGCCTTCCTCGGTGAAGAAAGCGGCATCAGCGGCAACCCGGACAGCGAATACCAGTGGATCATTGACCCCATTGATGGCACCACCAATTTTATTCGCGGCATCCCCCATTTTTGTATTTCCATCGCCTGCCTGCACAACGGCCAAATTGAACATGCGGTGGTACTCGATCCGATTCGCCGGGAGGAATTCACCGCCAGCCGCGGCCGTGGCGCCCAGGTCAATGGTCGTCGGGTGCGGGTGACCAGTGCAACCAGCCTCGACGGCGCGCTGATCGGCACCGGCATTCCCTTCAAAGCCCGCAGCGACCAGCATATTCCTGCGTATATGCGCAGCCTCGAAGCAGTAGCCAGCGAAACCGCCGGTATTCGCCGCGCCGGATCGGCGGCACTGGACCTGGCCTATGTCGCGGCCGGTCGTCTCGACGGGTTCTGGGAAATCGGTCTGGGCAAATGGGACATCGCCGCAGGGGTATTACTGGTGCGGGAAGCGGGTGGCCTGATCAGTGATTTCCAGGGTGGCGGCAGCTACCTTGAAACCGGCAATATCGTCGCGGCCAATCCGAAATGTTTGAAAGGACTGTTACAGGCGATCAAACCCCACTTGGAGCATATACGCTAAACCCTTGGCTTTAGCGCAAAAAAACGGCGTGTGGGCCTGGCCCACACGCCGTTTTTTTTGCATCACTCTGGCTGCGCCTAGGGCAGTTCATCCACCTCGGCACCCTCTTTCTCCGGCACCACCAAATCTTCCTGACTGATCTTCATGGCAACCAACAGACTCGCCACAACATAGATGGAAGAGTAGGTTCCCACGGCGATACCCACCAACAGGGCCAGGGCAAAGCTGTGGATCATTTCACCGCCCACCAGTGCCAGCGCGATTAACACCAGCAAAGTCGTACCCGAGGTCACCAATGTCCGTCCGAGCGTATCGGTCAGCGAGATATCGATAATTTCCAGCGGCGTATGCCCACGCATACCGCGCAGGTTCTCACGAATGCGGTCGGCGACCACAATGGAGTCGTTCAGTGAGTAACCGATTACCGCCAGCACCGCAGCCAGTACGGTAAGATCAAAATCCCAACCGACCAGCGAAAACACACCAAGGGTAATAATGACATCGTGCCCCAGTGCCGCCACGGCGCCAAAGGCAAACTTGAGCTGGAAGCGCATGGCCACGTAGATCAGCACCACAATCAGCGCCAACAATACCGCCAGACCGCCCTGCTCGCGCAGCTCCTCACCCACCTGGGGGCCGACGAATTCTATCCGCCGCAGCTCAACGCCACCGGGGCTACCCGCCTCCAGCACCGACAACACCTGGTCGCCCAGCTCAGGACTCATCCCCTGTGGCAGACGCACCAGAACATCGGTATCGGAGCCAAAGTTCACCACAATGGCATTCTCGAAGCCCTCCTCTGCCAGAGAGTTACGCACCTCTTGCAGGGGCACCGATTCCTCATAGATCACTTCAATCAAGGTGCCGCCGGTAAAGTCCAGGCCGAAATTCAGCCCCTTGACGCCCAGCAGCACGATGGAGGCGATCACCAGTGCAGCGGACAACAACGAGGCAACCTTGCGGGCGGCCATAAAACGGATAATGATTCTTTCCTCTGACATCTGCTGCGCTCCCTTATATAGCCAGTTTGGTGACACGGCGGCCGCCGTAGATCAGGTTCACCACTGCGCGGGTGCCCATAATCGCGGTAAACATTGAGGTGATAATCCCCAATGACAGGGTGACGGCAAAACCGCGCACCGGCCCAGTGCCTACGGCATAGAGAATCACCGCAACAATCAAGGTGGTAATATTGGCGTCCATGATAGTGACAAAGGCACGCCCGTAACCGGTGTTAATCGCCTGCTGAGGAGACTGTCCCGCCGCGATTTCCTCCCGTATTCGGGAAAATATCAGCACGTTGGCATCGACTGCCATACCGACGGTCAGCACGATACCGGCGATACCCGGCAGGGTCAGCGTCGCGCCGAGGAGCGACATACAACCCACCATTACGACAATATTGAAGGCCAATGCGATCACCGACACCACGCCAAACACCCGGTAGTAGATCACCATAAATACCGCTACCAGTCCCAGGCCGATTTGCACCGACAGCAGACCTTTTTCGATATTTTCAGCACCCAGTGACGGACCTACTGTGCGCTCCTCAACGAAGTCAATTGGCGCCGCCAGTGCGCCGGCGCGCAGCAACAAGGCCAGCTCAGCGGCTTCGCCGGGCGCGTCCAGTCCGGTAATACGGAATTGCACACCCAGAGCATCGCGAATGGTCGCCAGGCTGATAATCTTCTTCTCGTCATAGGGAATTCGGGTGACCTGCTCCTGTCCCGCTTCATCAGTGCTGTAACTGGTGCGGCTCTTGCGCTCAATAAACAGTACCCCCAAACGACGGTTGATATTGTGGCGGGTCACCCGGTGCATCATCGTGCCACCCTCGCTGTCGAGGGTGATACTCACCTGGGGCATACCATTTTCATCGAAGCTGGCCTGGGCATTAGCCACTCGCTCACCGGTGATGACCACATCGCGCTCCAACCAGGCACTGGGTTCACCGCGACCGGGGTTGCGGAACTGAAACTGCTCCCGATCCGAGGCATCGGCGTCGTAGCGCGCTTCCAGACGGAATTCGAGATTAGCGGTTTTACCCAGAATACGCTTCGCTTCAGCGGTGTCCTGAATACCGGGCAGCTCAACCACGATGCGATTGCGCCCCTGACGCTGTACCAAGGGTTCAGATACACCCAGTTCGTTGACACGGTTACGCAGGGTCGTCAGGTTTTGCGACACCGCGTAGTCTTCAATTTCCTTGCGCTTGGCTTCAGACAGAATGGCTTCCATATAGAAGACGGCGTCTTCACCCTTGCTGTCTACACGCTGTGCCGTCAGTTCGCGGTACTCCTTGCGAATCAGCGCCAGGGCCTTGTCACGGGCTTCTTCGGTGCGGAATTTGCCGCGAATGGCGCCCTCTTCACTTAAATTTATCAGACCGCGAATACGATCTTCCCGCAGCGCCTTTTTAATACCGGTGGTGTAGTGCTCAAGACGGGTCGCAATCGCCGAGTCAGTATCCACCTCTAACAGAAAGTGCACCCCGCCACTCAGGTCGAGGCCCAGCTTCATTGCCTCGGCACCCAGGTCGCTGAGCCATTTCGGCGTATTGGAGGCCAGATTCAGCGCCACCACATAGCCATCGCCCAGTGCTCGCTGAATCACTTTCTGCGCGCGTAACTGATCGTCGCTATGGGTCAAACGCACCAGACCGCTGCGGCCATCTTCCCCAGGCTCGGCACCGAAATGCTCGATGCCCTGGGCGTCCAGCGCGGCCGACAGCTTGTTCATCTGCACCGCGGTAATTTCCATACCGCTGCTGTCCCCGGAAATCTGCACCGCCGGATCAGGCCGGTACAGGTTGGGCGAGGCATAGAGCAAACCTATCCCCAACACCGCCATTATCAGCAGGTTCTTCCAAAGGGGGTATTTATTGAGCATTGTTATTCACCAAAACCGCCCCTGGGGGCGGCGTCCATAGTTATCTGAATTCATTGACCGGCATGGATTCAACAGCGGTCTAGCCCACCCATACCCGTGCATTGCGGAACATACGCATCCAGCCGCTATCCTCACCCTGATCGGCAGGAGCCCAGCTGTTGGTCACACTGCGGAACACCCGCTCAGGGTGTGGCATCATGATCGTGACACGGCCATCGGCACTGCTCACCCCGGTAATACCCTGCGGCGAGCCGTTGGGGTTGGCGGGATACACTTCCGTGCCACGCAAGTGGTTATCGACAAAGCGCATTGCGACACTTCCCGACCCCTGCAGCTGCTCAAGGTGGGCCGCAGACGTAAACTCCGCGCGACCTTCACCGTGGGCCACTGCGACCGGCAGTCGCGAACCCGCCATGCCTGCAAAGAATATGGAGGGCGATTGCGGAATTTCAACCATCGCCACCCGCGCCTCGAACTGTTCTGAGCGGTTGCGCACAAAACGCGGCCAATCCACTGCGCCGGGAATCAACGAATGCAGGTTGGACATCATCTGGCAGCCGTTGCAAACACCCAGGGCAAAGCTGTCTTCCCGAGCAAAAAACGCGGCAAAATTATCCCGCGCGCGACTATTGAACAGAATGGTTTTTGCCCAGCCCTCGCCGGCGCCGAGAACGTCGCCATAGGAGAAGCCACCGCAGGCGGCCAAGCCTTTAAAGTTAGCCAAGTCGACTCGACCACTGAGGATGTCGCTCATATGCACATCCACCGCATTGAAGCCGGCACGATCAAAGGCCGCCGCCATTTCCATTTGGCCATTCACCCCCTGCTCGCGCAGAATGGCCATCGCCGGACGCACACCTTTACTGATAAAAGGCGCGGCAATGTCTTGCTGTGCATCAAAGGTGAGTGACACCCTCAAGCCGGGGTCGTCTTCACGCAGGCTGTCAAACTCCTGGGCGGCGCACTCGGGGTTGTCCCGCAGCGCCTGCATGCGGTAGCTCAACTCGCTCCAGCGGCGGTGCAATTGCAAGCGGTCTGCAGTGAGCAGGGCCTCTCCATTCACCGCCACCTTCACCTCGGCGCCGGGGGTAGCACTACCGATCACCCGCAGCTGCTCGGCAGCCAGTCCCTGGGCGGCAAATACGGCTTGAACCTCCGCCAGGTCACTGCTTCTGATTTGCAGTACGGCGCCTGCCTCCTCGGCGAACAGCTCAGCGGCGGCGGCTTCCTCGGTAGCAATATCCAGATCGACACCACAGTGTCCGGCAAAGGCCATTTCCAACACACTGACCAGCAAACCGCCGTCCGAGCGGTCGTGATAGGCCAGCAATTTGCCGTGCTCCAGCAGCTGTTGCACGGCGGCAAAGAAGCCCTTCAAACTGGCGGGGTTGCTCACATCCGGCGCACGACAACCCAGTTGATTTGTCACCTGGGCATAGCAACTACCGCCGAGGCGACGCTGTGGCCCGTCGATATCCACCATTAATAAGAGATTGTCGGAGGACTCGACCCGCAGCTGCGGCGTGACGGTTTTACGCACATCCAGCACCGGAGCAAAGGCCGAAATAATTAACGACATCGGTGACGTGACCGCTTTGTCCTGGCCATCATCCTGCCAGGCGGTGCGCATGGACATACTGTCCTTGCCCACCGGAATTGTAATGCCGAGCGCCGGGCAAAATTCCATGCCCACCGCCGCAACCGCGTCATACAGCCGGGCATCTTCGTCACCATGACCCGCCGCACACATCCAGTTGGCCGACAATTTGATGTCGGCCATCTCACCGATTCGGCTGCCGGCGATATTGGTAATCGCCTCGGCCACCGCCATCCGCGCCGATGCCGCTGCGTCGATCAGTGCCAGCGGCGTGCGCTCACCCATCGACATGGCCTCACCGGCAAAGCTGTCGTAACTAACGGTGGTCACCGCACAATCCGCCACCGGCACCTGCCACGGTCCGACCATCTGGTCGCGGTGTACCATGCCCGTAATTGAGCGATCGCCAATGGTAATCAGGAAGTTTTTGGAGGCCACCGCAGGCAGACAAAGCAGGCGGTCGAGGGCTTCGTCCAGCGCGACCGTCGAACTGTCCACTTCAGGCAGTTCTACGCTGCGGCGCTCGGCACTGCGATGCATCTTCGGCGGCTTGCCAAACAGTACCGACATCGGCAGATCAACCGGGTTATTGTCGAAATACCGGTCGCCGACTTTCAGGGTTTTCTCGTCAGTGGACTCGCCTACTACCGCATAGGGTGCCCGCTCACGTGCACAAATTTCGGCAAAGGTATCGAGGTTTTCCGGCGCGATAGCGATAACGTAGCGTTCCTGGGACTCGTTACACCAGATTTCCAGCGGCGACATGCCCGGTTCGTCATTGGGCACTTCACGGAGCTCAAAGCGCCCGCCGCAGCCGCCGTCTTTTACCAGCTCTGGAAAGGCATTGGACAATCCGCCTGCACCAACGTCGTGAATAAAGGCAATGGGAGTGTCCTCTCCCATCGCCCAACAGCGGTCGATCACTTCCTGACAACGCCGCTCAATTTCCGGGTTCTGGCGTTGCACCGAGGCAAAGTCAAGGTCTGCGTCGGAGGCACCGGAACTCATCGACGAGGCCGCGCCCCCACCCAAACCAATCAGCATGGCCGGGCCACCCAGAGCAATCAGTTTATGTCCGGCAGTAAAGGGTTCCTTGATGACGTGTTCACTTTTGATATTGCCGTAGCCGCCGGCAATCATAATCGGCTTGTGATAGCCCCGGCACTCTTCACCAGCACCGGTATCGACACTCTGCTCATAACTGCGGAAATAGCCACACAGGTTCGGGCGGCCGAATTCATTATTGAAGGCCGCGCCGCCAATCGGGCCGTCGAGCATAATTTCCAGGGCAGTAACAATACGCTCTGGCTTGCCATACCCCTGCTCCCATGGCTGTTCAAAGCCCGGCACCTGCAAGTTTGACACAGTAAAACCGGTCAACCCCGCCTTGGGCTTGGAGCCGCGCCCCACCGCGCCCTCGTCGCGAATTTCACCACCGGCTCCGGTACCCGCGCCGGAAAACGGCGCGATGGCCGTTGGGTGGTTGTGGGTTTCCACCTTCATCAGCAGGTTGATGTCTTCATGGTGGTAGCGATACTCGGCGCTGCCTGGCTCAGGGTAAAAACGTCCGGCCTGGGGGCCAGCCACCACCGCCGCGTTGTCGGAGTACGCGCTAAGCACGTTTTCGCCACCCTGCGAATAGGTGTTTTTAATCATGCCAAACAGACTGTGGGACTGATCTTCTCCGTCGATCGTCCAGCTGGCATTGAAAATTTTGTGGCGACAGTGCTCCGAGTTGGCCTGGGCAAACATCATCAGCTCTACGTCGGAGGGGTTGCGCTGCAGCTCAGTAAAACTGTTGACGAGGTAATCGATCTCGTCTTCGGCCAGGGCCAGCCCCAACGTGGTGTTGGCCTGGCTCAGTGCCTCGCGACCTCCGCCGAGCACATCCACTACTGACAGCGGTGCAGGTGTGGCGTGACTGAACAGGCAATCGGCTGCGTCCACACTCGGCAGCACTGCCTCCACCATACGGTCATGGATTTCTGCATCCAGCGCAGCCAGTTGTTCGGCATTGAGAGGCTGGGCACACTCGAAGGTATACAGCACACCCCGCTCAAGGCGCTTCACCGCCCCGAGCCCCGCATTATGGGCAATATCACTGGCCTTGCTGGACCAGGGAGATATCGTACCGGGGCGAGGCACAACAAAGCGCTGCACACCCTGCAGGTTGGCAATATCCTGCCGCGGGCCATAGTGCAGCAACTGCTCCAGTACGGACTGCTCGTCAGCGTTCAGATCGCGCTCAAGTTCAGCCACATGCACATAGCGCGCACTCACCGCCTGCACGCTGGAAACGCGGCTCTGCAGGGAGTTCAACAGCTTTTCAATTCGGAATTCGGAAAGCGCCGCAGCGCCGGGGACGATCAGCATGCAGGGTAAAGCCTCGGTCGACGGGAATAAAGGCGGCTATTGTACAGGAATAATCCGGCAAAATTCAGGCTTCTGGTGCGATCAGTGCAAGGTAGCTACAATGCGTTGAATGAAATGCGGAGCACAGGGATTGGGAGTCAGTAAAAACAGCATCATCGGGCGACTTTTTTTCCTCGTCCTGTTCGGCGCGTTGACCATTGCCAGCGGCTGCAAAAAGCCCGAAGACAGCCTTGAGCGCATTAAAGATGCCGGGGTCTTGCGGGTCCTCACCCGCAATGGCCCTACGACCTATTACGAGTCCCAGGGTCGCCCCACTGGCTTTGAATACCACCTGTTAAAGGGTTTTGCCGACCATTTATCGGTTGAGCTGGAGATGATCCCGGTCGTCGGCCTCGACGAGTTACTGGCCGGTGTTGTTGAAGGGCGGGCCGATATTGCCGCTGCAGGTCTGAGCATCACCCCCGAACGGGTGGAATATCTCGATTTCGGCCCGAGCTATATGACGGTCAAACAGCTGTTCATCTATAACCGCAAACACGTCCGTTTCAGCGACGTCAGCGAACTTGTGGGCAAGAATCTGCGGGTACTCAGCCACAGCTATCACGCGGAAATACTGCGCAAAATGCAACAGGAACTACCGGAATTGAGCTGGAGCGAAAGCCGTGACCAGGAAACCATCGACCTGTTGGAAATGCTCAACAATCGGGAGATCGACGCCACCATGGTCGATTCCAACGAATTTCACGCCAATCGCGCCTTTTACCCGGACTTTCGCATTGGCCTGAGTGCAGGCCAGCCCGGCAAGCTCGCCTGGGCAGCCCCCAAACGGAAAAATGGCGAAAATACCGCACTGCTCGCGGCGATGGATGACTACTTTAACGCCATTCGCAGCAGCGGCCAGCTCGCCCGATTAATCGATCGCTTTTTCACCTTTAACGAGCGCCAGTCGTATATCCGCACGCAAACCTTCCTGCAGATGAAGGAAATGCGCCTGCCTGAATACAAAGGCATGATCGAACAGGTGGCCATTGAGTACGATATGGACTGGCGCTTTCTGGCGGCAATCAGCTACCAGGAATCATTTTGGAACCCGACCGCCAAATCGCCCACCGGGGTCCGCGGCATGATGATGCTCACCACCCCCACCGCCAACGAGCTGGGCGTTGAAGACCGCCTCGATCCCTTGCAAAGCCTGCGCGGCGGCGCTCGCTACTACAAGAAACTGATGGCGCGATTACCGATCAGCATTGAGCCCCCCGACCGCAGCTGGTTTGCCCTGGCGGCCTATAATATCGGCCTGGGCCACCTAGAGGACGCGCGTATTTTAACCGAGCGCAACGGTGGCAATCCGAACCTGTGGAAGGACGTAAAGGAAAACCTCCCCTTGCTGCGCCAGCGCAAGTGGTACAAACAGACCCGCTATGGCTATGCCCGCGGCGATGAGCCGGTGCGCTATGTTGAGAACATTCGCAGTTATTACTCGCTACTGACCTGGGACGAGCTCAACCGCTACCGGGTGCCCCCCCCGCGCATCGTGTCGGACTACCTGCCGGATCACCTGAATCGCGGCTTCGACTCACTCTGAACGCTTCGGCTCGCAAGCAGGAGCTCTCCGGGCAGTGTTCCTCATTGGCAACACCACCGGCCGCGCAAATTCACCGGTAGCTCACCCCGCAAAGATGATTCGCAGGCTACTGAAAATCAACGAGATAGGTGGCGCATTCGGGGCGACCTCCCCCAACCCGGCCACGGTCAACGGCGACTTTTTACCTCCACATCGGCAAACCGTGGTCAAAATGCAACATACGTAAAATAAGGCCGCGGATCCCCAAACCACAACGCGCCGGCCCTCGATCGCCGTCTTATTGCCGCCACAGCGGCACAGTACAGCCCATAGTCTCCAATCGCACGCCCGCTGAGCTGTTGGGCTTCGGCTACACCTGAGCACAAAAAATACGGGCGCCAACCCTCAACCAAACGCCAACTTATTGATATTAAAGATATAAAAAAACTGGCATGAGGGTTGCCCTAGCCTTCGGTAGCGCGCTGTCACCACAGTGACGGCGCCAGGGCCGATGTATACCCACCGGCCAGGACCCATTCACTGATTATGCAAAGACACTTTCAACTTGAGAGGAACAGCAATGAAGCCAGCAAGCAAACGCGTAATGACCCTCGCGGCATGCACCACACTATCGGCTCTGATGGCAGCCCCGGCGATGGCACAGGGCCCCGTTGCCCTGCCCTCGTTCGACAGCGCCCCAAAGCCCGTTGGCAGCGCCATGTCTGCCCCAAGTGGCGGAATCCCTGAATTGAGTCTGGCGAGCCTGTCGGCCCCCAGCGTTGAACCCAGCAGCAGCTCAAATGCCAATCGCTTTGACGGTGGCTTAACGGTACGCCAGGAAACCCGCGGCGAAGCGTTTACACCGGGAAGCGGCTCTTTTGAGCAAGCCCGAAACCCGTCGTTCTTCGAGCGTCACACATTGGCAGAAGATCATGTCAGTGTAAGAACCTGTCTGGCCGCGGGTGAAGTTTGCCGCGCCGAATTTGATGTCATCATGCCGATCAGCGATGAAAGCATCTACGACCCGGCAATTCTGGTGAACGATGAACCGGTACTACTCGGCGGCGCATCATTTTAACGGCGGGCTCTCTCCTGCCTGACCGGCGTCGACGCGGCCCAATGTGAGCGCCTTGCGCGCTTCGCGGCGCTGCTGACGTCGGCGGGCGAAAAAACCCTGTATCAAGTCAGCGGATTCGGTTTCCATAACGCCCTGCTGCCAGGATACGTGATGATTCATCTGCGGCTGCTCAAACAGTCGCAGATGGCTGCACACTGCCCCGGCCTTGGGCTCCGATGCGGCAAACACGACCCGCTCAATGCGCGAGTGAATTATCGCACCGGCGCACATCGCACAGGGTTCAAGGGTAACGTAGAGCACCGCCCCCGGCAGGCGATAATTGTTCACTGCCTGCGCCGCGGCCCGAAGCGCCACCACTTCCGCATGGGCGGTCGGATCAGCGGCGGAGATAGGTTGATTAAATCCCTGGCCAAGAATTGCACCATCACGCACTATCACCGCCCCCACAGGCACTTCGTCGGCATTATCCGCCTGCCGGGCCTGTTCCAGGGCAAGTCCCATCCAATACTCGTCGTACACCATTTGTTTTGCACACCGCCGATATTCGCCTTGTCGCTCGACATAATACCGCAAACAGCGGACGTGCTGGCCGCCGGGCGCAGCGCTAAAGGGTTTTCATATATTCGATCAACGCGCGTCGCTCCGCGTCGGTCAGTACAGCGGTAAACTCATGCCCCTGATTGCCCTGACTATACAGATGTGTATTGAAAATCTTTCGGTTTTCCACGTCCTGTCGACTCTACAATCGGCGACGTACCGGCCCCGCCACCACAGGAGGCCACCAGCACGCCGCAGCACACCACCATAAGCGCAGACATTCGAGAAGTTATTAAAGATGAGCAGCGCATAAACACTCCCTTGACCGCAGCGTCAAATCGTTGAGTTTGAAAGGGAGATCATTGCGCAACCCAAACGCCGTCCAATAGCACACTTGCGTCAATTTTGGTCAGGGCGCGCCGTCCCGAATATCCCCCAACGCGCCAGGAACGATATAATCGCGGATTTCACACGGGTTTACCGATGCTTGAGAACACTCCCCGCGGCGACTGGCAGGCGGCGCATACCGACCAGCATTTCACCCTGCGCTGGCCCCACCCCCGTCCCTGCCTCAGCACCGCGATCTATCACGGGGGTTTCCACGCGGCCAGCGCGCTGCTAAACCTTCGAGTGGCAAAGCATACCGACGACGCCACCGTGGAAAGCCCTGACGTCACACTGGCAAATTGGGCCCGGGAGCTGAAGATTGAGCCTGCCGGGAAAGCATGTATCGGCATGATGACCGCCGCCTCAATGAACAGCCTGCGATGCCGACACTTTTCTCTGTACGGACAAGCCGCATCGGTCTACATCAGTTCCGGGCTGAGCAATGCCCGTCGCGCTGGCGACCCCGCCGACTGGTCAGAGAGTGACGCCCATCGCATTGGCACTATCAATAGCGTCATTATCTGCGACGCGGCCATGGGGCAGTCCACTATGGCGGAAATTCTGGTATTGGCCACCGAGGCCAAAGCGGCTGTGTTGCAGGAGCTGGATATACGCAGCCCGGTATCTCAAGCGATTGCCACCGGCACCGGCACCGATTCTATCGCCATTATCAGTGGCAACGGCCCGTTAAAACACTGGTTTGGTAGTCACACCGAAGCGGGGGAAACCCTGGCAAACCAATACATGGCGGCACTGCGCGACAGTA
The DNA here is from genome assembly GCF_012272835.1 of Spongiibacter thalassae. Lineage (GTDB taxonomy): Bacteria > Pseudomonadota > Gammaproteobacteria > Pseudomonadales > Spongiibacteraceae > Spongiibacter > Spongiibacter thalassae. The sequence continues at coordinate 350,542 of NZ_JAAWWK010000002.1, read as the reverse complement.
TTCAGGGCGAGGATAAATAGCGGCGAACACGGTGTAAAACACCGTTAGCCAAGACGGCGCGACCACCACAAATAGCTTCCCGTGGCGAATAACAACACCGGGGCCAACCCGGAGAACAACAACACCCAGCGCCCCGGCAAGCCAAGAATATCGGCATTGTGCAGCGGAAATATCCACGCCAGAACCTGATTGCCCAGAGGCTGCTGCGGCGCAGCCCATGCTTCTGCAACTTCGCCTCGGTAAGGATCTAACCAAAGACTGCTGGCGCCGTGATTCGACCAACGTTCATCGGGCAAATTGACCGCCAAACGCACGCAGTCAGTGGCTTTTTGCGGCAGAAACACGCGCTTGATCTGCGCCTGGGGCCAGTGCGCTTCCGCGCGGCGCACAAGGTCATCAAGGGGTAAGCGACGGCCGGCCGGCACCACCGAACAGGACGGTACATCGCGCACCTCAGTGACACTGTTCACCACGGCATTTGTCTGGGTGTAGAACACCATAGCGATCCCCGTTAGCGCGCAGACGAACAACGCCGGCAGCGCCAACAGCCCTGCCACTCGGTGAATATCCCAGAACACCCGGCGCGAACCGGCACCTCGGGCAACCCTCATCACATAGCGCCAGCGACCATGCCTGGGCCAGGCCAAATACAATCCGCTAAGGCAGAAGAACAACAGACCAATACCGACAAAGCCGACAATATTCCGTCCGAGATCACCTGCTAAAAGGGTGTAGTGAAAGTCATAGAGCCAACTCATTGGGTACTCACCCCACTCACGTACCGCCAGTACGTCGTGGTTGAGCGGGTCAACACTCACCTCAATGCGACGCCGCTCAGGTTCCGGGCCGCGAAACCCCACCATATAGGGCGAACCCGGTTGCCGCGGAAAATCAATTCGGCTGGCCAACACTCCAGGGGCAACCACCTGCTCTGCGGCCAGCAGCAAACCTTGCAAATCGCCACTGGCCTGATGGGATACGTTGCGCAGAGCGGGGGTCACCGCTTCGTCGAGGGCATGATCAAACACCAGCAAGCTGCCACTCAATCCAATAAGCGCCAATACAACGCCGATGATCACTCCGACGTACTTGTGTATTGGATACAAAATTTTACGAATTCTCATAAATTTCCATTGGTGGTGTGAAAGCGCCGTCTCAAAACCTGCTTTGCAAATCGCTTATTTGGGCATCACGCCCCGTAGTCGCCGCATTTCCTCCACCACGCGCACGGTTTGCTGGCTATCAATACTCGCCCCATGAAGTCCATTGTTTTTGGCCCGCAGATCCTCAACACCCAACACGTTCGTCAGCACATCCAGGGATGGGCCTCTCTGACTACAAGGAAGCTTTATTGCCTGCGCCCAGGGAATAGCGGCTTTCTGGCTGCAGAACACACCTTCAATTGGCGGTAGCGACAAGCCGTATCGGGAGACGTGATCCATCAGTATCGGCCAGTCAAAGCTCGCATTGTGAATCACAATCAGCTGACCTTTCAGGTAATCGGCTATCGGGTGCCATTGGGAATCAAAGGGCGCAAATCCCGCCGCCTGTTGATTGCTGATCCCATGTATCGACTGCGCTTCTTCTGAAATGTGTTTTTCCGGCCGTATTTTAAACTCGACCGCTTCGGCAATTTCTCGATTTTTTACCGCAGTAATGCCAACGCTCACAATATCCGGCGGCCCATTTTCGTCAGGAAGTCCGGTGGTTTCAGTATCCAGAACAACGTAATCATCAGGAAGTTGGGTGAATACCCACAACAGCTCATTATCCATTGCCGTCACCTCCTGCCGCTACCGTCGAGGGACTCGACCTTGACGATCGTCCCCTGGTCATAGTGGTAACGCAGATACCGCCAGTGGATTGCATCGGACAGGGCTCGCGCCCGCATTACCCCATAACAGTCCCCCTTTGCTCGCACACTTCGGTAATGAACGCCAAAGCTATTGGTCTGTCGCAAACTCTCACCGAGCTGCTGGGCCTCACCGTAATCGTCCGGGTGGTAAATAGCATTCCCAACCAGATGCCTTACATCATGCAGGGTGACGGGGCCCAGCTGCGCACGGAGAACACGCAGCTCCTGAGTGGTCTTGTCGATTCTGGATTCCCGCAGAAAACGCGCCCGGTGGTGGGATGATTCGGCGATAGCCACCGCTTCATCAGCAGCGCAGTAATAGACGCCGAAGTCTCGATTGAAACGACCTCCGCGCCCGTCGACTGGAGGATGAGTGAAGGCAGCCATTACCCAGGAAGCGCCCTCACCATAAACCCGGTCTTCCAGCGGCACCAATCGAATATCACCCACTTCATCTCGCAGCCGAGGATTGGTCAGAGACTCAACAGCATAGAGAATCTCCCAATCCTCCGGGCTGGAGACGCGCTCAAACAGGTGGACTTGCGGAAAGCGCGACAGTATTACCCGGTAGACCGGCGCGTTAACCTCGCTGGCAGGCAGGTCATCTATCGCGATCACCACCCACCCCGCTCTGCATCGAGAAAATTCCTCACCACCGCCAAGTCGGTCACCTGACCTGCCAGCAGGCGATCCAAAGGTGCCGTACCGTTGAACAGCGGATTGTCGTTGGGCGTCGCCAGCCACTGATCAGCCAGCACATGATCGGGCAGCAAGATCTGCAGAGACTTGTATATCCCCAGAATATAACTGGCCCGCTCCATCAGGTCTCGCGTCAGTTTGGCCTTCTCCGGCTGACTCTTCCAGTTATAAAGGGTCTTCTCATTACCGAGCCCCAACAATGTCATCTGCTGGGCACCCGTAAGGCGCCACTGCTTGAAAATGTTGAAAATCGCCGGCAGCAACGTACCGGAAACCGCAGGACCACGTCGCAATAGTTGTTCAGCTTGAGCGCTCATGAGTACCTCCTGCTTGTGTTGGCACTGTACTGTTACAGTATTCAAACATAAGCTATCAAGCTGTACTGCTACAGTCAATTGTTTCAGAGATAGTCATCGAGACACGGCGGCTTTACACCAAATAAATATCAGCATTCACAGGGCCGCTCACCCAGGCTCTACGATAAATCATCCCCACATAAACGAAAAAGCCCAGCGTTACGCCGGGCTTGGGACTCTTTCTCTTAACGCAAAGCATGTAACATATTCGCGCCGGCTACTCCCACTCAATCGTCGCCGGTGGCTTGCTGCTCACGTCATAGGCAACCCGCGATACCTGCTTGATCTCGTTGATAATGCGGTTCGACACCGTCTCCAACAGCTCGTAGGGCAAGTGGGCCCAGCGGGCGGTCATAAAGTCGATGGTTTCCACCGCACGCAGGGCAATAACGTATTCGTAGCGGCGGGCATCGCCGACAACCCCCACCGATTTCACCGGCAGAAACACGGCAAAGGCCTGGCTGGTTTTGTGGTACCAGTCGGCCCGGTGGAGCTCTTCCAGGAAGATCGCGTCGGCTTCGCGCAGGATGTCGGCATATTCCTTTTTCACTTCGCCCAGAATACGTACGCCCAACCCCGGCCCCGGGAAGGGGTGGCGGTAGACCATGTCGTAGGGCAGGCCGAGCTCCAGACCGATCTTGCGTACTTCGTCTTTAAACAGCTCGCGCAGTGGCTCAACCAGATCCATTGCCATGTCGTCAGGCAAGCCACCCACATTGTGGTGGGATTTGATGACGTGGGCCTTACCGGTTTTTGAGGCTGCAGACTCGATGACATCGGGGTAGATAGTACCCTGAGCCAGGAAGTTCACATCCTTGAGTTTGGTGGCTTCGGCGTCGAATACATCGATAAAGGTGTTGCCGATAATCTTGCGTTTTTTCTCCGGGTCGGACTCCCCCGCCAGCTTCGACAGGAACTGCTCTTCCGCGTCGACGCGGATCACCTTGACCCCCATGTTTTTGGCGAACATGTCCATCACCTGGTCGCCCTCGTGCTTGCGCAGCAAACCATTATCGACGAACACGCAGGTCAACTGGCTGCCGATAGCCTTGTGCAGCAGGGCCGCCACCACCGAGCTATCTACTCCGCCGGACAGGCCAAGCAAAACCTTCTGGTCACCGACCTGCTCACGGACCCGCTCGATGGCATCCTGGATAATATTGGCCGGCGTCCACAGGGCCTCACAGCCGCACAGGTTCAGGACAAAGTGTTCGAAAATACGCTGTCCCTGCAGGGTGTGGGTCACTTCCGGGTGGAACTGCACACCATAGAAACGCTTTTCTTCACATTGCATGGCGGCAATCGGGCAGGACGGTGTTGAGGCCAGTACCTCAAAGCCCTGGGGCAACGTTACCACCTTGTCGCCGTGGCTCATCCACACGTCGAGCAGCGATTTGCCGCTGGCCGCATCGAGGTGATCGGCAATGTCGGCGGTCAGCGCACTGGCGGCTTCCAGGCGAATCTGCGCGTAACCGAATTCATGTACCGGCGAGCCTTCAACCTTGCCGCCCATTTGTTCGGCCATGGTCTGCATGCCGTAGCAAATACCCAGCACGGGAACGCCCAGAGTAAACACCCGCTCCGGCGCCCGGGGCGAACCCAGCTCGGTCACGGACTCAGGGCCACCGGCGAGAATAATGCCGGAGGGCGCATACTCGTCCAGCTCACTTTCTTCGATATCGAAGGCGCGAATTTCACAGTACACACCGATTTCCCGAATGCGCCGGGCGATCAGTTGGGTGTATTGCGATCCAAAATCGAGGATAAGGATTCGGTGGGCGTGAATATCGGGGCTGGACACGGCGTTCTCTCTATTTGTCACGGCTTAAAAACAAGCGCCCACCCAAGTGTTTTGTCACCGGGGTGGGCAGCGAATAGCATACTTACCAAGGGCAAGATGGCATCAGGTCGGGTAGTTTGGCGCTTCCTTGGTAATGGCAACGTCGTGCACATGGCTTTCGTTCATACCGGCAGAGGTCACTCGAACAAACTGAGGCTTGGAGCGCATGGTCTCAATATCGATGCTACCGGTGTAGCCCATGGCACTGCGCAAACCGCCCATCAATTGATGCACAATGGCCGCCAGCGGGCCCTTGTAGGGAACGCGACCCTCGATCCCTTCCGGTACCAGCTTTTCCGCACCGTCTTCAGCGCTCTGGAAGTAGCGGTCGCTGGAGCCCTGGGTTTTGGTCATCGCCCCCAAAGAGCCCATACCACGGTAGGACTTGTAGGTACGGCCCTGGAACAGCTCAACCTCACCGGGCGCTTCCTCGGTGCCCGCAAACATCGAGCCCATCATAATCGCGTTGGCGCCAGCCGCAACAGCCTTGGACAGGTCGCCACTGAAACGAATACCACCGTCGGCGATCAGCGGCAGACCGCTGTCTTTCAACGCGGCGGCCACATTGGCAATCGCCGAAATTTGCGGCACGCCAATACCGGTAACGATCCGGGTAGTACAAATCGAGCCGGGACCGATACCCACCTTCACTGCGTCGGCACCCGCCTCCAGCAGCGCCAGTGCAGCTTCACCGGTGGCGATATTGCCGCCGATGACGTCTACCTGAGGATAGTGCTGCTTGATCCACTTCACCCGGTTAATTACGTTTTTGGAATGGCCGTGGGCGGTATCAACTACCAACACATCGACACCGGCGGCAACCAGCGCCGCTACCCGGTCATCGGTATCGGCACTGGTGCCAACCGATGCGCCCACCCGCAACTGACCAGAGCTGTCTTTACAGGCCATGGGAAAGGTCTGGGCGTTATTCATATCCTTTACCGTGATCATGCCGGTCAGTTTGAAGTCGTCGTTGACCACCAGCACTTTTTCGATACGGTGTTTGTGCAGCAGCTCGCGAGCCACCGACATATCCTCACCTTCCTTGACCGTCACCAACTTGCTCTTCGGGGTCATGATGCTCGATACCGAGACATCCATTTGTTCCTGGAAGCGCACATCGCGACTGGTGACAATGCCCACCAGCTCGCCCTTGTCCAGCACCGGCACACCGGAAATTTTATGGCGGCGACGCAGAGCAAACAGCTCGTGAATCGGGGCTGCCGCATCAATGGTAATCGGGTCTTTCACCACGCCGCTTTCGTGTTTTTTAACCGCGCGCACTTCCTGAGCCTGCTGCTCAATTGTCATGCTTTTGTGGATAATGCCAATGCCGCCTTCCTGTGCCAGAGCAATCGCCAGTGCGCTTTCCGTGACGGTATCCATGGCCGCAGACAGCAGCGGAATATTGAGGGTGATATTGCGGGACAGCTGCGTGCGCAAGCTGACATCTTTGGCGGTTACTTCAGAGTAGCCGGGGAGAAGCAGGACATCATCAAAGGTCAACGCTTCTTGAGCAATTCGTAACATACGGGTGATTCCAATGCCTGTGGCTAGAATCTTGGCAATTTTAAGTGAAGCGAGGCTCTGAGTAAACCAATTCCTCAAGCGCAAAAGCACAATATCTTGCTACAATCCGCCCATGACGACACCAGATAGCAAGCAACAACTCAGCGTAAGCCAACTAAACCGCCTCGCCAAACAACTTTTGGAAGACTGTTTTGCCCAGGTCGCGGTAACCGGCGAAATTTCCACCCTCTCCCGCCCCAGCTCCGGCCACTGGTATTTCACCCTGAAAGACCAGCAGGCACAAATTCGCTGCGCATTTTTCCGCAATCGCAATATGCGAGTGAACTTTCGCCCGGAAGCGGGCCAGCAGGTGATTGTCCACGGCAAAGTCAGCCTCTATGAAGGTCGTGGTGACTATCAGCTTATCGTCGACGCCATGCAGCCCGCCGGTGCGGGTGCCCTCGCTGCCGCCTTTGAGGCACTTAAAGAAGAACTGAAGGCCGCTGGCTGGTTCGACGCCGATCACAAAAAGCCACTACCTGAGCAGATACACCACCTCGCAGTGATCACCTCCCCCACCGGCGCCGCATTGCAGGATATTCGCTCGGTGCTGGAGCGGCGCTGGCCAATGATGAGACTGACTGTCTTACCTGTGCTGGTCCAGGGCGAACAGGCAGCTGCACAAATCAGCCGAGCCATTGAACAGGCCAACTACCTCGCCGCCTCTGGCCGGGAAGATTTCGACGCGGTACTACTCACCCGTGGGGGCGGCTCACTGGAAGATCTTTGGCCCTTTAACGAGCGCAATGTCGCCACAGCGGTATACCACTCGCAATTGCCGGTGATCAGCGCCGTTGGCCATGAGGTCGATTTCAGCATCTCCGATTTCGTCGCCGACGTTCGCGCCGCGACCCCCTCAGCCGCAGCAGAACTGCTCAGCCCCGACCAAATGGAAATCCTGTCGCGACTGAACCTGCTGCGCGGCCGTCTCACTGCCGCACAACAACGCCGCTTACGCCAACAGCAGGAAACCCTTGCCAGCCTGCTAAAGCGCATTCGCTCACCTCAGAGCCGCTTACGGGAACAGGCCCAGCGGCTCGATGAGCTGGAACTGCGCCTGCAACGGCAACAGAAGCTGCTGCTGCGGCAAAAACAGCAGACGCTGCACGCGGCGCGCCAGCGCCTGGTATTACTTAATCCCCGACAAACATTAAAGCGACAGCGGCTGGAGCTTCAGCAGCTGGGCAAAAGCCTGCGGCGCAGCATTGAACAGCGACTGCAACAGCAGCAACGCCAGCTTGAACACTGCCAACGGCAATTGCGAGCACTGGGGCCAGAACAGACCCTGAGTCGCGGCTACGCGATCGTATTGAATCCTGAAACGGGGAAAGCCGTGCGCAATAGCGAGGAACTTACGATGGGACACGCCGTCGATGCCCGCTTTGCAGCGGGCCGTGCGATGTTACGTGTAGAACAAATCGAGGGGTCTGTCCCCGGGGACAGACCCCATCAGGGGGATTAACGGATAAACAGCATTTCCCGGTACTTCGGCAGCGGCCAGTACTCGTCGGCCACCAGTGTTTCCAAGGTGTCGGCGTGGCTGCGTACCCGATCCATCAGCGCGCGAATTTCATAGGCAAAGAAGTGCATGTGCTCCTCTGTACTGGAAAAATCGTGCTTCGACAGGGCCTCACCCAACTCGGCCACGCCCGCCATCATCGCCTCCATCTCGCCGGCGACCTTTGACGCAGTTCCAGTGCTGATACCAATACCGATTTCCTTCATGCTTAAAGCGGTTTCGCTCAGCTGAGAGAGGTAGGCCATCGCCGCAGGGTAGATCATGGTCGACGCCATTTCGACAACCAACTTGGCTTCCACCTCAATCGATGCCAGATACTGCTCTGAGTAAACCTCAAAGCGGCTTTCCAGCTCAACCGGGCTCAGCACGCCCGTGCTTTTGAACAGTTCAACCACTTCCGGCTCACGCAGGCAGGGCAAAGCGTCGGCGGTGGTGGGCAGGTTGCGCAGACCCCGCTCTTCCACCGCAGCGCGGTGCCACTCTTCGGAGTAGCCATTGCCACCGAATACCACGTTGCCATGGGCGTCCATCAACTGCTTGAGCACATCCATTACCGCCGCAGTTTTGGTATCGTTTTTCGCCAGAGCCGCTTCGAGGCGATCCGCCACCCAGTTCAACGAATCCGCCAGCATGGTGTTCATCGCCACCAAGGGACCAGAAACCGAAGCAGAGGAGCCTACCGCACGGAATTCAAAGCGGTTGCCGGTAAAGGCAAAGGGCGAGGTCCGGTTACGGTCGCCGGGATCACGCTCGAATTTCAGAATCTGGGACAGACCAAGATCCATATAGCCACCGGCCTTGGCCGCTTCCAGCTTGCCGTTTTTAATATCAACAAACAGCTTCTCCAGCTGCTCGCCCAGATACACCGACAGTATCGCCGGAGGGGCCTCATTGGCCCCCAGACGATGGTCATTTGAGGCCGAAGCAATTACCGCCCTCAGCATAGGTCCAAATTGGTGCACGCCGCGAATTACCGCACCACAAAAGAGCAGGAAGTTCAGGTTGTCACTGGGGGTACTGCCAGGATCAAGCAAGTTCCCCTGTGTCGCGTTACCAACCGACCAGTTCACGTGTTTTCCCGACCCATTCACACCAGAAAACGGCTTTTCGTGCAGCAAGCACATAAAGCCATGTTCTTTGGCTGTGGCCTTCATCAGCGTCATTAACAATTGCTGATGGTCTGCGGCAACATTGGCTGCCTCATAATAGGGCGCGATTTCAAATTGACCCGGCGCAACTTCGTTGTGATGGGTTTTTGCGGGAATGCCCAGGCGATAGAGCTTGTCTTCCAGGTCTTGCATAAAGACCTGGACCCGCGCCGGAATCGCGCCAAAGTAGTGATCATCGAACTCCTGACCTTTGGCCGGGGCCGCACCGAACAATGTGCGACCCGCCAACAACAGGTCGGGGCGGGCATTGGCAAACTCGGCGTCGACCAGGAAGTATTCCTGCTCGGCACCACAACTGGAATTGATCGTGGCGACGTCGGACTCGCCCATCAGCGCCAGCACCCGTGCACCGGCCTTATCCAGCGCAGAATTGGAGCGCAGCAGGGGGATTTTCTTGTCCAGCGCCTCGCCGGTCCACGACATAAACACACTGGGAATCATCAGCGTGGCGCCGTTGGCAGTGTGCATAATATATACCGGGCTGGTCGGATCCCAAGCGGTGTAGCCCCTGGCTGCACTGGTCATCCGCAGACTGCCGTTGGGGAAGGAAGAACCGTCCGGCTCGCCTTTAATCAGCAGGCTACCGGTAAATTCAGTGATGGCCGCACCTTCACTGTTGGTTACGATGAAACCATCGTGCTTTTCAGCAGTGGCGTTGGTCATCGGGTAGAAAATATGGGAGAAAAACTTCACGCCCTTGCTGATCGCCCACTCTTTCATTGCGGCGGCGACCACATCAGCAGTGGCGGGGTCCAGAGCGGCACCGGTCTGCACTGTGTTTTTCATTGCCTTGAAGGCGTTCTTCGACAGTGCCTCCTCCATGCTGGCAAGGTTAAACACATCGCTGGCCCACACCTTATTCAGCGGCTGCGGCATGGTCACCGACTTGGCTTGACGGCGGGTAATTGCAGAGATTGCGGCCGCACGGCCCTCATTAACACTCATTTGATACTCCTGAGCAAGAAACGATAATTCGAATGAAAATGGCTGTCTGATTTGACAAGAGGTCGTTGGCGGGCGTTTCTGGAAAGAAGCCGGGTCAGCGAGTTCCCCTTTGGGGGCTCTAATCAAGGTAAAAAGATAGCAAAAAACGATCCAACGTCACCGATTTACCTGTGACCGCCGAATTATATTTCACTTTAATGACGAAGCGAACCCATTCAGGGTTCGCCTGGAAATGAACTCAGTAGCTCTCGGGCAGCTTTTTCTTGATAATGATATGCCGCCCCTCGACCTCGATGTAATTCCCGATGGTGAGGTCTTTCAGTATCCGCGCGACCATTTCCCGGGAGGAACCCACCCGATCGGCGATCTCCTGCTGGGTGAGCTTTTCGCGGATTTTCATCACCCCGTCGTCCCCTTCGGGGGTCGCCAGGCCAGTCAGTACCTTCACTACCCTGCCGTACACATCTTGCAGGGCCAGACTTTTCACATCATTGGTCAACTTGCGAATGCGGCGCGTCAGATTTTTATTCAGAATACGGGTGATATTGGGGTGCATATCCAGGATGGCCTTGAAGTCTTCCTTATAGATAATACGCACCTTGGTTACGTCCATCGCCCGTACCGAGGCCGAACGGCGATCGTCGTCAAGCAACGCCAATTCACCGAAATAATCCCCTGATTCGAGAATATTCAGCACAAAGTCCTTGCCGCTTTTGTCGCTGCAATACACCTTCACCCGACCGCTCTCAACAACATACAGAGAATCAGCGACATCCCCTTCGTGGATCAACACCGTGTTCTTGGCGAATTCCCGGAGAATGCTGGTGTCGCGCAGGATCTGCAGTTCATCAGGCGTCAGGCCGTCAAACAGGTCCACATTCTCAATGCTCATCGGGCTACTCCACATCGGGCAAAAAAGTTAGTGGCACTATAGCATAGCTTCGCAAGTGACTGTCTAGGATGGAGTTCTCGGGATGGGAGGCGCTAGACGCTAGACGCTAGACGCTAGACGCGAGACGCGAGACGCGAGACGCGAGACGCGAGACGCGAGACGCGAGACGCGAGACGCGAGACGCGAGACGCGAGACGCGAGACGCGAGACGCGAGACGCGAGACGCGAGACGCGAGACGCGAGACGCG
>NZ_JAAWWK010000002.1:0-339356 GCF_012272835.1 Spongiibacter thalassae | reverse complement strand
GCGAGACGCGAGACGCGAGACGCGAGACGCGAGACGCGAGACGCGAGACGCGAGACGCGAGACGCGAGACGCGAGACGCGAGACGCGAGACGCGAGACGCGAGACGCGAGACGCGAGACGCGAGACAGTGTTTTGCCTCCTGGACCTTTCAGTCAAACAGAATCTATAGAATTACGATAAATTCCGCATCCGCTCGGGCCGCCTTTTCCTTAGCGTCTTGCGTCTTGCATCTCGCGTCTAGCCCTTAGCCTTCAGGACGCATATGGGGAAACAGCAACACATCGCGAATGGACGGCGAGTCGGTGAAGAGCATCACCAGACGGTCGATACCAATACCCTCTCCCGCTGTCGGGGGCAGGCCGTATTCCAGGGCGGCGATGTAATCGGCGTCGTAGTGCATGGCCTCATCGTCACCGGCGTCTTTCTCTGCCACCTGAGCCATAAAGCGCTCGGCCTGGTCTTCGGCATCGTTAAGCTCGGAGAAGCCATTGGCCAGTTCGCGACCGCCGACAAAGAATTCAAAGCGGTCGGTCACAAAGGGGTTGTTGTCGCTGCGACGGGCCAGCGGCGATACCTCTGTGGGGTACTCGGTGATAAACGTCGGCTGGTCGAGTTTGTGTTCGACGGTTTCCTCAAAGATTTCGATCTGGATCTTGCCAAGGCCCCAGCTGTCTTTCACCTGCACGCCCAGTTTTTTGGCGATAGCAGTAGCCTGCTCAATATCGCTCAGCTGTTCGGCGGTAATATCGCTGTTGTACTTCAGCACCGAGTCGAAGACCGACAAGCGGGTAAACGGCTTGCCAAAGTCGTATTCACTGCCCTGGTATTGCAAGGTCGTGGTGCCGAGGACTTCCTGTGCCACATGGCGCAGCATGTTTTCGGTCAGGTCCATCAGGTCCTTGTAATCGGCATAGGCCTGGTAGAATTCGATCATAGTGAATTCGGGGTTGTGCCGGGTCGACAGACCCTCGTTGCGGAAATTGCGGTTTATTTCAAACACCCGCTCCATTCCACCGACCACCAGACGCTTGAGGTACAGCTCCGGCGCGATACGCAGGTACATATCCATATCCAGCGCGTTGTGGTGAGTCACGAAGGGACGCGCACTGGCGCCGCCGGGAATCACCTGCATCATCGGGGTTTCGACTTCCACAAAGTCCTTTTGCTGGAGGAAGTTGCGGATTGAGCTAATCATCTTCGAGCGGATCGCAAAAGTCTTGCGCGACTGCTCGTTCATAATCAGATCAACGTAGCGCTGGCGGTAACGCATTTCCTGATCTTGCAGGCCGTGGAATTTATCCGGCAACGGGCGCAGGGATTTGGTCAGCAGACCACCCTCTTTCATATACACGTACAGGTCGCCCTTGCCAGACTTGTGCACCGGGCCCTTGGCAAAAATGATGTCGCCGATGTCCCAGGTTTTGATTTCTTCGGTCAATTCCGCAGGCAATTGCTTCTTGTCGATATAGGTCTGAATGCGACCGGTCATGTCCTGCAACACCATAAATGGCCCACGTTTGGCCATGATGCGACCGGCAACACTCGCCTGACGATCCAATGTCTCAAGGCTTTCCTTGTCCTGCTCCCCCAGCTCCTCCTGCAACTGCTGCGCATAGGCATCGCGACGAAAGTCATTGGGGAAAGGGTTGCGCTTGTCACGAATGGCCGCGAGCTTGGCACGGCGCTCCGCGATCAGACGATTCTCTTCCTGTACGGCTTCCTGTGGGTCGTTGTGTTGTTCTGACATGGTTAAATCCTTGAGGCGGATGCTGCAACAGGCGGCATCGGGTAATTCAATTCAGTGGCCCGGCGAGGCGCCAACTTACAGACCAAATTTCAGGCTGGCTTCGATAAACATATCCAGGTCGCCGTCGAGCACCGCGCCGCAATTGCTGGTTTGCACATTGGTACGCAGGTCTTTGATGCGCTGATCGTCCAACACATAGGAGCGAATCTGGCTGCCCCAGCCAATATCCGACTTGCTGTCTTCCAGTGCCTGGGCGGCGCTGTTGCGCTTTTGCATTTCCAGCTCGTAGAGGCGCGCCTTCAGCATTTTCCAGGCGTTGTCGCGGTTCTGGTGCTGGGAGCGTTCGCTCTGACACTGCACCACAGTGTTGGTGGGCACGTGGGTCAAACGCACAGCGGAGTCGGTTTTGTTGACGTGCTGACCACCGGCACCGCTGGCCCGGTAGGTATCGGTACGCACATCCGAGGGGTCGATATCAATTTCAATATCGTCGTCGATTTCCGGTGACACGAAGATCGAGCAAAACGAGGTGTGGCGACGATTGCCTGAATCGAATGGCGACTTGCGTACCAGACGGTGCACACCGGTTTCCGTGCGCAACCAACCGAAGGCATATTCACCCTGCACATGGATAGTCGCGCTTTTAATACCCGCCACCTCCCCTTCCGAGGCTTCTACCAGCTCAGCCTTGAAGCCCTTGTCTTCACACCAGCGCAGGTACATGCGCAGCACCATATTGGCCCAATCCTGGGCTTCGGTACCGCCAGAGCCAGACTGAATATCCACGTAGCAGTTGTTGGCGTCCATTTCACCGGAAAACATGCGGCGAAACTCCAGCTTGGCCAAGGTTTCCTCGAGACGGGCAATTTCCTCTTCTACCGCTGCCAAGGTCTCTTCGTCGTCTTCTTCAGCGGCCATTTCCAGCAGTTCGGCGTTATCCGCAAGGCCCGCATCCATTTCGTCGATGGTGGCGACCACCGCTTCAAGGCTGGCCCGTTCACGGCCCAGCTCCTGTGCGCGGGCGGGGTCTTCCCACACAGTGGGGTCGCCCAGTTCCAGCTCAACCTCGGTTAGACGCTCTTTCTTGTTAGCGTAGTCAAAGATACCCCCTAAGCGTGTCGGTACGCTCAGTCATGCTTTTCAGGGCGTTGCGCAAAGGGTTGATTTCTAACATGGGTTTCGCTTCCAGACCACAGGGGGAAAAGGCGGGCATTTTACCTGATGCCGCCCCCCGCGGAAAGCGGCGACAGTCCTCACAATGGCCGGATGTGGTCCACCAGCAGTTGCAGGGACAGGCGCTCGCGCCAGAGATTGGTATCGAGTTTGTACACCAGTTCAACCTCGGTAACCGCCGGCGCAGGCCACTGGGCGACATCGACATTAAAGGCGATGGCGTCGATCAGGTGGCTGTCTTGGCCGATGGGGCTGAGCACCATTTTCAGGTGGCGCTCGCCGACAATGCGTTGCTGCTGCAGGCGAAAACGGCCGTGGAACAGCGGTTCCGGAAAGGCCTGTCCCCAGGGCCCGGCATTGCGCAGTAATTCGGCATTGTCCAGAGACAGCGCCTCGGCGTCCAACTCGCCGTCGCTGAGCACGACGGCTTCCAGCTGGTCTTCACTCAACTGTTCGCTGACCGCACTAACAAAAGCCTCTGTAAAGGCGTCAAAATCTGCCTTGGCCAGGCTCAGCCCCGCCGCCATCGCATGACCACCAAATTTACTGAGCATTTTGGGATGGCGCTTGGCAACAATATCGAGAGTGTCGCGCATATGCAGGCCGGGAATCGACCGCGCGGAACCTTTGATTTCGTCGTTGTCGGCTTCGGCGAAAGCGATGACCGGGCGGTGAAACTGATCCTTGATACGTGAGGCCAGGATCCCAACCACCCCCTGGTGCCAGCTGGCCTCAAACAGGCACAGCGCAGCGGGAACCCGGCTGCGATCGATATGTAAATGGGACAGCGCACGCATGGCGTCGTCCTTCATACTCTGCTCTATCGCCCTGCGCTCGCGGTTGAGATCATCCAGTTCCGCCGCCATTGCCAGTGCCGTGGCCGGATTGTCCTCCAGCAGGCAGCGTATACCAACGGTCATATCATCCAGGCGACCGGCAGCGTTTAAGCGCGGCCCCACCGCAAAGCCGAGGTCGCTGGCCACAAGGCGGGAGGGCTCCCGCCCGGCGACCTTCAACAGGGCACTGATACCCGGCCGACACTGGCCCGCACGGATTCGCCGCAGGCCCTGCTCTACCAGAATACGGTTGGCATGACTCAGTGGCACCACATCGGCCACGGTGCCCAGGGCAACCAGATCCAACAAGCTGGCCAAATTAACCGCGCCACCAGGCAGTTGCAGCGCCCGCAAGCGGGCGCGCAGCGCCAGCAGCACGTAAAACATCACCCCTACACCGGCCAGAGATTTGTCCGGAAAGGGGCACTGGGGCTGATTGGGATTAACGATCGCCGCAGCGGCAGGAAGGGTATCGCCGGGCAGGTGGTGGTCGGTGACCAACACCGGTATGCCGAAGTTCGCCGCGGCCGCCACCCCGTCGATACTGGAAATGCCATTATCGACGGTAATAATCAAATCGGGCTGGCGTTCGGCGGCAACCGCGACAATTTCAGTGCTTAAACCGTAACCGTACTCGAAGCGATTAGGCACCAGAAAATCGACGTGTTGTGCCCCCAAAGCGCGCAGACCAAGCATCGCCACACTGGTGCTGGTCGCACCGTCGCAATCAAAATCGCCCACAATCAGCAGGCGCTTGCCCTGCACAATGGCATCGCTCAACAGTTCAGCGGCCTGCTCCAGCCCCTTCATTTCCGGCGCTGGCAACGCGGCCAAACCCAGCTCCAGCTCGGCCTCGCTGGCAATATTGCGCGCTCGGTAAAGCTGCGACAGCAGCGGCGGCACGGCGCTGAAGGCCGCCGCATCCTGCGCGGCCTCTCGTACAACTATGCGGGGAAACTCCGCCACCAATCAGGCGCGAGTGTTAGCGCGAATAAAGCTCTGAACAGCGGATATATCGTTGTCCAATACTTCGTAACGCTCATCCAGATCAAACAGGTCGGCCATATGGTGCGGCAGTGGCGGCGCCGAGGGATAACCTGCCTTCATCACCGCTTCGGGGAATTTGGCCGGGTGGGCCGTGGCCAGCGTTACCATAGGGATATCGCGGTTCTGCCAGCACTGACGGGCCGCCTCTACACCAATCGCCGAATGGGGGTCGAGCAGGTATTCGCTGTCTTCATATACCTTGGCAATGGTGGCCACAGTGGCATCGTCATCAACGCTGTAACTGCTGAACAACTCCCGTACCCGGTCAAAGGCGGCAGCGGGAATCGACGTCGTTTCAGTGTTCATTCGCGTCATCAAATCATCGATTGCCGCACCATCGCGATCGAAGCAATCGAACAACATCCGCTCGAAGTTACTGGACACTACTATGTCCATGCTAGGCGACAGGGTGTGCTGCAACTCGTGTTTTTCAAATTGGTTGTTGCTGATGAAACGATGCAGAATATCGTTGCGGTTGGTCGCCACCACCAGTTGCTCAATGGGCAGACCCATTTGCTTGGCCAGGTAGCCCGCATAGATATCACCGAAGTTGCCGGTGGGCACCGAGAAACTGACCTTGCGGTCCGGCGCGCCCAAGGCATAGGCCGCATAGAAGTAGTAAACAATCTGGGCCATGATCCGCGCCCAGTTAATCGAGTTTACCGCTACCAGCTGACGTCCTTCGGGCAAAAAGCCCTGATCGGCAAAGCTCGCCTTGACCATCGCCTGGCAGTGGTCGAAATGCCCCTTCAGCGCAATATTGTGAATATTCTCACCCTGCACCGTGGTCATCTGACGGCGCTGAACCTCGGACACCCGCTGGTAGGGATGCAGAATAAAGATATCGACGTTCTTGCAGCGCTTAACACCCTGAATAGCCGCTGATCCGGTATCACCGGAGGTGGCACCCATCACGACCACTTTCTGCTGGCGCTTTTCCAGCACGTAGTCCAACAAACGACCCAGCATTTGCAGGGCGAAATCCTTGAAGGCCAATGTCGGCCCCTGGAATAGCTCCAGCAGCCACTCGTTGTGACCCAATTGCACCAGCGGCGCGATGGCCGGGTGACGGAAGTCGGTGTAGCTGTCGTCGATAATGGCCTTCAGGTCGGCATCGGGGATTGAACCCGCAACGAAAGGCTGAACAATCTCAAAGGCCAGCTCGGTGTAGGACAGTGAAGACCACGCCGCGATCTGCTCCTTCGAGTAGCTCGGCAGGCTTTCCGGAACATAGAGCCCGCCGTCCGGTGCCAGACCGGTCAGCAGAACATCTTCAAAATTCAGTGCGGGCGCCTTGCCCCGGGTGCTTATGTATTTCACGTATTCGTTCTCTTCAATTCTTGATCAACGCAGATGGCCGGGCGGAACACCGGGTGCCCGGAGCCTTGCCGGCTTACTGCAATTTAGCCAGCGCCGCCGGTCAGGATTGCTTTATCCCGCCAGGCTTTCAACGCGAATGCGCGTTACTTCACCAACGATCCCTTCCAGCCCTTCGATACGACTCACCGCCGCGGAAAGGCGTCCTTCAATAGTGCGATTGGTGAGGATAATCATCGGCACCAGATTCGCACCCTCGGGCGGCTCTTTCTGGATCAGTGCCTCGATGCTGATGCCATCATCGCTGAGGATTTGTGCCACCCGTGACAGAACACCGGGCTTATCCAGCGCTGACATGCGGAGGTAGTAGGCGGTTTCCACTTCGGAAATCGGCAGTACCGGATGACTGCTCAACGACCCGCTATGGAAGGACAGATAGGGCACTCGATGCTCCGGCTGCGCCGTCAAGGTCCGCGCCACGTCGACCACATCGGCCACAACCGCCGATGCGGTGGGCTCACTGCCGGCACCTGCGCCGTAGTAAAGCGTTGGACCGACCGCATCCGACTGCACCAGCACAGCATTCATCACGCCATTTACATTGGCGATCAGGCGTTTTTCCGGGATCAACGTGGGGTGTACCCGCAGCTCGATACCCTGCTCGGTATCGCGCGCAATCCCCAGGTGTTTGATACGATAACCCAGCTGTTCAGCATAGGTGACGTCTTCCTGGGCAATACGGCTGATGCCTTCGGTGTAGACCTTGTCGAATTGCAGGGGGATACCGAAGGCCAGCGAGGCCAGAATGACCAGCTTGTGAGCGGCATCGATGCCTTCCACGTCGAAGGTCGGGTCGGCCTCTGCGTATCCCAGTGCCTGAGCCTCGGCCAGCACGTCATTGAAGTCGCGGCCCTTCTCGCGCATTTCGCTGAGAATAAAGTTGCCGGTGCCGTTGATGATGCCCGCCAGCCATTGAATTTTGTTACCTGCCAGACCTTCACGCAGGGCTTTGATAATGGGGATACCGCCAGCAACCGCCGCCTCGAAGGCGACCGTTACGCCCTGCTCCGCCGCCGCCGCAAAAATTTCGTTGCCGTGCTCTGCGATCAAAGCCTTGTTGGCGGTAACCACGTGCTTGCCATTGGCGATGGCCTTGAGCACCAGCTCTTTGGCCACGGTGGTGCCACCGATCAATTCGACGACAATGTCGATGTCGGGGTTTTCTGCTACCGCAAACACATCACGGCTCACCGGTGTGTTGCCGATATCACAATTGGGATTATCGCGACGGGCGCCGATCTGACTCACAGTAATCTCTGCACCGACACGCGCTGCAATTTCAGCCGCGTTGCGGGTCAATACGGCATAGGTGCCGCTACCTACTGTTCCCAGACCACATATTCCTACTCTGACCGGATTCACCGCCGCTCCTCATTTTAGCCAATACACAAGACCGCTCCGTTCGAGACCGGAGCCAATGGGGCATTTTATGCTATCAGAGGGGGGTAAGGCCATGCTGCGGCCAAAAGAAGCTCGCCGCTGGTGTGGATTTATTTCAGCGGCGAGGGAGCAACGACGGGCGACTTACTGCAAAACGATGGCCGTCAGCTCATCGGCGGGCTTGTAACCGGGAATCAGGAAACCATCTTCGGTGATAATCGCCGGCGTTCCGGTCACACCCAGCTTGCCACCCAGTTTGTACTGCTCGGCGACCGGATTAGCACATTCTCTGGGCTTGATCTCCTGGCGGGATTTCAGCGCCGTCATCGCAGCTTTGCGATCGTCGGCACACCAGGCGGAAACCATCTTTTTGGAGGTTGCCGCATGCAGCCCCTGACGCGGATAGGCAAGATAACGCACCTCAATGCCGTTAGCGTTGAGCTGGGGCACCTCGGCGTGCAGCTTCTGGCAATAGCCGCAATCCACGTCAGTGAACACGTAAATGGCACCCTTGGCTTTACCCTTCGGACTAAAAATAATCATATCTTCGCGTTTTTGCGCGGCCAGCAAGGCTTCGCGCATAGGCTGCATCCGTTTCACCGCCACATTTTCAATGCCGCTTTCACCCATTTCATACAGGTCGCCAACAATAAAAAATTGACCGTTGGCACTGGAGTAAAGTGTCGGACCGTTCTCCATTTCGACTCGGTAAACACCGGACATTTCACTGGGCACCACCTCTTCGATGATTAAATCGGGGCGACTCTTCTGAAAGGCCTTGCGAATAGCGGTATCGGCCGCCTTATCGACAAAGGTTTCAGCCGAGGCGGACAGGGGCGCAGTCAGGGCGACACAGACTGCGAGTCCGCGCAGGGCGGCATGTAACACGGTACTAACAGGGATATTCAACGAACTTCTCCATTCTCATCGGGGCAAACGGCGGGGGACATAATGTATGAACGCAATCTTCCGCTCAAGTTCATCCCCGCGGATGATGCCGACTGTGCAAGGTTTTCATGCGCTCGCGCGCTACATGGGTATAAATCTGGGTCGTGCTCAGATCGCTATGCCCCAGCAATAATTGCACAACACGCAGATCAGCTCCATGATTAATCAGATGTGTTGCAAAGGCATGGCGCAA
The DNA here is from genome assembly GCF_012272835.1 of Spongiibacter thalassae. Lineage (GTDB taxonomy): Bacteria > Pseudomonadota > Gammaproteobacteria > Pseudomonadales > Spongiibacteraceae > Spongiibacter > Spongiibacter thalassae. The sequence continues at coordinate 330,655 of NZ_JAAWWK010000002.1, read as the reverse complement.
TGTGTGCGGTGAAATCGTGTTTTGAATCCCTGCACGGGTCACGTAGATTTTAATTCGATACCAGAAGGTCTGACGGGTCATGACACGCCCCCGGCGACTGGGAAACACCACATCGGACTCGCCATCGGCCAACAGTGCCGGGCGCGCCTCACGCAGATAGCGTTGCAAGTAATGCAGAGCTTCTTCGCCAATGGGCACCAGTCGCTCTTTATTGCCCTTGCCAGTCACCCTCACCACGCCCTGGGACAGGGCAATTTGCACGAAGCGCAGACTGACAAGTTCGGTAATACGCAAGCCGGCCGCATAGAGCATCTCCAGCATCGCGCGATCGCGCAGCTCCAGTGGGTCGTCAAGATCAGGCGCCGCCAACAGCGCCTCAACATCGCTTTCGCTCAGGGATTTGGGCAGTGGACGACCCTGCACAGGTGAATCGACATTGGCCACAGGGTCATCACTCAGACGCCCCTCGCGAAGCTGATAGCGATAAAACCCCCGCAAGCAGGACAGCTGGCGGGCCATGCTGCGGGCCGACTTTCCGGACTCCCGCTGTGCACCGAGGAATTCCATCACATCCGCCTGGGTCACCGTCAACACATTGCGCTGTCGCGCCGCCAGCCAGGCCGACCACTGACTCAAATCCCGGCGGTAAGACTCCAGGCTGTTCGCACTCAGCCCTCGCTCCAACCACAGGGAGTCAATATAACGGTCTATAACCGGGCGATCTTCGTCGCTGGCGTGCAGCGCCATGATGTCTGTCCAAAGCAAAAAAAACAGTGTAGCCCGCAACACCGCCCGCGACCAAACTGCCCTGGCAGAACGCAAAAAAGGCAGCCTGAGCTGCCTTTTTGAAATGCTGCGGCCGATTACCGACCGACCAAAGAGCCTTAGCCCTTGGTTGACAGCTTCTCTTTGATACGCGCTGAACGACCGCTGCGCTCACGCAGGTAGTACAGTTTAGCCTGACGAACGTCGCCGCGACGCTTGACCTGAATGCTGTCAATAAGCGTGCTGTATGCCTGGAAAGTACGCTCTACGCCAACACCGTGGGAAATCTTGCGCACAGTGAAAGAAGAGTTCAGACCGCGGTTGCGCTTGGCAATCACGACGCCTTCGAAAGCCTGAAGACGCTCACGCGTTCCTTCTTTAACTTTAACCTGAACGACAACGGTGTCACCGGGGCTGAATTCCGGCAGCTCTTTGGCGGTCTGCTCCGCTTCCAGTTCGGCGATAATTTTGTTGGTGCTCATGGCGTGCTCCTAGATTTAGTGTTGGTAGCTTCACAGCTAGCTGTCTGTTAAGTGTTGCGCTCGCGAATATATTCCGCCAGCAGTGTCTTTTCTTCGTCACCCAGTTCCCGCTGTTCCAGCAGATCCGGGCGCCGCTGCCAGGTTCGACCCAGTGCCTGCTTCAGGCGCCAGCGTCGTATTGCCTCGTGATTGCCGCTGAGCAGTACCTCGGGAACCTGCTCACCGCCATACACCTCTGGTCGAGTGTAGTGCGGGCAATCCAGCAGCCCCTCCGCAAAGGAGTCCTGCTCCGCCGACTGTTTGTGCCCGAGAACGCCGGGCAGCAATCGACTAATTCCGTCAATCATCACCATCGCAGCCAGCTCACCGCCGCTGATGACATAATCTCCAATCGACCATTCTTCGTCGATTTCCCGTTGAATCAGGCGTTCATCAACACCCTCATAACGGCCCGCCAACAACACCAGCGACTCATTCTGCGCCAGTTCAGCCAGTCCCGCTTGCGTAAGCGGCCGGCCCTGTGGTGACAGATATACCGTCCTGGCTTTACCGGGCAGCCCGCGTCGGGCTTCGGCAATTGCCTGGGACAGGGGTTCGGCCATCATCACCATGCCAGGACCACCGCCGTAGGGCCGATCATCCACTGTTTGGTGACGATCACTGGTGTACTGCCGCGGGTTGATGCACTGCAAACCCAGTAAACCCTTTTGAACTGCTCGCCCGGTAACGCCGTAATCGCTTACCGCCGCGAACATTTCAGGAAACAGCGTCACTATTGCTATATCCATGACACCGCCTCAATACTTGTCTTCGTAAAGCCAGCAATCCTGCTGGACTGCCGCTTCAATCCGCCCTAGAACTCCGGGTCCCAATCGACGGTCATTTTGCCATTCGGCACATCTATCTTCCGCACAAACTGATCCGGCACATAGGGAATCAGTCGCTCTCGGCTGTCGATACTGCCCTCACAAGCCTTAAGTACCAACACATCGTTAGCACCGGTTTCCATCAGATGATCCACCTGACCGAGCAACTGTTCCGGACTATCGTGCTGATATACCTTCAGGCCAATCAGCTCGTGCCAGTAGTACTCGCCTTCGTCCAGCGCTGGCAAGGTCTCAGCGACAATTCCCAGCTCCAGACCGCAGTATTCCCGGGCCAACTCACGATCATCGACGCCCTGCAGGTGAGCAACAATGCCCTTGCCGTGCATACGACTCTCGTCTATTTCGATTGGCTGCCAGCGCCCCTTCTTGCGAATAACGAAGCCGGAGTAATCGAAAAAATTACTTATCGGGTCGGTAAAAGCATGTACTTTCACCCACCCTTTCACCCCGTAGACGGTGGTGATTTTGCCAATCACCACAAAATCAGCCGAGGTAGACACCTGCGCTTACTCTGCTGCGGGCGCTTCTTTAACCAGCTTGGCAACACGATCAGACAAACGTGCGCCCTGGGCTACCCAATGCTCAACACGGGCAGTGTCAATGCGAAGGCGCTCTTCGTTACCACGGGCAACGGGGTTAAAGAAACCAACGCGCTCGATAAAACGACCGTCACGTGAAGTGCGGCTGTCTGTAACTGTCAGGTGGTAAAATGGGCGCTTCTTAGAGCCGCCACGTGCCAAACGAATAGTGACCATTCTTGTTCCAGTTCCTAGCTTTTGGGCAGATTGTTGCCAACCCGCTGCGAAAATTCGAGCCTGTTTATCGACCCGGAGCCGTAAAGGCGCGGAATTATAAGGGAAAGTAGCGCTGGATGAAACTGTTTTTTCGGTCGATTCACCACTGATCGAAGCAACCCGGCACTGAGTGTATATCGCCAGATGCGGGAGAGGCTGGACGGGGGACGGGAGACGCAAATGACGCCTTTGCAAGCACCTCGTCAAGCGGCCCGCTCAAACCAACGCCAGTGGACTGCTTTTGCGCCCCCATACACCACCTCCCGTCCCTACGTCACATTCCGGGGAAACGCCCACCACCGGGAGGCATCATTCCTCCCATGCCGCGCATCATGTTCTGCATCCCGCCCTTCTGACCCATTTTCTTCATCATCTTGGCCATTTGCTTGTGCTGTTTCAGCAGACGGTTGAGATCCTGAATCTGGGTGCCGGAACCGGCGACGATACGCTTTTTACGCGAGCCGTTAAGCAGGTCGGGATTGCGGCGCTCGGCGGGGGTCATGGAATTGATAATGGCTTCCATCCGGGTAAACATCTTGGTGTCCAGCTGGCTTTGCGCCGCCTGAGCCATATTGCCCATCCCCGGCAATTTGTCGAGCATACCGGTGATGCCACCCATGTTTTGCATTTGTTGCAGCTGATCACGCAGATCTTCCAGATCGAATTTCTTGCCTTTTTTCAGCTTCTTGGCGAGTTTTTCTGCCTTGGACTTGTCGAGTTTGGCTTCCGCCTCGTCGATCAACGACAGAATATCCCCCATTCCCAGAATACGAGAGGCCACCCGGTCGGGGTAGAAGGGGTCGAGAGCGTCGGTTTTTTCACCCACCCCAAGGAATTTAATCGGCTTGCCGGTGATATGGCGCACCGACAGAGCCGCACCACCACGGCTGTCGGCATCGGCCTTAGTCAGTATGACCCCGGTCAGCGGCAGCGCCTCGCCAAAGGCCTTGGCGGTGTTTGCCGCGTCCTGCCCGGTCATGGCATCGACCACAAACAGGGTTTCCACCGGCGTGATGGCCGCGTGCAAGCCCTTGATCTCCTCCATCATATCGGTATCGATATGCAGGCGACCCGCGGTATCGACGATGACGACGTCATAGAAGCGCAATTTGGCTTCTGCAATGGCCGCCCGACCGATGTCGATGGGGTTTTGCTCTGTGGTGCTGGGAAAGAAATGCACACCAACGTCGTTAGCCAGAGTTTCCAGCTGTTTGATGGCCGCGGGCCGGTATATATCAGCACTGACCACCAACACTTTCTTTTTTTCTTTTTCTTTCAGGTATTTAGCCAGCTTCCCCACGGAAGTGGTCTTACCCGCACCCTGCAGGCCTGCCATCAGGATTACCGCTGGCGGCTGGGTGGAAAAATTCAGCACTTCATTCTTGTCGCCCATGATATGTTCCAGCTCCTGCTGGACTATCTTGACGAACATTTGCCCCGGGCTCAGGCTTTTGCTTACCTCCTGCCCCACCGCGCGCTGGCGCACGGCCTCGACAAAGTCCTTGACTACTGGCAGTGCAACATCGGCTTCCAGCAGTGCCATACGCACATCGCGCATGGCATCCTTGATATTGTCGTCGCTGAGCCGTGCCTGCCCGGTAACATGGCGCAGGGTTTGCGATAAACGTTCGGTAAGGTTTTCAAACATACTTTTCGCTCTATATTTCCGGAATTTCGGCTCGTTTTCATCGCCGTATCGACAGGCTGCGGCGAAGACGCTTACAATCAGCCTCACAAAAACGCGCGCGTTGGGCAGTTTCAAAGAGGGCGAAGTATACCCGAGTCGGGAGCCAAGCCCAACGCGAAGAAAAGGAATCCGGCAAAGCCGTTTGCATGAATACAGCCAGCAGTCTTATAGCCATCGCTCTTTACTTGCTCGCAACCCTCTTGCAGGTTCGGCGATTACAGTCAGACAGTCCGTCTGGCAGCCAGCATTTAAGCCGCGGCAGCATGGCCAGCGGCCTGTTCGCCGTGGTTAGTCACGGCGTTGCCGCCGTCACCGCCATCGCCACCCCCCAAGGGGCCGATCTGGGACTGGCTCAGGTGCTGTCCCTGCTCAGTGGGCTGATCTGTCTTATTATCCTGCTCACCAGCTTCCGCCGCCCCCTGCATAATCTGTTGCTGGCGATGTTCCCCCTCGCGGCGCTCACCCTGCTGATCGAAGTAATCCTACCCGGCAACCCAGACAAGGGTGAGCAGTATTCGATCGGCATGTACAGCCATATTTTGCTGTCGATTCTCGCCTACAGCACCATCACTGTGGCGGCGGTACAGGCGATTGTTCTGGCCGGACAGGACCGCATGCTGCGCCAGCATCAACTGCGCGGCCTGCCGAGCTTGCTGCCGCCACTGCAAACCATGGAAGCCATGCTGTTTGAGCTGATCACCGCCGGCGTGCTCCTGCTGACCCTCGCCATTTTGACCGGCGCCCTGTACGTCGAAAACCTGCTCGCCCAGCACCTTCTGCACAAGACAGTGTTCTCGGTTATTGCCTGGATACTGCTGAGCACTCTGCTGTGTGGCCGTGTCGCCCTGGGCTGGCGCGGCCGCACCGCCATACGCTGGACGCTGTGGGCCTTTGCCAGCCTGCTACTGGGCTATATAGGCACCAAAATTGCGCTACTACTGATCAGTCCGTGACAGAAAATGCCACAGGATATTACCGATTGACCGCGCTTTTGCTTGTGCCGCTGGCTATTTTTCTTCAAGATTGGCGCAATCTTTCTTCTCTGGAGTTTAGGGCTTTTTGAACGAAGCACCGCTGGGTCTGTTATTTGGAATATTGGCCGCACTAATCCTGTTATCCGGCTTTTTTTCCGGCTCTGAAACCGGGATGATGTCACTGAACCGCTACCGCCTGCGTCACAAGGCCAAAAGCGGGCATCGGGGTGCCAAGCGCGCAGCGCGCTTGCTCGAGCAACCCGACAGCCTCATCAGCACCATTCTTATCGGCAACAACCTGATTAATAATCTGGCCGCTGCCCTGGCGACGGTTATGGCGATTCGCCTCTATGGCGACAACGCCGTCGTACCCGCCTCTATTCTGCTGACACTGGTGTTTTTGATTTTTGCGGAGATCATCCCTAAAACCATTGCCGCCTATAAATCAGAAACCGTTGCCTACGCCGTCAGCCACGCCCTGCTGCCCCTGCGCAAACTGCTGTTTCCGGTGATCTGGCTGGTCAGCCATATCACCCATCTGGTGTTGCGGATTACCGGCGTAGAGCGCAATGACAGCGGCGAGCATATCGGCCTGGAAGAATTGCGCACCATTGTCGGTGACGCCGGTCATCTGATCCCCAAGCACCACCGGGGGATGTTGCTGAATATCCTCGATTTGGAAACCATCACCGTCGATGACATTATGATTCCGCGCAACGAGGTCTTCGGCATCGACATTGACGCTGACACCTCAACCATTATCGAAAAACTGCGGGACGCCGAATTCACCCGGATTCCGGTATTCCAAAGCGATATCGACAATATTGTTGGCATTCTGCACCAGCGCGACATTATCAACAGCGTCGATGACCACGGTCGAGTACAGCGGGACAAGCTGCTACAGGCCCTGCGTTCTCCTTACTTCATCCCGGAAGGCACGCCACTGCACACGCAACTGTTCAACTTCCAGAAGAAAAAGCGCCGCATGGGCATTGTGGTGGATGAATACGGCGTTATGCAGGGCATCGTGACCCTGGAAGACCTGCTCGAAGAGATCGTCGGCGAGTTCACCTCCAACCTGAGCACCGACACCGATGACATTACCCACCAGAGCGACGGCAGCTTCGTGATCGACGGCACCACAACGGTTCGGGACATCAACAAGACACTGAAGTGGGACCTGCCCACCGACGGCCCCAAGACCCTGAATGGCCTGCTACTGGAGCACCTGGAGTCCTTCCCGGAAGCTATGGTCGGGGTCAGCATCGACCGCTACCGCTTTGAAATTCTGGAGATGAAGGGCAATCTGATTCAGTTGGTCAGAGCCTACTCCCGCACACCCAGCAAACGCCAGCGCCAGTCGTAAACACCCGGTTGCAGACGGTGGCCGATCAGCCGTAGTAAGCCTTGCAGCGCTGATGGGCCAGCAGGATGACCTCGCGCCGCTGGGCATTGCTCATTGCCGACCAGTCACTGATTTCCCGCAAGTTGCGGTAGCAGCCGGTACACACATCGTTGTTATCCAGCGCACACACCGAAATACAGGGAGAGCTGACCGGCTTTTCCTGTTCTACCGCACTCATAGCTGGGGCTTCAACGCCGCACGAAAGTGCGCCGCATTCTCCACATAGTGATGTGCTGACCCGATAAGAGCCTCCTGCTCCTCGGCACTTAGCTGGCGGCGCACCTTGGCTGGACTACCCAGCACCATCGAGCCGTCAGGAATTTCCATGCCCTCGGTCACCAGTGCATTGGCACCGATCAGACAGCCCTTGCCGATTTTCGCGCCGTTGAGCACCACCGCATTGATGCCGATCAGTGAGCCCTCACCGATCGTACAGCCGTGGAGCATCACCTTATGACCAATGGTGACATCGGGGCCAACCGTCAGGGGAAAACCGGGGTCACTGTGCAGAATCGAGCCATCCTGAATATTGCTGCCCTCGCCGATGGTGATCAGCTCGTTGTCGCCGCGAATCACCACATTGAACCAGATATTGGCACGGGCCTTCAGCAGCACATTGCCGATGACCGTGGCGTTGTCGGCCACGAAATGCCCGTCGCCTTCCTGTTGAACCTTTCGTTCACCCAGTTGATATAGCATATTCACACCTTGCGTTGACGGCCCCTACAGACCTGTTGTCACAGTTTGAAGAATATCAAATGCCGGTTCTTCATAGGGGTGCGCCCGCCGCAGCGCGTGCACCACATTTTTTATCGCTGCTTCCTCACACAGCATTTCAACCCGATACTCCGGCACGACCTCTACCCTGTCTTGCGCACCAATAAAAGGGGAGCTGCCCTCCAGCGGCCGAAATTGACCATAGCCCAGCGTCTGCCAACAACAGTGGTCATAGTGGCCCTGCCGCCCGGCCCCGGCGGCAAATACCGCCTCCTTCACCGTTTCCAGGTGAGAGGCCGGCACAAAGAACACCAGTTTATACATCTGACTTGCCACCCTGAGTTGCATAGAACTCTTCGGCAAAGGCCGCCAAACGGCCCTGTTCGATCGCCTGACGAATCGCCGCCATATGATTCTGATAGTAGCGCAGGTTGTGGATGGTATTCAGCTGGGCGCCGAGAATTTCGCGACACTTGTCCAGGTGGTGCAGGTAGGCCCGGGAAAAATTCTGACAGGTATAGCAGTCGCAGTTGGCGTCCAGTGGCTGATTACTATGGCGATGCACGGCGTTGCGGATTTTGATTACACCCGTGGAGGTAAACAGATGACCATTACGTGCATTCCGGGTGGGCATGACACAATCGAACATATCGACGCCGCGCATCACCGCCTCCAGGATATCACCGGGCTTCCCCACCCCCATCAAATAGCGGGGACGCTCCTCCGGCAGATCATGGGCAAGGCCGTCCAGTACCTTGAGCATCTCATCCTTCGGTTCACCCACTGACAGACCGCCAATCGCATAGCCGTCAAAGCCGATTTCCCGCAAACCGTCCAGGGACTCCTGGCGCAGATTGGGGTACATCCCCCCCTGAATGATGCCGAACAGCGCGGCGTCGGAATCACCGTGGGCGGCCTTGCTGCGGGCTGCCCAGCGCAGTGACAACTCCATCGACTTGCGCGCCTCCTGCTCACCGGCGGGATAGGGGGTACACTCGTCGAAGATCATCACAATGTCCGCACCCAGATCGCGCTGCACCTCCATCGAACGCTCGGGGTCCATATACACCTTACTGCCATCGACCGGCGACTGAAAGGACACCCCTTCTTCACTGATCTTGCGCAGTTTGCCCAGGCTCCACACCTGAAAGCCGCCTGAGTCTGTCAAAATAGGCCCCTGCCAGCCGATAAAATCGTGCAGGTCACCATGGGCCTTGACCACTTCGGTGCCGGGGCGCAGCATCAAATGAAAGGTATTGCCAAGAATGATCTGCGCACCAATACCGACAATATCCCGCGGCAACATGCCCTTCACTGTGCCGTAAGTGCCCACCGGCATAAACGCCGGGGTTTCCACCACCCCGCGGGGGAATTGCAGCTGCCCCCGTCGCGCGAGGCCATCCTGCCCCGAGCGGGAAAAGCTCATCCGGCAGGTGCGGCCAGCATTCGCGGCATTGGCGTGATCAGCCGGAGACTCAGACATAACAATTCACTCCTGAAAAGCAGCGGCTAACCCGCCGCAGGAAAGACTAACATGGCATCGCCATAGCTGAAAAAGCGGTAGCGCTGCGCCACCGCCTCATTGTAGGCATTCAACACCTGCTCCCGCCCAGCCATCGCGCTGACCAGCATAATCAATGTCGATTCGGGCAGGTGGAAATTGGTGAACAACACATCGACACTTTTGAACTGGTAACCGGGGTAAATAAATATCTGACTGTCGCCCTGAAATTCCGCGATTTCCCCCGAGGCAGAAGCACTTTCCAGGCTGCGTACACTGGTGGTACCCACCGCGACAACACGCCCTCCCCTGGCACGGGTAGTACGCACTTTCTCCGCCACCTCAGCGGAGACTTCAATATACTCCGAGTGCATTTCGTGGTCGCGAATATCATCCGCGCGCACCGGCTGGAAAGTACCCGCCCCAACATGGAGGGTGACAAAGGCGCGCTCCACCCCTTTGCGCTCACAGGCCGCGAGAAACTCCTCGGTGAAATGCAGACCCGCCGTTGGCGCCGCCACGGCACCGTCGCGCTGGGCGTACACGGTTTGATAACGCTCCTTGTCTGCCTGCTCGTCGGCGCGATCAATATAGGGAGGCAAGGGCATATGGCCAAACTGCTCCAGTCGTTCCAGCACGCTGGTATCAAAGGTCAGCTCAAACAGCGCCCCGCGACGGCCCTGCACCTGAACGCTGGCATCACTCACCGCAGCCTCCTCCGTAGCACTCAACCACAGTTTGGCCCCAGCCTTGGGAGATTTGCTCGCACGGATATGAGCAAGCACATTGCGCTCATCCAGCACCCGCTCAATCAGAATTTCAATGCGACCACCGCTTTCCTTGGCGCCGAATAAACGCGCCGGAATCACTCGCGTGTCATTGAACACCAGGAGATCGCCGGGCTGTAAATACTCCAGCAGATCGGTAAATTGCCGGTGGGCAACACCGCCCTCGGCGTCCAGCACCAGCAAGCGGCTGCCATCGCGCTGCTCTGCGGGATAGCGCGCTATTAATTCATCGGGCAAATCGAAATGGAAATCGCGGCGTTGCATGATCGGCTACTGGCTGGTCAAAATGGGAGCGCGCAAGATTAACGGAAAATGACAAACGACTCCACCGCCACCCGAGCGAGGCACATATTCCTAAAATAATCCGTCGGACAATTGACCCGCCATGCGAGGCTGTTATAATCCCGCCTCGCTTATGCCAGAGTGGTGAAATTGGTAGACACAGGGGATTCAAAATCCCCCGCCCTTAAAAGCGTGCCGGTTCGAGTCCGGCCTCTGGTACCATCTCTTTCGACGTTACCTCGTCACTATTCCTTCCTGAATCTTCACAATGCTCAGCCGCCGAAAGGCCGGAGGAGAAGCGAAACGTTCGACCGGAAGCATCGCTTTTGGAACAGGCGGCAAGAATCCGACGGGGTCTGTCCCCGTTTCTCTGGGGACAGACCCCTATTATCGAGCTCGCGCCCCCGCAGCTGACTCCCAGACCCAATATCTCACCCATTACGTAGAGGGCATCGTCCAGCTATCTGCGGTAGGATGACCGGCCCTGGCACGCACGCTCAAAGATTTACGTTTTTGCACGTGGCTTGCACCGGCTGGAACGCGTAGTATTTTGGCACCTTTACCAACACTGCCTGCGGTGTTGAAGTGACGACAACAGAGTCCGTTTTATACACTCGCGACATTATAAAGAGACTGGAACCATGAAAAATCTGGGGAGGCAATTCGGCGCTATCGCTCTGGCGGTGGTAGCGGGGCAAGTTACGGCCGAAGACAGCGATACGGGCTCGCCCGCACTGGAGACGGTGTCGGTAACCGCCAGCCGAATCGCCCGCGACCACGCCGACCTCGGTTTGTCCTTGAGCATTATTCCCGGTGAGGAAATCGAAGAGGTCTCGCACACCCACATCAGTGAGCTGCTCAGCCGCGTCCCCGGGGTGTGGATCAGCCGCGGCAACGGACAGGAGCACCTCACCGCCATTCGCTCGGGAGTATTGACCGGCGCGGGAAGTTGCGGTGCGTTTTATATGGCGGAAGATGGCATCCCCCTGCGCGCACCCGGCTTTTGCAACGTCAATCAGTTATTCGACGCCAACACTGAACAGGCGGGTCGTATAGAGGTGATTCGCGGCGCCGGTACTGCAGTGCACGGTTCCAATGCCCTGAACGGCGTTGTCAATGTGATCAGCGCCGCGCCGTCTGAACAGGCGGAAACCCGCATTGCCGCCGAGGCAGGCGCCAATGATTACAGCCGCCTAAAACTCACCACCAGCAATACCCTCGGCGCTCACGGCTTCCGCATCAGTGCCCATGGCGAGCACGATGGTGGCTATAAGGACGACTCCGGCTACGACCAGCAAAAACTGTCTTTGCGCCACGACTATGCCGGCAGCGTGTGGACAGTGCAATCACTGCTCAGTGGTGCCCACCTCGAGCAGGAAACCGCAGGCTATGTGTTGGGCGAAGACGCTTATAAAGACTCCACACGCAAGCGCGAAAATCCCAACCCGGAAGCCTATCGCAACAGCGATAGCGTGCGCGCCTATAGCCGCTTTAGCCGCGACGGCACCCAGGACAGCCATTTCGTGGTGACGCCTTACCTCCGCTATACCGACATGGCATTTTTGCAGCACTTCCTCCGCGGGACTCCCACGGAGGAAAATGGCGAGCGCAGTGTCGGGGTGCAGTCCGCCTTCTACCAACAAAACAGCGACGCCTTAACCCTGCACAACGGCTTCGATATGGAGCTGACCCAAGCCTACTTGAAGGAAACCCAAAGCAACCCCGATCTCGGCGTATTCCCCACTGGCAAGCACTATGACTACGAAGTGGATGCCAAGTACTTTGCCTGGTTTGTTGGCGCAGACTACCAAATCAACCGTAAAACCAGCTTCAGTTTTGGTGCCCGCTACGACATCCAGTTTTACGACTACGACAACAGAATGATTAGCGGCAACACACGGGACGACGGCACACCGTGCACAACCGGCACCCCGGCCACCGCTACGCCCTGCCGCTACGCCCGCCCCGAAGATGGTTCTGCACGATTCAGAAACTGGTCATTCCAGACCGGGTTGCAGAGGCAGATGAATGAACATCACGCCCTGAACCTCAAACTGGCCCACGGCTTCCGTGCCCCCCAGGCCAGCGAGCTGTATCGGCTGCAATCCCAGCAGCTGAGCTCCGATGTTGAAGAGGAGGCGATGAACTCCGCGGAGCTAGGTTTAGTGGGTGAATGGCGTCGGTTCAGCTACGACGCGGCCCTCTATTGGTTGCACAAGGACGACGTGATTATTCAGGACAGCCAGCGTCGCTATATCAACGGCAGCCAGACTATCAGCCGCGGTGCTGAACTGGCCATTGTCTGGTCGCTCCACGAAAAACTGCTATGGCGTATGCAGGGTAGCTACGCCAAGCATCAGTTCGGTAACGACGCCGTAAGCAACGAGGGCAATGAATTGGACACCGCCCCCCGCCTGCTCGCCGCAACACAACTGGAATGGCGCCCCTTCAGCGCCACCAAACTGGTGCTTGAGGCCAGCCATCAAGACGAGTATTACCTGGAGGCAAGCAACAGCTTCACCTACCCGGGCCACACTCTGGTGAATCTTCGCTGGCATCAGGACTATGGCGACCAGGTTTACAGCGTTGTTCGTGTGCACAATGCCGCAGACATCGACTACGCCGACCGGGCCGACTACGCCTTTGGCAACTACCGCTACTTTATTGGTACGCCGCGCAGCATACTTGTCGAGCTGGGCGTCAAGTTTTAGCTTTATTACAGAGTACACAGGCGGGGCCAAGGCCCGGCCTGTTACTCTCAGCCGCCAGAGCCGCCACGCACCTCCTTCTGCCCAACCACCTGCACTGCCGCCTCTCACTCTTCAGCAGAAACGCCGCTGAGGCAGCTCGTTTTATCCCAACAAGACGACGGCGGCAAGCGCGCAACTCCACCTGGCACAGCGCAAAACAGTAGGTATAAATACGTAGATAAAGGGACTTTTCAGCGATATTGCGTGACCGCCATCGCGTTTGCAGACAACGGCGGTTTTGCCGCTAACTTTTTTCGTTATAGTTATTCCAAGCCAACGGGACATGCGGGGCAACTATAATGAAAATCGTCACCCTCATCATCGGATTACTGACCACCGTTACCTCTTTGAGCAGCTTTGCGCAATCCGGCAATGACTTTTCCGGCACAGCGCTGGCAGCGCCCCACCAAACCGTTCTGGGCCACGGCATTGATCTCCGCCTGCCTGTCGCCGAGAACGACCATCTGGCGACCCCTTCAACACTGAAAGCAGGCGCGACCACCTTAAGACTGCAACTGGGCAAACAACGCCGTTTGAATATCACATTGGATGTCAGCGGCCTGTCGCTGAGCGCGAACTTCTAACTATTCGCCGTCACCAATATGCAGCGAAACACACCTTTGACTAGTTAACCAAATTTCGCCAAGCCCACCGCAGAACGTACCTTGGCCAGCATGGGTGCCGCATGGGCACGAGCCTTCTCCGCTCCCTTTTTCAGCTCGGCATCCAGATAAGCGCCGTCTTCGAGAATTTCGTTATAACGCGTGCGCGCCTCGGCCACTTCGCTGTTTATCAGTTCAAACAATGCCTTCTTGGCTTCGCCCCAGGCAATACCCTGTTCAAACTGCGACCGCATATCGGCGGTTTGCTCGGGAGTGGCAAAGGCCGTCCAGATCTGGAATACCGTTGAGGTATCCGGGTCCTTCGGCTCGCCCGGCTCCAACAGATTGGTTTTGATTTTGTTGATATGTTTTTTGAGCTGTTTTTCACCCAGAAACAGCGGAATCGTGTTGCCATAGCTCTTGCTCATCTTGCGGCCGTCAAGACCATTGAGCAGTGCAATATTCTCATCAACCACCGCCTCTGGCAGGCTGAAAGTATCACCGTAGATATGATTGAAGCGCTGAGCCATATCCCGCGCCATCTCAATATGCTGAATCTGATCACGCCCCACCGGCACACGCTGGGCGTTGAACATCAGGATGTCCGCCGCCATCAGTACCGGGTAGGAAAAAAGTCCCATTGTCACGCCAAAATCGGCATCTTCAGACTTCTCCTCGTTGTCCTGCACCGCCGCCTTGTAAGCGTGGGAGCGATTCATCAGTCCCTTCGCGCAGATACAGTTGAGCACCCAGGTCAGCTCGGTGATTTCCGGCACATCTGACTGGCGATAAAAGGTGCAGCGATCGGTATCCAGCCCCAGGGCCAGCCAGGTGGCGGCAATTTCCCGCGCGGACTGATGTACCGCAGCAGGGTCCTGACACTTGATTAAGGCGTGGTAGTCCGCCAGAAAGAAAAAACTGTCCTGGTCATTGGAAAGGCTCTCGGCGATTGCCGGACGAATGGCACCGACGTAGTTGCCCAGGTGGGGGGTGCCGGTGGTAGTGATGCCCGTAAGCACGCGGGGTTTTGCCAAAGTGTCCGTCACGGTAATGTCCTGTCCAGCGGGTATTCAAGGGCGCTTATGATACTGACTCACCCCGAGGCTGTCACCGTTACTGTCGCGCCTCGGCAAGTCGCCGCGAAAACATCTCGCTGTACCGGGGTGCCAGCGACGACCACGCCAGTTTACCAATGTCGGGAACAACCAGTTCACCTTGCCGCTTCAGCCGTATCAAACGCTGCACCTCGGCAGCAACTGCCCGACCTTCACCCTCGATATCGCTGCCCTTATCAGCGTAAAAGTAGTCACCGCTAAACCACTCGGGATAACATAAACGCCTCGGCACCAGAGGGCGACAGCCCGCCGCCACCGCCTCCAGCACCGCCAACCCCTGAAAATCATGTATTGCGGTAGACAGCACTACATCCGCACTGGCAAGCAGATTTCTGTAGTCATCACCACTTTCGACAAACCCCCAATGGCGGAGCGCAAGACAGGCACTGCCTGCCAGCACCCTTTCAATCTCCGCAAATTCTCGAGGTTGTTGACGAAACTGCTGGCCAACAATACTCAGGTCAAGCTCCACCCCCGCCGCATCGCAAGCCGACACTATAGCCAACAGGCGCTCCGGGCCTTTGTCGTATTCCCAGCGGTGATTCCACACTATGTGCAGCCGCCCGCTACTGCTCCGCGGCTCCGGTGCCGGCCATAAGTCGATGCCCACCGGCAGCAAACTCGACGAGGAGAAGCATCGCATCACCGCTTCCACCGGGCAAAAATCCGGCATCTTCTTCAGCAGCTTTTCAGCGCCCGCAAGAAAGGTTGTGCGATTGTATTCACTGTTGAACACCAGCTGGTCCGCGGCCAACGCGCTGTATACCGACAGCATCTGCGGTTCCACACTGTCAAACTGGCGACCGCTGTCGGGATAGGCGAACTGGTTTTCGTGGAAGTACAACACCGTGGGTAAAGCGCACAGGGCCGGGCACAGGCCCCGCAAAGCCGATAGGTCCGTCATCGATGTTGCCAACAGCAGGTCGTAATCCGCCTCAAGGGTCGCTTTTTCCATCAGTGCCCAACTCAGGCTGTTGCCACGTACACGCCAGCGAAAATAGCGCGGCGGCAAGGTGAGCAGCGTCCAGTCGTGCTCAGGCAAGGCCCTTATCAGGCCCTCGGCCCACAGAGCGTGGCTGGCCGCATGATAGGCCGACAACAGCAAAATACGCACACACCCTCCGTTTACACGACCTGGCTCGGCAGCCCCCTGCATTGACCCCGGCACAGGCCTGCTCTACTCTCTCGACCACCAAAAACAACGTATTGAACAGGCCCGGGGACTCATGAGTCAATTTGAAAGTATCAGTTTTGAAAAAAGTAACGGCATCGCCACTATCACCCTGAATCGTCCGGATGCGGCACACAGCGTTGACCTGCAAATGGCTCAGGAGCTGATGAAAGCCGCCATTATCTGTGATACCGACAAGGACATTCGCGCGGTAGTGCTCACCGCCAGCGGAAAAATGTTCTGCGCCGGCGGCGATGTCGCCAGTTTCCACAGCGCGGGCGCCGGCATTGACGTGCTGCTCAAGGAAATCACCGGCAACCTCCACGCCGCCAACAGCCGCTTTGCGCGCATGCGGGCACCGTTGATCGTCGCAGTGAACGGCACCTGCGCCGGCGCCGGATTCAGCCTGGCCATCAGCGGCGATGTTGTGCTGTGTTCCGACAAGGCCAAGTTCACCTCTGCTTATACCGCGCTGGGCGTCAGCCCGGATGGCAGCTCCACGCACCTACTACCCAAGTTAGTTGGCTTGCGCCGCGCCCAGGAGCTGTATTACACCAACCGCGTGCTCAGCGCCCAGGAAGCGCTGGACTGGGGACTGGTAACGCGAGTCGTACCCGCCGATGAATTGACCGTGGAAGCTGAAAAACTGGCCGCCCAGATGGCCGCTGGCCCCACCGAGGCCTATGGTCGGACCAAGGAATTGCTGCTGACCACCTACTCCAACAGCCTTGAAACCCAGCTGGAACTGGAAAGCCGCGGCATCGCCTACTGCGGAGCGACCCGCGACGGGCAAGAGGGAATTAGCGCCTTCGCCGAAAAACGCAAGCCCACCTTCAAGGGCTGAGAAAGGGTTCGCGGGCAGGGCCCGCTCCCACAGGGGATGAACACAAATGTGGGAGTGGGGCCTGTCCGCGAGCTGTTAGGCCGCTCATCCAACCCGTGGTGTTTTCGCGAGGAAGCCTCGCTCCCACAGAGAGTGAACACTGGTGTGGGAGCGGGCCCCGCCCGTGAGCTGTTAGGCCACTCATCCAACCCGCAGTGTTTTCGCGAGGAAGCCTCGCTCCCACAAAGGGTGAACACTGGTGTGGGAGCGGGCCCTGCCCGCGAGCTGTTAGGCCACTCATCCAACCCGTGGTGTTTTCGCGAGGAAGACTCACTCCGACAGAGGGTGAACACTGGTGTGGGAGCGGACCCTGTCCGCGAGCTGTTAGGCTACTCATCCAGCCCGCGGTGTTTTCGCGAGGAAGCCTCGCTCCCACAGAGGGTGAACACTGGTGTGGGAGCGGGCCCTGCTCGCGAGCTGTTAGGCTACTCATCCAGCCCGCGGTGTTTTCGCGAGGAAGCCTCGCTCCCACAAAGGGTGAGCACTGGTGTGGGAGCGGGCCCTGCCCGCGAACGGTTCAGCCAACTCCGCCCAGCTAATCCCGCCGATAAAATACCGACAGCACACGACTCAAGCCGTAGGCGTCGTCACGACCGGCCAATTCGCGAATGGAGTGCATGGCAAAGGTCGGCACGCCGACATCCAGCGTGGGGACACCCAGCGCCGATGCGGTAATCGGGCCGATGGTGCTGCCACAGGCCATATCACTGCGCACCACGAAACTTTGCACCGGCTGCCCTGCCCGAGCGCACAGATCGCGAAACATAGCACTGGTTTCGCTGTTGGTGGCATAGCGTTGGTTCACGTTGATTTTGATCACCGCACCTTGATTCAACAGGGGGCCGTGATTGGCATCGTGGCGGTCGCTGAAATTCGGGTGGACGCCGTGAGCGTTGTCTGCGGAGATCATCAACGAGCGGGAGATTGCCCGCTGCCAGGTAGTTTCACTCCCCGCTATTCGGCGTAGCACGGACTCCAGCATTGGCCCCTGGGCGCCACTGGAGGACATGCTTCCCACTTCCTCGTGATCGTTGCACACCAGCACGGAGTGCTCGTCAGCGGGCGCCTCCAACAACGCCTGCAGACCAATATAACAGGACAGTAGATTATCAAGGCGGGCGCTGGCGATAAACTCACCGTGCAAACCGATCAAGGCGGCGCACTGGCAATCGTAAAAGCTGAGTTCGTAATCCAGTACCGCATCGACATCGTCAACACCCTCCTCGGAGAGCATGTCGACAAGCAGCGCAGTGAAGTCCGGTGTATTTTCTGCACAGCCCAACAACACCGGCAAATCCGTTTGCGGGTTTACCGTGCGATTATTATTGGCTTCGCGATCCAAATGAATGGCCAGGCTCGGAATGCTGGCAATCGCGCGACCGCTGTCTACCAGCGCGCTGACCACCCGGCCTGCCGTATTGCGATAGCTGACCCGCCCCGCCATACCCAAATCGCGATCGAACCAGGGGTTAAGCAATGCGCCGCCGTAGACCTCCACACCGAGCTGAAAATAGCCCTTGCGGTGCAATACCGGATTGGGATTGACCTTCAAACAGGGGCTATCGGTATGGGCTCCGGCCATGCGCCAGCCGCTCTCAGCCACGTCCACATCGCCGCAACGAAAGGCCACTATCGATGAATCATTGCGGGTCACGAAATAGCCTTCGCCGGGCACCAGCGACCATTCCTCACCCTCACTAAGCGACTGAAAACCTGCCGCGGTCAACGCTTTAACCATAGCGGCGGTGGCATGGAAGGGGGTAGGACTGCTATCCAGAAAATCCAGCAGTCCGTTATTAAATTCCTCAACTTTCATAGTGATGTCACAACACCTTTATTTAACAACGGCTGGTTTATAACGGCGCGTTCACCGTCTCGGCAGCGCGTGGTAGACGGTCTGGCTATGCTCAGTTCCATTCGAGAACATCCATTAGGCAGACTTTATTTTTTACCCTGCGATGCCTGCAACGCCAACAGCAGACTTGAGGTATCCTTGCGCCCACCCCCGAGGGCCTGCACCTGGGCATAGTACTGATCGACCAGGGCGGTCACTGGCAAGCTACTGCCCTGCCGGCGCGCCTCATCAAGCACGTAGGACAAATCCTTGCGCATCCAGTCCACGGCGAAGCCAAAATCAAACTCGCCCTTCAACATGGTGCCAGCGCGATTTTCCATTTGCCATGACTGGGCGGCACCGGCGCTGATCACATCCACCACCGCATCCATATCCAGACCGGCTTGCTGGCCAAAGTTCAGCCCCTCTGCCAACCCCTGCAGCAGCCCGGCAATACAGATCTGGTTGACCATTTTGGCCAACTGTCCGTCACCGCTATCGCCCAGGCGACGAAAGCGTGCGGCGTAACAGGCCAGTACAGGCTCGACCGCGGCGCAGGCCGCCGCATCGCCGCCCATCATCACCGTTAATTTTCCGGCTTCGGCACCGGCCTGGCCACCGGACACCGGCGCGTCAATAAAATGCAGGCCGCATTCCTTTGCTGCAGCCGCCATGTCCCGGGCGAGTTCGGCAGAGGTAGTTGAATGGTCTATGACAATGCCACCCGCTGGCATCGCGGCAAATACACCATCGGGGCCGGTGAGCACCGTCCGCACATCTTCGTCGGCCCCTAAACACAGCGCCACACAATCGCGATCCACAACCGCCTCTTTAACACTCGCCTCGGCGAGCTCAGCAAATTCACCCTGCCAACGATTCGCCTTCGCCGCGCTGCGGTTATATACCTTTACGTCCAGACCGGCGTTATAGAGGTGACCCGCCATGGGATAGCCCATAACACCCAGCCCCAGAAATGCCACCTTCATTTGCGCCCCCCCGAAATGACGACAAGCGCCGTCAACTCAACACCACAGCGTAAATAATCAGGGCCAGCACAACCCGGTAAATGGCAAAAGGCAGCATACCGATTCGCTCGACCCAGCCCATAAACCAGTGAATACAGGCGTAGGCCGTCACCGCAGACACCAGAATACCAATGCCCAGCGGCAGCCATTCACCGGTGCTACCGCCTTGCAACAGCTCAAGCAGTTTATAACCACCTGCAGCCGCAATAATCGGCATGGACAAGTAGAAGGAGAAGCGTGCGGCGTCGCTGCGACCCAGGCCAAGTAACAGCGCCACGGTAATGGTAATCCCCGAGCGCGAGGTGCCAGGCACCAACGCAAGCGCCTGGGCCAGCCCCACCAGCAAGGCAATGCGCAGGCCGATGTCTTCAATACGGCGATGTGGGTTCGATACCCTGTCGGCAATGCCCAGAATCACACCGAACACCAGTGTTGTGGTCGCCAACACCATACCGTTGCGCAGGTGCAATTCGATAAAATCGTTAAACAACAGCCCAGCGACAATTGCCGGAATGGTGGCCACAATGACCATCCAGGCAATGCGGCTGTCGGCGGTTTTCTGTCCGCGAAACACACTCATCGACCAGGCCGTCACCAGGTTTTCGACATCGCGACGGAAGTACCAAAGCACCGCCATCAACGACCCCACATGTACCGCAACATCGAAGGCCAAGCCCTGATCTTCCCAACCCAGCAATGCCTGAGGCAGCACCAGGTGCCCGGAGCTGGACACCGGCAAAAACTCGGTCAGCCCCTGAATCGCAGCGAGAATGACAGCCTGCAATATATCCATTTGACTCACTTCCTTTTACTTTTGGTTTTCTGTTTTTTGCCAGGCGACGCTGTCCCGCAAATACACCGGCTGCGCCAGCGCAGCGTCTATCGCTGCCCCTTGTTTAAATCTCTGCTCAGCCAACCGCAGCGCCGCACCGGCGTGGGGTAAATGGTCGAGCACAACGGTTTCAAGTAATTCACCATCAGAAAAGCGGTCGCGATAGCCCCAACCATCGCCCAGGCCAATGCCCTGGGAAGGCAGTTCAGCAACCTCCTCCGGCTTGAACAGGCCATCTTCAACCACCGGCACCACCTGCCCGGACTCTACGCGATAGCGCCCAAAATAGACTTCATCCATGCGAGCATCCAGCGCCGGCAGCAACATACTGCCCTCAGCCAACGTGTGTTGCTGGGTGTAGTGCATTGCCATCGACGCCAGGGTAGACACTGGCACCACAGGAATATCAGCAGCAAAGGCCAGGCCCTGCACTGTGGCGATAGCCACCCGCAAACCGGTAAAGGATCCCGGGCCAGCAGTGAAGGCGATACCATCGAGATCCGCCACCCGCAGACCGCGCTGCTGCAGCATCTCATCGACCATGGGCAGTAAAAACCGTGTATGAGCGCGGGGTAACATGCGAAAATCGACGCTGATTTCACCGGCATGCAAGACAGCCACCGAACAGGCTTCGGTTGCAGCGTCGATGGCTAATAATGTGGTCATAAACAGCTCAGGCCAGACAGGTTCATTGCGCAGGCATAATAGCACAGCCAATGACGATCACCGATAATAGCACCGGTTGGCGAAAGCCCCGGTGAATACACCGCCCTTCAGAACAAGGTAAACCATGCCCAGCAGCTCAGACAACGACACCGTACTCTCTGTATTGATTCTCGCCGGTGGTGCGGGTCGTCGTATGGGTGGCCGCGATAAAGGCCTGATAAACTGGCGGGGAAAACCATTGATTGAGCATGTTCTCGCCAGAGCCCCCAACGGCGCTGAGCGCTTGATTAGCTGTAACCGCCACCTCGATGATTACGCCAAATATGGCCGCCCGATCATCGACGCACCCTCCGAAAAAGCCGAAGACTACCCCGGCCCCCTGGCTGGCATACTTGCGGGACTGAGCCACTGCACCGGACAAAACCTGTTACTTCTGCCCTGCGACAGCCCCAATCCACCCATCGACCTTTACCCACGACTGGCCCGAGCGCAGCCGCCACAGGGCATCAGCTATGCCCACGATGGCGGGCGCGACCAATATCTCTTTGCACTGATCTCCCCTGCGGCTGCACCAAGCCTGGCAAACTACCTGGCAGGCGGCGCACGCAGTGTGAAGGGCTGGTATCAGCAAGAGCAGGCAGTGGCGGTGGATTTTTCTGAATGTCCCGAATACTTTGTAAACTTTAATACCGTTGCGGATATGGACGTATAACAAACGTGGCGATCGGGGTCTGTCCCCGCTTTATGAGGGGACAGACCCCACAGAACCATACCGGCAATTGAAAACGGAATAGCAAAAACAGAAACAGTAAACAAGGAGTTGGTAGGACCAGGCGGATTCGAACCGCCGACCTCTACCATGTCAAGGTAGCGCTCTAACCAACTGAGCTATGGTCCTGGGGAGATCGTTGGGGTTTGTCGCCCCAAGAAGCCGCGCATTATAGGCAGCCTTTGTATTAAAAACAAGGGTCTACGCCCACAGCGCCTACTCCGCCGAGATAAACATTTTCTGCTTGATTTCGGTCAGCCGGTCGCGCAGCTGGGCAGCAGCCTCGAACTCCAGATTTTTCGCGTGGTGCTGCATTTGCTGCTCCATGGTTTTCAGCAGCTTGGCCAGTTCAGCGGGCGCCATCGCCGCCGCATCGGCCAGGTAGTCGGCCCCGGGCTCAGCCACCTTGCGCGCATCCCGCCGTCGATTGGTCTTATTGGCGCCGGGAGCCGGCCCCGCTTCCAGAATATCCTCGACGGACTTCTTCACCCCCTTGGGTACAATGCCGTGCTTCTCGTTGTGGGCCACCTGCTTCTCACGCCGGCGGTTGGTTTCCCCTATTGCCCGCTCCATCGAGCCGGTAATGCGGTCACCATAGAGAATCGCCTTGCCATTCAGGTTTCTCGCCGCCCGGCCAATGGTCTGAATCAGCGAGCGCTCGGAGCGCAAAAAGCCTTCCTTGTCAGCGTCGAGAATCGCTACCAGCGACACCTCGGGCATATCCAGCCCCTCCCGCAACAGATTGATTCCCACCAGCACATCAAATTTACCCAGCCTCAGGTCGCGGATAATTTCCACCCGCTCCACCGTATCGATATCCGAGTGGAGGTAGCGGCAGCGCACGTCGTGCTCATCAAGATACTCCGACAAGTCCTCTGCCATTCGCTTGGTCAGGGTAGTCACCAGTACCCGCTCCCCCACGTCGACCCGCAGGCGAATTTCCGACAGCAGATCATCGACCTGAGTCGTCGCCGGACGCACCTCCACCTCGGGGTCAATCAGCCCGGTGGGACGCACCACCTGCTCGACGGTACGCGCCGCATGCTCCGTCTCATAGGGCCCCGGCGTAGCCGACACCAGTATCAACTGCGGCACCAGTCGCTCCCACTCCTCAAAACGCATCGGACGATTGTCCAGCGCCGAGGGCAAGCGGAAGCCGTATTGCACCAGCGTCTCTTTACGGGAGCGGTCGCCCTTGTACATGGCGCCGATCTGGGGAATGGTCACATGGGACTCATCAATTACTACCAGCGCGTTTTCCGGCAGGTAGTCAAACAGTGTGGGTGGCGGCGCACCGGGCTCCCGCCCGGATAAATAGCGGGAGTAGTTTTCAATGCCGTTGCAATAACCCAGCTCGCGAATCATCTCAAGATCGTAGCGGGTGCGCTGTTCCAGCCGCTGGGCCTCCACCAGTAAATCATTGGCCCTCATATGCTCCAGCCGCTCGACCAATTCTTCTTCGATACGATCAACCGCCTTCAACAGGGTGTCCCTGGGGGTTACGTAATGGCTTTTGGGATAAATTGTCACCCGGGGCATTTTGCCAAAGGACTCGCCGGTCAGTGGGTCAAAACCACTTAAGCTATCAATCTCGTCGTCGAACAACTCGACCCGCACCGCATTTTTTTCGCTCTCGGCGGGGAAAATATCAATCACATCGCCGCGTACGCGGTAAGTACCCCGCTGGAAGGCCATATCATTGCGGGTGTACTGCAACTCTGCCAGACGGCGCAGTAACTGGCGCTGGTCGATGCGCTCACCCCGCACCAGGTGCAATACCATTTTAAAATACAGTTCAGGATCACCCAGACCATAAATCGACGACACCGACGACACAATAATCGCGTCGGAGCGTTCCATCAGTGCCTTGGTGGCGGACAAGCGCATCTGCTCAATATGGTCATTGATCGACGCATCTTTCTCGATAAAGGTGTCCGACGACGGCACATAGGCTTCCGGCTGATAGTAGTCGTAGTAAGACACGAAGTACTCTACCGCGTTGTCCGGGAAGAACTCCTTGAACTCACCGTAAAGCTGGGCCGCCAGGGTTTTATTCGGCGCCATCACAATAGTTGGACGCTGCAACTGCTGCACGACATTGGCAATGGTGAAAGTCTTGCCCGAACCGGTCACACCTAACAGTGTCTGGGCGTGTAACCCTGCCTTAACCCCCTCCACCAGCCCGGCGATGGCCGCAGGCTGATCTCCCGCTGGCGCAAACTTAGACACCACCTTGAATGGCTTGGACATGACAGACCTCTATTACCGGTAAAACACCACCAAGCCCACAGCCCTGAGAATTCGCGGCAAGCTCAGCCAATCGCCAAGTCTACTACTCCACCCCCTCGGCAGAAAGCCAAGAGACGAAAGCTAAGCAAAGGAAAAGCCTAGAGAAATTCCTTTAAAAAATCTGCCACAAAGGCTTGACGCCCCCCGGAATCCTCTTTAATATGCGCGACCTCAGCTGTTGAGACAGCTATTCCGCCTTAGCTCAGTTGGTAGAGCAAATGACTGTTAATCATTGGGTCGCTGGTTCGAGCCCAGCAGGCGGAGCCATACAAATCAAGGGGTTACGTGAAAGCGTAGCCCCTTTTTGTTTTCCGGAATAGAAAGGTGTAAGCAAGGGTGTAAGCACATTTTCCGAATATTCTTCAACAATTGGCCGTTCGCGCACGCGAAAAGCCAGCCTCTCGAAGAAATTTCATGTTGGAATCACACAAACAAACACGGAAGTGACCACCCTTTACACTACCTCAAGGGGCCGGTGCCGCCAGCTCGGGGAATGATGCACTGACGGATTCTGCACTCACCCGATACGCAGTGGAAGTGGCCAGCAAATGTTAGCCCCCACGAAGTGCCCACAACAAGACTCACCCAGGAAGTTTCGGCAAGTCGAGGCGGCCAAATGGTCACTGTGCACCCCGCAACTCCGATTGCAAACCCTTCTTCAGCACTTCCAGCAGCAGCTCAGCCACTCCTCTCGCCACACGCTCATCAGCCAAAAACTGCATTGACAGGTCGTTGTGTGCCTCCATGCTGGCTATAACTGCCGTCTGCACTGCCGTGGGGTAATCGCCCAGCATCGCTTGCTCGGTCGTATTGTTGCGAATCTGCGACATGACGGCATGATCTTCCGCCACCTTAGTGGCCAGGGTGTTCACAAAGCTCACCATATCGCCGTCCGTCATTTCACCGGCGAACAGGTCGTTCAGCCGCTCGATTATCTGAGACAGCCTTTCGTACTCTTGCTCTCTGGGAGTATGCCCCCCGATAGCCGTCACCCCGGTCACATAGCCCTTATTGTCGGGTTCGAGCACGATACGCTGCTGCCGGACCTCGTTCAGCTTGAAGTGCGTCATCACGACTTCACTCAGGTCGATGTCGTCTTTCAACTGTTCTTCACGGAGCAGTGGTAGCAAGTGGGCGCCGTAAACCGACAAACGCTCGAGGTCGCTATCTCCGAAGTCCACCACTTGGGAAATAAACTCATAGTACCGACAAAATGACTTCAGGTTTTTCTTGAAGGTATCGAGGACATCCTTGGCTTCTTTAGCTGAGGTCAACGCATATTCCGCGCTCTTAACACCAGAAGCATTGCCGTTGGCCTGCGCCACCTCCAGAGCCTCCTGGGCACCTTTGACTGCCAACATCACTTCGGTATATCTCGCCCCGTAGCGCTCCACAGCGGGCCTGCAGGCAGCTACCAGTGCAGACTGTTTTGCCTTCGGGTTAAAGTACGCTTCAGCGAACTGCTCAACCTCTGACCACTGAAAGATTCGCTCGTCTTTCAGGCTCTCCATCAGGTCGTACACAAGGTTCGGCTCAGAGACAGCGGCAATCTCTGCGGTCTGATAATACTTCTGGAACTCGTCGAGGACGTCCTGCGGGTCGTTCACGAAGTCGAGAATAAAAGTCCTGTCCTTGCCGGGATAGGTTCGGTTCAGGCGCGACAGAGTTTGAATGCAGTCCACCCCCGCCAACTTCTTATCGACATACATTGCCACCAATTTTGGCTGGTCGAAGCCGGTCTGGAACTTGTTGGCGACAATCATGACCTGGTAGTCCGGGGTATCAAAAGCGTCCCGTAGGTCACGCCCCTTGAGACCCGGGTTCATATTGCGCTCGGTAAATGGCTCAGGGCCTGAGTCTGGGTCGTTCACATCACCCGAGAAGGCGACCATCGCACTGATGCCTGCATAGCCTTTTTCAGCGACATACTTCTCCATCGCCAGCTTGTAGCGCACCGCTTCCTTGCGGCTACCCGTGACCACCATCGCCTTGGCTTCACCGTTGAGCAAATGGGCAACACGGGTTCTGAAGTGCTCGACAATCACCTCAACCTTCTGGGAGATATTGTGCGGGTGTAAGCGCACCCATTTGGCTATCTCTGTCGCGGCCTTCTTCTTGTCTACGTCCCTGTCGCCCTCAGGGTTTGCATGAGCGAGCTTGTACGCGGTGTTGTAGGTGGTGTAGTTCTGGAGCACATCGAGGATGAAGCCCTCTTCAATCGCCTGCCGCATACTGTACACATGGAAGGCCTCAGGCTTGTTGTCGTCTGAGAGCGGCTTGTCTGGCTCAGGAGGCCGACCAAAGAGCTCCAAGGTCTTACCCTTGGGTGTCGCTGTGAAAGCGTAGTAACTGATGTTCTCGGAGCCCTTACGGGCCTCTAAGGTGGCATCCAGAATATCCTCGCCGGTCAGCTCTTCATCGTCTCCAAAGGCCTCGGCCATCAGTACTTCTCTGAGCTTTCTGGCGGTCGAACCGGTCTGTGAGCTGTGCGCCTCGTCAGCGATTACCGCAAAGCGTTTACCCTTGAGCCCTGAGGATTCCTGAATCGCTTGAAGCACAAAAGGAAAGGTCTGAATGGTGACAATGATGATACGAGTTGCGCCGGTCAGTGCTGCGGCAAGCTGTTCTGACTTGCTGCCCTCACCTTCCTCACGGTTGATACGACAGACCACCCCGTCCTGATGCTCGAACTGATAGATGGTGTCCTGAAGTTGTGAGTCGAGCACGGTTCTGTCAGTAATGACGATGACGGAATCAAACAGCTCAGTTCCATCAACATTGTGAAGGGCCGACAACTGATGTGAGAGCCACGCGATAGAGTTTGATTTACCCGACCCCGCCGAGTGCTGAATCAAATACTTCTGCCCAGTGCCCTCGGTGACCGTAGCCGACAACAGACTCCGCACGGCATCCCACTGGTGATACCGGGGGAAAATCATGGTCTCCTTCCTAACCTTGTTGCCGTGAACGTCTTCCTTGATGGTCTCCTCCAGGTGCAAATAGCGCCCGAGAATGTTCAGCCAGTTATCCCGCTGGAGTATCTCTTCCCATAGGTAGGCCGTGGGGTAACCGTGTTCAGGTACATCATTGCCTGAACCACCGTCCTCAGTGCCCTTGTTGAACGGTAGAAAGAAGGTGCTCTTGCCAGCGAGCTTGGTGGTCATTGCCACTTCGGTTTGGCTCACCGCGAAATGCACCAGCGCACCACGTTTGAAAGTCAGTAGCGGTTCGGGTTTGTTGGTCTTCTTGTCCTTCGGAAGCCGGTCAAACATGTACTGTTTCTTGGCATTGTCGAGGGCTTGTTTGAAGTCAGACTTGAGCTCCATCGTCGCCACAGGAAGGCCGTTGACGAATAGCGTAATGTCGAGGCGACCTTGAGAGCCATTGGGGCTGTAGACGAGCTCAGGAACGACTCTGAACCGATTCTTGGTGTAGCGCTGGGACAGCTCAGGGTTCAGGCGGTGGTCGGGCTTGAAGCTGCACAGACGCAGTCGAGCGCCCCTGTCCTTCACTTCATTGC
The DNA here is from genome assembly GCF_012272835.1 of Spongiibacter thalassae. Lineage (GTDB taxonomy): Bacteria > Pseudomonadota > Gammaproteobacteria > Pseudomonadales > Spongiibacteraceae > Spongiibacter > Spongiibacter thalassae. The sequence goes on along the minus strand of NZ_JAAWWK010000002.1, from coordinate 302,917 downwards.
GGAGCACCCAAAGGGTTCCCTTTTTGTCGAGCTGGCTGGCAACGCTTTTGAGGAGGGCCGCTTCAGTGCCGGTCGTGTAGTGCTTGGTAAAGCGCTCCCACTGGTCAGGCTGGGTTTCCTGTATGTAGCCAACAACATCCTCGGGGTACAGGGCCAACTCCCGGTTGTAGTGCTCTGAGGAGCCTAACAGCCAGCCTGATGCGACCAGATTTTGTACGATGTCATTCTGAAACTCGACCTCTCTGGCATCTGCCATTTACCGACTCCTTTTCCCGTGCCCAAAACTGCCTGAGATTCGATAGTCCAAAGCATCTTCAGACTTTCCCTTCCTATCTGAATCCGCTAACGGAAGCTTTCTATACACCTTGGCGGTAGGTTTCTTCTCCTGCTGGCGATTCTCGCTTTTAATTTTTTCTGCCTGCTTCAACTGAAATTTCTTAAATGGCTTTTTCTTTCTAGGTTTAGGTGTACTTTCTTTAGGTGGCTCCGAATTAGCATCAGCTAAAATCTGGGCGGCAATTGCTTTACGAACCACAGTCAGCTCGTACTGGATTGGAAGATTATTTTCCTTCGCCCAGACACGCATTTTATGAAGCGAATTCAACCACCCTTGAGCCTCACTATTTTTGTTATTTCTCGGCATTTAAAAAGACTCCCTGTCATTTCACTCAATTATTCAGATTGCCAGCCCCTGACGTCTATCTTGCCAGTTACGGCGGCTGAGATTAAGGCTGTGCGGCGTTCTTTAGAGAGATGAATCAATCGCTCTGCATTACCAGAAAGACTGTCCATCAATTCCAACTTTTCGCGTAGCTCAGAAACAATGCTGTATTGCTCTGACAACGGCGGAAGCATCAATGGAATATTACGGATGTCTGACATATTGAAATGTGCGACAGTACTTCCTTGAGAAAGTTGAGCAATGAACTCGTCGGCTAGACCTGCATGTAACGAGAAAACTAGAAAGTCTTCATTGATAATATCTCGAAACAGTTTGAATAAGACCATTCTCTGCCCGAGACAAAGTCTTGGCTCACTAGGAACGACACATGCCTCCCCCGCCGGAGCCTCCCGAGTGAACAATACGTCACCAGGTTCCGGGATACCCCGCGCCGTCCAGCGCTTGTAAGTCTCTTCATTTGTGTACTTTGCTCCATCTAAGCGAAGTACTCCATCCCGCACATTTGTCGTCCTACAAACAAGAAACGGGCCATCATCAATGAAATCGGCTGTTTTATGTTCTGCGTCAATAATCTTAGCTACGACATGTTTTAACTTCTTGGCTTCCCAATGCTCAGGCACCTCCCCAAGCCACTCGACACCTGAGTCCTTCATCGGCACATCAGGATTCAGCCCCTTTGTCACCGCATGTGAAATCACCGCCTGACGCTTTTCCTTCAGCAACTCGATGAGTCGCTCCTGTTTGGCGATGAGCTCGTCTATCTTGCCGGTCTCGTGGTCGAGGAAGCGAGCGATGGTCTTTTGTTCTTCTCGGCTGGGCAATGCCAACCGAATGTTCTTCATATCGGAATACTTAGTACTCCATAGGTCCGCAACGATACCCTTGCCATACCGATAAAACTCTTCTTGGAAGGGCTGGCTTCTCATGAGATGGTGGACAAAGCGGGCTTCAATGTTCTTTGGCTCAAGAACGATACTAATAAGCGAAACAGAGCCGTCCCTGTCGGCAACCCCCGAAGAACCCTTGCGGTCTGAGCGAGAGTTAATTACAAAATCGCCTTCCACAACCTTTTTTCGGTTGTCTCCCGCATCAGACTTTGCTGCCGTCTCGACCTGAGGAACAATACCTTGCATCGTAACTGAGAGTGGCGCGTAGTCTTTGTCGCTAACCGTTTCCCTTCGCTCAGAAAACCACTTTCCAAGCCGAGTAAGCTCCCAAGTCGTCGGCACCTCTTGCAGCCAATCAACGCCACTGGATTGATATTCCTTATAGGACTGATACCGCCCCGTCATCAGGAATGCACCTCCTGAAGCAACTCCAATATCTCCGCACTTACCTTGTCGAGGTCTGCATCAATCTCTTCCAGTGACCTTGGCGGCACGTATTTGTAGAAGTGGCGGTTGAAGGGAATCTCGTAGCCGACAATACCTACCTGTCCGTCCCTGTCGTCCTTCTTGCTTTCATCAATCCATGCATCGGGCACATGGGGCAGCACTTCGCGTTGAAAGTAGTCGTCGATGGATTCGCTGAGGGGGACGTTCTCGTAGTCCCTGAGGTCACTTGAGGGCTCTGGTTTTCCCTTGGCCTTGCATACCTCTGCCTCTTCGTCCTGCTCGCCCAAATGCTTGTGAAGGAGCTTCAGAACGGTTGCTGGCAGCTTCACGCCTTCGAGATTCGCCTTGAGCTGTTTGTCGAACTTCGAGCGCGACAGGAGCTTCTCATCGTCGATAGCATCAAGCGCTTTCAGGATGTCTTGTTGCAGGCTCTCGTCCAGCTTCAACCAAGCCTTGTCAGCAGCCAGAGCTTCCCGCTTAAGGTCGTCCTTGGGATACAGAGCCAGCTTCAATGGGCGTTCGACGGTAATCCTGCGATAACCGAAGTCTGTACTGTTGAATATCTTGCTGGTCTCGGACTCCTCAAAATTGCCGTAGAGCCGCACAATGTCTTCTATTTGCTCTTCGGTAAGGTATTTGCGCTTGGAGCCGAGAGACTTCCGCATCTTCTCGAAGCTGTCGGTCGCGTTGATGAGCTGAACCTTACCCTTGCGCTCCTCGGGCTTGTGGTTGCTCAGCGCCCATACATAGGTCGCAATGCCGGTGTTGTAGAACATGTCAGTCGGCAAGGCGATGATGGCTTCCAACAGGTCGTTCTCGAGGATGTATCTGCGGATTTCACTTTCGCCGCTACCTGCGCCCCCGGTAAACAAAGGGGAGCCATTCAGGATAATGCCGATTCGTGAGCCGCCCTCGTCAGGCCTGCGCATCTTGCTGATAAGGTGCATCAGGAACAGCAGGGAACCATCGGAGACTCGGGGCAACCCCGGCCCGAAGCGACCACCGAAGCCCTTCTGCTTGTGCTCATCGACAACAGCCTTCTGAACCTTCTTCCACTCAACCCCGAACGGGGGATTGCTAAGCATGTAGTCGAAGGTGTTGGTCGGGAGCTGGTCATCCGACAGGGTATTGCCCTGCTTGATGTTAGAGACCTCCTGCCCCTTGATGAGCATGTCGGCTTTACAGATGGCGTAGGATTCCTTGTTGAGCTCCTGCCCGAAGGTCGCCAGTCGCGCACCCTCGTTAATCTCATGCAGGTACTCCATGCCAGAGGACAGGAAGCCACCCGTCCCCGCCGTTGGGTCGTAGATAGAGCGAACCACCCCTGGCTTGCTGAGGGCGTCGTCGTCGCCACAGAACGTCAGAGACGTTGTCAGACGAACAATATCCCGTGGGGTAAAGTGCTCCCCCGCTGTTTCATTGGAGGATTCCGCAAAACGCCGAATCAACTCCTCAAACACCAAGCCCATGTCGTGGTTGCTGAGCACTTGGGGATGCAAGTCCATCCCCGCAAACTTGCCTGCCACCCGGTACAGTAGATTGGCCTCGTTGAGCTGGACCAAAAATTCCGTGAACGAGAAATAATCGAAGATTTCCCGCGCATCCGGGCTGAAGGAGTGGATATAGCTCTCCAGATTCTCCAGCACCTGATTTTGCCCGAGCTTGCCCAGGTCCATTTGGGAGGTGTTGTAAAACGGTTGTCCGGCAGCATGCAGCAAGAGCTTGCGGGCGGCCTCCTCAGGCATTTCCTTCACAACAGTGTCTTGAGCCAGCACTGCCTCTTTAGTCGGCTCCAATACGCACTCGAGGCGGCGCAGTAGCGTGAAGGGTAGGATTATCCGACCGTATTGCGACTGTTTGAAGTCGCCGCGAAGCAGGTCAGCCACTGACCAGATGAAGGCGGCCGTCGCACTAAAATTACCTTGAGAAGCATTCATTTACAGCGTTGTTCCTGAAGTACCGCCAGCTCGTTGGCCAGCGCTGTTGGTGTTATGGGGGCGATTAAAGGCCTTTTCGCATAAAGGACGGCGAGTCGTACTGGCTATAGTCAAGCATCTCAACGCCAAGCGCCGCAGAGGACGCACCTTCGCCGTCGCGCAGCGGCTTGCCAAAAACCGTTAAGTAGGTGTTCTCGAGCAGGGATTTGGTTTCCGTATTCGATGTGATACCGAGAAAGACACCCGCCTGAATGAAGCCCTCCAGGCGATGCCGCTCAACAGCAGAAGATTTGTAGCCTTCTTTAGAGGCTCTGCACAAGCGCTCAATTCTGCGCGCCAACTCATCCATATAGTGCTTTCTATCCATTCCTTCGTACCTGACTGGCAATTCAACAGCGTAAGCGGCGAGCGCTCTGGCAATAGGCTCGCAAATCCCCGATGATTTCCCTACCTTTTATAAGGGTTTATTTGCTCCGATTCCGACTCACCGCAAGCAAAACAAGTAAAAACCTGTCTCATAGATTGCGCAACAGCTTGGTATATCTCTATAAAGGGGGGCCATATTTACCCCATAAAAACCTGTTGCGGACGGGGTTTATGGTAGCTTAAAGCCCCCATAAAACCATCCCCAGTGGCATTTATGGGGTATCTTAGCCCCCATTACAGCAATTTAAGGGGGCGATTTTACCCCTTAGAATATTGAATTACGCCCGCAACCTTCGCCGAGGCACCTTATCTGCCCCTGGGTCCAAGTAAGGCTTTCCCGACCATACATCAACATCGAGCCAAGAAAACCGGTACAGCACAGGCTCTTTCCTGGCTCGAGGATAACGCGTCACCACAATCCAACCCCGCGCCTCTAGCTCCTTGCGGCACCGCAACGCCGTTTTCTTATCCCAGCCCATACGCTCCATGATTGCGGGTGCCGCACTGATGTTACCATTGTTATATCCATTGTACTGGCGACTCATATCCCAAAGAAAAGCTCTCGACGACTTGGACAGGGCAATGTAATCGGGATGGTCGAATATCGCATGCAATGCCCGAAAGAACTGCCCCTTGCCACTTCCTCGGCCATTCGCTTTCATTCCGCGACTGTTCATACCGCCCTTAGCCATTCGCGCAACCCCGCTCCCTGGGGCGCCTTCCGAATTGCACCATCATGGCTACGTCCAACCAAGGTCTCGCCGGTCGATGGCGTTGACGAAATAGACCTTCGTCCCCCTGCTGTTGACTTTGTACGAATCAATCGACCAGCCATGGAGTTTTTTCAAATCACAAACCATTGAAGCCAGCCGCCAGCTTCCATCACTGTCGATGACGTCCTTGTGGTCGAGTTTTTTCCCTTCACGGAACTTCTCGGCCACGGCGCGGATAGTTGTCCCCTCCCTGGGCATACGCGGCACAGGAACCGGCAAGTTGTCATAGAGGGGCAACTGCGCGCACATTACACAGCCAGGTGTTCTGGAAACGATATTGCACTTACAGTCCATCAGCACACCCCCAGGAGCTCACGCAGCTCAGCCACGCTCCAGTGGAGGCGGCCATTGATACGGCGGGGGCGAATCGGGCCCGATTCTTTACTGGCCCAGACACGTAAAGTCTGGGGTCTACGGTGTAAATAGTGTGCTGCAGCCTCGGTGCTGACCGTGGGGGTCAAGATTTTTTCCAAAGGTGCGAAACTTATCGGCTTGGAGCACATGGTGTCTCCAGCATCGGCCACAATGGGCTTACTTACTTTTGGCTCTAACATCATTGAAAACCTCGTAACGGAATAGAGGTTTAATCATCTGATGTAAGGTTTGTTGACCCGCCGAGTATGCTGAGATTTCCTGACTTTTCCTGACTTTTCCTGACTTTTCCTGAGATTTCCTGAGATTTCCTGAGATTTCCTGACTTTCCCCTTTAGAAATTGGAATCTTCACCCAAATAATGGACATGGTTGTTGATAGTTCTCTGTAAAGCTTCGTAGTCCACCCATCTCTCCCCTTGAGTATTGGTCAGACAAAACCTGTTATCTGACACATCGGTTATACCTATGGGCGGATTACGCTTCCACTCGTTCAAGACCTGCAGGGCTGACGGAACCCCCTTGTTCTCGTCACACCAATTTTGAAGCTCGATGCAAAGCTCTCTGGTGTAGTTTATGAGCCGAGAGGGCCAGACAACCTCCCAGCGCCCGCCTCGTACTCCCGGAATCGCCTCTAGTCGATTCTGCGGCGCATCATCTGTCAGCCACAGTTCAATAACGGTGAGTGATTGAATAAGCCGCTCTCTATCTGGCAAAACGAGGCTTTCGGAGGAGTTATCTCTATCCTCGCGAATCATGGCCATCAATCTCTCTTTTTCCGCCAACAAGACCTGCCGCCTCTCATATAGATTCATACAAAACTCGACATACACACGCTCCCAGGAATCCACATCAGACATATCGACCGAACCACCTTCTTTCGAAGATGACCGCAACGCTCGATATAGCGCAACCGCCTCCCCCCAAGGCACCTCATAGCCGTAAATTTCTTCTGGCGTCAGGCCCGCAACCAAGCCCCAGCGCTCACGAAGGTAGCGCGCGTGAGCCAAGCCTCGCAAACGGCGCATCTCGAATTTTTGTTTATCTCCATTTTTTCCTTCTGCCACGAGGTTCTCCCTAGTGCTATCGCTGCGATACCGCTTTCAAAGTAGGTTTTTCATTGTTCGGCTCAAACTCGACACCTGCATTATTAAGCACCCATGATTCAAACGCAGTGTGATGAACTCTGAGTAAGTCTACTGGCCGCACGGTATAATGTTTTTCTGCTGTAGCGCTGGGCTTGTGCCCCATAATCTGAGCAGTGACGCCAGCCGGAATATCGAGCCACTCCGCGAGACTTTTGAATGAACGCCGGAGCCCATGAATAGTGAGCGATACACCTGCTCGAGCGCAGGCGGTTTGATGGGCTTTTTTCGGGTCTACTATGCGACCAGACCGACTGGTCGGGCTGCTGAACACCCACTCGTTTCTGCGGGGCAAACTCAGAAGAATACTTTCTACATAGGGCGTCAGAGGAATTTCCTTACCGAATTCATCAACCTTGTCTGAGAAGTGGATAGTGTGCCAACGGAAATCAACATCAGACCATTTCAGTTTCGCCATCTCTTCTCGACGTACTCCCGTCAGCAGCAAACATTGTAAGTAACCACTAACAACAGGGTTTTGAATTTCCCGTACATGATTAAACCACTCAGCTAACTGCTCACGTCGAAGAGCATCCCGCCGAGCTGGCGCACTCCCAACAATTTCATTTATACGCTTTCCGCTGGCCGCCTCGGCATCAACTTTACCTCGGTAGCCCTCTTGCTCTGCACACCACCTCAGGAACGCTTTAAAGACCCTCAATGCGAGTCTCGAACTGCTCGGGCGCACCTTTGCCTCTTGCGCTGCCCACGTTTTTAAGGACCCACTGTCAACATCAACCAACTTTAACCCGAGCAAAGGATAGAGGGGCCCCTGGCGAGTCAACTCTTTCGAGCGCTTTCGTCGAGCTCCTCCCGCCTGCGACAATGCTAAATGCGAGTTGTAGTGTGACTCACTCCAAAATGGTCGACGCTCCTCCAAGTATGTCTGCCACGCCTCACCTACGGTCATACCTTCGAGCTTGGAAAGAGCTCGGGCTTGAATATCATTCGTAATAGTTTCAGCTTTGACCACCCTGGGGTCGCGACCAAGGTCTATCAGGCTTTGGAGCTCGCGTGCTCGTCTGCGCGCCTCAGGGATAGTCCACGTATCTATCGTTCCTATCGCCATCCTTAATGACCGCTTTTGGAAACGGCTTTGGAAAACATAAGTGGGCCTACCCTTGCCCCTGATGCGAACCCCCAATCCTGGGGCCTTTGGGTCAGCATCCCAGAAAATCTCTTGGAATTTACCGGGTGGACAAGAAAACTCCGAAACTCTCTTCGCTGTGAAGTTAACAATTTTTTCCAACAGTCTGACCTCTTCAATGCTCAAAGGTGTAAGCAAGGGTGTAAGCACATTTGGCGAAAAAACATCAATCCTAATGAATTTAAGTCAATACTTGGCCACCGAGAATAGCTTTTAACATATTGATTTTTATTGATTAAATCAACATAAATACACATTTCAAAACATTCTGATTTCGAGACTGTTAATCATTGGGTCGCTGGTTCGAGCCCAGCAGGCGGAGCCATACAAATGAACGGGTTACATCGCAAGGTGTAACCCGTTTTTGTTTTCCGATTTACTGAACTACTCAGCAATTTTGTTGCTAAGAATGCGTATTGCCTCAGTAATAGCCCCCGAAGGCATCTTTTGTTTTTCCCAAAAACAAGTCGCTCTATGTAACATACCTATCAAATCATCGTCTCCGATAGGGCTTGGGATAAGCGGGCTATCACCGCGCGCAAACGAATATAATTTATTGCACGTAGCTTCTATCTCAGCGACAGACAAGATGTCGTCAACGATCTTGCTACGCGATTTATACATTATCGATTCGTTAATCCCCATTACCCTTGAGTTAATCACCTGTACCCGCGAAAGGATATGAGAAAGATATTTCGCTATGTCAGGAGAAGCGTGGGTAATACAATCTCGAAAGACCGTCCTATGGGAAACCGGTAGTTCGGGAAGCGCGACATCAGGAACATAAGAGTTATCATCGCTAAAGCTCCCATCGACAGGGAGTTCTTCATATAGCTCTGAGTAAGCGATATAGACATCTCGCAAATAGTCCTGCAATTCTGCTAGCGCAGCTGAAAGAAATGCTCTCGCCGCGACGAACTCTCTTTCCCGTTGATCTTCAATCAATTTTTTTTGCAGTGAAGCCTGCCGTTGCGAGGCCCAAAGTGCAACAAGACTGGCACAGAGGGCAATCATCGCGGCATTTAGTGTTTGCCACCTATCCCATACTCTCTGCAAGTATTCCCAATCAAAGCCCGCACTCAGCAAGGGGCTGAACACCATTGCACATAGATATGAAGCAATCACACAAAACACAAAAACAGGAATACACGCCTTTTTCAAGCGTTCCACACTAACCCCCTCTCTACTCGCGACCCTCTACGGAAAAAGTACAGAACCGTTCACACACCCCAATTCTACACTTCAGTGCGCTAGTGACCGTACACCAAACACTGAGTATTTGTTCAGGGTAGCAGTTTCCGTCCATCACTAATGAATCAAACTCCAAGCTCCTCCATAGCCAAGTGCTATTACGCGATAGGGATTTGATCGTATTCATCGACAATTTTTCCGCGTTAAGAGCACTCTCTCGAAAAAAGCAATTGCAGGAGCCTTTAGAACAAAAAACACCTAAACCGAAAAACTCCTGACTGGCACTGCCGAACTGGCTGAAAATATTAGTCTCGGCACCCCTAAAGTTATTCTATAACGTTACTCCCCGCCTCCGTCGGACGTGCCACGTCCTGTCCATTCGAAGAATCCGACCGTACTCTGTACCTCACATTGGTCAAATCACGTTCGATGCTGGCCGCTACACTTATTTTCATACCTACAATGCCTATGGTGAGTCCTATGAAAAACCTGTTTTCCATTGCCGACAAGACGGTTGTGATTACCGGCGGTTCCCGGGGGCTCGGCGCGATGATGGCTCGCGGTTTTCTTGAGAACGGTGCCAGGGTTTATATCAGCGCGCGTAAGGAAGGGGAGCTGATGGCCTGCGCAGAGGAGCTTTCGGCTTACGGGGAGTGCATTCCGTTGGTGGCCGACCTGGGTTCACAGGCAGGCACCGAGGCTTTTGCCAAAGCCCTTCAACAGCGGGAGGCGAAGATCGATGTATTGATTAATAACGCCGGTGCAAGTTGGGGCGCGCCGCTGGGAGAGTTCCCGGAAAATGGCTGGGACAAGATTATGCAGGTGAATGTGAAGTCGATGTTTTTCCTGACCCAGATGTTGCTACCTCAGCTCAAGGCGGCGGGCAGCAAAGCAGACCCTGCACGGGTCATTAATATCGCCTCAATCAACGGCATCACCCATCCCAAACTGGAGAACTACTCCTACTCTGCCAGCAAGGCCGCGGTGATCCAGCTTACCCGGCATATGGCGGCCGATCTGGCCAAGGATAATGTGAATATAAACGGCATTGCACCAGGCTTTTTCGCCAGCAAGTTGACCGCGTATATTGTCGATGAGGAATCCGTTACCGCGCCGACGCACATCCCCCGTGGACGTTTAGGTCAAGCAGAGGATATCGCCGGTACCGCTATCTATCTCGCCTCCCGGGCATCGGCGTGGATGTGCGGGCATACCCTGGTGCTCGACGGCGGCTCAGTGGCCCATGCGGGCTAGGCGCAGCGGCCAGAGACGACAAGTCAATAGAACAGCAAGGGGTGACGGGCGTCCTCCCTTAGCACAGCTGTCAGATCGAGGTCTTCGTCTTCCGGGTAGAGGATATTAATGGTCAATCGAGGCTCAGACAGAAAGGCCGCAGGTCCCAGTGCCCCCACGGTAGTGCTGACATTAAAAAAGTTTTCTTCCTGACCATTCACCTTTAGCTGCACCCGAAAGCTCGCCATAGGCTCCATACCCGCCGCTCGCTGCTTCCAGTCCGATGGCACTGCGGGGTGCTTTTCCATTTCGACAATATGCTGCAGGTCTTCGGCGTTGTTGCTGAACAAGGCCGCCTGCTGACTGGCCATAAGAATGGCCGACAAGGTGTCGGCACGTCCCTCCTCATGTTCGGGATCGGCGTTGGCAAAGACAAAGTCGAAGTTATTATCCAGCTTCGCCAGCAATTCTTCCGACACCTGCTGGGTAAAAAGGCTGACAAACCCCCGATTGACCATAAGTATGTTGGAGCGACTATCGAGCAGTGTGGCCGGCAGTGGATCGAGGGCTCGCAATGTGCGCAACATCGCCTTGCGCAGCCAGTTCATCTCGCGACTGTTGAAGTCCAGCCCCGGTTCATCCGGCGCAAAACCTGCGGCTATGCGCAAATGGTTATGATCGCGCTTGCCCAGCCCCAAGGTATCGGCAACCTGCTGAATCAGGGTTTCGCTCGGCCGACATTCGCCGGTCTCAAGACGGCTCACATGTCGCGGTGAGCAACCCAGCTGAAAGGCCAGCTCCTCCTGACTAACTTTAAACACCCCCCGCCAGAACTTGAGGAACCGGGGAAAGGCAAATTCATCTTTTACAAACTTCATTCGCTGTACTCAATCAGGAACCGAAGCCCACGTGCAACGGGCATTTGAACAACGTAAGACCTTGTATACTAAGTATAAATAAATGCCAATTGAAAGCAGGCCTGAGATTTATCCACGCACCGACACGCTACGTCGTGGCCGCCACTCGCAGCCAGGAGCATACTCGACCTGACTATAGCGCAACCCACCGTGCGCACAATAAAAACATGATTCCCCAAAGAGCTTGTTAAAGCGGGGAAAAGCGGAGTATTTGCAATGTTACGAAACTTTTTTCCCGGTACAGGCCTGCTTTTAGCGATGATCTCCCTGTCCGCATTCGGGCAAAACCGGGTTATCGAGGAAGTTATCGTTACGGCCCAGAAAAAAGCGCAAAACCTGCAGGATGTGCCAATTTCCGTGGCCAGCTTCGAAAGCGAGTTTTTTAACGACAAAGCCATTTCCGATGTCGGCGAGCTTGTTCAGTATACCCCTAACGTTAAGTTCAACAATTCACAGGGACACTCCCCGGTTCTAACCATTCGGGGCTTTGGCACGCCGCCACTGGGGCGGGGACTGGAGCCGTCGGTTGGTGTGTCGATTGACGATGTTTTTTACGGTCGGGCGAGTTATATCAACGACACGGCATTCGATATGGCACGGGTGGAGGTGCTGCGCGGCCCCCAGGGGACACTTTTCGGCAAGAATACTATCGCGGGGGTATTCAGTTTTACCACCACCGACCCGAGCTTTGACCGGTCGGCCTATATCAACGTGGGTACTGCCAAATATGACGAGGTGAAGGCCGAGGGTGCGATATCCCTCCCTCTGATCGACGACAAGCTCGCGATGCGCATCGCCCTGCGCTACCGCTATCGCGACAGCCATCTCTACAATACTGCCCGCGATGAGCAAAATTACATGGTAGACCGTGGCGGCCGGGTCAAGATCAAGTGGCTGATCGACGACAGTTCGGAACTGCTGTTGAACCTCTGGGCCTCGGAGCACCGGGAAGTGGGGCTTATCACTCAGATCGCCAAAGCCAGCGAGCGCTCCCGGGACCAGTTCCGCAGCGAGGAAAATGGCGACCCCGAGTTCGAGGATGACCCCTGGAATAACACGACCTCGATGGACAGCGAAACCTTTTCCAACCGGGATACCACCTCCGCCAACCTCAAGTACACCAAGGATTTCGGTGAAGTCGGGCTGGCCAACACCCTGGCTATGACGTTTATCGCCGGCACATCGGAGTTCGAAGGTCCCTACGCCATTGACGGCGACTTTTCACCCATCGACTTTATCAATTTCGGCACCCGTGACGGCGAACCTAATTTCTACCAGCAGGACCAGGTGGAACTGCGCTTTGCCGGATCATTACCGGCCCTGTTCGGTATTGGTCACGGGGTTGATTTTGTCGCCGGAGTATTCGCCGCGCAAACCGATCACGGCTCGTCGATATCCCAGACCAACGGCGCCGGGTTCGCGGCCTACATCGCGGGGGCCGGCGGTGCCTATGACCCCCAGTCCGACTTTGGCTTCTTCCCCTCCGTCCCCGTTCCCGTGGAGACCGTGGAGGATGACGGGCAAGCTGAAACCCTGTACGCCATCACCCGGGTTGAAACCGACAGTGTGGCCTATTTCACCCAGTTTGATTGGCTGGTAGCCGACGCCCTGACCCTGACCCTCGGCCTGCGTTACGGCGAAGACAAGCGAACCGGCAATATTCTGTCCCAGCGTGAAGGTTTACCGGGAGCAGGTCCTATTACCACCGGCCAGGAAAATTTCGACGTCACTCTGGATGCCTCCGACTACGACTTCACCCCAAAATTTACCGTCACCTGGGAAGTCGCCAAGGAAATCACCCTGTTCGCAACCTATACCCAGGGCTTCAAAAGCGGCGGCTTCGCCGCAGCGGTATTTTCCGACGACAACCTCACCTTTGAACCAGAGCGGGCCAACGCCTATGAAATTGGTATAAAGAGCAAGCTGTTTGGCGGCTCGCTGATACTCAATGGAGCGATCTACTACACCCAGTACCAGGATCTGCAGGTGCGTAATTTCGATGGCACCCAGATCTTTGTCACCAATGCCGCCGACGCCACCACCCAGGGGCTGGAGTTCGACTTCTTCTGGCTGCCACCGGTGCCCTATCTGTCTATTGGCGGCAGCGCCGGCCTGGTAGATGCAACCTACGATGAGTACCTTTGTGCAGTGCCCCAGGCCGGCACCGAATCGGGCACAGGTGACCCCTCCTGCTACAACGAAAAAACCGGTCCCCAAAGTGATCCCACTGCGCCGTCGTTCCAGGATCTTTCAGGTGAGCCCCTCGCCTTTGCGCCGGAGGTCAGCGCCAGCCTGTATACCTCGCTGGATATCCCCCTGTTCAACAGCGGCATAAACCTGCTGGCCGGCGTTGACGCCCTCCACCAGGGCGAGCACTTCACGGACACAGACAACGACCCATTCTCCTTGCAGGAGGCGACGACCAAGATTAATGCTCGACTGGGTCTGAAGGAGGAAAGCGGCCGCTGGTCACTGGTACTTAACGCCAAGAACCTGACCGAGGAGCGGGAAAACGTACTGACACTGGATCAACCGCTGATCTCGGGCAACTACGTGTACGCATCGCTTCCCGACGAAACCTCCTACCATCTCGACTTCCGTTACACCCTGCAGTGAGGCTGGAAAACATGTTCAAACCTAACCCCAATGCCAGCTATCAAATGCCGGCGCACTTCGGCCCACGCTACATTGGCCCCGGCACCTCAGGCTGGTACCACGACGTGACCATGATGATCGTGTCCTACGAAACCGAGCGCGAGGCACTTCAGCAGTATTTGCCCGAGCCCCTGGAGGTGGCGGAAACGCCTTTGGTAACCGTGACCTACGCCTGTAATAAGCAGGTTGACTGGCTGGCCGGTCGCGGCTACAACCTGATTGGCGTTAGTGCCGCCGTGCGCTACGCCGGTGAAACCGAGCAGTTGGAAGGCGACTATACCCTGGTAATGTGGGAAAACCTCACCGACGCGATCCTCAGTGGCCGGGAGCTGCAGGGTATACCCAAGATCTACGCAGACATTCCCGAGCACCGCATATCCAGTGGCCGTTGGGACTGTTCGGCCCAGCACTTCGGCAGCCCCATTGTGGCGATGAGTATCGACGAACTTCGCGCGCCAACAGCGGAAGAAATTGCCGCCAGCGCGGCGGAAAAGGCCGGCCGCGACAACCCCATTGGCTGGCGCTATCTGCCCGCGGTTGGCGGCTATGGCCAACCCCGCCATGAAATCACTACCTTCCCCTCTGCGACCACTATCCACGAGGCGCAGGTCGGCAGCGGTAGCGTCAACTGGGCAAGCCTTACCTGGGAACAAAACCCCACCCAGTTCCATATTGTCAACGCGCTGGCTGGCCTACCTGTTGTAGCCTATCGGCCCGCCATTGTCGCCCGGGGCAGCACCAACCTGGTACTGCCGGAGCGACCAACGCGAGCGCTGAAATGACCGTGGCAGAGTTCAACCGAGTCGCCTTTGTCGGCGGTGGCACAATGGGCTGTTTCAATTCACTGCTGGCTGCACTGTCCGGCTACGAGGTAGTCGTACACGACCTGCAACACGGCGTTCTGGAAGCCGTTCCCCTGGTGCAACAGGCTATCGGCGCGCATCTGGTTGAGATCGGCTACTGCGGTGCAGACGACCTGAGTGCTGCCTATGATAGAGTCACCGTTGAGAGCAACCTGGCCAAGGCGGTGCGTGGTGTCGGCCTGGTGAGTGAGTCCATTCCCGAACGCATGGCACTGAAACGGACGCTATTCACCGAGCTGGATGCCCTCTGTTCTGCCGACACACTGCTGACCTCCAACACCTCGGCCCTGCTGGTATCTGACATGGACAGCGCCCTCGTTTACGGCGAGCGCTTCGCAGCCCTGCACTCGCACTTCGGCGCGCTATTGTTCGATATTGTCGCCGGACCGCGCTGTACCAAGGCAAATGTAGACCTGCTGGAACGCTATGTGCACAGCCTGGCTGCGGAGCCCCTGGTATTGAAAAAGGAATACCCTGGCTACGTGTTCAATGCCCTCCTCGGCCCGGTACTCCAGGCGGCCAAGTGGGAAGTGATTAACGGGCGGGCCAGTGTGGAAGACATTGATAGTGCATGGATGGCACGGTTTTCCGTTCCCCTCGGCCCCTTTGCACTTATGGACCTGTTCGGCCTTGATGTCGTCGCCGACAGTTGGCGGGAACCGCGGGAAGACCCCGTAAGGGCCGCCAGGCAGCCCGATATCAGCGCCTTCCTGCAGCGCTACCTGGACGATGGGCGTCTGGGCCGCAAGACCGGTGCGGGCTTCTACGACTACCCCGACGCTTCCTTTCTCGCTACGGGTTTTGTCAACCATGCCAACCCACACGTGGTTACGCCACTGGTTAGCGCCCTGGTGGATGCGGCCATCGCCATTGAAAGCCACGGCGTTGCCAGTTCCAGCGATATCGATCGCGCCTGGTGCACTGCACTGAGTATGAAACAGGGGCCCTTCGCCTTACTTGCCGACAGCAACCCGGAGCATATTCGCCAATGAAAGCGACCAGCAAAATCGGTTACGGCGTCGGCCAACTTGCCGACGGCGTTAAACAGGGCGCCTTCGTCACCTTTCTGTTTTTTTACTACAACCAGGTGCTGGGTTTGTCCGGCTCCCTCGCCGGCACCGCCTCGCTCATTGCACTCATGATCGACGCCATTACCGATCCTATGATAGGGCAAATTTCCGACAACTGGCGCTCCCGCTGGGGCCGTCGCCACCCCTTTATGATTGCCGGGAGTGTGCCCTTCGGAATCGCCGTGTTTATGCTGTTCAGCCCTCCTGAGGGGCTGGGCCAGATGGGTCTGTTCTGGTGGCTGTTGGGCGGTGCAATGGCCGTGCGCCTGATGTTAACCCTGTTCTTCGTGCCCCATTTGTCCCTCGGAGCGGAAATGGTGCGGGACTATCATGAACGAACCTCGCTGATCGGTTATCGGGTGTTTTTCTCCTACTTCGGTACCCTGGTGGTGTCTGTTGTCGGTTTCGCGGTATTTTTCCCCGCCACTGAGGCCTTCAGCAACGGCATGCTGAACCCTGATAATTACGGTGGATTCGGGCTGTTTGCCGGTGTGCTCGGCAGCGTCGCCATGCTGTGGTGTATCGCCACCACCTTTCACTTTATTCCCATGCTGAAAGCGCCTGCACAACAACACCGAAACCGCCACCCGGTGTTTGCAGTTCTCGATGTGTTTACCACCCTGCGTGAACACGCTTTTCGAATTCTGTTTTTTGGAACGCTGATGTTCAATGTCCTCGCTGGCATCAGCCTGACCCTGCTGGTTTATGTGGCAACCTACGTATTCGGCTTTGACTCCAACCAGCTCGCATTGCTGGCAACCTCGCCCCTGCTTGGGATTTTACTGGCGTCAACCATCGCCCAAAGCCTGTCCAAAAAGCTCGATAAACGACTGGCCTCGGGATTGTGTGCCCTGCTGGGTGCGCTATTGTCATCGGTGCCCATACTGTTGTTTTTGGCAGGAGCGTTGGAGGGTGTCACCGTCGCCGAGAAACTATGGACGGTCTACCTGTTCAACGGTGCTGCCCAGGGCTTTTTTATCGCCTTTGTTATTCTGCTGGACTCAATGCTGTCCGACACCGCCGATGAACATGAACTCGCCACAGGTAGACGCGAGGAAGGGTTGTTTTTCGCCGCCCGATCCTTCGCCACCAAGGCCAGTTATGGTCTGGGCAGTTTTTTCGCGGGCATTGCCCTGGATCTCATCAGTTTTCCACGGGGCGCCGCACCGAATGAGATCGCCACAGAGTCAATAGTACGCCTGGCTGTTGTCGCTGGCCCACTCCTGACCTGCCTGTTCGTTTTTGTGCTGATTATTATTCGCCGCTACCCACTCGACGCAGCCCGTCACCGGGAAATTGCGGTAGCGTTGGAGCGCTAAGTAAGCGCTGGCCTCATGGGAGCCAGCGTGTTCCAATAAGTTATATCTCTCTAACCTTTAATAATAAGGAGAATACCCTCATGAGCATGCGTTTCGCCTATTGCGACCGTACTGTCGAAGCCTTGACCTCACCCGGGCACAGCAATCTGATCGATATCTTCGATGAGGCGGTGTCACAGTTTGCCGGCCGCGTCGCGTTCAGTGCACTTGGCCAGGATATGACCTACGCGGAATTGGAACAACAGAGCCGCAGCTTTGCCGCCTGGCTGCGCAATGAAGGGGGCTTGCAAGCCGGTGATCGCGTGGCGATACAACTACCGAACCTTATGCAGTACCCCGTAGCAGCCTGGGGCATACTCCGCGCCGGTCTGATCCTGGTGAATACCAACCCGCTGTACACCGAGCGGGAGCTTGAACATCAACTGAACGACTCCGGCGCCCGCGCCATCGTAATGCTCAGTGAGTTTCTCCCCAAAGCCGAAAAGGTGTTGCCTGATACCCCGGTCGAAACCCTCATTATCACCAATATTTTCGATATGATGGAGGCCCAACCGGCCCCCGATACGGCCCTGACAAACACGCTGCGGGTAGTTACTTTTCCAGAGACTCTCCACGCCGGCGGCGACACGCCCCTGTCAAGCGATGGCGCTGACATGACGGATATTGCCGTGTTGCAATACACCGGAGGCACTACAGGTGTCGCCAAAGGTGCGATGTTGACCCACGGTAATTTCTACACCTATGTGCGTCAGGCAGAAGCCATGCGAGCTGACGACGCGGGCTTCGATCCTGAGGCTATTGAAGTGCTGATTGCCCCGCTGCCGATCTACCATATATTCGGCTTTACCCTTTATCTGATCGGCAATTTCTCCAATGGTGGCCAGTCGATCTTGATCCCCGACCCACGCAACCTCGACGGCATGATGGATACCATGAAATCCTGCCGCTTTTCCGGGTTCGCCGCAGTCAACACCATGCTGGTCGGCATGCTGCAAAACCCGAAGTTCGATGAGATCGACTGGAGCCATAACCGGGGCACCATTGTTGGCGGCGCCGCCCTGGTCCCCGAGGTCGCCCGGGAGTGGTCCGCCCGCACTGGAACACCGCTGTTCGAGGGTTACGGTCTGTCGGAAACCACCGCAGTTGTCAGTATCAATACCCAGCGCAACTGCCGCCTCGGCACAGTGGGCAAGGCCCAGATCGGCGAGGAAGTGAAAATCGTCGACCCCGATGGCAACGAACTACCCGACGGCGAAGCCGGTGAGCTGGTCGTGCGCGGCGGTCAGGTCATGCGCGGCTACTGGAATCGCCCTGAAGCGACAGATGAAGCCATTGATGACGAAGGCTTTTTCCGCACCGGCGATATCGCCCTGCGCGAACCGGACGGTTTTTTCCGCATTGTTGACCGGCTCAAGGATATGATTATCGTCTCCGGATTCAACGTTTACCCCAATGAAGTAGAAAATGTCGTCTACGAGCACCCCGATATTGTCGAGGCGGCGGTGATTGGCAAACCGGATACAAAAAGCGGCGAGGCCGTCGCGCTCTACGCGGTGAGCACCAACCCCGACCTGACAGCAGCGGCCCTTCAGGACTTCTGTCGCCAGCATCTCACTGGATACAAAGTTCCTAAAAGCGTGACCTTTGTCGATGAGTTACCCAAGTCCGCAGTGGGAAAAATTCTGCGACGGGCGCTGCGCGACCAGCCCCCCGCAAGCTGAGTTGCCATAGCAGTGCACTAACTCTCGGTGAAACCGTCGCGAACACGCTACACTGTGGCCATCATTTTGATTCGGGATATTCCATGAAGGCCCTTCGCGTCAGCCTAGCCTGCTATTTGTTCGCCGTTATTGCGGCCACCCCGGCCTATAGCGCCCAGGACCGTTTTTCCAACGCTCATAGACAAATGCAACGCTATTTCGAGCATGAACCGGCGTTTGCCACCCACAAGGCGATGTGGCTACGCCATAACCGGCTGTTGCTCAGCGCTGATATTGAACGGGTGAAACCGAAGAAACTTGCCAAAACCGCGTGCGGCCTGTTGCTGCGCAACGGCTTCACTGGAATGGATCTGGCTGTGGCGGTCAGCGATCACCGCGAACTGCTGCGCGGCAACCGCTTCGACGCGGTTAAAGAGCTTTACTGTGAGCGCTAGCATACCGCCCACTGGCCGCTCAGAACGGCCAGATCAGCGGCACAATGAGCAAGGTCACTATTCCCACCAACAGGGTTAATGGCAGGCCCATTTTCAGGAAGTCAGAAAAGCGGTAATTGCCCGGGCCATACACCATTAAATTGGTTTGGTAACCGATCGGTGTAGCGAAACTCGCCGAGGCCGCCATCATCAACACCACAGCAAAGGGCAGTAGGCTAACACCGAGTTGCTGGCTCGCCGCCAGACAAATCGGGAATACGATCACGGCAGCGGCAAGATTGGAAATAACCGCCGAAAACAATGCCGTTACGACGAACACCGCGCCAAGGGTGGCCAATGGCGACCCCTCCGCCAACCCCACAATACCACGGGCAATGACTTCCGCTGCGCCGGTTTTCTCCAGCGCACTACCCAGTGCAATCGACGCGGCGATCACCAGCAATACCTGCCAGTCCACGCTGCGGCGGGCTTCACTGGCACGAATGCAGCGCAGGGCGATCATCAAACCCGCAGCAACACAGGCGGCTTTGAGCATTGACAGCCACCCCACAGCTACCACCAACACCATGCCGAGCATAATCAATGAAGCGCGGCCGCGATGCTCATGGCGAACCGGACGAGAGTTTTCAATTTCGCTCACCAACAGAAAATCCCGGGAATAGCGCTGATTGGCGACGAAGTTCTCGTGAGCCTCCAATAGCAGCGTATCGCCGGCCTCCAGTTCGATATCACCGAGACGACCCTTGATCTGGGAGCCATTGCGAGATACCGCGATCACCGCCGCGCCGTATGTGTTACGAAAACGCATATCGCGTATGCGACGACCCAACTGGGGAAAACTGTGAGAGACGACTACCTCCACCAGGCAACGACTTAAATTGCCTCCATCCAGCTTGAACACCTGTTTTTCAGCCAGTTTCAGGCCGTGGATATTTTTCAGATCGACCACTGAGCGCACATCCCCGGCAAACACCAGTTGGTCGCTGCCACGCAGGGTTTCAGAGGGCGACACCGCCGTGATAATCCGACCCTCGCGAATAATCTCGATCAAAAACATGCCCGGCAATTGGCGCAAGCCTGCGCCCTCGATCGACTGACCGACAATCGGGCTGCCCGGCTCGACATACATTTCAACGATGTATTGCCGGGTATCGCCAAAGCGGGCGTCTTTCCCCCCATTGTGAGGTAAGAGGTATTTGGCAAAGAGCATCACAAACGCAATCACCAACAGGGTGCACGGCACCCCCACCCAGGCGAGGTCAAACATGCCCAGGGTGTCTTCGGGGGCGTACTGTATCAGCATGCCGTTGACCACCAGGTTGGTACTGGTACCCACCAATGTACAGGTGCCGCCCACAATGGCTGCATAACTCAGGGGGATCATTAACTGCGACGGCGACAGCTTGTTGCGCTTGGCCCAATCCCTGACCGCGGGGATCAGCATCGCCACCACCGGCGTGTTGTTGAGAATGCTGCTGAAGGCCGCCACCGGCGCCATCAATCTAAACTGGGCACTGACTGCCGACCGCGGACGCCCCAATACATTCTGCGAAATCCAGCTAACTACTCCGGTTTCCGACAGGGCCTGGGCGACAATAAACAGCACGCCAACCGTTGCCATACCCTCGTTGGACATGCCCGCCAGCGCCTCGGCCGGTGTCAGCACGCCCGCTAACATCAGCAAAATCACCCCGCCGAACAACACCATATCGGCGGGACGATTGGTAAACACCAGCGCGGATAGACAGGTCGTGATCACCGCTATGGTTAACCACGCTTCCGGGGTAAACATGTCTATTTCGCAAGCCCCCGGTAAAAGCTGTCAAATTTTGCGCAAAAATGTTCCAGGCTGTCGCCGGGCAAATCATTGATACCCGCCGCTGCCGCGCGACCGCCACCTGTAGGGAACTGACGGCAAAATTCATCGGCCCCCTGCTTGTTGTTTAAAGGTGCCCGCACACTCACCAGATACTCACCATTGGCCTTCTCGGTGAGCACAGCGTGGGCTCGGTCAGGATTGCCGTTGGCCAAGTCGTTGCTGTACACTCCACTCACCCGCCGCGCCCAGCGTTCATTGGGCAGCACATAAACAGCACAGTTGTCATTGCTGTGCACCGGGGGCAGTGCCGCCGCTGCACGCATGTCGTTGTGATAGCCCGCTTCCAATTGCTCAAAGGTTTCTGTAGCCCCTTCCATAAACGCCGAGGGTGTGGAATAGGGACGCATGGCTTCAAACAGTTTTATCGGCTCAAAGTGCAGGTCTTCAAGGGTAGCGCCATAGCCGTTGTAGTTAAGGTAGATACCCAGGTTTTCCAGCCGGTTTAATTCATCGGTTTTCAGATCGAGGGATTTCGCAACGGTGATGGCACTCTGCCGCAGGTTGTCGCCAAAAGCGCCCACGACTGCCCATTCAGCAAACACCCCGCGCAAATGGCCATTCACCAACAGGCTGGTACATACATCAGCAGAAGTGTTGATATGGGTAGTCAGGGCCGGATGGTCGGGAATTTCACCGGCAAAGTGGTGATCCACATAAAACACCTCAGCCCCCGCCGCCAGCGCCGCCGCCAGGCCGTCGCGATTTTTATCCAGCGAGACGTCGAGCACGGTAACCTTATCGCCTTTGGCGGCCTTTACCCTGTTCAGCAGGGCAATATCCCGCTTTACGCCACTGACCAGCACACTGTCCTGAGGCTCAGCATTGCGTAATTGAAGCAGAGCACACAGGCCATCTGCGTCGCCGTTAAATACATCGATTACTGCCATAGTGTTCTTCCTTGTTTAATCAGTGAGCGCTGGTATTCCGTTAATTCAAGACGACGGCAATAGCTCAGCGTTGATATTTTTCAGACTGGCCGCGGGGTTTTCGGCCCGGGTAATGGGGCGGCCTATCACCAGATAGTTACTCCCGAGGGAAACCGCCTCGGCAGGCGTTGCGATACGCTGTTGATCGTCTGTGTTGCTATCCGCAGGCCGTATACCCGGTGTTACCAGTAAGAACGCCTTACCCCGGGCGCTACGCAACAGGGGCGCTTCCTGGGCAGAACACACTACCCCGTCCATTCCACAGTCCTCTGCCAATGCGGCGAGCATCTCAACCTGCTCCTGGGCAGATCGCGCAATACCCACACCGGCGAGGTCATTATTGTTCATGGAGGTTAATACCGTCACTGCAATCAGCAGCGGTGCCTTGTCTCCATAGGGTGCCAAGGCCGCCCGCGCAGCCTGCATCATCGCCGCGCCGCCGCTGGCATGTACATTGACCATCCACACCCCAAGCTCCGCCGCCGCCCGCACAGCAGCGGCGACGGTGTTGGGAATGTCGTGGAATTTCAGATCAAGAAAGACCTCAAACCCCCGCTGGTGTAACCGCTCAACCACCTGGGGGCCAAACAGGGTGAACAATTCCTTGCCGACCTTCAGGCGACATTCCGCCGGGTCCAACTGGCCAACCAGCGCGTCGAGTTCATCAAGGGTATTTACGTCTAGCGCAACAATTACAGGAGAATTTACAGTCATGGGGGATAATCAATCGCCTTGGGTACCACGTATGGGTGCAATAGTACCCCACTGCTCGCAGCTGGGACACAGCCAGTGCAGCTTACGACCGGAAAATCCACAACGACGACAGCGGTATTGGGGGGTTTCTTTCAGTATCAGTTTCAGCGCTGGAGCCAGCACCTCGCTGGACTCGGAGCCTTCACTGGCAAGCAGGGCTGTAAGTATGCCCAGATTGGGGCGCTGCCTGGCCGCCTCAAGCAAGTAGCGCCGCGCTTCCGCATCGCCAGAAGATTCCCTCAGAAGCCGGGCAACCTCAATATGCAGCGCGGCGCTGCCGGTCACATTCGCCAACTGCTGTAGCGCCACCTGGTAGGCATCAGCGTCAGACATACGCAGAAAGGCTTCGCGAAATATCGGCAACACTTCTGCAGCATAGGCCGACTGAGACTCTGCAAGGCGATGCAATAAATTCAGACTGTACTGGGGCTGCTCCCGAAGCGACAATCGCGCCATCATCAGGCAGGCACGGACGTTGTCCTTGTCCATTTGCCGGGCATGCTGCAATTCCTTGCGCGCTTCACTTTCCCGGCCATTGGACAGGGCCTGCTCCGCCAGCTCGCAGTGGTAATGACTCAACGCCGTCGCGACCGCCTGCTGAGCCTCATCGAACTTGGCTTTTAGCAGCCAACCCGGTTTGGGCAGACGCCGTCGGGCCACCGCCACGGCGCGAAGCCAGTCCCGCTCGGCCTGATAAATATGCTGCAGCTGTTCCAGCGCCTCCTTAGCCCAACTTTCAGATTCCTCTGCCAGGTCACGCAGCAGTCGCTCAGCCCGATCTAACAGGCCTGCTGAGATATAGTCCTTGGCGAGTTCCAGATGTACCTGATGCAATTTGTCCTGCGGCAGCGTAGGCCGCGACAGCAGGTTCTGATGAATCCTTGTTGCCGCCTCCAACTCACCCTTGCTCCGCATCAGGTTTGCAAGCGACAAGTGGGTAGGCAGGGAGTCTTCACTGACCGGAATAGCGTCGATAAATTGATCCACAGCGGTACCGGGCTGTTCGCTGAGCAGAAAACGCAGACCACGGTAGTAGGAGGCCTCTTCCTGATCGACCTGATCCGGCTTTTCCGAGCGAGAGTAGCGCCCCAACAGCCAACCGATAATGACCGCCAAAAGTAAAAACAGATATGGCAGCAAGCCGCTGTCCATCAATTTAAACACTTACCCCCGTTTTTCCGTGGCGGCTTTCCGGGCGGACTGCTCCAGACTGCGCCGCAGCGCGATGCGGGAGGCTTGCAGGCGCAAAATCACCAGTGTCGAAGACAGCAGTCCGAGGCAACCGCCAAGAAAAAATGACAATAGAATCCAGGTGGATATGCGCTGTTCCGGCAGATCCGTAACGAGAATACTCAGCGGCACCGTGGCCGTATTTTCCATGCTGAACAACAATCCTATTACGATTACCGCAATTACCAGCAACAGAGCCAGCAGAGACTTAAGCAGACGCATTTATTAGTATTTCCATCAAAAAAAAACGGTATAGCCAAAGACCATACCGTTTCTTAATAATTAAGGCCAGCATATTAGGCTAGCCGGAGTTCAGGCTTAAATTCACCCGCTCTCTCAGCTCTTTGCCCGGCTTGAAATGGGGCACGTACTTCCCTGGGAGCTCTACTGTTTCACCGGTTTTGGGATTGCGCCCCATACGCGGCTCACGGTAGTGAAGAGAAAAACTGCCAAACCCACGGATTTCAATGCGGCTGCCGGTCGCCAGGACCTGAGACATATGCTCGATCATGGTCTTCACCGCCAGCTCTATATCCTTATGAGATAACTGTGGCTGCCGCTCTGCGATCAGCTCGATTAACTCCGATTTGGTCATTGCTTAATCCCGTCATTCCCGACATCAAGCCTAGCTTAGCACTTTTTTGCTTATAAGCCAGTAGCTTACGGGTATTCTCTGAGAGAATACCCGTAGCAAGGAGTATTAGTCCTTGTTTTCCATCTGAGCTTTGATCAGGTCACCGATTGTCGCAGGAGCTGCGGCTTCGACTTCCTTCTCGCGCAGTGCTTTCACCGCTTCTTTCTCGTCTTCCATGTCTTTCGCTTTGATAGACAGGGTCAGAGCGCGGTTCTTGCGGTCTACACTGATCACTTTAACTTCAACGGAATCGCCTTCTTTCAGCACATTGCGCGCATCTTCAACGCGGTCACGGCTGATTTCAGAAGCCTTCAACACACCTTCAACTTCGTCAGCCAGGGTGATGATCGCTGCTTTCGCATCTACTTCTTTAACCACACCGGTTACGATGCTACCGCGATCGTTAACGGCCACGTAGTCAGAGAAGGGATCTTCTTCCAGCTGTTTGATGCCCAGAGAAATACGCTCGCGCTCGGGATCGATGGACAGGATAACTGTCTCGATTTCGTCGCCTTTCTTGAACTTGCGCACGGCCTCTTCGCCGGTTTCGTTCCAGGAGATGTCAGACAGGTGAACCAGACCGTCGATGTTGCCTTCCAGACCGATGAAGATACCGAAGTCAGTAATAGACTTGATCGCACCGCTGATACGGTCGCCCTTCGAGTACTGTGAACCGAAGGCATCCCATGGGTTTTGCTGACACTGCTTGATACCCAGAGAGATACGACGACGCTCTTCGTCGATGTCCAGAATCATCACTTCCACTTCGTCGCCAACATTAACGACTTTGGATGGGTGGATGTTTTTGTTGGTCCAATCCATTTCGGAAACGTGAACCAGACCTTCAACACCCTCTTCGATTTCAGCAAAGCAGCCGTAGTCGGTCAGGTTGGTGACTTTCGCTTTCACGCGGCTGTTTTCCGGGTAACGGGTTTTGATAGCAACCCAGGGATCTTCGCCCAGCTGCTTCAGACCCAGTGACACACGGTTGCGCTCGCGGTCGAACTTCAGAATGCGCACGTCGATCTCGTCGCCAACATTCACGATCTCGCCGGGGTGCTTGATACGCTTCCACGCCATATCGGTGATGTGCAGCAGACCGTCGATACCACCCAGGTCAACAAACGCGCCGTAGTCGGTCAGGTTCTTAACGATACCTTTAACGACCATACCTTCCTGCAGCGACTCGAGCAGCGCTTCGCGCTCTTCGCTGTTAACGCTCTCAAGTACCGCGCGACGGGAAACGACAACGTTGTTGCGCTTCTGGTCCAGCTTGATAACTTTGAATTCGAGTTCTTTGCCTTCCAGGTGAGCAGTGTCACGAACCGGACGAACGTCAACCAGCGAGCCGGGCAGGAACGCGCGGATGCTGTTGATATCGACGGTGAAACCACCCTTGACCTTGCCATTGATAATACCGGTCACTGTTTCTTCTGCTTCGTGAGCAGCTTCCAGTGCGGTCCAGGCCTCGGCACGCTTTGCTTTCTCGCGTGACAGACGGGTTTCGCCGAAGCCGTCTTCAACGGATTCGAGGGCAACCTGTACTTCGTCACCAATTTGCAGAGAGAATTCGCCGCCTTCAGCGACAAACTGATCGCGGGGGATAACCCCTTCCGACTTCAGACCGGCGTGGACAGTTACCCAGTCGCTGTCGATGTCGATAACTACACCGGTCACAATGGAACCCGGCTTCATATCGATCGTTTTTAAACTTTCTTCAAACAGTTCAGCAAAGCTTTCGCTCATTAGTCATTACCTGAAATTAAATGTGGCAAAGCCACCATATCGCCGCATCACCAGCTAACGCGGGTCAGTTTTTTAAAGTCAATCTACAGGCTAGCTGGTATAACACCTGCAGAAAAACCCTTAGAAAATCAATTAGCTGCCAGGTTATTACCGGGCAGAAACAGCAATGCGGGCGCTGACTTCATCCAGCACCCGGGCAAACACCTGGTCGATATCCAAACCACTGCTATCGACAACAATCGCATCGTCGGCAGGCTTCAGTGGCGCGTGCTCGCGCTCTGAATCACGCCTGTCACGCAGCTGGATCTCTTCCAAAAGGGTCGCGAGGTTAACATCATTGCCCTTTTCTTTCAACTGCTTGTAGCGGCGCTGGGCCCGCTCCTCAGCGCTGGCGGTCAGATAGACCTTCACCGGCGCCTCTGGGAAAACCACCGTCCCCATGTCACGGCCATCGGCAATCAACCCCGGTGCACAGGCAAAATCCCGCTGACGCTGCAGCAACGCCTGGCGCACCGCCGGCAGTACCGCAACCCGCGACGCCAGATTGCCGGTGGTTTCAGTTCGCAACTCCCCGCTGACATCATCACCCTCAAGGATCACTCGACTGGGCTGACCCTGTTCACCGGGTAAAAACTCAACATCCAGCGCACTGGCCAGCGCGGCGACTGCCGCCTCATCCTCCAGCGACACTCCGTGTCGATCCGCCGCCATTCCCGTCAGCCGGTAGAGGGCACCGCTGTCCAGCAGATGCCATCCCAGTTTCAGCGCGAGCATTTGACACAGTGTGCCCTTGCCCGAACCACTGGGGCCGTCAATGGTCACCACCGGTGCGTTCACGACACCACCTCAATATTCATTCCGACCTGCTGTGCCAGCTCGACAAAATTAGGGAACGACGTAGCCACGTTATCACAGTCTTCTATATGTATTGTGTCAGTGGCGCGCAGCGAGGCCACCGCAAAGGACATGGCAATGCGGTGGTCGTGATGGCTATTGATGCGCCCACCGCCAATGGGACCACCGTCGATAATAATACCGTCCGGGGTCGCTTCGGCCTTAACGCCGAGACTCACCAGACCGTCGGCCATAACCTGGATCCGGTCGCTCTCCTTTACCCGCAGTTCTTCTGCACCGCGCAGCACCGTGCGGCCGTCAGCACAGGCCGCCGCCACAAATAGCACCGGGAATTCGTCGATGGCCAGGGGCACCTGATCTTCAGGAATATCTATCCCCTTGAGTTGGGCGTGGCGCACGCGGATGTCTGCCACCGGCTCACCACCAACCTCACGGTCGTTGAACACGGTCAGGTCCCCCCCCATCGCACGCAGAATATTGACGACACCGACACGGGTCGGGTTCATGCCCACGTGTTCAAGCACCAGATCAGCACCGGGGGTAATACTCGCCGCGACCATAAAGAAGGCAGCGGAAGAAATATCCGCGGGAACGTCGATGTGCACACCAGTCAAACGTCCGCCACCCTGCAAGCGTGCGGTGGCGCCCTCGACCGCTACCGGATAGGAGAATCCGCGCAGCATTCGCTCACTGTGGTCCCGGGTCGGAGCAGGCTCGGTGGTACTGGTTTCACCCTCGGCGTACAACCCGGCGAGCAATACACAGGATTTCACCTGGGCACTGGCCATCGGCAGTTGATAATGAATGCCCTTGAGCTTCTGCCCACCGCGAATACGCATCGGCGGACGACCACCCTCGGCGGTTTCCACCACAGCACCCATTTCACGCAGCGGCTTGGCAACCCGTTCCATCGGGCGTTTGCTCAGGGATACATCACCCGTCAGGGTGACATCAAAGGCCTGACCGGCCAACAGTCCCGCCAGCAAACGCATGGATGTACCGGAGTTCCCCATGTACAGGTCACCAGCGGGCGCCTGCAAACCGTCACGACCGACCCCGTGAATGACCACGCGGCCTTTTTCCGGGCCGTCGATCTGCACACCCATCGCCTGAAAGGCCTTCAGGGTCGACAAGGCGTCTTCCCCCTCCAGAAAACCGTCCACCGTCGTGACGCCGTCGGCTATTGCACCAAACATGATCGACCGGTGGGAAATAGACTTATCCCCCGGCACACGAATGGCGCCAGATACCTGGCCACCCGCTTTAGCTAGAAATTCCACAATTCAATACTCGTAATTAGTCCGGTTTTCGCGTGGCGAGATACTGGCCCAGAAAGTGCTCATCACGGGCCGATTTAGCGCGTTCAAAGACCTGTTTGATCGCCGCGCCGTCGCCGTCAGCGATGCATTTTCGCACATATTCAAGGTGGGTAGAAAAATCGTCCAGACCCGACAGAATCGCATCCTGATTGGCCAGCACAATATCGTGCCACATGGTGGGGTCGCTGGAGGCAATGCGGGTAAAGTCCCGAAATCCTCCCGCTGCAAAACGAAATATATCCTTTGCCGAGCCATTGGCCGCCAGAGCGTCGACCAGGGTATAGGCCAGCACATGGGGCAAATGACTGGTCGCCGCCAGCACCGCATCGTGTTCGGCAACAGGCATATCAACCACTTCCGCCCCGGCACACTGCCACATGTCCCGAACCAACTGCACTGCTGCAGGGTCGTTCTGGGGTAAGGGCGTAAGAATCACTCGATGGTCTTTAAACAACTCGGCCCGGGCCGCTTCAACACCGCTCTGCTCAGAGCCGGCAATCGGATGGCCCAGAACCATACGCGGCGGCACCTGACCAAACACCCGCTCCGCCGCCTGCTGAATATTGCCTTTCACACTGGCGACATCAGTCACTACCATATGATCATCAAGCAGGGGTTGCAGGTCGGCAAGAATTTGTTCGGCAATCAACGTCGGCGTGGCCACCAGCACCACATCAGCCCCTTTTACCGCCTCGGCAAGGTCCAGACTCCAGTGGTCGATAACCCCCAGTTCAAGACCTTTTTCCAGAGAAGCGCTGCGGCGACCAGTAGCCCACACCTGATCAACCGCCGAGGCGGCTTTCAAGGCTTTGGCCAGTGAGCCTCCCATCAGGCCGAGGCCAATAATTGTCAGCTTGCCAATTTTCACGCCGTGCCCACACCCTCTGCCAATACGTGTTTCAATGCCGTCAGGCAACGGGCATTGTCCTCGGCAAGACCAATCGAAATACGCAGATGGTCCGGCATACCGTAAACGCCAATCGGTCGCACAATCACGCCTTTATGAAGCAAAGCCTGATAATAAGGCAGCGCCGCGCCGGGCATTTGCACGGTGATAAAATTGCCAGCCGAGGGAATAAAGGCCAGGCCCAATTCCGCCAACCCCTTTGTGAACTGCGCCATACCCGCCTCGTTCACTTCTCGACTGCGGGCCAGGTAGGCCATGTCGGTATAGGCCGCTACCGCAGCGGCCATCGCCGGCACGCTGACGTTAAATGGTGCTCTCACTCGATTCAGCAGGTCAGCGATTTGCGGGTGACTCACCGCATAACCCACCCGCAAGCCCGCCAAACCAAAGGCTTTGGAGAAAGTACGCGTCACTACCAGATTGGGGTAGTCCGACAGCAGTGCAACACCATCGGGGTAG
Organism: Spongiibacter thalassae; assembly: GCF_012272835.1. Lineage (GTDB taxonomy): Bacteria > Pseudomonadota > Gammaproteobacteria > Pseudomonadales > Spongiibacteraceae > Spongiibacter > Spongiibacter thalassae. The sequence continues at coordinate 272,991 of NZ_JAAWWK010000002.1, read as the reverse complement.
GCGTCGTCGCCGACGTATTCGGCATAGGCTTCGTCCAGCACCACCACCACCCGCTCGGGCACAGCAGCCATAAATTGTCGCAACGCCTCTTCACCCAGGCAGGTGCCAGTGGGATTATTCGGATTCGCGATAAACACCAGGCGGGTAGACTCATCCACCGCCGCGGCCATAGCTGGAAGGTCGTGCCCCCAGTCTTTCGCCGGAACCACCTTGGCGGTGGCCCCCACAGCCTGAGTGGCAATCGGATAGACGATAAAGCCATACTGGGAAAACACCGCACTGCTGTGTTCATCCAGAAAAACCCGCGCCAGCAGGTCGAGAATATCGTTGGAGCCGTTCCCCAGGGTAATCTGCGCCGGCGACACCGCCAGCCCGGCAGACAGACAGGCCTTGAGTTCAAAGCCCCCCGCGTCGGGATACAGGTGCAGATCTTCCGCCGCATTGCGGTAGGCTCGCAGGGCAGATGCCGGCGGCCCAAGGGGGTTTTCATTGCTGGCCAGTTTGACCACATTGCGCAAGCCCAGCTCGCGCTCCAACTCTTCAATCGGCTTACCCGGCTGATAGGGCTGCAAACCCTGTATGCCCCTGTTCGCCAGGGCGATAAAATCGCAACTCATGTTTTCACTCACAGAGCAGCCTTGGGGTAGGAACCAAGGATCTTGCACATCACGGTTTGCTGGGAAATATTATCAAGAATAGCCGCAATTTCCGGGTCGTCCTGGTGACCTTCGAATTCAATAAAGAAGACATAGGTCCAGGTTTCCGTGCGCGACGGCCGAGTATCAATACGTGTCAGCATGATATTGGACTGCTGGAAAGGCTCCAGCAGCTTGAACAGTGCCCCCGGGCGGTTATGGGCAGATACCACGATGGAAGTTTTGTCTTTGCCACTGGCGGACACATTTTCGCGACCAATGACCAAAAACCGGGTGGTGTTATCCGGCTGGTCTTCAATACCGCTGGCCAGTGCCATCAAACCGTATTTCTGTGCCGCCAGGTCGCTGGCAATCGCCGCGGTACCCGCTTCCTTCGCGGCAATACGCGCCGCTTCGCCGTTGCTGCTGACTGCCACGCGCTCAATGTTGGGGAAATTGGCATCCAACCATAAACGGCTTTGTGCCAGCGCCTGCTGGTGGGCACAGATACGCGTGATGTCCGCTTCGCCACCCTGGGCGACCAGCAAGTTCAGCCGCACCCTCAGCTCCACTTCACCGCAGATTTTCAACGACGAGTTCACAAAGGCATCGAGGGTGTGGGATACCATTCCCTCGGTAGAATTTTCCACCGGCACCACGCCATAGTGGCATTGTCCTGACTCAACCTGGGAGAACACCGCGTCGATGGTAGTCATGGGTACACTGATAACCGCGTGACCAAAGTGCTTGATCGCCGCTGCCTGGGTATAGGTTCCCTCTGGCCCCAGATACGCCACTTCCATAGGCTTTTCCAGCGCCAGACAGGCCGACATGATTTCGCGGAAAATATAGGCGACGGTGTCGTCCGCCAAGGGGCCGGTATTAGCGGCTTTCACTCGCTCCAACACCTGGGCCTCGCGCTCAGGGCGGTAAAACAACAGCTGCTGGGCACTGCTGCTGTCAGTACCGGATTCGAACTGCTGCGCCGCCTCAAACTCCCGCTGCTTTACTATCGCAACCTGCTGCGCACAGCGGGCACGTTCATTCAGCAACTGGTGGATTTGACTGTCTATCCGGTCGATATCCCGGCGCAGACTCCCCAGGTCGATGTCTTTATCCGAAGCCATTGTCTCAGCCGTTTTCCCGAGCGAAATCTTTCATATAGTCGATCAGTGCATCCACCGCTTCTTCCGGCACAGCGTTATAGACACTGGCACGCATACCGCCCACAGAGCGGTGCCCCTTGAGGTTCAGCAAGCCGGCGTCATCAGCGCCTTGCAGGAAGGCCTTGTCGAGCTTGGCATCGGCCAGAACAAAGGGAATATTCATCAGTGAACGGCTGGCCACCTCAACCGGGTTGCTGTAGAAGCCACTGCCGTCGATATAGGCATACAGTTTTTCCGCCTTGCGACGATTTATCACTTCCATCGACTGTAGGCCACCCTGGGCCTTGAGCCACTTGAACACCAGACCCGACAGATACCAGGCCATGGTGGGCGGCGTGTTGTACATGGAGTCGTTTTCAGCCGCCGTCTGGTAGTTGAGCATGGTCGGCGTGATCGCTCGGGCCTTGCCCAGCAGATCCTTGCGTACCACCACAATGGTCAGTCCCGCAGGGCCGATATTCTTCTGTGCCCCGGCATAAATCAAACCGAATTTATCGACATCAATGGGTCGCGACAAAATCGTTGATGACATATCCGCCACCAGCGGCGCCCTGGACTCGGGTGTCCAGAAATACTCTACCCCACCGATAGTCTCGTTGGGGGTGTAATGAAGGTAGGCCGCATTGTCACTGAGCTGCCAGCTGTCGAAGGCTGGAATAGTGGTGAAGTTGGTGTCCTCTGAACTGGCCGCGACATTGACCTTGGCGTAGCGCGAAGCTTCCTTAATGGCTTTTTTCGACCACTGCCCGGTATTGACGTAATCCACCACCGAGTTTTCCTCGGCCAGGTTCAGCGGAATCGCCGCGAACTGGCTGCTGGCGCCGCCCTGTAAAAACAGCACTGCATAGTCGTCGGAAATACCCAGCAACTCGCGGAAATCCGCCTCTGCCTCGGTTGCAATAGAGACCATCTCGTCCGAGCGGTGGCTCATTTCCATCACCGACAGACCGCGACCACGCCAGTCCATCAATTCTTCTTTTGCCTGACGCAGCACCGCTTCAGGCATTGCCGCTGGACCCGCACAAAAATTATAACAACGTGCCATAGTGCACCACTGCTCCACTGAAAATGTAAAAGAAATCTATTGCCGCCGATTACTCGGCGGCGGGGTTCTCATCGCTGGCGTCGGCCTGTTCACCACCCTCAACCGGGGGAACACTTACCTCGCTGGCATCAGCCTCGACATCAGGATCGTCGCCCTCGTCACTGTCGATCTTGATGTCCTGCTCGGCAACACGCTGCACGCCAACCAGATGCTCGTCTTCACGCAGACGAATCACCCTCACGCCCTGGGTATTACGACTGAGTAGAGACACCTCGTCGGTGCGGGTGCGCACCAATGTACCCTGGTCGGAAATCAGCATCAGGTCGTCACCGTCGAACACCTGTACCGCACCCACCAGCTCACCGTTGCGCTCGCTCATGGTCATGGCGATAACACCGCGGTTACCCCGCCCCTTACAGGGGAAGTCCTCAACATTGGTACGCTTGCCGTAGCCGTTTTCCGACACCGTGAGTACGCGACCACCCTCTTTGGGGATAATCATCGCGATCACCTGCTGCCCTTCGTCCATACGCACACCGCGCACGCCCCGAGCAGTACGGCCCATCGCCCGCACATCGCCCTCGGCGAAGCGAGCCGCCTTGCCACCGCTGGTTAACAACATTACGTCATTGTTGCCATCGGTAATCGAAGTACCGATCAACACATCCCCTTCATCGAGGTCCAGTGCAATCAAACCCACACTGCGGGGCCGTGAAAAAGCCTCCAGCGGGGTCTTTTTCACCGTACCCTGTTTGGTAGCCATAAAAATGAAATAGCCTTCGGTGTAATCGTGCACCGGCAGAATCGAGGTGATACGTTCTTCCTCTCCCAGGGGCAGCAGGTTCACCATCGGGCGACCCCGTGAATTGCGCCCGGCAACCGGAATTTGATACACCTTCAGCCAATACACCTTGCCGATATTGCTGAAACACAAAATCGTGTCGTGGGTATTGGCCACCAGCAGGTGTTCAACAAAGTCTTCTTCCTTGACTGCGGTGGCAGACTTGCCCATGCCGCCACGGCGCTGGGCGGCATAGGTATCCAGGGGTTGCGACTTGGCGTAGCCACCGTGGGAAATCGTCACCACCCGCTCTTCTTCGGGAATCAGGTCTTCGTGGTTCAGATCGAGCTGGGACGCCACAATTTCGGTGCGACGCTCATCACCATACTCTGCTACGACCTGCTTCAATTCCTCACGGATCACATTAAGCAGCACTTCCGGGTCAGCCAGAATGCCCAGGTACTCGGCAATCTCGGCGAGTTTTTCCTGGTACTCACCAAGCAGCTTCTCGTGTTCCAGGCCAGTCAGCTTCTGCAGACGCAGTTCCAGTATTGCCTGTACCTGCGCCGCTGACAGCCAGTATTGTCCATCGCGCACACCAAACTGTGGCTCCAGGCCGTCGGGGCGGCAGGCGTCTTCACCGGCACGCTCGAGCATGGCGCTGACATCACCCAGCTTCCACCCCCGCGAGATCAGGTTTTCGCGGGCTTCCTGGGTGGTGGCAGAGGCCTTGATGGTGGCGATGACCTCGTCGATATTGGAGATGGCAACCGCCAAGCCTTCCAACACGTGACCGCGCTCCCGCGCCTTGCGCAGCAAGTAAACGGTACGGCGAGTTACCACCTCACGGCGGTGACGAATAAAGTATTCCAGCAGCTCTTTCAGATTGAGAATGCGCGGCTGATTGTCAACCAGCGCTACCACATTGATGCCAAAGACGTTCTGCAGCTGGGTTTGGGCGTAAAGGTTGTTCAACACCACTTCGCCGCTTTCACCGCGTTTCATTTCTATAACGACACGCAAGCCGTCCTTGTCAGACTCATCGCGCAGTTCGGAAATACCCTCGATTTTCTTTTCTTTCACCAGCTCGGCGATCTTTTCGATCAGCCGTGCCTTGTTCACCTGATAGGGCAGCTCGGAAATAATAATGGTGTCTTTGTTGGTCTTCTCGTTGCTGATGACCTCGGCGCGGGCGCGCACATAAATTCGACCGCGACCGGTCTTGTAGGCCTCGACGATACCAGCGCGACCATTGATGATCGCCGCCGTAGGAAAGTCCGGGCCCGGGATATACTCCATCAGCTCTTCGACGGTCAGCTCGCTGTTATCCAGCAGTGCCAAACAGCCGTTGACTACCTCAGTGAGGTTGTGGGGCGGAATATTGGTCGCCATACCAACGGCGATACCCGAAGAGCCATTTATCAGCAGGCTGGGCACCTTGGTGGGCAGTACAGCAGGAATTTGCTCGGTGCCATCGTAGTTAGGCACCCAGTCGACGGTCTCTTTATCCAGGTCCGCGAGCATCTCGTGGGAGATCTTGCGCATACGGATTTCGGTGTAACGCATCGCTGCCGCGTTATCGCCGTCAATGGAGCCGAAGTTACCCTGTCCGTCTACCAACATGTAACGCAGCGAGAACGGCTGGGCCATACGAACGATGGTGTCGTATACCGCCGAGTCTCCGTGGGGGTGGTATTTACCAATCACGTCGCCGACAACACGGGCAGATTTCTTGTAGGACTTGTTCCAGTCGTTGCCCAATTCGCTCATCGCGAAAAGCACCCGGCGATGCACTGGCTTGAGGCCATCGCGCACATCGGGCAAGGCGCGCCCAACGATAACGCTCATCGCGTAGTCGAGGTAGGACTGTTTCAGCTCGTCCTCAATATTTACCGGCAGAATCTCGTTAATCTTGTCAGCCATGTAGCGGATGTATCCTTATTGTCAGCAGCCCCAATTGATTCCAGTGTCCGATTTCATGTACCCATTGTCTGGCACAAACCCGACACGCAGCACGGACCGCAGCCTCACTGCTTTCCCAGCCCGTTTGAGTCACCCGAAAACGCGCGACCCAAGCCGGAAACAAAACGTCGATATTAGCATATTACACATCGCCATAGACAGCTCAAAGACGCCGAAAATCAAGGCACTACCCCGCACAGAGACGGAATTGCGCCCCCGGTAAATCCCAAGGGACAACAAGAACAGGTATACTTCGCAATTTTCAACAGGAAGCTGCCAATCATGGGCCCTGCCAACCCGACGAAATGTGACCTTTTGATCTTCGCCCGCTGGATTTTGCCAGTCAGCGATGGCTTTCCGGTGCTGGAAAATCACGCGCTGGCGGTCAGCGATGGTGTTATCAGCGGCATCATGCCCGCCGAGGAAGCGCGGCACATCACCGCCGACGAAAGCCTGTGGCTCGACGAGCAGGTACTGATGCCCGGGCTTATCAATGCCCACGGTCACGGCGCCATGAGCCTGTTTCGCGGCCTCGCCGACGACTACCCCCTGCACGAGTGGCTGAACGAGCATATCTGGCCGGCGGAAGGTCAGTGGGTGAACGAAGAATTTGTGCGTGACGGCAGCGCTCTGGCCATCGCCGAAATGCTGCGCGGAGGCACCACCTGCTTCAGCGATATGTATTTTTTTCCCGAGATCTGCGCCGATGTTGTGCGCCGCGCCGGCATCCGCGCCCAACTCGCCTTCCCCATTTTCGATTTCCCCTGCGCCTGGGGCAGCGGTCCCGACGACTATTTCCGCAAGGGCTTGGCACTGCGCGACACCTACAAGCACAACGACCTGATCAGCATTGGTTTTGGCCCCCACGCCCCCTATACCGTGGGCGATACCGCACTCAGTAAAACCGCGGTATTTGCCGAAGAACTCGACTGCACCATTCAGATCCACCTGCATGAGACCGCTCAGGAAATCGCCGATGCCGTCAAACAGACCGGCCTGCGCCCCATTGAACGCCTCGCCAAGCTCGGCCTGCTCGGCCCCCGTACTCAATGCGTCCACCTGGCCAATATGAGCGACAATGACATTGCGGTACTCGCCGAGCACGGCAGCCACGCTGTGCATTGCCCCGAGTCCAACCTGAAGCTGGCCAGCGGCTTTTCACCGGTAGAAAAAATGCGCCAGGCTGGAATAAACGTTGCGCTGGGCACCGATGGCGCCGCCAGCAACAACGACCTGGATATGTTCGGCGAATTGCGCACCGCGGCTCTGCTGGGCAAGGCGGTTAGCGGCGACGCCACCGCCATTCCCGATTACTACGCACTGGAAATGGCGACGATCAACGGCGCCCGCGCCCTGGGTATCGACCACCTCACCGGCAGCCTGGAGGTCGGCAAGCAGGCTGACCTGATCAGCATCGACCTGTCTGACCTGGCGCAACAGCCCGTTTACCGACCAACGTCCCAGCTCGTGTACAGCAATATCAGCCACCGGGTGTGTCACAGCTGGATCAAGGGGCGGCGAATGCTGGATAATGGCCAACTGACTACCCTGGACAGCCAGGAAATCGCCGACAAAGCCCGACACTGGCGCTCTAAAATCAGCGGAGAAAAGTAATGCAATCCACTCGTAACCACGCCAATGTCGATCCGGCAGAAATCGCCAAATTCGAAGAACTCGCCCACCGCTGGTGGGATCGCAACAGCGAATTCAAACCCCTGCACGACATCAACCCCCTGCGGGTGAACTACATCGACGAGCGCTCGCCGGTCGCAGAATGCAGGGTCGTAGACGTGGGCTGCGGCGGCGGCATTCTGTCAGAGGCCATGGCCATGCGCGGTGCCCGGGTCACCGGCATCGACATGGGTGAAGCCCCCCTGAACGTCGCCCGCCTGCACCAACTGGAGTCCGGCGCCAAGGTCGATTATTTTCAGACGACAGCAGAAGAACTGGCCGAGGATAAGGCCGGGTATTACGACATTGTCACCTGTCTGGAAATGCTCGAGCACGTGCCGAACCCGGCGTCGGTCATTCGCGCCTGTGCCAAACTGTGCAAGCCAGGTGGCGACATTTACTTTTCTACCATCAACCGCAACCCCAAGGCCTTTGCCCTGAGTATTGTCGGTGCAGAATACATTCTCGGTTTGCTGCCCAAGGGCACCCACGAATACAGCAAGTTTATTCGCCCCTCGGAACTGGCCGACTGGATTCGCGAATCCAATTTGCAACTCCAGCACATTACCGGACTGACCTATAACCCTCTGTTCAAGACCTACCGACTGAACGAGCGCGATGTCGACGTCAACTACATGGTTCATGTGAAGAAGCCCGTCGAATGCTGAAGGCCGTATTGTTTGACCTCGACGGCACTCTGCTCGACACTGCCACCGACTTCACTCGAGTACTGAACGGCCTGCTCAACGAGCACCAGCGCCCCTTGCAGCACTACGAAGCCGTGCGGCGTCGCGTGTCCGACGGTGCTCGCGCAGTGGTCAACCTCGGCTTTGGCATCGACCCGGATCACCCCGATTTCGCCGCGCTGCTGGCCGCGTTTCTCGACCGCTATGAAACCCAGATCGCGGTAGAAACCACGTTATTCCCCGGTATGGATGCACAGCTGCGCAAGCTGGAAGCCCAGGGACTGAAGTGGGGCATTGTCACCAACAAGCCCTCGCGTTTCACCGAACCACTGCTGCGCGCACTGGACCTCGACGGGCGTTGCGGCAGCGCGATTTGCCCCGATCACGTCACCCATCGCAAACCCGACCCCGAGCCCATTTACCTTGCCTGCAAGGAACTTGGCGTGAACCCGAAGGAAGCGGTTTACGTCGGCGACCACCGCCGTGACATCGACGCCGGACGCAACGCGGGCATGGCCACCATTGCCTGTGCCTTTGGTTATATTTCCGAGGGTGAGTCAGTTGAAGACTGGCTGCCCGACTATATTATTCACCATGCTGACGAGCTGGAAACCGTTCTGGCTCAGCATCGAAAAAAACTTGAGGAAGCACCGTGCCCCTGACTCTGCCCGCTGAATTTGACGCCACCGCCAACTGCCTGCAAGACAAGATCATCCTCGTGACCGGGGCCGGCGATGGCATCGGTCGTGCCGCGGCGCTCAGCTTTGCCAGCCACGGCGCAACTGTCGTACTCCTTGGCCGAACGATCGAAAAACTGGAGGCGGTCTACGATGAAATCGAGGCGGCGGGTCATCCCCAGGCGGCGATCTACCCCCTGCACCTGCGCGGTGCCAGTCAGCACGACTACGAGGAGCTGGCGGCAACTATCGAGCGGGAGTTTGGTCGCCTCGACGGCCTGCTGCACAATGCCAGCGTACTGGGCCAGCGCCGCAGCCTGGCACAAACCACCCAGGACAGCTGGGAAGAGGTGCTCCACGTCAACCTGACCGCGCAATTTATGCTGACCCAGGCACTATTGCCGATGCTGGCCACCGCCGAGCACGGCTCGCTGCTGTTCACCTCGTCTAGCGTTGGCCGTCAGGGCCGAGCGTTCTGGGGAGCTTATTCGGTCTCTAAATTCGGCACCGAAGCGATGATGCAGATTTTGGCTGATGAAGAATTTGAACTGAACGGTACACGGGTAAACAGCATCAACCCTGGCGCGACAAATACCACCATGCGACGCACCGCCTACCCGGGCGAGAACCCGGCCAACAATCCGGACCCAGAGGCGATTATGCCGCTATATCTGTACTTGATGAGCGATGCCAGCCGCACAGTAAACGGCCAGCAGTTCGACGCGCAACCCAAATAATCGCGGGATCAGCCGCGCAACACGCTCTGCATCTGTTCGATCTGCTGCAAATAGGCCTCGTCGTCATCACCGGGTGTAGTGGCCATACCCAGTCGTTTAAACGCGCTCACCGTCTGCCAATCCACCGCCCCGAGCGGGTGCTCGGTTCCGTGGTAGGCCTGCAGGTTGGCCACGGTGACCAGGTCCGCATAATCCGCCTCTGCAACCTCACGCCCGAATTGCAAGTGAGCCTCGGGCACCGCCACAAGCTCCGGCGGAAACCCCCAGGATGCCAGCACCTTGGTTCCCACCATCGGACTGAGGCAAATCAATATTTTATCCAGCAGCGCGGGATTATCACGCAAAAAGCCGCGATTCGCCGCATAGGACAGTATCGGCAGCGTGCCGATCTGGTGTGAAATTCCCGCCAGTGTGGCCTGATCTGGCTTGAGATGCTTATGCTGTGCCGCGAGGGTGTGGCAAATTGCAGCCACATCGGCGCAGTGTACCCAGATGGACCGCATCCGCTTGTTCAGGGATTCTGTTGTCGATAAAAATATCTGCTGCATCGCCAGGCTGGTCACCAGCGACGCGGTATAACTCATCCCTATTCGACCAATGGCCGACTTCACATCGACGGTGGGCTCTCGCCCCCTCACCGTTGCGCTGTTGGCAACTCGAATCAAACGCGCCGCAATCGACGTATCATTTTCAATAATGGCCGCCAACACAGAAATATCCACATCGGGGTCTGACGCAGCCGCGCGTATTTCCAGCGCGACCTCCGGCAAGGTTGGCAGGGACAATGTGTCTTCTTCTATGGCGGTAAACAGGTCATCCCTGACCCGCTCCAATATCAGGCTAGTCTCACTCACATTTCTATCCAGACAAAAAGATTAATCGAGCTTAGCAGAATTTGCGCCGCCGCCCATCAGCGTTCTCACTTAATCGCCGCGGCAAGTGCATCCTCTGCGCTACAAACATAACCCTGCTGAGTCATCGCCTCGGCCAGGGCAGTCAGTAACAGAGTGATATTTTCGCTTCGAGCGCTATAGCCCATCAGGCCGATCCGCCAGACTTTTCCGGCAAAGTCGCCGAGGCCGGCACCAATTTCAAGATTGTGCTCGGCAAGCAGGTATTGGCGCACTTTGGCGTCATCAACCCCGTCGGGAATGTAGACACTGTTCAACTGCGGCAGGCGACTGCCGGCGTCGACCACAAAGTGTACACCCAGTGCCTCCAGCCCCGCTGCCAGCGAGGCATGCATCGCCGCATGACGTTGCCAGGCGTTTTCGAGTCCTTCTTCCTGCAGCATCACCAGAGATTCGTGCAGGCCGTACAAGGCATTCACCGGTGCGGTGTGGTGGTAGGCACGCTTGCCGCCTTCACCCCAGTAGCCCAGGATCAGATTCATATCCAGGAACCAGCTCTGCACCGGGTGCTTGCGCGCCTTGATTGCTGCAACCGCTGCATCGCTGAAGCTGACCGGGGACAGACCCGGCGTACAGGACAGGCATTTTTGGCTTCCCGAATAAATAGCATCAATGCCCCAGTCATCGACACGCAGCTCGACACCGCCGAGGGAGGTCACCGCATCAACAATCGTCAAACACTCATATTTCTTCGCCAGTGCACACAGCGCCTGCGCATCGCTGAGGGCGCCGGTGGAGGTCTCGGCGTGGACAAAGGCCAGAATCTTCGCATCGCGGTGTTGTTCGAGCACCGTTTCAACCTGAGCGAGGTCAACCGGCTGGCCCCAGGCACAATCGACGGTGACCGCGGTAGCCCCGATACGAGTGACGTTCTCGCACATGCGCTTGCCAAATACGCCGTTAACACACACGACAACCTTGTCGCCCGGCTCAACCAGATTCACAAAGCAGGCTTCCATACCCGCTGAACCCGGCGCGGAAATTGGCAGGGTCAACTCGTTTTCGGTATTGAAGGCGTATTTCAGCAGCTGCTTGAGTTCGTCCATCATGCCCACAAACAAAGGGTCCAAGTGACCCAGTGTAGGCCTCGCCAACGCCGCCAATATACGCGGATGAACATCGGAGGGGCCGGGACCCATCAGGGTACGAACGGGAGGCATGAAGGAAGAAATCGTCATTAGGTATCGTCCTGTAGTGATTTGCGGTGGCGCGTCGCGCCATTCAGGGGCGACATTGTAAGGCAACACGGCTGCCGCTTCACGACTTAGATCTGCTCGGTGACAACTCTGGCCCCGCAACCCTGCGTTTGCTCCCCCCACCACCACGGCTCATCTGTATACTGATCTCACTGAACACCCGGTCTTCTCCGAGATCGGCGACGGCGTATTCGACAAAGACCATCATCGCGCGCACATCGGCCATTGCCCGGTGGCTTTGTTCACGGTGGTAGCCGATCATCATGCACAGCGCATCGAGACCGTGCCGGGGCCAGTCGGGATACAGCGCTCTGGCGAGTTTCAAGGTACACAGGCGCTTGGGCCGATAGTGCAAACCGCAGCGCGTAAAGGCGGCACGTAAGAACCCGGCGTCGAAACGGGCATTGTGGGCGACCAGTACTGCGCCCTCCAACCGTCGCAGCAGATCCTCTGCAAGGCGCTCAAAATCCGGCGCACCGGCCAATAAGGCCGCATCAATGCCGGTAAGCTGCTGTATAAAGCGTGGCACTTCGCAGTGGGGCTGCACCAGCGACTCCCAGGCGAGTTCGTTGCCGCCGCGCACGGTCACCACCGCGATTTCGGTGATCCGATCATCCGCGGCGCGTGCCCCGGTGGTTTCAAGGTCAACGTAAGCCAGATTCAATTCACTTAACATGGCGCTCCCGGAAAGACGGCCCAACTGGCGCGAACACACCGCACTGTGTATGGTTGAGGTCATCACTTTGACCCCAATTTGCCCCACGCCCCTGCGAGGCAGCCAGATACCGTGAACAACTTCCGCTAAAATGCCGTGAGACTCAAGCGCTTTTTATCATCGGCCCACCGGTGCCTCAAGGTACCCCTATTGGCGTGTCTGTGCGCCCTGAGCGCCTGCGCCGACCGCTCTGACACCGCCGAACAGTGGGACAACTACACCGCGGCATTATCCCGTGTGCTGGACCGCTCAGCCTCCGCAAAGGATAACAAAGAGTTTCCACACCTCCCCCCTCAGCGAGACCTTACCGCCGGTGTCGAGATACCCACCAGCCAGATCAATCTGCTGGAGTTTTTACGCCTCCGCGAGTGCCGCCTCGCCCAGGTTCTGGCCGAGCGCAACAGCATACTGGGGAAGCACGCCGACGCGAGTGCACGATTGCTGTTCAACTTGCACTTTCTGTCCAATGTAGAGAGCTGTATCGCGCAACTCCACCCGGAAACCGACCGAGCCCTGATTACCGCACTGCGCGCCGCTCAGGCGCAGAAACAGCGCTTTTTGCCCCATGCTCTGTACCTGGCCTTGCTCGCGGGGCCCGAGTTTCGCAGTCTGTGGCAACGCCCACGGGGGGAAATTGACTACCCCACCCGGCACGACGATGTGGCGGTAACGGCGCTGAATCGCTGGGGGTCACTTCAAGAGCAGTGGCTGGCCCACGCCGACACACCATCACCACCTGCCCACTGGCAGGTCGATGACGAGGAAATATATGCATTGCTGGCTACGATCCAGCTGGGGATGGGCGGCGCTCTGCTGGCGTTCACCGCGAACAGCATGGCTGGCCTTGACGCGAGCATCGATCTGCTACAACAGCGCCTCGAAGGCAGGCCGCTATGCCTGACGGGGCGCCCAACCGCCGCCGCGAGGCAGTTTCAAGGCTTGCTGCAACAGCGGTTTGTCGGAGAGATACAGCGCGACGCCAGCCTGGCCAACCGCCACCAATATGCGCTGACAACCGTCACCGAGAAGATAGAACAACAGATTTTCGACGCGATGACGACGCGAGGGCAGGTGCCCCCCAGGGCCTATTTGCAGTGGCGGGCCACACGCCGCAGCGCGCTGGCCCAACACCTCAACCTCCAGCGAAAGCATGTCGCGGCCGCCAGTGCACTATTGGAGCAATGTGGACTCGGGCCGTTTAACAGGAATTGAATCTCCGCTGATCCGATCATGGATAGCAGACCCCGGATCAGAGTCGCAACTGAAAGTCCTTGCCGTTTTGGGGCCGGCCGACAAATTGACTCAAACTGCGAAACAGCGGGCTCCCTGGCGGCGGACTGATTTGAATATTGCCGCTGGCGCGCCCGGTTACCGCCAGTTGCACCACACCGCGTACCTGGGCCGGATTATCACCATCGACGGTAACCACCAGCTGTTGTTTATTACAACCCAGATCGATACCCACCGGAGCGATACTGTCGATACCATCAATATCGCCACTGATACTCTCAAGTACCGCATCCCCGGTAACGGTTTCACAACCATCCCGCTCAAGCACTGCGCGACTGATAGCGCCACTAAAACGGCCGTCAAAGCCCATCGTCGGCAGGCCGACAGCATCGAGCAAAGGCGCGAAGCTGCCACTGGCCTGCAGATCGAAGATACGCAACTTCGAGGTGCCCACAAATCCGATATCGGCTTTGGCTTGCAGGGGCTGTTCAACACTCAGGGACAACGCTCGCCCAGCGAGCAGGCCCAGGGGGCGTAGCTGCCAGTCTATACCGGACACCGCAACGCCATTGTAGGCCGCCTGCTCCAGCCGACCCCGCCAGAGGCTACCGGATACCGTACCCAGCTCCAGGCCGGCAACGCGACCATCAACTGCCGTAGTCAGTAACCACGCGGGCGCTTTAACCAGCAGACAAACGATAAAAAACAGCAACAATGCCGCAATCGCGACAAACTTCTTCACACTTCGCCTCCCAGCGATAAACGCAACGAGACATTACCAGGCACGTCCAGCAGATTCATCGACAGCGACTGCAGGGCAATACCGGAGGCGAGTAATGCATCAATAAACTGTACCGCGTTGTTGTAGTCGCAACGCGCCACCCAGACACTGTAGCGGCCGCCACTTTGCGGTTCGATACGACTGATATTGATCGAGTACTGACGTGCGGCGCTGGTAATTTGCTGCTGGGGGGAACCGGTAAACGCCAGCCGCTGCCCGCTGCCCTGAGCCGCGCGTATCTGCGCCGCCGCATTCTGCATCCAGATGTAGGACTGCTGACGCTGCTCAAGCCGTTCCGCCGCCGCGCGGCGCCCATCCAGCAGGGGCTGCCAGATCAACAGATAAACCAGCAGTGGAATTCCGACCAAGATCCCGGCGGCAAGGATTTGCTGTTCACGCTCGGAGCGGCCATTAAACATCGCGCTTAAGGATTTCATCACTGTGCTTTCTCCCGAAGCTCTAACTGGCCGGAAATGCCGTTGTCGAGTTGGCCAAAAGCGCCGCGGTTCACATCGAAACCCGCACCGGCCAGCCGCGCAACCCACAGGTCGATGGCGTCATAACTCGGTGCCGCCACCGAGAGTTTCATTTCCCGCTGATCGAATTGCAATTGCAGAATTTTTATCCCCTCTGCCCCTTTACTGGCTCCGACGAGACGGTCAAGCCAGGGCATAAAGCGACTGTCATCGCCACCGCCTTGCAAGGCATTCAACTGGCTGCGCATCTGGCTACGCGCATTGACCACCCTGGCTCCCGGAAACGTCTCCCGGTAAATATCCGCCATGGCATTGTCGTAGGCCTCAGCCTGGTTGCGATCGCGAATAATGCCGATGCCAAGATCCAACCAGTGAATTAACAACACCGCCAACATCAATATCAACGGCCACTTCAGCCGACGGCTCTCGCCGCTGCGCTCCGCCTTGATAACATAGTCACCGCTAAGCAGATTCACCGACCATGGCGCAAACGACTCTGCCAGAATGTTCAGGCGATGCTGAAAATACCGGGGAGCATTGGCGGCGAATTCGGGTAGTGCCGCGTCCTGGGCACAATACCAATGCACGGCTTCGCTATTTACCGCGGCCAACTGCCACCATACCGAGAAACCCGCCTGCCCCATGGCCACCGCTGCGCCGGGCAGGTGGGCCGCAGCCCGCTCGCCGTCAAGTACCGCAACGTTTTCCGGCAATACGGCGTAGTCCGGCAACAGCCCAGCGACCTTAAGACCACTTCCCCGTAATTCGTTGTACCAGCGATCCATGTGGCTGCGATCAACAATCAGCACATCATTATCAGCGCCGGCACTGAGCACGCCGTGGGCGATATGTACACTGTCCAGGTCGCTGCACAGGCGCTCTTCCATTTGGTAGGGCAATGCCGCCTGACCGACGCGCCCGCCCTTGGGCAGACTCACCTGATGCCAACTGACCAATTCTCCAGGCACCAGCGCATAGCACGACAGCGCCCCCCACTGCTCAGCTAATTCAGACAAATGGTCGGCACTTTCCAGTTCACCCTGTTCCACTGCGCACTGGCGGACGGTATTCCACAGCAGCCAGGACACACTTCCACCGGGCTCGGCACTCAGCTCGACAAATAATCGATCGCTCAAAAAATTTCTCCATATTCCCGCCCGTAAGCGACAATTTTGCCATTTTGCAGCACAAATCGGCTATAGATGCGCAGCTGGCGCTGCTCGTAAAACACATCGGCCAGGCCGAGAAAATAGCGTGAATTCACCCCAAGCAAGGGTAACAGCTTAGCCGGAATCGCTTGTTCCCCGGGCAGAGACAGTGCGGTAACAAAGTCCGCCACCTCCCCCCAGCCTCGCTCCGGACGGGTTTCAATAATCGCCCGCACCGTTTCCACATCCAGCACATTGCCGATTGCGGCCGCGAGCAGCGGCGCATCCT
Source organism: Spongiibacter thalassae (assembly GCF_012272835.1). Lineage (GTDB taxonomy): Bacteria > Pseudomonadota > Gammaproteobacteria > Pseudomonadales > Spongiibacteraceae > Spongiibacter > Spongiibacter thalassae. Next base: position 256,885 of record NZ_JAAWWK010000002.1, on the reverse strand, counting down.
CCACCGTCAGGGTGTTGATATTGATCGCGGTATTCACCTCGGGCAAGGCACACAGCAAGGGCAGCAAACGCTCCCGCTCCTCCGCCTCAAATTCGGCAAACAGCGACATTTCGCTGAGGGACTCAATGGGCCGGTTGGGCGGCACGTAGGGATAGTCAGCACTGTTGTAACTCAGGTCCTCTGCGCCGTACACCCCCTCCGGAGTAAAGTCCTCGTCGATCCAGTCGCGCAATCTGCCGACAATAAACGCCACCCGCTGTACATCCAGCTCAAGATTTTCGAACAGATGCTCCAGCAACAGCTCCGAGCCGGTCTTTTCCGGCAGCTCCCCATCGGGATTGTCCGCCAAATACAAATTGTTCACATTGAAACAGGCTTGCTGATCCTCGATCAGCCCGGCAATCGAGCCGCCATCCACCGGAAACACAATATCTTTACGGGCCCAGTTCTGATGCAGGGCAATCACCGACTCACCGGCAACGTCCTCGAGGGCCATTGCAGCAATACGCTCACCGCCGAGTGCGTACCAAAAGGCCTGGTCCATCATCCGTTGGTTGAACAGGCGCTGGCTATTAAAGCGCACCCCTTCCACCAGATTCACCGACAGCACCAGCATGATCGATACCATCAGCAGCACGGTCAGCAATGCCGCACCGCGCTGACGGCCAGGGGGCCTCGCCTGCCCCACCCTCACTGGGCCAACTCCGGCAACAGAACATTCATCTTAATATCGGGCCACGGCCCGACATCCATGACCACCCGCAATCCCGCTGGCTGTACCGCGTTCAACTGGGTACTGGGCGGCCAGAAATTGGTCCAGCGGGCGCCGTCGTAAAACTCCACCACAAAGCGATCGACATCCTCCAGCAGGATTTGCTTCTGCCAGTCGGTGTTACCGGTGGGATCGGCCACCGCCGCGCTATAGCGAATCAGTTCGCCATCCTCGCGAAGATAGCGCACCCGCTCCAACCGGCTACCCAGATTTTGCCCGGGAAGAATGCGACGGCCACCGTGAACAAATTGCATTTCGCTGTTTTCGCCAACCTGCTCGGCAACAATACGCGCCGCCATAGGGTCGCCATACTCATCGCGGCCCACCCTCGGGGTCAACTGCTCCAGGTCCCGGCGCATGATATGCAGGGCCAGTGCAACCCGCTCAAGTTTATATTGCCGTTCGCCAACGATTTGCTGGTTGCTGAGGGCGCCATTGAGCATGATGCTGGCCAACGCCCCGAGCAGGGCCATAATGCCAATGGCAATCAGCAGTTCGACAAGGGTGAATCCGTGTTGATCGCGCGCAGATGCAGACATATCCCCTCTACTTTTGCAGAAACGCGCTGCGGCTGGCGAGGGTGTCGCCGTCACCGGCGAGCTGGATACTGATATCCACCCGCTGCATTGATGGATGAGGTGTATCCGAGACGACCCGGGTCCAGGTAAAGTCGAAGCCCGCCAGGGTTTCCGCACCGGCATTGTGATTGCCGTAGCCCTCGCGCAAGATATCGATCAGCAGGTTATTCGCCAGCAAGTCGGCAAACTGGCGTTTTTCCAGTTCTCCGGTGCTGACTGTGGCTTCGCTCAGGCTTTTACTCAAGGCAACCGCGGCGGTGGCAAATATCATCAGTGCCACCATGATCTCCAGTAAGGTGAAGCCCCGCTGTCCTCCACCCCTCATTGCGACACCCGCAGGCTATCGGAAAATTCAACAGACTCGCCATCATTGGTGTACAGCCGCCACACAAAGGGTGTCACCTGACCATCGCCAAGAAACAGAATTTGCGGGGTCATCAAGCGTTTGCCGTCGGTGTCGTCCACCGTTTTCAGCGGCTCACCGGACAGGGAAATATCAGAACGCACATTGCTATCGGTTTCGATGGAGCGGGCCAGCACACCCACGGTAATCGGCGACCAGCCCTCCGCCGTCAACAGGTGAAAGCTGCCGCTGCTGCCGGTCCACAGCAGGCCGATACTGCGCCCGCTGAATACCGCCTCGGAACGGGCATTGCGCAGAGCAACCACCAGCTTCGCGCGAGTTTCATTCAACAGGGCATCGCCGCCTTTATCCGGCAGAGTGAGCACAGCAACGCCACTCAGCAGGCCGATGATGAAGATCACCACCATCAGCTCAAGCAGCGAAAAGCCGGCGTGTTTACTCCTGCCAGTTGACGATATCACTGGCCAGTCCCTCTCCACCTTCTTCGCCATCGGCACCGGTAGAGTACAGGTCATAGGGGCCGTGCTCGCCGGGCTGAATGTAAAGATAGGGATTGCCCCAGGGGTCATCCGGCAAGCGTTTTATATAACCGTTGCTGCGGTAGTTTTTCGGCTGGGGGCTGGTTTCGGGGCGTCGCACCAGCGCCGGTAATCCCTGGTCGGTGGTCGGGTAAACATGGTTGTCCAGCTTGTACATATCCAGAGCCTGCTCAAGCACCGAAATATCCGCCCGGGCTTTTTCCACCATCGCACGGTCCTGGTTCTGCAAGACATTGGGAGCAACCACTGCCACCAACAGCCCGAGGATGACGATCACCACCATAATTTCCAACAGGGTAAAACCCTGCTGATTGCCACTGTTCAGCTTGCGCGATACCACGTAGACCTCCTAGAACTGGGTAAGATTATTCAATTGTAATATGGGCAGCATGATTGCCAGAATGATAGACAGCACCACCAGCCCGAGAGCCACAATCAACAGTGGCTCAAACAGACTGACAAACATTTGCACCCGCGCCTGAAGCTCCCGTTCCAGGTTGGTCGCGGCGCGCTGCACCATGTCCTCCAGCTCACCGCTGGACTCACCACTGGAAATCATATACACCGCCATCGGCGGCAATTCGGCTTCATCTTGCAGGCAGCGACTGAAGCTCTTGCCCTCGCGCACTTGCTCACGCACGCGGTCCATACTCTGTTTCAGATGCTCGTTGCTCAAGGTACCGCAGGATACCTTAAGGGTTTCCAGAAACGGCACCCCCGAGGACAACAAAATAGCCAGTGTGCGCAGCATTCTGGCGGCATCCAGCTCCAACATCAGCAGCCCCCAAAGGGGAATTTTCAACACTGCCCGGTGGGCCTGCAAGCGACGCTGGGGATCGGTCATCCACCACTTCGCCCCGGCGATGAAACCGACGATCAGCGCCACCACCCAGTACCAGTAGCTGCCGATCCCGTCACTGACGGTAATTAATATACGGGTGAGCAAGGGCAGGGCCTGATCGTAGTGATCAAACTGGGCAGTCACCTTGGGTACAACGTAGGTCATCAAGGCCACAATAACGCCAATGGCCACCACACAGAGCACGATGGGATAGAGGGCCGCCTGAACAATCACGCCACGCAGCTTTTGGCTGTCTTCGGTGTACTCGGCAAGCTGGTTCAGCACCTGGGCCAGGTCGCCGGACTTCTCACCGGAACTCACCAACGCCCGAAATACCGAGTTAAAAATATGCGGGTGGTCATTCAGACCATCGGCCAACGAGTGCCCCTCGAGCACCCGTGAGCGCAGCTCGAGAATCACCCGCTTCAAATAGGCTTTGCGGGTATGCTTGGCGGTGGCCGCCAGAGACTCCTCAACCGGAATACCCGCCTGAATCAAGGTAGCAAGGTGACGCACAAACAGGGCGAGGTCGGCGATACCCACGCTTTGGGTAGTCAAGCTCAGCCCCGCGCCTTTCCCCTTGTCGCGGCTCTGCTTGACCTCCACCGGAAACAATTGCTGGTCGCGCAGCATCTGCCGGGCAATCCGCGCCGAATCCGCCTCGATGATGCCGCGTTTGTTCGCCCCCGCGCCATCCAGAGCCTTGTACTCAAACGCCGGCATCGACACCCTCACGCACGCTGCGCAGCAGTTCATCAACGCTGGTCTGGCCCTCAAGCACCAAACGCCGCCCCTCGGACATCAGGGTATCCATACGGTCGCCACAGTAGCGCAGAATTTCCTGCTCACCGGCGCGGTTGTGGATTTTTTCCCCCAGCTCCCGATCGATAACCAGTAACTCGTAAACCCCTTGCCGGCCGCGATAGCCGGTGTGCTGACAGGCCTCGCAACCCGCGGCGTTAAACGCGCCATGACCTTCGATAGACGGATCGCCAAGCAGTCGTGCCTCGGCCTTGTCCAGCTTGATGGGTTCGCGGCAGTCGTGACAGAGCTTGCGCACCAGTCGCTGGGCGAGTACCCCTTTCAAACTGGAGGCAATCAGATAGGGTTCGACGCCGATATCCACCAGACGGGTAATCGCCCCCACCGCGGTATTGGTATGCAGGGTAGACAACACCATATGGCCTGTTAAAGAGGCCTGGACGGCAATTTCCGCCGTTTCCTGATCGCGGATTTCACCGAGCATCACCACATCCGGATCCTGACGCAGAATGGCGCGCAGCCCCCGTGCGAAGGTCATGCCCACCTTGGTGTGCACCTGGGTCTGGCCGATTCCTTCAATATCGTATTCCACCGGATCTTCTACGGTGAGGATATTGCGTTTGCGGTCGTTCAGGGCCATCAGCCCGGCGTAAAGGGTGGTGGTTTTACCGGAACCCGTGGGGCCAGTGACCAGAATGATACCGTTGGGCTGGTGCAGTAAATCGGTAAGACGGGTCAGCGTGGCCGCGGGCATACCAAGATGCTTGAGATCAATACGCGCCGCCTGCTTGTCGAGCAGACGCATAACCACCCGTTCACCGTAGTTCGACGGAATGGTCGATACTCGAACATCCACCGAGCGGCCGGCGATGCGCAGGGACACCCGGCCATCCTGGGGTACTCGTTTTTCGGCTATATCCAACCGCGACATCACCTTTATCCGCGACACCAGCAGCGGTGCCAAACGGCGATTGGGGGTCAGCACTTCCTGAAGAATGCCATCAACCCGCAGCCGTACTGACATGGTTTTTTCATAGGTTTCGATATGAATATCCGAGGCATCCCGCTTCAGTGCTTCACCGAACAGGGCGTTGATCAAGCGAATAACCGGGGCGTCGTCCTGGGCGTCGAGCAGGTCCTGGGACTCGGGGATTTCCTCCGCGAGACGGTCGAGATCGACCTCATCGGTAATATCTCCCATCGCCGACATCGCGTCGCCCTGCTGGCGCTGGAAGGTTTGGTTGATACGCTCCTGCAACTCCGCTTCATCACAGAGCTGTATATCAAAGGGCCGCGCCAGTACCCGCTGAACCTCTGCCACCGCTGCCGGTGGTGTTGCGGCACAACACAGCAATGTGAGCTGGTGCTGCTCCCCTTCTTCAACCAGCAAGCGATTGTTCCGGGCGAAGGCATAAGTCAATGGACGGGACATCTCAGCCAAAGACCCTGCAGCTGTCTGAGGCGGCGTTAAAGCCGCTGCAATCCTGTTGGTACCAGCTCAGGTTGGGCTTGAGCGTTTCCTCACCTGCGCTATCAGCATTGTCACCGGGACCCGTCGCGGCCGTGTCGGCTCCTTGATCGAGGTTATTCATTGATTGCGGCCCGGCTGGCGGGGGCGAGGCCTGCTCCGCTTCCCGCTCCAGCTTTTCTACCTCTTTTTCGCGCGCTTTTTCCGCCGGGGCCATCGGTGGTGGTACCCGTTTTTTCGGCAATAGATTCGGTGGCGACGGATCCATTCCCGTCCACTCTGGCAATACCGCCAGTTCAGTGAAGGGGAAGAGGTTGATTCCCGCCTCGGCCTTGGCCAGCTGCTCGGCGCGAATGTAGTTGTATTTGCGGCCACTCAGTTCAGACAGCGTCGCCTGGTCGCGAACAATGGTCGGGCGAATAAACACCATCAGATTGCGCTTGGTGGTACTGGAATTATCCGCGCGGAACAGCCGTCCAAGGATGGGAATATCACCCAACAATGGCACCTTGGCACTCTGTTCATTAACCTGGTCGTCAATCAATCCGCCGAGCACAATGGTCGCGCCGTCGTTCACCAATACTGCGGTTTTGATGGTGCGCTTGTTGGTAATAATATCCGCCGCACTGGTCGCGGGGCTCAGGGAAGACACCTCTTGCTCAATGCCCAACTGCACCGCGTCACCGTCGTTAATCTGCGGCGTTACGATCAGCTTGATACCCACTTCCTGCCGTTCAATGGTCTGAAACGGATTGTTGTTAGTGGAGCTTGCGGTCGAGCCGGTAATGACCGGAATTTCCTGACCGACCAGAATCGACGCTTCTTCGTTGTCCAGGGTCAGCAAACTCGGTGTCGACAAGATATTGGATTCGCTGTCGTTGGCAATGGCCGACAGCAGTGTGGCAAAACTGAAGCCATCGGTGATTTTACCCACGCCAATGGCGGCGCCCCGCAACCCTGACGCTGCGGCGATAGCCGTGTCACCACCGGCCAGCAGGCTGATTATACCGGGGGTGCCGGAGGTGCCGGAGGCGCCGCCGCCAAAGTTGATTGCCCCGGCTGGTGTACTACCGTCATCGGCGCCACGGAACAGCCACTGCACGCCCAGTTCCTTGGCCTTGTTGTCGGTTACTTCAATAATAATGGCCTCAACCAGCACCTGGGCGCGGCGGATGTCGAGATCCCGAATCACCTTTTCCAGATCGTTGATAATGTGGGGACTGCCCGACATCACAATGGAATTGGTCTGTTCGTGGGCTTCAATATTGATAAGGGAAGACCCGGCACCTGCGGCTTTTCCGGCATTCTGGTCTTCCTTCAGAATGGTTTCGCTGATGCTTTTCAGTACCGGTGCCAGATCCTTGGCCTTGGCGTATTTCAGATACTGCACGCGAATATTCGACTGACTGCTGACCTCGCTGTCGAGGTCGGCGACCAGTTGACGCAGATAGCTGCGCGCTTCGTCGTCGCCGAACAATATCAGTGTATTGGTACGGGGGTCTGCGGCGACAACCGGCTTCGACGCACCGCGCTTACGGGTCTGCTGAGACAGGACTTTGTTCAGCACCCGCTCAACCTCCTCGGCGGAGGAGTTGCGCAGCACCACGGTTTCCATTAGCTGAGAGTCTACTGAATTGACCGAGTCGATAATCGCCATTAAACGGCGAACGTTGGACTCCCGGTCGGTAATCAGTACGATGTTGGCATCGGCATAGCTGGTTATCACGCCGACCTTGTTATCGACCAGTGGCCGCAGGGATTTCACCAGTTCGTCGGCATCGGCATTTTCGACCTGGGCGATCCGCGTGATAATCGATTCGCTGCGCCCCAGCGAGGAGCGACTGCCCTGCACTTCAATACCTTCAATTTTGGCCGCCTGATTGGGAATAACCTTTAACAGCCCATCACCGACCTCGACCGCGGAGTAACCCTCAACCCCCAGTTGCAGCAGAAATATCTGATACAGCTCGTCGGCGTCGAGCTTGCGGTGGCTCTGCACACTCACCTTGCCCTTCACCCGACTGTCAACCACGATGGTCTTGCCGGTCAGCTTGGCGACAGTGTCGATAAATTCGCCAATGTCTACATTTTGCATATCCAGCGCAAAACGCTCGGCCAGGGCGATTGTCGATGCCCCCATACACAGTGTCAGGAGCAGAACGAACCTTGGGAGTATTGTCTTCATATATCCAGTCTTTTACTCAGAATCGTGCCATTGCGTTGCACCAGCAACTCGAAGGAATTGGTGTCTTCCAGCATTTTCATCAGTTCAGTTGGCGCCATTTCCGCCAATGATTGACCGTTTACCGACAGAATGACATCGCCGGCGGTCAATTCCATGACCTCAAACAGGCGGGGATCGCGCCCGGGTCTGATGGCGTAGCCAATCACCGTACTGCCCTCAGTCACCGGGCTAACCGCGAAAAATCGCGCCAATCGGAGTGGGCTGTTCTGTACGGCTTCCCGAGGGTCACCGATCAGCTCGGTAATTTCCGGCCGATCCAGGCGAATTACGTCGTCGTCACCCCGTTCAACATTCGAGGCAGTGCCGGTGGCGGTCAGCCCTGCGCTGACACGGCGCTCATCCAGCTCAATTTTTTCCTGCTTGCGATTGTTTTCAATAATGATGTGATCGTCCAGCACCGCCAACAGCTTCACCGCGCCGGGGACCTCGATCTTTTCGCCAATGCCATAGGCCTTGGTGGTACTGCCATGACGGAGCACGGCCACCCCGCTGTCGCCGGTGCCAGCGATCAGCCCAAGCACCTTGATTTTAAGTGTGCTGCGGCGCACATCCTGCTGGATGGCCACATCCGGCCCCACCACCTTGGGTGGCACGCCGAACAGTGGCACCGCCAGCAGTGACTGCACATTGTAGGACGGCCCGCTTGCGGTAGGCGTCGCCGCGCCCGCCGGATTTGAAACCGACGCCAGCTGCGGTCCACGCCACAGCGCAGCGACGTTCCAGAACAAACCGGAAAGCAGATAAAGCGCGAGAAGCAGCAGAAGTGCAGAGACCACTTTAACAGAGCGCGGACTCAGGGCGTGTTTGAGAAGTGCTGATCTATCCACCTGGTTGTAAAACCCCTATCAGCCCCTTTGAGCGCCGCATAGTAGAGAAAATATATGACATTTTTCTTACCAAAAAACTTCCGTGTGACAATTTAACGTCTTGCTGTAACGCTTTGGTTAAACATTCTGGCCAAGCCTGATTTATTGCCCTGCGAAAGTCGCGGACAGCGTGGCGCTTAAAGCTCGCTGCACGGCCTGCCCACGGCAAGCAGTGCATGGCGTTCAGATGTTATTTAAACACGCAGCTTTTGGTGTAGTCAGACAGTTCGTTCGCCGTCCAGTCGCCTTTGGGCTTTTCACTCATTGCTTTACACCACGCTTCGCTGCCCACTTCCGGCGCGCAGGCAGCCGTAACCAGAATAGCCGTCAGCAGTAATAAGCCTTTGATTTTGTTCATAAGGTCCTCAGCTATACCCATAGACTCTGATCGAAAGAGGCCTAGTGTAACAGAGGCACAGTGAATTTGGTGCGGTGTCAATACGCAAAGTTGGCGCAAGCCCGGCGTTGGCGACCAATAGCGCTTGCGGCCTCAGCCGCGCGGCTGAGGGGACGAAGGCGGGAAGAAGGGATTCAGGCCTCAATCATATCGAAATCAAACTTACTGATACCGCAGTCCGGGCATTCCCAGTCTTCGGGCACATCCTCCCAGCGTGTCCCCGCCGCAATACCCTCATCGGGCAAGCCCTCGGCCTCATCATAAATAAAGCCGCAAATTACACACTCCCAACGCTTGTAGTCACTCATTTGTCGCTGTACCTCCGTATTCTGGTCCTTTCGCCACCGCTGGTGTCGCCCGAAATGTCACTGTGCCCTCTGACCAGGCCCCTGTCTCTCACCCAAGTGGGGGAGCAACGCCGCCGGAAGCTGCCTTATAGGGACATCAGCACAACCCGATAGCGGCCGTCTTTTTCCAGCGTAACAGCGAGCTGACGGGTTTCGCCAAGCCGGGTGTAAAGATCGCTGAGCGCTTCGGCTTCGGACAGCGCCACCCCGTTCACCGCGTGAATTCGGTCGCCGTGGTGCAGGGGCAAGGTATCGAAAACCCGCGGATCGTCTCCGGGAAAGATAAAATAACGCCGCTCGCCACTGCTCTGTTTGTTCATTTTTATCTCAACCTGGCCGCGCAATGACAGCGGCGCGTCGAACAAGCGCTGATGATATTCCCGCACCAGCCGGGTCACCGCCGGATCACCGCGTAGATCCTGAACCCCCACTACCGGTACACCCTCACCCCGACCCAGGCTGAGCTCCTTGACTACAGCGCTGTCCAGGACGCCGCCTTCACCATAGGGCGACAGCAGGCCAAAGGCCCCGCAGATATCCAGCAATACTGCCGCCGAATACATTTTATACAGCGACACACAGGGAGGAATCAGGGTGTCGCCCTCGACGGCCACCACCCGCCGACCGTCGACCTCAAGTACTGCCTCGTGCCGACCGTCCTGCTCGCGAATGCCGTAAAAGGTAATAGCCCTGCCCCGAACCGGGTCGGCGCCAAACCACTGCGCATCATCGGTGGCGAAGATTTCAGCTTCTTCTTTTTTCACCTCCGTCGACGGCCCGAGGCAAACAAACGCCGCAACGATCAAGCCGACCAGTACAGCCGCTATAACCCCCCATTTAACCACTGCCCGCTTAACGACAGGGGCGCTATTATTTGACATCTACACTGACCTGTTACCGAAACCCACGATGAATACTGCCTATTGAACCAATGACACGGTACAATCCCGCCATATTGGCGCCGAATTCTATCACTATTGCCCTGCAACCGAATGCTCGGCAACCAATGCCGCGCAAATCAGCCCGTCGCCAAAGCGCTTATTTCACCGAATTGCCCACTATGAAGATTCACCTCGCCCCGATGGAAGGGGTTGTCAATGCCCGCATGCGCAAGCTGCTTACCTCTCTTGGGGGGATAGACCGCTGCGTGACCGAATTCGTTCGCGTCACCAGCCAGCTACTGCCGGAGAAATCGTTTTATCGCCTTTGCCCGGAGCTGCACAACGGCGGCATGACCGATACCGGCGTGCCAGTGTATGTGCAGTTGCTCGGTAGCGAACCCCAAGTGATGGCCGACAATGCCGCCCGCGCCTGTGAACTGGGCGCTCCCGGCATCGACATCAACTTTGGCTGCCCGGCAAAGTGCGTCAATCGCCACCGCGGCGGCTCGGTGTTACTGGACGAAGCTGACTTGATTTACGATATTGTCAGCGCCATACGCGCCGCCTGCCCCGGCGAGATTCCCGTGACGGCAAAAATTCGTCTGGGCTACCGCGACAGATTGAACTTCCTCAATGTGGTCAGTGCGGTAGACGCCGCCCGCGCCAGTGAGCTCACCGTGCATGCCCGCACCCGCGACGACGGCTACACCCCGCCGGCATTCTGGGATCAAATCGCGCCAGCAAGAGCACAGTTTGCCATTCCGATTATCGCCAATGGCGAGGTCTGGAGCCCGGAGGATTATTGGCGGTGTCGGGAGGACAGTCACTGCGAGGATGTAATGATCGGCCGCGGCCTGCTGACACGGCCCGACCTGGCATTGCATATCAAACACCTGCAACGCCAGCAGGCTTATACCGCCAAGCCCTGGGCAGAAATTTTCCCTCTGCTACTCAGCTTGTTTGAAGACAGTCTCATCAGCTGCGCGCCGCGCCATGTCGGCGGCCCCAGCAAGCAGTGGTTAGGCTATCTTCGCACTTACTACCCCGAGGCACAGCAGCTGTTTGAACGGGTCAAACGACTAAAACAGCCCGAAGACTTGCAAGCGGCCTTCAATCAGCACCTGCCACTGGCGGCCTAGCTTCGATTCAGGCGTCGAGTTTCTTTTCGAGATAATTCAACTCGTCCGCGGCCCCATCATCGGTTTGGGAGAGCACGAACTTTTCCACCTTGCCGCCGACCAGTGGAATTTTGGCTTTGCAGCGGTGGTCTACCGTGTAGACACAAGCTGAGTCGTCCCCGGTCAGCGACATCTCCGCGGTAATGGTCACCGGCTGGCCTTTGATATCGATCTGCATTCTCCCCACCCAGCCGTCGGCAGTTTCCTTCCAGTTTTCGGTGAACATCAGCGATTGCTTGGGGTTAAATATTTTCTTCAGCACCGATGGCGGATCCCGCGACACAACGCGGTTCATCACCACGGTGGCGACGCCCTCGTCCTCGGTGACATCACACTCTGCGCTGTGCTCCCCCAGGGCCAGACACCGCTCTACCCTAAAGTCCGGGTCGCACATCAAAGCCCACACTGTGGCCAGGGGTTGATTAAATTTCCGAGTGACCGCCATATCTGCTCCTTATGCGCGCTAGCGCTTATCGTTATTTGTCTCTGTATTCACTGTAGCCGTATTTACCGAGCCCTGCAGCAGCACAAACTGCTTGTACAACACCATGCCAGTCAGCATCGCCAGGGCAAAAATGACAAATTGCCCAATGCCGGTCAGCATCGCGACCAGAGCCGGCGCCGGGCACAGGCCACTAATCCCCCAACCCACACCAAACAACACCGCGCCGCCAACCAGTTTGCGATCGATATCGGACTTCTGCGGCAGTGAAAATGTCTCGGCGAAGCGCGGCTTTTGCGCGCTGAATATCAGCCGGTAACCCGGCGTCACCACCAACAACGCCGCACCCATTACCAGCGCCAGGCTCGGGTCCCAGGTGCCGAAAATATCGAGAAAATTCTGCACCTTTGCGGGATTGGCCATTCCCGACACCGCGATACCCAGGCCGAATAAAATACCGGACAGCAATACATAGAAATACTTCACAGTGTTTCCCCCAGCAGATGTCTCAGCACAAATACGGTAACGATCCCACTACTCATAAATATCAGCGTTGCCACAATCGAGCGCGGAGAAAACCGAGAAATACCGCACACACCATGCCCCGAGGTGCAGCCTGAGCCCATCGCCGTGCCCACACCAACCACCAGACCCGCGACCACCAGCAAGCCGGTTGACGTAACCGGTTGCACACCGTCGAGAGAGCCAAACAGAAGAGCGGCGAGCCCGCCACCCAACATCAAGCCAAGCAGGAAAACCAGGCGCCAATTGCGCTCGCTTGAGGCCTCCATAGCGGCACCGGAAACGATACCGGATATCCCCGCAATGCGGCCCATTGACCACATCAACAATAGTGCCGAGGCACCAATAAGCAGACCCCCCAGGGTCGATAGCACGGGAGTAAATTCAGTAGCCATAATACGCTCTCCTTATATCTTGCCGGCGCAGTATTATGCATACGAGACATAAGCGCAATCCACCTTTCGGGGGTTCAAAAACGACTCTGCCCGCGACAGCGGGCAGAGTTGGAGTGATGCAACCAAGATATACCGGAAGAGCCGTCAGGCGCGGCGGCTGCGCGGCATCTCTGCCCCCAGGTGATGGTGAGCCTTGCCCAGACGCTGCATTTCCTCAGCCTCGTACGCCTCCAGTATCTCTGCGAGTTTACGGCTGATCTTGGTACTGCGACGGATCATTTCAACCTTCGGCCAGGTCGCCAGCTCCCCTTCATGGATCAAGTTGAGCAGCTCTTTTTCATTGAGCTCTGTCAGCAGCTTTCGTGGATCAAAAAACCGGTAGCGGGGAATGATATTCACGTCGCCGGTGTATTTTTGCCGTGTAATTGCATTGGTCAGATTGGCCATGCGGCGAATCCGCGGTGAATTCTTGAAATAGCGCTGGATCAGCGTGTTACTGGCATCGATCCAGTCCTTCATCCCGCGCATAACCACTCCCTGCAGGGATTTGGCCACACCGAATTGCACGGCCTTGTTGTCCTGCAACAACCACAGCACCAACGGATTGGTCTGGCTGACGATAAAGTGGTTAACACCGTAGAGGCGTGCCAGGCGCTTGGCAGGAAGATCATCGCTGACCGAACCGTCAATCCACCGACGGGTCGCCAGATAAGGCTGAGGGTGGCCGTGTACGTTTTTGGCTTCGAGCATGACTGGCGGAAATATCCCAGGCACGGCACAGGAAGCCAGTACTGCCTTGCGAATGTAAACATTGGGTGAGGCCACCGCATTGAGTAGCCGCGAGGTCTGGTGTACATCCGAGGGTGACACTGAAATATTGATATGACGACCGGTTTTTTCAAAAGCTTCCTGGAAGGTCATATCGGGCACAAGCTGGGCGATCTTTTCCTTGAGCAAGCGGTGGTTGATCCGCGGCGTCGTCTCGGACAGCCCGTTGTTGACCAGATCCACCTCCATGCCCAACTCCTTGATCAAATTTTCCGGATCAAGGAAATACCCCAGCTCTTCGTCGGTGCGAGTGCCCAGCACCGCGGCAATCAGCGAACCGGCGCTCGCCCCGGAAATGACATCGGGCAACACACCTTCCGCGATCAAGGTGCGTACCACACCGACGTGGAAGTTACCCAGCACCGCTCCGCCACTGAGCATCAATGCCGACTTGCCGTAGCACTTGTTGGCACGGCGGAAAAAATCCAGCCGCTCGACAAACCCCGGGGTGTCGCAGTCCAGCCGCGCAAGATGGTCCAGCGCATCGACAATGGCGTCGATATAATCTTCTATCAGCTGCTTGGTGCCGAACTTCGAGCGGGTATACAGCACTGGCTGCCCCATGCCCCCCATATTGCCGTGTATACCCTCGTTAAGGGTAAACAGCAGGCCGATATTGTCGTTGTTCTCGCGAAAATAACGCAAACGCTCGAGCCGTGAGCGAATCGAAGCGTAGTCGTATAGGCTGGTTTTATCGATCTTTTTCCAGTGTTCTCGCCCCGAACAGCGGTCATGATCCCGCGCCAGCTCGGCCCATTGCTGGTAGCTTTGCGCCTCTGACATCTGCTTTTCGAGTTTTTTCAAAGTTGAAGACATGATCATCCTTACGTCGCCCTAGTTGTTCGACTTCTGCAAACACCGTAGCAAGTCGTTGCGCAAACAGCCATAGGTGTTTATACACGACCGCTATTTAATGGCCTGCATCGCGGCTTCTTTCATCTTTCGCTGGGAAAAATGTCCCATGTTCTCGTTCCAGAAGGTCATATCGCGGCGCTGCGGGCACGCCTTACCAAGGGTATACAACAAGCCCAACAGGCTTTTCAAGTGGCTGCCAATGACCGGTTTACCGTTATTGAGCACCGCCACCGACAGGTCGCGCTGAGGATCCGCCCAGCACAAAATATTGGAAAAACCCAGATGGCCAAAGGCATAGGGCGTGTTCAAGCCATACAAACCGACGCGTCGCCCCCCCAGCATTGTGCCCGCACTGTAGCGCATGGGTAACATAAGACTCTTGTCCAACTGGGGCGGCGTCGCCTCCTGAGCCAAATGAAAGACCGTGAGTGGCGACAATATTTGCTTACCCTGCCACTGCCCCTGCTGCAATAACATCTGAAAAAAGCGCCCAGCTTCCTCAGCCGTCGCATACAGGTTGGCGGAAGGAATTTCAGCATCGAGGAACTGCGGGGAATTTGAAACGCGCACCACATTCTCAACATCGCTGCCCAGCACCTTGCGCAAATGCCGTCCCAGCAGCGAGTAATTCGGCAGCCCGGTGGTGAAGTTCTGCGCCACCTGGGGCTGATCCTCCGCCGCCAGACCGTAGCGAAAATAGCGCATCCCCATGGGCTGGCGTATCACCTGATCAAGGTATTCATTGACCCCCAAACCGGTACACACCCGAATCAGCTCGGCCATAATCGCGCCGCCGGTCAGGGCGTGATAGGCGACAATTCGGCCGTCGTTATCCAGCGAGGCCTGACGGCAAATCAGCTGCACCGTGGCATCATGGTCGAACACCGTCGCCGTTGGCGTGCCCTCAGGTACTCCGGGCACACCGGCTCGGTGACTCAGTAGTTGATATACCGACAGGTTCGCCTTGCCATTCTGTGCGAAAGCCGGAATGTAGTAGCTGACCGGGTTCAACAGGTCGATCAGACCATCTTCGGCCATTTTGTGCACCAGCACGGCAATGACCACCTTGGACGCGGAAAACAGGCAAACCGGGGTATCCAACTCGGCCATCACCGGCCCGGCACCCTCTGTGCCCCGGGCTTGCCCGATACTGCGATGGAGCACAATATCGCCCTTATAGCGCATGCACATACTGACCATTGGGTGCATACCGCTATCGTGCATACCCGCTGCCTTTGCCCAGATTTCCTCGACATCGCTGCGATCCAGTCCAGAGGGTGGAGCGACTTCACCTTCCCCGACCCTCAGACTAGCGGCACCGGCAAAACGTAGATCCGGCGCACGCATCAAGCCGCGATTGATTATTTTTTGTCCAAACTTCAACACGTTAAGCAGTTCCCCACAGGCCAGCCCGCAGCACCAGATAGCTACAGGGTATTAACCTTTTATAACACGCGCACAACCACGGCACCATAGTGCAAGCGACAACCCGCGTGCACAGCGGAAAATCAGGGCAAAATCAGCGACGATAGCGGGAGTTATTCGGCAGAATGCCGATCGACAAGCACTTCACTCAAGGGCTCCGGGCGACCATAGAGATAGCCCTGGGAAAAATCGACGCCGACATCCTTGAGACGCTCAACGACGGCCTCACGCTCAACGAATTCGGCGATGGTCTTCTTGCCCAGCACATGGCTGATATCGTTGATAGAACGCACCATGGCCTCGTGAACCGGGTTTTTGTCCATATCGTGCACAAACAAGCCGTCGATTTTTACAAAATCGACCGGCAGTTCCTGCAAGTAACCGAAGGAGGACATACCTGTGCCAAAGTCATCGAGGGCGAAGCGTCCGCCAAGTTCGTGAACTCTGGAGATGAAACGTGTCATCGGCTCGAAATTGGTGACCGCCACCGTTTCAGTAATTTCGAAACAGATGGTATTCGGGTTCACGTAGCTGCGACGCAATTGGCGGTAGACAAATTCCAGAAATGAATCCTGACAGAGCGACTGACCGGAGATATTCAATGAAAATAGAACGTTCTCATCTTTTAAATGGGGATTTGACTGCAGGAATTCGAAAAACGCCTTGATCACCCAGCGGTCAATTTGCGGCATCAAGCCGAAACGTTCAGCCGCGGGCATAAACTGGCCCGGGCGCAGCAGCTCACCCATGTAACGCATACGTACCAGAATTTCATAGAACGCACTGGGCGCCTTGCCTTCCGTATCGTGTAAGACGCAAATACGCTCGCGAACCAGCACAAAATCGTCATTGGACAGGGCCTGATTGATCCGATGTACCCAGTCCATTTCATTGTGCAAACGACTGAGTTTTTTATCCTGGGTGTCGTAGACATGAACCCGGCCACGGCCATTCTCCTTGGCCGAATACATCGCCACGTCGGCCTGACTCATCACCGTCTGCCGCTCCAGGGTGTGCTGATCAATTTGCACTACCCCGATGCTGATCGACACCCGGTGAGAAATACCACTCCAGATAAAATTCATCCGTTTGACGGCTTTGACCAGCCGCGTCGCGGTCGATCTCGCCTCAAAGGTATCGACATTACTCAGCAGCACGCCAAACTCGTCACCGCCCAGACGACATAGCATGTCACCGGTAAACAGCTCGTTGTTCAGCCGTTCGGCAACCATCTTGATCAAATTGTCGCCCGCGCCATGACCGCTGGTGTCGTTAATCAACTTGAACTGGTCAATGTCGATATACAATAACGCGTGGGTACGCGAACTGGTCGCCGCGTCGTCAACCAAATTATCCACGCGGCGCTCAAACTCTCGCCGCCCCATCAGGTCCGTCAAGTGATCCAGATGGCTTTCAACCGCCACCGGCGGGCTCAGTTCCGGTGCCATCACAAATACGGAATAGCCCATATGGGCCCCCGACTCGTCGTGCACATGCTGAACCGCAAGTGAGCGAGAGGTATCTTTATCGTCGGCCACCGCAAGGGAGATCGCTGTGACTTCGCCGTTGTCGGCCAGTTCTTTCAATGTCGACAGGCTGAGTGCACCGCCACTGCTAGTCCGCAGTGGAATAGCCGATAACAGCGGCAGGTCGAGAAGTTGGTGGCTGGACCCGAGAACGCGTTCCGCTAGCGGGTTGAGGTACGAGAGGCGCCAGTCATTGTCAACGCCCAGTATAATCTGTTGGATACTACCCAGAACCCATTCAGCGCGCATGCAATACTCCGCAGCCGTTGGGCTATTCGCTCAATGGAATAGTGAAATAAAAGGTCGAACCGCGACCCAACTCTGACTCCAGCCAGATTTTACCGCCGTGCCAACGGACGATTTTTTCGCAAATCGCCAGACCAACCCCCGACTCCTGGGAAACGCCTTCTGAGCGTTCTCGGTGGAACAGGTTGAACAAACCGCTGTGCTGCTCCGGGCAAATACCCACCCCGGTATCCGTCACTGAAAACAACCAGTTGCGCTCGTGGGTGATCGCATTGATATATATCTCTGGCGCATGACCTTCGGTAAAGCGGATAGCGTTGAGAATAAGGTTCTGAAATAACTGCACCAGCTGGCGGCGGCAGGCAAAAACCGTTGGCAAGGTTTCGCAGTGAAGATTGGCATGACTGCTCTGGAACTCAGCATCGAGATTGGCCAATACGTCATTGATAACGGTGTTGCAGTCGACATTTTCACGGCTTTCGTTGAACCGCCCCGCCGAGGTCAATGCCACCAATTTGTTCAACGCCGATTGCATGGCGTCAATATTCGTCCGCAGCTCCCCCACATCTTCTGCAACCTCGCGCGGCAAGTCAGCGCCAGATTTACTGATCTTTCGTATCAGCGCTGCCGCGTCATTCAGCGGAACTTGCAGATCCCGCGCTGACAAATGGGACAGCTGCTCAATTTCGTTCACCAAGCCAATCAATTGATGGCGGCTGCGGGCCAGCGCGATCAAGTCGCGATAGGAGGCCAGCGCGGTATATATCACCGAGAATAGCCGGTCTTGAGTCAATTCCGTTTTCGCACGGTAGTCGTTGATATCGTAAACTTTCAACACACGCCGCTCGGGTGCAAGCCCAGGCTGACCGGTGCGCAAAACAATACGCACGAAATGATTGCCCAGCTCCTGACGGATAAACTGCGCCACCTCAAGCCCCGCGCTGTCGGTCTCCATTACAACATCAAGAAGAATGATCGCAATATCGGGGTTTTCGCGAATCATGGTTCGCGCCTCAGCCCCCGAATAAGCACTCAGAAATTCCAGGTGACGACCACCGAAGCTGAAATCGTGCAACGCCAGGCGAGTAACAACGTGGATTTCCTCCTCGTCGTCAACGATTAATACTTTCCATGCCTTCTTTGACACTGACGCGGTATGGCCACCAGGCAATGTATTTTCACTTGCCAACATCAGGCGATCATCTCTAGACACATAATTATCCTGCATTATCGGGTTTACCCCATTTGCAGCTTATCCATAAGCTTGGCGTTTTCATGAGCAATGGCGACGTTTTTAACAAACAGCTCAATCATCTCGGTGTCTGGCACCGAGAAATTGTCTCGGGCCGTGACGTACAGTACCTGCTCGTTACCCGACGCCGTACGGTAATAACTGGCCCAGTAGTTCGGGCCGTATACGCTGTTTTTGCCTGCCATGGCTTCTGCGAGCCGCTCACGGGCGTCATCTTCTTCAATTTCGGCTAATGTCAGTGCTTGTTGCTGCCCTAGCCGTCTAAAAACCCCCGTCGCCGCAAGCACTCTCAAACGAGAATCCTTACTATCCGCAACAAACCCTGACGCCTGCACCAGCATCGCATCGTTATTGAGGTATAGCAATGCTATAAGCTGATCGAGCACACCGCTACAAAATGCTTCCAGGCTTCTCCGCTCAAATATTTCCGCCGACGCGTTGATCACTCGCAACAGGCCTTTCCGGTTCTCATCCAGCGCTATCAGGTCCCGGTAGGACTTCAGCCCAGTGTACACGGTAGAAAATAATTTCTGCCGTGTCAGTTCGGTCTTTTCCTTATAGTCATTGATATCGTAACGGGTTATAACCTCGTGCTCGGGGGCCTGCCCCGCCTGTCCTGTACGCAATACGATGCGAACCAGCTTGTTACCCAGTTCCTCACGAATATATTTAGCCAAATCCAGGCCAGCACTGTCAGACTCCATCACCACATCAAGTAAAATCATGGCAACATCAGGGTGCTGCTCGAGAACCCGGCGCGCCTCCGCCGCAGAGTAGGCGCTGATAATCATCAGGCCACGACCCGCCAGTTCAAAATCATCAAGAGCCAGACTGGTAACGGCGTGCACGACTTTTTCGTCATCAACAACAAGGAGCTTCCATGGCGCCAGGCCAGAACTCCGTTTCTGGGCAACATCGTCGGCCAGCATCAACTGGTCGCTCTGTGTATTATCTGGCTCCGACATACTCCTCCTCTTCTCCCAAGTCTTTCGGGAATCTCACAATAATTTCCACGCCGTCGCCGGGCTGACTCGACAGCTCGATTTCACCCGCCAATTGCTGAGTGACCAGATTATAGACAATATGCATCCCCAGACCGCTGCCCCCCTGGGCGCGACCTGTCGTAAAGAAGGGATCAAACACCTTGTCAAGATTCTCCGGCGGAATCCCGCAACCGTTGTCCCGGTAAACCATTTCCACGCTGTCGCCGATGCTTCTCAGGCTCAAATGCAGCTCGCCATGGGCACCAACATCAAAGCCGTGATTCACAGAATTCATAACGAAATTGGTGATAATCTGCGACAAGGCCCCAGGGTAAGTATTTACCATCAGACCGTCTTCACAGTCAAAGACGCACTTGATATTGGTGTGTTTCAACTGGGGATACAAGCTGCGCAGCACTTCCTCGCAATGCCCCTTCAGACTAAAGCGCCGAACATCGCCCTGCTCCTGGTCGACAGCCACGCGCTTGAAACTGCGCACCAACTCCGCCGCCCGCGCCAAGTTACCCAGCACCAGTTCCGCGGTTTCCATGGTGGTTTCAAGGTAGGATTTCAGCCCTGAATTTGTCAGCTGGCCCGAATTGTATTTTTCCAGCACATCCCGGGCCTGACCCAGCATCGACGAGGCCGCCGTCACCCCGACCCCCACTGGCGTGTTAATTTCGTGGGCGACGCCCGCCACCAGACCACCCAATGAGGCCATTTTCTCGGTAACGATCAATCGGTCTTTAGCGGCGTTCAGCCGCCATAACGCCGTACTTAATTCAGCATTACTGATATCAACTTCCCGCACCCGCAATTCCAGCTCGCGCTGAGCGGAAATCAATTCCTTTTCCCGGTTGGCAACGGTTTCTATCATACTGTTCAAATCATCTGACAGCTCGTTCAACTCCCGGTAGCCCACCGCGGGCACGTGCAACTGATAGTCCCCACTGCGCTGTATTTCCCGCAGCACATCCTGAACCCGTTGAAGAGGGGTAATAAGGCGGCTCGCCAGTCGAGCGGAAGCCCACACCAGAAACCCGATAGAAAGACAGGTCGCAGCCAGGAGAATAAAAATATTACCCGACTCGAACAGGCGGCCTATTTCACCAACCAGCTTGATCGCCAGCACCCCCTGACCCGACTCACCGTAGGAAAATGCTCGGCTGATAAATTGATTCTCGCCATTCATCACCGCGACGGCTGAATTCGTCGGGCACTCACGTGACCAAGGCCCGCGATGTATCAATTGTCGCTCGCCACGTCCACCGGCGGTGACATACAGGCAGACCGCGTCGTAGGCTGGCATCCGCCACAAGGACTCCAGCAAGCCATTGATTTGAGAGGGGCTGGCGATCAAATGCTGTGCAATTTCAGCGGTGACCAAGGGCAGACCTATCGACTGGGCGCGCTCCCGGTGGCGTTCCTCGATACCGTTGAGTTGCCACCACAGCACGCCACCGAGCACGAGCAGCAGCATTAGGCCAGCCAGTATCACAAACCGGCGTAAATCGGCGCGAAAAGAAAGGGTATCAGGCAAAGAAAACACCACCGGCTGCCGAATCTATCCCTGTTTGTGTGTGCTCACCCATTGCGAATCACCTTTATCGACACGTATGTAGTTCTTAGGCATCAATATAGAGCATATCGACGCTGCGTCTCGCCGGTTATTGTGTCATCTACTTACCAAAGCCATACCCAACGGATCGTAACACGATGGATATGGATTATCCGGCCTCCCATCAAGTCCGGCGATCGCCCCTCAGCCGAATAAGTCGACGCGGTCATCACGGAAGATATCGGCACCCGGTGCCAGCAATTCTACATAGCGGTCGAAATACAAAAACTGCTTGAGTAGCATGGTAAATGACCGGGGAAAACGAATCCCGTAGTTTCGCGCAATACCGCCGAGGTCACTGAGCATATCGTTAATGCCGTCGCCGTTATTATTCGCCAGCACCCGCGCAGGATCCATGGCATTCATGCTGTCAAATAGTCGGCGGATATCGTTACTCAACGCATTGACATCGACCTTGTCGCGGGTAATTCCCACCGCCACCATCGATTCGGCCATTTGCCGATAATCCTGACTGCTCACTGCGCTGAACAAGCCGAACATCGCCTGCCAGGCCTCGGGCTGAATGCGCCCCACCATGCCAAAGTCAATAAACCCTACGCGGCCGTCGTCGAGCAGCATCAAGTTGCCACTGTGCAGGTCCGCATGGAAAAACGCGCACTGGGTCAAACTGGCAAACCAGGTGTTCAGCGCATTAAACAGGCTATCGGTCGCGTTTTGCGCCGAATTTGCCGTCATAGCGGTATCTGTGAGTGCCCGCCCGTAAAATCGCTCCATGGTCAACACTCGGTCCCCGGAGGCCTTGGGGTAAGGTTTGGGCGCCAATACCTTGTCATTGCCCGAGTTGGCCAGAAATTGACGGAAATCAGTGAGATTTTGCGCCTCTTTGCGAAAATCACATTCATCGATCATCGACTGATACATTTCGGCGACCAGACCCGCAACAGCGTCGCGGTCAGTGTTGGGCATAATCAGCTCAAGCACGCGGGTCAGCAGATAGACGGCGTTCAGGTCAGTCGTCAAAATCGCCCGCACGCCGGGTTTTTGTACTTTTATCACCACGTCTTCGCCGGTCAGCAGGCGCGCCGAATGCACCTGTGCGATCGACGCCGATGCCAGCGCCTTTTCATCAACCGACGCAAACACCTCTCCCAGGGGACGACCAAGGTCTTCCTCGATAATGGCGCGAATTTTGCCGAACGGCAACGCCGGCGTCTGATCGAGACAGGCCTGGAATTCATCGACATATTCCTTGGGGAAAATCGACGGCGAACTGGCAATAAACTGACCGAACTTGATATAGGTGGCGCCGAGTGCTTCAAACAGCTCACGCACTTCCGCCGGCGTGGGTTGTCGCATTTTCAGCAGGCATTTCAGCGCCCGGGGACTAACCGCCGCGATGGTTTGCGCCATTCTCAGTGAGCCGCGCACACCCAGTTCAGCCAGGCTAACGTTTCTCCCGGCCGATAAATCCTGACCCAAACCCTTTCTACCGATGACTGGCATGAAAACTCCTTGGCATACAACCGATACCCAGCATTATCCTTGATCCCACGGGCAGCGACCAGCGCTACCCGCGAATCAGCAGGACTTATACAACGATTCAGCGCGAGCTCGCATTACATTTCTGTAAACCAACACCCAAGCCTTGCACCGACCCAATAGTTACAGTTCAATAACCTAAATTCCACGATTCGAGAACAGCCATGCTGGATACCCGGATACACGCCCCTGAAGCCCCTGTCGATGGCAACCAAGCAACCGACACGGTGTGCCGGAAAATCGACGACCGCCACTACCGCATTAATGGCCAGGATATTACCTTGCCGGTAACCGTGGGCGATGCCGCCATGCTGATGAATTTGTTCACCGTCGATAGCAAGGCCGCCCAGGCGTTGATTGCCGACACCGGTTTCAAGGTTGTGGAACTGTGGCCGGGCAAGGCCCTGCTGCAATTGCTGGCGGTGGATTACCGGCAAAACGATCTGGGGGATTACAACGAAGCCGCCATTGTTTTTCCGGCGACCACCCCGGGGGAGCGCTCCCCCCTCCCCTTGGTGGGAGCACTGCCGCGAATCCTGCGCGGACAGCTCGGCAACTACGTCTACCGCATGCCCGTGAACCAGGGTTTCACCACCCATGCCGGCCGCTATATCTGGGGCTTCCCGAAATGGCAGTGCGACGTGGACGTGCAATTTGGCAAGGCTGACGCCACCGCCCGCTTCAGCGACGAAAACATGACGGTATTCGAACTTCACGCCCGCTGCGGGGGCAAGGCCAGCGCCAAGGCCCAGCAAGCCCCGTCACTGGCTATCAGAAACCAACGGGCATGGAAAACGGTAGGCACCACCGAGGGCGAAGGTCTGACCTTCAGGCTGGGGGGCAAAGCTCCGGTCATTGGCGACAGCCACCCACTGGCGCTGGCACTGCGTGCATTAGGCTTGCCCAAAAAACCCCTGTGCACCATTGCCATCCGTCAGGCGCGAATGTCCTTTGAAGGCCCTGAGTCGGTGCCCATAGGCAGTGCCTTTAGCCAATAAGCCCCTGCCGATCAGTCTCAACCCGGCATGGAGGGAATATCGGTCAGCGCACTCAACATACCGCTTTGCGCGATACCGTCGAACAAAAACTGCATCGCGAGGGCACAAAGCAGCACGCCAAACACCCGGCTGATCATGTGCATACCCGTTACCCCCAAGGCGCTCTGCAAGCGGCTCGCCAATAACAGCGACACCAGAGTCAGAGCCAGCACCAACAGCAAACTGACAATCACCGCGCCCTGCTCAAGTATATTGCCTTCGGCATGGGCCATAAGCAGGATCACCGCACCGATGGCCCCCGGCCCTGCAATAAGTGGCGTAGCCAGGGGAAACACGGCAATATCCGCGCGCTCCACCGCCTCGCGATTTTCCTCCCTGGTGGTGGAGGTTGCGCCCCCGCTCTTGGCAGACACCATTTCAATACCAATCAACAGGAGCAACACCCCGCCCGCAGCGCGCAGCGCCGCCAGGGAAATACCCAACAGAGTCAGAATCCAGTCGCCCAGCAGGGCAAACAACAACAGGATGATCCCCGCAGCCATCACCCCTCGAAGGGCGGTATTGCGCCGCTCGCGGTCGGTTAAATCACCACTGAGAATGGCGAACATCGCCGCGACGTCGATTGGCCCGATCGTCGCAAAAAACGTCGTCAAGGCAACACTGAATGCCTCCAGCAGGGCAGAGTCAGCCATTTCAAGCTCCGCGGCTGATGGCAGCAATCGCCCGCGCCGCTTCGGCAATCAGCGCCGGCCCACGATAAATAAACCCGGTGTATACCTGCACCAGGTCGGCCCCCGCGGCGATTTTTTCTGCGGCGACCTCGCCACTGTCGATTCCGCCCACACCAATAATCGGCAGCGCCCCCGCCAGTTCATCCTTCAAAATCGCGATGACCCGGGTTGACGACTCACGCACCGGGCGTCCACTCAATCCACCCATTTCATCACCGTGGGGCAGGTGCTTGACCGCGTCCCGGGCAATGGTTGTGTTCGTGGCAATGACGCCATCAATGCCCGCTTCAACCAGCGCCCTCGCAACATCTCTGATATCGTCTTCTGCCATATCCGGGGCAATTTTTACCGCCAACGGAATATAGCGACCATGCTGTTCTGCCAGACTTCCCTGTTCGGCTTTCAATGCCTTGAGCAGCTCCCGTAACGGCTCACCGAATTGCAGGTCGCGCAGCCCCGGTGTATTCGGCGACGACAGATTCACCGTGACATAACTGGCGATGCCGTAGACTTTGCGCAGGCAGTGCAGGTAGTCGTCCACCGCCTGTTCCGCCGGGGTGTCCTTGTTTTTGCCAATATTGATCCCCAGCACACCGCTAAAGGTGCTTGCCTCAACCGCGCTGACCAGGGCGTCTACGCCGTCGTTGTTAAAACCCATACGATTAATAATTGCGCCCGCTTCCGGAAGACGGAACAACCTCGGCAATGGGTTGCCGGGCTGGGCCCGTGGCGTAACCGTACCGACCTCTATAAAGCCAAACCCCAGAGCGGCCAGGGCATCGATATGGCTGGCGTTCTTGTCCAACCCCGCGGCCAGTCCCACCGGATTGGGAAATTCAATGCCCATCACTGTACGCGGGTCGCGGGCTGGCCGCGCAGCGAACAGCCCCACCAAACCAAGACGCTGAGCCGCACTCAGGGCGCGCAGTGAAAATGTGTGGGCGCGCTCCGCTGACAGGCAGAACAACAGAGGACGTAGTAGTGAATACATGATGTCAACTTCTATGGGATTGGAGGACAGGATAACGAATACCTGAACGGGACTAAAGCCCGCCGGCTCGGCCAGGCAGGCTTAGAATAGAACAATTATAGCGGGGACAGCCCACCCGGCCAAAACACTGCGCATCAGCGGCTGGCCACAGCGTTTACGCCGAGGTGTGCAGGCCACACTCGCGATTTTCAGCGACCTTGGTTGGGTCAAAGTAGTGCTTACAGGTGGGCAGCTCATGCTGATCCATATACCGCTGCACATCTGCCTCTGACCAATAAAAAATCGGCGCGACCTTCAAAATGCCACGACCGTCCCAGGACAGTACATCAAGGCTTTGCCGAAATGCGGTCTCTTCCTTGCGAATGCCGCTGATCCAGATTTTGGGCTTGATGTCGGCAATGGCGCGGTTGAAGGGTTCCAGTTTCACCTGGCGAGTAAACTCCGCATGCAGCTCTGCATTGTCGTCGGGGTGAGGTATTCCCCCCATCAGGGCGTTGCGCCGCTCTGCGGTCATCTCGGGAATATACACCTTGAGGTTGGGCTTAAGCAGTTTGATTAATTTCTCTGCCACCCGATAGGTGTCCGGCACGTTGTAGCCACTATCGGCCCACACAATAGGCAATTCCGGCGCACAATCCGTCACCAGCTTGAGCATCACCGCCGCATTCTGGGAAAAGCTGGTCGATGCCATTGCCGGCTCGCCCAGCGACACCGCCCAGCGAATAATGTCTTCCGCCGACTTGTCGCGCAGCTCGGCGTTTAATGCGTCCAGATCCAGTTCCATGATGTGCTTCAAATTGCAGTTGAGGGCGGCAACTTTAGCACACCCGCCCATAAAAACAATAAAAATCCATTAAAATCAGCTAGTTATAACAAAGCCATCTATAGTTATAACAAAATGAATTTTAATTCCCCTCAGCCCCCTGGAGACTTTTCGACACTACTTCGTAGACATCACTGGACAACTCCGGCTCGGCCAGAATACGCCGCAGCTCCGCCTTCATTGCGGTTTGCGCGGCGGGCAGATATTTCTGCCACTTGGTCAGCGGGGTTAACAGGCGTGAGGCGATCTGGGGATTGCGTCGATTTAACTCGATGACCTGGTCAGCCAGATAGGCGTAGCCGGAGCCATCCTCAGCGTGGAAATTCACCGCATTTTGCCCACAGAATGCCCCGATCAGCGCACGCACCTTGTTGGGGTTGCCAATATCAAAGGCCGGATGAGACATCAGCTCCTTCACCCGCCCCAGGGTACCCGGCAAGCGACAGGTCGCCTGCACCTGAAACCACTGGTTTATCACCAGCGGCTCGTGCTGCCAATCCTGATAAAACCGCTGCAGGGCCTCGCCTTTATAGGGTTCAGCCGCGTTGACAATGGCTACCAATGCCGCGAGCCGGTCGGTCATATTGCCACTGCGCTCAAACTGGCGTCGCGCCAGCGCGTAGACCTCGCCGTCTTCACACAGCATCAGATAGGCCAGGGCAGTATTTTTCAAACTGCGACGGGCGATTTGCTCAGCGTTGGCCGCATATTCTTCTTCAACATCGCATCGACCGTAGCAGGCCTCCAGCTCCGAACGCAGGGCGTGGGCCAATCCTTTGCGCACCGCTTCACGGGCGCGATAGATTGCCTGAACATCCACCGGAGAAATCAGTTCCGCGAGATAGGCCTCCGAGGGCAACTGCAGCATCAGTGCGACCATCGCCGGATCCAGCGACTCATCCAGCAACAGGCTGCGACAGGCTGCGACAAAATCTTCGGCCACCACAGCGGCCTGGCCGGACTCCTGCGCTGAGATAGCACTCAGAATTTCTGCCAGCCCCAATTGCTGACTGGCGTCCCAGCGACAGAATCCATCGCTGTCTTTCGCCATCAGGGTCAACAGCTCATCGCGGCGGTAGTCAAAATGCAGGCGCACCGGCGCCGAAAATCCACGCAGCAAACTGGGCACGGGGCGCTCGGGTATATCGGTAAAGACAAACGCCTGAGTGTCCTCGGTGACCGCAAGCACCCTTTCGGTATTATCGGCAGCGTCCGGATCGGCCTTGTGGCCCTGCAAATTCAGGCGCAGCTGTCCCGCCTCGCCCAGTAGAGCCACCTTCAAGGGAATATGGAATGGCAATTTTTCCGCCTGCCCGGGGGTAGCGGGGCAACTTTGCTTGACTGTCAGCGTATAGGTTTGCGCCGCCTCGTCGTACTCACCGGACACCGCCAGCCGCGGCGTACCTGCCTGGGAGTACCAGCGACGGAATTGCTGCAGGTCTACACCATTGGCCTCTTCCATCGCCCGCACGAAATCTTCGCAGGTCACCGCCTGGCCGTCGTGACGCTCGAAGTACAGGTCGCTGCCCCGGCGAAAACCCTCCGCTCCCAGCAGGGTGTGGATCATCCGCACCACTTCCGCGCCCTTCTCGTAGATGGTCACGGTGTAGAAGTTGGAGATTTCTATAAAGGAATCCGGCCGCACCGGATGGGCCATCGGCCCGGCATCCTCGGCAAACTGGGCGGTGCGCAGCAGGGTGACATCCTCTACCCGTTTGACGGTGGGCGAACCCATATCCGCCGAAAATTCCGCATCGCGGAATACGGTAAAGCCCTCTTTCAGGCTCAGCTGGAACCAGTCTCGACAGGTGACACGGTTACCCGACCAGTTGTGGAAATATTCGTGGGCGACAACACCCTCGACCCGCTGGAAGCCGGCATCGGTAGTGGTTTCCGGCTTGGCAAGCACACAGGAGGTGTTAAAAATATTGAGGCTTTTGTTTTCCATCGCCCCCATATTGAAATCGTCAACCGCGACGATATTGAAAATATCCAGATCGTATTCCCGACCGTAGACGTCCTCGTCCCAACGCATCGCGTTTTTCAGCGAGGTCATCGCGTGCTCACATTTGTCGAGGTCCTTGTCCTCAACATAAATATGCAGGTCGACTTCACGGCCACTGCGAGTACGGAAGCGGTCACTCACTCGGGACAGGCGGCCAGCGACCAGGGCAAACAAATAGGCGGGTTTGGGAAAGGGGTCATGCCACCGAGTGCGATGGCGGCCAAACTCGAGGTCCTCCTCCAGCACGCAGTTGCCGTTGGACAACAACACCGGATACAGAGACTTGTCAGCAATGATATCGACGTAAAATTCGGCCATTACGTCGGGCCGATCCAGATAATAGGTAATCTTGCGAAAACCCTCTGCTTCACACTGGGTACAAAACATGCCGCTCGATTTATACAAGCCTTCCAGCGAGGTGTTTGACTGCGGATAAATTCGCGTCACACAGTGCAGCGTAAAGTTATCTGGCACGCTGGCGATGCGCAACAGCTCGCCCTCTTCCACCCATTCATCGGCAGCCAGCTCGCGTCCGTCCAGGGCAATCGATTCCAGGGAGAGATCAGCACCGTGTAATTCCAGCGGCGCGCTCTGATCCAGCGCCTCGGGGTTGCGACGTAAATACAGGCGGGAATTTACCGTAGTGTGGGCCTCTTCGAGTTCGAAGCTCAGTTCGGTCTTGTCGATCAGAAAGTCAGGAACCCGGTAATCGCTGAGATAAATGGTTGTCGGCTGCGCGTCGCGCATACTGCTGCTCTCCTCACCACCGCGCTCAGAGCGCGGGGCTGCTTATTTCCAGATGGTAACCGCCGTATTTGCGGATGTTGATAACACCGGTATCAAAGATCAGATACTGACCCTTGATGCCCATAAGGGTGCCCTCGGCGACAGGGTTTTTATCCAGATTAAAGGACTTCACCTTTGCGGGATATTCATTGACGGGATACTGTATCGTCTGCAGCGGTGCCGCCGTCAATGGCTGAATCGCCTGTACGCCGAATCGCTGCTGTAACAGCGCGATTTCCGGCGCACACAAGTCAGCCAACTCATCCCGTCGCGCCTCGAGATCCAGCGCCGGCGGCTCCCCTTTCAGCAGGGCCTGCCAGCTGGTCTTGTCCGCCACATGGGCCTTGTATATCGTTTCCACCAACCCGGATTGCAACCTTGTACTGACCCGGTAAATTGGCAGTGCCGCGACGGCGCCCTGGTCGATCCACCGCGTAGGCACCTGTGTGCCCCGGGTAATACCGACCTTCAAGCCCGAAGAATTCGCCAAATACACCACATGGTCGATCATACAGTGGGTTTCACCCCACTCCGGCTCGCGGCAGGTGCCCTCGGCATAGTGGCACCGCTCGGGGCTCATAATACAGGTATCACACTGGGCCAGACGCTGAAAGCAGGGGTAGCAATAGCCCTGACTAAAGCTTTTATTGGTCTTGCGGCCACAGTGGGTACAGTTGATCTGCTGAATGTATTCAAGTTTAACCGAATGACCAATCAGGGCGTTCATTGCCACCGACCGCTCACCCAGCGTAAGGGTGTACTGAGGAGTTTCGCCCTCCAGCCGAGTCGCCATTTTGGCCGCCATTCCGGCGATACCCATCTGCGCCATCAATCTTTACTCCAACCACTTCAGAGGTTTTTCACCATCACTGTCTTTGTCGTGCTCGTGGTCGCCACAGACATCGCCCTGGGCCTTGCTACCCATATCCACATAGCCCACGCGCTCGGTTTCCGGCTTGCGGCGAAAGTCGTAGGCGATCACCGCCTCCATGCAACGCTCCCGCTGCTGAGCAGTAAGGCGGCGGCCATCGGGCCACTTGCCGATCTCCACCGCCCGTTTCAGCGATTCGTATATTGTGGGGTCGAGATTATCGATGAGTTTATCGAAGTCCATAGCGTCTTCCGGGGCCCGCCACGGGCCGTTACAGCAAAGCGAAACAGTATAACAGAGAGCGTTGTCGCGGCCTCAATTAGCGCGGCGCGCAATCAGCGCGGCCGCCGCGCCCAATACAAGCCCCAGCAGCAAGCCGCTGATATGAGCGGTATTGGCTATTTGACCCAACCCAAGCAGGCTGGTAATTCCAGCGGCGCAAATCAGCAACCACACCAACAGCACTACCGCCACGCCCTTGACCAGGGGAAAGGGGTATTCAGGGCACAGGCGGTTCCAGGCCAGAATATAACCCAGCAAACCATAGATCACCCCGGACATACCGCCGAAAACCGACACCCCCGCCATCGCCTGGGCCATATTGGAACCAGCACCGATCAGCAGGACTACGCCAAGTAGCCGCGCACTGCCCTGGCGGGCTTCGATCATACCGCCCAGTTCCCACAACCACAGGCCGTTAAAGACAAAGTGCAAAATGCCGAAATGCAAAAACATCGGCGTCAGCAGCCGCCAGAACTGACCGGTGGGCCACTCCGGCACCACCAGCCCCGCGCGAATATCCAGCGCATAGAAACTCAGGTGCTGTACCACACTGAACTGCCGATCAGCCCCCACCAGCAGGGTTCCCGCCAAGCTCAGCAGCAGCAAAACGACCACCATCGGCCGTTCCCGCAGCTGCTCCCAGCGAGACACCCGACGCGGCGGCTGCCCCGGCGCCATGACAATATTCAATTCACCACTCTGTAACCGGCTATAAAGCTCAGCAACCTGTTGGCCGTGCTCGGCACTGAGCACCCACACCACCTGCTCGCCTTTTTCCTCGGTCACCTGATGCGCGACACCATACTCGCGCAACAGACCGGATAGTGCGGCAAGGTCTTCGCCCAACGGCACCCGCAGCGCGACCATTCTAGTCATCGAGGTCCCCCGCCGGCAGATGCGCCCCCCAACCGAGCTTGTCACGACAACTGGCGTAAAAACTGTGCTCACTGGGGTGAATCAACTTCAGCTTGTGGGGCTTTTTGCGCACGCGAATAATATCGCCGGGCTGCGTGGTCATTTTTAGCTGACCATCGCAGGTTACCGGCGGCTGTGCAGTATTGTTGTCGCACACCACCATAGTGATCTCGGCCTTGCCATCGATCACAATCGGTCGGCTGCTCAGGGTGTGGGGAAACATAGGCACAATAACGATGGCGTCCAGCCGTGGGTGCATAATCGGCCCACCGGCGGAAAGGGAATAGGCCGTCGAGCCGGTGGGAGTCGAAATAATCACCCCGTCAGAACGCTGCCGGTACACAAATTCGCCATCGACAAACAGCTCGAATTCCATCATGTGGCCTGAGGTGCCGGAGTTCAGCACCACGTCGTTGAGGGCGTCGCCCTTGCCAACCCGCTCGCCGTCGCGAATCAATTCCACGTCCAGCAGAAACCGCTTTTCAATGGAATAGTGGCCGTCCAGCACCGCGCCCACCTGGGCTTCGATTTCGTCGGGCGAAATATCGGTAAGAAAGCCGAGACGACCGCGATTAACCCCTAATACCGGCGCATTGTGACGCGCCAGGGTGCGTGCCGCGCCCAATAGACTGCCGTCGCCGCCCACCACAATAATCAGGTCGCAAATCTCCCCGATCATGCGGCGGCTGCATATTCTGAGGTCGTGATCGACAGCCAGGCTTGCCACCTGTTCGTCCAGCACCGCAGTCAGGCCACGCTGCTGTAAAAAACCAAGCAGGCTGCTCAGGGTTTCGGCGACACCGTTGCCTTCGCGGCCGATCACCCCTATATTGCGAAATTGTTCCATATTGACCACTGCCATTTGCGGGCGCTCATTATAACCAGTCAGCGGGAACAGAATGCAAACCCGCGCCGATACATTTCCATCAGGACACCACTATTCGCTACCCCAACCTGCACGACTATAGTTCACCCACAGTGCGCGCGCTGGCCTGGAGCTGTTTTTCTGCCCCTTTGATTGCCGACGGTGACCACTGCTGCGATTTTACTCTTACCCCCGAACGGCAGGCCTGGTTGGCGCGACTCGATGCCGACGACCGCCCCCTCACCGACTATCTGGCACGGCACTGCAACAGCCCGCGACTGGGCCTGGTTTTCGAGTCCCTGTGGCATTTCTTTCTGCACCAGGACCCCGACTTTGAATTATTGGCCAACAATCTCCCGGTGCGGCAGCAGGGCCGCACCCTGGGCGAGTTTGATGTGATTCTGGCCGACCGCAAACAGGGCGTACACGTCCACCTGGAACTGGCGGTAAAGTTCTTCCTTGCCCGCCAGGGCGGCGACATTGACTATCAACATTGGCTGGGGCCAAACAGGGCCGACAGACTGGACCGAAAAATCGCCCGGCTGAATGAGCACCAACTGCGCCTTGCCCAAACCGACGGCGGGCGCGATGCGCTGCGCGAGCTGGGCGTAGACCACTGCCACACCCACTTGCGTCTTGCCGGATTATTGTTTTACCCCAGCGACACCGCCTGCAGTGGCCGCGACCTCCACCCAGAGCACGAGCGGGGGCACTGGCTTCGTCGGGCAGAATTCGACAACCGCGCCCACTGGCGGGTACTGGAAAAACCGCTCTGGCTAACCGCCGACTATGAGCGCGCTGTACCGATTACGGACAGCCACTGGCGGCGTGCACAAGAACGGCCAATAATGCTGATTAATCCGGCGCTTGAGCGCTGTTTTGTGGTGCCCGACAACTGGCCCGATGGGGTGCACACGGCGTATCAGCTAAACAGTTCCGGGTAGCCCCGACGCCCCTGCAAGCCGCCGCTGTGAACCACCAGCACCCGCTTATAGTCGTCGAGTTCGCCGCGCTGGTGCATATCGGCCGCCGCCTGAAACAACTTGCCGGTGTACACCGGATCCAGCTCGACCCCATGCTCCGCTTCAAAACTGCGCATAAAAAAGGCCAGTGCCGAACTCATCTGCCCGAAGCCCTTGCCATAGTAGCGATGATCCAGCGACCAGTTGCCGCGATCGCCACCCAGCTTGGCCAACATCGCCGCAATATCCTTTTCCAGGAAGTGTTCGGCTTTTAATGCGGGAACCCCCAGCACTTTGACTCCGTCGGCGACGGCACTGGCCACCCCCGCCAGGGTGCTACCGGTGCCACAGGCCAGCATTATCAGGTCGTAGTCTGCGCCACAGTCGGGAATATGCTCAACAATCCCCGCGCAGCCTCGCGCCCCCGACACATTTGCCCCACCCTCGGGAATCAGGTAGGGCCGATCCAAGCCCTCCAGCAAGGACTTCACAAATGCCGGATCACGACGGCGACGGTAATCTCCGCGACTCAAAAAACGCAGGGTCATTCCCCAGTCCCGCAGATCGCGCATTGTCGGCGTATCCGCCGTCCCCTCTGTCGCTCTCAACCAGGCCGCGGTTTTAAACCCTTCGCTGTGCCCCAGCGCTGCCAGCGCGTGCAAATGGTTGGAAAAGGCGCCGCCAAAACTGACCAGCACCCCGGCATTCATTTGCCTCGCCTTGGCCAGGTTCGGCTGCAGTTTGAACCATTTATTGCCCGGGGCGAGCGCATGCAATCGATCCAGCCGCAACAGATCCAGCTGCGGCCCCTTTGGCATCGACAATGCCTGAATCAATCCCTCGTTCTGCTCATTTTGCGGCACTGCCATGCTCCTCACAGCGGTCACTTTCCCCAAAGGTATATAAATGGGGGCGCATAATCTTGCGGACAGGCACCCCACACACCTCGCCATCGGCTCCCAGAGCCTGACAGATCGGCAAACGATAATGGCTCAACCAACGCTGGTAGTGTTTAGTATCCACCCCACAACGCTGGGCGGCGAAAGCGACGGGGTTGCGCAAATACACCGGCATTTCCTCCGGGGCGATGAGCAAATGCTCTATTCCAGGGTGGTAAGCCACATACACCACCCCTTTTTCGCTCATTTCCCGCAGCAATTTGCCGTCGTCGCTTAACAGTAATTCTTCATTCTGGTCGCGCACCCGTGACAGTTCCGCGCGCAGGTCAACAATCTCTGTCGAGCGCTGATAGAGCTGCTCGTCCCGCCGACGAATCTGCTCCTCGGCCAGCCGCCGCTCTTCCGCGAGGCGGTCAGCCAACTCATGTTCATAGCGCAGCTTGAACTGTTCAAGCTGCGCCCGATAATCCTGGCCGCCTTTTTCAATGCGCGCCTCCAGCTCGCGTTTGGCTTCGGCCAATTGTTCATGTTGCTGTGTAACCCTTAATTTCAGCGCTCTCACTTCCTTGCTCGACCGGGCCAACTCGGCTTTGAGCTGCGTAATCTGCTCGTCGCGCTCGGCCAACTTGCGGTTATGGCGATCTTCTTGCACTGAAATCTGATTGAGGTGAGCTTCGTTGACCGTGGCCAGACGCAGTTTCTCGGCGTGGCGAATCGCCGTCAACCGCGCTCGGTAACGACGATGAAAGACCGGCCCGGGAGAGGGTTTCGCGGCCGCGCCCGGGTCATTGGCGGTAGGGGAATGTTGTCTCCCCATCGCGGGAGCCGGCGACGGCGGAACACTGAAAAACGGTGAGACATTCCCCGCAACAGAGCCGACTGGCATATCGCTGATAATGCCAAGGCGGTTGCGCGCAATGGCGGCGCATAACTGATCAAAACTGTGGTTGTCGTTCATCTCCGGATCCCAGAGATGGCTGCGGTACCAGGACACCGGACAGGCACTGCGGCAGGCCACTTTGATGGGCCCAGCACCGAGGTCTGGTCCTAACCCGGCGTGATCCAGCAAGTGGCGCAGTGGTAGATTCCAGTGCCCGGCAATACGTCCGCGGCTGTCAAAGCTGATAGCAAAAAACACCGCGCCGAGGAGCTTGAGGGAACTGCTGATCTGAACGAAAACCGCCTGCACATCGCGCCCGGCAAAATCACTGATACCGACAACATCGTCAAGTACCGCCTCGAACTCGGCGAAGTACATTTCCTTGACAACAACATCGTCATCGAAAAATACGATGGCTTCTGTGACAGCACCCAAAATCAACCCTCAATTATCGCGGCAACTCTGAATACTATAACGTGAAACGGAGGTCGTGCATGACCGCCATTCACATTAATAGTAAATCACCCGCGAATTGCGGCGCGGGCGATACCGTCACAGGGTTTTCAGGTATTCAATGATGGCCTGGCGCTCCGTTTTGGTGAGCACGTCGGTAAAAGCATGACCACTATTACTCTGGCTATGCAGTGTCGTGTTGTAGATCTTGCGCTTCTCCACATCGTCATTGCTCAGTACCGGCGGCGTCGTCACGTTCCAGCTCAGCAGCACATTGCCGTACACCTCCGTCACCACCGGTTTTGCCGCGGACATCAACATATCGTTCACACTGCAGGTGGTCACATTACTACTGCAATCCAGCACCTCAAACTGCCAGCCCATCGCTTGGTGATCGTAGGCCGATAGCGCTGAATCGTAGCCCATCACGTACTCCTCACCGAGGGTGTTCGGCTTTGACTTGCGACGCCATACCTTCGGGCGAGCCGCAGAGTTTAACAGCGTCTCTATGGTCGGTACCGAGCCATTATGCAGATACGGCGCCGTCGCCCAGACGCCGTAGAGCGGCGGAGCGGTATAACCCAGTGGCCGCTCTCTGCCCAGGTGATCACGTTGCTGAGCCGTCACGTTCTGCGCCCGGCAATCCCCTTCGGCAAAGTTCCCGCCATCGGGGTTCAGGCCCTCGGTCTCGGCGTAAAAAATATACTCTTCCGAATTCGCCTTATTGACCCCCGACTGGTGACTGCCCTCGGAAATACCACCGATTTCTCCGCTGGCCTGCGCCGACTCGAAATCGTAGCTGGACGCCATATAGGTATCAAAACGCACACGATCTGTGCCGATGGCGTTAATAGGAGTGACGTAGCTGGCGAGGCCTTCCAGCATCGGGTCATCCAGGTAGCGCTCATCGTTGACATAACGGGGTGAGTACGCCCCGTGACAACTGGCACAGGAGCCATTTCCCGCGTAGCCTTTTGTCTTCATTTCAACGAGGTCAGCGGCGTTTTCGCGCCCGGCCCACAGGTCTTTCTCGTGAAACAGAATGGCACCCACTTCCGCCAATCCGGTGTCGATCAACGCTTCGGGATAGGCCGGGGATTTCAGTGTCATTAACCAGTGGTCGGCGTATTGCGCATTTTCACCGACCCAGCGCACCGCAGCTTCAAACTGGTTTTGACGCTCCTGCTCGCTGAAATTGGGGAATGACGGCTGACCGGGCTCTGCACCTCCCGAAGACACGCCGAATATGGCATTAAAGAAGCGATACCAGTCGCTTTCTTCCATCCCCTCACCGAAGGGGCTCTGGCGGAAGCCACAGGCCATCCACGCCTGGGGGTTCAACGGCTGATAAAGGTACGCCTCACACTCCTCACTCGGCGAGTAGTCCACACCAACGCGCTCACTGAACTCCCGCCAGCCGTGCAGAAAACAGTCGGCGCGAGCATCATTGTTGGCAAAATCGAAGGCCGAGGCGTCACAGGGACCGGTATCGAATCCGAGCAAGCCGGCAAACTGGTCTCCACCGCCCGAAAAGCAATGCTCCGCCCAGGTGTCGGGCGAACTCGGCTCACAGCCCGCTGGCACCGAAGGCGTGACCTCAAACAGGGGAAAGAACAGTGCCATATCGACACGCACAGCATCGGCGGGCGCCATCGCATCGACAAATTTCACTGTGCGCCGCCCCACGTTCCACCAGGCTGGCGTATCACCGGTGGCGGTAGAACCACTGGTTAGCACGTCGACAACACCGGACGCATCGCCCTCGGTAAACAGCAGACTGCCACCATCATCGGAAGAAACCGCGCCCACCGCCGCAGTCACATTGGAAAATTGGGCATTGTTGGTACCGCGGGTACGCCCGGCAACACCAACGCGATCGAGGCCGAAACCGACACCCACAGGCCTGTCGGTATTGGGATCAAAATCGCCCAGGTACTCATAATAGTAGGCATTCACCGCTTCCAGGTCGGCACCAAAGGTGCCGAGGTCGAGCATCGCGCCCCCGCCGCCCCAGATAAAGTCATCGCCGATGGTAATACCGTGACAGGCCTGGCAGTTGATACCGATATTGCCACTGTAGTTACCTACCTCATCGCGCAACTGGATCAGGCCAACCGGGAGCTGACCGGAGCCGCCTTTGTCTAGGCGCGTAGATCCGTCCTGGTAAGTCGAGGGATCATTGGGGTTCTCACCGGGCAGTGGATAGGGATTATCCACCTTGCTATCCCAGCCCATGCCATAACGCTCTGCGGCAATGCGATCAAAATTCTCCGGGCGACTCTCTGCGCCCGAATTCCAAACCTTGTAAAGCAGGTTGTAGGCATCGGCAGCAATCGCTCCGGCATTGTCGTGATCATAAGCCGCAAAGGTAGAACCCGGCCGAATCAGTTCACCAAGGGTATTACAGTAGGGACTCGACGCAATATTTTCCGGCAGGGAGCAATCCGGCAACATTTCCGGCGGAGGCAGTTGAGTCACCCCCATCACCACTTTGCCCCGCGCAATACTCAGGCGCAGATCACCACAGGTTTTCGGGTGGGCCTTTTCGGTGATAACACCCTCCGCTGTGGCCTGCAGATTTTCCGGAACACCATCGCCATCTTCATCAATATGGCAATTTTTCCAGAAGGCATTAAACGCCACCGCATTCTCATCACCCGGAACAAAGATGTCGCCCTGGTTCACCCCCGGCAGCACCAAAGCGCGTGGATCCGGCGGCAACATTGCATCGTCGCTGCGAGCCGCTGCCTGCTGTTGGGTTATGGCGCGCCCATCCTGACCCAACACGCGTCGGCCAGTTTCATCCACCACACCCTCGCAGTAATCAAACCAGATATGGCCGCCCCGGGCACTGCCCAAAAGGGGCAACGGTTCTTCCTGCGCTTGTTCGATCAGGTCGCACTGGGTCGGGTCCTCCCAGCAGCTCAGCAGTTGGGCCATATTGTTATACGGCGCGCTATCGACGTCCCACTGCCTGCCGCCGGAGTGGGGATCCGTTGCCCGACTATTGCTCGCTTTGAACAATATCGGATTGCTGAGAACACCCCCGCCCAAGGCGGTCCAGTCGCGGTACAACTGATCAAAATCAGCGCGCACCGACACCTGCTTTGCCATCTGAAAAGTGCGCCCATCGTCAGTATCGGCAACGCCTTCAGGTACATGACAGGCCCGGCAGATGGTCAGACTGCTGTGCACATTGGCCTCGAAAAAATCAAACAGCGGATCTGCCTCACAGGCATCCCCCACATTGTTGCCATCCTGATCGGCCTGCTCGGCATTCGCCACCAGAGGACAATTATCGAGGTGGTTTTCAACCCCATCGCCATCGGTGTCCGCATTGTCCTGGGTGTCACAGGCATCTCCGATCAGGTCGCCATCGGAGTCCTGTTGCCCTGCATTACGGGTGTCGGGGCAATTATCAGTGGCGTCACCAATGCCGTCGCCATCGCTGTCGCCGCTTTCATTGGGGTCGCTCGGAAAGTCATCGTCGCTGTCTGCAACACCGTCACCATCGCTGTCTTTTTGGCTGGCATCACACCCTGCGCTGTCGACAGG
Source organism: Spongiibacter thalassae (assembly GCF_012272835.1). Taxonomy (GTDB): domain Bacteria; phylum Pseudomonadota; class Gammaproteobacteria; order Pseudomonadales; family Spongiibacteraceae; genus Spongiibacter; species Spongiibacter thalassae. Next base: position 218,039 of record NZ_JAAWWK010000002.1, on the reverse strand, counting down.
CTCGCCGCTGGCACTGCCCGGACACCCATCGGCGCGGTCGTCAATGCCATCCTCATCACTGTCACGCTGCTCCGGTGCACAACCTTGGCCATCAACGTCGGCGACACTGTCACGGGAGGTGGCAGGACACACATCGGCGTCATTATCGACGCCATCGCCATCCAGGTCATTGGCGGCGCGATCGGAATCCGCACAGCCTTTGGCATCCAGGCCATCGCTATTCTGCGTGGACGGACAGTCATCGGCATGGTTCTGAATACCGTCCCCGTCGCTGTCGCGATTGTCTTCGTTGTCACAGGCATCACCCAGACGATCACCATCGACATCGGCCTGCTGATCCGCCGACTCACCGGTGTCATGCAATGGGCATAAATCCAGATCGTCGGCGATACCATCAATATCGCTGTCTTTGCTGTACTGATTACTCAGGGGAAAGGCGTCGTCACCGTCCGCAACGGTGTCGCGGTCGGAATCGACATTGCGCGGATCGAGCCCGAGCCGGGTTTCAGCGTCATTAGAGAGGCCGTCACCATCAATGTCGCGATCGCATACATCGCCCACACCATCGCCGTCGAGATCGCCCTGCTCGGCGTTGGTAACCGCCGGGCAGTTGTCGTCTACGTTGACGACACCATCACCGTCACTATCATCATTTAGCGATTGCTGATCGGGGCAACCCTCAAACGCCATCATACCGCCGACCAGTGGGCAGCGGTCCGCGACATCATTCACACCATCGCGGTCACCATCTGCCCCGCCATCGCCATCAAAGCGACCATCGCGCAAATCCCTGGCCACCGTTGCCAAATGGCGCCGCGCCACGTCATCGCTAACCAGACTAGCGCCGCGCCCTCTTTCGACACTGATCTGGCGGGCAAAGCCCGCTAAAGCCATAGCGTCAAAATCTTCCGAACCCCAGTCAGCGGGCGCCAAAGTGAGGTCGGCGGCCAGTCGGTGCAAGGCCGGCCACAAGGTAATGCCGTTTTCCGGATCGCCGTCGAAGTCCAGGGTCATCATCACACGAGCGATATTTATCCCCGCCTGTTCGCGCTCGCTGAGGCTGCCCGGCAGACCATTCGCAATCATTGCAGGGGTCACCACTGTGGCCGGAGCGACAGGCCCCAGGGTTACGCCACCGATCATAAAAGTGACCTGGTCACCCGGCTGGTAGCGGAATTGCCCCTTGGCATTCGTCTCGAAGGTACTGTCGCTGCCATTAAGGCGATAACGCAAACCACCAACGGGGCCATCAAGGAAGGCCCCCGTAGTAAAATCTGCCGCACCGGAACCTGGCACGGCGAGATCATTACTACTGCTGGGAGATGATGACGAGGAACCACCGCCACATCCTCCCAGCGTGACGCCAAACAGGAGGGCGGCAAACGCGCCACGCACGCAGCTTGTAGAAACAGGCATCCTTGACTCCGACTGAATTATTATCGAATTAATCCGATAACAAGAGTACGTCCAGGATCATGATCGGTAATAGCAGTGTGGTGACACTCTGTGTCGAACGACGCCAATGGAATGACTCCACCATGGGGTCTGTCCCCAAAAAGCGGGGACAGACCCCGAAACCTTATTTCTCAAGGCTCACCAGCCACTTCGACCCCAGGCGCTGTTGCTGGCCCAGGTTCCATCTGGCGCGCCGGAGCAAATGGGGCGCCGGTGCAGCGGGGTCGTAATTTAGTGGACTCGGCAGACTTGAGGCCAACAGGGCAGACTGCCACGCTGACAACTGCGTCGCGGGAATGCCAAAGTGATAGCGGCTGGCCGCCTCCAGACCAAATACGCCATCACCCCACTCGGCGATATTCAAATACACTTCCAGGATACGCTGCTTGTGCCAGCAGAGCTCAATCAGCGCAGTGAACCACACCTCAAGCCCCTTGCGCAGCCAACTTCGACTCGTCCACAGATACATATTGCGGGCCACCTGTTGGCTGATGGTACTGGCACCCCGCAGATGACCGCGGCGCTCTCGCTCCGCTATTGCCTTTCTTATGGCCTCGATATCAAAGCCATAATGATGGGGAAAGTTCTGATCCTCAGAGACCACCACCGCTAACGCCGCATGGCGGGGTACGTCGCGCCAATTCAGCCACTGCTGCGTGATGGTATAAGGCTTATCCCGCTGCTGCCACTTGCGCTCCAGCATCACCATACTGGCCGGTGGATCGATCCAGCGAAACGGCAACACCACCGCAACACTGAGTAACAGCAGTACCAGCACAGTACGCCAGACAAATCGGCTGATTCCTTTTCCTGTGGCCATCGCACCTCCCCTGATGCTCCCCTTGAGCAGAGGACGCTATTCTACAGAATGCGGCAATAAAGCCGATGTGAACAGTGCGGGGAAAAGCAATACCGGAGGCCTTTGGCCCTTCTTCGAAATGGGGACAGACCCCGCGCCGGGGGTGCCACGGTGATGTGGATTCCCGCCGAATGCAGGTTTACCGTTTTTCAGAGTGACAGACAGACGCGATAGGACAAAAATCGGTCGCAAGGCAAGCGTGCAAATAAATTCAGTAGAATGATTTTTCTGCCCGGAAACAGGGCTATAAGGAAGGTCTCTCAAAACCTCGTTGAGCGTGATCGCTCTCAGAGTAAAAGTTGGCGGACCGGACGGGACTCGAACCCGCGACCTCCGGCGTGACAGGCCGGCATTCTAACCAACTGAACTACCGGTCCGCATACTTTTAACACTCAAACTCGACTTGGTGGGTGATGACGGGATCGAACCGCCGACCCTCTGCTTGTAAGGCAGATGCTCTCCCAGCTGAGCTAATCACCCCGTGTCGTTCGAGTGAGGCGCATTCTACAGGAATGACTTTGCTTGTCAAACCTTCGGGGAAGTTTTTTTAAGATTTTATGAAAAAAACTCTATCCGCCTGATTTTGCTCATTTTTTGCACACTTTCCGGGAATACTCACGCCGCCTTTTCACTTCCCACAAACCACCGCACTAAGGCGTCTAGGTATAAGGTGTGATGGGCTGATACCATAGCCCTTTTCGTTGGCGCCGCCAGCTCTCGACACGAGCGGCGACGCTACTACACCAAGGAAGCAGACCGTGGAAATTTTTAAAGAATTCAGTTTTGAAGCCGCACACCGACTGCCCAATGTGCCCGAGGGGCACAAATGCGCGCGTCTGCACGGCCACAGTTTTCTGCTGCGTGTTGTCGTCGGTGGCGAGCCCGGGGCTCACAGCGGCTGGATAATGGACTTCGGCGATATTAAAGCAGCCGTTAAGCCCATCATCGACCAGCTCGACCACTATTACCTTAACGATATTCCCGGACTGGAAAACCCCACCAGCGAAAATATCGCCATATGGATATGGGATCAGCTAAAACCGGCACTCGCACCATTAAAGCGCATCGAAATGCGTGAAACCTGCACCAGCGGGTGCAGCTATAGTGGTCCGGTAGCGGAATAATTCGCACCATTTTGGCGAGCTGAGTGAAGGCGGGGTAAAAAGGTAACACGTTACGCCAACAACCTATTGACGTAACACTTATTCACAGATATAGACCGCACCGGGAATTAAGCGAAGTTAGCCTGTAAATATTACCGCCAACATCACAAAATATGCGTAACCACATGTATTTTATAGACTTTATGATAATGATCACTTTTTGAACAATTTGTTACAGTGCCGATGAACACGCGGCTTGAGGCACAAATTGACAACTTACCCACCAAGTTATCCACAGAATATGTGGAAAACCCCAAGCCTAACAATATGATTCCTTCGGTTACCATAGGATCAGCTTTGGCCGCTATCGCTAGCAGTGTTTTTTTTTTGATTTTTTTCGTCTAAGGCGGGGCGGTATACGTAAAAATACTAATAAAGGCGTATCAAAGCCTTCGCGGCGCGATTGAAAAATGAAAGGTGGCCGGAGGGAATCCGCTGAAATCAGCGGTCGTCAAGGGCGTAATCGTTGAATTCCGTAAAATGCATGACCCGATTGCGGCCCCGGTCTTTGGCACCGTATAGAGCCTCGTCCGCTTCCTGGAAGCTCTTCTCGATGGAGCTGCCCTCCATTTCGCTGGCCGACTCCTTGGTGGTCACTCCACAGGAAATCGTGACCGGCTCATTCCCCCTGGCGGGATGGGGAATCGCCAGCAGCTCGAACTCGCGGCGAATGCGCTCGCAAAGATTTTTTGCCTGATCGGCTGAGGTTAATGGCAGAATCACCGCAAATTCCTCGCCGCCATAGCGGCACGCCGCGTCCCCCGCTCGCTGGCAATGCTTTTCAATGCATTCGGCCAAGTGAATCAGCGTGGTGTCACCACTGCTGTGACCCGCGCTGTCGTTATATTGTTTGAAGTAATCAACATCGATCATCGCCACCGAAATTGGCACTTGCAAGCGCAGAGCGCGACGCCACTCAATACTGGCTTGTTGCTCCATATAACGGCGATTAAACATCTGTGTGAGTGGGTCGCGTATACTCAGCCCGCGCATAATCAGCGAGTCCTCAAGCAAACGCACGTAGTCATTGAGAAAATGGCGATCCTCTTCACTGAAGTTTTCTATCGGTCGATCAAAAAACAGCGACATCACCCCGATCACCCGCTTGTCAGGGCTGAGCACCGGCATGCCGATATACGCGCGCAAATCCAGCTGATTCAGCGAGGGACAGTCCAAATCGCCCACCCATTCCGAGATATCGCTCAGCAGGGTAAACTGTCCCTGATCCAGGCTGGTTTTACACATTGGAGTAGCAAAGGTCGGCTCCCGCAAATCGGCACCCGCGAGGGCGATAAAAGACTCACCGCCCCGCACCCGAATGGAAAACCCCACCGCGGCGGCACCATAGGCCCGCCTGGCCAGTTTTAAAATGCGATAGATGTTGTAATCGCGGGTTTCCGAACTCAAACCAAAGCGCTCCATCGCGATACGCCGACCTTCGTCTATCGACACGTTTGAGTCCTCTGATCGCATGCGCCCTTCGCTCCTCGCGTTTATGAGTCGGCCTGCCGGTGTTTAACACCACACCCTATCACCCACCCAAGGCAAAAGCGTATCTTTGTTTGGGGTAGCCGCACGATCATAGCAAATTAACCAAGCCGCCGTTAGCCCATTAACAACGCCGCCTTGCCCACCACATCGCCACTGTCCAGCCGTCGGTGGAGGGCGCCAATATCAGCCATGGTGCAGCGCGCAGAGACCACGGGCTTGAGCTTTCCCTGCGCCAGCCAGCCCAGCAACTCAGCGACATCCGCTTTAAATTCCTCGGGGTGCTTCTCCCGCCGCGACTGAATATTGTAAAACCCGGTGTGGCGGCCATCGGGAAGGCATTTCCACAGCGCCAACAGCTTGGCGAAACCCATGATTACCGACGCCGTAGACGCCTGCCCAGTCGTCAAGTGCATCGCGCCAAAGCCCAGCAAGGTACCGCCTTTTTTTAAACAGCGGTAGGACTCGGTCCAGCTGTGGGCTCCGAGGGTATCCAGCACCAGATCAACGCCCTGGCCGTCGGTCGCCGCCATCAGTTGAGCCTGCACATCACCGCGGGTGTAATCGATATGATGGGCGCCAAAGCCCTCTATTACAGCCTTCTTCGATGGCGAGCCTGTGCCGTACAAGGTCAGCCCCATCATCCGCCCCAACTCAAGCACTGCGGTGCCCACCGCGCCCCCGGCGGCGTGAATCAAGCAACTTTGCCCAGGTGTCAGCGACACTTCGCGATGAAGCATTTGATAGGCAGTGGTATAGGAAAGAATCATGGCTACCGCCTCTGCCGGGTCCAGGCCCGGCGGGGTTTTTACCACTCGATCCGCGGCAACACAGAGATATTCCGTGTACGAGCCAATAACCGGCATATCAGCCACGGTGTCGCCAATGGCAAATCCCTCTACTCCGTCCCCCACCGCGTCCACAACACCGTACCAGTCATAGCCCGGTGTAAAGGGCGGCTTGTCCTTCACGCCCACATATTGGCCCTGCCGCACAATGGTGTCGGTGAACCCCACCCCTGCGGCCGACACCTTCACCCTCAACTGTCCCACAGAAGGCTCCGGCAACACCGGCTCTTCACGTAACTCCAGCTGTTCAGGACCACCAAATTTCTTGAGCACAATGCGTCTGTACATTGACGATCACCTATTTTGTAATCTTAAAAAAACCAGCTGAGCACCTCGGCCAGCAGCCCGAACAGCCAATGTTTAACCTGCCGCCACCAGTGGGGCTGAGCGCGCAATTCGCTGTCGATATTGGCCTGCTCAAGGATGTAGGCATGCACGGCCAGCGCATCTTTCTCGCTCAGCACATCGCCAAAACCGACCATGCCCAATTTACGCATGGCACCATCGAGGACAATGGCATTGAAGTTGTCGTGAAATGCCCGGGGCAGGTGACGCAAGTCCGGTATCGCGCCGTTGGCGATAACATCATTACCGTGGCATCCCGCGCAGTATTTGAAATAGAGCTGGCGGCCTCGGGTCAAGACCTCAGCATCTTCGGTTATCCGCGCGGGCGGCTCGTGAATCTGCTTGGGGGGATTGTCCGGCAAGGTCCCTGCCGCACCCAGTTTAAAGGTGAGTACCCGACTTGGCGGCGGTGCCTCAGTGCGCTCCAATCCGCCAATCAGGCCAAATGCCCCGCCCCAACCGGCAAGAATGGTGACATATTGTTCGCCGTCAACCGCATAGGTTACCGGCGAGCCCATCACACCGGTTTTGGCATCGAAGGACCACAATGATTTGCCGGTGTCGGCCCGAACGGCGATCACCTGTCCGTCGGCGGTGCCCTGAAAGACCAGCCCCCCGGCTGTCGCCAGCAAGCCTCCGTTCCAGGTAAGGGTATGTTCCAGTCGCCACGCCGCCTGCCGGGATTTCGGGTCCCAGGCAAGCAATGCTCCCCGGGTCATCTTCCTGACCATAAGCTGGGCAAGAATCGGGTCTGGCAAGGCCTCCTGCTCCAGTGGCACACCGAGGTTCCACTGTCCCCACTGGTGAACGTATTCCGCAGCGTCTTGGTAGCCAAACAGCGCATCAATCACCGGAATGTAAACATAGCCGGTCTGCGGGCTGTAAGCCATTGGCTGCCAGTTGTGGGCGCCCATCGACGACGGTCTTACCAAAGCCAACCCGTCCTCATAGCGGGCATTATCGGTTTCAACAGGTCGCCCCGTCGCCATATCATAATGGCTTGCCCAATTCACTTTGGTGTACGGATCGGCAGACAACAGTTCGCCGGACTCCCGATCGATGACAAAAAAGAAGCCGTTTTTCGGGGCATGCCAGATGACCTTTCGGGAACGCCCTTCAAACTCCATCGTTGCCAGCATGATGTGCTGGGTCGCGGTGTAGTCCCAACTCTCCCCCGGCGTCTCCTGGTAATGCCACAGGTAGTCACCGGTATCCGGGTCGAGTGCAACCACTGAGGATAGATAAAGGTTATCGCCGCCCTCAGGGCTGCGAACTTTGTGATTCCACGGGGAGCCATTACCCACGCCGATATAAAGTTGGTCAAGTTCCGGGTCGTAGACAATGGAGTCCCAAACGGTACCGCCGCCCCCCGACTTCCACCACTCCCCCGTCCAGGTCGTCGCGGCCGCGGCCATAGCGTTGTTTTCAAAACCCTTTGCGGGATCGCCGGGAACCGTATAAAAGCGCCAGCGCAGCTCACCGGTGTTGACATCAAAGGCACTGACCGAACCACGCACACCGTACTCCGCGCCGCCATTGCCGATGTACACCAGACCCTTGGCCACCCTCGGCGCACCGGTAATGGTATAGGGGTACTCAGTAATATCGGCCGCCTGTACCGACCACAACGGCGAGCCATCGCGGGCATCCAGCGCCACCAGTCTGGCATCCAGGGTGCCGACAATCACCTTGCCTTCATACACCGCCACTCCGCGGTTGACCACGTCGCAGCAGGCCATCTTTGCCCATTCTCTGGGCACTTTAGGATCATACTTCCACAGGAGTTTGCCGCTGCGCGCCTCCAGTGCGTACACCACACTCCAGTTGCCGGTGAGGTACATCACCCCGTCAACCACAATCGGGGTCGCTTCAAGGCCGCGGTTAAAATCCGTATCGAAGGCCCAGGCCAGGCCGAGATCGCCGACGTTGTGGGTGTGAATCTGCGCCAATTCGCTATAGCGCTGCTCGTTGTAGTCCTTGCCGTAGGACAGCCAATGCTCTGGCGTATTGGCCTTGATGGTGTCGGTGTTGACGTCGGTCGGCGACAGCGACCACACAGGCCATGCCGCGCCTGCCGAGGCGGCAAGCAATAGCAATTTCGCCCACCTGTAAATGGATTTCATAGTGCTCCCCAATGTGCAATATCGTTATTGTTAGTTTGCGATCAGCCGCGCATTACCGCGCACCGGGGAACGACGACAATCAGCGCCGGCGAAACCCCTGCTTGCCCTCGTAAAAGGCCATCATTTCCCGCAAATCTGCCTCGTAGTCCCCGGTGGGATAAAAAGCGGGCCCCACACCAGCGGTTTTGGTTGCCACATCAACAAAGCCCAGGTAGATGGGCACCCCCGCCGCAACGGCAATGTGATAAAACCCGCCCTTCCAACGTTCTACCTCGCTGCGGGTCCCCTCCGGCGTAATGATGAGCATCAGCTCGTCGCGCTGCTGATAGGCCTCCGCCATTTGTTCAACAGTGTTGTGGCTTTTGCGTCGATCTATAGAAATCCCGCCAAACCAGCGCATGATTGCCCCCAGTGGGCCCGCCGGAAACAGAGTGTGCTTGCCCATCCAGTTCACCGGAAGGCGCAGCGTAAAGGCCACTGCCATCATCGCGGGAAAGTCCCAGTTGCTGGTATGGGGCACAGCGATCAACAGGCACTTCTTCTCCTTCGGTCGGTCACCGACGATTTTCCACCCGAGGATAAAGATTATTGCTCTGAACACAGCGCGAAACAGCGGCGCGACAACTGGCGTTCGGAATATCGTATTGTTCTGCATCGTATTTATTCGAATAAGTCGCGGCACGGCTATGGCATAGCCGGTAGCGCGATGGGATTGGGGTAGCTTACCCGGACCTGCCAAACAGACCATCGCCTAAGCAGACGAGGGCCTGTTAACAACCTTTAATCTTTGAAGTCCGGCGCTTCACCGGCCGCCGCAGACATCGCCAATAGCGCGTCTTCCTGGCTCAGCATTCCGGCATTCCAGGTGGCGACGTAATTCAATGCATCATCAACACTGTGGTCGCGGCTGTAGCGGATCATTTCCTTGGTACCGCGCACCGCCAATGGCGACTTCCGCGCGATCATCTGGGCCAGCTCAGACACCCCTTCGATAAGTTCTTCGTAGGAGTTGTACAGCCGGTTGACCAGGCCAAAACGTTCAGCCTCGCTGGCGTCGAAATAACGCCCTGACAAAGCCAGCTCGCTCACAATACCCGGCGCCATTAATTTCGGTAACCGTTGCAGGGTGCCGACATCGGCGACAATACCAATATCAATTTCCTTGATGGAATACACCGCTGCCGCCGAACTGAAGCGCATATCACAGGCGGAGATCATATCTATTCCGCCGCCGATACAATTGCCATGCACCGCCGCAATCACCGGTTTACGGCACTGTTCGATCGCAGTCAGATTACCCTGCAATTGTTTGATGCGCCGACGGAACCACTCAATACGACGGCTCGCCTCAGGGATGCTTTCCATGTGGGTCGCCAATCCGGCGAACATACCCAGGTCGATACCGGCGCAGAAATTTTTACCTTCTCCACACAGAACGACAACACGCACACAGGGCTCGCCATCCGCCCACTCGAAGCATGCCTGCAGCTCTTCCCACATCGGTTCGTTCATCGCGTTGGCCTTGTCCGGCCGGTTTAGCGCCACCCACAGCACGTGCTGCTCCATGCGAAGTGCCAGGGTGGTGTATACGGGGGGTTCAATTGTGTTCATAGTCCGGTCCAGGTCTCGACAAATTCGGCGGGTGAAATTTCCGGGAGGGGCTTGGGTAGACCGTCCCGCGTGCCAATATAAAGAAAGCCGATAATTTCTTCATTTGCCAGAAGCCCTATGCCATCCATGACATTTCGGTCAAAGGCATGACCACCAGTACGCCAGATACCGGCGTAACCCATCGCTTCCAGTGCCAGCAAGGCGGCAAAGGCCGCACACCCCGCTGACAACCGCTGCTCAACCGCAGGCACCTTGGGATGCTCCTGAATTACCGCCGACACCACCATCAACATCGGCGCGCGCAGGGGTTGGCGGCGATATTTATCCAATTCCGCCTCGCCGATGTTGCTGTTGCGCTTTAGCGCTGCCTGGACAAACACCTCGCCCAGACGGGCCCGCGCCTGCCCCTCGACCACTCGAAAGCGCCAGGGACGCAAGCGCGCGTGGTCAGGCGCCCGGTTTGCCGCGGTAAATATTTCAGTAAGCTCCGCTGCTGTCGGCGCCGGCTCGCAGAGTTTACTTGCCGAATTGCGCTGTTGTAGTAGTGCCAGTGCGTCCATTACGCCCCCCGCTTCGCGTGTAATTTCAATTGTCGCAACGCGTCCTGCGACACCGGTTCGCCGGTTTCATAGTAACGTTTGGCACTCAGGGCAATATCGTGAACAACGTGGCGAAAGATTCGGTAAAGCAGGCGGCTGTATAGGAAACGACCCAAGGCACCCCAGCGCAGGGTACACAGCAAACTCACTGTCAGGGCAGTGGTGCCGCTGCCGGCATCTTCTATGCGGTAGCGAAACTGAGCCTCTGAAAACGGTATTCCCGGCCCCTTGGCACCACGATGCAAACGCAGCACAAACCCGACGCCATCCTGCCAACTGCTCACAGTTTCATCGAGATAGCCGCCGGATTTGCGATAGACACGGCGACTCGCGCCGACGCCGCTGCGCTTTTCACTGGTGATTTCGCTACCGGTCAGGCCTGGAACATAATGGTGTGGAATCGACAAATCCTGCAGCAGCTCCCATGCACGCGCCTTGGGAACATCTATCACCAAGCGCGCCGTCGCTTCATGTTTCATTCGGTATTCCTGTCAATACACTTCACCGCTCGCAAGCGGGAGTGTATTCAATCATGAATTGAGGCGGCTGTCTCGAAGAAGGGAACGTTGTTGGTATCAGGAAGAGAGAGTAAAACGCCGGTTAAAATCCGCGGCGAAGCGCTGAATCCACTCCCGCGCCGCCTGTTCTCCGTCCAATTCCCGACCGTCACAGGCCTGAATTTCACGGCGATAGGCTTCGATCTGGCAGAGTTGCTCAACCATTTTTACGCGAAACACGTCGCCTTCATTGCTGAATTCAATCCCCAGTTGATAGCCCTCGCTACTGGGCCGACACCAGGCCACAACACCCTTGCCGACGTAGTCCTCGGACAGCAGAGGCACACAGAACTCAACTTCACTGCCACAGCGAATCTCCCTCGCGACTTCGCAGCACAGGCCAGCCATGCTGACATCCCTGGTATGTGCATGGCTTTCCATATGTTGTGCCACTACTCGCACATCGAGGGGGATATTACTTGGGTGACGCAAATATTCTCGCATGGACACATCCCTACAACCGATCACGGCGCGCTGGAAAATCAGCATTTATTAAGCGTTGCCCTAGTTGGCCATAGCAGGGGGACGGCGAAAATCCGTAATAACCGTTTAGGTATAAACCACGATACGGCGGAAAGGAGACGGCGGGATCAACCCTGCGACGGGCTTGTTACGGGCAAAAAAAACCGCGCAACAAGGCGCGGCTTCCCGTCAGCAGATGCGAATTTACTTCAGCCAATCAGCATAGGGCGATGACGCGGGCAGCGCTATTCTCTCGTCCCAACCCTTGAGGCCGATACTGTCACGCTGCAAGTCCAGGTCAGCGGGCTCAAGTACGCCCTCACCAAACTGGTATTTGACCGCCAGCTCGCCGTTGACCGCGGCATCGTCATAGGCCTGGGCCTCAGCCACCACCTGCTCGTTGCGACGCTGGTACTCTGCCCACGCCTTCGCACCGTGGCGACCCTGAAGTAGCCGCTGACTCATGGACGGCGACAATACCGTCGCCGACGCATTGTTACCGCCAAAGCCCTTGGCATTCAGCACGGCAACATCAAGGGCGTTTTCCTCCACTTGCACATGGCGGGTAGACAAGCCCAAATTACTGGACTCCACATCGTCGGCAAAGTGATCGGCGGTGGTGATCCCCGGCAGAATATTGTCATGCCATACGCCCAGTGTTGCCGTCATCTGGTCACCCGAGGCGGCGCCAATACTGTGACCCAGGAAGGTTTTCACCGCCACCAAAGGCCATTTTTCGATGCCAAATGACTTGGCGACTTCGTTGAGAATATGGGATTCAGTGACCCTGTTTTGCGGGGTGCTGGTGCCGTGCGCCTGCACAAAGCTGCGGGTTTTCACCGCGTCGCCACCGACAATCGCCGCCGCGCAGGCCAACGCCTTGGCCACCGTAACGTAGTTGCCGATACCCGGTCCTGAAATGGATTTTTTAAAGCCGTCGGCGCTGACAAAGACATCGGGCACAGCGCCGTGAACCTGCGCGCCCAACTCCATTGCCAGGGCGTCATCAAACAGCACGATAAACTGGCTGCTTTCGGAAATGGTAAACCCGCAATTCGTGCTGAACGGGCGACTGGCTCGACGATAATTGGCTTCGGTCAGCCCCAGTGCCTGATCGAGTTTGAGCAGTTCGGCATCGGTGGCCAGGGCGCCCATGGTTGCGTAACCGTCCATCACCCGCGGATCAACAGCGGCATCGGCGGCGCCGACTATCGCCACCCGCACACTGCCCTCACGAATTTCCTGTACGGCGTGGCGCATATTGTAAAAGAAGGTGGCACAGGCGCCGAGGGAGGGGCCTATGCTGCCGACATTGCCCAGCACATAAGCGCTGACAAAATCAGCTGGCATATCCGGCAGTCCCAGAGGCAGTTGTTTTGAGCTGACTCGTCCGCCGCCAGCGCGAGCACCGAGCAAACCGCCGTAACCGGCATCATCCATCTGCGCCATCGCCGAGCTGGCATACACACCGATCTGGTCCGGGCGCACGCGGTTGCGCACCACTTCCCAGTCAATTCCCATTGAGTGAATCGCATCAGAGGCGGCAAACACCGACATCTGCAGCCCCTTGGGATGGCTCCGCGCCGCGTAGTAACTGGAGGGGTCAAAGCCGCTGGGCAACTGCCCGGCACTGGAGACTTCAAAGCGACGGGTTGTCGGCACCAGAATGTCGGTCGATTCTTCAACGGTGACCGCGACCTGTCCCGCGCCGAGTTCACGCACCGTCCAGCCGGGGGGAATCACATCCGGCAGGTGGCGACTACGGGTGACAAACTCCATTTTGCCGCCTTCGCCGGACACCGACATACGTTTGTTCCAGGCGACATTTTCGACATCGAAGGCGGAGGCCTCGATCTTTCTGATCAGTGTATGGGCCAGGATAAAGTCGCGGGTGGTGATATCGCTTACTTCACCGCTGACGTTCATCAGCGCCGCAAGGCTTTTCAGCGTGCGGGTCTGCGCGGATTCCGGCAGGGCGTCAAAGACCATGCGGCGATAGGCGTGATGGAAGGACGCTCGACCGGCCGGGTTGATGCCACCAAATCCTACAACTACAGGCAAACTACTCACAATTGAACCTCTGACTGACGGTGAAAACGGGTTATCTAGTCAGGCTAGTTTATGCCTTATGTCAGGGATTGATTATGTCATTTTCGCCAATTTATATGTTATTTTGGCCACATCAACGATATTCCGGATAGCGATGCGATCATGTTCTCAACACGCCCCGCCGACAAAGCCATCGGCCTTCTCGCCTTTAACAACGCCCTGGCCACCAGTATCAGCCTGCCGATGGAACTGTTTAACGCGGTTAACCACCAGTTCATGCATCAACGCCAGGGTCCGGTCGCCACTCTTCAGGTCATAGCACTGGATCCACCGCCTATTTCCATGTCTGGCGCACTCACCGTACATACCGATATTATGCTCGACGGCAACCCTGACACCCTGCCCCAGCTGGATATTCTGGTGATCCCCAGCCGCTGGCGTCACCCCCTGCGCGGCGGCGCAATGCGCCCACAGGTGAAGGAGTGGCTCAGGGCACTGGATCAATCCGGCTGCGAAATTTGCGCGGTGGGTAACGGCAGTTACTTTCTCGCCGAGGCGGGACTACTGGACCATCGCGCCGCGACGACCCACTGGCACTACTTCGACGATTTTCAGCGACGCTACCCAAGCATAAAACTGAAACGCGACCACCTGATTACCCAGGCCGACAACCTGTTCTGCACCGGCAGCGTGAACAGTGCCGCCGACCTGATTATTCACCTGATCGACCGCCATTGGGGCGCAATCGTTGCCCAGGGCGCGACCCGCCAGTTTTCCCCGGAAAGCCGTCGCCCCTTCTCTCGCCACGCCTACCGCAGTGACCAGCAGGATCTGCACAGCGACGAGGTGATTGCGCTGGCCCAGAGCTGGATGCACCGCCATATTGGCGACAGCATCAGCATTGCCGACTTGGCCGAAAAAAGTGGTCTCAGCCAGCGCAGTTTTCTGCGCCGCTTCCGCCAGGCGAGTGGGCAAACACCCCTCCAGTATTTGCAGATGCTGCGCCTGGAAAATGCGCGGGATCTGCTCCAGAATAGCAACCTCAGCCTTGACGATATCAGCCAGCTCTGCGGCTACGCCGACACCAGCTACCTGTGCAAACTGTTTCGCCAGCGCTACACCCTCACCCCGGGTGAATACCGTCGCAGTGTGCGCCGCAAACTGTTTGCCATCGACGGCACAGACAGCTGAGCCATTCACCCGCTGAATAGTGGGTAAACTTGATAATACCGGTACCTCGTGGCTAAATGCGGCGTCTATTTTTCACGCGATCGATGCACCCAAGCGGTTTACGAGTGCCCGTTGTCGCCCATCACACAAGGAAACCGACCATGTCCGACTCTGTATATATTGTTTCCGGCGCCCGTACCCCAATGGGCGGAATGCTTGGCAGTCTCAGCGATGTTACCGCGGTAGAACTCGGCACCACCGCCATCGCCGAAGCGGTAAAACGCGCCGGTGTTGACGCTGGCAAAATCGACGACGTTATTATGGGCTGTGTACTTCCTGCCGGCTTGAAGCAGGGCCCCGCCCGTCAAGCCGCCATCATGGCCGGCATTCCCAAAAGCACCGGCGCCGTCACCGTTAACAAACTCTGCGGCTCGGGCATGCAGACGACAATTTATGCCCACGACCAGATCAAAGCCGGTAGCTGCGACATCGTCGTAGCCGGTGGCATGGAAAGCATGACCAATGCTCCCCATATCGTCATGAACGCGCGCAAGGGCGTTGGCACCGGTGGCAAGGGTCTGGAAGACCATATGTTCTTCGATGGCCTGCAAGATGCCTACACCGGACGCATGATGGGTAGCTTTGCCCAGGCAATGGCCGACGAGCGCGGCTTTACCCGTGAAGAAATGGACGCCTACGCGGTTGAGTCCCTCAAGCGCGCCAAAACAGCGATAGAAGACGGTTCACTGAAAGCCGAAAGCGTACCCGTAGTAGTTAAAACCCGCAAAGGCGAAACCGTGGTTGAAAACGACGAGCAACCGCTGACGGCCAATCTGGACAAGATCCCAAGCCTGCGTCCGGCCTTTGCCAAAGACGGCACCATTACCGCCGCCAACTCCAGCAGCATTTCCGACGGCGCCTCTGCCATGGTGTTGATGAGCGAGAAAGCGGTGAACGAATCCGGTGCCAAGCCGCTGGCGCGCATTGTCGCCCACAGCCGCCAATCCCAGGAGCCTGAAACCTTCACCGCAGCCCCTGTCGGCGCGATGAACACCCTGCTCGCCAAGGCGGGCTGGAGTAAAGATGACGTTGACCTGTGGGAAATCAACGAGGCCTTTGCGATGGTTACCATGATGGCGATCCGTGATCTGGGCCTCGACCACAGCAAGGTGAATATCCACGGCGGCGCCTGCGCCCAGGGCCACCCTGTAGGCTCCACTGGCTCGCGTATTATCATCAGCCTGATCTATGCACTGAAGAAGCTCGGCAAGACCCGCGGCGTTGCCTCACTGTGCATCGGCGGCGGAGAAGCTCTGGCTGTAGCGATCGAACTGGTCTGATTCGCGCACACCACTCGTGGGGCACAGTGTTGCCCCGCTCACGGCTGGCGCCCCTGCGTGTCAGCCGTCATACTCCCCCTCCGACATACTCATTTTCACTTTGGACACACCATGGCCGAAATCGGACGCCGCAACCTGCTCACTGTCAGCCGAAGCAGCACCGCCGGGTTCTACCTTGACGGCGGCCCTCTGGGCGACATCTTTCTGCCGCCAAAACAGGCACCGGATAACTGCGCCCCCGGCGACACCCTTGAGGTGTTTGTTTTCCACGACAACGACGGCAGCCTGATCGCCAGTACCCAAATGCCAGAGGTATTCTGTGGCGAAGTGGCCACGTTGCGGGTTACTGCGACCAGCGACGTTGGCGCCTTTCTCGATTGGGGTTTAAGCAAGGAGCTGCTGTTACCCTTTAGCGAACAGGTCGGCACAGTCAGCGAAGGGCGCTCAGTACTGGTGGTGGTCTATCAGGATGTACGCGGTCGGCTGGTCGCCAGTATGCGTCTCGACAAACACATCCTCGACCTCGCCGAGGGCCTGCGCAGCGGCGACAAGGTCACGCTGACGGTAGGCGGCAAAACCGAGCTGGGCTACAAATGTGTAGTCAACCACCGCTTCTGGGGCCTGCTGTACGACAATGAACTCAAGCGCCCGCTCACCCGTGGTCAACGTTTGCAAGGCTGGGTGCGCCGAGTGCGCCCTGACCAACGTCTGGACTTGAGCCTGAATGCACCGGCTCGCCAGCGCGCGCCGGATATTGCCGCTGCGATTCTTCAGCAACTGGAATTAAATGACGGCTTTCTCGCCCTGGGGGACAAGAGCCCACCCGAGGCAATTCAGCGGATTTTCGGAGTCAGTAAAAAGGCCTTCAAACAAGGACTGAGCAAGCTGTATAAGGAGCGCCGCATCAACATCGAGGAACGCGGAATACGCTTGCTCAAGTAACCCTACGACAGCGCCGTCGCCCTAAGATTTCGGCGCGCGCGCCAGTCGCTCGCCGAGGGTTGCCAGCAGCACATAGAACAGCGGCACGAACACGGTGGCAACAAAGGTCGCCAGCATCATTCCGCCGATGACACTGGTGCCCAGCGCAATGCGGCTCGCCGCCCCTGCACCACTGGCCAGCGCCAGAGGCAGACAACCCAGGGTGAACGCCAGCGAGGTCATCACAATCGGCCGAAAACGCAGTTTCACCGCAGCGAGCGCGGCATCGACGATGCTCAAGCCCTTGTCGCGCTGCTGCATGGCAAACTCGACAATGAGAATGGCGTTCTTACTCGCCAGACCGATCAGGCACACCAGACCAATCTGAAAATAAATGTCGTTATCCAGACCGCGCATCCACGCCGCCAGCAGGGCGCCCAGCAGTGCAAAGGGCACCGCCAAAACCACGGCAACGGGCATCAGCCAGCGCTCGTACTGGGCCGCCAGAATCAAAAACACCATCACAATCGCCAGCACAAAGGCCTGACTGCCACTGCTGCCGGAGGCCTTTTCCTGGAACGCACTGCCGACCCAGCCGACAGTGAACCGATCTCCCAGTGTTTCCGCTGCAACCTCCTCGATGGCGGCGATGGCCTCGCCAGAGCTGTATCCCTCAGCAGCGCTGCCGAGAATTTTGGCCGCAGTGAAGCCATTGAACCGCGCCACCGCGTCCGGCCCTACGGTTCGCGTCACATTGAGCAGAGAACTCAACGGCACCAGGGCACCGGAATTCGACCGCACATAGACTTTGCTCAGGTCCTCCGGCGATCGACGGAATTCCTCCTCCGACTGCAAATTGACCTGAAAGCTGCGCCCGAACAGCGTAAAGTCATTGACGTATAACGCACCAAAGGTGGCTTGCATCGTGCTGTACACGTCGGCGATGGGCACGCCCAGACTCATTGCCTTTTCACGGTCGAGCTGAAGACGGTACTGGGGTGTATTGAGCTGAAAGGTGGTATTTAAATCCGCCAGCTCCGGGCGTTGGCGGGCAGCCGCCATAAATCGGTCGAGGGCATCGGACAGCGCATGTAAGTCGCCACCGCTACGGTTTTCCAGAAAAGCCTCAAAGCCTCCGGTTGTACTCAACCCGATGATCGGTGGTGGGTTGAAGGCAAACATTTCGGCATCGAGGACATCATCCCCCAAGCGGGGCAAGGCATTGGCGAGCGACTGGGAATCCATTCCCGGCTGCTCCCGCTCGGACCAGTCGTTCAACATAATAAACGACACGCCGGTATTGGTTTTCAGGCCTCCAGCCAATAAATCATACCCGGTAAAGGTCATCACCGATGAGGTCGCCGGATGCTCCAGAACCCGCTCGGACATTGTCGCGGTCACCGCGCCGGTGCGACTTAGCGAGGCCGCCGGAGGAGTGTTATAGGCCATAATCACATAGCCCTGATCTTCGGCAGGCACCAGGCCCGCAGGCACCCACCGATTCAACACCAGCGCCGAGCCGATCAGCGCCAGAAACAGAAACACGGCAGCAACACGGTGGTGTAGCAGCAGACTGGTGACCGTCAGATAGCCATCGCGCAGACGGTCAAAACTGCGATTAAACCACGCCAGGAATCCGCGCTGCGCGGCGCTGTGGTCGGAAGACAGAATCATCGCGCACAGCGCGGGGGTAAGGGTCAGGGCAACGATTCCGGACAGTACTACCGACACCGTGATTGCCACCGCAAACTGCCGATACATTTCCCCGGTCATCCCGTCGATAAATATCACTGGCAGGAAGACCGCGCACAACACCAATACAATGGCGACCAGCGGCCCACTGACCTCGTCCATTGCCTGACGCACGGCCTCAACCGCGGGCAGACCCTGCTCTTTCATGATTCGCTCGACATTTTCGATCACGATGATGGCGTCGTCCACGACGATTCCTATTGCCAGAATCAGGCCAAACAAGGTCAGCAAATTAACCGAGTAACCCAGCAGGTATAGCCCGGCAAAACTGCCGATAATTGACACGGGAATCGCCAACACCGGAATGAAGGTGGCCCGCACATTCTGCAGGAACAGGAACATTACCAGCACTACCAGCAGCAGTGCTTCAAAGAAGGTCGCCACCACCTCTTCAATGGAGTGCTTGACGAAAATATTGGTGTCGAAGGCAATCGACATTTCCACACCGTTAGGGAGCTTTTCCCTGGCCTCGGCCATCACCTTTTTCACCGCATCACCGGTTTCCAGGGCATTGGCCCCGGGCCGCAGGAACAGGCCGATGGGCACCGCCGCCTGGCCATTGAAACTGCCCAGAAACGCGTAGTCCTTCGCCCCCAGCTCTACCCTGGCGATATCACCCAGGTGTAGCGCCGCAGAGCTTGATTCAGCACGAATAATAATGCGCTCGAATTCCTCAACAGAGGCGAGGCGGCCCTCGGTCGTCACCGAATAGGTAAAAGCCTGCTCCCCAGAGACCGGCTCGGCGGAAAAGCTCCCTGCGGCAAAATTGGAATTCTGCTCTCGAATCGCCGCGGCAATGTCTGCCGGGGTCAGCCCCAGTTCGGCGAGGCGGTCGGGACGCAGCCACACCCGCATGGAGTAGTCCCGCGCGCCAAACAGCTGGGCATTGCCCACCCCCGGCACCCGGCGCAGCTCGTCAAGAATATTCAGCAGGGCGTAGTTGCTGAGAAAAATGGAGTCGTACTGAGGGAAATCCGACGACAGGGCGTAGACCATCAACATGTCGGTGGAACGCTTTTCCACCTTTACACCGTTGCGTTTTACCACATCGGGAAGGCGGTTTTCCGCCACCGCCACCCGATTGCTCACTTCAATGGCCGCCTGGTTTGGATCGACCCCGGCGGCAAAGGTTACGGTTATGGAAACCACCCCCGCTGACGAGGCTTGAGTCGTCATATACAGCATACCGTCGATGCCGTTGAGCTCCTGCTCAATGGGCGCCGCCACCGACTCGGCGACGGTTTCCGCGTTAGCACCGGGATAAGCTGCCGAAATCACGATTTGCGTCGGCAACAGGCCAGGATAGAGCGCCACCGGCAATTTGCCTACCGCAGCGCCGCCGGCAATCAGCAGTAACAGCGACAACACAATGGACAGGACCGGCCTGTCGATAAAAAACCGCGCGTTCATCGTGCGCTACCCTCGACAAGGGTGGTCGCCATCAGCGCGTCAGTGGCGCCCGGCGAGTAGCCAGGTAGCGAATTGGGGTGCTGGGCAAACTGCAACCCGGGGACTTCATCCCAGTCCAGCAGGCTGCCAGGACGAATGCGCACCATGCCGTCCACCACCACGCGATCACCGGCCTGCAGGCCCGAATCGATGATAAGACCGCCGTCCACCTCAAGGCCAACCACAACCGGCCGTGGCTCCGCCCGCTGCTCGGCGTTTACTACATAGACGAAGCTGCCGGAGGGTCCTTGGAGAATCGCCCGTTCGGGCAGCGCGATGGAGTCAGCACTGTACAAGCCCATAAAGTGAACACGGACAAACTGCCCGGGTATCAGGCCGCCATCCGGGTTGGGCACCGTCGCGCGATACTGCACCGTGCCGGTTCGACGATCTATCGCGCTGTCGGAGAAATTGACCTGCCCACGATAGGAGTGAAAATCACCCGTATCGGTCTCTATTTTCAAACTTTTTTGACTCGCGTCGTAGGCCAGCTCACCATCCTTGATCATTCGCCGCAGCAAAATTACGATCTTGTCGGGTAAGGACATGTTGATCCATATAGGATCCATCTGGGTGATCGTGGTTAATACATTGTTGTTGGGGCCAACCAGGCTGCCTTCCGATACTCGCTCCCGGGAGGTTATCCCCGAAATCGGCGCCCTCACCTTGCAGTAGTCAAGACTGATCTGTGCAGCGCGCACCTCTGACTGGGCCAGCTGCACCGTTGCCTTGGCCATTTCCAGCTCAGACTGGGCGTCGTCGCGATCCCGTTGGCTAATCGCATTTTTACGAATCAGTTCGGTAGAGCGGTCCCAGCGACGCTGGGCAGCGGCCAGTGACGCCTGCGCCTGAGCCAACTGCGCCTGGGCGCGACTCAGCGCCACCTCAAAAGGCGCGGCATCAATCTCGTAAAGCAGTTGCCCCGCTTCCACCTGCTCACCCTCGGCGTAGGCCCTGCGCAACAAAATGCCTTCAACCCGAGCGCGCACTTCAACTTCCTTCGAACCCTCGGCACGACCGGAAAACACTTCGCTTACAGGCACCGCCGTGGGCGCCACATGAACGACCTTGACCTTGTAGGCAGGCTCTTCCTGGCCCCGCGCCTCAGGTGACGGTGGCGAGCAGGCGGCGAACAGGCAACCGAACAGAATGAGAAAAGCGAAGCGACGCGCAACGATCATAGAGGAAGGACCAGAAGATAATATAAGAGCCTTTACTTTACATACATGCATACACGTATGTAAAGTACGTTTTGATGACAGCGCCGTAATGGACTGGCACGCTATACACTTATTTCAATAAAAAACAACGAGGCCCTGCAGCGACTACGCCGGGGAGACAACTGTAATGAGACGTTCAAAAGAAGATGCCGAAGCCACTCGAGAGGCCCTGCTCTGTGCCGCGGAACAACTGCTTGCCGAAAAGGGCATTAAAAATACTCGACTGGAAGATGTTGCCGCGGCGGTGGGCGTTACCCGCGGCGCGATTTACTGGCATTTCAAGAATAAGGAAGAGTTGATCAACGCCATTCTCGAGCGCCTTCGCGACCCCCTGAATGCCAGCATGGGCGAGTTGGTCGAGCGCGCCGCCAAGGGCAAATTTTGCCTGGAAGAGCTGATTACCGCACTCATCCACCCACACCAGCAGCTGAGCGAAAACCCTGCCACCGAACAACTGATTCGCTTCGCCGTACGTTACGCCCTGTGCAGGGAGTCTGAGGCACTGAGCGAGCGCATCGACCAGGATCGCGAAGACAACTTGCAAAGAATGACCCGCCTGATGCATCTGGCACAGCAACTTGGCCAGGTGCGCCAGGATATTCCCCCCGAGCAACTGGCCCTTTATGTGCGCTCCCATGTTATGGGGGTATTCCACCACCAACTGGCGGTGGGCAATGCCTTCGGCAGCGGTATGGACTCCATTCGCACCCAGTTCAAACTGATGATCGCCGGCCTGCGCCCCCCGAATCAGACGACAACCACCTCCTCGGCGCTTTGAAAATGACGCACATCCAGGGGAAGCCGAAGGGTAAACCGACTGCCTGCTCCCGGCTCGGACTGCACCGCAATGCTGCCGTGCAACTGCCGGTTAACAATGTTGTACACCAGGTGCAAGCCGAGGCCGGTGCCCGCACTGCCCTCTCCCCGCCCCCGGCGGGTGGTGAAAAACGGATCGAAGATTTTTGGCAGAACATCTGCCGGGATGCCGAGGCCGTTGTCCGCCACCACCAATTCCAATTCGCCATCGTCGATGCGGGCATCTACACTGATTTCCCCCACCTGTTCCTCATGGAAGCCGTGGACGAGACTGTTGTTAATCAGCTGTATCAACACCTGCCCGACGCTGCCGGGAATTGACACCACGGTGATGTCCCTAGGGCAACGGAAACTAATTTCGTGGCCGAGGGCCCGATATCCCGGCGCCATATTTATCACCACATCATGCAAATATTCATAGAGATTGAACTCCCTGCACTCCCCCGATGCCTGATCCCCCGCAACCTGTTTGAAGGCCTGCACCAGAGCGCCGGCCCGCTGCAAACTGCTCAGCACCATTGCCGAAGCCTCGCGCATTCGCCGCAGATGTTTTTCTGTGCGCGCGGGGCCATCAGCGAGCATGACCTCCAACTGTTTAAGGTCTTCCTGAAGGGTGGATTCCGCCGTCACCGCAATGCCGACAGGAGTATTCAGCTCGTGGGCAAAGCCCGCCACCATGCCACCCAGTGACGCGAGCTTCTCAGCTTCGATCAACTGGTCCTGAGTACTGCGCAGTTGATTCAGCGTTTGCTGCAAGTCTTCACTGGTTTGCTCAGAGCGAAACTTGGCGCCAGTGAGAATCAGCAGCGACATACTGAGCAAGCCGGTAAACAACATGCCAACGGCGAGTATGCCCCAGGGGGTCATCGAGCGACTGTCCACGATAAATCGCTGACCAGCCTGAAAATCCAACTGCCACTCACGGTCGGCAAAGGCTACCGGTAACGTTGCGGTAAACAGTCCCACACCACTGCGGTAGGCTTCACCCAGAGAAAACAGGGTTTCCGCAGTCTCGGCCGCCCCCGAACGCAGCGACATATGAAGCCCCGACAAATCCTCAGCAGACAGCAAGGTCTCCATAAGATTACCCATGCGGAACACGCCCGAGGCAAACCCGACCAACTCCCCGGCGTCGCTATACACGGGGAAATAGACTACCACCCCCTTCTGAGTACCCTCTTCCTGAATTAACTTGATGGGCGAAGTGGATGATGGCTCTCCGGTCCGCGCCGCGCGCAACAGGGCTTCGCGGGGCAATTCACTCGCAGCGATGTTGTAGCCCACCGCCAAACGATTCTTGGCCAGCGGTTCGATATAGCGGATCACAACATAACTGTCCCGCTGCTGTGCCGCAACCCGGGTGCCATTGGGGTCAAGCTCGGTAAACACCCGGCTCTCACCCAACTCCCTGGAGAGGATCGACTCCAGCGGTTCACGCCCATCGCGATTGACCATGGGATTCCAGGCAATCCCCTGAAAACCCTGATATCGCTGAAGTATATTGTGGGTAAAAACCTGAAAGTCCTGGCGTTCCACCGCGTCCGAGCTTTCAAACAGCCCCTTCACCGCGTACAGATTATCCAGATAGCTGCTCAACACGATTTGCGTACGCAGATGCACTTGCCGCACCTGTCGATCGAACACAGAACGCTGGCGGCTTTGCTCCCAGTTGCTCGACACGACAAACAGGGCGATCAAAATCACCGAGGTCACAATCATCACCGTCGGCAATACTCGGCGGCGGCTCGCCCAGAGCTTCCGCGGCTCTGCCAGATACACAAAAATCAATGTACTGACCAGCAGGGCACCCAGACCATCACCGACCCACCAGGTACTCCAGTTAAATAAAATATTGCTCGGCGCCACCAAACCGAACCAGGTGAGGGCAACAACTCCCACCGAGGCGCTCACCGTACTCCCCAGACCGCAGACCACGAAAAGAAAGCAAAGCACCTCAGGCACCGTATCGAGGCGCAGCGGCAGGGAAATAAAGCGGGTCAACAGCCACTTGGACACCACGGCCTGCAGCGCCGCCCCACAACCGATTATCAAAGGCAACACCATCGACGCCAGGGTGATTTGCGTACCCGCGTCCACCGCCATATGAAAGTTGGTTGCAAAGGAGCCCAGCAGAATGGCGGGCCAGAAGCGGTAACCCCACAACACCAGCGCCGCCAGGGCCAAACCTGCAGAGGGCCATATGACCGATGCGTAGCCCGGCGCGACGGCCAGCAACAGTGCCAGACGACCACCCACGTAATAACCCAGCGCCACACCGATGAATATCAGCAGGTACTTTTTCAAGTCTGAAGTTGTTACTGAGGGTTGCGACATGGGGCTCCCGGTCAGGAAAACCGGAGTTTTCCGCCATTGGCGCAGCGAATTGCGCTCAATAAAACGATATGAAACACGAGTTTAGCCGTCATTTTTAGCCACGGTAAGTAGGTAATTTCGCCTAAGACCCTACGCACCAAAACGACACACTCACCGAAGAAAATAGTTTAAATAAATATAGGCATTACCCAAATTTATTAATAAATTTATGGGATTACACGCTTTTTCATCTTACAGCTTTTATCGCATATTTTCTGCAAATGTAATACAATGCGGCGCTTTTACGCACAGCAATATAACTTCAAATACAACAATGGATCTTTAAAGATGCTCTTAGGAATTCCAAAAGAACTCGCCTCTGGGGAGAATCGAGTTGCGATCATTCCGAGCGATGCCAAGAAATTGGTCCGCGCGGGAGCCGCAATTCAGATTGAAGCGGGACTCGGACTGGGTAGCGGTTTCAGCGATCAGGAGTACATTGACGCTGGCGCTACAGTGGTAGAGGACCGGACTCAGGTCCTTTCAACGGCCGATATCGTATTGCGTATCAGCAAGCCCACCATTGAGGAAATCAAGGCCCTTAAAGCCGGCGCGATTCACGTCAGCTATCTGGACCCGTTCAATGAACACGAGCTGATCAAGGCCTTCCGCGATCAGCAGGTTAGCGCCATCAGCATGGAAATGATTCCGCGCAGCACCCGCTCGCAGAAAATGGATGCGCTGAGCTCA
The DNA here is from genome assembly GCF_012272835.1 of Spongiibacter thalassae. Classification (GTDB taxonomy): domain Bacteria; phylum Pseudomonadota; class Gammaproteobacteria; order Pseudomonadales; family Spongiibacteraceae; genus Spongiibacter; species Spongiibacter thalassae. The sequence goes on along the minus strand of NZ_JAAWWK010000002.1, from coordinate 192,749 downwards.
CAGGCCAGCCTGGCCGGTTATGTGATGGTCCTGTTGGCCACCACCAAGCTGCCACGCATTCTGCCGATGATGATGACCCCCGCCGGAACCCTAAAGCCCGCTACCGTATTCATCATTGGCGCCGGCGTTGCAGGCCTGCAGGCCATCGCCACCGCCAAGCGCCTGGGTGCCAAGGTTGTCGCCTTCGACACCCGCAGCGTGGTTGCCGAGCAGGTGCGTTCACTGGGCGGAAAATTCCTTGAAATAGACCTGGGCGAAACCGGGCAAACCAAGGACGGCTACGCCCTGGAATTGACCGAAGAACAGCGCCAGTTGCAGCTGGAAGGTCAAAAGAAACAGATCGCAGAGTCTGACATTGTTATCACCACCGCCCAGGTCTTTGGCCGCAAGCCACCGGTACTGGTCACCAAAGATATGGTGGCGGGCATGAAACCAGGCAGTGTCATCGTCGATATGGCCGCAGAAACCGGCGGCAACGTTGAAGGCTCTGTGGCCGGCGAAACCGTCGTGGTTGATGGCGTGACCATTATAGGTAACGGCAATTGGGCGAATTACGTAAGCCGCGATGCCAGCCAGATGTACTCCTCCAACCTGTTCAACCTGGTAGACGAAGGCTGGGATGGCGAGAAAAAAGCCATGGCCATCGATCTGGAAAACGATATTTTGCAGGGCTGTGTCATTACCCACGGCGGCGAGATCGTTAATGAAACCATCAAAAATATAGTCAAGTAAGGAGACAATGATGGAAATAGTATTTCTCGCCTTCATCTTGATGCTGTCGATATTCCTGGGCTTCGAGCTGATCAATAAAGTCCCTGCCACACTGCACACGCCGCTGATGTCAGGTTCAAACGCCATTTCGGGTATCACCCTTGTCGGGGCTCTGACCTCTGCGGGCGCAGAGCACACGCAACTGGCTACAATTCTGGGCACCCTGGCTGTTGCCATGGCCACAATCAACGTTATTGGTGGCTATATGGTGACCGACCGCATGCTGGCCATGTTCAAGAAAAAACAGGGAGACGCTAAGTAATGGGTATTGAATTGCTGGTCAACCTGACCTATGTGGCAGCGGCCGTACTGTTTATTTTTGGCCTGAAAATGCTGGGCTCACCCGCCACAGCACGTAAAGGAAACCTGGTTTCCGCCATCGGTATGTTCCTCGCCGTCGTGGTGACCCTGCTCGACCAAAGCATTATCGACTACAAATGGATCGGTCTGGGCATCGTGCTCGGTGGCGTTGTAGGCGCAGTGGTTGCACGCTCTGTTGCCATGACCTCCATGCCGGAAATGGTGGCACTGTTCAACGGCACCGGTGGTATCGCCAGCTTGCTGGTTGGCTGGGCCGCCCTGTACGGCTTCGACCCCAACAGCTTCCAGATGGTCACAATCGTACTGTCCATTCTGATCGGCGGCGTCACCTTCACCGGCTCATTAATTGCCTATGGCAAGCTCAGCGAGAGAATGCCGGGTCGCCCCCTGGTGTTTGGCGGACAGCGCATTTTCAACATTTTGCTGATTCTTGGCATTGTGGTGAGCGCGACACTGTTTGTTGTTAACCCCGACACCATCGCCTACCTGTACATCGTTGTTGCCCTGTCACTGTTGCTGGGTGTGATGCTGGTTATCCCCATCGGCGGCGCCGATATGCCAGTGGTCATCTCTCTGCTGAACAGCTACTCCGGTCTGGCTGCCTGTGCTGCGGGCCTGGCGATCAACAACATCATCCTGATTGTTGCCGGTGCACTGGTTGGTGCCAGCGGTATCATCCTGACGCAGATCATGTGCAAGGCGATGAACCGCTCTCTGAGCAACGTCCTGTTCAGTGGCTTCAGTGCCGTAGCCTCCGGTGGCGCTGCCGCCAAGATCGAAGGCGAAGCCAAGCCCATGTCAGCGGACGATGCCTACTATGTTCTGGAAGCCGCTTCCAGCGTGGTGATTGTCCCCGGTTACGGCATGGCCGTTGCCCAGGCCCAGCACGCGGTAAAAGAGCTGCAGGAAATTCTGGAGAAGAACGGCGCCGAAGTGGTTTACGCCATTCACCCGGTTGCCGGTCGTATGCCTGGCCACATGAACGTACTGCTGGCTGAAGCCGACGTTTCATACGACCTGCTGCTGGAAATGGACGCGGTCAACCCGCGCATGGAAACCTTTGACGTGGCGATTGTTATCGGCGCCAACGACGTGGTTAACCCCGCCGCTCGCGAGATGGAAGGCAGCCCGATCTACGGCATGCCGGTCATCAACGTGGACATGGCACGCAACGTCTTCGTAATGAAGCGCTCCATGGCCTCAGGTTTTGCCGGGATAGACAACCCCCTGTTCTTCAAGGACAACACCCGCATGCTGTTTGGCGACGCCAAGGAAATGCTGGGCAACATCATCAAGGCCTTCGGCTAATACCGCAAGGGCACGACAAAAAGGGGATGGCAGTCACTGCCATCCCCTTTTTTATATCCGACATTTCCCCAACTGTCACTATTGGACAAGATCAGCGACAACGACGCGCCGTTAGTCGTCGAGCGAGTTCTTCAATACCGGCAGCAGTTCATCGAGAAGCGCTTTTAGCTCGTCTACCTTGTCCATTGGCACATCGCAGGATTGCAACAACTCCCAGGGCACACAGGCACAGCGGTCACGCAAGGCCAACCCCGCGTCAGTAAGGTGGATCTTCACCACCCGCTCATCACTGCCATCCCGCTGCCGGCGAATATACCCCTGCTCTTCCAGGCGCTTGAGCAAGGGCGTCAGTGTATTCGTGTTCAGAATAGCCCGGCGCCCCACGTCCTTGACTGCGCAGGGCGCATCTTCCCAGAGTATCATCATCACCACATATTGCGGGTAAGTGATTCCCAGGGGCTCCAGGCGATCCTTGTACAGCCGCGTAATCAGGCGCGACGCGGCGTACAGAGGGAAGCACAGCTGGTTATCAAGGCGGAGCTCTTCCGGTGTGTCGTTGGACATTTAATACCTCATGCAGACAGTGCTGCTACTACATCCTTCTCCAGGTCTTCCGGTTTGGTAGTCGGTGCGTAACGTTTGATTGGCTTCCCATCCTTGCCAACCAGAAATTTTGTGAAATTCCATTTTACCGCATTGCTTAAAGTACCAGGCGCTTCTTTTTTCAAAAAAGCGAATAATGGATGGGCGTTCTTGCCATTCACATCAATTTTTTCCGTGATGGGAAAGCTCACGCCGTAATTCACCAGGCAACTGCCCTCAATCGTGCTCGCGTCTCCGGGCTCCTGGCCGGCAAATTGATTGCAGGGCGCGCCAACAATCACCAGACCCTGATCGCGGTACTTCTCATACAGAGCCTGCAAGCCCTCATATTGAGGGGTCAGGCCGCATTTACTGGCGGTATTCACGACCAATACAACCTTGCCCTGATAGTCGGCGAGGTTCATTGGCTTTCCCTGCAAGCTATTGATTTCAAAGTTATAAATTGATGTCACAGTCTTTCTCCCATGGCGCTTTCGCGCACTGATACAAAGTAAAAATATCAAAGCCCGGCTATTGTATCTTACAAGCTTATATCGTGCACGATATTATTTGCGATTACTTAAATTCAAGTCTATCGGAATGACGCCGTTATAATGGGTAACACCACCCCCAAAGCAATGACTGGTTGCTCCTACTTGACAGAATAGCTCATTGGCGGAGTAGCGCTATGGTAATTATTAACCCGAGTGTCAATACCAATCCTGCATCACTGGTCAGGCCTTCCGGCCCGGCACCGGTGCTGGCGGTTGATCGCGTATTGAATGCCGTGGTGCTGGGGCAGCGCGCTCAACACCTGTACGAACTCGCCTCCGGCAATTTACGCATGACCGCAGAGAGCCAAACGCCCTTGCGCAACGGCGAGCAGCTGCAGCTAAAGGTCACCGGACAGGACGCCCAGCAACGCCCCGTGCTACAGGTTTTGTCTCAGGACAACAGGGCAAATATTGCCCCGATGCTGCGAAATACGCTTCCGCTGCAGCAGCCCCTGACGCAATTGGCCGCCAGTCTGGAGCAGCTTGTCCAGAACCTTCCCTCCAGACCCGCCCTTCAGGCGGCACTGGCGTCCTTTATCGGCGTGACTCCCTCTCGCCAGCAACTGGGCGACCCTGAGCAGCTGCGGCGGGTGATTCAGAATAGCGGCCAGTTTCTCGAATCCTCAATATTGGCCAACAACAGTAGTTCCGGCGACCTGAAAACGGCCCTGCTGCGCCTGGCCACTCAGCTTGAACAGGCCCGCGCCCAGGCCGGAACCACCGCCAATAATGCGGCGCAGGGCAAACCCCTGCCACAGAGTTACGGCCCGCCGGCCACACTGGCAAAGCCGACTGATGCAGCGTCTACTCCCGACCCGGCAAACAGCCCAGCGGCACTTGCCAAAGCGGCTGGCTCACCGGCAAGCGCTTACCAGTCGATGCGTCCCAACACTGAGCTACCTGGCCAGCTTGGCCCGCAGGCACGTCTTGCCGCGGCGCCAACAACTGATACTGACACGGCGCTAAAACAGCTATTGCAAAATGTACGCGGCGCCATCGCCCGTCAGGACGCCCACCAGCTTTTGCACCTGCAAAGCCGCGAACCTGGCAGCCAGCAATATTTCATTGAGTTACCGGTGCACGACAGGGACGGCATCGATATTTGGCAACTCCACCTGCACCAGCAGGCGCGGCATCAGCACGACCGCGAAGATGCCGCACCCACCTCGTCTCCCCGAAAACAGGCGCCGAGCTGGACGATTACATTGAACTTTGATTTGCCGGGATTGGGGCCAATGAAAGCCCATGTACACCAACAGGAGGAAGCGGTGAGTATTCACTTTACCGCTGAACAAGCCAGCACATTGACACTGCTGGAGCACTTCCGCCACGAACTGACGGCCCGGCTCAACAGCCAGGGTATCACCGATCTCGATTTACACTGCGACTGCGCCAAAGTCAGCCCGCATAGTACCTCGCTGGGCGACCAACCCCTGCTGGACGATAAGGCATGACAGCGGAAAGCGGTACTATCGCCGTGTCGCTGCACTACGATGGCAGCGAGGCCCCCAGAGTCAGCGCCAAGGGCGAGGGAGACGTTGCCCGCCGTATCCTGGAGCTGGCCACTGAGCACGATATTCCCATTTACCAAAACGCTGAACTGTTGCAACTTCTCAGTCGAGTTGAGCTGGACAGTGAAATTCCGCCTACCCTGTATATTGCCGTGGCCGAAATCATCGCTTTTGCCTATCGCCTTAAGGATCGGGTACCAGACAACTATGCCGGTTATGGCGCGTATCAGGATGTCGACGACGCCGACGGGAACGAATCGACGGAAGAGCCTCTGCGGCAAAGGCCAATGCGGGATCAACCCGTGCGAGAAGTCAGTGGAGAAGTGCTATCGGCGGAGGAGGACCCACTACGCCCGGAGGAAGAATAAACTTATACAAATAAATCGATTACACCGCAGACTTGCTACCCAGGCTGACTATCAGCTCGGCCTCAGCTCGACTCATGCCGCAGCGCTCCACGAGGTCGGCCACCTTGCCGCCCTCGCCGGCCAGTTTTACCGCGCGCTGGTAGTAGCGCACATCGCGCTTGTCACCTTCCAGCTGCTGTTGTCGCGACCCGACCAGCTCCAGATATTCCTCCAGCGCCAGCACCCGCTCACCCAGAATCGCGAGGGCGTTCGCCTGGCTGTCGATTTTGCGATTCTGTCGCTCAATTTGCTCGTTCAGCAAGTCCTCCATCGCCTCGAAACGGGAGCGACGGCTGCGCCACGCAAACAACAATAACGCCAGTCCCGCCACACAGAGCAACACGCCCATTACAGCGACATCACTCAAACCGCTGACCCACGCGACCACTGCCTCGGGCCATGTCCCGACCGATTCATTCACCGCCGTCATACCGCGTCACCCCGTCCAGTCCTGCAGGCGCGCCTTGAGGCGGATAATCGCCTGACTGTGAATCTGACATACTCTGGATTCACTCACTTCAAGCACCTCGCCGATTTCCTTGAGGTTGAGGCCCTTGTCGTAATACAACGCCATTACCATTTTCTCGCGCTCGGGCAAGGCGTCGATTTGCAGTGCCAGCGAGCGTTGAAAACCGCTGTCCATAACGTGATTCAGCGGCGTATCGTCGCTGTCAGTGGCCGCTTCGGGGAGATCCTGCTCACCCTCTGAAAACTGTTCCAGACTGAATAAGCGCACGGACGAGGTGTCCCGCAACAGGTCGTGGTAGTCGTTGATCGACATACCCAGCTCAGCGGCGACTTCCTGGGCGCTGGCCTCGCAACCAGTGCGCGCTTCGACCCTGGCCGTCGCTCCGGCAATTTCCCGAAGTTGGCGACTTACCGACCGCGGCGCCCAGCCGTTCTGGCGAATCTGGTCCAGCATTGCACCGCGAATGCGAATACTGGCATAGGTTTCAAATCCTGCCCCCTTATCCGCTTGATAGTTACTACCGGCCTCAAGCAGGCCAATCATGCCTGCCTGGATCAAATCATCGACATCGACGCTCGCCGGCAAACGACTGACCAAATGATAGGCAATACGTTTCACCAACGGTGCGTGGCGCGACACCAGCTCGTCGCGGCTGCCGTATTGCACATCGAGATAGGCGCTGTGTCCGTTCACGCAGTGGCCCCGGATTGTTCATCGCTTTTCAGCATACGATCGACAAAGAACTCGATATTGCCGCTGGGGCCCTTGGGTAGCGGCCACTTGTCCACGGTTTCCGCCAGCTTGCGAAACGCCAGTGAGGCGTCACAGCCGGGGAACAATTCACTTACCGCCTTCTGGCTGGCATCCGCCTTGACCAGAAAGCGGTCCCGGGGAATAAACCCGGCGTATTCAAGCGTCACGTCGAGAAACCGCTGGGCAACCTCGTTCAAACGCTCAAAGCCATCCCGCGCCTGCTCGGTACTATCTACCATATTGCGCAATATCTTGAAGCGGCTGATACCCGCATCGCGGTTCATCACTTTAATCAAGGCGTAGGCGTCGGCCATCGAAGTCAGTTCGTCGGTCACCACCACCAGCACATACTGGCTGGCCTGACTGAAGGTAATGACACTGTCAGAAATCCCCGCCGCCGTATCGACGATCAGCGCGTCGTAGTCTTCGTCGAGTTCACTGAGCGCACGCACAATCGCACCGTGGCTCTCGGCGCCCAGCTCTGCCATTTTCTTGATCCCCGACGCTGCGGGAATAATCGAGATACCGTTGGGGCCAGTCATCAGAATATCTCTGATCTGACACTCGCCATTTAACACATGGGACAAATTCCATTTGGGCCGCAGACCCAACATAATATCAACGTTGGCCAGACCCAGGTCGGCGTCCATCAACAGCACGCGCCGCCCACGGCGGGCCAATTGGCAGGCCAGATTCACCGAAACATTGGTTTTGCCGACGCCACCCTTGCCACTGCTTACGGCGATCACTTTTACTGCACTCATGTTTCGTCCTTATTCTATTGTTTCCTCGGCAACGGTTGCTGCCGACCAGCCCTAGCCCATGACGCTCAAGCGTGTTGCTCCCGCGCCCTGCGACGCCGGCGCAGCCGACTTGCCGGGCGCAAAGCCCTTGGCCATACGCAGCGCCATATTGACCAACTTACCGGCATCAGCCGCCGATAAATTCTGCGGCACCCGCGGGCCGTTGCTACACCACACCGCGGGCAAGCGGTGTGTGATCAGATTGGACAAAATCGCTCCAAGCCGCATTGCTTCGTCGATTCGGCTCACCACGACCCCTTCCGGGTTCATTCGCGAGTAAGCGTCGATAATCTCGCTCTGCACATAGGACTCAGTATCCGCTGGCAGTGTTAAAAACACTCGAGTGTTCGGCATCACTGACAACATTGTCTCCAGTTCGCGCAGTCCTTCTTTGTCTCTGAACGACATTCCGGCGGTATCAATCAACACCAGCGACTTGTTCTGCAGCACCTTGAAGGTACGCGCGGCCTCTTCATAGCCCTGGGCGCTGTGAACCGGAATCTGCAAAATCCGGCCGTAGGCGCGCAGTTGCTCCTGAGCCCCCACCCGGGCAGTATCGGTTGTTAAAATCGCGATACCATCGCGGCCGTGGGCCATAACATACTGTGCCGCCAACTTGGCGATAGCGGTGGTTTTACCCGCCCCCTGCGGCCCTACCAAACATATTGCCCCACTTGTGGGGGGCGCCGCTATCGGCATTTTCCGACATAGCAGCATTTTCAGCATTTCCCGCTGCACTGATTCGCTTTCGTCCGCCGGAATGCGCTCTTTCAGTTTGCCGGCCAATGCGGGGTCGAGATCCATCGCCTCCATCAACTGCTGACAGGCGAATTGCTCCGCGGGGGCCTCCTGCCGCAGCTGTTGCCAGTTCTGGTCCTTCAATTGAGACATCAGCATGGACTTCATGCTGGCCAGTTCCTGCTTGAGAGTCAGCAACTCCTCCTGCTGGGACCACACCATCTGCGGCGCACTGCCAATATTTTGTCGGGCGGGTTCCGCTGGCTGTGGCGGCTCGGCGCGCTGCGGCGTCGGTGCAGATTTCCGCTGCCGCGCCAACAGCGCGGCCAATGCGGTTTTCTCCCCGGTGGCAGCCGGTGCGTCCCGGCGCAGGTGAACCACGGGTTCGAAATTTTCCTCTTCGTGGTCAGGCTCTTCCCAACTCACCACCAATTCGACACCACCCGGAATACTTTTACAGTCGAGGATCACCGCGTCAGGCCCGTGGGCCGCGCTAATCATGCGCATGGCCTGCTCGCTGTCAGCTGCCTGATAGGTTTTTACTTTCATACGCTGCTCCCCGCACCGTCACTTTCAGTTTAGACGGGCCTGTTGACCAATGGTGGACAATAATCTTACTTCCTTGCTATCGGGCACTTCGTTGTAGGACAACACGTGCAAACCCGGTACGCTGCGGCGAGTAAATCGCGAGAGCCAGGCCCTGATCGACGGCGAGACCAGGACCACTGCGGGCTGCCCCGCGACTTCCTGACGCTGACTGAACTCGGCCAGCTCCCGCTGAATCCGCTCGGCAATTCCCGGCTCCAAACCTATGGCACCGGATCCGCCTCGAAGCATATCCTGCAACATCTGTTCCAGCTCAGCTGCCAGCGCTACCACCGGCAACTCGCTCTCTAAGCCATTGATTTCCTGAACAATCATACGTCCCAATGAGACGCGGACGCCCTCCAGAAGATCGTCAGGATTTTTGCTACGGGGAGCTTGCTCCGCCAAAGATTCGGCGATCAGGCGAATGCTGCGTATGGAAATATTTTCCTTGAGCAGGTTTTGCAGCACCCTCACCACCACACTCAGCGGCAACTGCTGGGGCACCAGCGATTCCACCAGTTTGGGGTCAGTTTTGGCCAAACGATCAAGTAATTGCTGCACCTCTTCATGCCCCAGCAGTTCGTGGGCATGTTGTTTCACCACCTGGCTGAGGTGAGTGGCCACTACCGTGCAGGGGTCTACCACGGTGTAACCCAGTGTCTGCGCCTGATCCCGCTGGGCGGGGTCGATCCAGATGGCATCCATACCAAAGGCGGGGTCCTTCGTGGCTAACCCCTTGAGACCGCCCTGGGCACCGCCGGGATTGATCGCCATTTCTTTGCCCACCTGAATTTCACCCTGGGCGACCCCGTCGCCCAGCAATTGAATGCGGTAGCTACCCGGCGACAACTCCAGGTTGTCGCGAATATGCACGGGCTGAACCAGAAAACCGAGATCTCTGGACAACTTTTTACGCACGCCGGTGATCCTGGCAATCAGCTCTCCCCCTTGATTTCGGTCTACCAGCGGGATCAACCGATAGCCCACTTCCAGGCTGACCACATCCATCGGCGTCACTTCGTCCCACTTCAGCTCTGTAGGCTCGCGCGCAGCAGGAACATCGGCGACAGGCTCAGGTTCGTCATCATCCAGCAACTCCGGCGCGACGGCCTTCCTGGCCATATACCAGCCCCCGGCGCCACAGGCCCCGGCAAGCATCAGGAACACCAAATTGGGCATCCCTGGAATAATCCCCACCAGCCCGAGCACCGCCGCAGCCAAATACAGCACCATGGGATTGGCCACCATCTGCTCGACCATCTGTTCGCCCATGTTTTGCGGGCGGGAGATTCGAGTAACGATGATGGCCACCGCCGTCGACAGCAGCAGCGAGGGCAGCTGCGCCACCAGCCCGTCGCCAATGGTCAGCAGCGTGTAGTTGTGCATGGCCTCGGCAAAGCTCAGCCCGTGCTGAGCGATACCGACACCCAGACCGCCCAATACGTTGATGAACAGGATAAGAATCCCCGCCACCGCATCGCCGCGAACAAACTTGCTGGCACCGTCCATCGAACCGTAAAAGTCTGCCTCGGTGCGCACTTCCTCCCGTCGTTTGCTGGCTTCTTCCTGTGTCAAAATTCCGGCGTTCAGGTCTGAATCTATCGCCATTTGTTTGCCTGGCATGGCGTCGAGGGTGAAGCGCGCGGTCACCTCCGACACGCGGCCAGCGCCCTTGGTCACCACTACAAAGTTAATCACCACCAGAATGATGAACACCACCAAACCGACAACATAGTTGCCGCCGATCACAAACTCACCAAAGGATTCAATCACCTTGCCCGCCGCGCCGGGGCCGGTATGCCCCTCCAGCAACACCACGCGAGTGGACGCCACATTCAATGCCAGCCGCAGCAGGGTCGCGAGCAGCAAAACCGTCGGAAATACAGAGAAATCAATGGGTCGCTCGACATAGATCACCGCCAGAATGACGATCAGCGACAGCGTGATATTAAAGGTGAACAGAATATCCAGAAAAAACGGTGGCATGGGAATGACCAGCATGGCCAGACAGGCCATCAGCAGTGCCAGCACCCCCAGCCCGCTGCCAGTGGCATGCTGCACCCACTGGGGAATTCTTATACCTGCTGTTGTTGCCATAACCGGTCTTCCTCAATGACTTGTCTCAGCCCGCATACCGGGACTAGAGCAAATCCTTTAAATACGTGTCATCAATATCTGGCTCAGGTGCGTCCGGGCGCTCACCGCCAACACTTTGCCAACTGCGCAATTGATAGACATAAGTCAAGATCTGTGCCACCGCCAAATAAAGCCCGGCGGGAATCTCCTGATCCAGATCCACACTGGCAAAAACCGCCCTCGCCAGGCGCGGAGACTCGACCAGGCTCACCTTGTTGTCCGTCGCCAACTCGCGAATCCGGGCGGCGACCTGGTCGGCCCCTTTGGCCACCAACACCGGTGCGGCCATGCGCGCTTCGTCGTACTTCAGAGCTACCGCAAAATGCGTGGGGTTGGTAATGACCACGTCGGCGGTGGGCACTTTTTCCATCATTCTGCGGCGTGCTGCGGCCTGCTGCATTTCCCGCAGTTTGGCCTTCATCTCGGGGTTGCCGTCGGATTCCTTGTGCTCGTCGCGCACTTCCTGGCGGGTCATTTTCAGCTCTTTTTTGTGATTCCACAGCTGCCACGGCACATCGATGGCGGCGATAACGATCAGTGGCAGGCTGACAAACAGGAAGAACCACACCAGCAAGCCCGCGCTGTTTGCGATGGCTTCGCGGGGATCTTGCATCCCCAGATTGAGAATATCGGTGCTCATAACCTCGAGCACGGCGTAAGCTGCCGCGCCGATAAACAGCATTTTGACAATGGACTTGAACAGCTCGCCAAGACTGCGCACCGAAAACAATTTGCCAACACCTTTGATCGGATCGAGGCGCTCCGGCTTGAAACTGAGCTTGAAGGTCCAACCGCCGAGTACAGTATTGGCCGCAATCGCCGCAATAAAGGCCGCCAGCATCAACGGCCAGATGGTGAGCAAACCGCGAACCAGCATTTCATAGAGCTGCCCGGCCATGCGATCACTGCTAGCCAGCAAATAATTTGGCGACAGGGTTTGCCGCATAATGTCCTGCATTCCGGTGGCCAGCGAGCCCCCCGTGACAATCAGCATGGCTGCGCCCATCATGGTCACCGCCATGGTCGCCAACTCCTTGGAGCGAGGCACCTGCCCTTTTTTGCGGGCGTCGGCAAGTTTCTTCGCCGACGCCTCTTCGGTGCGTTCCTGACCGTCCTGATTTTCTGCCATTGTTCAGCCCCCCACCAACAGCGCCAGACGCTCATAACCCTGATCCAGCAGTCCGGCCAGCACCGGCAGCAGGTTGGGCACCAGTTGATCGACAATGAGATAACCCATCAACATCGCCAGCGGAAAGCCCACCGCAAAGAGGTTTAACGTGGGTGCCGCGCGGCTGATCACGCCGATGGCCACCTGCACTACCAACAGGGCGATAATGGCGGGAATCGCCACCCGTATCGCCCCGGAGAACAGCACGCTGCCCCACTGGGCGATGTTGCTGAATTGTTCAGTGGACACCGCCCGCTCGCCCACCGGCCAGATTTCAAAGGTGCTGGCCAGCAGCGCAATAAATTCGATATGGCCGTTCATCGCCACGAACAACAACATACAAATAATCAGCAGGTACTGGGACAATACCGGCACTTGCACACCCCGCTGGGGGTCTACCATCATCGCGAAGCCCAGGCCCATGCCGTTGGAGATCAACTGCCCCGCCAAAATAATTGCGTCGAAAATCAGCTGTAACACCAACCCCAGCGCCACACCTAGAATGAGTTCATTAATAATCAGCAAAAACGCGTCAAGACTGAGAATATCGACCGGGGCTGGTGTGGGCAGTATCGGCAACAGCACCAGGGTGAAAAACACCGTAACCATCACCTTTACCTGGGCGGGAATATAATTGGCGCTGAAGAAGGGTGCGGTCAGCATTGCCCCGCTCACACGGGCAAAGGGCAGCCAGGCAGCGGCGAGCCAAGACATGATCTGCGCTTCGTTGAGCGGCAATACCACAGCGCGTCCTCAGCCCACCAGCAGGGGAATCATTTCGAACAACTGCCGAGTAAAATCGAGCAGGTGACGCAGCATCCACGGCCCCATCATGCCGAGCACCACCACCAGCACCACCAGCTTGGGGATAAAGCTGAGGGTCATATCCTGAATCTGGGTGGCCGCCTGAAACATACCGATAAACAGACCGGCGGCCAGCGCTGCCAGCAACAGGGGCGCCGCCAGCAGCACGGTGATATTCAGCCCCTGACGTCCCAGTTCAATCACAGTATCCGGTGTCATAGCGCCTCCTCAGCGGTAAAAACTGGCAGCGAGGGAGCCCATCACCAGCCCCCAGCCGTCCACCAGCACAAACAGCATGATTTTGAAGGGCAGCGAAATCATCATTGGCGACAACATCATCATCCCCATCGACATCAGCACGCTGGCAACCACCAGGTCGATCACCACAAAGGGAATAAAAATCAGAAAACCGATCTGAAACGCGGTTTTAAGCTCACTGGTGAGGAAAGACGCCATCAACACGGTAAAAGGCACATCCTCTGGCTTATCGAAGCTATCGTAGCCGGCGATGTCGGCAAAACGGGCAATATCGTCTTCCCGCGTCTGGGCCAGCATGAATTCACGAAAAGGAGCAAAGCCCTTGGGCAGGGCCTCCTGGAAGGTCATTTCCTCGGCGATATAGGGCGCTACTGCCTGGGTGTAGGCCTGCTGCGCCACCGGGAACATAATAAACAGGGTCAGGAACAGCGCCAGACTCAGCAACACCTGGTTGGAGGGGGTTTGCCCCGTACCCAGTGCCTGACGCAGAATCGACAATACAATAATAATACGGGTAAAGGCGGTCATACCCAGCAGCATCGCCGGCAGCAGCGTCAATGCCGTCATAATCGCCAGCAGCTGCAGCGAGACACTGTATTCCTGTCCACCGGCCGCATTGGCAGAGCTGGTTACCGCGGGCACCGACAGCGGATCTGCCGCAAAGGACAGCAGGGGCGTCATGACACCGAGCAAAACCAGCAATAGTTGACGACGGCTCATGACGGTCCCCCGCCACGACGCTCGGCCAGCTGCCGGGCGATCACCGAGGCAAACCCCTGAGGGGCGGCGGTGTCATCATCACCCGGCGGTGAGGTCCATTGATGCAGGGTCTGCATAGAGCCGGGGGTGCAACCAACGAGCAACTTCTCGCCCTCAACTTGTACCACCAGCAGTCGTTCTTTCATGCCGACGGGAATCTGCGCGACAACATTAACCCCGGCCCGCGATGGCCCCTGCACCTGCCGCAGACGGCGCATAAACCAAGCCATGGCCAACAGCGCAATAACGATAAGCACCAGGCTGCCAAAGGTGCCAATAACATCGCTGCCGCCGACAAGGGGGAGCGTTCCCGCTGCGGGGGCCGCTCCCTCCGCAGCCGTGTTCACCTCTTCGGCACTTGCCCACCAAGGTAGCAACAGAGCCCATGTCAAAGTGGTACGCACTGACATCAACCCGCCTCTTCCGCCGCGGCCTCGACCTCGTCGTCCTCTCCGACCACTTCGGTCAGCATGATGCCGAACTTGTCTTTAATCACGACAATTTCGCCACGGGCCACCAGCGTGCCGTTGACCAAAACATCCAGCGGCGTGCCGGCCGCGCGATCCAGCTCAATAATGGCTCCCTGGCTTAACGCCTTGATGTCGCGGATGCTCATGCGGGTACGCCCCACCTCCACCGAGACATCGACGTTAACGTCCATGATTTTGTCGAGTTTCAAGTCTTGTGCCATTGTGTGTGTCCTCTACAGAGTCTGCCGCAACGATGTCAACGCGGCGTCAGATTTTTCCCGATGGCCCGGTCAGCCGCACGGCGTACTGACCACCATTGCTGCCAAACAAGCCGCGCAACATGGTTTTTCCACCCACTTTCACCGCGACCTCGTCTGGCGAAGCAATGGGGATTACGTCCCCTTTCTTCAGCTGTGCCACCCGATTCAAGCTCAAACGGGTATGGGCGATTTCCGCAACCAGCTCCAGTGGTGCCTCCTCCACCGCAGTGGACAAGCGCGCGCGCCAGTCAGCACTCGCCGGTTTGTCTCCGGCTTTGCCCGGTACCGCGATGCTTTCGCGCAGGGCATCCAGGGCCGACCACGGCACGACCGACCACAAGCCGCCCTTGACATCACCCACGCTCACCTCAAATCGCGTCGCGACCAGTGAATCGGCCTGGTTGAAACCTTCCAGTAGTCGCGGGTCACTGCTCTGGCTGGTGATGGTTGGCGCACTCTGCATCACCGCTTTCCAGGCATTGGCGATATCGGGAAGCAGAGCGGCATTGAGCAGCTCCATAAAACTGAATTCAGAGGTGGAAAACTGCTCTCTGGCGGCGTCGGCCTTACTGCCGTAACCGCCGAAGTAACGATCGACAAAGGTGAAGACCAGCTCGGACTCAAAGGCAATCAACAAGTTGCTTCCCAATGGCATTCCCGACACCACGGAAATACTGCAGGGCGCAGGCAGGGTTCCCAGCAGCTCGTCGAACTTCATCACTGATATTCGATCGGTGCTCACCGACTCCACCGAGGCGACAAACTCCCGCATTCGGTCGCGGGCGAAATTGGCGAACTGCGACTGGATCATCGACAACGTTGGAATCAGCCGCTGAACGGCATAATCCTGACGCGCCAGATTATATTTGCCGGAGGAGGCACTCTTTGAGTCCTCGTCCTCGGCCATCAGGGCTTCGAGTTCTTCCGGATCTAGTACGCCGCTCACATCAACCTCACTGCATAACAAATTTGGTGAAGTAGACCGCGTCAATTCCTCGGCGTCCGGTCTCCGCTTCCAGCACATCGTTGATCGTATCCAGCACTTTCTGCTGAATTTCCTTGCGACCTTCGATGCTGTTGATCTGCTCTTTTTTCAGGTTACTGAACATCATGATCAGCTCGTGACGGATACGCACGTCGTAGGTTTCCAGTCGCTCCACAACGTTATCCTTGCGGGTCATTACCTGCACATCCACCTGCAAGAATTTGGTGGTGCGCTCGTTGAGCAAATTCACCACAAACGACGGATCAAGGCTGTAATACTTGGGCTTGGGCAAGGCCGCTACTGGCGCCACTGCCGCTCCGCCTGCCGCCATTGCAGGTGCAGGCTGACTGCCTTTCACGAAGAACCAGGTTCCTCCCGCCGTCGCCAAAAGAAGCACAACAACAAGACCTATCAGCACGAATTTATTTTTGAACATAGTGACCCTATCCAGTATTGCAGAAAACGATTGTCGCCAAATGGCAATCACACCTTAGACCGATTGCCCGCACCGACCGTATAGCGACTTGTACTCAGAACCGCCCGATTGAATTCGTCTATGCACAGTATATGCAATCGCCGAGCCACAAATAATTCTTATATTTTTCAATTAGATACAGAAACAAATGCGAGAATGCCAATTATTTGGCAGGCCCCCGCCGCGAAGCCCGCCGCCGGTTAACCTAAAAAGTAGCAAAAATGGACAGAAAGAGTGGCAGAAACTGAGTGAAACAGAGCATAAAAAAACCTGTGCCACAGGACACAGGTCTTTTGGTTGGGGCAAGTTTAGCTGACGCTGGCCTTCGGGCCAGCACAAATTAATCGCGTCGGTCGATCAGGCGAAGGCGTCGATGCCACTCGCTCGCCGTAGATCCAGGTCAAGCACATTGCCTGCGCCGACCTCAACCGCACCATCGGCATTCTCGCCATTGCCCTGCGCGCTGCCGCGGCCACCCGCAGAAGATTGACCGCTACCCTGACCTTCACCGGTCATGGCACTTTGTTGTCGCTCGCCTCCGCTGGGCTGCTGACTTACCTTGGCGTCTTCCAGCTTAAGGCCCTGACTTTCAAAAGCGCTGGCCAGCCGCGGCATCAACTTTTCAATTAATTCGGTGGTCTCGGCATTCTGGGCCTGAAATTGTACCGAGGCGCGATCACCGCTCATTGAAATCTGCACGTTGACCGAACCCAGCTCTTCCGGGTGCAGACGCAGACTGGCATTGTGCACCCCGCTGCCCGCCATCCAACTCAACCGCGCGGTCATCGCCTGCCCCCAGGCGGGATCCGACAAGGCGTTCTGCATCACCGAAAACTGCGGTGGGGACAGACCCCGCTCAATGCTGGCGGCACTGACGCGACTCATCGCCAGGCGGGCGCTATCCAGCCCGTCTACAGAGCGCTGATCTGCCAGCAACTCCCGCGCGGAATCGCGCAATATCGACGTGGGTTTCGCCTCGCCATTCACCGCAGCCAGAGCCGCACTCATCAATGACGGACTTTGTCCGGCAAAGCCGTCCTGCGACGGCAATGCAAAGCTCCCGGCCAGCGCTTCCCGCCCTGTGCTGTGCAGCCCCTCAGCCAGCCCCGGCTCCTGCAGCCCAATATGCTGATGGAGTTGGGCGGCATTCTGGCTGGCGGGAATGATCTTCGCGGTTTCAATACCGCTATCCGCCAACACAGAACCAAGGGCAACGCCGGAAAACATCGGGTGGGCCGTCTGCCCAACGGCAAAGACCAGCGGCCGTTCAAAGCGCTGCTCAAGCGGCAATAAATTTCCGCCCACCGGCAAAAAGTTGTCGCCCGCCGTCAACGCGTCTGACAGTTCTGCGGACTGACCCTCAGCGCCATCGATGGTCGCTTCTCCACCGAGATTTTTCAGCGCGGTGGCGCTTAGGTGACTAAAGGAAGGCACCGCACCATGGGCGGGACGCTCTTTCTCAAGCACTTGATTAAAAGGGGTTTTTATTGCCTCTACCGCGCTACCCGAAGGATTTGGGAAGGGATTCAACGCGGTCTGGGCGCTGTGACTTTGGGGGATTGGTAATACAGGAGTTGCCATAATTGCGTCCTTGATCCAAGCCAGGCTCTCTGTTTTTCGCCTTCGCTTAAAGGCGCTTTTTATCGAGAGCAAGTAGTGTCAAGGGATATAGGAGCAAGCACTATGCCATATTGTTTTGCCGCATTTTTCGCCATACGAAACGCTGGCTGTTCATCTCATCCTGGCTGCGCTGCTCTGCATAAAGGGCGGACTGGCGCTCCTGATCGCGATATTTCTCGCTGAGGTTTTCGAGATTTTGGCTGTGACGCCGCGCAGCCATCCATTTTTCCCGCTCTGCCGCCAACTTTTTCTCACTGGCGGCGACCGCTTCCCGCTGCAGGCTTATTGCTTGAGAAAGGGTGCTGAGAAATTGGCGGGTTTCAGTGAGGCGCTGAATATCCACCTGCCGATGACCGGCGTCAGCGTTGCGGTAATCTTCGTAGTACTGCTCAAGGTCGCGCAGTTTGCTTTCGAGAACTTCGTGGGCGGTATTCATTGTGGCGAAATGCCGGGCGCGCTCTTTCTCTCGACGCTCGGCCAGCGCATTGACTGGCTTCATTCGCTCTGACTTTAATCTTTCACTCACATTGCGTCCCCTCTCAATGGCCGCTCAGTGCGGTGTTATCGCGACTGGTGCCACTCTGCTACTGTGGGTCGAGTAACTGACTCAACTCCCCCAGGGCGTGGTCAAAACTTTCCGACTCGTCAAAACCCTGTTGTAAAAAATGCTGCATCCCCGGCCAGGCGCTTACCGCCTCGTCCAGCCGTTTGTCGGTGCCGCGCTGGTAGGCGCCGATGGTAATCAGGTCGCGGTTCTGCTGGTACAGCGAGTACATTTTGCGAAACCTGCGCACCATATCCTGATGGGGCTTATCGGTGATGTCGTTCATCGCCCGACTCACTGAACGCTCCACATCGATGGCGGGAAAATGCCCGGCATCTGCCAGACTTCTGGACAGAACGATATGGCCGTCGAGAATCGCCCGCGCCGAATCCACAATGGGGTCGTTCTGGTCGTCCCCCTCGGCGAGTACGGTGTAAAAAGCCGTAATGGAGCCGCCGCCCTCTTCGCCGTTGCCGGCTCGCTCGACCAAGGCCGGCAAGCGTGCAAACACCGATGGGGGGTAGCCCTTGGTCGCCGGAGGCTCACCTGTGGCCAGTGCAATCTCTCTCTGAGCTTGGGCAAAGCGGGTCAGAGAATCCATAAGTAATAA
Source organism: Spongiibacter thalassae (assembly GCF_012272835.1). Taxonomy (GTDB): domain Bacteria; phylum Pseudomonadota; class Gammaproteobacteria; order Pseudomonadales; family Spongiibacteraceae; genus Spongiibacter; species Spongiibacter thalassae. The sequence continues at coordinate 173,855 of NZ_JAAWWK010000002.1, read as the reverse complement.
CACTTGCATACCCTGGTCGCGGAAATATTCCGCCACCGACGTGGCCAGCCAGGCCGCACGCATTCGCATCAGCGGTGGATGATCGGCCGGGGTGGCAATCACCACTGCCCGGCGCATTCCCTCTTCGCCGAGGATACCGTCGATAAATTCCTTAACTTCGCGACCGCGCTCGCCGATCAAGGCCACCACCACGACTTCGGCGTCGGTGTAGCGGGTCATCATTCCCAACAATACGCTTTTGCCCACGCCGCTGCCGGCAAACAGTCCCAACCTCTGCCCCTGCCCCACGGTAAGCAGGGCATTGATAGCCCGCACGCCTACGTCCAGTGGCTGGCGAATGGGGCGTCGCAGCAGGGGGTTGATGGGCTGGGCATTGATCGGCCGCTGTTCATGGCATTGCAGCGGCCCCTTGTGATCCAGAGGCTGTCCGGCACCGTCAATAACCCGACCCAACAGACCGGGCCCCACCTCTACCGAGGAACCCTTGGCAATTGGCAATACCCGCGCATGTGGCATCACGCCCCGCAGTTCTCCGGTGGGCATCAGCAGAATATGGTCGCTGGCGAAACCCACCACCTCGGTTTCCAGCCAGTCGCCGTCGGTGGTTTCGACAATGCAGTAGGCACCGATGGGGGCCTTGCAGCCCTCGGCTTCCAGCAGAGTGCCGACGATGCGGCGCAGTCTTCCCTCTACCTTTGGTGCAGCGCCTGCACCACCCGCTTCAACCTGTCGCCGCAGCGCCGAAAAATGATCTACCAGACGCTGGTTGGGCTTATGCATAATCCGACTCGCTGGCTGACAATATGGCTGCAAGGCGTGCATCGATACTCTGGTCGATACGCGAGCTGCCACTTTGAATGCGGCAGCCGCCACGGGACAAGGTCGCATCTTCGATCACTCGCCAGGGAGTTTCCGCGTCGTCGGCATCGGCGTTTAACTCAGCCAGTACCCTGGCATCGTCGGGGTGGAGAGTGATATCGATCGGCCCCTGGGTAACCGGCAACAGCTCTATCGCTTCCTTCACCAACAGACCGACCCGCTCCGGCGACACCGTAAGCTCGTGGCCAATCAGCGCTTTCACCAGGGCAGAGGTCAGCTCGCTCAGTTCTCGCTGGAGGGTGGCATCCAGCCACTTGGCTGGCTCGCGCAGGGCCGCCACGGTCAGTTGCAACTGCTGGGTTTGCTCTGCCAGCATCCGCTTGGCTTCGGCCTGTCCCTCGGCTAGACCGGTGGCATAGGCCTCTTCGCGGATTTTTTCCCTCAGGGCCTGTAATTCATTGGCGAGAATTTCATCTTCGCTCTGTGGAGCATCTACTGCAGGGGCGGGTTCAGCCGCCGGAGCTGCGCCGGAAGAGGGGGCTGTGTCGAAGCGGCGCAGCTGATAGCTGTCGCCCCGGGCAGTCTGGCCCGGCGCCATTTCCGGGGGCTGCCAGCCCTGAAGAACCGCGTTGTCGCTTCCCTCCGGCGACGGCGACGACTGACCGAAGGACGCCACTTGGTATTTTTCGAAATTCTGGCTCATAAATTTGCAATCCAATTGGGAGGGTCGCCGTTCTCGCTGCTGAATCAGCGGGTGGTTCTCAGACGTAGTCGTCGCCCCCCGTACCCAAATCGATCTGGCCGCTTTCCGCCAGGGTGCGGGCAATATTCAGTATTTCTTTTTGAGCCGCCTCGACTTCGCTGATTTTCACCGGCCCCTTTGACTCCATATCGTCGACCAGCATTTCCCGAGCACGCTTGGACATATTGCCCAGAATCTTTTCTTTCACCTCTTCCCCGGCACCCTTCAGTGCCAGCGGCAGCAAATCTGCCGACACTTCCCGCAGCAGCAGCTGTATGCCCTTGTCGCTGATATTGATGAGGTTGCTGAAGACAAACATCAGCTCCTGGATTCTCGCCGACAGTTCCTCGTCGCTTTTGGCCACGTTTTCCAGAATGCGCGCTTCGGTATCTGCGCCCAAACCGTTGATAATGCCGGCAGCCGCTGCTGCACCATCGACATTGCGATTCTTAAGTGTAGTACTCACTGCCAGTTTTTTCTTAAGCACTTTCTGTAGCTGGCCCATTGCGGCGTCAGGTATGGTCTTCATCGTGGCGATCCGCATCACGATGTCGTCCTGCTTGTCTTCGGGCAGTAATTTCAGCACCTTTGAGGCCTGCTCCTGCTCGATATGCGCCAGGGTAATGGCGATCATCTGCGGGTGTTCGTCCTTAATCATGTCTGCGAGAGTGCCCGGCTCAACCCAACGCAGGGAGTTCATTTCATCGCTCTCTTCTTCACCCAGCACACGGTTGGCCAGAGCACCGCCCTTTTGTTCACCCAGGGCCGAGGTAAACAATTTGCGCACATAGGACTGCACGCCGACCGCAAGCGAGTTTTCCGACTCGATAGCGTCGTGAAATTCATCGACCACCTGAGTGGCCTTCTGATTATCTACCCGCTTAATACCGGCCATGGCGGTGCCAATGCGCTCGACATCCTCCGGCGACACATAGCGCAGCACTTTGGCGGCGTGGGTTTCACCCATCATCAACAGTAGCAGGGCGGCCTTTTCGCACCCTGAGATGGTTAACGCTGCTGACGCCGCTGGCGCTTCGACCGCACTATCCATTATTTTCACTCACCCATTTGTTGACGACCTGGGCCACGCGGCGAGGATCTTCATCGACCATTCCCCGCACATCGCCCAACTTTTGTTCAAAGCCCAATCCGCGACGGCGCTGTGTCGCGCTCTCTGCGTCATTTGCCGGCCCACCCAACTGACCAGCCGCCGGGGGCACGTATTCGCCGCTCAGCGAGCTGTCAGGGCCACTCAGCGCACGGTTAACCTCTGCGGCGGAGCGATCCCCGGCAGCACTTTTTGCCTGACTGCCGAGCAAGCTGCGCATTCCCGGCCGCAGCACAGCGAACACCAGCAACAGCAAGGCCAGGCCTACCAGCACTTGTCTCGCCAGATTGGCAAACCAGGGCTGCTCCCACATTTTGGGTTCACTGTTCTCCCGGTCAAACATTCCCTCTTCGCGAAAATCCGCGGCAATCACGGTAACCCGGTCACCCCGCGCGGCATCAAAGCCCACCGCGTCTTTCACCAGTAAAGTCATACGCTCTATTTCGGGATTGCTCAATGGCTCGACAACACGTTCGCCCTCTTCATTGGTCGAGCGCGGGTTATCCACCAGCACCGCCACCGACAATTTATTAACCGCGCCACTGGGGTTACTGCTGTGGGCCAGGACCCGTTCAATTTCATAGTTGCGTACCACGGAACGGCTGTTTACCTTACCGTCGGTAGCCCCGGCGCCCTCGGGAACCCCCGCAATGGGCGGCTGGTTGCTCAATGCGCCCGGCACCCCCGTCGCCACCCCGGCGCCATCAGCCATATTCTGTTCGCTGATTTGTTCGCTGCGCACCACCTGGCGATCCGGATTCCAGCTTTCGCGGCTTTGCTGCTCGGTCGTGAAATCAATATCCGCGGCAACCTTCACCCTCACCCGCCCGGAGCCGGCAATGGGCCGAATCAGATCTTCAACCCGCTCTTCGTAGGCCTTTTCAATACGCTGACGATAACTGAACTGGCGATCGCTCAGCTCAAGACCGTCGTTCTCGCTCTCTGTCTCAGACAACTGTTGGCCGAGCTGGTCGATCACGGTGACATCTTCGGGCTTCATTCCCCCGATACTGCTGGCCACCAGATTGACGATCGCCGACACGTTCTGCCGTGACACCACCGCGCCGGGGTAGACATCGAGCATAATTGATGCGCTGGGGGTCTTGCGATCCCGGACAAATACGGATTGTTTGGGAATTGCCAGATGCACCCTGGCCTGCCGCACCTGTTGCATACTTTTTATCGTATTGGCCAGTTCCTGCTCCAGGGCGTAGTGATATTTTTTCGATTGCATAAACTCGCTAACGCCAAAACCCTGCTCTTTTTCCAGCATGGCCATGCCGCTGCTATCCCGAGTGAGGCCCTGCCCGGCAAGACGCATACGCGCGTTGTGCAGCTCATCCGAAGGCACCTGTATCGCACCGGTCGCGTCCTGTATTCGATAGCGTATTCCCGCCAAATCCAATGCATCCACCACCGACGCCGCTCGCTCCGGGGGCAGCGAGGAATACAGGGTGCGGTACTCGCTGCCCTGAGACCACATCACGGCGGCACCGCCAATAGCCACACTGGCCGCAATACCCACCAAAATCAGCAGCTGCCGCAATACATCATTCTTCGCCAGATCTGCCAGCAAACTGTTCACCGACACCGCCTTTGCCTCAGCCATGGTCGCCTCCCACCGGATTGTTCGCCATTACACCGACATCCTCATCACTTCCTGATAAGCATCAACGACCTTGTTGCGAACCTCTGTCAGCGCCTTGAAAGACACATCGGCTTTCTGCATGTTTATCATTACCTCGGTGATACTGACATCTTCATCGCCGCGCTGATAGGCCGTGGCGAGACTGCTGGAGTGCTGCTGTGCGGTGTTCACCGACTCGATCGCCGTTTGCAGCATATCGCCAAACCGGGCCGGCTCAGTGGCCACCCCCTGGCTGGGCTGTAAACTGTCGATGCTCGGCTTATCACCCAGATTGAGATTCTGCGTTTGCTGCCGAATCGACCGAATCTGGCTGAGGATGGAATCTACTTTCATGCTGTCAGACATTGGTCTCTCCTCCCCTTATCCCGCCAATACGCCCTGGTCGCGCAAACGCGCCAGCTTGTAGCGCAGCGTCCGCGGGCTGATGCCCAGGATTTCAGCGGCTTCTTTCTTCGACCGCCCCTGACGCAGGGCATCGTCGATGCGACGGCGTTCCTGATGGCGCAAAAAATCATCCAGTTCGCCGTCGTCCGCACCCTCGTCACTGATCCCCGGGTCACAGGTACCATCACCCGCCAGCACCGAGGCCGTACCCCAGCCCATGTCCTGTTCGAAATGGATATCGTCAACGCCGAGGGTCGCATTCTGTCGAAGGATCAATGCCCGTTGCATTACGTTGTCCAGCTCACGGACATTACCCGGCCACGGGTACTGGTTCAGCTTGTCCAATGCACCGGCAGACAACACCTGGGCACCGTCTCTCACGCCTTCGTTGCGCTCAAGAAAATAGGCAGAGAGCGGCAAAATATCGAGGGGGCGTTCGCGCAGCGGTGGAATAAACAAAGGAAAAACATTCAGCCGATAAAACAGATCTTCACGAAAATCGCCATTGCGCACTGCTGCTCGCAAGTCGCGGTTCGTGGTAGCGATAACGCGAACGTTTAGCTTGACTGTGCCGCGCCCACCCAGGCGCTCGATCTCGCGCTCCTGCAAGACTCGCAACAGCTTGGCCTGCAAACCGATATCCATTTCAGAAATCTCATCGAGCAGCAGTGTTCCACCGTTAGCCTGCTCAAACTTTCCGGCGTGGGTGGTTGTCGCACCGGTAAAAGCGCCCTTTTCATAGCCGAACAACATCGCTTCGAGCATATTCTCGGGGATCGCCGCGCAATTAATCGCAACAAAGGGTGCACTGTCACGGCTGGAGTGGGTATGAATAAATCGGGCATAAACCTCTTTTCCGACGCCGCTCTCGCCACACAACAGCACGGTAGCGTCGGTGTCCGCCACTCGCGCGGCCAGCTCACGGGTCGCTTTCGAGGCGGGGTCAACCGCGATCAGCTCACTCATGACTGGGCTCCCTTGCAACGCAGCGCCGCCGACGTGGGCCGCAAACGGCGCAGCACGGCTGACAAAGCTTCGCGGCTGCGAACAAGCTCCGCCTCACTGCTTGCCAGCAGGCTGCGGCGCGGGTCGGTAGTAGGCTGTCTGAGGTCGGTCATCATGCTGCTCTCAATACGGTATTCAACAACCGCTATTGCAACAGACGTACCAGTATTTTTTTTGTTTTAAATCATACAGTTAAAAACAAAATCCGGCGGCAGCCATTTTTTTGGCGATCGATATAGCCCGTACTTTGTCACTGCTGACGGCCAGCCAAACACCGCGGCGCGGCGCCCTTTCCTGAGCCGGACAGAAGGTGATTCGCCACACGCTGGCCGTTGAAGGGTTTTATCAATTAATGGCCAAGGCGGCCAAATTTCGGGGAACCGAAACACACCTCCGCTCAACGAGAAAGCGAGGTTAAGGGGATTATCGAGATATGAAAGGAGAAGGATAAAAGCAGCTCGCCATAGCTGACATGCTGCACTACCGTCAGGCCGTCACTGAGGTATCGTCACTCAGGCGAGGCCCAGCTTTTTCATTTTTTCCGCCAGGGTCGTTCGCTGTAACCCCAACAACTGTGCGGCACGCGTAATCACCCCATCTTCCCGCGACAGTGCTTCGGTAATAAAGCGCTGCTCCAGCTCCTGAAGGTGATTTTTCAGATTGATTCCGCCGTCGGGCAGCAGGCTGCCTGGCACGTCGACCTCCGGTGGCAGGCCATCGTCCAGCGCATCGAACGCCGCTTCGGGCGGCTCAGAGACCTGCGGTCTGGCCAACAGGGCTTCCATCAGCGCGTCCTGATCGTCACGGTTAGCGGAATCGGACAAGGAACGGGCATCGCCGGACACCTGATATTTTTCCGGCAATTCCGATAACCCGACCCGCTTCCCACCGTGGGTGATGCACAGCCGCTCTACCAGGTTTTCCAACTCGCGCACATTGCCCGGCCAGTTGTAAGAAAACAAGGCTCGCTGAGCGGCTGCCGTGAGGATCGGCGGCTGCATTCCACGCTCTTTCATCTGGCAACAAAAGCGCGCGATCAAATCCGGAATATCTTCGGGGTGCTCGCGCAATGGGGGCACGACCACAGGAAATACATCGAGACGAAAAAACAGATCCTGACGAAAGCTGCCCTCGGCGACCATGGCTTCCAGGTCGCGGTGGGTGGCGGCAAGTATTCTAACATTGCACTCACGGCTTTCATTACTGCCAACGCGCTCGTAGGTACGCTCCTGCAGTACCCGCAACAGTTTGACCTGCATGGGCAGGCTCATATCGCCAATTTCGTCCAGGAACAACGTACCGCCTTCGGCCATTTCAAAGCGACCTTTGCGACACGCCACTGCACCGGTGAAGGCTCCCTTTTCGTGGCCAAACAGCTCGCTTTCCAGCAGATCGGCGGGGATCGCGCCACAGTTAACGGGAATAAACGGCTTTCGCTTTCGCGAGGAATACTCGTGCAGCTTGCGGGCAACAACCTCTTTACCACTGCCGGACTCACCGCGAATCAACACCAGGGTATCGAACACCGCAACCTGGCTAACCAGTGTATCCAGCTGCCGCATAACACCCTTTCCAGCGGCGTGCTGCTGACCAGAAGATGTACTCTTGAGTGCGAGAGAGGCGTTCATAAGGCAACCAGTATCATTATTAGGTTAAAGCGGGTAACGAGTACCGACCTGTATAGTATTAGCGACACTTGCTAACTTCGCCAGTAATCGACAGAAATAGTGTGCCAAATTTTTGGCTATGCTGTTAATACGTAATCAACGCAGGGCCTCATATCGGCCTGGTCACAAGCTACTATGGAAGGGAATCAGACAGGAAAGGCCCGCACAATCACCAAGGCAGGCGGGATACTACAGGAATGGGTTAAACTGCTACAACTACGGACCTTTGAAACAGCCCCGCAGCGAACGACGGGGCGTACTATTTTCTTGAATGCTGCGATCAGGCGCCGCAGTTCAGATATTGATTGACATTGTTTACCTGGCGACGCTGCTCGGCACCAAAGGCCATCACCGAGCGGCGCTGCTGGTACACCAGTTCCGTGACCCGGTCGTCCAGCGATAACATTGTCTCAATAACATCTGCGATCAGGCTGCTTTCATCACTGGAACAGGCCTGGGCAAAGAAGCTGTCCATCGCATCGCGGCGGACTTTTTGCAAATTCACCGCCTCGATCCAGCTACCCGTCTGGGCCTTATCCAACACCTGTTCACTGAGCCGCAGTAATTCGCGCAGCGCAGCGGCTCGGGCGCCCAATACCTCGGCGGCGCGCAATTCATCAATAGACATCGCCAGGCCCGCCATTACTGTGCCGCCGCGGCCAATTCGCCCCGGGCAATCTCGTGGGCATCATCTCCGCGCAATTGTTCAGGGATCGCTTCCCACGCCTCTTTAAGCTCTCTGAGCAGCACCGCCACCTCGTCCAGTGCTGACGGGTCGTTGTTAACATTGGCGATTAATAAACGTCGATTCATATAGTCGTAGAGGTTTTCAAGGCTTTCGGTCAGGTCGACGCTCACGCTGTGATCGAGACTTAGGCGAAGACCGTCAACAATGGCCATTACCCGCGAAATACTTGCCACTTTCTGGGGGATTTCCCGCCGCACCATATGGCCGCGAGCAATGCTCAAGCGATCCAGAGCGCCGTCCATCAGCAGTTGTATTAACCGGTGGGGACTCGCCGACGACACCTGGGTTTCTGCGCCTACCGACGCATAGGCCTGACTCGCTCTACCTGCTGAATAGCTCATTGTTTATCCTCTTATACTGTCTGGATGACTACCCAAAATAACGGCGCATCTCACATAAACTTTAGTCATTTCAAGCGAAAATTTCCGTATATTTTCGGGTTATTCGCTGGGTGCGTTAATCCTTGTTACGCACGATACCCGGCAGATTGGCTAACTGTTGATTCAGAAAATCTCCAGTGCTGGTCAGCTGGCCGAGAAGGCTGTCCAGAGCGGTAAACTGCGCGAAATAGCGGGCTTCTATGGCGGCTACGCGTCGATTCAATACCTCGCGCTGATCGCCGATGCGATCTATCTGACTTTCCAGACCATCGGTACGGCTGGCGATAATTCCACCGGATTGGGTCAAACCGGAAATCAAGGCATCAAAGCGGACGGCATAACCGGATTCACTGGAAAAAACGTCGCCTATTTCGCCAAAGTTGTTGTTTATGCGATCGGTCAATATATCGCTGTCGATCTTGAGTTTGCCCTTGTCGCCGGTGGTGATTCCCAACTGTGCCAGCGAATTGATATCCGAGCCGACCCCGTCAACAATCACGCCAATCTCCTGGCGAATACTCTGGGCTATCCCTCTCGTGGTGGAGTCACCCTGCAGCAGGCCCGCCGTGTTGGCTTCCGGGTCAAAGGCGGTCAGGTCGTTCAGTGTCGTCACCAGTTTGTTGTAATTGGTGACAAAACTCTCAATGGATTTCTTGACGCTGGCGGTATCCAGCGCCACTGACAACTCTATTTTCTCACCGGGTTGCGCTTTCACCAGATTCAGCGTCACCCCTTCGATCATATCTTCAACAACGAGATTGGGAGAGCTCTGGGTGAAGCCGTCAACGTCGACAATCGAGTCCAGCGCCTCCACCTTTTCCGTCATCGGATTGGATACCGCATTGGGGTCGAACGCCAGCTGGGTCAAGTCGCCGGTATCACCGCCATCGGTGGTTACGGCAATGGTCATCTCGTTTTCAACACCGCTGTTATTGCTGCTGAAAACAAGATGGGCACCATCCTGATCGTTAACAATTGTCGCGGTCACCCCGACATTGTCTTCCGCACTATTTACGGCGTCGCGAATACTGGCCAGCGAGTCCGAGCCGGCTTCCACGTCAATCGAGAAGGATTCGCCATTTACGGTAAATTGGAGCGTGCCGGTGCCAACACTGGTGGCGCTGTCGGCATAGGCTGCCGAGGCAATTTTGTGGCGGGTAGCCAGTTGTTCGACGCTAACCGAGTAGTTTCCCGCCACCGCCGTATCGTTGACAGAGGCAGTGAAGATGTCCTTATCGCCCACCGTCGCCGAACGCTTGGAGAAGGTCTCTGCATTTTTCAGCGCACTGAGGCTGTTCTTGAAGGTGTCGAGTGCGGACTTGAGGGAGCCAAAGGCTGAAAGCCGGGCCTGTATGCGTGCTTCTTTACCTGCCAGACGGTTTGCCTGGGGGGCACGTTCGGCTTCGACCAGTTGTGAAACAAGGCCGCTGATATCCAGCCCGGAGCCTATGCCCTGCGCGGTTACCGATGCCATATTATCTCCCGCCCGTTAAGGACTGATTGCTGACCACCTGCAGGATGTCGTGGCGTTCTCACAGTGTAGGTCATATTCTGTTTGCCCGTCCTCCAACGAAAACAGGGCTGCACCCGCCCTCAATGATTGCATCTATTGCTCCCCTTCCCCATCCGTAGTTACACCGGTTCCGGGACGGACTTACCGAGAGCACAGCTGCAATTATCAGAGCACGTTGCGTGCCAGTTCAGGCCTCATCCTGAATCAGGCTACCGGTTCCCTCGATAAAGGTCCGCGCAATCTGCAGCAGCTCCTCCGGGGGAATCTGCCGAATCACTTCACCGGACTCGGCATGAATCACTTTAAGAATGGTACGGCCTGTCGACTCATCCACCGAAAACTCGAGGTCTCGCTCGCGATCCTTCAGTATTTCATTCAGTTTGGCGACGGCCTGCTCTGTGCGCTCGATTCGACCTGAAGGGTCAAACTCAGCCACCAGGGCCTTGGCAATAAGACTGAGACTTTCACCGCTTTCTTTTTCAGGTTTGGCGGCGGTACCGGCGGCGGGGACCGCGGTGGGCGGCAAAGCCTTGCCTGAAACAGGAGCAAACTTGCCGTTATTCGCGGGATCCAGAGGGGCAGCCGTTCGCTCGGTCGGTCGACCCAGACTGGCAGCACTACTTATCACTTTTAAACTGGTATCCATAAGCTTACCTATTCACCCTTGCAAACAGTCAGCGGAAGCGCCGAAAGGGCCCATTGGCCCTTAAGTCTCTCCCGATAACTCCCTGTACACGGGCTGAAGGGCCCTGACCAAAGGTCAGAGCCCATTCAGGCTTACTGCAGCAGACTCAGAGCGGCCTGTGGCAGCGAGTTGGCCTGAGCCAGAATCGCGGTGCCGGCCTGTTGCAGAATCTGCGCCTTGGTCAGGTTGGCAGTTTCTGCAGCAAAGTCCGCGTCCAGAATCCGACCACGTGATGCAGACAGGTTTTCAGAGATCGTCTGCAGGTTAGTGATGGTGGACTCGAAGCGGTTTTGCACTGCACCGAAGTCGCTGCGGAGGTCACTTACCGACTTCAGAGCCGCGTCAACACGCTGAATTGCGGAATTGGAGTTGGCAACAGTGGTGACACTCGCCGATGACAGCGTTGTGGTATCAAGCGCCACAGTGCCTGCCGCAAAGCCCAAGGTGCTGGGGTCGCCCGCTACGGTGATCGTCTCGGACGCTGACAGAGTCACAGAACCGTAGTTAGTTGAGTCACCAGCAAAACCACCTGTAACCGCGTCAGTACCACCATTCAGGGTTTCATCAATCTGAATAGTGCGGCCATCTGCTGCTGTAAACAACACCTGGCCAGCGTTATCGGGGTCTTCAACTGCAGTCACACCCGTAGTTGCCGATTTCTGATTCACCGCGGCAACAAACTCACCGATAGTGATGTCTTCACCATTGTCGAGCTGAGTATCGTCAAAAATCAGCGTATCGTTGATCTGCAGGCTATAAGTACTGGCCGTCGCTGCCGCTGCACCGGAGTTCACTGTTGCGAAGGCAATGGAAGCCGTCGTTGTTGCCGTCGCGCTCAATCCGGAAATACCGGCTGAGTTAATCGCCTCTGCTTTGGCGTAGGCACTTGACGCTGCCTGGCCGCCTTCAGTCAGCGTGGCGTCGATGCCTTTGCTGCCCGCTACGGAGGCACCTACATTTACCGCAGTGTTAGTGCCCACCGCGATACTGATGTCATTGGCCGCCAAAGCGCCCGCCGTTACAGTAGTCGTCTGGCTCGCAACCTGACCTATTTGAGTAGATTTCACACCAGTCGCCAGGTTAACGCTGATGGTCTCACCCACGTTAGCACCAACCTGAAAGGCTGCATTACCGAAGCTGCCATCAAGAAGTTTAGTGCCGTTGAAGCTGGTTTGCGTGCCAATGCGGTCGATCTCGGCAAGACGTTGCTGAACTTCTGCGTCCAGTGCCGCACGATCCGAAGATGAGTTAGTCGCGTTCGCAGACTGAACCGCCAACTCACGAATCCGCTGAAGGTTATTGGTAATTTCGTCCAGCGCAGCTTCACCGGTTTGCGCCAGGGAAATGCCGTCATTCGCGTTGCGAACCGCTTGGTTCAAGCCGTTGATCTGGGTGGTAAAGCGGGTAGAGATGGCCAGTCCGGCAGCATCGTCTTTCGCGCTATTGATACGCAGACCAGTCGACAGGCGCTGCAGTGAGGTGTTCAGTGTCTCTTGCGAACGCTGCAGGTTGCGCTGTGCATTCAATGAGGCCACGTTGGTATTGATGCTAAGTGCCATGATGAATCTCCTTCCACTTTCTATCGGTAAAGACGCTGGTCTTTGTTATCAAGCATCACCCGAAGTGGGCTAGTTTGCTTTCACCCCATATAACGGCGGAGATTTGGGAAACTTTACTGTTTTTTTCAGTCAGTAGGGGTATTTACCGATGAGCGCACCTGAAAAACTATAAATAGATATGGATTTCAAAAGCTTATCGAAAAATATCAAAATTTTTCTGTGCCAGAGACAAGACGCGCCAATGAGTATCGTCGTCGATAACGAAGAGGGAGGGATCGGCTTCGAGCTTCAGGAGAGCGGCAGACAGTGTAGTACGAGCATCCGCGTCGCTCGGCACAAGGGCATTATGTAAGGACAGCGCTTCAACCAGTCCCAGAACCTTCGGAGTATTGCTGGCGAAGACAATCACAGGTGTTTTCAAGCACGCGGCAGCGATTGTGTGGTGAAAACGACCGGAAACAAGAGCATCAGCATCGTTGATGGCAGCCAGCCACTCCAGCTCTGACTGCGCTATCTTAACGCGCACACCCGGACACCGGTTCACCAACATTCGCGCAAAAAGGACATCATCTCCGGCCTGGTAGGCACTGGCTCCCAGCAGTAATTCAACCGTTCGACCCTGTTGAATCCAGTTGGTCACTTCTGTGAAAAAGCCTTCACCAAGGCTCTGCTGCCAGACCACCGAGCCCGCGATTACGATACGGCGACACGCCTTGGCGGCACCATCAGCGTCACCTGCGGGGGCAAGCTCATGGCGAACCGAATCAATAAACAATGGCAAGCAATCAAAGCTCTGCTCACCACTGCATCCAAGCACCTGCAAAGCGGCCAAACTTTGCGGCTCGCGAATCGCTATGGTATCCAATTCGCCGTAGACCGACGCATAAAGAGAGCTGAGTGCCGCGCTGTGCTCTGGCGCGGGCGGATATACCGAGTGATTAACGACATGTACAGGCTTGCCAAAGCGGCCCTTGGCAATTTTTGCAAGGTAAAGCAGGCCAAGGGAGGTCGCGCTGGCGCCGTGCAGGCTGCCCTCGCCGTTGATCACTATCACATCCGCCGCTGCAATCCGCGCGCAAATATCGGGATGGGTGTCTCGGAACCGGAGGAAGGCCTGCTCTTGATCAACCTCTGCCAATGGTGGCAAGCCGATCAGGTTTGCTGTCTGTGATATCGGCAGCCCCTCCACCTGATACCCGCGCTCCCGAAAGCCATGATGCAGTGCCAGACTCGTTCCGCTGCAACCCCAGTGATACCAGTCGGAGGTATCGTTAATTAACAGCAGGCGCCTTCCGGCGCTTTCTTCACGCTTGGCGGGAGTGTCTGGAACGGCCTCTCTATCAACAGAAGGGGATGGGTGACCTACCTGTACCCGCTGCAGGTCTGTGGTCATCTGTGCAAACACTGTCGACCAACTATCGCCGGGCTGCCGAAGCATTCTGACGCTCGAGTACCACAGCGAACGGTCTCGGCCATCGGTCCAGCGACGCTCTGGCCCCATCGGCAATAGCACCCAGGTAGGCACTCCCAGCGCGCCGGCGAGATGCACGGTGGCATTGTCTGCAGATATAATCAGATCCAGCTCAGAAACCAACGCCGCGAGATTCTCGATATCGTGAAAGGCGTCGAGATCTTCGTAGTGAACCACATTCGTGCCGAGCTCGTTGAGCTGCTGGCGCTCCACGTCGCTGGTGTTGTACTGCAGGTTCACAAAGGTCGCATCACACCCGCTAACCAGAGTCCGCCAGTGTGTAAAATCGATGTGACGCGCCTCTGCCGACCGGCCCTCTACCCCGCCACGCCAGCTAAAGCCTATTTTGAGTCGCCCAGACTGTTGATTAAGGCGCTCACGCCAGCTCGCTCGCCGCTCCGCCTCTGCAAACAAATAAGCCGTTCCCGGAAACGCCGCGTCGTCGTCGCGATAAAATCGTGGTAATTCGCCGATAGGCAGATGGCAGTCAACACGCGCAGCCAGGCCCTCTCGACTATCGACGACCTCAACCCCCTCAAACGAGCGCTGATACAACGATTTGAGCCGAGGATCGCAATGAAGAATAAAACGGGCATTCATCTCAATCAGGTCAGGAATACAGGATGCAAACATAATTTCATCGCCGAGCCCTTGTTCGCTATGGACTGCTACGACACAGTTTGAAAGGTCTGATTTCTCGGCATGACGCACCCCCATCGAAAACACCGGATTAAAGCGACGATAATCCTCAGCATTAAAGCGGGCGTTATAGGCATTCCAACCTTCCTCCAATTGACCCAAACGCAGCAAGCTGCCCGATTGCTTGAGGCGAAGGTCGGCATTGGCGGGGTCTATTTCCAACGCGCGATTGAAATAGTCCAGCGATTGCCGGGTGTTACCGTAGCGGAAATGCAGGGTGCCGAGATTTTTCAGCGCGATAACCGAATGGGGAGACAACGCCAGGGCACGTTCAAAGGCCTTGATGGCGCCTGGACTGTCGCCGGTATCTTGCAGCGCCACTCCGAGATTCTCCCACGACTGGCTGTGGCGTGGATTGATCCGCAGGACATTGCGGTAGGCTGTTATCGCATCGACTAGCTGCTCCGCGGTTTGCTGCACGACGCCATAATTGAAGTGGTAAGCATCCACCCCCGGATTGAGCTTTATCGCACCGGCAATATGCTCACGCGCCTGCTCCAGATTACCCGCAGCCTGAAATACCAGTCCCAGTAAATGCATGGAGTCGGCGTGCTTCGGCTCATGGTGGAGCACCTGCGCATAGCCATTGGCCGCTTCCTGCAACTGGCCCGCCTTGTGGTGAGCCAGTGCCTGATTAAAGTGATGCTGTAACTGTGGCGGGAGGATGACGGGCTTTGCGTTCTTGACCGGTTTGGTCGACGCGACAGGGCTTTTACCGGCTTTGGCTGGACGTTTTTTCTTCTTACTCAAACCGGATCCTTAACATAGACTGATGACAGGACGACCCCACTACCCCGTCGACCGGGACCTATCAAATATAGTTGAATAATGACAAGCCCTGCACTTTGGCAAAGGCTTTTTGCGCCGCTTCCAGTCCGATCCGCTGCTGCTCAAAGCGGGAAATCGCTTCGGCGTAGTCCAGGTCGTTGACCAGACTGAGATTTTCCTGAATCTGCAAGCTCGCTGCCGAGTTGATGTCGATCTGGCGTTCCAGCGTTTGCATACGCGCACCAATCCCCGCCTGGGTGGTAATCAGGTGATCCAGCGCGCGATCGAGGTTTGCCAGGCTGGTGTTAATCTCAGTGGTTTGCTGCCCCCGCGCCGCGGCATCAGGTCGGCTCTCGATCAGTGAATCGCGCAATTCCGCCACCATGGAAAACACATCCTGAGCGACGGCCGGTTGCAGCTGAAATTCATCGCCGCCCTGAGGCTGCCCCTGCAGGGTAACGGTCATTCCACCCACGGTAATACTGTCACCGTTGGCAAAGTTGCCGCCACCGACAATACTACCCGCGCTGTCGAGTAACTGATATTGATCGGCCGCGGTGAAGGCGATGGTAAACGACTCGCCGCTGTAATTGCTCAGGTCGGTAACGCTGCCCGCGTCGATGTAGGCATCGCCAGTGTTGGCTGGGTTGGCGGAGGTTTGAAAGCGACTGTTGCCGTTGTTGATGCCCATAAACACGTGGGATCCGGGGTCACTATCTGCCAGGGTGCGGTTAGCGCCGACCTGTAGCGCTCGCTGTCCGTCATCGCCGTTGTAAACCACCCCCGTTGCGGTTTTGGTGAAGGCGTCACCGCTTTGCTGGTAGCCCGCAAAAATCGACCGGCCATTGCTGTCGCGGGTATTCGCCAGATCGAGCAGCGCGCTAAAGTGCTGGTCGAGCTCGGCAGCGATAGCCGCTCGGGACTCATTGCTTTGAGCGGCATTATTGGCCTGAACGGCCAACTGTTTCACCCGCTGAAGGACATCGATACTATTGCTGATGGCATTCTCTTCCACACGTAAACGGGCGTCGAGATAATTGGCATTGCGATCGTATTGCGCCGTTTTTTCGTTTGCGCGGGTCAGTTCCAGCGAGCGTACCGCTCCCACGGGGTCATCCGAAGGATTGATAATCCGCTTGCCCGACGCCAGTTGTGTCTGGGTTTCGATCAGCTGTGCCTGCTGCTCCAGCATTCGATTAACGCCGTTACTGAATATTTGACTGGTCGAAATTCTCATACCGGTATCCGTTACAGCCTCGGGCTGTGCTGTGGCAGCTTTCTGGCTAGCGATTACTTATCTAGCGAAAAGCGCCCATCAATGACTGAAACAATTCGTTTGCGACACTGGTCGCCTGGGCCGCCGCCTGATAGGCCTGCTGATACTTGAGCAGATTGGCCGCTTCCTCGTCGAGATTGACCCCGGACAAGCCCTGCACTCGGGCTGTGGCCTGGTTAAGCAAGGCCTGCTGGGAGTCGAGGTTAAGTTGAGTACTGCGGGTGGCGACGGCGATATTGCCGACCATTCCATTGACCGTGTCGGCGATACTGCTGCGACCACCATTGAGATAGCCCAACTCTTCCGCAGCCGCCATCGCCAGCATATTGCGGTTGTCGCCCACCGCGCCGGAGTTGGCGGCAACGCTAAAGCTGTCACCCACCGACGGCGTGCCATTCAGTACGAACGCATTGCCATTCATCACCACGGTCTGGCCCGGTGTGTAGGCAAAGCTTCCGCTGCCATTCACCTGATAGGTATCCGGCGCAATAAAACTCAAGGTCAGGGTGTCGGTCAGATTGGCGTTATCGGGGTCAACCACCCGCGTTTCTGAAATACTACCGGACCCGGTATTGGTCGTTGCCGCTGCGCTGCGAGTGGCTGCCGCCGCCGCGATCCCGGCGGGATCTGTCATCACCACCTGAAGGTCTGCAGCGGCTCCTGACACCGGGCGCACGACAAAGCGGTCGCCCGCAACAGGAAGCATGTCTACACTGATGCTCAGCCCCTCAACTACCAGCGGGTCGGCTGGTGTTCCCGCGCCGCTGAACCCGGTTACGGGCTGTCGGCTGGCTTCGTTGAAGACCTGCCAGGCAGTGCCGTTGTAACTAATCATCAGATTGTTACCCGTCAGCGCGCCAATGTCAGTAATGTTGGCAGTCATCGCTGCAGTGCCAGTGTTAGTGCTCGCGGCAAAGGTTGTTGGCGAAGGCACCGCGAAGATATCGCCACCGCGGTTACCTTGTAAATCCAACCCGGCACGGTTGATGTCATTAATGCTGCCAGAAACCGCCACAGCAATTCGCCCGAGTTCATTCTTGCTTTTATCCAGCAGGTCATCGCGAAACGCCAGCACGCCGCCCAGACTGCCGCCGCTCAAAACGTCGCTGATTTCCACATTGACCGCGCCACGGATGGCAATTTCAACCCGCTGCGCATCAAACTGGGAAGGGGACGCGGTCAACTGCTGGGGTTCGCTGCCCAGCACCAGTGACTGGCCGTTGCCCACAAACACATTTACCGCACCATCGTCCTGGGCCACAGTACTGATTCCCACCAGCTCACTGAGTTTGAGCAGCGACTGGTCCCGTTGATCCAGCAGGTCGTTGGGCTCGCCGCTAAACTTACCCCTGGCCTCCACGATCATTTTGTTGGACAGGGCGATCTGGCCAACATAGTCATTTATCTCGCTCACCACGGAGGTAATTCTGGCATTCACCTCCTTGTCGAGACTGTCCATCTGCGAGGACATATCGGCAAAGCGATCGCCCAGTGCGCTGGCCTCGGACAATAACAGTTGGCGGGAGGACATCGACGCAGGGTCATCTGCAACATTTTGTACGCTGTCGTAAAATCTCGACAGCGCCGTGCTGATCCCCAGTTCCGGGTCAGACAGGGCGTTGTCCAGCTGGCTGGACAGGGAGTAATAACTGCTCAATTGGGCATGACTGTTGCTGGCGGTACGCATTTGCTCAACAGCAAAACTATCGTACACCCGGCGCACTGCGTCGATATTCACCCCTGACCCAATGGCAAAGCTGCCAACTTGCTGGGGCACACGGGTGTTAAAGGTTACCGCCTGGCGGCTGTAGCCCTCGGTGTCTGCATTGGCGATATTGTGACTGGTCGTGGCGATTGCTCGCTGATACGACACCAGAGCCGACAATGAATTGCCCAGCATATCACCCATACTAACTACCTCGACCTGTCAGAGTGTTATCGGCAGCGCTCGCGTCAACTTGAGTGTTGGCCTGATTCAGCAACTCGCTGCGCAGGGCGCTGCCCTGGCCGGTAATGGCCGTCGCGCCCCCCGACAGCTGCTCGACGATACTTTGGGCGATACCAATGCCGCCCTGCTCCGACAGGGTCACCGAAAGCTGTTTGTCGTACATTTCCCGATACATGTCGCCGCCGTCACTGCTGAGCAAGCCGCTTTCCTGCACTCCGTCGCGCATACTTTTCAGCATCATCTGCAAAAACAGGGCTTCAAACTGGCGGGCAACCGGCTCAATGGCGTCCTCGGTATTGGTGGTCGCCTCTCGACGCAGCGCCGCCAGTCCGGAGAAGTCGTGATAGTTGGCGGGCTTGATATCCATTAGATCACCACCAGCTCGGCGCGCAGGGCACCCGCCTGATCCAGTGCTTCAAGAATAGCGACCAGATCACTGGGAGCCGCGCCAACATCGTTGATCGCCTTGACGATTTCCTCGAGGGTGACGCCGGCATTGAGCAGGAACATTCTGGAGCCGGTCTGATTAACCTGGATATTCGATTCCGGGGTGATCGCCGTTTGCCCCTGGCCACCGAAGGGCCCCGGCTGACTGACATTGACACTCTCGGTGACCGACACCGTCAATGAACCGTGAGTCACCGCCGTGGGCATTACCCGCACATTGCCACCGATAACGATAGTGCCGGTGCGCGAATTAACCACCACTTTGGCCACCGCCTCCGCCGGTTGAATTTCCAGCTCCTGTAGCATGGAGATAAAAGTGACACGGCGATCGGCATTGCTTGGCCCCAGCACCTTCACGGTGGTCGAATCCATCGCACTGGCAGTGCCGGCGCCAAACACCTTGTTGATCTCCTCAGACAAACGGCTGGCCGTGGTGAAGTCCGCTTTTTTCAGGTTGAGCATCACCTCGCCATTATTGGCCATGGCACTGGGCGCCGCCCGCTCCACTATTGCTCCGTTAGGAATACGACCGGCACTGGGAATATTGACCGTTACCCGCGAGCCATCGTTGCCCGTCGCACCCAGACCACTCACCAGCAAACTGCCCTGAGCCACCGCATACACCTGGCCATCGGCCCCCATCAGCGGCGCCATTAACAGGCTACCCCCACGCAAGCTGGAGGCGTTGCCAATAGAGGAAATAGTAATGTCGATTTTTTGCCCCGGCTTGGCGAAGGCTGGCAGCGCCGCATGGATAGTTACCGCTGCCACATTCTTTAACTGGGGATTGACGTTGTCGGGTACGCGCACACCAAAACCGGTAAGCATATTGCGCACACTTTGAATGGTGAACGGCGCCTGACTGGTCTGGTCGCCGGTGCCGGGCAAACCTACCACCAAGCCGTAGCCGACCAGCTGGTTCTCTCTAACGCCGGAGATATTCACCAGATCCTTGACCCGGTCAGCGGCCACAGGCAGGGCCAGGCCAACAGAGAGGAGCATCGCCAGGACTACATTTTTAAACGTCATAATACTGTCCTCTTCTCACCCGACTCAGAACGGTGACAACACCGACTGGAACAAACGTCCCAGCCAGCCCATGGAGTTCGCGTCGGCCAGCGCACCCTTGCCACTGTAGGTAATACGCGCATCTGCGACCTTGAAGGAAGGCACCGAATTATCCGCAGCGATATCTTCGGGGCGCACTATGCCCTTGATGCGAATAAACTCGTCGCCCTGATTGATGGTGACCCATTTCTCGCCGCGCACTCTCAGACTGCCGTTGCGCAGCACCTCGGACACGGTCACGGTAATGCTGCCAGTCAAGCTGTTGCTCTGGCTGCTGGCGCCCTGGCCGTTAAAGTCCTGGTCGGAGCTGACCCCGGTGGTCAGAATCGGCACACCGTTGTCGGTAACCCCACGACCCAACAGCGTAACGGTGGGCACTGAGATATTGCTTTCCTTCGCGGTAGCGGTATTCGAGCTTTTGCTGGCGTCGGTTTTTTCCGACAGGATCACGGTAATCACATCACCCACCTGCCGCGCCCGGCGATCCAGAAACAGGCTCATACCGTAGCCGGCCTGGTATATCGAACCGGGGTTTTCCGACACCGTCGTCTCCCGACCCGGCATCTGGGATTCCCAGGAATCCTGCCGCTCAGGGCTCTGCGCACAGGCCGCCATCAGCATGGACAGCCCGACTGCCAGTAATAATTTTCCCTTGGAAACGACCATTATCGACCTGCCTTCACCCGGTAGTTACCGCGCGTTTACAAATTATTGTTAACGTATTGCATCATTTGATCGCTGGTAGAGATCGCCTTGGAATTCATTTCATAAGCGCGCTGGGTCTCAATCATATTGACCAGCTCTTCCACCACATTCACGTTGGAACCTTCCAGTGCGCCCTGGGCAATCGTCCCCAGACCCGTCAACCCCGGCGTGCCGGTTTGGGGCGCACCACTGGAGGCCGACTCGACATAGAGGTTTTCACCGCGGGCTTCGAGCCCCGCCGGGTTGATGAAATCGGCTAGCTGAAAGCTGCCTAGTTGCACCGGCGCCGAGTCGCCGGCGATCACCGCCGAGACCACGCCGTCGCTGCCGATAGTAATGCTGCGGGTGCCCTGGGGAACTGTCATGCCCGGCTCGACGATGTAGCCACTGTTGGTGACAATCTGTCCCTGGTCGTCCAGCTGAAAGGCGCCGTCGCGGCTATAGGCCAGCGAGCCGTCGGGCATGCGAATCTGAAAGAATCCATGGCCGTTAATCGCGACATCCAGGTTATTGCCGGTCTGGGTCATGGTGCCCTGATTGAATATCTTCTCCGTAGACACTACCCGCACACCGGTCCCCACATGCATACCACTGGGCAGCCGGGTTTGCTGGGAGGACTGGCCGCCTACCTGGCGATAGTTCTGATAGAGCAGGCTTTCAAAGGACGCACGGTCGCGCTTGAAGCCCGTGGTATTGGCATTGGCGAGGTTGTTGCTCACCACCTGCATTCGAGTGTTTTGCGCGTCGAGGCCGGTTTTAGCTACCCACAGCGATGAATTCATAAGAGACTCCTGTTATTCCAGTCGCATGAGTTGCGCGCCCGCCTCATCGACGGTTTTTGCGGTACTCATTACTTTGACTTGCATTTCATAGCGCCGGGCCAGTTCGATCATATTGACCATGGCTTCGATGGTGTTCACGTTTGAGCTTTCCAGACTGCTGGTCGCCAGGCGGATGTCCGCCGACACTTTGGCTTCGCTGCCGTCGGCAAGACGCAGCAGGCCATCCTCGCCCTTGCGCAACTGCTCTGCGTCGGCTTCCACCAGTTTGATGCGATCGACCACCACCGAGGACTCTGGCCCCAGTCCCAGCGGCACAATCGAAATTGTACCGTCGGCACCTATGGTGAGGCTGTCGTGCTCAGGCACCGCCAGTGGCCCGCCGTCGCCCATCACCGGCAGGCCCGCGCCGTTGATCAACATGCCATCGGTGGTCAGATGAAAATCACCCCGCCGGCTCAGGGCCTCACCGCCCTCCGGGGCCTCGACCACAAACCAGCCGGGGCCGTTAATCGCAACATCTAACGGGCGACCTGTGGTGGTAATTGTGCCCTGACTGTAATCGCTGATTTTCATATCGGCGATGGCATTGATGCGGGTCGGCAAGCCGCCGCCGTTGACCTGCTCCGACATCAGTGAGTAGAAGTCGGAACGAAAGCCTGTGGTGTTGGCGTTAGCCAGATTATGGGCATTGGTGGTCTGCGCCAGCTCGGTATGCTTGGCCGCCGTCATGCCGATATATAACAATCTGTCCATGCTTTACCTCCCGCTACCCGCCGCTTAGCGAATATTGATAATGGCCTGGGTCACCGCATCCGATGTCTGAATCATCTGGGTGTTGGCCTGAAAATTACGCTGGGCGGTGATCATTTCCACCAGCTGCTCGGTCAGGTCGACATTCGACCCCTCCAGTGCGCCGGCCTGTAACAAACCAAAGTTGGAGGTGCCCGGCTCACCTACGCGCGGGCCGCCAGAGGAAAAGGTTTCTGCCCAGGCGGTATCACCCTGCTGCTGCAGACCATTGGGATTGGTAAAGCTCGCCATGGCTACCCGCCCGAGGGAGGTCGCCTGACCATTGGTGTAACGCGCTGAAACCACGCCAGTGGACGAGACCTCAACGCCGGTCAAGCGGCCAGTGGTAAAGCCGTTTTGCTGAAGGGTATTCACACCGAATTCAGGACCATATTGGGTAGTGGTCTGGTAATCAAAGCTCAAATCCAGCGGCGCAGCGCCGGTGCCGGGATCGTAGGTGGGATAGGTCACCACCCCCGAAGCGGGGCTAATGAGCGTGCCCTGATTGTCGTATTGCAGGGTGTTAAACCCGCCCACTGCAACATCATCAACATAAAGCTGCTGCTGCCAGGTGTTGACGGCCGGATCTTTCACAAAATACATGGTCGCGGTGTGGCCTGCGCCGAGGGAGTCGTAAATCGTCATGGAGGTGGCGTGGTTGTAGCTCGACGCCACTGAAGGATCGAAGGGGCTCGCCGTCGGCACCGGTGCGTTGCCCGGCAGGTTGACTCCGATTTCCGCACGGGTCGTCGCCTCCGGTGCGTTTTCATTGACCTCCAGACGCAGGTCACTCAGGGAGCCGGTGGCAAATTGGCCATCGCCAGCGGGTGGAAAGACCTGCAGGCGATTGCCGTTGGTATTGACCACAAAGCCCTCGCGGTCAACGCTGAAGGCCCCGGCACGGGAGTATGTAATCCCACTGTTGCCCTTCATGGTGAAAAAGCCCTCACCACTGATGGCCAGATCCAGGTTGTTGTCGGTAAAGTCGATATTGCCCTGGGAAAACTGCTGCACAATGCTGTTGAGCTTGGCCCCGGCACCGGGTGTTGTTTTAGTCACGTCGTTATTGGACGTGGCATAAACGTCGGCAAAGGATGCCCTCGAGCTTTTAAAGCCCGTGGTATTTACGTTGGCGATATTATGCGCCGTGACATCCAGATGCGACGACGCGGCGTTCAATCCACTGAGTGCGATGCGAAAGCTCATTTGACTACTCCTGCTACGGCGGTTTCCCGTCTGTTATTGGCTGAGGACAACGACAAGGTCGCCATTCAGCTGATCTCTTTCACCTGGGACATGCTCACGCTGCCCAGGCCTTCAAGTTGAACCATGGGGCTGCCGCCCCCGGTAGGCACGCTGACGCTGTGCACGGGCACACGAACCCGGGTTTCCAGCGCTTCCAGCGAGTTGCCGTTCAAGTAATTCGCACGCAGGGTGTAATTGCCCGGCGGCAGACGCTGGCCATCGAGGCCGGTGCCGTTCCAGCTGAATTCCACCTTGCCCTGTTGCTGCGGCCCAAGTGCCACCTTGCCGAGAATTTCTCCGCTGGGGGCAAGAATGTCGATGTCGACGCCCCGAGTGCTGACCGGCAGCGTGACTTGCCCTTTGACCGATCCTGACGCCGGCAACGCAGCGCGGTCAGAACTCACCAAAACCTCCTTGCCGATCAGCGACGAGGCGTCCAGCAATTGACCGCCGTACAGCGACTCGGTGAGTGACGACAGGTTTTCATTCATTTCACTGATACCACTCACCGAGGTGAGCTGGGCCATTTGACCGATAAATTCAGTGTTGTCGGTAGGTTTGAACGGGTCTTGATTCTTCAGCTGCTGCAGCATCAGCTTCATAAAATCGTCCTGCCCCAGAGAGGACGCATCCTTTTTGGCCGTGGCGGCACTGTTCTGCTGCTGCAATTGTTCCAGGCTGCGAATTTCCATCATCTACCCCTATTGCTGACCGAGCTGCAAGGCGCGCAGCTGGAGCGTTTTAATGGTTGAAAACACCTCGGTGCTGTTCTGGAACGAACGGGTGGCCGACATCATATTGGCCATTTCGTCGGCGGTGTTCACATTGGTGCCGTAAACGTACCCGGTCTCGTCAGCCAGGGGGTTATTCGGCTCATAACGCTTGGGAATCGGCGCATCGCTTTCAATAATCCCGCTCACTGCCACCCCCGCAGGGTTGCGCTGGGCGTCCAACACGGTGGTAAACACCGGCTGGCGCGCCCGATAGGCTTCGGCCTCGCTGCTGGCCAGGGTGTCGGCATTAGCCAGGTTACTGGCGGTGATATTGAGCCGCATCATCTGCGCGTTCATCGCCGCCGCTACAGCGTTCAGTGGATTAGCCATTGCTTATCGGCCTCCCTGGAGAATGGATTTCATACTGGCGAAACGCCCACCCAGAAACTGCAGGGTGGCCTGATAACGCATACTGCTGTCGGAAAAGGCTGCCTGCTCTATGTGGCCCTCGACGGTATTGCCGTCCATAGAAGGCTGATAAGGCATCCGGTATTTCAGCCCACCGCTGGTCTCGCCGGTAGCATTTGGCTGTACCGACAAATGCGCCTCATTTGTCCGCGCCATTGCCAGGCGACTCTCGACTCCGGCTTCGCTCAGCGCCGCCTTGAAGTCGATGTCCATGGCCTTGTAGCCCGGGGTATCGGCATTCGCGATATTATTGGCAATCACATTCGTGCGCTGCTCGTGGATTCGCAGCGCAGGCTGATGGATGCCAAGTGCCTTATCAAAACTTATCGCCATTTTTTTCTCGTTTTTACTAAAGTTATTGCCGTCTCTGCCGTTGTATCCTGCACAGGCGCGCCATTCGTGTGGGCAAAAGCCTGCGTTTGCCACGGATCACGCAAACTGCGTGCCACTTAAAAATATCTCTATTTTTCAAAACGTTAAAAATACTTTCCTGCGAAGCGCCAGAATTTCGGCAAGACCTTGCCGCTTTTTCCCCGAGGCGGCGGCAAAAAGCTGTCACTCTGAAGATCTCGCCGCTTAACCCATTGGTTTGTAACAGCCAGCCCCTCCCCTCTTGTGAGAATCTTTATTCCTCTATTAGTGGAAAGCCCTGACAGCTTGCTGGCACGGCAATTGCTCAAATACCCCTACCACGACGACAGCGACATTTTTTTGGCGGGGCACAGGCAATGAACATTATCCAGGGCTATGTAATAGGGTGCGGGCTGCTGTCACTCGTTCTCAGCAGCACCGGGTTCACCGCTGAAATCGAGTCTGCGGCGCGCATCACTGCAACCGCCAAGGCCTATATCAGTGCCCGCCACCCCTGGCAAAACCAGAAACACCGGGTGGCCGTTGGCAAACTGGACCCACGGACAAAACTGCCCAAATGCGCCGCGGAACTTCGCGCCTTCCTGCCCCCCGGCGCGCAGATTCAACGACGGACTACCGTCGGGGTGCGGTGCAGCGCCGGCAAACCGTGGAAAATTTATCTGCCGGTCACAGTATCTGCCTACGCCAATGTCATGGTGGCCAAACACCCCATTGCCCCCGGTCGCGACATCACCGCCGCCGATGTCAGTTGGGTGGAACGCGATGTATCGACCCTGTCCTACGGCTATGTGCGTTCGCTGAAGCAGGCCGGGGGCTTTCGCAGTCGCCGCAGTATCGCCCAGGGCGCGGTGCTGACGCCCAATATGCTGGAGGCCAGCAGCGTCATCAGCAAAGGGCAGCGCGTAGAGTTAAGCAGCAGCGGTAGTGCCATACAGGTCACAATGATGGGTATCGCGCTGGAAGACGGCGCCCTGGGCTCGCGAATAAAGGTAAAAAACCTGAGTTCGGGCAAGCACCTGGAGGGCACTGTCGCCTCCGACAATCGAGTTCGATTAAACTGAATGGGTAAAAAACCGCTAAAGTTTCCCCGGACGCGGCCGATAAACAGTACAAGGCTCGAATTAATAGAGGAATTGACATGGTTGACCGCATAGATAGCTCGTCGCTAAATCAAGCCCGCAAGCTTGATACTAGCCGCAGCGGCGCGGCGACAAAATCAACCGGTGCCGCCCCGGTATCACCAATGCCACAGCGGGAATCCACCGTTGAAACCTCGCTGTTGCAGCGCACCAGCGCAGAAATTGCCAACAGTGATGGCGTTGATCGCCAAAAAGTCGAAGAGATCAAAAACGCGATTCGCAATGGCGAGTTCAGTGTTGATGCCGACGAAGTCGCCAAGGCCTTTATCGACCTCGAAATGCTGACCAGCCGCTGATGGCTGCCTCCGCCTCCCTTTACCAGCAACTGCTGACCTGCACACAGCAGTTTGAGGCCCTGCTCGAAGAGGAGCTGGCGCTGCTCACCAGCGATCGCGAACCCGATCTGCTCAGCGAGCTGGCAGAAAAAAAGATGGATTGCGTGCAAAACCTGGACTATCTCGACCGCCAGCGACCCGCACAGGATGACAACAGCCCGATAGACAGCAACTGGCAGACCTGCCTGGGTGTACTGGCCCGCTGCCAGGTGCTGAATGAAAAAATCGGCGCGCATCTTCAGCGGCAAACCGAGTACAACGCTCGAGCACTGGAAATTCTCGGCCTGGCCGAACCCCAGGTTCGCACCTACGCCCCCGACGGATTGGCGGCGGAATACGGTGGCGGTCGCAGCATCGGCAAAGCCTAGCCGACCCCGAACATTACCGGCTCACCCCCCACAGCACCGCAGATAGGAACAAACCGCCGGCTAGAACAAGGTCAACTGCTCACCATCCCCCTCTCTGGGACTTGCAAAGCGCACACCCGCACCAATTAATCTGACCGGCCGCCCCAACCTCTGCCAGGCTTCACCCAGCAATTCACGAAAACAACTTTCAGGCACCGGAGCCAACTGGCGGCGCTCGACGGTGGTCGTCTGAAAATTATCGCTCTTCAATTTTATAAAGGCCCCGGCCACCACCAGCCCCCGCTGATTGTCCAGCCGCCGGGTCATTTCCACCAGCAACGGCGCCAGGGCTTCCTCTGCCGCGGCCAGCTCGGGAATATCCGCTGCAAAGGTGCGTTCCACGCTAAGGGACTTACGCTGCCGGTTATTCCCCACCGCCCGGCTATCAATGCCGCGAGCATAGCCGTATAACTGGCGACCAAAGCGGCCAAACTCCTCTATCAGCGCCAGCTCACTCCAGGCCTGTAGCTGGCCGCAGGTTTCTACCCCCAGCGCCGCCAGCTTCCCCGCCATCACCTTGCCGACACCGTGGATTTTTTTCACCGGCAAGTCGATAACAAAATCGGCCACCTGGGCCGGGGTAATCACCGTCAGCCCGTCGGGCTTGTCCCAGTCGCTGGCCACCTTCGCCAGAAACTTGTTAGGCGCGACACCCGCTGAAATAGTAATGCCCACCTCTACCCTGACCTCGGCTCGAATGGCCGCCGCAATACGGCTGGCGCTGCCGGAAAAGTGCTGGCTGTCGCTGACATCGAGATAGGCCTCATCCAGTGACAGAGGCTCGATAACATCGGAGTAACGCTCGAAGATCGCCCGCACTTGATAGGCAACATCCCGGTATTTCTCCATATTGGGAGGACGCACTATCAGCTGGGGGCAGCGCTGCTTGGCCATCGAGGTGGGCATTGCCGAATGCACACCAAAGGCCCGCGCCTCGTAATTACAGGTGGCGACCACTCCGCGTCGATCCGACGCACCGCCAATCGCCAGCGGCCTGCCCCGCAAACCGGGGTCGTCGCGCATTTCCACGGCGGCATAAAAGCAATCACAGTCGCAGTGGATAATTTTTCGTTGTGAAGATGACATCGACGCAGCAACTTGCACACAGCAGACACACGGTGACGGCCCGCTCTTCACAGATCGCCACCACTGGATGAATGTCCATACTTTACTCCCGGTAGTCAGTAAACACTAGGGCCTGTTAACACTCTACCGGGCGCCTCGCCGCTTCGACTGGGTTATACTGGCCCACTACATTCACCATCGTTACAGGCTGAACACCCCTATGAGTATTGGTAGCTGGACGCCGGAATCAGAAAAAGCCGCACTGCAAATCGACACCGACTGGCTAAACACCTGCATTGCCATCAGCGAGAGCGACGCTCTGGATAAACTGCCCGCCCCCTTCAGCGAAAGCGAGCAGCAGCATTACAGCGCTTTTATGCGTCTGCCCCAGGACACCTGGCAGCAGGCGGTGGCTGACTTGAACAACGACCAGCTGATTCAGCTGATCCGCTTTTTTACCGTTGCCGAGGAGCGTATCAGTGGCTGGGAAGCTGGCGCAGAGTCCCCGGCAATCTGGATCAACAAGGTCCTCCGCCAGCGGGGAGAGAAACTCTCTACCGATATGCTGCGCTGGATTCGCGCCAACAGCCGCAACCGCTTTATTCCCAACGGCAGCTTGGGCTAGGGGCATCTTTGGCAAAATGCCGCCAAAGCCTTGGCGCGACGGCAGCAGGCTTTTAAAATGCCCCCGCCCGGAACGCACCCCGACGACCTCGAACGGCTCCGCCGTTAACCCTTTTTACGGCGACAGTAATGACAACCAGTCTGCGAATCACTGAAATCTTCTATTCCTTGCAGGGCGAGGCCCGCACTGTAGGCCTACCGACTGTTTTTATCCGCTTGACCGGCTGCCCACTGCGCTGCACCTATTGCGATACCGAATACGCCTTTCACGGCGGTGAGCGTCGCGACCTCGACGATATACTTCGCCAGGTTGCCGACTACTCCCCCCGCTACGTCTGTGTGACCGGTGGCGAGCCACTGGCCCAGCCACAGTGCCATGACTTGCTCACCGCGCTGTGCGACGCGGGCTACCAAGTGTCGCTGGAAACCAGCGGTGCAATCTCGGTAGCCCAGGTGGATAAACGGGTATCGAAGGTCATCGACCTGAAAACCCCGGCCTCTGGCGAGCAACACCGCAACCTGATGGACAACCTGGATCACGTCGGCCCCCAGGATCAAATCAAGTTTGTGGTATGCGACCGCCAGGACTACGACTGGGCCCGCTTTCAGCTGGACCAGTACCAATTGAACACCATTGCCGGTGAGGTACTGTTCTCACCCAGCTTTGGCCAAATTAACGCCACTGATCTCGCCAACTGGATTGTTGCCGATAACCTGCCTGTGCGCTTCCAACTGCAATTGCACAAACTGCTGTGGAACGACGCCGCCGGCCACTGAACAAAAGGCTCAACGTGACCCAACACAACACCCGCCCCGACAAAAAAGCCATTGTCCTCCTCTCCGGCGGCCTCGACAGCGCCACCGTGCTGGCCAAGGCGCTGGCCGAAGGCTACGAGTGCTACGCCCTCGCCTTTGACTACGGCCAACGCCACCGCGCTGAACTGGTCGCCGCCGAGCGCATAGCCCAAAGCATGGGGGCCAAGGCGTTTAAAGTCATCAAACTGGATCTAAGCAGCATTGGCGGCTCCGCATTGACCGATATGGCCATCGACGTACCCGACGCCGGTGGCAGCGGCATTCCCGTCACCTACGTTCCGGCACGCAATACTGTATTTCTGTCCATCGCCCTGGGCTGGGCAGAAGTCGTAGACGCCCGCAGTATCCATATTGGCGTCAACGCGGTGGACTACTCCGGCTACCCGGACTGCCGTCCCGACTTTGTCGCCGCCTTTGAGCGCCTCGCCAACGTCGCCACCAAGGCCGGCATTGAAGGCCACACCCTGCACATCGCCACCCCGCTCATCGACCTGAGCAAGGCCGAGATCATCCAGCTGGGCACCTCCCTTGGGGTCGATTACGCCTTGACGGTGTCGTGTTACAAGGCCGACAACGACGGTCTCGCCTGCGGACGCTGCGATAGTTGCCACCTCAGAAAGGAGGGATTTGCCCAAGCCAACGTCGCCGACCCCACCGCATATAAAGAAACTTCATAAAATTGCGTTTTTTTACACTTAGGCTGTTGTTTTTGATCTCAAAATCCGTATTATAAGCGCCTCTTTCGGGGCCGTTAGCTCAGTGGTAGAGCAGTTGGCTTTTAACCAATTGGTCGATGGTTCGAATCCATCACGGCCCACCATCAAATTCCGAAGAAAATCAAAGCACTGCAGACATGCGGTGCTTTTTTTTGCCTGCGATTTTTGTGCTGTGACGGATCTGTGACGGATCTGTGACATATATGTGCGGAATTACGCCTCCTCCGCCATCGGCTTGCGAACCAATTCGATTTATTGGTCTTTTTTAGTCACGTCTTGTCTCGTGCGTACTAACAGGTCGGAAATCTCGCAATCGAAATACTCACAAAGACGATCAATTATCTCGAGGGTCGGGTTATAGCCTCGATTTTTTCCAATCTTCGACAAGGTCACAGGATGGATGCCAGTAGCCTCTGACACCTCCTTCATTGTCACGGAGCGTCGCTCTTTAAACTCCCGCTCTGCAATCACTTCCTTTAAACGAACTCTAATCACGCTTTAATATATGCCTATAAGCTAATTTATTTGTTGAAAAGCTGCATTTCACTAGTATTATGGAACTATAAATTAGCGTATAGGCTATTTTATAAATCCAATATTAACTAGGAGAGCATACATGAGTTATACATATCTGACTACAGAGGCGCTCGCTGCGCGCATTCACTATGAACCGTCTACGATCCGCACCGCACTGAAGGACTCCGTGCTGATCGAAGGACGGCACTACATCCGCCCATTTGGTGGACGGAAAATTCTCTATATCTGGGAAGTGATCGAGAAGGACATGGCTGCCGAGTCGACTTCCAGCGACATTGCCATCCCCCTGGCTTCCGGAGAGATTTGCAATGGCTAAGATCAGTGTGAGAAAGGAAACCCAGACACTTTTGTTTGACTTCAATTATTTGGGCAAACGCTGCCGCGAACAAACCACTCTTAAAGACACCAAGGCGAACCGCCGCAAAATGGAAAAAGTGCTGGAGCGGATTGAGCTCGAGATCATCGCAGGCACCTTCGACTACGGCAAGTTCTTTCCCGGCTCCAGCCGCGCGAAGGTATTCGCGGCTAATGGCAATCCTGGAGCGTCGCAAACGGCTCCTGCTACGCCCCCAATTACAGAAGTAGTTGTTAACACTGCACCTTCTGTAGCGACGACAAAGGCCGTCACACCGATAAGCCCTGAGCCCTCCTCACCCACCTTTGCCGAATTTGCTGCCATCTGGCTGGGAGAGAACGAGGCAGTCTGGCGACGGAACACCATCCGAGCGGCATCCATCCACCTGAACAGCTATCTATTGCCCTACTTTGCCGATATGCCACTGTACTCCGTAAACAAAGCCCACTGCCTTGATTTTCGAGCAAAGATTGCGAGAGAAGGAGGCAGCCTAAAAGGGAAAACCCTTTCCGCAAAAACCGTAAACGAGGTGATGCAGGTGCTGGGTGCAATCATGGCTGAAGCGGCAGAACGCTATGATTTTGCGAACCCAATGCAGAACGTCAAGCGTCTGAAAGCCCGCAAGGTACACATTGAGCCATTCACCTTTGAGGAAGTGCAGCTGTTTCTCAAGCACGTGCGGCCTGATTACCACAGCTACTTCACTGTGCGCTTCTTTACTGGACTGAGAACTGGTGAAGTTCACGGACTACGATGGCCGCATATCGATTTCGATCGTCGGGAGATCCTGGTTCGCGAAACTTTTAGCCACCTTGGGCGGGAGTACACCAAGAACGAGGGTTCGCAGCGAGAAGTGAAGATGTCCGAGCCAGTGTACCGTGCACTAAAAGCACAGCATGAAGCCAGTGGTCATTTCAGCGATTACGTCTTCTGTTCAAAAGTGGGTACGCCGATCCAGCCGTTAAATGTGAACCGGCGAATCTGGAAGCCCACACTGAAACGCCTCGGACTAAAAGACCGACGCCTTTATCAAACCCGGCACACGGCCGCAACGCTGTGGCTGGCTTCAGGTGAAGCCCCGGAATGGATCGCCCGCCAGATGGGACACACCAGCACCGAAATGCTGTTCAAGGTCTACTCCCGCTATGTGCCCAACCTGACCCGCAAAGATGGCTCGGCCTTCGAGCGCTTGCTGGAGCAACGCTTGGGAGGTGGAGCATGACAACACCTTTCAGCCCTGCACCACGCCAAGTGGGGACGCCTCGAGTATCGCACCATGTCGAACAGATGCCTCACGTCAGCGGCTCAAGGCGGCTCAATGGCACCCAATTCCGGGTCCTCGGCCGTACCGACAGGCTCAATCCCGCCGGGCAACCGTGCTCACGCTTGGAATTGGGCAACCTCGGTGGTACGGCAAGAGCCGTGATAGTCCACGAACAGTTCTTGCCCTGCCATCGCGACGTTGAGCATGGGGATGTTGTCATAGTTATGGGCGAGTTTCAGTCCCTGCATGACCGCCATGTCATCGTCGTCGAGGAACTCTATCGTCCTGCCCGCGCCAGGTTGGCACCTACCGCATTGCTGCCGCGGGATTGGGCGCTACCCGCCTTTCATAGTGAGCAGCGAACGGTGGTGCGACATTGGATGGGTGTGGGTCACCCGGCGCTGCAGTTGTTCCTGCGTGAGGCCTTTCTGGATCCCAATGTGGCTTTGGGCTTCCTCAATGTGCCGGCCAGCGTCCGCCACCACCATGCCTATCAGGGGGGATTGCTGGAACACTCGGCTGATATGCTCAAGCGGTTTGAGCAACGCTACCTCTATCAGGCACGAGGCATCCAGCGAGACCTCGCCACCACGCTGATCCTGCTCCACGACATTGGCAAGACAGTCACGCTGGTCGGTAATGGCCGAAGCCAACGGGGCGCAAGCCAGCCCCATGAGTTGGCGGCCCTGGAGCTATTGGCCACACCGCTGGCCCAGCTCGAAATGACCAATCCCGAGCTGGCGAACCACCTGCGGGGATTCTTCAAACCGCGTAACTGGTACCCCCGCAATTACGACCGTGTCTATCAACTGGTCTCCGCACTGGATAGGCAGAGCGCTGAAAGCAGTGTTGCCCCGCTGCCCGCAAATACCACAGCGCACGCCGAAACAGACTAGACACACACATAACAGCACCTAACACCGCTGAAAGCCAACGAAAACGGGAGTTGCCCCTATGACGGAAAATACGAACAATGCCCTGGGACAGGAACAGCTGCGGATCAAGTGCCTACTGGAGGTCCCGCGCGTGGTCACGTTTTTCGAGGAAAACGACCTGGAACTGCCCGGCTTACTCTGGACGGTCTACGGCGTCTTCGACAGCAATGAGATCGTCGTCAAAGCCACCGCAGGTAGCGCGGTGTACTACGCGATCACCCCTTCGCCGCTCACCTACCCCGCGATGGAAAGGCGCTTGTCAGGTATCGACTACGCTGATGAAGCAGTGGCAAGAGAACTCGCGAACGCGACCTGGCGGATCCATCAGCAAGTGTTTCGCGCCGAGCTGGGTGTCGCGCTATGATCATGGAATGAGCCCACTTGAAGGCCAAGGGCTGCGAAAAACAAGGAACGACCGGAGACACGCAGAAATGAAGCGCTATGAAAGAAAGACCGTGTCGGTGAACGAGCTGGCCGGCATCACCTGTGACGTCTGCCTCGCGTATTTTGACGCCCCCCTGGACATGCAAAACTGCGTTCAGCTTAATGAGACTGAATCGTATGGCTCGATATTTGGCGACGGTGCCAGCATTGAATGCAATATTTGTCCGCACTGCCTGAAAGATAAGCTGGGTCAGTGGTTACGCGTGACGCAACAAGAAGGCCGGTGCTGAACCGGGAGTACAGCGTGAAGGCACCGAAAGCCATTGATGTGATGAAGTCGACCGCCCTGGCCCTGTTGGCTGGGTGGCTGTTCCACGTCGCCAATACCAACTTCATCGACTTCAAGGCGGCGTTCTGGTTTACCTTTGCGTGGATGGTCGTGGGCGATGTCGACCCGCTGCCCGAAAGCTATCAAAGCCTGTTGCCGGTGGTGCGATTTGTGGTCGCTTGCGCGACCGTTGCCGTCATCGCCCCTACCTAGTCTACTGTCGTTCATTCGAAAAGCAGCTAGCAAAGCACGCGTCATTTATTACAAGTGATATGCTGGATTCAGGTCACATTGGATCCGAGTACAGCGCTACGGGAAATATTTCCAGGTGCTCAACCAAATCAACGATACCGCGATAATCGCCCGGCAGCGAACCCATTTACCAATGCACTGTAACCAAAGGACACCCGCGGCTAAACGCGACTTACGAAGCCAGTCAGGATAGCAAAACGCTCAAACACCAGACGCCCATAGTCGCATTTAACCTATTCTGGCATTTAGAGCAGCTGTGAAACGTAGCGCACATCCTATCATCGGGCACTGCGAGTTGATGAGGACACCAGATCTACCGGTAATCAGGAGAGAAATATGAGCAAACCAAACGGTAATAAAATATCCCTCAGAGAGGCGCGGCAACACGCGAAGCGCTGTTCCCGCGGAGACATCCACCCCAACTCAGAGGACGCCAGTATTTCCGGGAGCCCGGCCGCAAGCTCAGACAACAATAATACGGCCCTAGCATCTTGGGACGCCTTCTTTAAATCTAAAAACCTCTGTGTATCTGAGGACTTTATTCGTGGCGCTCAAGGCGCTTCACAAGAGCGAGAGGACCTCGGCTGAAGTCGACGATCCATATTCCAAAAACCCAGAGAAAGCTCTGGGCGGCCTGCCCTTGTAGATTCACTCATAAGACGGCAGTTTTGCCACTTTATGCTATAAATCTTGCACTGCCAAGTTATGCTATAAACCCGTAACCCACTGATTTTAATAGCCGTATCATTCCCAGCCTACTCCCCAAAAACATAAAATGGAAATTTTGAGGTGGGTTTGTTCACGCTTTGCAATTCATAAAAACCCAGAAGCGATAATCCGCCAAAATATCATTATTACAGATTATGTTTTTCACAGTTACCGCTCAGCCGGTTTCACCCAACTATCCACCTGCCGCCGCCATGCGACAGCAACAGGGTTTTGCGGCTCCTTCTCGAGCCACTCCTTGATAAAAGCTATGGCCTCGGTCTTTTTACCGGACTTGAACAGATAGCGAAACTGTAAATCACGGGTTTCAGTGGTAGCAGCACCCAGAGCATCCAGTTGCGCCAATACTGCGATAGCTTTTTCAACGTGCCCGGTGTTTTCCAACGCGATGGCATAGGCATAGCTGTAAGTGACCTGTTCAGGGGTGGCCGCGACAGCTTGCTCCAATTCGATCAGGGCTTTATCGTAGTCCCGTTGCCGGACATGAAAGAGCGCGAGCTGATAGCTCACACCACCGCTGTTGTCGTAGGCTTTACCTCGATTTAACCATTCAAGTTCCTGCGGCGTTTCCGAGGCGAGTGCCGAGAGCTGTATATACGGATAGACAAAACCTGGGTCGAGTTTAACGGCGTGCATAAACAAATCCCTCGCCCGCTGTCTGTTGCCTTTGGCCATATAGTAGTTGGCAAAATTCGCGGTAATCTGCGGGCTGTCCAGATTGGATTCCATCTGCGCTTCATAGTTGCGGAACAGATCTGCCAACTGCTGGGCCTTAGCCTCTGTCGTGACATCCGGTGCCGCCCCAGCCAAAACCGGGGCAAGTTCCATGCGCACCGCCCGACTTGGGTCCGACAACAAAGGGGACAACAGCCGCCACCGTTCAGACAATGGCACGCTATTAAACGCCCGAATGGCAGCCGCGCGTATTACTGGCGACGGGTGGTTGAGCCTATCGCTCAGAAGGGCCCGGTCTGCTGCCAGGGCTGGTGATAATAAATGCAGCAGACTGGCTTCACGCAGCAATGGGAAATACCCATCGTCCAGCCGGGAGTGATCGACACCAGTAAAACCCTCCTGCTGAATCCGGGCGAAGTCACGAGCCCGCTGCTGTCCGCTGGTCACCTTTTCTGGCAGTCGTTGCTGTAGTCTGTCAATTGGGATATCCCCATGGCAGCTCAGGCACGGGTCAGGGCTGCCGACAGCTCGACTCAGGACGGGATCGGGCACCCCGAAGCGGTGGTCTCTGCGGGCATCCACCCCCATATAAACGGTCGCAGGCATATGACAATCGACGCATTGTACGTCCGCCAGGCGATGGCGATGATGCTCCGTTGCGGCGTAAGTATCGGCTCTATGACATTGCAGGCAAGTACCGTCACCGGCAGCACGCAACTCGCCGCTGTGGGGTTCATGGCAGCTACTACAGACCACACCACCTTCATGCATACGACTCTGCAAAAAAGAACCCATTACGAAAACCTCTTCGCGAACCTGCCCATCGGCGTGATACCTCGGAGGGTTAGGCAGCGTCAGCATAAGATGGTCAAACATTTGGGTATCGGGATGCCACCCACCAATGTTTTGCCGTAAAGAGTGGCACTGGGCACAGGTGGAAAGCTGTCGCCCCGCCGGTTTCCGCAATCGTTCGGCAATGGTTTCACCGTCCAGCCACTGCCATTGCCCCCCCTCCGCCAATGACACACTGAACCCCGCGTGGGGGGTTAAAGGACGGCCTGAGGCCAGCCACTGCTGATGCCCCTCGGCTGAGCCATGACAAGCAGCGCACCCCACATTCACCTCGCCAAAACTCGTCAGGAAGGTATCGGTATCCTGTCGATAGCCTTTTTCAAGATTAGTCGAGTGGCATTCCGCACAGGAGGTATTCCATGTGAAACCCGGGTGATCCCAATTCAGATCAGACTCCAGGGCAAACCAGCGCTGCCCGCCCTGCTCCTTTGGTCTGGTGTCCCAGGCAACCGGTATCGCCTGGTATCGCCCGCCAGGAAGGCGGGCCAGGTACTGCTGTAGCGGGTTAAAACCGAACACATAATCAATTGGATAGCTGGTCGCGTTATCACCCTCGCCCACCCATACCTGATACTGTTCGTCCTGCAGGTCAAAGCGAAACGCCCGCTCGTTGTAGTACGTTACTGAGCCGTCAAACTTACCCGCAATATTTTCCGGTAAAGCCGGTAACATCGAGCGGGCATGGTGAGACTGCCCCCAACTGGACACCTCCCCCCCGTGACAGCCGTCACAGCTTTCGGCATTTACCATTCCTATGACCAGAAAAGCCGCTAGAGCTATCATTAGCAAATGCTTGCAGCGATCAAAGGTCATCGAGTGAAGGCTCCGCGAAAAAACGGCTTTTCAAGAAAATATTCAACATA
This sequence comes from Spongiibacter thalassae, assembly GCF_012272835.1. Lineage (GTDB taxonomy): Bacteria > Pseudomonadota > Gammaproteobacteria > Pseudomonadales > Spongiibacteraceae > Spongiibacter > Spongiibacter thalassae. The sequence continues at coordinate 136,573 of NZ_JAAWWK010000002.1, read as the reverse complement.
ATTAATAACTTAATCAACGAAAAATACAAACTACCGGCGCAATCCCTGCACAGCTGGAATCTGCACGAAGCCAAATATATTGACACTATAAGTGCCATATTGATAGCCTGCTAGGACTATCTCACAATGAGCACGTCTACATGTCACGATTTACCCTTTTCGGAATTCACTGCTCACTGTATACCGCAAAGGCACGCAGCTATCTGCGTAAACAGGGCATTCCCTTTGAGGAATATTCCGTGTCTTCCCGGGAATATCAGTCGTCGATACTACCGACTGTTAAGCGAATGATCATGCCTGTACTAAAAACGCCCCAAGGCGTCATCGTACAGGACAGCGCCGACATCATTCGATACTGCGAAGCACATGAAGCCGTTAAGTATCCTGCACTCCCTGACTCCGCGGTATTGCGGGCAGTTTCCTATTTGTTTGAACTGTTTGGCGGTGAGGGCCTGCTGCGCCCAGCCATGCACTACCGGTGGAATTTCGATGAGGTGAATCTGGATTACCTCCGCTCAGAGTTCCGCTGTTTGATGCCCGCAGGGACAGCGGAGTCAGATAGGCCCCAGTTGTTTGATATTGCCAGTGGGAGTATGCGCAAGGCAGCAAAATCCTTTGGTGTAAGCGAGCACTCTGCTGCTGCGATAGAAGCCAGCTTCAATGAATTTTTGCGACTTTTTGAAGCCCACCTCAGCGACTACCCATATCTACTCGGCGGTCGCCCCACCTTGGGTGACTATGCCCTAATGGGGCCCCTCTACGCCCACTTCTACAGGGACCCCCAGCCGGGATTACTGATGCGCAGAAAAGCGCCGGGCGTCGCCCGCTGGGTGGAGCGCATGAACACCGCCGAGGACAATTGGACCGACTACGAAAACGCAGCAAGCGCTTTGGTTTCAGACACCGACTTACCGGAATCCCTACTGGCGCTGATGCGCTTCATCGCAATAGATTTTCTTCCGGAAATACTCGCCCATATCGAGTTCAGCAACCAATGGCTGGCCGCGAGGCCAGACCTACCAGCCGGGAGCAATGGTCTGGAAGACCCCGCCCAACGTTTCATTGGTATGGCGCAGTTCAATTGGCGGGGCATCCCCCTGAGAAGCTCGGTCATGCCCTACCGATTTTATTTACTGCAGCACCTGCAAGACAGTTACGCGCAGGCGACTGAATCCGCTCAGCGAGATATTGCCGATGTTTTTGCTGCCGGCGACTTGTCACAACTATTGACCAGCCATACCGAGCGGCGGGTTGCACGGCACAACTTTCTGGAAATCTGGCAGTAAACTTCTGAGGAGTTTCAGCAGATGAGTTACCCAAAGGGTTATCTGTCGGAGTCGGACTATTCGCTAAAGACCCGCTCAGCGCCACAGTTCAAAAATGTTCCCTTTCACTGGGTGGACCGCTGTGCCCATAAGCATCTTTTCTATGCACAGGCGAAGGTTCCGCTAATGCTCTTGTACTTCTTTCCAGACGACAGTGCCATGAACGGAGAGCTCTATTATCAGAGCACATTCAACTATCCACCCAACGACCTGCGGGCGTTAGTTACTCAATACCAGCAACGCCAGACAGGATTCCCGACCGGTCTTTTTCGCGAAGCTCCCTTATCCTGAGCCATAACCATGATTGAACTGTATACCGCACCCACACCCAATGGTCACAAAGCCTCCTGTACCCTGGAGGCCCTTGAGTTCGACTACACCAGCCATTTTGTGAACATCGGCGAAGGAGAACAGAAAAAGCCGACGTTCCTGAAGATTAACCCCAATGGTCGCATACCGGCAATCATTGACTCCGACCTCGGAGATTTCCCCTTATTTGAATCCGGCGCCATCATGATATATCTCGCCGAAAAAGCCGGGCGTTTGCTACCCACCGAGGCTAAAGGCCGGGCAAGGGTCATACAGTGGCTGATGTTCCAGATGGGGGGTGTCGGCCCGATGATGGGACAAGCCAATGTCTTTTTCCGCTATTTTCCGGAAAAACTGCAACCGGCCATCGACCGCTATCAGAAGGAAAGCCGCCGTCTATTCGAGGTTCTCGACTATCGTCTTGGGCAAAACGAATGGCTGGCCGATGATTACTCCATTGCCGACATTGCCAACTGGTGCTGGGTAAGAACCTACAAATGGTCAGGGGTATCCATCGAGGGGCTCAACAACCTCGAACGCTGGCTAAATGTGATGGGAGGTCAGCCAGGGATGGAAAAAGGCCTTGAAGTCCCTTTCAAGATAGAAAATCTGCTGAACGACGAAAAAGCCCGGAGAGAATTCACCCAAAACGCGAACAAAATGCTGCAAAAGTAAATTACCGCTACAACCAATAAGGAGAATACTGTGACCGAATGTACAGAACTGTGGGTAGACCGCAGCAATTTCCGCAAAACCAAAATTGTGAATGTGCCGCTACGCGCTCTTGATGCGGGCGAAATTACCGTTGCAATTGACAAGTTTGGTCTTACAGCCAACAACGTCAGCTATGCGGTATCCGGCGATTTCATTGGCTACTGGAAGTTCTATCCAGCAACGGACAACTGGGGCAAGGTCACTGTATGGGGGTGTGGAAACGTCATTGAATCTCGCTCCGAAGATATCGCAGTGGGCGAGCGACTTTACGGCTTTTTTCCCATGAGCAGCCATACTATTTTGCAACCCGGCAAGGTGCAGGAGGACAGTTTTATTGATGTCGCGCCACACCGTAAGGAGCTACCCGGTACAGGGCTGTATAGCTCGTACCGCCGCACACAGCACGAACCCGACATTGTCCAGCAATACGAAACTGAACGATGCCTGCTGTTCCCCCTGATCGCCACCGGCTACGTACTCTACGACTACTTGGTTGACAACAATTTTTTTGGTGCGCAACAGGTAGTGGTCGGCTCTGCTTCGTCAAAAACCGGCTTTGGCCTCGCCACCCTGTTGCAAAATGATCTCACGGTGACACAGAAGGTCATCGGCGTAACCTCCGAACGCAATGCACCCTTTGTCGAGTCTCTGAAATGCTGTGACCAGATAGTGACTTACGGCAACGAAGCTGACATCGACCCATCATTGCCGACAGCCTACGTTGATATGTCCGGCGATATAAAACTGACCCGGGCCTTACATGGTCACATCAAAAACAATATTGTTGAAAGTGCTATGGTCGGCGCAAGCCATTGGGAGGATGGTGGCAAGGCAGGAGAGCTCCCCGGCGCCAAGCCGACCTTTTTCTTTGCGCCCGGACAAATCGCCAAACGAGACAAAGAATGGGGCCCAGGGGTTTTGATGATGAAGGCCATGGAAGCAACACTGTCCATTTCAGCAAAGGTCAATAATATTATTCACGTAGAGTGGTCGCAGGGGGCAGACGCGGTGGATCAAAGTTGGCACAATCTCCTCGACAACAAAGTCCCGGGCAGTGTCGGTATTATGGCCACGCTGCTCAAAGGTCAGGAGTAACCCATGATAAAAATTCACGGTGTGTACGGCTCGCCATTTGTGCGCAAAGTGCTGGTGTTGCTGGATCTAAAGCAGGTGCCGTACGAACTGGTCCCACAGATGCCCTTTGCCCGCGACGAGAACTATCAGAAACTTAACCCGCTGGGAAAGATCCCCACGCTGGTAGATGGTGATCTGACTCTGGGGGATTCGAAAGTCATCTGCCGTTACCTGGAGAGCGCTTACCCTGATACGCCGTTATACCCGGCCGACATCAAAGACCGGGGCCGGGCCGACTGGTACGAAGACCTGGCGACGGGCCCGGTAGCAGAATTGGCCACCGGCATATTCTTCCAGCGCTTTATGCGGCCTTTCGCCTTTAAACAGGAGCCCGACGAAGAGCTGGTCTCCAAGATCATCGATAAGCAATTGCCACCGCTACTCGACTATCTGGAGGGTGAATTGCCCGCCGAAGGCTTTATCTTCGGCGAGTTCTCCATGGCCGATATGAGCATAGCCAGCCCCTTTTACAATGCAGACTATGCGGGTTATCAGGTAGACGCCGGTCGATGGCCGAAACTGGCGGCGCTTATTGAGCGGGTTCGGCAGATTCCACAGGTCAAGACCATTCTTGCAAAGGAGGCCCGGACACTGGGCTTGAACTAAACACGGCGTCGGAGCGGGCCTGAATGATCAGGCCCGCAGATGTCTTCAGTCCGATGAATAGCCCGGAACATCGGCGAGGGGCATTCTGCTACGCATAAAAATGCCATTCCCTCTGCCAATTTCCCGACCCTGATCGTCGTAGACCACAGATTCCGCAATAAACTGGCTCTTATTGCTGTTAACAACACGACCAACCGACTTCAACTTTCCTGAGGACACAGGACGAGTCAGGTAAGTAGTGAAAGAGGTGGTCAGCACGAAATAGTCCGGTTCCATTGAATTCGCCGCGAAAAAGGCCGCGTCATCCAACATCTTGAAATACACCGAGCCATGTACCGCTCCGGCAGAATGAAAATGTTGGTCTGATACGGCAATTTCGATAACCGCTTCACCTTTACTAACGACCATTTCCGGCCGATAAAACGCATTTATCGGCGCCGTTTTATACATCGACACCAGCCCGACATAGTGGTCTACTTCCGGTTTATCAGCCACGGAATAATGGTTCCCTATTACAAACTTCACTGACGTTAATATTATTACTCGGTTTCCCTGTTAACAGGGACACCGGGCAGGCACAGTTTGACAGCAAAAATAGCCCCGGCGCAAATTCGCAGTGCGTAGCAAGACGTCGCTATATAACGCGGAGAGTCGTGCTAGAAGGAATCGGCCTCTAATTGCATCAGGCTATCGCTCGAGGCATTTAAAGTCGTCGCGTGAACATTGGCACGGGGTAAAAGACGCTCAAAATAGAAGTCGGCGGTAGCCAGCTTGGACTTATAGAACGCACTTTCGGCGGTACCGCGGCCAAGGGCCCCATGGGCTGTCACTGCTACCTTGGCCCAACACCACGCCAGGGTAAGATAGCCAATATACATCAAATAGTCGAAGGCAGCTGAGCCCACTGCGTCTGCCTCGCCTTCCATTGCTCGCTTCCCGATATTGGCTGTCAGCGTTTGTAAATCGCTTTTCAAATCTTCGATTCGTGCTACAAAGGAGGAAATTTCACCGGCGCGATGCTCCTGACAAAAAGCATCCAGTTCCGCCATATAAGGCTCCAGTATTTCACCTCCGGACGCCAGTATTTTCCGGCCCAGCAAATCCAGCGCCTGAATCGTATTGGTACCCTCATAAATCGCGGTAATACGGGTGTCTCGGTATTCCTGTTCAAGACCCCATTCGCGGATAAATCCGTGGCCACCGAGTACTTGTAGACCATTTTGGGTAGCTTCCATACTGACTTCCGTCAGAAAACCTTTGGCGATCGGCGTTAGCACAGCCAACATTGCGTGGGCTCGGCCTTTTTCGTCGGCGCTGGTTGCGCTATGGGCAATATCCGAATACAAGCCGCAGATATGGTTGAGAATTCGCCCACCCTCTGCCAGTGATTTCTGCATCAGCAACATGCGGCGCACATCAGGGTGAGCGATAATCGGATCCGCAGGTTGATCAATTAGTACACGCTTGCTCGCGCGCATTTGCACACGCTCCTTCGCGTATCCCAATGACTTCTGGTACGCCACCTGCATATGTGCCTGGCCCTGAATTGCTACACCCAGCCTTGATTCGTTGATAAAGGTGAACATACTGGCCATGCCTTTGTTCGGCTCGCCTATCAAATATCCCTTGGCGCTATCGAAGTTGATCACGCAGGTTGCATTGCCGTGAATACCCATTTTTTCTTCAATGGAACCACAGCTGACGCCGTTGACTTCGCCAGGCATTCCATCCGCTTTAATCGTAAACTTGGGCACAATAAAAAGCGAAATGCCTTTAACGCCACTCGGCGCGCCTGGTAGCCGTGCCAGTACCAGGTGAATAATGTTTTCAGTCAGGTCGTGGTCACCGGCAGAAATAAATATTTTGCTACCGGTAACGCTGTAGCTGCCATCGTCATTGGCTATTGCCTTGGTCCGCAGTAATCCCAGGTCCGAGCCACAATGGGCCTCAGTGAGACACATAGTGCCACTCCACTGACCGGCAACCAACTTCTCCAGGAAGGTATTTTTTTGCTGATCAGTACCGTGTGCAAGAATGGTCTCAACCGCGCCAGCTGACAAGGTCGGGTACATTGTCCAGGCGTGGTTGGCCGAAAATAACATCTCGTTAATAGCAAAGTTGAGCGAACCCGGCAGTCCCTGCCCGCCATATTCCTGTGGCATCGCCAAACCGCACCAGCCTCCCTCAATAAACTGTTGGTAGGCGTCTTTAAACCCCGAGGGCGTAGTGACATTGCCATCAACCCAGTGACATCCTTCCTGATCCCCGACGGCGTTCAGCGGCGCAATTTCCTGCTCGGCAAATTTTGCCGCTTCTTCCAGGATGGCAGACACAAGTTCTTCATTCACCTCATCGGTGCCAATCTTTTCGCAGTGACGAGGGTAATCAAGTACCTCATTCAGGCTGAACGTTATATCTCGCAGAGGGGCTTTGTATTCGCTCATTACACATGGATTCCTTTTAAATTATGGATGATACGCGCTCTGTCGGACCTAATACTTCAAGAATAGTCGGCGATACAAGCTGGAAGATATGCGCTTAATGCGCCATTGCCAGCGGCTGGCGCGGTGAGGGATAAGTAAAAACTGCTTGCGCTGCACAGCAGAAAAAGCCTGCTCAGCAATATCCTCGGCACTGATAGGAGACTTTGCCATCTCGGCTTCCAGTGCATTGCGGAGTTCCGGGTTATCGATAGGCGCGCGTTGCGCAATTCCAGTTTTAAACATGGCCGGGCAAACCACCGTAACGCCGATATTGCTCGGTGCCAGCTCTACCAGCAAAGTTTCCGACACACTTATGACCGCGGCTTTAGTCGCGTTGTAGGCCGCCATAAAAGGGGTATTGGCAATGCCTGCAATGGAAGCAATATTAACGATATGTCCACCACCCTGTTTTCTAAACAACGGGACAAAGCTGTGGCAGCCACGCACCACACCCAGCAGGTTTATATCGATCAGACGCTGCCAGCGTTCCATAGGCTCTTTGTGTATAGCCGCCATTGAGGCTATACCGGCGTTGTTGATCAACACGTCAAGCCCGCCCCACTCCTTTTCGCAACGCTTACAGAGATCCGTCAAGTCGTTGTCTACGGTCACATTACAGTGGGCCGCTAGTACTTCTGAGCCCACTGACCGTAGTTGCTGCGCGACCGCTTCCAGTCCGTCACGATCAATATCACACACAGCCACTTTCCAGCCCCGCCGGCCATAAGCCAATGCTAACGATCTGCCCAGACCGCCAGCAGCACCCGTTACAAGAACCCGGGATTGAGAAACATACTGATTAGGCATAGCTAGCCCGCCGCTTAATATTTATAGCAGTACCTATTAACACCCTGCTTTATTCTCTTTGGCTGCAAGAAAGCGAGTTATTTCAGCCACTAATTCGGCCGCCTTGTCTTCCTGAATAAAATGACCGCCACCTTCAATAATCTTATGAGCTTGCCCTTGCGCCCCGGGCACATAGCGCTGAATGATTTTTTCGTAGCCTTTACTTACCGGGTCACGGTCACCGTATAGCGTCAAAAAAGGCTTATCAAAGGACTTAAGCCTTGCCCATGTCTCGCGATTAATTTCTACCTCAGGGTGGTCTGGAAACACCGTAAGTAATGCAGGAAATTTTTTGATGCCCGCCTGATATTTCCGGGCAGGGAAAGGGGCTCTCTCAAAAGCAGCGAATTCCTTTACTGTCAGCTGGCGTTGCAGCACCTTCCTGAAGGCCAGACGCCAGGGAAAGGACGGTGCATAGCGCATGACTGCCGGCCAGACGCGCAGGAACTGATTGGCGCCTTTTCCGATAGGTAGGCCGGTATTGGCGGCAATTATCCGATCAAAACGCTCAGGATGATGGGCGACCAGATGCAAGCCAATGATCCCACCCCAATCCTGACAAAACAGCGTAATATTTTTCAGATCATTGGCGAGCAGCCACTGCGTCAACCAGACGCAATGCCTGGCCAGGGTATAGTCTTTTTTCTGGGCAGGTTTATCACTGCGGCCGCAGCCTACCAAATCAAGTGCGATAACCCGGCGACCGGTTTTGAGCAAGCCAGGAATCATGTGCCGATACAGGTAACTCCACGTCGGATTACCGTGCATCAGCAGGATCGGTTCGGCGTCGGCCGGACCTTCGTCGATGTGGTGTATCCGCAAAGGGGTGCCGTCGTCAGCATGGATCGTCGTGTAGTGCGGCGCGTAATCAAAATCCGGCAGTCCTTCAAAACAGCTGTCCGGCGTTCGCAATACTTTCATCGAAATATTCCTATGTACATTGGGCGACTCCGCAGCAACTACTGGGCGTGTCCCCATACTTCAATGTGGTGTTCACGTTCGACGCGTCGACATGCCTTCATGGTCAGTAAAGGTGCCAGGCCCAGCGGACGGTAGAAAGAAACCATGCGGTCCTGCTCCGCCGCCGATAACTGTGCGAAGTAATCCGTAATGCGCTGCAACATATACAGGCGGTACGGAACCACCATGCCGTCGAGTAAGGCTCCGCGGAAGTTGTATTGCATGGTATCGAGCATTTTGATGTGGGGTTTTGCGGTCACACACCGCCCGGAGATATCGTTAGGCGCAGCTTCCAGATGACGATTTACTACCGCAACGGTCTGTTCCAGTTCCGGCAAAAAATCACGCCCCACTAGCGCGAGCAGGCGACAGACCGTATCGGGTATTCCATCCTCTGGAAATAGTAACTCCTGATAGTCATCAAACTCCGGCATATCCCGGTCGGGTGCCTGCATACGCTCGAGCCAGCGGTAAACGCGCTGGGCTTTACTCTTCATGATTGCACTGGGGTAGGGATCTCTACCGCAATGGGCGTAGAGTGGTGCCAGAAGTCCGTAATCGGCTACGCAGGGCAAACCTCCAAAGAGATACGGATGCTTTGCGAAGTGCTCATTCAGCAGGGCCAATACCTCGTCGTATTGCGCTTCAATCAGCGCTGCGCTCTCGGCATTGACCCCCATCAGTGGCAGGTACTTACGCATCGGCTCCATACCCGCTTCGGCGATCGATAACACCATTGCTTGATCAGCACCGGGCACAATATGATCGCCGAATTCGCGCTGTAGAAAGGCTTGGTTCCCTTCGGGAAAACTCCAGCGGAAATGCATGGCGACTTTGAACAAGCCCTCGCTGCCAAACAAATCCAGTATCAAAGCGGCCAGACGCTGTTTTGGCGCGCTAGGATAAATAGAAAATCGGCGCGTGGCTTGCGCATCGAAGTGATCGATAATATCCACAGAGTCCTGAATTAAACGCCCATCGGGCAATTCCACCACGGGCACTACGCGACGTTTAATTGCAGGAAAAACCTGTTCAATACAGCGCGCACTCCCCGGCATACGCTCATCAAAAGGTATGTGTTGTTTGCGCAGATAAGCCCTTACCTTGCCGGTAAACAAGGACATAGGGGCGCCATATAAAATCGTAGAGTCGGCCATCAGTCACTCACTTTGATCATCAGCTTGCCATTATTTTTACCGGAGTAGATCATCTTTACCGCTTCCGGGTAGCACTCGATACCATTCAGTATATGTTCTCGAAAGACGACCTTTCCTTCATGCTCCCACGTCAGAAGATCTATAAAGGCCTCCTTGATTCGGTGCATATAATCACGCATTGTAAAGCCCTTGATCATCAGGCTTTGCGTAATAACGAGCATGTAGTTCCCAAGCCCTTGAGGTGCCTCCAGGTTGGCGTACTGGGATACCGCGCCACAAGCAATAATCCGGGCATGTCGATTGGCAACCATTAGCACGGCATCGAGGGTTTCGCCCCCCACACCATCAAAATAAACATCTACCCCTTCAGGAGCCGCAACTGCCAGCGCCTCAGGGAGGTTGCCCTCACGGTAATCAATCACCGCATCGAGTTTCAGTTCGTCCCGCAGATAAGCGCATTTCGCCTCGCCACCGGCAATACCTACCACACGGCAGCCTTTTAGCTTGGCTATCTGTGCCACTATGTGGCCGACTGCCCCCGCTGCAGACGACACGACCACCGTTTCCCCTGGAGCCGGTTTACCGATGTCCAGCAGGCCAAAATACGCAGTAAAACCCGGCATTCCCAGGCCACCCATAAAGCGTGACAGGGGCGCCAGCTGGGGATCAATTTTGCGCAACTGGCGGCTATCCATGGTCGCGTGGGTCTGAATTCCGGTGAAACCCGTGCAGAAATCCCCGACACTAAAGTAATCGGATTCACTGGCGATGACCTCTGCAACACCGAATCCCCGCATAACATCACCGGGTTTAACTGCCTCGATGTAGCTCTTTTTGTCGGTAATCCAGCCCTTGATCGCCGGATCGATTGACAAATAATGCAGCTTTATTGCTATTTCACCTTCCCTCGGATCTGCAATCGGGTCATGAGTAATCGTCCAGGTATTGTTACCTGGAATACCCTCGGCGGGCTTGTTAAAGCGAACTTGTGTTGGCTGTGTGGTCATCAATCGAGCACCTGTTATATCGTTCGTACTTATATTGACACATCATGTGCCAATATATCAAGGAAGAACTCAATCTATGCGCAGAGCGGTCTAGTTATTTCCCAAACCACCCGAGAGCGACTTGGCCTGCCAACCATCCGGGCCAGTCACAAACAGAAAAACCTTGAGAAACTCACTCTGTGCTATGTTGTAAGTCAGCATACGTTGGATTCTTCCACGCGTTGACCACAGGGCCATATAATGGCAGCATTAGTGCCATTAAATTATGGGCCGGAAATTACTCGATGGTCAGTGAGCTGACAATCAGCCCGCGCCACCAAATGGACTGGAATAAAATTAACGCAAGGTGTTCTCGAATGACGCAGGCTATCTGGGTAATAGCTGGTTTGGTCTACGCGGTATTTTGGCTTTGGTATGCCAGACCAAGGAAGAAAATTACGCCACTGGAAGCTGACCGCTTTCAGCAATGGGCTACCGATTCTGGCATTCCGGCTGCGCGCGCCAAGGGGCTGCGGGATTTTTTTGCCAACGATGACGGGCGCGACTTCGTTATGGTCAATTTAATCACGCTGAAAAAGCCTGTTAGGGAATCAAGCGCTAAATTAGCCGCCTATCAAAGGGTTTTTCTCGGGCAACTCCTGCGCAAAGCTGGTCACCCGGTTATAACTGCACTGCGCTGTGGGGCCAATATTGAGCACGTCAATTGCGAGCAGAATAGCGACTGGGCAGCAATGGCCGCCATCCGTTATCGCAGTCGGCGTGACCTGCTGGAGATACTACCGAAAACTTTTGGCTGCGATCATCACCAATTGAAGCTCGACGCGGTGGCGAGCACTATCGCCTTTCCCGCTGGGAAATGGTTTATATTAGCGGGACCAAAAATTGTGGTAGCACTGATTACACTATTAGTCGCTTGCATATTAGAGCTCCTGATCTAATGTTGCAGTTACTGCTCAATTTCCAGCTTATCAAAACTCAAATGTAATGCAATTTATAGCAATCGGTTATAACACTCATTATTACTCAGTGATTTTCCGATATTAAGTACACTCAGAGAATACACCAGTACACCTGAAATATATCAGATAACAAAAGGGATATTGCCTATGACCGCTACCGATACTTCTACTTACGTGCTTCCCATCGAGCAGCTGACCGCTAATTTAAAAAACAGGCCCAACGAAACATGGCTGCATCAGCCCACCAACGGTGTATGGAAAAGCTACACGATTGCCGAAGTTATTGATGAGGGTAGCCGGGTCGCCAATGCCCTATTAAAACAAGGTATTGAACCCGGCGACCGAGTCGCTATTCTCGCCAAAAACAGCTACGCCTGGCTTGCGGCGGATTTCGGCATGATGCTAGCAGGGATCATACCGGTACCCATTTATTCCACCGCCTCATCAGAGACTATCGAATATGTACTTGAGCACAGTGAAGCAAAACTGTGTTTTGTAGGAAAATTGGACAACTGTAGCGCCGCACAACAAAGTCTGGCCAATATCCCGGTCATCACCTTACCGGACGCCAACGCCCAATACGCCGGTGCCCTGTCCTGGCAAGGCATTTTGGATTCCTCGGCGCCACTGGATAGCTATCACTCCCCGAAAGCGGACGACATGGCTACCATCGTCTACACTTCGGGTAGCACCGGAAAGCCCAAGGGCGTATTACTGACTCACGGCCACCTCGGTGCCGCCGCTACTGAAACCAAAAACCGTATGGTTGGCGGAGATCAACTACACCGTATGATGTCTTACCTGCCACTGGCTCATATTACCGAGCGCTCAGTGGTCGCAATCACATCTATTTACGGCCAGGTAGAACTCTTCTTCTCCGAAGGTCTGGAAACCTTTGTTGACGAACTTCACCACTGCCAACCCACTGACTTCATTTCAGTACCCAGACTCTGGGCCAAATTCCAGGCAAAAGTACTCGCACAAATCCCTGACGAACAGTTGCAGGACATGCTTGCCGGCGACGGCGGTGATGCAGTAGCCGCGGCCATCCGCGACAAACTCGGTTTTGGCTCATGTCGCAATTACGGCTCTGGCTCGGCTCCTATCGCCCCTGCTCTACTCGAATGGTTCCAGCGCATTGGTGTAGGTATTGCCGAAGGCTGGGGTATGACAGAAACGTCCGGACTTGCCTGTTCCAACCAGCCATTCACTGTTGAGGGTATGGGCACCATCGGCACCCCACTAGCGTGCAATGAAATGAAACTCTCTGACGACGGCGAAGTGCTGATTCGCGGCGCAGCGATTTTCGAGGAATACTACAAAAACCCCGAAGCCACCGCAGAATCGTTTATTGATGGATGGTTCCGCACCGGCGACAAAGGCGTCAAAGACGAGAACGGCGCCTACCGCATCACCGGCCGAGTAAAAGAGCAATTTAAAACAGCGAAAGGCAAATACGTCGCCCCCGTACCCATTGAAAGCCAACTGGCGACTAACTCACTGATCGAGCAGGTCTGCGTGCTGGGTTCCGGGCGTCCGGCGCCCATGGCCATTGTGGTGCTCAACGATCAGGGCCTGAGCAAAGAACAAATCAAGTCCAATATTGAAAAGACCTTGAAAGAGGTCAATCAGCAATTGGAATCTCACGCCCGCCTGGATCGCATCGCAATAACTGAGACAACCTGGGACGTAGGAAACGATCTTCTGACACCGACCATGAAGTTAAAGCGCGATAAGATCGAAGCGTTCTACCGCGATCCGATCGACTGCGAAACTGAAAGCGGCGTGTACTGGATTGATAAGTAAGGGGCTCTCGACCCAAAGCGCCCCTGCCGGGAATAGCAGGGGCGCTGTATTACAGAAATGTCTGATTACGTTTGTTATGTATTTGGCTACAATTGAGATTTATCGCCACGCTGATCTTTATTTAACTCACGCTGAATTGCCCGCGCAAACAACCACAACCGATCCTGCCCCCACAGCGCCAGCACTGATTCACCCTGCGCATTGAGCAAGCGGAAACTCGGCACGCCCCAAAGACCGGCCTCATACATCGCCATGCGATTTTCCTCGAGTGGCTCCTCCCAGCCTCCGCTACCAATCAGGCCCTTGGCAACGCTCCAATCCAGACCGGCATTCTCCACCACCGTTTTAAGCCCCGAAAGCCGGTTGGTATTGATACCCTCGGCGAAGGCTGCGTGAAGAAAGCTGGAAATAAATTCCACATCCCGCCCCTGCTCTACCGCCCAGGGGTAAAGCGAGTAGGCTTTGCGCACTGGCTCGCCGATGGGGTCTTTAAACCGTCCGTAAGGCACACCGGCTGCCGACGCCTCGCGCGCCGCGTCCATAAAAATGTACATGCCCTTCTCGCGGGTAGCCGGCACACCGCGCATCACCATGGGCAACACCGGTCGTACCGATAGCTTGACGTTTATGTCGCGAGCCAACTGAACTGCGCGGTCAAAAGAGATCGCCGTATAGGGGCTGCGCAGGGAAGGATAAACTTCGAGTGTCAGGCTACCATTATCTTTCAGACTGCCGACATTCAAAGACGGGCGATCAAACAGTAAGGGAGTATCTGGTTTACGATCTGCACCCAGTGCAGCGAGACGTTTCTCCAGATGGTAAAGGCGATCTACGCCCCAGTACCACTCGCCCCCGTAGTAAAACATGGCACCGGAATAATGACCGAGGTCCGTTCGTAGCGTTGTTCCCCGATCAAGGGCTTGCACGGTGTCGTTATTCGAAGCGACGCCAAACTCTACCGCGAATTGTTCGAGCTTATCGGCTTCACCTGCCCACATGGCCCGGCCAACCACAGCGGCCCTGTCAATGAACTCCTCTGAATTCTGCGCAGCCAAAATGGTACTGGCGCGGTCACGCAAATCGTCCCGAAGTGGCTGTTCGTGCCGGGAAAATTCCAGCCCATATTCCGGTGCCACTTGATAAGCGTCATAACGTGATAGCTGCAAAAGGAGATCCGGCTCGGGGAGGTTCGGCCCGGCAGGCCCGCGCACGAGACAGCACTCCAACTCGATATCATAACGCTCTGCCAAGGCCGGGAGAACCTGTGCTGCAAGATGACTGTAGCCATCATCAACTTGATGAAAGTATATTACCCGATGTGGCTCACCGGCTTTTTTTCGCTGCACCTCGGCACGGGCGCGACGTGCCTCCAATTTTTCCGGAGTAAAGAGCCTGGTCATTATGGTAGATGTCAGCCAGCGCACAATGGCGTTAGGGCTCGAATTCGCAGCGCCGCCCTGATTTGAAAACTTTTGGTTCATATCCATCGCGTATCTGCTCTTTATAAATTGAAACGGTATCATTGGCCGATTCAATTTGGCCAATAGATGAATTCATCCCCAGGCACAAAGCCTTCAGCTAATGTTTTATCCACCGCAACCGGAATTTCCATAACATAGGGATACAGAGGAGGCCTCCCATGCTCTTTATGCTGATCCAGCAACGCTACCAGCTCCGCGACCTTGTCGGGGCGATGCTGCGCCAGATTGTGCTGTTCTGTCGGGTCTTCGGCCAGATTATAAAGCCACTGCTTGTTCGGACGCTCTGACACTTGCAGCTTCCAATCACCGTGACGAACGATACGATAGTAGCCACTGTGCCAGAACAGCGTGCGCGTTTGATCATCTTCAGCCTGACCAGTGGCCAACGGAAGCAGATCGATTCCATCTATCTCGATACCTTCCGGCGTGCTTGCGCCCGCAGCACTGGCCACCGTTGGCATCAAATCAATATGGGCGACGGGTGTCTCCACCGCCGTACCCTGGGGGATTCGCTGCGGCCACTTGATAAACAAGGGCGCGCGAATACCGCCTTCAAACGCAGTTAACTTCCAGCCTCTGTAAGGTGCGTTCAGTTCAGGCAGCCCCAGATAGCCTGCACCGCCATTGTCACTGGTAAAGATAATGACCGTATTATTTGCCAAGCCTTCGGCTTCGAGGGTTTCAGTTATGCGCGCAACACTGCGATCCAATGCGCGCACCATCGCTGCATAAACACGCAGGCGATGAGGCTTTATGTCCCCCACGGCCTCGTAGTCTTCCCGCGTTGCTTGCAAAGGCGTGTGTGTCGCCCAATGCGCCAGATAAAGAAAGAAAGGTCTGTTTCGATTTGCACGGATAAACTTGATGGATTCATCCGTCCAGTAGTCAGTCAAGTACCCTTTGGGACGAAACCGGTTCACATCACCGGTATTAAACGATGCTGCGTAAACCATCCGTGCCCAAAGAAACTGATCGATCGGATCGAACGGCAGTTTCGCATTCACTACGTTGGGGTCATCTTCCGGCAAAAAAAGGCCACTGGCCATCAAAAGACTGTCATCAAAACCTTGATCATGGGGCAATGAGCCCGCACTTCGCCCCAGATGCCACTTACCGATATGGGCCGTCTGGTAGCCCTTCGTCTTCAACACTTCGGCAACCGTCACTTCATCCGCAGGCAGTCCCTGCAATTCATAGGGTAACGCTACTTCCGCAGCCTCCTTGTTAAAGTGTGTTGCCGGCAATCCACGATCCATTGAATCAGTGATCTTTGCTATCATCGGCGCCATACCACTGGGTGTCGGCGTAAACTCTAAACCGGTTGAGGTAGGATAACGCCCTGTCATAATCATTGCCCGAGACGGCGCACAGGTTGCGCTGCCGGAATAGGCCTGACGGAATACCGCACCTTCTGCCGCTAGCTGATCAATACCAGGGGTTTGCACGCGGCCGCCGGCCACACCACCGCCAAAGGTAGAAATATCGTTGTACCCTAAATCGTCTGCCACAATCAGCACGACATTAGGAGGCCGGGCATCTACGGGTATCGAGCTATCATTCGGGCCCGCTGGCCAGTCTATCTCTCTATGGGCAGAAACCTCGAATTCACGTTGTGACTGATATTTCACCACCATCAACAACAGGTCAATTCGATAAACCCACCCGAACGCGCCAAAACCCGCCAAACCGATTAATACCAACGCAATCTTTGTCTTCATGCTCGCCTCTGTTGAGGGTGACTTGTATTATGGCACTCATAATGCCATTATCTTAAGAATAGCGTCAAGCGCCTGCGGGCGCTAGCCCATTGCTCAAGAGGTGTCTGATCGTGAAAATTCTTTACGCAGTATTGGTGGTCTTCTACGGTGCCTTTCTCGGCTGGTACGGAGGTTTTGCATCACCTGTAAATGACCAGGAGCTGGAAAGCTACATCGAGAAGTTCAAAGCTGCGAGCCACGCCCGGGGGCTCGACCCCTCAGCCCCAGTCAAGTATATGCGTAACCTCGCCGCTTCTGATCAAGGCGGGGAGTTTCTTATGGTTAATTTGATGGACTTCCGGGAAATCGCGGCCTACCCGCCGGATTCCCCTTGGGCCGCGGACCCTGATCCACTGGCCGCGAACGCGCGATATACTGACAAGATCGCGCCTTTACTCCTAAAGCGCGGCAGCCATCCCATGCTACTCGGTCCTCTGAACGGCACCTTTCTTATTGAAGGCGAGTGGGGAGACTGGGACAGCGTCATTATTATCCGTTATCGCAGCGTGCGTGACATGTTGGAAATGTTGATTGAAATGGCCTCACTGGGTGACGTTGCGGTTCATAAATGGGCGTCCATGGAAAAAACCCAGGTATTCCCTATTAAACCAACCCTGACCTTTCCGGGGCTGCGCCTGCTGGTCGCGCTTTTTCTTATTGCATTAGCCATTACGGCCAGGTTTGCAATGAAGTTTATCAAAAGAAAATAGTGACTATGAGTATGGTTACGGCAGACCACTACAAGTTATACGGCTTTCTGATGACGCCCTATTCCGTGAAGATGCGGCTTACTTGCGTTACCGCCGCATTCCCTTCCAGTGGATCACCAGGCTAGCCAAAAGCAGGATAAATTTCATTGGCTGGAGGTGACCGGTGTAACCTATGAGCGCCGAGTGCTTCCACGCTGGCCGCCAGCACTTCAGAAACAATACGGCGCGCTCTCAGATTCTGCGAAGGCCGCGTTGAATCCTGTGCTGAAAGATACGGGTTGCCTGCTATTTCTACACGTAAACCCGTAGCTTTCGCTCTGTGTACGAAGCGGAAGAAGCGCTTTCCACTGAGATCGGCATAAAAAGTCGCTTATTTGATCAAACGCTTGAGCTGAACGCTACTGTATACAAGGTCGATTTCGACAACTTTCAGCTAAACTTGTTCGACGGCACGCAGATTTCTACCGCCAATACTGGCGAGGCTCACTCCACCGGGCTTGAGATTGATTTCCAATGGCTCCCGCCCGTACCATGGCTCACATTACAAGGCAGCGTGGGCTTTAATAAAACACGCTATGGGGATTTTCCCTGCGGGCCCACAACCTGGGATGATCGGGACGCGCTACCGGAGTGTGGGGAAGACGCGCCACCTTCGCAAGATTTAACTGGCAAGCGATTGGCATTCGCGCCGGCGGAATCTGCCAGTATTACGCCTACGGTTAGGTTGCCCCTTTGGCCCGCACGTGAAATAGGCGCCATGTTTGCGGTCGATATAATTTATCAGGGCGATCACTTCCTCGACCCAGATCTCGACGAAAAGACCTATCAAGAGGCTACTACCAAAATCAATGCACGCTTGGCAATATCTCCGCTGAACAAACTTTGGGCCGTCATTCTTAATGCCAAGAACCTAACCCAACAGAAGGAAAGGCTGTTAGTGCTTGATGCACAGCAACAGGGAGGCAACTATGTCGCTGTAACACATCCCGACGAAACCCTTTACTCAATAGATTTTCGCTATAATTTTGGATTTCTGGACTGATGACCAGAAACTGCTCCCGTAAAGGATTGAAATCACCGTTAGATGTATACTTATACTGAACATCGCCTGGTTGCCAATGCCTATCCACTGATTTTCGGTAGCGCATACATAAAAGTGCCCAGGCACACGTCGACTATCTGACCTCGACAGCCTTGCAGCAGAGTACCAGAACGCTTTATCGCTACACGCGCATGAACCTTGGCTAATGATTCGCTTAAATGTTCCCGACGGCGATAGTGCACTTACTATCGCCATGTACTTTGCGAAGTTTTCGCTAACAAGTGTCAGTTCTTCACCACGGCTTATACATAAGGGCGCAGTACCCAGGGATACTCAGTAACATTCACTCTCTGGGCTCCATTCGTTTATAAGCCAAGGCTATGTTCACCGAGTTCTTGCCGCGCAATTTCGCCCTACTGGACGACTGGAAAAAATATCGTGGAGGCCTTACCTAGCCGACACCAATCCCCAGCGTTTTGGCAAAGCGATACAGTTAGGGGATAGCCGGGAGTGAAATCTTCGTCAGAAAGCCAGTAAGGGTCATCCAAAACTAAAGGTACCGCGATCTAGCACCCCGTCATCCGGGGTCTTTACTGCATACAGTCTATTACATTAAGGATATTATCTTGAAATGAACCAATCCGTTCGCTGCGACGGATTGGTTGTAAATCGCGAACAATGAGATACCGATAGGCGTATTTGGCGTTCCAAAATTGAGGAGCTACTGATCCAGCTGCTGTTGGCGCAGCAGGATTACTCCCGTAGGCGTCAGTTTTTCTAGCTATTTCCAACCGCCAGGCGTGGTCATCTTGCCTACCAACACCTGAATTAAAAGATATTCCAACGCAGCCCTCGCTCCTCAGGAACTTTTTCGTCTTCAGGCAGGGTGCATATTCTTTCCATGTACGTGGTCGAGCCATCCGCGTATTCCCACACTAATTGTTCGCCATTGGGCCCCTGGGTGAGGTAACGCTTCACGACCACGGGGCCCCAACCAAAAACATTAAATTCGAGGACTTTATTTCTCCACGTCATACTGGCCGAGGTTCTGGGACAGTATTCCTTATCACCTATCGTAAAGAGCACTGCACCTTCTGTATCATTGGAGTTCATTCCAATCGTATCCGCATTGAGATTGGGGCCGCCGTCATGAATGATACCCGACGACGTAA
The DNA here is from genome assembly GCF_012272835.1 of Spongiibacter thalassae. Lineage (GTDB taxonomy): Bacteria > Pseudomonadota > Gammaproteobacteria > Pseudomonadales > Spongiibacteraceae > Spongiibacter > Spongiibacter thalassae. The sequence continues at coordinate 117,105 of NZ_JAAWWK010000002.1, read as the reverse complement.
TCACAACCCGCGAGCCGCATTGCTCAACTCTCTCGACATGCCCAACATTACCACCCTTAACACCAATCCAGAGCCCACGAATATCGTCAGCTTCTTCAGGCAACGGCTCAGTACATTCCGCCAGAATTGGAAAGGGAAAGTGGTCATAGCCACAGCCTGGCGTATTACCCTTCGGTATATCTTCAGCTCTCTTACCGCTACCGTCCAGCGCTGGAAAATGGCAATAATTAATTGCGCTTCCATCACCTGCCAGAACAGCTCGATCAGTCATTAATGGTGGCCTGGCCGAGAAAAAAGCGAGCCAAAAACCGAATAATAATAAGACCGTCAATGTCGCTGCTACCCGTAGTATCCATTTTTTCATATCAATTTCCCATTAAGTGCTACGCTGCAACACCGCAATTAGACATAGCCTGAAGATCTTGCCACTTAGCATCACTTTTTAGCGTAGACACGGAAGCCCACCAGTAAAACAATAAGAATAAGCACCGCCACCGCTTCACCACGGAATCGATCGTAGATGGTGTTTAAAGCAACCTGGCGAATATGGTTATATCCCTGCGGTGGGTCCAATACCCCATTTTCACGTTTATATTGCTGATAGAGATTCAGCATTTTCTGGAAACGCACGGCTTGCTGAGAACTCAGATCCCGGGTTTCGCCGGGGTCATTATTTATATTAAAGAGCCGCCATCTGTCGTCGCCCACCGGCCCGCGTGTCATAACAAGCTTGTAATCTCCTAAAAAGAGCACGCCCTGCCCCGCAAGTTCGTAGCCGATGGCCTCGTCGTCACCGTAAACTTTATCAACGTTGCCTTTTAGTAAAGGGCTAAGATCTTTACCTGTAATCCGCTCAACGGGTTTACCGGCGTAGCGCCCTCCCGGCTGGTCGACCCCGGTCAGAGATAAAATCGTTGGGGTTATATCCTTTACATAGGTAAAAGCTCGCTCGACGTCAGGCTTAATCGCCAATGGCTTGCCCGCGATGATAAGCGGCACACGCAGTCCACCTTCACCTGCGTAGAATTTATAGTAGGCTAGCGGGGAAGCACTGGCACTGGCAAAACTCGGTCCAAGATTAACAAAGCTCCCTTTAAGACCAAGGGTCTCGTAATCAGCGGTATAGCCCTGCCGCGCTAGTTGAAACCGGGCTCTCGTCGTATTAAGCGCGTCGGCCCCACTGGGCTCACTGCCGTTATCCGAGGTAAATATAAAAATAGTATTATCAAACTCACCAATTTCGCGGAGATATTGAACCAAGCGCGCAATATGGAAATCCATGGCTTCGACCATGGCCGCATACACCGCCATGCGCTTGGCCTCAAACCGTTTGTCTTCGTCACTTAACTCGTTCCAATCCCTCGTTGTATGCATAGTGGCTGCGGGCACATCGGGCAATACAATCCCGAGTTCAATTGCCCTCCGGCGACGCTCCTCACGCAGCGTTGTCCACCCCTCCAGGTAACGCCCCTCGTAGCGATCAATAAATTCCTGCGGCGCCTGGACCGGTATATGTACGGCCTGAAAAGGCAAGTACGCGAAGAAGGGCGCTTCCCGAGATCCATCTTTCAACTGATCAGATTTAATAAAATCAATCATTTTGTCGACAAGAAATCGAGAGGAATAAAAATCATCGGGCAAGGTAAAGCGCTCGCCATCTGCATACCAATTGGCGTTATCGTAAATAGGTATATAGGGTTTTTGTTCCCAATTGTCGGCACCGGAATCAGCAAGAGCTATCGTGCGCTGAAATCCCCTTCGACTGGGCAACTTGTCCTGGGTGCGGCCGAGATGCCATTTACCAGACATATATGTGTTGTAGCCAGCTTCTTCCAATAACGTCGCCACGGTGACGACATTGTGACTCAGTTCGCCTTGATAAGCTGGATGATCCCGCTGCTCAGGAGGAATCATCTCGATAATATTGGCTACTCCCGCGCGATGATTAGACACCCCCGTTAGAAGCATCGCTCGAGCGGGTGCACAGTTTGCCGCCGTATGATAGTTGCTAAACCGTATTCCCTCAGCCGCAAGACTATCAATGGTGGGTGTGGCAATCTCCCCGCCAAAAGACCCCACGTCGGTATAGCCCAAATCATCGGCGAGGATTAACACTATATTAGGGCGTTTATTATCGTGCAGGCTCGCGGCACTGACGTCGATTTCAGAGTGGACTGAACCCGCCAGACTCTGGAAGGCGAGCAACAACCCAACCTGCAGTGCAATACACCTGGTTCGAATTGAAACGATCACGATGGGCGTTCCGATTTAGTGCACAGTATGCGCGCCGCCAGAAGCAGAATAACGGTGAAAAATACCTCGGGGCCTATGACTTTCGGCAGGAACGCCGCTCCGTGGAGCAGCCAGGCCAGAACTCGACCGAAAGCAGTGAGGCCTAGCAGCAAGGCCGCAGCGTAGTACCAGTGTGGCCATCGGGTACTTAGCCCCATCAAAGTAAACACGCCGATGCAAAGAAAAAAAGCCGAGAGATCGCCTATCTGCGTACTCAGTCCCGCGCCATCCAACAGCGGCATACCCAGTTCGCTGGCAATACCCGACGGAGCCATCAACCAGCGTAGCCCCATACTTAACATCAGCACACCAATTAGGGAAACCGGTATTTTCAACAACCATTGCATGGCTATAACCTCGTTATTATTGAATTTTTCGCTGTGCCAGAATATTTACCGACGTGTACGCAGCTTCCAGCCCGGAGTTCTGGTTCTGCCCGGTCACAAAGCGTTGTTCGTCATCTACTGTCACCCAAGTGGCAAAGATATCCCGGAAAGCCGTGGCGCTTTCAAAGACTGCACCGGCTTTGCGCAGCTCAGTTTCCGGGTGCATCGGGGTAACCTTGATGCCCAGCTCTTTAACCTGCTTGTCGGTGACCCCTGTCGCCCGACGCCCTTCGATCAAGAGTTTACCGTCGTTATCTTTGGCACCTATCAAGCCCAGAGCGCCATGGCAGACTGATGCGACCACCGGCGCTTTCGGCGAATAGTACGCGGCGCTGATCAGTGCCGCCAACTCCTCTGAATTACCCATATCATAGGCAGCCCCCCACCCGCCTGCGAGAAAAATAACATCGTACTTGCTGATATCTACATCCCTCACAGCAATCGAATTGCTGGCTTTCGCCTGAAAAATACTGTCCTCCAAAAAGCGTTTATCATGGTCTGTGATTATCGGGTAGGAAAGTGTCTGAGGGTCTATTGGTATTGATCCACCCTGAATGCTGGCAACGTCAACGTCCATGCCAGCCTCCTGAAATACATAGTAAGGATGGGTCATTTCAGAGGCCGCCACACCCGTGGCGGGCCCAACGTCCAGGCCAGGCTCCGATAACACTCCGTGACTGGTAGTGATGATCAGTGCCTTGCCGCCAGGATACTTAGATACCTCACCGGTATACTCGGGGTGCAGGCCCGCGTTGTGCAGAATTGTCGGTAACGCAATTGCTATAACAGCGAGGGTTCCCGCGATGAACGGCAAACCAACCTTTAAAATTTTCTTGATATCCATCATCCAGCTCCTTTAAGTTATATACGCGACCAGGTGTCGCTAATCGGCCTTTAACATATCTTCACAGCCGGTCCCCTCAAGCACACGATCTACGCGATTTTTATCCCGGGCAGTCAGCGACTGATAGGCTCCATTAATCCATGCCAAACATTTGGACTGGTACGGAAACGAGCGTTGCTGCCAGTCACAGCCATCTATCTCGGTCGACCAATGCTTTTCGCCGGCTTTTACTGCTGCATTGTTAGCAAGCAAGGCTGGAACGTACACGCGACCACACTCCGCCAATAGACCCCGTAGGGTATCCGACTGATCTTCCAAAGACATCCAGCCGTCAATGCTCGGTTGCAACCCCGATAAGTCATTCATCATGTAAACCCAACCGACAGTACGAGGTGATAACTCATGGGCGATACGCCGAGGTGTAGGGTCAAAACCAACTAACTGGCTTAGCTGCCCGTAGAACGCGAAATCGCTGGCAGCCGGTTGCTGCCCTAGCAGAAAAGGCCGCTGTGCGAGATGAGCCTGCATCGCAACCAGAAAACGCCGATAGCTCGCTTCGATTACCGGCGCTGTCAGTGCATTTGAACCCACATATTCGAGGCGGGAAATCTGGCGCTGGGTGAAGAATTGTTTGAGCTGGGTCGCCTCATCGTCGCTAAGATGAGGCCCAGCGCTCAGCGGCAACAACGTTCCGGCATTATCCGCATCGACCTCGGCGTGCCAGCGGTAATGGAACATGTACTTGGTAACCCACTCATCGGCAAAATCTTCAAGTAAATAGTCGATAAAGCCGAGCGCAGGATCGCGGGGCAATACTGTGCGCTCCGGGTAGCGCGCCTCCAACTCCCGAATGATCGGTGTTGAATCACAGTGCGCGACAACTTCCCCCAGGTCATCGTCAAACAAAAATGTTGGCATGAAAACCATATTAGGTTTGGCTACGTGCATCTGCTCCAGCACAACCTCCGGCATCCCCCACATTACGTCATAGGGAATTTGACGATAGCGCAGGAGGCCCAACATTTTTTGGGTATACGGCGACCCTGGCGCACCGATAAGTCGCAGTCGAATAGGTCTGTCCATTTAACACACCAGCCTTTAACACAACCACAGTAACTATCGACTCTATTATTATGGCACTACCAATGTCAATATAATCGAAAAGTTATAACGACTTTATTTGGTCTGTCGGCTAGCAACAATAGACATAGAATATGCCACTATATACAATGACCCACAGCTTTATTCATGGCATGAATAGCTGCTTGTAACGCCACATTGAGGAATCCTGCATATGACCGAAACTACCGCCCAGAAATCCGCTGACGGACGTCGGCAGAGGACAGAGCGCAGTCGCGCTGCCATTGTTGCCGCAGCGGTGGAACTAGTTAACGCAGGCGTGCTGATTCCAACAGCGCAGCAAATCGCAGAACGAGCCGGCGTTGGATTACGCACTTTCTTTCGTCACTTCGACGATATGAGCACCCTATTTGTCGCCGTTGATGAGACTATTCGTGACAAATATATCGCGCTGACGCTGGGCGGTGATCGAAATGGTACGATTGAAGAACGTATAGAGCACGCGGTAGAGCAACACGCTGAAGTGTACGAACAAAACAGCAATATCATATTGACCACTGCAGCGCAGCGCTGGAAGTACGACTTTCTACGGAAAAACTACGCAAAAATTCAGCGAGGGCTGCGCAAGGATCTTGACGACTGGCTACCAGAAATCACTAAACTCGATAAAGCTTATCGCGAAGCGGTCGACGCCATAGCCTCTTTTGAAATGTGGCACCGTCTGCGTGAACACCAGGGACTGAGCAAGTCCACCAGTCGCGAAATTATTACCACTCTTCTCAAGGATATTCTCGCGCGCCAGTAAACGCGCCACACTCCGGCACTCATCATATCGCGCTTTAAATCAACGAGTTATCAAAATCCGCGCAATAAGGTGTCAAGACACTTGACATTAACCCGCTAACACCACATATTGGCACTATTGATGCCATAATAATTGGATCGCTCAGATCCCTTAACACGTTTGCGCTTGAAATACCGGAGCACCGAATAATGACCTACAATAAGCAAAAACAAATTGACTGGTTTCCAATCCTGACACTGCCTCCCCTTCTCGCTTGCCTGGTTTCCGGCAGCGTTGCCGGCGAACGCACGATAGAAGAGGTAATAGTTACTGCCCAAAAACGGGAGCAGGGTCTGATTGATGTGCCTGCATCAGTGTCTGTTGTGGGTGGCGAATTGGCGAGCGAAGCCGCGTTGGTTGATGCACAGGATATGGTGCAATATACCCCTAATGTTAAATTTAATTCGAATAATTCTAACCCGGTATTGAGTATTCGTGGCTTTGGTACACCGCCACTAGCGAGAAATATAGAACCCTCGGTAGGCATTGTGATCAATGATGTTTATTACGGGCGCGCCACTTTTACGAACGATGGCGCGTTTGATATGGAGCGCGTTGAAGTACTGCGGGGCCCGCAAGGTACGCTGTTTGGCAAGAACACGGTCTCTGGTGTACTCAATTTCACCACACGAGCTCCAGCCACTGAGCCGGTTGGTTATATTAATGTAGCGAATGGGTCTCTTAACGAACGTCGCATTGAGGGTGGCTTGTCATTCCCGCTACTGTCAGACAAAGTGGGTGCACGTTTGTCATTTCGCACGCGCGAACGGGAAACCGGCAACTACAACACCACATTAGATAAGGAACTGAAACTGCAAGAAGAATCCTTTCGTCTTAGAATGGCCTGGGACGCTAGTGATTGGCTTGCCCTGGGGCTGGATTATTTCCAGACCGAATCAGAAGTTAACGGTTACGGCCTTCAATACCAAAAGGCAACACCCCGCGCGGCGGAGGTGTACCGTGAAGCTGACCCGCAATTTGAAGACGATGTTTATAATGGAAAATCGTCTGCTGACAGTGATGAGTTCAATAAAAGAAATTCACAGTCGCTTACACTTAACGCTACAGCATTTTTCAAAGACGTAGGCCCTATCCCAACTCTGGAAGTTGCCTTAATCGCTAATGCTGCCGAAATTCGCTCGCCCTTCCTGCTGGATTCCGATTTCAGCCCCGTCCAATTTTCCGAGTTGGGTACGGACGGCCCCGAAGGCTTCGAACAGAAATCCCTGGAATTACGCTTTACCGGCGACTTGGAAGCACCATTCGGCTGGGGCCGTGGCATCGACTTTGCCACCGGGCTTTTTGCCTACCAATCAGATGCCGCCGCGACACAATTTAGCACTATTTACTACGACGGCCTCGAGGAGGCATTGCGGGCTGGGCAAGGCGGAATGCCAGCGGCGGTCGCACCTGTGGCTGCTGCAACTCTTATTTCCGCTGATCGAGCAGCTGCCGGCGATCCCAACAAGGACAAAGCGATCACCCGCAATGTTTCCGCGTTGAAAAACACATCCCACTCGGCATTCGCTCAGTTCACCTGGTACTTAACAGACCGCATGGACCTGACACTCGGTACGCGCTACGGCGAGGAAGACAAAGAAGGGATTACCGGGTCGAAATCTGACAGCGCCGTCATCGCCAGGCAAATCGGTGGACAGCAGGATTTCTTTGAATCCTATGACGCTAACGAAAGCGATTTGTCACCCAAACTGGCCTTCTCATGGGAGGTTTGGGACGACGTACGACTGTTTACCGTTGTCAGTAAAGGCACTAAAGGCGGCGGTGTGAGTGGCCCGCTAATATCACCGATTGATACGACTTACGACAAAGAAACAGCCGTTTCCAAGGAAATCGGCATAAAGAGCTTCCTGTTGGACAAAACGCTGCAACTTAATTTAACCGCTTATCATGTGGATTATAAAAACCTTCAGGTACAGGCCTTTAACGGTATACAGTTCACCACGGTTAACGCAGCCGCAGCGGTCGGCAAGGGTTTCGAGCTGGATTTTCAGTGGTTACCAGATTGGCAGGCCCTGACGGTCGCCGGCAGCCTCGGCGTATCTGACACAACCTATGATAGTTATCCATGCGCTCCGGGTACGGCAACGCAAACCACAGACAGCAACCCATCCGAGTGCGGCACAGAGATTCCACGACAGGATCTTACCGGCCGTGAAGTGCCCTACGCACCCAAGATATCAGCCAGTCTGTACCCATCTCTCAAGTTTCCTATCAGTGATCAGTGGGGCGTGCTGATCGGTCTGGATATTCTTCATCAAGGGGAGCACTACCTGGATATCGATCTGGATAGAGAAGCTTTCCAGGAAGCCACTACCAAGGTTAATCTGAGGCTGGGCTTGAAACAATTCGATAACGGCTTAAGCGTGGTCATCAACGCGAAAAATTTGACCTCCGAACAATCTCGCACCATCTTTCTTGATAGCCCGCGCAATGCCGGCAATTACGTTGCCCTGGCAGAGCACAGCGACCCGACCTATACCCTGGATGTGCGCTATACCTTTGGTGAAAACTGACCACCATAAATAAATCAAATATCGGCAGGAGCGTCTGCATATGTACAAAAAAATTATCACACTGATTCTTGCGACCTCTCTCGCGGCTTGTATGCCTGCGGGTCTTACCAGCAAAATTATGGAGAAAGGTCTCGAGGCACGCCTGTCAGCTCAGGCCTCGCAGGATTTGGATGACGGGCTACATCTGGCCCTGTGTGGCGCAGGTGGGCCAATGCCAGCGCCTTCTGCTTCCGGCCCCTGCGTTTTGGTCATCGCAGGTCAGCAAATGTTTGTTGTAGACGCTGGAACCGATGGCACTCGCAATATCGGCCGAATGGGATATAACATTGGCGATATTGAAGCTGTTTTTCTAACACATTTCCACTCCGACCATATCGATGGTCTGGGTGAAATGGCGACTCTCCGATGGGCCAGCCGCGCTAACACTAGCCCACTTCCGGTTTACGGGCCCCAAGGGGTAGGAAATGTCGTTGCCGGCTTTAATCAGGCCTATCAATATGACTTCCATTACCGCCATGAGCACCACGGTGATGTCGTCGCCCCGGCAAGCGGCGCAGGTTTACAGGCACGTCCTTTCCAACAACCTGAAAAGGGTATACTAACAACACTGGTAAAGACGGCGGATCTCAAAATTGAGGTCTTTTCGGTAGAGCATGCCCCGGTAGAACCCGCTGTTGGTTATCGCTTTTCCTATAAGGATCGCTCGCTTTTGATCACAGGTGACACTATAAAATCCGACAATGTCGCATACTTTGCCAAGGGCGTAGATCTCCTTGTTCATGAAGCATTATCACCCAACCTTGTTGGACTCATGAACAAGGTTGCCAGAAACACAGGGAACACCGTAATGGCAAAGGTGACACACGATATTCTGGATTATCACGCCAGCCCGGTAGAAGCCGCAGAAACAGCAAGGGACGCCAATGTCGGCCACCTGCTCTACTACCATATTGTTCCTCCCATGGTGATTCCTGGACAGAAAGCGCTGTATCTCGATGGTGCCGACAAAATATTCAAGAACTATACGATCGGTGAGGACGGAGTTTCGTTTAGTCTTCCTGCAGGATCCAATGGCATTATCAAAACCCGTGAAGGCCTTTGATCTATAAAACCACTTCGGATAACTCTGTTTATAAATAGCTAGCAAGCCTCAAATTCCAGACTATTTAAGGTCACAGTAACTTAGAACACACATTGACTAAATCTTAATTTGTATATGTATTTATGTAGATTACAAAAAACACGGAAATGTTTTCTTTTAACCAATTGTCGATGGTTCGAATCCATCACGGCCCACCATCAAATTCCGAAGAAAATCAAAGCACTGCAGACATGCGGTGCTTTTTTTTGCCTGCGATTTTTGTGCTGTGACCACCCTGTGACCGCAACGTGACCATCCCGTGACCAAATATGGTACGAACACTGGTCACAGGATGACTATATTTGACCTATTGGCTATCCGTGGTCACCCATCAGGCACATGAACGAACAGATCACTGACTTCACATTTAACGCAACTCATCGGCTGAAAGCAGTCTTCAAACCGTCTTCGTCACTTTCTGCAAATGCATAGGCGTATCAGGGTCAAAGCCCCGCGCGAAAGCAAGCTCAACCAGTAGCCGATAGCAGCTTTGGGTTAGCAGGATGGGCTCCAGCGATGGCTCGTACCGATCGGCCCGCAGGGCGTCGGCATACCCCGGCACAGCCAACACCAGGTTGGCCTGACAGCTTCGGGCCATCGCGGCTACGGCGAGGACACTGTCAAGGGATTCGTCATTTTGACCCAGAACCATTATTGAAAACGCTTTGCGCAACAGTGCCATCGGGCCGTGTCGAACTTCGGCTGCGCTCAATGCTTCAGCATGGATGCCGCAGCATTCCTTGAACTTTAATGCGGCTTCCTGCGCCGCCCCAAGGCCGAGGCCACGGCCAATCACATACATTGACGAGGTCTGCCACAGGGCGGTCACACCCTCCGCCCAATCGACTGACCAGGCCTTGTTCATCGCCTCGGGCAAGCCCGGCAGAGCGGCGCTTAATGCCTTGTCTCCCGACCACGCGGCCACCATCTGCGCCAGCACAGCGGCGGCGGCCAGATGGGTTTTTGTCGCGGCAACGCTGTGCTCTTCTCCCGCGAGCAAGGGCAGTATTACATCGGCCACCCTGGCAAGGGGAGAATCGCTGTTGTTGGTAATCGCCACCGTTAACGCACCACAGGATCGAGCATGGGTCGCCGCCGCCAAAATATCCGGACTCGCGCCCGATTGCGAAATAGCCAGGCATAATGCACCAGTCATCGACAGCTGACTTTGATAAAGCGAGTTGATGGACAGAGCGCTGGGCATGGTGGGGATGCCCAGATATTTCTCAATCAAGTATTTGCCATAGGTGGCGGCGGTGCTGGAACTGCCACGGGAACAGGTGACGACAAATCCTGGTCTTTGGGCATTCAGCCTGCGCACCAGGTCGGCAATTACCTCGCGATTACCGCTGAGCTGGCCGGCCACAACCGAAGCCGCCTCAGCGGCCTCGCGAAACATATGGCTCTGCTCTACCCGCGCTGCGCTATCGCTGTCCGTTGCCATACCCTGCCCTGTCTCACTGAGTTGCCATGTTTGAAGAATAGTCTACAAACCAGGACAACGTCATTCAGGCAAGGGTTCCCCCGAAGGGGTCTGTCCCCATTGAGTTCAGTTATGCACGCCACCATCAACCTTGACGATTTCGCCGGTCATGTGGGCACCGTCGTTGGATGCCAGCATGGCGATAACCGCAGCGACGCTCTCCGGCGCGCCAAAGACGCCGTCAGGGCGCGAAAGGTGGGTAAACAGATCCATGTCGAAGCCGCCCATGCTTTCCCCCTGAGCCACCACCATAGGCGTCATGATGCCACCCGGCGCGACGGCGTTTACCCGCACGCCCTGCTTGAGGTATTCCCAGGCGAGGGTGCGGGTCAACGCAAAAACACCGCCCTTGCTGGCGGCGTAGGCCGCCATATAGGGATGACCAAACTGTGCTGACGTCGATGCGGCGTTAACAATATTGCCCTTTGACTCCAGCAGTGCAGGCAGCGCTTCTCGACAGCACAAGAAGGTGCCAATCAGGTTGACGTTGAGCACCTGCTGGAACAGGTCCAGAGATGTTTCCATGGTCGGCAGCGAGCGGAGAATGCCCGCCATATTCACCAGCGAGTCGATTCTGCCTTCGGTAGACAACACGCCGCTTATCAGCGCTTTAACGCTTTCTTCGCTGGCGACTGAGCATACGACGGCGCGGGCACTGCCACCACCGGCCTCCAGTATGCTGTCCACCGTTTTTTGCAAACCGGCTTCATTCATATCCACCGCGACAACCGCGCCGCCTTCGGCGGCGATACGCCGGGCCGTCGCTTGGCCGATTCCAGAACCCGCACCGGTCACGATGACCACTTTGTCGGCAAAACGCGGTAATGCCACTGCTGTAGTGTTACTAGCCATTGTTATAGTTTGTCCTGTTCTTGGGGATGATGGCACCGGGCCGAAGATGGATCGGTTGCCAGTATAGCGATACGGGAAAGCCGGAACATGCTTCATTCGGAGGAGTAGGCAAGCACCCGTCCCGCGACAATGCCACGGGACCGGTGAAAGGGAGTTACCGGGACAGCGCAGCTGTCCCGCGCCGACCGGTGATGTCAGCTATCTGAAGCGGGGGCCTTTTTGGCTGCAGCTTTTTTCGGAGCACTCTTTTTGGCGGGAGCTTTCCTGGCCGCAGATTTCTTCGCCGGCGCCTTTTTGGCAGCGGCCTTTTTCGGGGCAGCTTTTTTAGCAGCGGTCTTTTTTGCCGGCGCCTTTTTCTCGGGGGGATTTTTCTTATCGAAATCCTTTGCCGCGTCAGCCGCTGCCTTGGCCAGCGCGCGGGCGCGCTTGTAGTCAGCCTGTAATTCCTTTATTTGTTCCTTGGCCATCAGGATAAGCGCCCGAGCATCTATCTCCAGCTCCTTTGCCCCCTCAACCGCCTTGTTCGCCTTGTCGATCTGGCGCTGCAGCGTCGCGTCCATTTCTGTCCGGGCTTTGGCTTGCAAGTCCTTGAGTTTCTGCTGCTCCTCCTGAAAGCGCTGCCGGGCCTTTTCGGCCTGTTCCTTTGCCTTGGCAATCGCATTGTCCGCATCCGCCATCAACTTCTCTCGAAGCTTTTCAACCTTGCTCTCCAGCGCTTCGATTTCACGGTTTATGAGTGCAACCGGGTCCAGTTTTTTCTTGGTCATAGGATGTGGCTCCGCGTTCGGTTAAATTAGGCATGGCGAGCAGAGGTCTGTTCGTTGACTTAACATAGCAAATTTTTTTGAAATGAACAGTTCCGCAGATGCATTAAGGAGCATAGACCATGACTGACACCAACACCGACGCGATTGAGGCGGCGGCCTTTCGCCGCCTGCTGCAACATCTGGATGAACGCAAGGACGTACAGAATATCGACTTGATGAATCTGGCCGGCTTCTGCCGCAATTGCCTGTCAAAGTGGTATGCCGCCGCAGCTGAGGATTTGGGCGAGCCGGTCGATTACGACACCGCCCGCGAGCGGATTTACGGTATGCCCTACAGCGAATGGAAGGAAAAATATCAGAAGGAGAGTAGCCCCGAGGCGCTGGCAGCATTCAATGCCAACAAACCCTGAGCATTGGTGGTGAACGCCTGACCTGACCACGACGCCCGCCCCTTGGCGGGCTAACGGTCGGCGGGATTAATAGTTCTGGCGAAGAAATTCCCGAGCTTTGATGACCGCGGAATTGCCGGTTTTGCCGTAGCGGTCGATCACATGGGTGAGCATGGTTTTGGCTTTGTCTTTTTCACCCTGAATAAAGTACACCGTACCCAGCTTGTACATCGCCGCCGGCACCTTGCCGTTGTCGGGGTAATCCGCAAGCAACTTCTGAAAGGCCTGGGTGGATGCCACCAGGTTTTTCGGTGATACGGCAATATAAAGCTCGCCCAGCCAATACCAGGCATTGGGGGTATAGCGATCATTGGGGTAACGTTCGACAAAGCCCTTGTAAGCCTCGATAGCCGCCGCGTATTGGCGCGCTTTCACCAGCTCATAGGCATTGGCATAATCCTGGGACGGGCTGCCGGTCAGCGCATTCGCTGCAGCTGACGTGCCAGATGTTGCCGCTGCGGCGGCCGCGGTCGGCACCTCGGCCCCGGCGGCCACGTTGGCCTGTATAGATACATCGCCAGTGTCTCCCTCAGGTGAAGAAACTGGCGATGAATCCATGTCAGCCGGCCCTTGGGCCGGACTGCCAGACAGGGCACTGATGCGTCTATCCATATCGATATAACGATCAAGGCCCTGCTGTTTAAGCTGACGAATCTGATGCCCCTGCTCTTCAACCGTTCCGCGCAGGCTCATAATTTCCTGCTGGAGCTGCTGCAACTGCTGGAAGAGCTCTTCGTTCATGCCACCAGCGGACTGGTAACCACGATTTCGATCATTGATATCCTCTACCGGAGCCTGAGCCGCTACCGCCGCCGACAGGGTTAGTAGGGATATCCCCAACAGTTGTTTTTTCAATTGCATCAGTTCGCCTTGTTAATTACTTCAGCTCAACGCGACGGTTTTTCGCGTAGGAAGACTCAGACTGTCCAAATGATACTGGACGCTCTTCGCCGTAGCTGACGGTTTCTATACGGTAACGGGGAATGCCGTTGATTGCCATATAATCTGCAACCGCCATGGCACGACGCTCACCCAGTGCCATATTGTATTCCCGTGTGCCGCGCTCGTCAGCATGTCCTTCCAGACGAATGGGGCCAGTGGTTTTCTTCAAACGCTGGATCTGGGCATTCAGGTCGGCGCGCGCCTTTGACGTCAAAGTTGCTTGGTCAAACTCGAAGTAAAACACAGTTTCCAAAGCCACCTGAGGCTCTTCGCGCTCGTAGGCTGAGGTGTCCACGCTCTGAGTTGGCTCGGAGTAGGTGCTCACGTCGCTGCTTTGACCACTGTCCTCTGTATCAGTAGATGCACAGCCGGTCAGCAGGGCACCAGTCATGGCAACACTCAGAAACAACTTAGATTGGTATTTCATAGCATTTTTCCCTTTTTACAAGTTTTACATAAATTAGCAGATAACCATTTATCTGCTTAATTCTGGTTTTCCGGCTTCGTTTGTTAATACAGATAAGGCGACCAAGCCGGTTCGCGCACATCTCCGAATCGGGACGGCAAGCGGTATTTCACACCGCCGTCCACTGATACTGCTGCCAACACCCCCTGCCCGTTATGCTTTGTAGCATAGAGCATCATGCTTCCATTCGGTGCCACACTGGGTGACTCGTCAAGCTCGGTGGAGGTAAGAATTTCAACACGCTTGCGCTTGAAATCCTGAACCGCAATATGAAAATTGCCGTTCACTCTGTGTACCATCACCAGGCCCAAACCGTCTCCCAAAACTCGGGCTCGAGCGTTGTAGTCCCCCTCAAAGGTGACTCGTTCTACGTATCCTGTCGCCAGCTCTACCTTGTAGATCTGCGGCTTGCCACCGCGGTCCGAGGTAAAGAACAGCGACTTGCCGTCCGGCGCCCAGGCTGGCTCGGTGTCTATCGCAAAATGGTTGGTCACCCGTTGCAATGCCTGAGTGGACAAATCCATCACATAGACATCCGGGCTACCATCTTTCGACAGTACCATTGCCAGCTTATTACCATCCGGCGAAAACGCAGGCGCCCCATTAAGACCGCGGAAGTTGGTCAGTTGTTTCCGTTCGTTACTCACCAAATTATGTAAATATATCGCAGGACGGGTGGTTTCAAAGGATACGTAGGCGATTCTCTGACCATCCGGCGCCCAGGTCGGCGCCAAAATGGGTTGCTTACTATCCACCAGAACCACTTCGTTGGCCCCGTCGATATCACTTTTCAGCAAGCGGTAACGGAAATTATCGTTCCCTTCTCTCACCGCGGAAACATAGAGTAGTTCCGTGCGGAAAGCTCCGCGAATATTTGTGAGTTTTTCATAAATCATGTCGCTGATGGTGTGCGCGAGGAAACGGCTGCGGCTGGCGGGCTGGGTTTCTGTTCCCGCAAGCAAGCTGCGCTGGGTATTGACGTCCAGCAATTCGTACTTCGCCACCAGAGTTCCGCCTTCTACGGCCAGCTCGCCCACCACCACATAGTCCACACCGAGACTTTTCCAGTCGCGAAAATAGACTTCGCTGGCATTTGACGGACGGCTGAGCATGTCTTCCCGGCTCAGCGGATCGAACAGACCGCTGCGATGCAGGTCCCTCTCGATGATGGCGCCAACGTCTTCCGGCAGAGTGACCCCAGCCTTCCAGCCGAAGGGCACCACCGCGATCGGCAACGGATCGTCATTACCCTTGTTGATTTCAATGGTGAGTTCAGCGTGGCTGAACACACTCATCGTCAATATCATTCCCAGAAATAACAGTCTCGCTAACATTATCGCCTCAGATCAGTTGGCTGAAATCTAAATCGGAATCGCCGAAAATTGCGCTCGTAGGCCGCGCGATTGGTTGTGGCAAGCTCGCGCAGTTCATCAATGCGCTCCAGCCCGGACACCGCTCGCAACACCGACAGGTCAAACGCTTCGTTACCGCTGCTCTCCACAATGTACTGGTTGCTGATTTCGCCTGTGGGCAGAGTCTCAATGCCGACAACGGCCACCATACCATTTCTGGCGGTAGGCGGGCGCGACCAGTTGCCCTGTACCAGCGCCGAAATCAGCTGCTGATAACTGGAAACCTGTTCCGCCTCATCGAACACCTCGTCTTCCGCCGCGAGGGCCGCAGCTAACTCGGCTTCCTGCTTGCGCAAAATTTCCTCCTGAAGCTTGCGCTGCTTGGCGGCCTCAGCGGCTTTTTTCTCCGCTTCGCGCTTCTTGAGTTCTTCCGCTGTCGGCTCTTTCGGCTTCGGTTTTGGTTCGGGCTTCGGCGTCGGTTTCGGCTCCGGTTTCGGCTCGGGTTTCGGAGCCGGCTTCGGTTTGGCAACGGGAACAGGCTCGGGCTTTTTCACCGGCGGCGCAGGCTTGGGCTTGGACACCGCCTTGGGCGGTATCTGATCAATCACCAGCTTGGCATGGATAACCGTCGGCTGCGGCTTAAGCTCAGGGCTCAAATCCAGCCCTGGCAAACCGAGCAGCAACAGTGCCGCAACACCGCCGTGCAAGCTGAGGGAAGCCAATGCGGGGATCAGACGTGGACCAGACATCGCAGCTATTTCCGTCCCGCAGCAACAGGCTCTTCAGTAATCAAGCCGATGGATTTGGCCCCCGCCCCCTGCAGAGTCGCCATAGCAGCAACCACGCTGCCGTAGTTCACCGCCGCATCGCCCCGCACCATAACCGGGGTTTTCGGTTTATTGCGCAGGATTTTGCTCAATTTATCGCCGATTTCCTCCAGCTTGACCGGAGACCCCTGCTTGTCGGGGTCTCCAAGACTGATGTAATAGCGGCCCTTGGCATCGACCGACACCACAATCGGATCGTCGTCGGTGGGCGGCACCGGCTCGGTGGATGCTTCAGGCAAGTCAACTTGCACCCCCTGAACCAACATAGGCGCTGTCACCATAAACACAATCAGCAGCACCAGCATCACGTCGATGTAGGGCACGACGTTGATGTCCGACATGGGTTTTCGTTTTACACGACGTTTCATCGGCCCATTCCTCAACGTACATGGACCTGACGATGCAGGATACTGGAGAACTCTTCAGCAAAGGTTTCATATTTGCCGCTGAGGTTGTCGACCTTTGACGAGAAACGGTTGTAGGACACCACCGCCGGAATCGCGGCGATCAAACCCATGGCAGTCGCCACAAGGGCCTCGGAAATACCCGGTGCCACCGTGGCCAGGGTCGCCTGCTGTACCTGCCCCAGGCCGTGGAACGAGCCCATGATCCCCCAAACTGTACCCAGCAGACCGATGTAGGGACTGGTCGAGCCCACGGTCGCCAGAAATGGCAGATTGGCTTCCAGACGCTCCTCTTCCCGGGACAATGCCACCCGCATCGCCCGTTCACAGGCTTCCATAATGGCATCGGAATCGACCTTGCGCGGAGCCATGCGGGTGAATTCCTTGTAGCCGGCGCGAAAGATACTCTCCATACCCACCGCCATACGCTGGGAGTTTGTTCCCTCTTCGTACATGCTATTCAGATCAGTACCGCCCCAGAATCGGGATTCAAAGCGCTTCATCTCCCGCTCGGCATTACCGAAGTAGGTCATGCGCTGTACGATGAAATACCACGACACCACCGACGCCAATACCAATACCGCCATAATAGCCTGAACGAAAATACTGGCCTGGCTAACCAGTGTAATAATGGACAGGTCCTGATCCACGTGCATTCCCCTTAATTGGTGTTGTTCTTCGCCTGATTACCAGGAGTCATTCAAATATACGTTTGTCTTTTACACTGACCTTGTTACCGGTCAGCCGCTGCCAATTCCAGCGCCGCCAACTGCTCACGCACCACCGCAGGCAGGCGTTTGGGCCGGCCGCTGTCAGCGTCCACACAGGCGATCTCGACATCGGCCTCGCACAGCAACTGCGCGCCGCGATAGACACACTGCTTGAAGATAAGTGCCACAGGTCGCAGCGAAATAATTTCGGCAGTGACCTGCAGCTCGTCATCCAGCCGCGCCGACTGGCGGTAGCGAATGTCTACACTGCGCACTACCAGCAGCGAACCGTCGTCACCCAGCGCCGCCTTGGCTACGCCCTGTGCACGCATATATTCGGTTCGGGCGCGCTCCATGTATTTGAGATAGTTGACGTAAAATACAATACCGCCAGCATCCGTGTCTTCGATGTAGACCCTCACGGGCAAGGCGAATTCCACTAGAGACCATCCTCACCGGTAGTATTACCGGGAAATTCCAGGCCAAAGTGTAGATAGGCGTGAGCGGTGAGCACCCTGCCCCGGGGCGTACGCATAATATAGCCCTGCTGAATCAGATAGGGCTCGAGCACATCTTCGATTGTGCCCCGCTCTTCGCTGATGGCCGCCGCCAGGCTGTCGATGCCCACCGGGCCGCCATCAAACTTTTCGATCATGGCCAGCAGCAGACGACGGTCGAGGTGGTCGAAGCCGCTGCTGTCAACGTTGAGCATACTGAGGGCTTGATCGGCGATATCTGCACTGACATGGCCATCGGCCTTGACCTCGGCGAAGTCCCGCACCCGCCGCAGCAGGCGATTCGCGATCCGCGGTGTTCCCCGTGAGCGCCGGGCAATCTCCACCGCCCCGGCACTATCCAGTGTCATACCAAGAATGGCCGCCGAGCGGGCAACTATGGTCGACAGGTCGTCCACCCCGTAAAACTCCAGGCGCTGCACTATGCCGAATCGGTCGCGCAATGGAGAGGTCAGCAGACCTGCCCGGGTCGTTGCGCCAACAAGGGTAAAGGGCGGCAAATCCAGCTTGATCGAGCGCGCAGCCGGGCCCTCTCCAATCATGATATCCAGCTGATAATCTTCCATCGCGGGATAAAGAATTTCTTCAATATGGGGGCTGAGGCGATGAATCTCGTCGATAAACAATACGTCCCCGGCATCCAGGTTGGTCATCAGCGCTGCGAGATCACCGGCTTTTTCCAATACCGGCCCGGAGGTCGTGCGCAGCGCCACGCCCATTTCATTGGCCAAAATATTCGCCAGGGTCGTTTTGCCCAAGCCCGGCGGCCCGAAAATCAAGGTGTGATCCAGCGGCTCACCGCGCTTGCGTGCCGCGCTCACAAAAATATCCATTTGCTCACGCACCGCCGGTTGGCCGATATAATCCGACAGGGTCTTGGGCCGTATCGCCCGGTCAAAGCGCTCCTCCGCCGCCTCTACCGGCTGCGGCGCAACCAGCCGATCCACTTCTATCATGATGCCCCGCCCCTACCTGATCATATTCTTGAGAGCCGCCCGTATCAGCGCCTCGCTGCTCACACCGTCGCTGTCCAGCGCGCTGATCGCTTTGCTCGCTTCCTGGGGTTTGTAACCCAGCGCCACCAGTGCAGACTCGGCTTCGGCAATCACCGCCGACGCTGACGGCGCCGAGGGTTTCGCCGGTGCGTCGCCCAGTGCCGGCGCCCAGCTTTCCAGACGGTCGCGCATTTCCATAATCAGCCGCTCGGCAGTTTTTTTACCCACTCCCGGCAAGCGCACCAGCGCCGCCGCATCGCCCTCGTGCACACAACGCACAAAGTCGTCGCTATCAATGCCCGACATCACTGTTAAAGCAAGTTTGGGGCCGACGCCGTTTACCTTTATCAGGTTGCGGAACAGTTCCCGCGCCCGGGTATCGCCAAAGCCAAACAGGGTTTGGGCATCTTCGCGAACAATAAACTGGGTGTACAGTACCACCTCGCCGCCGAGTGGCGGTAGGTCGTATAAGGTGGTCATGGGCACCAATACTTCGTAGCCGACGCCATTGACGTCGAGCACAATTTCCGGCGCCTGCTTTTCAATCAGAACACCGCGCAAACGAGAGATCATGAATTTACCTTATTAGAGAGCCGTCCCCGGCGCAAACGTGGGGCGGCCATGGGTTCGGACATATTGCTCAGGCCCTGTCGAGCATTGGCGTGGCAGATTGCCGCCGCCAGTGCATCGGCGGCATCTTCCTGGGGAGCCGCGGGGAGATTCAGCAGAATTTTCACCATATGCTGGATCTGGGTTTTGTCGGCGGCACCACTGCCCACCACGGCCTTTTTGATTTGCCGCGCCGTATATTCCGCTACCAGCAAGTCAGCGGCGACACAGGCGACAATTGCCGCGCCCCGAGCCTGCCCCAGTTTCAGGGCAGAGCCGGCACTTTTGGCCATAAATACCTCTTCCACCGCGGCTTCATCGGGACGGTATTCGTCGATAATTGTGGTTAAATTACGAAAAATAATATCCAGCCGTTCCGGCAGGGCTGACTGGGGCAAGCGAATGACACCGCTACTTAAATAGCGGTGTTTGTGCCCCTCTACTGAAATAAGACCAAAACCGGTCTTCTGCGAGCCGGGGTCTATACCAAGAATGATTGTCATATTGGGTCGCGGTCGAATCGTTACCCTATTATGCACAGAACAGTGCGTGAAATGACAACGACCCGCAGGCGGAATCGGCTCGACTCAGGAAAGTTCGTCGAGGATGTCGTCGGGAATCTCGGCGTTGCTGTAAACGTTTTGTACATCGTCGAGATCTTCAAGCATCTCGATCAAGCCGAGCACGCTCTCGGCACCTGCGCGATCCAGCACGACAGTGGTGCCAGGCTGCATCACAATATCAGCGCTGTCGCTGGCCAGGCCCGCGGCTTCAAGGGCGTCCTTAACACTGTGAAAGGACTCCCAGGGCGTCAGGACTTCGGCGCTGCCATCCTCATGGAGAATCACGTCCTCCGCACCGGCTTCAAGCGCCAGCTCCAATAACTGTTCTTCGTCGACACCCGGGGCAAACACCAGCTGACCCAGGCGGGTAAACAGATAGGCCACGGAGCCGTCGGTACCCAGATTGCCACCACGTCTGGAAAAGGCGTGACGCACCTCAGCCACCGTGCGATTGCGATTGTCGGTCATGCACTCGACATAGATTGCTACCCCACCTGGGCCATAGCCCTCGTAGGTGATCTCGTCGTAATTGTCGCCTTCGGCATTGCCCGCACCCCGGGCGATGGCTTTATCAATGGTGTCACGCTTCATGTTGGCACCGAGAGCCTTGTCCACGGCGGCGCGCAGACGGGGATTGTCCTCGGGCAGCGGCCCACCGGCTCGTGCGGCGACCACCAACTCGCGAATCAGCTTGGTGAAAATTTTGCCACGCTTAGCATCCTGCGCGGCTTTGCGGTGTTTGATATTGGCCCATTTACTGTGCCCAGCCATACACTACCTCTTGCGCGGCACGCCCCGAAACGCCGCCGGGGCATGCCGTTTTTTCGACTTACTCTTCGTTCTTGCGCACGCGAATGCTCAGCTCGCTCAGCTGACGGGTTTCCACCACTCCCGGTGCATCGGTCATCACACAGGCCGCACTCTGGGTTTTGGGGAAGGCGATAACGTCGCGAATGGAGCGCGCACCGCTCATCAACATCACCAGACGATCAAGGCCGAAGGCCAGACCCGCATGCGGTGGTGCGCCGTACTTCAGTGCGTCGAGCAGGAAGCCGAACTTCTCACGGGCTTCCTCGTCGCCAATACCCAGTACGCGGAATACCGCTTCCTGCATCGCGGGGCGATGGATACGCACCGAACCGCCACCCAGCTCAGTGCCGTTGAGCACCATGTCATAAGCGATCGACAGCGCGTCAGCGGGTGCTTTTTCCAGCTCTTCCGGCGAGCAGGACGGCGCGGTGAAGGGGTGGTGCAGCGAGGTCAAACCACCGTTGCCGTCTTCCTCAAACATCGGGAAGTCCACCACCCACAACGGCGCCCAGGGCGCAGTGTACAGGTTGAGGTCTTCGCCGAGTTTGCAGCGCAGTGCGCCGAGTGCTTCATTGACCACTTTGGCGCTGTCGGCACCAAAGAAAATCAGGTCGCCATTGTCAGCACCCACCCGCTCCAGAATGGCGGCGCGCACCGGTTCCGGCAGGAATTTGACGATAGGAGATTGCAGGCCGCCTTCCAGATCCGACTTATCGTTGACCTTGATGTAGGCCAGCCCCTTGGCGCCATAAATACCCACGTACTTGGTGTAATCGTCAATCTGCTTGCGGCTGAGTTTGTCGTTACCACCGGGCACTTTCAGTGCTGCCACACGCCCCTTGGGGTTTTTCGCTGGGCCGGAGAACACTTTGAAATCGACCTCGGTCATCAGGTCACCCACATCTACCAGCTCCAGCGGAATACGCAGGTCTGGCTTGTCGCTGCCGAAACGCGACATCGCCTCGGAATAAGGCATTTGTGGGAAGTCCCCCAGGTCGAGTCCCATCACTTCTTTGAACAGATCGCGAATCATGCCCTCGGCAACCGCCATTATCGCCTTGTCGTCCATGAACGAGGTTTCGATATCAATCTGGGTAAATTCCGGCTGGCGGTCAGCGCGCAGGTCTTCGTCGCGGAAACACTTGGCAATCTGGTAATAACGATCAAAGCCCGACACCATCAGCAACTGCTTGAACAGCTGGGGCGACTGGGGCAGTGCAAAGAATTTGCCCGAGTGGGTACGGCTGGGCACCAGGTAGTCCCGTGCACCCTCTGGTGTCGCGCGGGTCAAAATGGGCGTTTCAATATCCAGAAAGCCCTGCTCGTCCATATAGCGGCGCAGCACTGAGGTAATCCGCGCACGCAGGCGCAGCTTGTCGGCGATTTGCGGGCGACGCAGGTCCAGGTAGCGGTAGCGCAGACGCACGTCCTCACCCACTTCGGTGTGGTCATCCAGTTGGAAGGGCGGTGTTTCGGACTCATTGAGAATCTCGATTTCCTTACCCAGCACTTCGATTTCGCCGGTTTTCATATTGGCGTTGACCGTGGCACCGTCGCGGGCACGGACACGACCACGTATTTTCAGTACATATTCACTGCGCACGCGGTCGGCGGTGGCAAAGTGTTCCTCGGTGTCGGGGTCAAAGACCACCTGCACAATACCCTCGCGATCCCGCATATCTAGGAATATCACCCCACCGTGGTCGCGGCGGCGATCCACCCATCCACATATGGTGACTTCCTGATCGATGTTCTCGCTACCGAGGCTCCCGCAATAATGGCTGCGCATTTGATATTCCCGCTGTGTTAAGTCATTGACGGGCCGGTCGTCCGGCCCCTGAAATTAGCTGTCTGAGCTGCTCGACGAGCCGCCGCCCGATGAAGAGCCGGCATCCCCCGCCAGGTTTTTCTTGCTGCCGCCGGATTTGAAGTCGGTCTCGTACCAACCGCCGCCCTTCAGGCGAAATCCTGCGGCTGAGATCTTCTTCACCAACTTGTCGGCCTTGCACTCCGGGCAAGCCACCAAGGCGGGGTCGCTCATTTTCTGCAACGCTTCCATTTCATGCTGGCAAGCCTGGCATTGATATTCGTAAATCGGCATTGGAAACCTCCCAAGACAAAATCGCCGTAGTCTGAGCCTCAGGAAAACCCGTCGGTCAAAAAAAGAGCGCGATTATAACGCAAAGCGGGGCTGTGAATAAACGGAGGGGGTGAAACTCAATGGCAGCTATGGGGAAACAACAGGGAAATAGCAGAAACCACAGGGGGGAAACGGAAGCGGCGGCGCGGTAACGCGCCACCGCAAGGAAATCAGGCGGCGAAATCCTTGAGCTTTTTCAGCGGGCGAACCTTGACCGCCACACTGGCAGGTTTGGCCTTGAAGGTGGTTTCTTCACCGGTGAAGGGGTTGATGCCCTTACGCGCCTTGGTCGCAGGCTTTTTCACTGTGGTGATTTTCATCAACCCTGGAATGGTGAACTCACCCAGTGCGCGCTTCTTGATGCTGCGCTCGATGAGGATCTCCAGCTCTTCCAGCACGTCTGCCACCTGCTTGCGCGTCAAATCGGTGTTCGTCGCAATTTCAGTAAGAATTTGCGTTTTGGTCATTTTCTCACTCAACGCAGTGGTTTTGCGCTTCGGAGCCGCAGCAGTTTTTGCCTTAGCGGCAGCTTTCTTTGGAGCAGCTTTTTTTGTCGCCATAGGAATAGGTCCTGTAATCACATTAGAGTTTATTGTTGCTCTTTTCCGGTACAGCACTGTGCCAATTCACCCCGCCACCAGCACCTGAACAGCTATTGGAAACCGGGCCAACCGCCAACGCAAATTGTGCCTGCCGATACCTATAATCCATTGCACCGTACAAAACAAGGGGTTTTCAGCATCAGCGACCAATTTAATACTTATTTTATAGCCTATTCACACACTTTTTCCCGTTGCTCCGCCCAATCACTCAAATTTTCGCCCCGCGTCCGATAATGGCCAGGCGTTAGTTTTTGGACAAAAGTCCGGCGCAGCAGAGAGCGCCTTGACCAACTGCTCACAGCGACTTTGCAATGCTTCATCAGTGTACGGCTTGGCGGGAAACTGACCCCACACCGGTTTTGGCCAGGCCACATCGGCGCGATACCGGGCAATATGATGCACATGCAGCTGCGGCACCATATTGCCCAGGGCCGCGACATTCAGTTTCTCCGCAGCAAACACAGTGGCCAGGATTCGCGACACCAGGTCCGACTCCAGCACGAACTGCTGCCTGTCCTGCTCACTCAGTTCGTATAGCTCGCGCAAGCCCTCCCGGCGCGGTACCAGAATTAACCAGGGATACTGACTGTCATTCATCAACAACACCCGGCACAGCGGCAAGTCACCGAGTTCGACTGTATCTGCCGCCAATTGATTGTGCAGTTCAAACATAATTCCGTCTCCTGTCTTACACGGTAAGGATTAACCCTGTACCAGACTGTCTATCAATCGTAAAATGCCGGCACTTCATCCCGCAGCTTTTAAGGCCAGATATCCGTTATGCGCGCCAGCCAGATTCTTATTGCCACCGTCAAAGAAACCCCCGCCGATGCCGAGGTCATCAGTCATCAATTGATGCTGCGTGCGGGCATGATACGCAAGCTGGCGACCGGCCTCTATAGCTGGCTGCCACTGGGCCTGCGAGTGCTGCGCAAGGTTGAACGCATCGTCCGCGAGGAAATGGACCGCGCCGGCGCCCAGGAGGTATTGATGCCCGTGGTGCAGCCCGCCGAGCTGTGGCAGGAATCCGGCCGTTGGGAGCAATACGGGGCCGAGCTGCTGCGCATCGGTGACCGCCACCAGCGGGATTTCTGTCTGGGGCCGACCCACGAAGAGGTTATTACCGACCTGATTCGCAACGAGCTGCGCAGCTACAAGCAATTGCCCGCTAACTTTTACCAGATTCAAACCAAGTTTCGCGACGAAATTCGCCCGCGCTTCGGGGTGATGCGCGCGCGGGAGTTTGTGATGAAGGACGCCTATTCCTTCCATCAGGATCAGGCCTCACTGCAGGCGACCTACGACACCATGCACGAGGCCTATACCCGTATATTTACTCGCCTCGGGCTGGACTTCCGCCCGGTTATCGCCGATACCGGTTCCATTGGCGGCAGTGGCTCCCACGAATTCCACGTGCTCGCCGAGTCCGGTGAAGACGACATCGCCTTCTCTGACAGCTCTGATTATGCCGCCAACGTAGAAATGGCCGAGGCCCTGCCCCCCGCCGGAGAGCGCCCCGCCGCCACGGCCACCCTCGACAAGGTCGCCACACCCGAGGTCGGCAGTATCGAGCAGGTGTGCGCATTCTTTGATTGCCCGGCAGCTCAGACCGTGAAAACCTTGCTGGTGTATGGCGAAGCCGACGAAAACGGCAAGCAAGCACTGATCGCACTGGTGTTGCGCGGCGATCACCAGCTCAACGACATTAAAGCGGAAAAACTTCCGGGCATCGCTGCACCGCTGACCCTGGCCGAGGAAAAGGATATCAAGGCAGCCCTGGGCTGTGGTCCCGGCTCGATTGGCCCGGTTGGCCTGAACCTGCGCACTGTTGTAGACCGCAGCGCAGCCCACTGCGCCGACTTTATCTGTGGCGCCAATGACGAGGGCTACCACCTCACCGGCGTCAACTGGGAAAGAGATGTACCGCTGGTAGAAATCGCAGATATCCGCGACGTGGTCAGCGGTGACCCCAGTCCCGACGGCAAGGGCACGCTACTGATTAAACGCGGCATTGAAGTCGGTCATATTTTCCAGCTCGGCACCAAGTACTCTGAAGCCATGAAGGCCACAGTACTGAACGAGCAGGGCAAAGAGCAAACCATGATTATGGGTTGCTACGGCATCGGCGTCAGCCGCGTGGTCGCCTCCGCCATCGAGCAAAATAACGATGACAAGGGCATTCTCTGGCCAGACAGCATTGCCCCCTTCCAGATCGCTATCGTGCCGCTGAACATGCAAAAATCCGAGCGGGTACGCGAGGCTGCAGAAACCCTGTACGAAGAGCTGAAGCTGCAGGGTTACGATGTGCTGCTGGATGACCGCAACGAGCGCCCCGGGGTGAAGTTCGCCGACATCGAGCTGATCGGTATTCCCCACCGGATCGTGATCGGCGATCGCGGTCTGGACAAGGGTATGCTGGAATATAAACACCGCCGTGCAGAGGACAATGAAGACCTGCCTGCGGAAAATGTGCTGGCCTTTATCAGTGAACGTCTGCCGCGCTAAACGCAGGCGCTGTGTCGCTCTGCTGCTCGGCGCGCTGATCCTTGCCGCTCCGGGCCTGGCCCTCACCTCCGGCGACAAAGCGGCGAGCGAGCGCGCTGCCCTGGCAGCTTATCTAAAGGACGCCGTGCCGCGCGCGGACAATTTTCAGGACCGCTTTGACGCTGAGGTGTGGCTGCTGGATATGTCCGGGCGGCTAAAACCTTTCATCAAGGACCCCGCCGCGCGACTGACCTTTCTGCGAGGAGTTCACCGCGAAGCTGCCGCCGCCGACCTGCCTCCGGAGCTGGTACTGGCATTGATCCAGATTGAAAGCCGGTTTGACCAATACGCGATTTCCCGGGTCGGCGCCCAGGGCTTGATGCAGGTGATGCCGTTCTGGAAAAATGAAATAGGCCGGCCCGACGACAACCTGACCAACATGGATACCAACCTGCGCTACGGCTGCCAGATTTTGCAGTACTACCTGCAACGGGAAAAAGGTCACCTCAGTCGCGCGCTGGCACGCTATAACGGCAGTCTCGGGAAAACCTGGTATCCCGATCTGGTCTTTCGCGCCTGGCGCGGACGCTGGTACGACGGCCCCCTGCCCTACCACGGCATTCACTGAACAGGCGGTTCGCCAGCACATTTTCCCTTACCACCATGATGCTTATCACCGTGATGATGCCCTTTGCGGCTACCACTCAACAGCGCCGTGCGTTGGGCCGGCGACATTTCCGGCAACACCGCGATCAGAATCTCGTGACTGAGAGTCTTCAATGTCGCGTCGGCAAGACGCAGGCGGGCGAACGCCTCTTCCAGCTCTTGCGGCTCCGGTGGCTCGCGCTTGATAACGCCGGCCAGAGAACGCCGCGCCCGCTTTAACTCGTGGAAGGCCGCTCGTATCTCACCGCGCTTGGTGGCCATCAGGTTCTGCACTGGCGCACTCAACTCCTCCGGCTCATGACGCAGGATGTGGCGACTTAAACCGTGTACTGCCATACGTTCCTCGCCCCGCCAACGGTGTCCCAGCCAGCCGCCTATCAACAGGCCATTGATGATGATCGACACCACCAGCGCAACGTACAACCAACGACGCCGTGTCATTGCTCTTCTCCAGAAATCCAATTGCTGAACTCGGCTGTACCGGCCACATCGAGGTAGGCCAGGCTATTTTCCGAGTATTCGCTGTACAAGCTCAACTCCGCATTCATTCCCAGCAGCAGGCCACAGACAATAGCCGCCACCACCGCTCCGGCCTGGGGCCACCACTGAACAACGGTGCGCACAGGCGCGGTCGCCGGCACTTGTACTTCACTGTCGGGGATACGCTTCAGCCTGGCCATCAGCGCCTCGCTTACTTCGAAATCGCCCACGCCCGAACGCTCGGCCAGCTGTTGCCAACCGCGATGCTCATCCAGGGCTCTGCGCCAGCGGCGGCGACAGCCGGGCACGCACAGGGTTAACAGGGTCAGCGGCCAGTAGCGCACTGGCCATTCGTGGCGCAGCGGCCCATAGCGGGCCAGCACATGATTAAAAAGGGCTGAGATCATTTTCTCTCTCCACATCATTGTCCGCTGCGTATTGCTCGCCCAGCATTTTCTTCATGGCGAGTTTGGCACGCCCCAGCGCGGACTCCACCGCCTTGGGGGTCGAATCCATAATCTGGGCAATCTGCTTGATCGAAAGGTCTTGAAAATAGCGAAAGCTCATCGCGACACGCTGGTTTTCCGGCAGTTTCCCCAGTGCCTGGAGCAGCTGCGGGTCACTCTCAATGGGGGGCGGTGCGGCAGGTGCATCGCCAATTCGGCGCATCACCTCATCACTGCCCGTCACCATGCGTTGCTGCACACGCTGGCGATGGTTCAGCGCCAGGTTCATCGCTACTCGATACAACCAGGTGCTCAACTGCGCCTCATCCTGCCAGTTTGGCGCCTGCTTCCACAGGCGCACAAAGACTTCCTGACAGATGTCTTCAGCATCAGCGCGGGACTGCACCACGCTGTATGCCGTGCTGAGTACTCGAGCAGAATGACGCTCAGCCAACTGGCCAAAGGCGCGGCCATCGCCGCTCGCCACCCGCTCGAGTAACTCAGCATCACTAATGCCAAGCCGCACGAGTCAGTAACTCCGCATCAATCGGCCATCGTCATGTCGCCGTGACGGCCGCGGTCGCTGTGGTGGCCACGATCGCTGTGACGGAAAGCCCGGTGCATTTCGCCGCGGCTGATGGCGCCGTCGCCGTCGGCATCAAGCTTCTGCACCCGAGTCTGGGCAAAAGCGCGGGCCTCGTCCTGACCGACCAAGCCATCGCCATTGCTGTCGGCCAGCTCAAATCGATCGGCGCGCGAGCCGGTGCGCTGCTCCCGCAGGCGGGCCTTGAACTCGGCGATGTCGTCGCGACTAACCGCACCGTCGCCGTCGACATCCATTTTCATAAAGCGATTTGCCTTGTGTTGGGCCACCTCGGCGGTGCTGACGATGCCATCTTGATTAGCGTCAAAGGGAGCTTTACGGCCAGCTTCGCCCGCGTGCAGCGGCAGTGCCACGCACAATAGACCTGAAGCAAGTAACAGGAAGGAGGTTTTCATGGGTGTTCTCCAAAAAAGTAGTAAAGGGGTCAACGGCCGTTATGAGTTAAACCCTTTACAGCACAAAACCCCTCGCGGCTTTTTCGATATTGCCCTACCGGGAGAACGGTATCAGGGGGCCAGAAATTCGTAGCGCCAAACGCCCTCTTCAAGAAAACAACGATTGCGCGGACCGGGCAGTGCCGGATTGCTCTCCTCGTATCCTGCGTCGCCCCCATATAACATGCACAGCGTCCCCAGGTACTCGGTTACCAGGGGTTTAATAAAAGGGACATCCCGCGAGGCATAGAGATGTCTGGCCTCATCCACTGTGGTGCAGCGCGCCAGCTCCGAAAGTGTCACCACAGTCGGAGGCATCATTTTGAGTTGTCCAGTTCGGTGCTCAACGATCAAGTCAGCGGGCGCGCCCCAGCGATAGGCATCCATTTCTTCGCCATCCACCTGGACGGGCTCCCAGCCCCCCTTGCACAGGTAAAAGGCCGTGGCATAACGTCGCCCGAAGTTTCCCGGTGTCGTCCAATGGGAAATAAACTGCAGCTCACCTACCGACAGATGCAGACCGCATTCCTCTTTGGTTTCACGCACAGCGGCCAGCCGCAGCGCCTCAGCTTCGTTGTTGTCGGCATCGTGCCAGTCCTCCGGGTCAACCGTGCCACCGGGAAAGACCCAGTGACCGCCACCCACTTTCAATTGCTCGTGACGACGCAGGAGAAGCACCTCCAGTCCGGCGTCGCCGTCACGCACCACCACCGCTGTGGCGGAGGGGCGAATTTCAACATCCTGGCTCACTGACAACATCCTTCTAACGCTTTGAGAAAAGGCCCCGGACGGGGGCCTGCGCGAAAATTTTCCGGTAAATCGGTATAGCGAATGACGCCGCTTTCATCAACGTAAAGCAGGCTGGGCAACACCGTATTGGGGCTCTCGCTCCACCACACGCCAAAGGGCACGCCATTGCGATGCTCGATACCCAGTGTTCGCGCAGCACTGAGGTCACGATCGAATAATATCTGCGCCTGCACTCCGTGCTCCGACAACAGCCGCGTCCCCATAGCTGAAGGCTGAGGCCCTACCAGAACCAGCTGCACCCCTTTCTCGGCAAATTCGGCAGAGCTGTGCAGAAAGTCCCGCAACTGGGTGCGGCACAGCGGACACCAACTACCGCGATAAAACACAAACACCGTTTTCTTGCCGAGAAAAGCCGTTGAGTGGACGTCACGCCCCTCAGCATCGCTGAGGGTAAAGCCGGGCAGTGGCCGGCCGATTCGCAACAGAGGATTGTCTCCTCGATCCAAAAAGGAATACCAGAAGACGTAGGTAAATACCCCGCCGAGCCCCAGTACCAAGCCATAAAGTGTTGGCAACGGCTCCAGCTCAATCACCACCAGCAACGCACCCAGCATCGCCGCCCCGAGCTGTACAAAGATATAAGGCGTTGCGTAGACGAGGGGCAGTAAGTAGAGCAGTGGCACGAATACCAATACCGGCGTCACCGCGATATAAGCCCCCAGCCAGGGCACACTGAAGGTATCTGCTGTCCACAGCTGCCACGCGGCATGTATCGACGCCATCCCGCAGAGGATGAGATAGGGAATTACAAAAAAGCGTTTTGCCAGTGCTTGTATCGCTTCTATCATTGTACTTGTACACGGACACTGAATGTTTTTACCGAAAACATATTGTTCCACCACCGTAATCTGGGTTAGCGTAGAAGCCATAATGGCAAATTGGCCGATGGCCCTGATTTCGGGCGCTGGGCACGCTACAGCACTTACGTCGCAAGTGCCGCGCAGACGTGCAATTGACTCTGCCGACCAGCAAAGGGGTAACGTCGGCAATAGCGAGCGTGCCCATTAGGACATAGACTATTTAGGTATTCAATCTCGGCACCATCCGGGACCGACAGCACAATAAGGATATACGGGCAACTATGGCGAAACTATCCCTGATGGATCTGGCGTTTTTTATCACCGAAACGGAGTCCAGTCCCAAACATGTCGGCGGCATGATGATGTTCCGCAAACCCGCCAAGGCTGCGGCGGATTTTGTGGAGACGGCAGTGCGCGAGTACGTCGGGGGCAACGATGATATACGCGCGCCCTTCGACCAGGTCATCAAGTTCAGCCGTTTTTCCGCGCCGCAGTGGCAGCAAGCCAGCCAGTTTAACGTCGATGACCATGTATTCTTCCACACTCTTGAAGGCGATGATTTCCGCGATAGCCTCTACCCACTCATCGGCGAGCTGCACACCCCGATGATGGATCGCGAAAAGCCGATGTGGGAAATTCACGTTATCCAGGGCATCGACGATAACCGCTTCGCCATTTACACCAAGCTGCACCACGCCTACGCCGACGGCGTCACCATGTCGTCAATACTGGCCAAGAGCCTCAGCACCTCGGCCCGATCAAAGAAAGTGGCGCCGATGTGGTCAGTATTGCCCAACCGGCGAGTAGAAAACGCCGCCGATGGTGTGTCGATAATGAAGGCCCTGACCAAACTCAGCGGGCAGTCCGGCAGTTATATGCGTTCGACGCTGGGCCTGGCCAAACTCACCACCCAGTTGGCACTGGAGGCCATGAAGCTGACCAAGAATGCGGTCGCGGTGCCCTTCAAGGCCAACCCCGGCACACCACTGAACGGCCATGTTGTCGCCGGGCGCCAGGTCGCCACCGCAGCGGTTCCCATGGAAAAGGTCAACCACCTGCGCGCCCTCACCCGCTCGACCCTTAACCACATTGCCCTGACCTGTATCGACGGCGCGCTGCACCGCTATCTGGAAGACTGCGACGCCGACATCGACGAGCCAATCACCATTCAAATGCCAGTCAATCTTCGCCGCGAGGGCGATGACAGCATGGGCAATAAAATCGGGATTGTACTGGTGGAGCTGGCCAGAAAAACCACCGACCCCTACGAACGCCTGCGGGAAATCGGCTTCACCCTGCGCAATGTGCGCTATCAGGTAGACGGCGTACCACCCGCCTCGGTCATGGCCTACACCGTGCTGCTTGGCAGTTTTGCCCAGCTCACCGAACTACTGGGGGTAGACGACAAATTGCCACCTCTGGGAAACACCCTCGTATCGAACGTTCCCGGGCCGCGTAAACCACTGTATCTGAAAGGCGCCAAGCTGGAGGAAATGTACCCGATCAGCGCGCTGACACCTGGCTGCCATTTAAATATAACCCTTTACAGCTATGACGGACGGCTGCAATTCGGGCTGGTGGCCTCTTCCGCACTGCCCAAGCTGGAGGTACTGAGCGAATATATCCACGACGCCTTCGCCGAGCTGGAGGAGGCAGTAACACCCAAGCGGCTTGGCAACTGATTGTAAACGAGCAACATCGCGAAATTACGACTATAACTAAAAGAGCCAGCACAACGACCTGCGGGTTGAGGAACGGACTCTAAAAATAAGACAACCACCTGGGTTGTCACCTTCACTGACAGCGACGTTATCGGCGCCCTTCCGGGAATCACCGGAGGTCGCTTGCCGGCGCGTTTTCGCCCGGCATTTTTGAAGGGTCTATTTTGACGATATCTGGAGAGCGTATATGAGTTATTTTGTCACCGGTGGCACTGGCTTTATCGGCCGCTTTTTAATCGACCGCCTGGCGAAGCGCAAGGGAACCATTTATGTTCTGGTGCGCCGTAGTTCAAAGAACAAATACCAGGACTTGCTCGATAAAACAGGCCTGAGCAAGGAACGGCTGGTGCCGATATGGGGTGATTTGTCCAAGGCCAAACTCGGCATCAGCGCCAAGGAAATGGCCAAGCTCAAAGGCGAAGTGAAACACTTCTATCACCTTGCTGCGATCTATGACCTGAAAGCCGACGCTGAAAGCCAGCAGGTCGCCAATATCGAGGGCACCAAAAACGCGATCTCCGCCGCCCATGCCATGGAAGCGGGTTGCTTCCACCTGGCCAGCTCGATTGCCGCCGCCGGCCTGTACAAGGGCATTTTCCGCGAAGACATGTTCGAGGAAGCCACCGGACTCGATCACGCTTACTTCCGCACCAAACACGTCTCTGAAGGGCTGGTGCGCAAAGAGTGCAAAATCCCCTACCGTATTTACCGCCCGGCGATGGTGGTCGGCGATTCCAAGACCGGGGAAATGGACAAAATCGACGGCCCCTACTACTTCTTCAAGCTGATTCAAAAGCTGCGCTACAGTGTTCCCCAATGGTGCCCGCTCATCGGCATTGAAGGCGGTCAGATGAACATCGTGCCGGTGGACTACGTCGCCGATGCCATGGACTTCCTGTCCCACAAACCCAAGCTCGATGGACGCTGCTTCCACCTCGTTGACCCCAATTCACACAAGGTCGGCGAAGTGCTGAATATTTTCTCCAAGGCCGCCCATGCCCCGCGCATGGCGATGCGCATCGACAGCCGCATGTTCGCCTTCATTCCACCGTCAATCATGGGCATGGTCAAAAACCTGCCGCCGGTAAAACGCATTACCAATGCAGTGCTGGCGGACTACCAGATTCCCCCCGATGGTTTACAGTTCATCAATATGCCGACCCGCTTCGACGCCCGCGACACCGAAAAGGCATTGCGCGGCAGCGGCATCGAATTGCCCCAATTGGAAGACTACGCCCACCGTATCTGGGACTACTGGGAGCGCAACCTCGATCCCGATCTGTTCAAGGATCGAAGCCTGCGTGGCAACGTTGAAGGCAAGGTCATTGTCATCACCGGCGCTTCATCCGGTATCGGTAAAGCCAGCGCACTGAAGCTCGCCGAGGCCGGCGCCGAGGTGGTTCTGGTCGCCCGCAGCATGGAAAAACTGGTGGAAACCCAGGAAGAGATCAGCGAATTGGGTGGTGTCAGCTATGCCTACACCTGCGACGTGTCGAACCTGGAGTCCTGTGATGAACTCGTAGCCACGCTGCTGAAAAACCACGGCCATGTCGATGTGCTGGTCAACAACGCTGGACGCTCAATCCGCCGCTCGCTGGAACTGACCTTCGACCGCTTCCACGATTTTGAGCGCACCATGCAGCTCAACTACTTCGGTGCGATCCGGCTGATTATGGGCCTCGCTCCCTCTATGCTGGAGCGCAAGGCAGGCCATATTATCAATATCTCTTCCATCGCGGTTATCGTCGGCACCTCGCCGCGCTTCTCGGCCTATGCCGCGTCCAAGGCAGCGCTTGATGCCTTCTCGCGGAGCGCGGCTGCGGAATTCTCCGACCGCAACATCTCTTTCACGACCATCAACATGCCGCTGGTGCGCACGCCGATGATCGGCCCCACCTCCATCTATAGCGCGGTGCCCACACTGTCGCCGGAAGAGGCGGCGGACATGATCTGTGAGGCCATCGTGAAGAAGCCCAAGCGTATCGCGACGCCGCTGGGAATCACCATGCAAGTGCTCAACGCCGTGGTACCCAAGGCAACCGAGATCATTATGAACACCGTGTTCCGCACCTTCCCGGACTCGTCCGCGGCCAAGGGCGAAGATGGCCAGGCCGCCACCGAAGCCTCAGCGGAACAGGTAGCACTGGCTGCCGTTCTGAAAGGTATCCACGTGTAACACGCCGCAAACTCCGCGCAATAAAAAAGCCTCCGCAATGGAGGCTTTTTTATTGGTGTATTACACCGGGTTCAACCCTGAAGAAATGACAGACGATTTCTTCAGACTAACCACTCTTGCATGGTCTTCAAGCTATCAATTTTCTTCGCAGGCAAACCAGTCATATTGGTGGCTGGTGTCCCAGCAATGACTCTTTCCAGTATTGCCATAGCCGTCGCCATCCGGATCACATAGCGAGCAGCCCCAATCACGAACCCCTGCCCAACCGGAACTGGACCCCGCCACACAACTCGGCGAATCGGGAGCAAACGCGTAACCGTTCATCGTTGCCGGATTACCTGTAGTCGTCACCAGTCCATACACCTGAACCCAAGTATGGTAGTTATCTATTGCTCGCGCATTATCCAGCAATAACTGGGCGTCCGCGGAAGATTTTGGACTCCACCACACCAAACCACGACTTTCACAGAAATCGACATAATTCGCTAACACCGCCGCTTGGGGCGTTTTGAATATATGCACGTTACGATTTTCAGATTCATACGATAACTCGACACCCGAAAGGTCAACCTCCGCTCCGTGAGAGTGGTTGGCCACCTGATCTTCCACGGTCATCACTCTTAGCAAGAGTGCATCCAGCTCGGCTTCCTGAGCAGACGCTCTGCTCTCCAGCGCTGCAATCGTCTGCTGCGCATTGGCCAACTGAAGATTTAGAGTTGTGGTTTGTGCATTCAACAGCGCCAGATCAGCGGTGAGACCATCGACAGCCAGCGCGCCGTCATCGATCGCAGCGCTTAATTCCGCTGCCTTGGCGACCAGTTGCGCACTGAGGTCGCTCAATGCAGCGGAATGATCGGCAATTGATGCTGACAAGCCATCGATCTGCTGATGAATCAGTTGTATGTCATCCGCGTGACGCGCCGCTAATTCCGACACTTCCGAGAACAAGGACGCCAGAGAGCCGTCCACCCCGTCAAGTCGCGCATGAGCCGATGAAATGTCTGTCTCATTGCTGGATACGCGAACCTCTAACTCTGACAATGAGGTTCCCAGACTGTGAAAAGCCTCCAGCAGAGAGGTGGACTGCGCCTGCAACGCCGTTATATCACCTTGATTTGCTTGGATTAATGCCAGGTTCGCATCGATCCGGTTCTGTATCGCCTGAAATGGCTGACCGTTATTTTGCCCTTGGGATTTAGCGGCGGCGAATGCACTATAAGATGCTCCGGCTACCGCCAGTGCCAGCGCACAACAACGTATTGTCTTATTCGTCCTGATCATTTCCCTGCCCCTCAAAAAATTATTATGTGACCGGGGAAACAATAGCCCTCTTCTATCGAAATAGCAAAATAATGTGAACCAGTTCTCGTTTTTATGCGATGCGCGTTGAAGCTACCCTCGCCCCGGTGACGCTCCCATCAATTTGCAGATGATTCCCAGCATCACCTCATCAGCTCCCCCGCCAATCGAACTCAGTCGCGTATCGCGATAGGCTCTCGCCACAGGGTTATCCCACATAAAGCCCATTCCTCCCCAGTATTGCAGGCATGCGTCGCTGACTTCCCTCACCAATCGTCCCGCCTTGAGCTTGGCCATAGAGGCCTTCATCGTCACATCGCCACCGTGGATGTATTCCTCTACCGCGGTGTAGACCAGCGCGCGCAAGGCTTCGATCTCGGTTTGCAGCTCCGCCAAGCGAAAATGGATCACCTGATTATTCAACAGGGGCTGACCAAAGGCCTGTCGCTCACGGGTGTAGCCGATGGTTTGCTCTATACAGAACTCCATGGTTTTCAGCATTCCCGCAGCGGCGAAGAGCCGTTCTTCCTGAAATTGCAGCATCTGATACTGAAAGCCCATTCCTTCTTCGCCAATACGATTGGACTGCGGCACCCGCACATTGTCGAAAAACACCTGGGCGGTATCCGAGGAGCGCATACCCAATTTGTTTAGCGGAGCCGACAAACTGACGCCCGGTGAATCAGCAGGCACAATAATCAGCGACTTGTTACTGTGGGCCTTGCCGTCGCTGGTGTTGGCCAGCAAGCAGAAGTAATCCGCCTGGGTGGAATTGGTGATCCACATTTTGCTGCCATTGATAACATAATCCGCGCCGTCCTTTCGGGCCGTGGTCTTGATCGCAGCCACATCCGAACCGGCGTGTGGTTCACTCACAGCGATGGAAAACACCGCGTCGCCGGAAATCGCCGGGGCCAGAAACTCCCGCCGCAGGGCGTCGCTGCCGAACTTTGCCAGCGCCGGAGTGGCCATATCAGTCTGCACGCCGATGCCCATCGACACGCCGCCGCTGCGCACCCGCCCCAGCTCTTCGGAGAACACCAATTGGTAACTGTAGTCCAGCCCCTGGCCACCGTATTCCTCGGGCTTGCAAATACCCAACAAGCCCAGGTCTCCCATTTTTTTGAACAGGGTGGCGGCGGGAAAAATACCGGCGTCTTCCCATTCGTCACAATAGGGGTTGATCTGCTCGTCAATAAACTGTGCAACGGTGTTACGCAGCGCCTGATGTTCTTCGGTCAAAATCATTTTTTCGCTCCTGGTAAGCTGTCAAAGTCCATGCCAAAGGGATAGGGCTGGGGCGTGAACAGGCTTTGCTCAGCCCCCAGCGGCTCAACCTGCAAGAATGCCGGCCGTGAACACATGCGTTCGGCGTAAGCTTTGGTCTGCGGTGTGAAGAATTGATCAAGCCCCAAGCCCGTCGCCAGATAGAGGGCATAGGCAACGCTGATATCGGCGATGGTGAACCGTTGGGCGCAAAGATATTCCCGGCTCAACAAGTGTTGATCCAAACGCTTCAAGCGCGCGAGAAACCAACGACGATAGTCCTCAACAATGGCGACAGACCGCCGCTCCTCCGGCTCCAGTTGCGAGTAACGCAACACCAGAGTCTGGGGAAAGGTCAACGTGGCATCGCTGTGAAACAACCAATTGAGGTAGTCGGGGTAGTCCGGGTGGGAGGATGGCACTCCGAGGTCACCACCGTATTTTTCCACCAGGTAGAGACAAATCCCGGTGGACTCAGTCATTTCAACCGGGCCATCAGTAAAGAAGGGCACGGTGCCCAATGGGTTGATATCGAGATAGTCAGGTTGAAACATTCGCGGCGGAAAGGGCAGCAGCTCGAGATCATAGTCCAGTCTCATTTCCGCCAATGCCCACAGTGGGCGCAGCGACCTGGACGAGTAGCAGTGCCAGAGTTTGGGTTTGATGGTCATGCTATTCCCCTTCATAGGCCGTACTGCCGAGCAGCGAGGTCGCGCATGATTTCTTCAGAGCCGCCGCCGATCGCATTTACCCTCACCTCGCGGTAAAAGCGCTCCACACGATTGCCGCGTAGATAACTGGCGCCGCCGAGAATCTGGCTCGCCTCCCGCGCACAGAATTCCATGGTTTCGCTGGCCTGCACCTTGGCCAGCGCCAGGTCGCCGGGGTCGCAGCGCCCCTCTATAAACGCCGTAGTGAGATAGTTCATATAGCACTGGCAGGCGTTAATACGCTGCTTCATCGCGGCAATTTTATGGCGAATCACCTGATGGTCGGCCAGGCGCTTACCGAAGGTTTGTCGCTGCTGAGCCCAGCCAACAGCCTCCTCAAGACACACCCGGGCGGCGGCTTCCATGGTAACGATCAACGCCAGACGCTCCGCGTTGAAATTACTCATAATCGCCAAAAAGCCCTGGCCCGCTTCGCCAACAAGGTAATGTTCCGGTACCACCACATCATCGAAGTAAATCGTGCCGGTATCCGCACACCACCAGCCTTGCTTACGATCGAGGGGGGTGCGGGATACACCGGGTAAATCAGTGGGAATCACCAACATTGACAGCCCCCTGGCCCCGTCGCCGCCAGTACGCACGGCGGTACAGACCCAGTCGGCGGACATCACCCCGGAAATAAAGGTCTTGCTGCCGTTGACGACAAAGCCCTCCCCCTGCCGCTGGGCACGGCACTGAATATTGGCGACATCCGAGCCCCCGGAGGGTTCGGTAATCCCCAGCGAAATCCGTTTACGACCCGCGAGCACCTCCGGCACCACCTGTTCCTTCAGAGCCTCGCTGCCAAAGCTCAACACCGGCGGCAAGGCAATGCCGTGAATCAGCAGATTGCTGATGAGCCCACCCGCCGACCCGGCACGGGTAAATTCTTCATTGGTAATATTGATAAACCACTGGTCGATTCCCGCCGCTACACCGCCGAAACGCTCGGGATAACCCAATTGCAAAATCCCCATATCGGCGGCCTTGGCCCAGAGTTCATCAGGCAGATTGCCCGCCTCTTCCCAGTCATCAATATAGGGAACAACCTCGGCGTCCAGAAAGCGACGCAGCTGGCTGCGCCAGGCCTCGTGCTGTTCACCGAGACAGGGGTTGTGCAAGCGCGCACTGTCGAAATCCAAAGCCATTTACCGCCACCTATGCTGAGTCCATGTTGCTCAAGTATAGGTAGCAGGCCAGCTCATGCTTCGGTTTCGGTGCCAGTTCGCCATTGATTGGGTGCCACTAAAATTATCGAGCCCCCTGCGCCCGCCGAAAATCCCGTGGCGACACGCCGTGCCAGCTTTTGAACGCGCTGGAAAAGGAGCTGTGGTCGGCATAACCCAGCAATAAGGCAACATTGGTGATGGTGAGATTTTTATCGGCAATATATTGCACCGCCAGCTCCTTGCGCAGTGCTTGCAGCACCTCGGCAAAGTGCGTTCCCCGCTCGGTCAAGCGCCGCTGAAGGGTGCGCCGGGAAATATTTTGCTGCCCCGCCACGGTATCGATGCTGAACTCGCCCGTCGGCAACAGCCGCATCAGACTGCGCCGCAGCTCCCTCACCACCTCGTCAGGCTCGTCGTCAAACAGGTGACGGGTCGCTCGGCAAACCCCCTCATTCCAATCACCATGCAATTGGATAAGCGGATAATCGAGGCAGGCCTCATCGAAATACAGGCAGCTGCGGGGTTGCGAGAAAACCAACACCTCGCCGAAGGTCTGCCCTAGCATCGTACAATCCGCCGGCCGGGCATAGGTAAAGCAGGCCTTTACCACCGGGATCGGCGGCACGCAGATTGATCGAACGATGCTCACAGCGGTGCTGAGAACTTCATCGCTCTGATAGCGATACGCCGAGGCTCCTGACCAAAGGGGCAGCCAGTCCATTCGAATCAGGCCGGCCTCCCGACTGACCCGCACCTCGCCAATATCCCCGGCAAACCTCAACACACTGGGCATCACATTCAGATATTCGCGGAAGGTTCGGCAAATGCCACAGGTATACAACTGCATATTCAGGCGGTTGATATACTCAACGCGCCCGACGTACAAACCAATATCCTCACCACAGCAGTCGATGAGCGACAGGTACAGCTGATGCAAACTGGATACTCGGTGGCGCGCATCGGGGTCAATCAAGGCTTCGGCATTGATACCCGCCGCCCGCATCAGCTCCTCGACCGGGGCCGCCAGTGCGCCCGCGGCCTGCACCACGCTATTGATACTGGTGCTGTTTACTGTCCAATGACTATTGATTGAATCCATTGCCGCCTTTCTTTTAATTTTGGTAGCATCGGCGCTGATTCTATCAGTGCCCACTTTTCCACTGCATTGGGCAGTATACTGCGTTGCACTGGCACAACAATAAATCTGCTTCAGGACTGTTTATGTTGAGTATGATTGGTCTCATCAGCGGCCTTATACTGCTTACGGTATTGGCGCTGCGCGGCTGGAACCTGTTTATTGCCGCGCCGCTCTGCGCCATCGTCGTCGCCCTCTGCGGGGGAATTCCCCTGTTTCCCGCCGATACCGGCCCCGCTTTTGTCACCACTTATATGGACGGTTTCGCCGGCTTTGTCAGTGCATGGTTTTTAATGTTTTTGCTGGGCAGCCTGTTCGGTAAATTTATGGAAGACACCGGCTCGGCCGATGCTCTGGCGCGCTGGATTGTGCACCGCATTGGCATGCGCCACGCCGTCGCGGCGGTAGTAATGGCCTGCGCCGTGTTGACCTACGGCGGGGTGAGCGTGTTCGTGGTGGCCTTTTCGGTATACCCGATGGCGCTCAGCCTGTTCAAGGACGCTGACCTGCCGCGTCGTTTTATCCCCGCGACCCTCGCATTCGGTTCGATCACCTTTACCATGACCAGTGCCGGGTCACCGGAAATTCAAAACTGGATTCCGGTGAAGTTTCTCGGCACCACGCCCTACGCCGCGTGGGAAGTCAGCGCCGTCGTCGCACTGGTCATGGCGGTAACCGGGTTCATCTGGCTGCGCTATATGATTGGCCGGGCGGTAGCACGGGGGGAATACTTTGAACACCGCGACAGTGACCCAAGCATTCCCGAGCGGGATTTCCCCCATCCACTCACCGGATTGATTCCCTTGCTGGTGGTACTGTCACTGGCCTTTTTCTGCCACGATGCCCTGGCGCAATACGCGTTGATTGTCGCTCTATTGGGCGGTTGCCTCACGCTGTTCGTCTGCAATTATCGCTTTTTCCACAATCTGCCCGCTGCAATCAATAGTGCCACCACCGGCGCCCTGATCGCGATTGGCAATACCGCTGCGGTGGTCGGTTTTGGCACCATTGCCAAGGCGTCTCCCGCCTTTGCGGTTGCCGTCGAGGTGATGACCGGGATTCCGGGTAACGCATTGATTGGTGCGGCCGTGGCAGTCACGGCGATTGCCGGTTTGACCGGCTCAGCGTCGGGGGGGCTTGCCATTGCACTACCCGTGCTTGGCCCCCACTACACCGACCTGGGGGTCAACCCTGAGCAACTGCACCGGATCTCTTCGATTTCGTCGGGGGCGCTGGATTCCCTGCCCCACAATGGCTACATCGTCACCACGGTAAGGGCCATCTGCGGGGAAACCCACAAAAGCGCCTACTGGCCCATCGCTGCGGTCACCATGGCAGTACCGACACTCGGCCTTATAGTCGCCATTGCCTTAATGCACTTTTTCTAGGACTGTCTAGGCCTGTGCGGCGTACCGCGCTATACAGCTGTTCTCATTTCTTCCGGATCAACGAGGCCTATCGCGTAACCTCGTTTGGGTAAATGCACATGCAGCACCCCCAGGGCGAAGGAATCTACACGGACGATCCAGCGGCTGTGGGTGCAGGCCACCAGCTTCCCGGTTACCGGCTCCCGGGCGTAGTCCTCCGGAGTAATACTGACCCACTGCCCAAGGCGATGATCCGAAATCTGGCTCTGGGGCAAGGGCCGTGGCTCACTCGTCTGAGCTACCGCAAGGGCCTCACTGGCACTGATTTCACTGCGCCCCCCCTCGCCAAAGGCAACGATTGAATCGTACCAACGGCGCACTGCCGCGCACTCCGTGGGCAGGGTGCGCGCTGACATCCTGCAGTAAAACCACAGGCTGTGGTAAGCCGCAAAATCGGCCACCCCCGGCGAATCTCCGGCGAGATAGGGCTGAGCGCCCAGGCGACGGTCGAGATCCAAGAGGTGCTTGCGCAGGCCCCGAGCAGCAATACCAGGCACCGGCGGCATTACCGCACCCCGGCGCAGCAGTCGTGCACGATCACCAAGCAAGCGCAGCACGTCGCCCATGGAGTAGTGGTGCAGCAGTGTTTTTATCAACGGGATTGGCGCGGTAGCCACCAACGACTGGAAAAAACATTCGCCATCGAGATAGGCAATAAAGGTGTGGTCTTCATTGACGTCGCTGTTGCGTGCCGCCTCGTCCCCCCGTGCAAGACGTATCACTTCGTTGGCAATAAGCTGCGTATCGCAAAAGATATCTGCCCCCAGCTGGGCAACTGGCAGCCGCCGATAACCATTGGCCAGTTGGGCGAGCGTGCTGCGGGGGGGCATCGGCGCAT
This sequence comes from Spongiibacter thalassae, assembly GCF_012272835.1. Taxonomy (GTDB): domain Bacteria; phylum Pseudomonadota; class Gammaproteobacteria; order Pseudomonadales; family Spongiibacteraceae; genus Spongiibacter; species Spongiibacter thalassae. Next base: position 75,033 of record NZ_JAAWWK010000002.1, on the reverse strand, counting down.
GACGCACCGACTGCCAGTCGAGGCTGTAATAACCAAGCTGCGAGCGTATTTTTTGCGAAAACGGAGACAAGTCGTAGTGGTGCAAAATTAACGTCGCGGCCATTTTATTTTCTGTACCTCAAAAGCTGTGTCAATCGCCTCCTGTCACATCGTTGTCACTCAAGGCTATCAAACGAGAATCCATCAGTGCCGCCCGCCGGTGCCGGGTGATTTCCTGGTACTCCGGGTTCAGCAGCATTTCCATAAAGTTTTCCACTGCGGGATAACGCACCAAAAAAATGTCGTCCCAATCCTCCCCCTGTGGGCCGATTAATGGCGACAGCGCGGCCCCCCTCAATATCACTTTTCCGCCCACTTCCTCGACGAACTTCCGCGCCAGTGTCGCGTAGCGCGCGTAAGCGTCTCTCCCGCTGACCACCTCGTCGCTATCGGGGTAACTGGCATACTCGGCAAACCGAAGCATATTCAGCATCACTACCGGCTGCCGCGGAGGAATTCGCGCTATCAATTGGCTGAACTCCTCGGGCCGAGGATCAATACTCGCCATGTTTTTCTCCCGCTCCATGTGTGGGCTCTTTACGCAAATTAGCGACCACCAGTTCTCAAAAAGTTCTCATTGAAAACATAGTCATCGTCAATTCAACGGCAAAAAAATGGCCCGAGCGCCTAAGCGGTCGAGCCAAAGTCTGACACACTGCTCTGCGAGCAAAGCGTGTCGCATTCGTCAATTTATAGCACTGCTATAACATAAAATCCAGCGGTTCAGGGTTTTGCGAACAGTTCGGCATAACGCTTCTGATGAGCGGCTATGGCGGCGTGATATTCGGCTGCCAGCGTTGCAATTAATTCTGCCGCAGGCTGCACTCCCTTGATACTACCAACCCCCTGCCCGGCAGACCAAATGGTTTTCCATGCGCCACTGGCTTTATCGCCCTGTTGTGCGTCGCTGTCTACAGTGAGTTCTTCGCCAAAATCCACGTGCTCCTTGGCCTCCAGATTATTGGGATCCAGCCCCGCCTGGACGATACTTGGCCGCAGGAAATTGGCGTTCACCCCGGAAATTTTTGGCGTATAGATGATATCCGCCGCACTGCTCTCGGCAATCATTTGCTTGTAGGGTTCCACCACCAGACATTCTTCGGTGTTGATAAACCGGGTACCCATATAGGCGAGGTCGGCCCCCATCAGTTCCGCCGCGGCAATTTCGTTGCCATTGGACATGCAACCAGCCAGCAGCAGAGTTTTATCGAAGAACTGACGGATTTCTGCCACCAATGCGAAGGGGCTGATATTTCCCGCATGACCGCCGGCGCCTGCGGCCACGGCGATCAGTCCATCGACACCCGCCTCAGCAGCTTTGCGCGCGTGACGGGCATTCACCACGTCGTGAAAAACCAGGCCACCGTAGCTGTGAATGGCGTCAATCACATGTTTGGCGGCCCCGAGAGAGGTGATGACCACTGGCACCTTGTGCTTTACACACAACTCGACATCGGCCTCAAGACGCGGATTGGTTTTATGCACGATAAGGTTCACCGCGTAGGGCGCCGCCAACTCGCCGCTGGTGGCCTCGTAATCGGCCAGTGCCTGCTTGATCTCGACCAACCAGTCCTCAAACCCTTCACTGGTTCGCTGGTTAAGCGCCGGGAAGGAGCCCACCGCGCCGGATTTGCAGGTTTCGATAACCAGCTGTGGCCCAGAGGCAAGGAACATCGGCGCAGCGACAACAGGCAAACGAAGGCGTTGGCGGAGAATTTCAGGCAGTGACATGGGTATCCCTCAGTAAGATCAATCAGCCATCAAACTTTACCCAGCGCCATGGTGGAAAGGCAGAGGGAATTTTGACTTTTTTATGGTCAAAAACGACAATACTTGCCCAAATTGCCTTCGCGATACCCGCCATGCACCAGATGTTCCTGATTGCCTACGACAACTGTTACGCCAGCAGTTTGAGTAATTTGCCTGATCTTTTCACCATTGCCCTCTCCCATTGGCGGCAACAGCGCGGCAATGAAATGCCGCCCATTGCCTGGCAAACCCTTTCAACCGACGGTGGCGCGGTACGTTCGGCTTCGGGTTTGAACATTCACCCGGACGGCGGCCTGCAAGCCATGCACGACCAGGCAATTGTGGTGATTCCAGCAATGAATTACCCCGGGGATCGTCCCTTCAAGGCCTTTCTCGCCAGCCACGCGCCGCTGCTGGACTGGTTGCGGGAAGCCCATGCCCAGGGCGCTACCCTGTGTGCACACTGCACCAGCAGCTTTATTCTGGCGGAAACCGGTTTACTGAACGGTCGCCGGGCAACGACCAGCTGGTGGATGACCGACAAACTGCGCAGGGACTACCCTGAAATAGAAGTGCTGACCGACGCCATGCTGGTCGAGGAACCGGGCATTATCACCGCGGGGGCCATCAACGCCGAAAAGTATATGGGGCTGCGTCTGATCGAGCGGTTTATGGGAATGGATATCGCCAAGCTAAGCGCTGCGACCCTGCTGCTGGACAACCAGGCCCTCGATCAGACGGTGTATTTGCGTGAGGAGAAGGGCGACAACCATCACGATCCGGCGGTGGTTAAAGTCAAGGTGATGCTTGAGCGGCGACTGTCCGACGATATTGCTCTGGAGTCCCTGGCCGCCGACCTGGGCATGAGTTACCGCACATTGATTCGCCGCTTCAAGCGGGCGACCAACGACACACCTCTGCACTACCTGCAACGCCTGCGGATCAATGCCGCCAAGCGGCTGCTGGAAAACAGCAATATGCCGATTGAGTCGCTGATGCAGGAAGTCGGCTATCAGGACCTGAGTTCGTTCAGCAAGCTGTTTCAGCGGGAAACCGGACTGACTCCCAGCAGCTACCGCCGCCAGGCCCGCGCCCGGTCATAAAGGGCTTACACGCCGATACTGGCTAGTTTGACCATAATATCCTTGAGAATACCCGCCACGGTGGGGTGTTCGATCTCGAAACTGGAAACCATCTCGTCCAGCCGGTCCTGAATGCCGGTGTCTTCCAGCACCATATCCGGGCCACTGCCCAGCTCGCGGTCGATATCATCAACCAAGGCGTGCAACTTGGCGTTGTGCTCGGCGTCAAGATGCATACCATCGATTTCTGTTTGCAGCCGCTGTAGCTGCTCATGCAAATGTTTTGGGTCCATTAACTTGCTCCTGAGGGCCTGACTACAGCATAGCAAGTCACAGAATTATCGCCCACTCTAAAATCGGCGTTTAAGCCGCGGCTAATGGTAGCAACGCTGCAACAGGCGCAGACTTTCCCGTCGACAGTGACTCAATTCGTCCAGGCGATTTTCTGCACGGTAGTGGCGCTCCAGCATTTGCAGGGAAATTTCGACATTGCGCTGCAGCGACAGCCCTCTGCCCTCGGGCGATTGCAGGGTTTTCAATAAACGGTAATGCACGGCCAGCAGGCAGTGTTGCTGGAGATGGCTGTCGCCACAACGGGCAAAACATTCCGCCAGGTAATGACCGGCGAGCATATAGCGATCCAGCGATGGGGCATCTGGCAGTCGCTCCAGGCCCAGCATCAACTCGCTCAGTTCAAAGCTGCACCCCAGATAACGCAAGGCCGAGACCCAGTTCCGCTCGGCATAGGCCTCGCGACCCGCCTCCATCCATTCGTCCCAGCGGGTCTCCGCGACCACCTTGCTACGCAGCAGTTGTTGTCGATGGGTGTCACACAGAAATCGAATACTCATTATTAACTCCTAGGACTGGCGGGGGTGATTGATAACGAATTAATGATAATGATTATCATTTGCGAAATGCAAGGGCTTTTTGCAACTTTATGCTCACCAGATTCCAGCGATCCGACCCCTATTGTTATTGCCGCCGGGGTGGCCCTTGCCTAGCATCGGCAAGCAATCGCTTATCAGAACAAAAAGCACCGCCGGGGTTCCCCCCCGCCGTCTATTCACCGCCAGGAAAAATAAAAAGGATACACCATGGGAGTCGACACACTTTTTTCACTCGAAGGTAAAACCGCCATTATTACCGGGGCAGGCCGGGGCATCGGCCGCGCCATTGCCGTGCTATTCGCACAGGCTGGCGCGCACGTGGTGTGCGCCGCGCGAACTGAGTCTGATCTGGAGCACACCGTCGACCTTTGCGGGGAAGCAGGTGGTCGGGCATTGGCCCTGCCCTGCGATGTCAGCGAGGAAGCTCAACTCGAAAAACTGCTGGCCGGTGCAGTTGAACACTTCGGTAGCCCCGCCATCGTCGTGAATAATGCGGGGGGCGCGTGGCCCAATGACCCACTGACCACCCGTACCGACACCCTGGTGAAGGACTTTGCGTTTAACGTCGGCAGCGCCTTCGCCCTGTCCCGCCTCGCCCACCCGCATCTGTGCGAGCAACAGGGCTGCATCATCAACATCACCTCGGCCTCGGCGCGCTATGCCCAGGCCGGGTTCAGTAGCTACGGCACGGCCAAAGCGGCACTCACCCAGCTCACCCGTTTGCTTGCCGCCGACTTTGCCCCGAATGTTCGGGTCAATGGCATATCCCCCGGCACCATTATGACCAGCGCGCTGGAGCCCTTTCTGGACGACAACGCCCGCCAGCGTATGACCGAACTGACACCCATGAAAAGACTGGGCCAGCCCGCCGACATCGCCGCAGCCGCCCTGTTTCTCGCCAGCCCCGCGGCGGCCTGGATCACCGGCAAAATTATTGAAGTCGATGGCGGAGCGGAATCCACCACCTGGCCATTCTGACACTCTGGCCCACATTCGTCTGATCCGCTCGCGGGCGAATCCCGTAGACCCCACTCACGAAAGAGTTACCGTCAATGACTTTCGGGCATAGACCCGAGCGTGTTTATAATGGGCTTTTTACACTCAGAGGGCTAAACATGGATTTTCAGGCGTTGTTAGATGAATACGGGCCAGAGGCCATCGATATCGCCATTCGCGGGGCGGGCGCCCTTGCAATTATTCTGGTCGGATATTGGCTGGCCAAAATTATCTCAGGTATCACCCAAAGCGCCCTGCAAAAACGCAACTTCGACGCCACACTCAACAACTTTATCAGCCGACTGGTGTTCTTTGTTCTATTGGCCATTACCGTAATTCCGGCGCTGGCCCACGCTGGCATTCAAACGGCGTCGGTGATTGCCGCTCTGGGTGCCGCCGGCCTGGCAGTGGGTTTGGCATTACAGGGCTCATTGGCCAACTTTGCCGCAGGCGTGCTGATTATTGCCTTCCGTCCTTGCCGAGTGGGCGACTGGATTGAAGCGGGTGGCAGCTCGGGCACCGTCGAGAGCATCAGCCTGTTTTCCACCATATTGCTTACCGGCGACTACAAGCGGGTAATAGTGCCCAACTCGAAAATCATGTCCGGTGCCATTACCAACTACAGTGTTATGCCCCGCCGCCGCATTGATCTTGTGGTTGGCATTTCCTACGACTCCGATTTGCGCAAAGCCAAGGAGATTCTCCAACGCCTGTGCGCCGCGGATGAACGCATTATGAAGGACCCCGCCACCAATATCGCGGTATCCGAGCTGGCCGACTCCTCGGTTAATCTGATTTGCCGTCCCTGGGTCGCCACCGCCGACTTTTGGCCGGTACGCTGGAAATTGATCGAAGACATTAAACTGGCCTTCGACGAAGAGGGTATCAGCATTCCCTTCCCGCAAATGGATGTGCACTACCACAAAGACGCTTAAACGCGCACCGGGGCAGCTGTACTGCCCCGCTCACCAAAGCCCACCGCGTACTTGCTATCAAGAATCATTTCGTTATGATGCGCGGCACAGGGCCCTATGCTCAATTTACCAAGGATTTACCATGAAATATCTCAGCGCTGTCTTACTCGGCGGTCTCGCCGCCAACGCCTGTCTCGCAGAAACCCCGGCCAAATTGTGGACCGGCGACGTCGAGTTCGGGTATTACCAAACCGAGGGCAACAGCAACGAAACCAGCGTGTTGGCCAAAACCAACGCCATTCGCAAGCGCGACCTGTGGACCTACGAAATCAAGGCAAACGCCCAGAACAGCGAAGTCGATGGTGTGCGTTCCGAAGAGCAGTACTTCCTCTCTAACCGTCTGGCCTACGACGTTACCGAATTCAACTATACCTTCGGCTACGCCTCGGTAGACCGCGACCGTTTCAGTGGCTATGTCTACCAGGCAACCGTTGCCGGCGGTTACGGGCGCCGCCTGCTGAAACGCGAGCGCGTCACCTGGGATGCAGAGATTGGTCCGGGTTTCCGTGTCAGCGAATACGACACCGCCAGTGAAGAAGGTCACGGCAAAAGTGAAGAAGCCATTTTGCGTCTGTCTACCGAACTGAAGGCAAAGGTATCGGAAACCGCGTCCTTCGAGCAGAATATCAGCGTCGAAACCGGTGACAACAACACGGTGAGCAAGTCGGTCTCCGCGCTGAAAACCAAGATTGTCGGCGGCTTCGGTTTGAAAATCAGCTACACCATTGAGTACAACGAAACCGTGCCAAACGACACCGTGCACATGGACCGACAAACCGCAATAACGCTGGTATACAGCTACTAAAAACCGTCGCGGCTAGCCTGCCACCGCCTCGCTGCACAGCAAATCAACATTGAGGATGCGCAGCTTGCCGTAGGATACCGCCACCGCGCCCGCGGCCTCCAGGCGCTTCAACTCACGACTCAGCGCCTGACGTGACACCGCCAGCATTTTGGCCAGATCTTCCTGTGGGAAATGCAGTTCCGAATCGGCGCTTTGCTGGTGTAAATCCAGCAGGCGCCGGGCCAGGCGAGCCGAGAGTGGGTAGAGCGCGGTAGCCTCGACATAACTCAGCGCCAGTCGCAGCTTGCGGCACAGCATCGGTACAAAATACCGGTAAAGTTCCGGCCTGGCCTCAAGCAGTGTATCCAGTTGCTCCTTGCCGATGCGCAGTACCTCTGTGTCACCCAACGCGTAGGCGTCCTGACTGCGGGCGGCGCCGTCAAACAGGGACACCTCGCCAATCCAGTCCCCCCGCTCTACCAGCATCACCAGCAGCTCGCGCCCTTCCCGGGTGGTATTACTCAAGCGAATCTTGCCCTCCAGTACACCGTACATGGCATCACCCTCCTCGCCTTGCCGGTAAATATACTCGCCATCGCGCAATCGCCGCTGCTGGCAAATCGCCAACAGTTCATCCACCAGAGGCTCTGCCAACCCCGCCATTAACGGGGTGCCGTGCAGGATGTCGCGCTTATCTGTCACAGTGATTCCTGTTGTTATGGGTAGAGTCCACGTGCGGTTTACTGGCAATTGTCACCTCGATGACAGACTCGCCTACACTTTAACGGAAGAATAACGATATAAAAGCAACCGGAGCAATGCACATGTCAGATTCAATTCAATCGCAGGTCAGCACCGAAGAGTGGCAACTGCGGGTCAATCTCGCCGCCGCGTATCGACTTATCGCCCTCTATGGCTGGGACGACCTGGTGTTTACCCACGTGTCGGCCCGGGTCCCCGGTGCTGAACAGCACTTTTTGATTAATCCCTACGGAATGCTCTTTGAAGAGGTCACCGCCTCGTCGCTGGTCAAGGTCGATCAGCAAGGCAACAAGGTCATGGACTCACCCTATCCGGTAAACCCCGCCGGCTTTACCATTCACAGCGCGATACACGCCGCCCGGGAAGACGCCCACTGCGTGATGCACACCCACTCCCTCAATGGCGTGGCGGTATCCGCCCAAACAGAAGGGCTACTGCCAATTTCCCAACAGTCCACCCTGGTGCTCGCCGCGCTGGGCTATCATGACTATGAGGGCATCGCCCTCAACGAGGACGAAAAGCCCCGCCTGGTCGCCAACCTCGCTGACAACACCTTTTTGATGTTGCGCAATCACGGCTTGATTACCGTCGGCAATACTCCCGCCGATGCTTTTTTGGCCATGTATATCTTTGAAGCCAGCTGCATGATCCAGGTTAAGGCCCTGGCGGGCAACCGCGCACTGACTCCCATTGCCGAGGACATTGTCGATGGTGTGAAAGAGGCTGCAAGGGTTGTCACCAAGGGCATGTTCGGTGACCTCGCCTGGCCCGGACTGCTGCGCAAGCTCGACCGGCAGAACCCCGGCTACGATCAATAATTCTGAAGGGGAACTTTATTATGAGCCACGAATCTGCACCGAACATTCGCACTTTTTCCAGCTTCAAGGAGTTTTATCCCTATTACCTGGACGAACACCGCAACACCACCTGCCGGCGGCTGCACCTCTGCGGCAGCCTGCTGGTACTGGCGGTCATCGCCACTGCCGTGGTGACCGGCCACTACCAGCTGTTGTGGTGTATACCACTGATCGGTTATGGCTTTGCGTGGATAGGGCACTTTTTTTTCGAGCACAACAAACCCGCGACCTTCAAACACCCGGTGTACAGTTTTATCGGCGACTGGGTGATGGCCAAGGATATGTTAACCGGAAGAATTCCGCTGTAATCAGCGCCCCCCCTCGGTAACGGCGGCGGTCAACAGCGAGAGCAACTCGTCGCCGCCATAGTCCCGCCTGCCACCGCGCTCGGCGGCTTTTATCAGACTGAGCATGCGTTCATTGGCCGGCGCCGGCAGATTCTGGCTGCGAGCAAGTCGCACCACTTCACCGTTGATCCAATCAACTTCCGTGAGCCGCCCCCGCTCCAGATCCTCCCACATGGACGACCGCGCCAGCGGGTCTATGGCCAGCATACTTTGCGCCAAACGCCGGAACAGATAGTCAGGACTGGATAGCAGCAGGGGCAGCATCGAAGTTGGTGCGGCGGTGAGTTTCTGCAGGGGAATCCCCGCCGCCTTGATGGCGCGTATGGCCTCCCGTTGCAACAGTGCCAAACATTGCCGATAGGCACGCTGGGACAACTCTTCCTTCAAGGGCAAGCCCGACAGGGCGTTAAGGGGGTTATTCAAATTAAGCAGTAATTTTGACCATTGCACCGAGCGCATATCCCGATGCCGTTCAAAGGGTACTCCAGCGCTGCCCAGTGCCGCGGCCAGCTTCGCCAACGCGGGGTGCTGCTGCACGACAATCGCGCCGTCGGTGCCCGCATGAAAACTGCCGTGCCCCCGGTGTAGCACATTAAACGCCACCATGCCCTCCAGCACGGTGGCCTGGGGCAGCTGGGCCTGAATCCGCGCACCGTTGCCCACACCGTTCTGCAAGCTGATTACCAGAGCGTCCTTCTCCACAAAGGGAGCGATCTCGGCGGCCACACTCTCACTGGCCGCCGACTTGACGGTAATGAGCCAGCAGCCAACGTCCTTCATCTGTGCCACATCGGTATGAAAACTCAGCGAGTCCGGCGCCACCTCGTGATACAGGCCGCGAAAGTCGCTGATCTGCAGGCCGTATTCCTGCAACTCAGCGGCGATGCGCGGGCGCCCGAAAAAGCGAACTGGTGCGCCGCCAAGCATCAGCGCGCCGCCGACAAAACAGCCAATACTCCCCGCACCCACAATGCCTATCGTTGTTGCCACCACGTCGCCCTCTTGAAAAAAAACCATGCGAGAATCGCGTGCAGTATACGCCTCAGTGGCGACGGCGAACCATCGACTTCCTCACTGTTATGCAACAACAGATTCGCCCCGTGGCCATCCCTTATAGAAAAAACCTGCCACTGGGGGCAAGCTGACTATCGAGGCGAATCGCCGCCGGCACCTGTTGTCATGTGTTGGTAACTGTCATTGAGCGGTGGCATTCGCTAAAATACTCAGGCTGTTCGCAACTCACTACCACGGTGGACCCATGCCCGATAAAGACAATACCCCCGACATGCAGTCACAATCCAAACCGCCCCTGCTGATGATGCAGACAATTCTGTTCGCATCGACGTTTCTGATCGCACTGATCGGCGTCCCCCTCTACGGCATACTGGAAGGCTTCACCCTGGCGGGCTGGATCGGCTTTGTACTGGTGCTCGGTGCCAACGGCATGTCGATTACCGCCGGCTATCACCGGCTGTGGGCCCACAATGCCTACAAGGCCCACTGGAGCCTGCGTCTTCTGTTTGCCCTGTTCGGCGCCGCCGCCACGCAAAACAGCATCCTTGTCTGGGCGAGCGGCCACCGTCGCCACCACCGCCATGTAGACGATATCGACCACGACCCCTATTCAGCAAAACGCGGCCTGTGGTTCTCTCACATCGGCTGGATGCTGCGCGACTACCCTGCCAGCGCCGAGGATTTTTCCAATGCACCGGACTTGCAGCGGGATAAAATCGTGATGTGGCAGCACCGTAACTATCTGGCGCTGGTGATTATCATGAACGTTCTGCCCGCGCTGGCACTGGGCGTCATTACCGGCAATATCGTTGAGCACCTGCTGCTGGCGGGCGTGCTGCGTCTGGTCGTCAGCCACCACAGCACCTTTTTTATCAATTCACTGGCGCATTTCTGGGGACGCCGCCCCTACACCGACGAAAACACCGCCCGCGACAACGACTTTCTCGCCCTGTTGACTTACGGTGAGGGCTATCACAACTATCACCATATTTTTCAGAATGACTATCGCAACGGTATTCGCTGGTGGCACTACGACCCCACCAAGTGGTTAATTAAAACCGCTTCCTGGATAGGCTTGACCTGGGACTTGAAAAAAGTACCCGACTTTAAAATCCAGCGCGCTGTGCTGACGATGAAATTCAAACGCGCCGAACAGCGCCTGTTGGAATACAAGGGTGCAAACGCCCTGCATCTCAGCGAATTTCTGGAAAAGGAATACCTGCAGTTCCGCAAGACCTTGCAGGACTGGAACGCCGTGGGCCAGGAGTGGATGGACGCCAAACGCCAATCCATTGCCGAGCAGACAGAGTGCCTGCAACAAAATCTGGCCGACGCCTGGGAGCATGCAACTCTGCGCAGCCGCTTCCAGGAACTGGAATATGCCATGAAGATGCAGATTCAGCGACTGGAGACTCTGCGAACCCAGCTCGCCTGAAGCAAGCCACCACGAATACAGGCGCTGCTCCCCTAAGGAGCAGCGCTTTTTTTATGCCTGCTGCATACGAATCTTCAACAGCACTGTCGCAAACACCGGAAGGCGAAATGGCGGTGGTTATTCAAAACCACGCAGGCTGAATGGGGCGCTGTGCAGCTCGCCGCGCCAAAGATTAATTTCTGCAGAGGCCTCCTGCAATGCTGCCGGCGAACGATAAACCAGACGCAGCGACGACACCGGGGCGAACTCTCGCACATCCTGCAAACCATCACCGCCGTCGACAAACCATCGCCGGTGGGCGAGATCAATGGTAAAGCGGTGCACCGCCCCTGGAGCCAGTTCAATAATGTCCTCGCGACTGACCAGGTATCGTCCACAGGGCGCTGCGGCCGACGACGCCAGCCGATTTACCACAGTCAGCACAACACCGCAGTGCTCGGCATTATCGACAACAGCCAGCGGATAATCCGCCAGATTTTTGAGCTGAACCAGAAGCCGAGGGGTCGCCGCCGCGCCGTCAATCTCAGGAGCCGGACTTACCGAGATCGCCAACGGTGCCCAGCGATACCCCGTCACAATCGCGCGGCCTTGCTCATCCACCGCCAGGGCAACTTCCATACTGCGGCGAAAACCGGCCTCGCCCCGCTGGCGTTGCTCTATGTCGATGCCCTGCCCCTGCTCGACAAATAGTTGTTCGATGCCATAGTTCACCCGCAGCGCCTCGCCGGCGACGGCTTCTGCCTGCACCCTGCCGCGCAAAAACACACCGCTCTCTGGCGCCCTGTCGGCTATACCATCAAGCTCGTAGACGCCGTCCCCGACCGGCCGCAATAACGCATAGACCACCTCGCCCCGGCGCGCTGGCACCAACCCCTGCAGCCCCGGCAGTCGGCTCGGATACAACTGATTCAGGCTATAAGCCAAACGCACATAGTCACCGCGCATCGGATCTCTGGGATCCAGCGGCAGGGTGCGCAGATAAACAGTATGGCCGTGGCGAATAATTGCCTCCTTGTCGGCGACCATATAAGCCAATGTTCCGAGTTGAGCGGCAATAGCCAGCAATAACAGGATGGCGCGCAACCTAGACATGACGTTGCTCCTGCAGTCGACGCTGTTTCTGCCGCGAATATCGCAACCCGGCCAGAAACAGCAGTACACCGAGCAGCAGGAATACCCCCGCCCGTGCCAACAGACTTTCAAACAGGTCGGTAAAGCGCAGCCCCACCAGTAGCACGATCAAACCACAACCCAGTACAAGCTGACGACGGTCCAGGCTGGAGGTGCCACGCACTATAAACAACACGCCATAAGCCAACACCGAGAGGTTAGCCGCCGTCATTATCATACCCACCTTGTGAACACCACCACTGATCGCCGCGAGCACCAAAAGGGGCAACAGCAACAGTGCACACTCGGCAATCTGTATCGGGCTGCGCGGACGCAGGGATTTATCCAGAAGCACCCACAACCAGGCCGCGCCCAAAACAAACAGCATCGACCAGGTTAACGGCGCTGCGGCGCCAGTCTGGCCGTCGAGCTGAACCACAATATTCGCCGCATCGGCAAAACTGAATATCAGCATCAGAGCCAACCACAGGGGCAGACCAACCCGACGAAACACCGACCCACACCCCGACCACGACATCCGCGGAGAAAAGTGCTCGGCACAGAGATACATCGCCGCCAGCAAACAGGCATGCAGCAGCGCGGCCCCCTCCTGCAGGTGCCAGCTATTCACCAGCAAGGCCAGTGCCAGCAACATCAACACTACCGTCAAGGCCAACGGCGAGCGCTGCCAATACGCCCACGGCAACTGCAGCAATAGCAGCACCGCCAGGGCCCAAAAATGCAACACATTGAATTCCAGCACCTCAACGGCGCTCCACAGGGTAAGCAGGGCGCAGCCCAGCAGGCATTGCGATAGCGACGGCAGCACCCAGGCCATCAGTAAGGCAGCCATGGCCCACAACAGGAAGCCGTCGGGATAGTGGGCAGAAAAGTGGTAGACCTGAGCGATCAGCCAAATACCGGCACCGAATAGCATCGTGCCCAATAGATGCAGGCTGGAGGATACCCGCGGATCTTTAATCAGCGCGGCAAGACCATGGCTGAGCGCCACACCGAAAAAAATCGACCCCAGTTTGGCGTAGCGGTGCATCTCGGCCCAGTTATAGGCGAATAACAGCATGACCCCCATGCCAAATACCAGCACGCCGAGACTGGCAAACACCCCCTTGCCACCGCCATATTCCACGGGTTCCGGTGTGCTTGGGTAACGCTCAAGCAGCCGTTGTGCCTGCTCATCGCTGATGATGCCCTCCCGCAGCCACTGCGCAATTTCGGCGCGCAGCCAGGGTTTGGTGTTATCGCTGGTCACTGATGGGCTCCATGCCAATTTTTCGGGATTACACGGGGTCTGCCCCCAACTCATCCAATACGCGTTCGGCGAAACCGTGACCGGCCTCGGCATATAGGTTAAAGGCAATACAGCCTAACTCTACCAGCTCGCGACGTTGATCCTCAAAGCGGGCGACGGCGGCTACCTTGCCCGAAAACGACAGGGAACGCAGTAACTTTACCACCTGAATATTTTCGCTGTGATTACTCAAACACACCAGAACCAACCGCCGCTGCTCCAGGTGGGCCCGCTCAAGAAAATCACGATCACTGCCATCGCCCAGCTGACAGCGAATACCGCTGTCCCTGAGGTCGGCGGCCTTGCTGATATTTTCCTCGACGCCCATTACCCGGTCGGGATAGCGCTGATTCAGATAGGCATAGGCACCGCTGCCAATACGCCCCATACCCAGAATCAAAATATCCGCGTTACCGAGATCCACCGGACGCTCCACGGTCAGCAGCTGGCGCCGTTCACGGGCCTGCAGGCGAGCGGTGTAACGGCTGTAGAAGGTATGGGCAACGCGATTTAATGGCGCGGAAACAAAGAGCGATAAGGCCATCGCCGCCGCCAGCGTGGTGAGCCACTCGGCCTCCAGCCTGCCCGATTGTACCGCTAACGCAGCAACAATCAGGCCGAACTCGCTGTAGTTACTCAGCGACAGCGCCGCGAGGACACTGGTGCGCGCTCGCAGGCGAAAAAGAATCAGCAGGTAGAAATAAATCAGCGGTCGCAACACAATCAGCCCGGCAAGCAGGGCGGCAACCAGCAGTGAATCTGCGCTGGGCAGGCCGTAGTAGCCAATACTCAGGAAAAACGCTGTCAGAAAAATATCTTTCAGTGTGACCAGGCTTTTGTATAGCTCCACGCTTTTGCCGGTGTTCGCCAACAACACGCCAAACACCAGTGCGCCCAACCCCGCCTTGAGATGCACGGTTTCAAACAGCCACGCGCCCGCCAACGCCATGGTCAAGCCGAATAATACCAGCAGTTCTCCGTGACCCGCCTGGCGCAGCATCGCCACCAATAGCGGACGCAGCAAAGGCAGCGCCAGCAAGCCCAGAGCCCACACACTGGGCAGATGACCCGAGGATATCAGCAGGTAGGCCACCGCCATTAAATCCTGGACAATCAGAATACCAATGGCGATATTGGCGTGCAGAGCGGCACCTTCACCCCGCTGTTCAAATATTTTGACGGCGAAGACAGTGCTGGAGAAGGACAGGGCGAAGCCCAGGGTCAGGGCGGTATTGCGTTCGATGGCCCCGAAGTTGGGCATCAGCAGCGGCAAAGCCATCAGTACCACAGCGGTGAGCGGCACCACAATCAGGCAGTGCAGGCTCGCCGTTCCCCAGATCTGCGGGGCCAGCAACTCCCTTATCTTCAGCTTCAGACCAATGGTAAACAGCAGCAGTACCACGCCGAAGTCCGCCATCGCGTCGATCACCTTGCGGTCACCGATTTCCAGCGCGCCGGCCAGAAAGCCCGCCAGCAAAAAACCCAGCAGGGGGGGCATATCCATGCGGCGGAACAGAAGTCCGCCAATAAATGCGATCGCGACGAGAAGGGGTTCGGTCATCGGGGCTTCCAGCAATAGCTCCCCGCCCTGTTCCCAGTCTATCCAGATCCCTGGCGAGGAGATAACAACCAGCCCATTATGCACAGAGTCTTCTATCGCCGTGAAGCCCTTCGCTTCGGTTGACGAAATTACCTGCCCGCTGTTTTAGTACCGCGGTGGGCGCGGCCACAGCACCGGGGTTCGCCGCACATAGTCGCGATAGGCTGGGTTATCCCCCCAGCGTCGTTCCGCCGCAGCCTCCAGCAGGTTCACCCCGCTGATCTTCGTCAGCAGCACGAGAACAAACAGCGGCGACACCAGCGCCAGCCAGTGCCAGCCGTGCAACAGCGGCACAGCAATCAGAGACATACCGAACCACAGTACGATTTCTCCGCAATAATTGGGGTGGCGACTCCAGGCCCAGACACCTCTGGTGATAAATGATCCACTGTCGTTATCCTTACGGAACTGGCGTTTCTGCTCGTCGGCGACAATCTCCAGCAAAAAACCGGCCTGCCAAATCAATACCCCGGCTGCCGCCCACCATGACAAGGGCTCTGCAGGGAGCAACATCACCATAAACACCGGTAGCAGGGTCACGGATATCCACAGGCCTTGCAGCAACCAAACCATCAAAAAACGCCAGCCATCCAGCTTGATCTCATCGAAGCGACTGTCACTGCCCGCCCGGCGAATGCGCAAAAACAAAAAACTGCCCAGACGTAGCGCCCACAGCCCAACCATCGCCGCCACCAGCAGCGAACGCACATCGAAGCGCCCTACCCAGAGCAATGCGAACACCACCACCGAGATATAGCTGATACTGCCCGTGAGATCGTAGTAACCCTCTGTTTTAGCCGCGTAGGAGGGCACGAAGGCGGCCACTTGCAAGCCAAAGGCCACCGCCATGAACATCAGCAGCGGCGTTTCCAAACCGCCGTGGCCCACCGCCAACGCCAATACTGCGGCCACCGCCAACACCACCAGGCACGCCACTATGTTTTTTACCGCACTTGTCATATGTCCCGCCCGCTTTGGCTATGGAGATAATGTCGATACGCAAACCCCGGCAATTAAGATGAGCGCCATCCAATATAGCCACCGCCAATCAAAACACCCACGCCACATCAACAACACCTGCTATGTTAGTAGTGTAGACGCATCCTTCGAATGCACTCGCCCTGAGAGGTAAACGCCCTATGACCGAAAAACACCGTTTGCATGATGCCAATTTCCCCTCCGCACGTGAGGAAGCCAGTCCCCGTGAAACCGAGTACCCACCGGCATACCGACTGGCCTTTAATGACCAGGACTTCCTGCTGCGGGAAGAACTGCGGGGCCTGCGCTTTCATCTCGAGCTGCAAAAACCGGAAATGACACTCAAGGAGCACGGTGTTGACGCCACCATCGCCATCTTCGGCAGTGCCCGCTATCTGTCACCGGATCAGGCCAAGGCCGCCAGCGCCGCCGCCGAGGCCTCCGGCGACCCCGCAGTGATTCGCCGCGCCAAGCGCGACGAGCGCAACAGCCATTACTACGATCAGGCCCGGCGCCTTGGGCAGCTGGTCACCGAGCACTCGATGAACTGCGCCAAACCCGAGCAAATCTATGTGGTCACCGGCGGTGGCCCTGGCATTATGGAGGCGGCAAACCGGGGCGCCCAGGATGCCGGTGGCCCGTCGATCGGGCTGAATATCGTGCTGCCCCACGAGCAGGCCCCCAATCCTTACATCAGTCCGGAATTCTGCTTCCGCTTTCACTACTTCGGCATACGCAAAATGCACTTTATGCTGCGGGCCAAGGCGGTTGTGGTCTTCCCCGGCGGTTTCGGCACTTTCGACGAGCTATTTGAAGCTCTGACCTTGATCCAGACCGGAAAATCCCGCCGAGTACCGGTTTTGCTGGTTGGCCACGAATTCTGGGGCAAGGCCATCAATCTGGAATTTTTGCGCGACGAGGGAGTGATCAGCCCCGAGGACGTCAATATGATCAAAGTGGTGGATAACGCCGACAGTGCCTGGCAGGAGATTATCGACTTCTATGACCTCAGCCCCGGCCGCGCGCCCTCCTGCTGAACTCCGACACAGGCGGGCTGAGTCTCCCCTCGGGCTGTGCTATAGTCGCCGGCCCATTTGTACCCCGGACCACCCCGTACTATGCACGCAGACCGCGCCACCCCCGATGCCATTGTCGCCATAGAGCGTATTCGTTTCGCCTACCAGCTCGACCCGATTCTCGATAACTTCAGCTGGCACTGGCCCGCCGGGCGTCATATCGCCATTCTCGGCAGCAATGGCTGCGGCAAAACCAGTCTGGCCAAACTGATTACCGATGAGGTGCGCCCCAGTCGCGGTGATCTGCACTATGGCGATACGCTATCCCCTAACGACTTTGCCCATATTTCCTTTGACAAGCACCGGGAGCTGATGGAGCACGACCGCCGTTTCGACGACAGCGAAACCCGCGACGACGCCTTCGATGTCGGTACCCGGGTGCGCGATGCGGTGTTGCAGGGCCGCCCTGCTGACCAAGAATTTGAACAGCTGTGCCAACGCCTGGGCATCGACCATATTCTCGACCAGGGTATTCGCTTTATCTCCACCGGCGAGAGCCGCAAGACCTTGCTCGCCCGCGCCCTCCTCGCTCGTCCTGCCGCACTGATTATCGACAATCCCCTTGAGGGGCTGGATATCGATGCCCAGCGCGAAATGCGCGCCCTGCTCGACGAACTGATGGCCTCGCCCACACCGGTGCTGCTTTTAACCAAAAGCGCCAGCGATATTCCCGAGGGCGTAGACGAAGTGCAAATAATGGACGCCGGTCGCATTACCACACGCTGCACCGCCGCCGAGGCCCGCCAACGATTCGCCCCCCAGGCCCACTTCAGCAACACCCTGCCCATTGCCGACGCCCCCGAATGGCCAGCGGATCAGGCGCTGATCGAGTTGCGCGAGGTGAGCGTGAACTTCCGCGGAAAACAGGTGCTGAGCAATATCAACTGGACCCTGATGCCCAACCAGCACTGCTGCATCAGCGGCCCCAACGGTTCCGGCAAATCGACCCTGCTCGGCCTGCTCTGCGGTGAAAACGACAAGGCCTACGGCCAGCATGTAGTGCTGTTTGGCCAGCGGCGAGGAAGTGGCGAGAGTATCTGGGAAGTCAAATCGCGCTTTGGTTTGCTCAATACCGCCATGCAGCTGAGCAACCTCAAGCGCACCAAGGTCATCGACGTTATTGCTTCCGGCCTGTTCGACTCGGTGGGCTTGTATCAGGACTACAGCGAAGGCCAAAGGCAAAATCTGTTGGACTGGCTCAACGCGCTGGAGCTGCTGCCCCTGCGCGAACAGCGTTTCGACCGGCTGTCATTCGGCCAGCAACGTATGGTGTTGTTGGCCCGTGCCATGGTGAAATCGCCCCGAGTACTGATTCTCGACGAACCCTGCATTGGCCTGGACGAGCAACAAAAGGCACGCCTGCTCGGCGCCGTGGATCAAATCGCTCGCCAGGGACAGACCCGCATTCTGTTCGTCAGCCATCGTCGCGAGGAAGTGCCAGCCTGCATTAATCAATTTCTGCAACTGGTGCCCAGTGAAGCGGGAGGCTATACCGCCAACATTAGCTGACGCTGACAGCGCGTTATTGGCGAGACTGCCAATTCGCGAAAAACGTGCGGATAAACCGGGCCTTGCCGACCTGCTCAAATTCCTGCACGTCCCAGTCGTCGGGCAATAATCGGGAATAACACTCGGGTCGGAAGACGTAGCATTCAGCCTCGGTGACGACGCCGTCCTCACCGACGACCGCAAGCCGCTCACGGAGGTATTCCGCCCCCTCAAACTCGTCGAGACGGGTCATTGCAGTGTCACTGACCCCCTCGTAGAGCACGCCGGCCACCTCTCCCTGCGCGTCGGGTCGAATCCCCGGGTACGCCTGCCCTTTCACCCGGCAGCGACGAAAACCGGCCAATCGCGCTGTTCTCGCCGGGCAGTGTTCGCCGCTCACTGCGGTAAATATATCCGCATACATCAGACTGCCATAGGTAAATAGCTTAGGGCCGGGCCTGCTCTGGCCAGGTTTTGATCGCATCAATACTACCGCCCTCTTCATCGCTACAATTGACGTCAGCCAACAGTATACGACCTCCCGGCAGCATTCGAGCAAGGGTGCGACACAGGGCGCCGCCGCGCATATCGCGATAGGGCGAGGACATCACTCGCTGTGGCTGGTCAAGACTGGCACTGGCCAGTACTTCGTGAAAATACGGGCGCATGGACCAGTTCATGCCGCAGTTGCTGACATCCTCCTGCCACTGCCCAGCCTCGTCACCGTGGCGAAACTCATAGTTGGGGGACAGCTGTATGCCACTGTTATCACACAGGTACAAGCGCTGCAACGACCGAGGCGGCAACGCGAGAGACTCTACCGGAACCGTTGTCGCGCCAACCCTGGCGCAGGCGTCATTGAAGTAGCGCTCGACCTGGTAGTAGTCCAGTAACTGGGCTTCTTTGACCGCCACCCGCCGCTCGGCGTAGCGCGCCAACAGGGGTTCCAGGCGCTTGCGCGGGGCGTCCGTCGCCAGAAAGCCTGACTGGGCGGGCCAGAAAAAATATCCCTGGATATAACGCGCGCCACAATCCAGAGCAAAAAAGAATTCCTGCTCAGTCTCCACGCCTTCGCACAACAACTCGCTGCCGGTGCGCTGGGCCAGAAAGCCGACACTCTGCACCACCTGCTCGCTCACGCCACCCTGCATCGCCTGCTTGAACAGCGCCATATCCAACTTAATAATATCGGGCTCCAACGAGATCACCCGATCCATGTTGGAGGCCCCGGCACCAAAATCATCCACCGCAATGCGCATACCTTTTTCCCGGTAACGGCTCAGCAAATAGCGCATATTTTCCAGATCACCCGCCGACTCGACAAACTCGATCAATACGCGATTCCCCGGCACACCGTAATCCCTGGCCATAGCGATGGTCGGCACATCTGCGTTTACCGTCACCTGCCGCATCCATTCGGGAAGTACGTTCAACGACAGAAATACATCCTGCTGAGACGCCGCCAGTTGGGCGAGCGCCCGCGAACGCACGCAGCGGTCTATTTGCAGAAGTTCCTCGCGATCAAAATTCGGGTCGGCAAAAGCCGCGCCCAGCGACATCACTTTGCCGCTGCCGTCGTAGGTACGGGCGAGGGCTTCATAGCCGGCAATAGACATTGAGTAGACATCGACAATCGGCTGAAAGTGGGGGAAGTAATCAAAGCGCATACCGGGCAATCCGCCATTGGGATAAATGGGGCAACGCCAGGCATCCGTGAATGCGCCGCAGGAATAACTGACCAAAAGTCCGTTGAATTGAACTTATGGTATTACCCCAACAACCCCTGTGCTATGCGTAAAAACCGAGGGTCACCGTTACAAGGAAGCCAGCCCCTCGGTTTAATCAAACACGCCCTTGAACCACTCCCACATTTTCTCGCCGTCGGGTGCACAGCCACCGGAACCTTCGGGAGCACTGCCTTTGATAAACGGAATATAGCGGGCGTTCTCACACCAGGACTGGGTACGCAAACCGGTCACCCCATCCACCCAGTGGTATTCGATGCGGTCCTCCTGGGCAAAGGGCATTTGTTCGGTACTGGCCTCGGCCATAAATTGCCGCCACACCCTGAGCGCGCCACTGGCACCGGTCAAGCCCGTGGACGAATTGTTATCGCGCCCCATCCACACCACCGCGAGATAATCCCCGGCAAACCCGGCAAACCAACTGTCACGGGTGTCGTTGCTGGTGCCGGTTTTACCCGCCACCCGATAGTCCTTGGGCAGCACATTGTAGACACTCTTACCGGTGCCCTCCCGGACGGTTTCGAGCATCGCATACTGCAGCAGGTGTACCGGCGCCTTATCAATCACCTGTCTGGGCTGTTGCGGATAGCGGGCCAACAACTGCCCCTTACTGTCGGAAATAGCGTAGATCGTGCGCAGCGGAGTATAGCGACCATCAGCCGCGATGGTCTGATACATCACCGCCACCTCTATTGGTGCCAACTCGGCAGCACCCAGCAACATGGACGGCACCTCAAGCAAGGGCCGATGAATTCCCAGCCGCTTGAACATCTCCATTACCTTGTGCAGGCCAACATCCAGCCCCAAATTAGCCGAAGCCAGATTGTAGGAGCGCGACAGCGCCGTGTGCAAAGGCACCAATCCGTGCTCCTTCTTGTCGTAGTTTTCCGGCCGCCACAGGCTGCCGTCAGCGTTGGGCACACTGAATTTGGCGTCGCGCAGCGGGGTAATCAAGGTGTAGTTCTGCGGCTCATTCAATGCGGTTAAATACACCGCTGGCTTGGCCAGTGAACCGATTGGCCGCAGCGCGTCCAGTGCCCGGTTAAAGCCGGCATAGCGCGGTTGCCGACCACCAATAACGGCCACCACATCGCCACTGCCCACCGCGGTGACCACCATTGCCACTTCGAGGTCCTTGGCTCGCTCATCCAGTTGTTTGAGGGCCTTGGCGGTGGCCATTTCTGCCCGTCGCTGCAGCAGCGGGTCAAAGGGCGTGAAAATACGCAGGCCCTTTTTTTGTAAATCCTGCCGAGCGTAGTCGCGACTGAGCTGACGACGCACCAGATCGACGTAGGCGGGATAAACCCCCGCCAGGGCCGAGCTTTTCGCCAGCGACAGTGGCTCCTTGCGCCAGGCGTCATATTGGGATTGGGTCAGCAGCCCTTCTTCCAGCAATTCATTCAGCACGGTATTACGCCGGGCGGTAGCGCGCTCGGGACGTCGCCATGGGTCGTAGTAAGACGGCCCTTTAACCATGCCCACCAACATGGAAATTTGCGCCAGATCGAGTTCTTCAAGGGGTCGGTTGAAATAGTGGCGCGCCGCCAGCCCGAAGCCGTGAATGGCGCGGTTGCCCTCCTGCCCCAGATAGACTTCGTTGATATAGGCTTCGAGAATGCGCTCCTTGTCGTAGTGCAGCTCAGTCAGCAACGCCATTGCGGCTTCTTTGAATTTTCGCGAGAAGCTGCGCTCGTTAGTTAGCAGGGTATTTTTCACCAACTGCTGGGTAAGGGTGCTGCCACCCTGCACCGTGCGACCGGCTTTGATATTCACGATCAGCGCCCGCGCAATACTGCGCAGGGATATACCATTGTGCTCGTAAAAATAACGGTCTTCGACCTGCACCAGTGTGTCGATAAGCATACGTGGAGTCTCTGCCAACGACAGCATCAATCGATCTTCGTGACGATCCGGGTAGACGCCGCCGATAACCGTTGGGTCCAGCTGCTCTTCCACAATACGGCGACCCAGCTCATCGCGCACCACAGCAACAGTGGTGGGTGCCATTTCAACGGTTATTTTGCGCGCCTCACGAAAACCGTCTGCAAAGAAAAACGGGCGCAGATGGATGGTAAAAACATCCCCCTCGCGGCGGTAGCTGCCCGGCTCACCGGCCATCCCCATTTTGCGATAGCCGAGACGGCGCAGCTCATCCTCCAACTCGTAGGCGGTCAATATCGCGCCGCTGGCAAGCACCAGAGGGCGCGCATAGACCTTGGCGGGCTGGTCGTAGCGCTGGGGATCGAAGGCCCCCCTGACCTGGGCATCGCAGTAGGCAAAAAACACCATCAGCGGCACCATGCCCGCCAATGCCAGCTTGAAAAAAAGCATGGGCCAACTCGCTGGACGCCGAAAAGGGAAGAAGACGGCTTTTTTCTTGGGCATGAAACTCTCTCGTCGAATTGCAAATCGGAGCCGGGCGGGGATAATAGCCCGCATCTTACTGCAAGTTATTGGCGATTCTAATGAAAAAATATCACGTTTACGGCATCGGCGCGGCCCTGGTCGATACTGAAATCCAGGTTCAGGATGCTGAACTGGAGGCAATGGGTGTCGAAAAAGGACTTATGACGCTGGTCGATGAGGACCGCCAGCAGCAACTCTTGGATCA
This sequence comes from Spongiibacter thalassae, assembly GCF_012272835.1. Lineage (GTDB taxonomy): Bacteria > Pseudomonadota > Gammaproteobacteria > Pseudomonadales > Spongiibacteraceae > Spongiibacter > Spongiibacter thalassae. Next base: position 52,187 of record NZ_JAAWWK010000002.1, on the reverse strand, counting down.
ACTCAAAGGTCATTTGGTTCACTCCAAACAGGCCAGTGGCGGCTCGGGCTGCAACTCGGTAGTCGCCGCCGCCTATTTCGGCGCGCGCAGCTATTATTCCTGCAAAGTTGCCAACGATGAGCACGGCCGGTTTTTTCTGAACGATATACGCGCCGCCGGCGTCGACTCCGATTTCGACAGCCCAAAAGCCGCTGGTGTCACCGGCAAATGTCTGGTGCTGGTGAGCCCCGACGCCGAGCGCAGTATGAACACCAACCTGGCGATCAGCGCTGAATTGTCGATGGTGGAGCTGAATGAGGCCGCATTGGCCGACTCCATGTATTACTACATGGAAGGTTATTTGGTGACTTCACCGACTGGTCGCGAGGCGGCCATTCGCGGCCGACAAGTTGCCGAAGCCAACGGCGTAAAAACCGCACTGAGCTTTGCCGATCCGGGCATGGTGGAATTTTTCCGCGACGGTCTTCAGGAAATGCTCGGCGGCGGTGTCGATCTGGTGTTTTGCAATGAAGCCGAAGCCAAGGGCTGGGCGCAAAGCGATTCACTGGACGACGCCGTGACCGCTATCAAAACCGTGGCCAAGACCTTCGCCATCACCCTCGGCGCAATGGGCGCGCTGGTTTACGACGGCGAACAGCTGCACGAGATCGCCCCTCACAAAGTCACCGCCGTAGATACCAATGGTGCAGGGGACATGTTCGCCGGGGCGTTTTTGTATGCCCTGAGTGCGGGCTATGGCTATGCCGAAGCGGGCAAGCTGGCCAGCAGGGCCTCCGCCGAGGTGGTTTCGCAGTACGGCCCGCGCCTTGCCGGCCCCGCCCACAGTGCTATTCGACAAGCCGTGCTAGGCAAGTAACAGGCCTGAAATTCTCCGGGGCGGGCAACGCCGCGCCTCGGAGAGTATTACTTACTCTGCAGAAAGGCCCGCAGTTTGGCATCTGCCAGCATATTTTCCAGCACTTCCACCACCAGTTCATTCACCAGTTTTTCGTTGTGTGGCTCGCTGGGCGCGTTAAAGAACTTCTCCTTGCGCTTGACCCGATAATTGCCCTCGTAGCGTTTACCGGTTTTACTGGCTTCGACCTTCACCGCCGCACGCATATCCATATCGTGGCCAACACCGTCCTCAGCGGGATGGTTGTATACCAACGATTCAAATATCACGTGCAGGTCGATAGTGTCGGGGTTGAGGCTATCGACCTCAAAGCCCATTTGTTTCATTTTCGTCTTCAGCGCCGTCGTAACGGCGTCGGAAAGATCGTTGCCCAGGCTTATCACCGAGCTGTCGCGGTAGGTGCCGCCACGGCTACCCAGCACCTTGGATGCACGGCGATCACTGACCCGCACATGCAGCGGCTGACCACTGGCAATGGTTTCGGTTGCCGGAGGCAGCTGCGGCTTCAGGGTGACCTTTTGCGGGCTCTGCGCACAGGCGGTGAGCCCAACAACGGTGAGCGCAGCAACAATTTTCAACACATGTTTTGCGGTGTGCATGATTTATCCTTTCGAGAGCAGATCACGTAAATCAATAATGGCGGCATTGGCCCGGGAGATATAGGACGCCATCACCAATGAATGGTTGGCCAGCGGGCCAAAGCCACTGCCATTCAGCACCATTGGGCTGAAAAGGGCTTGCTGGGTTCCCTCCAGCTCACGGATTATTTGCCGCAAGCTGACCGTGGCATTCTTGTCTTCGAGAACATCGGCAAAATCCACCTCGGCGGCCTTGAGGAAGTGGATCAGTGCCCAGGCGGTGCCCCGCGCCTCAAAAAACACATTGTCGATTTTCGTCCACGGGGTTTTCACCCGCTGCTCTGAGGCCGACGGCGTCGACTGACGAGCGTTGGGATCGTTGGCCAGGTCGGTGTTGACCCGCGGCCGCCCCACACTCGAACTCAGCCGCTGCGACAGACTGCCCAGACGATTTTCCACCACCGCCAGCCAGTAACGCAGATTATCGGCACGGGCATAGAACTGGGCCTGGGGATCGTTCACATCGCTCAGGCGTTTGCGGTAGGCTTTGACAAAGCGAATGCCCTGGCGGTATTCCGACTCCGACGCAGGCACGGCCCAGCTGTTGGAGGAAAAATTAAACCGCGGCTCGGCTCGGGACAGGTCAATATCTTCCTGGGATTGCGACTGTGAACGGCTGTAGCTTTCGCGCATGGCCCTGCTGAGGTCCCGCACCTGCATCAACACCCCGTACTCCCAGGATGGCATATTGTCCATAAACACGCCGGGGGGGAAAATATCGTTGCTGAGAAAGCCACCGGGCTTATCGAGCAGAGTTTCGGTCACATCGATCAGCGCAGAGGTCGTGGCCGACCCCACAACACGGGATTTTGCATTGTCGCGGTCAAACTGTGCCGCCGGGTGATCCGGCGTCATATTCCAATAAAACCCCAGCAGCAACATCAGTACCAGATAGGCGGCGACTCCTGCGACAAGTAACCTGGCAAGGCGTCGATTACCCGACCAGTCCTGCACCGCTTCTCTGGCATCGGCCATTTTGTCCGCCAGTCTCTGTTTTAGCATTATTTGTCCCCTCCATGCCCATGGTGTCCATGGTGCGATTGCGTCTTTGGTGCGTCAGCCTGTTTAAGCACACTGATGACCGGCGCGGTGAAAGTCTGCTCACCCATGCCGACCACATCCAGGCTCAGCTCAACCTTGTCGCCGTGCCGCAGCGGCCGGTGCAAATTCAATAACATCAAATGGGTTCCGCCAGGTGCGAATTCAGCACGCGCGCCCGGCGGAACACACAACTCCTCCTGCCGCTGCATCGACATCATGCCATTGTTGTGGCGATGCCGATGAATTTCCAGCCGCTCGGCCGCTGCGCTGCTCCCCGCGCGCAGGCAAATTTCTGCCGCGCCATTATTGATGACGGTAAAAAACGCCGCAGTGTTCTTCTGAGTGGGCGGCAGGCCCCGCACATAGGCACCGTCAATTTCCAGTGCCGACGCCCACGGCGTCACCAGCAGGGCAATCAGAGTAATTATTGGTCGATATGGTGTCACGTAATCCCCTTCTATGGCGCCTATGGCAACCGTTCTGCGCCAGTGCGCGCTACTATCCGCTGTGCCGGACATTTATACTGTAACCTTCCACGCACGTCGTGGCCCTATGATAACGCCACTTGGTAGCGATAGTTATTTATGAGTCGGATTTTATTAGCCTTTTTTCTTTGCCTCTCATTTGTCAATGCACAGGCCCAGGATCCCTTTCAGCGGTCGGCGAACACCACCTTTGAACAGGCGCCGCGCTTTCTCCCTGTCGAGCAGGCCTATCGACCCACTGTCGAGCAGGTCGATGCTGACAGCCTGCGCATTATCTGGGACATTGCCGACGCCTATTACCTCTACCGCGACCGTTTCGACTTCAGCGCCCACGTCGACGGCGAGGCCCAGGCTGCCGAGGTCAGTTACAGCGAAGGCAAAATCAAGGACGACCCCTACTTCGGCCTCACCGAGGTGTACTACCAGCAGGCCGTGCAAACCATCGACAATATCGATATTCGCCCCGGCCTGACCCTGTCGCTGCGCTCACAGGGCTGCGCCGACGCCGGCCTGTGCTATCCCCCCTATGATCAGTATTTCAAGCTGGGCAGCAATGGCGAATTCACGGAAATTTCGGCGGATCAGGCCCAGTCCGGGCTCGCCAACGCTGGCACTGTCCTGCCCGCCGCTAGTGGCGCCAGCGACAGCCTGCTGTTGATGCTGGCCTTTGCCTTTCTGGGAGGAGCCATTCTCAACCTGATGCCCTGCGTCTTCCCCGTACTCGGTTTGAAAGTATTGAGTTTCAGCAACTCCACCCACGGCCAGCCGATCAACCACGGCATCGCCTACAGCATTGGCGTCGTACTCAGCTTTATCGCCGTCGCGGCGGCGCTGATTCTACTCCAGAACGCGGGGCAGGCCATCGGCTGGGGCTTTCAATTACAGTCGCCCTATTTTGTTGCGGCACTGGCCTGCCTGTTTTTTGTACTGTCGCTGAATCTGTTGGGGATGTTTGAAATCGGCGGCAGCTGGATGAATGTCGGCAGCGACCTCGCCCAGGGCTCGGGCTATCGCAGCAGTTTTTTTACCGGCGTGCTGGCCACCGTTGTCGCCAGCCCCTGTACCGCGCCGCTGATGGGCACGGCGGTGGGTTTTGCCGCCGCCCAGCCCGCAGCGGTCGCGCTACTGGTGTTTGCCAGCCTCGGCGCCGGCATGGCCGCGCCCATGCTGCTGCTGACCCTGTTCCCACGCTTACTGGCCGCCCTGCCCAAACCCGGCCAGTGGATGGTCACACTGCGCCAGCTGATGGCCTTTCCCCTGCTGGCTACCGCGGTGTGGCTGGCCTGGGTGGTGGGTCGCCAGACCGGCGCCAACGGGATGGCCGCGACCCTCTGTGCCTGGCTACTACTGGGTTTTGCCCTGTGGCTGTGGTCAATCGGCCCCCGCAGCAAAGTGCTGGCTGCTATCAGTCTTGCCATGCTTCCCCTGTTGCTGCACGGCGGACTTCGCCAAACACCCACCCAGATCACTGCCTCCGGCTTCGACGCCCGCGAAATAGACCAACGCCGCGCCGCTGGACAGGCCGTTTTCCTGGATGTGACCGCCGATTGGTGTATCACCTGCGCCGCCAATGAGTCACTGGTGTTGAATACCGATGACATTCGCCAGGCCTTTGACGACGCCAACGTACATTATATGATCGCCGACTGGACCCGCTATGACCCGGCGATTACCGAATTCCTCGCCACCTTTCAGCGCAATGGCATCCCCCTTTATGTCTATTATCCCGCCGCGATATCCGCGCCACCCGTAGTGCTGCCGCAGGTGCTGAGCAAGGGCCTGATCCGGCAGCTGCTCAAGGCGGAATAAGCGCCCCGAAGTGTTTTCACCGAAAACACTCTTTACCGACAAAAACCGGCCAACGTCTGCAATCTTGCGGGAAACTTGCCGCTATCGTAAAAATTTTCCCGGATTCGTTGGACTCGTTTTTTCAATTGAGGCACAATCGCCACAACAACCTTTCGACCCTTGGTGACTAATGGCTTCGATCCTCGTTTTACACGGCCCCAATCTCAACTTACTTGGCACCCGTGAGCCCGAGGTCTACGGCAGCACCACGCTGACAGAAATCAATCAGCAGCTGCAATCCGCCGCCTCCGAGGCCGGCCACCACCTGCAGTGCCTGCAAAGCAATGCGGAATACGAACTGATCGACCGCATACATCTGGCCCGCCCCGAAGGGATCAACTTCATTATTTTCAACCCCGCTGCCTTTACCCACAGCAGCGTGGCCCTGCGTGACGCCCTGCTCGGGGTAGACATTCCCTTTATCGAAGTGCATCTGTCCAATGTCTACACCCGCGAGCCCTTCCGTCACCACTCCTATTTTTCAGACATTGCTCAAGGCGTGATCTGCGGACTCGGACCACAGGGTTACCTGTTGGCCCTCCAGGCTGCACTCAGCCGGGTGCAGGATTAATCAACTTTCACCTTACTCAGACTTAACAACAAGAGAGTGACTATGGACATTAGAAAAGTTAAAAAACTGATCGAACTGCTCGAAGAGTCGAACATCGACGAGCTGGAAATCAAAGAGGGCGAAGAGTCTGTGCGTATCAGCCGCAACAGCGGTGCCGCGCATATGCCAGCGCCCCAGTACTACAGCCAGCCTGCACCGGCGCCAGCACCCGCCGCACCTGCGCCCGCCGCAGCTGCCGCCGCCGAAGCGCCTGCAGAGCCAGCGATTAACGGCCACGTCATCAAGTCGCCTATGGTCGGCACCTTCTATCGCTCACCTTCACCGAGCTCGCCCGCCTTTGTAGAAGTCGGCCAGCACGTTAAAGCAGGTGATGTCGTTTGCATCGTGGAAGCGATGAAGATGATGAACCAGATCGAAGCGGACAAATCCGGTGTCGTGGAAGCCATTCTGCTCGACGACGCGCAGCCTGTGGAATTCGACCAACCTCTGATCACCATCGTCTGAGAAACCCCCATACCAGGTTTACTACGATAAACGCATCCAGAGGATACCCCAGGAAATGCTGAAAAAAGTCGTTATTGCCAACCGCGGGGAAATTGCACTGCGCATCCTTCGCGCCTGCAAAGAGATGGGCATTAAAACCGTTGCCATCCACTCCGCCGCCGACCGCGATCTGATGCATGTTCGCCTCGCTGACGAGTCGGTGTGCATCGGCCCCGCGCCATCACCGGCAAGCTATCTGAACATTCCCGCCATTATCAGCGCCGCTGAGGTGACTGACGCCGTTGCCATTCATCCTGGCTATGGCTTTTTGGCGGAAAATGCGGCCTTTGCAGAACAGGTCGAAAAAAGCGGTTTTACCTTCATCGGCCCCACCGCCGACATTATTCGTATGATGGGCGACAAGGTGTCGGCCATTAAAGCCATGAAAGAAGCCGGCGTACCCACGGTGCCCGGTTCTGATGGCCCGATCACCGACGATAACGAGCACACCCTGGCCGTGGCCAAGCGCATCGGCTATCCGGTGATTATCAAGGCCGCTGCCGGCGGTGGCGGACGCGGCATGCGCGTGGTACACAGCGAAGCCGCCCTGCTCAACGCGGTCTACGTCACCCAGTCCGAGGCCAAGGCGGCCTTTGGCGACGATACCGTTTATATCGAGAAATTCCTCGAAAACCCCCGTCACGTGGAAATTCAGGTACTGGCCGACGGTCAGGGCAATGCCATCCACCTCGGCGACCGCGACTGCTCCCTGCAACGCCGTCACCAGAAGGTACTGGAAGAGGCTCCGGCCCCGGGTATTCCAAGCGATATTCGCGACGAAGTTGCGGCCTCCTGTGTCGCCGCCTGCAAGAAAATCAACTATCGCGGTGCGGGCACCTTTGAGTTTCTCTACGAAAACGGCCAGTTCTTCTTTATCGAGATGAACACCCGTATTCAGGTGGAGCACCCGGTCAGCGAGATGGTGACCGGCGTTGACCTGATCAAGGAGCAGCTGAAAATCGCCGGTGGTGAGCCGCTGAGCCTCAAGCAGGAAGATATTGTCATCAAGGGCCATGCCTTTGAGTGCCGAATCAACGCTGAAGACCCCAAGACCTTTATGCCCTGCCCCGGCAAAATCACCCATTTCCACGCGCCGGGTGGCCTGGGTGTGCGGGTCGACTCCCATCTGTACAGCGGCTACACCGTTCCCCCCCACTATGACTCCATGGTGGCCAAGGTGATTACCTGGGGCGACAACCGCGAGTCGGCGCTGGCGCGTATGCGCACCGCACTTGACGAGCTGGTGGTGGACGGCATTCGCACCAACACCCCATTGCACCGGGACCTGGTGCGGGACAGCGCCTTTAAAGAGGGCGGTGTCAGCATCCACTACCTCGAAAAGAAACTGAAACTCTGATTTAATATCAGCATATATCGAAGGGGCCTACGGCCCCTTTTTTACGCCTGCGCCATCACTCACAGCCCACAGGACGTTCCATGACCTGGTTACAGATTCGCCTCGACGCCTCCCCCGACACCGCCGCACCACTGGAAGACGCCCTGCTTGACTGCGGCGCCGCCTCGGTCACTATGGAAGACAACGCCGACCAGCCCCTGTTTGAGCCACCCATTGGCGAAACACCGGTGTGGGCCCACACCCGGGTGACAGGACTGTTTACCGCCGACACCGATATGGTTGCGGTGCTGGCAGGCATGCAGGCAATTGTGGGCGATCTGCCGAACCACCGTATTGAAATACTCGAAGACCGCGACTGGATTCGCGAGTGGATGGACAGCTACCACCCACTGCAGTGCGGTGAACGCCTGTGGATTTGTCCCAGCTGGCGCGAACCGGTCGACAGCAGCGCGGTGAATATTTTGCTCGATCCGGGTCTGGCCTTTGGCACCGGCACCCACCCCACCACCTGGTTGTGCCTTAACTGGCTGGACCGACAAGCCCTGGAGGGACTGACCGTTATCGACTACGGCTGTGGCTCAGGCATTCTCGGCATTGCCGCCCTACTGCTGGGCGCGGAGAAATTGGTCGCTGTCGATACCGACCCACAGGCTCTGAAGGCGACCCGCGACAATGGCGAACGCAACCATATTGCCAGCGAGCGCATCGACTGCTACCTGCCTGAGGACGTGCCGGCCGACCTGCGCGGCGACCTGGTTTTGGCCAATATTTTGGCCGGCCCATTAATGGAGCTCGCGCCGCGACTGGCCTCGTACCTGGCCCCATCGGCCCCCATCTGCCTTTCCGGTATTCTCGACACTCAGGGCGAAGCATTGATTGCGCACTATGCGACCTGGTTTGATGGCCTGGTGTCTGACAATCGCGAGGAATGGCTGAGAGTCAGCGGTGTGCGCAATGGTCCAGCGTGAACAGAAACTGGCAAGTCGCCACAAAAAAAGCCATTATTAACCCCTGATACGTGAACATCACGTAACTTGAATAACACGCCATCCAGCTAAGAAGTCCACACACCTATGACTGTTGACAGCGTCACCTGCCCCGAATGCCAAACCCGCTTTCGCTGTCAGCACCACCAGCTGGAAGCCGCAGACGGCTTTCTGCGCTGCGGTGTGTGCCAGCACGTTTTCAACGCCACCCAGCAACTGAGCGAAGACCGTCAGCGGGCATTGAACCTGGATACGCCACCGTCCTTCGCAAACGACGAGATTGAGCCACCGCCCACCGCCACACCCGGACAAAACACCGGCCCTGCGTTGGCACTGAACCGCTTCATACCCATTGACGACAGCCCGGTGACAACTGAAACATCGCCGCTGCGCGACAACCACGGTGGCGATAGCGACAATCAGGATTTACTCAACGGGCTCAGCACGCTGAATCACGGTTTTGAATATCACCAGCGGCGGCCTCATGGACGCCGCTGGCCCTGGGTTATCGTCAACCTCTGCGCCATAGTGGTTTTGGCAGCACAAATCGCCTACTGGCAGCGGGACTGGATTCTCAACCACCCACAGCTCGACGGCACAGTGAAAAGCCGCATTCTCGATTTCTGCCAACAGGTTTCCGTCCGCTGTGAGAACGCCCCTGCGCCCACCACAGGACAAACCTCAGTGGTCAGCCGCAACCTGCTTGTGCGCCAGCACCCTGAGGTCGACCACGCCCTTATCGTCGACGCCATCCTGCTGAACCCGGCCGAACACAAAACACCCTTCCCGGCACTGCACCTGAGTTTCAGCGATATTCACGGCACCGAGGTCGCCAGCCGAATATTTTCCCCGCGGGAGTATCTCGCCGGTGAACTCAATGCCCTGTCGTCGCTGGCCAGCCAACAGCCTGTCCACATCGCACTGGAAATCGTCAACCCCGGCGCAGAGGCGGTAAATTATCAGCTGAAGCTCCTCGCTGCTCAGTAAATCACCAGTCGCTACACTGGTTATTTTCTGAGCGCAAGACTACCGAAATAAAAAACGAACGAGTATCATAGCTGCCCTGTTTTCCCACGGTTACTCCTTCGACGGGGCATGGCGATGATCCGGATTGGTCCACACCAGCTCCCCGCCCGCGCTGTATTGGCGCCTATGGCGGGCATTACTGACCTCCCCTTTCGACGCCTGTGTCTGGAATTTGGCGCGGGGCTGACCGTATCGGAAATGCTGATAAGCAACAGTGACCTGTGGCACACCCGCAAAAGCCACCTGCGGCTCGCCAAGGACGATAACGCGCTGCGCTCGGTACAGATCGCCGGGGCCGACCCCGCGATGATGGCCGACGCCGCCGCCCGCTGCGAAGCCATGGGCGCCGATATCATCGATATTAATATGGGCTGCCCCGCCAAGAAGGTGTGCAAGCGTGCAGCCGGTTCTGCCCTGTTACGCGAACCCGAGTTAGTGGCCGAGATATTGCAACAGGTCGTCGCCGCGGTATCGGTACCGGTCACACTTAAAATTCGTACCGGCTGGTCACCTGAACAGCGCAATGGACGTGATATTGCCCGACTCGCCGAGGACTGTGGCATCGCCTCGCTGGCAGTTCACGGACGCACCCGGGCGTGCCGCTTCAACGGCGAAGCCGAGTACGACACCATTGCCGAGATCAAACACAGTGTGTCCATTCCGGTATTCGCCAATGGCGATATCGACAATGCCGACAAGGCAGTCGCGGTACTGGCGAAAACCGGCGCCGATGGCGTGATGATCGGGCGCGGTGCCCAGGGGCGCCCCTGGTTGTTCCGAGAGATCAACGCCCGCCTGGCTGGCACCACCTGCGCCGCGGTGACGGCACAGGAGCGGCGCGATGTGATGATGGCGCATTTATCAGCGTTACACCGATTTTACGGAGAACTTCAGGGACTGCGAATCGCGCGCAAACACTGCGCCTGGTATCTGCAGGACATCACCAACGGCGACTTTCGAGCGCAGTTTAACCGCCTCGAGGATGCCACCGCACAACTAGATGCTGTACACGGTTTCTTTGAACAGCACGGTGACAATTTACAGGATGCAGCAGCATGAACTTTAGCCCATCAGCCACCACCGACAACAGCAGCGACGCCGGCGCCGCACCCGTTGAAGAAATCAGTCAGGCAAAGACACTGCGCGACAGTGTTGCCATCGCACTGAACAACTATTTCTCCAACCTCGACGGCCAGGACGTCAGCGACATTTACAATATGGTGCTTTCTGAAATCGAAGCGCCCCTGCTGGAAGAGGTGATGAAGTACACCCGCAACAACCAGACCCGCGCCTCCCAGATGCTGGGACTGAACCGCGGCACGTTGCGCAAAAAACTCAAGCAGTACGACCTGCTTTAAACACTCGATACACTTTCCACCCACCCATCGCACTGCAAGGAATACCGCCCGGCATGAGCACCGACAACACGTCACGCCCCGTTAAACGCGCCCTGATCAGCGTCTCCGACAAATCCGGCATCGTTGATTTTGCCAGCCAACTCGCCGACCTTGGCATTGAGTTGCTGTCCACCGGCGGCACCTTCCGCCTGCTGCAGGAAAACGGCATCGCCGTGACTGAGGTGGCCGACTACACCGGCTTCCCCGAGATGATGGATGGCCGGGTAAAAACCCTGCACCCGAAAGTACACGGCGGCATTCTCGGCCGTCGCGGCACCGATGACTCAGTGATGCAGGACCACGGCATCGACGCCATCGACATGGTGGTGGTAAACCTCTACCCCTTTGAAGCGACTGTTGCCAACCCGGACTGCACCCTGGAAGACGCCATCGAAAACATCGACATCGGCGGCCCCACCATGGTTCGCGCCGCCGCCAAGAACCACCGCGATGTGACCATCGTCGTCAACAGTGGCGACTACCCGCGTATTCTGGAAGAACTGCGCAACAACAATGGCGCCACCGAACACGCCACCCGTTTTGATCTGGCGATCAAAGCCTACGAGCATACCGCGGCCTACGACGGTGCCATTGCCAACTACTTTGGCCGTCTGGTTCCCGGTGGCAGTGACAAATTCCCGCGCACCTTCAACAGTCAGTTCGTCAAGGCCCAGGAAATGCGCTACGGCGAGAACCCCCATCAGGACTCTGCCTTCTACGTTGAACGCGCGCCCAGCGAAGCCAGCATTGCCACCGCCACCCAATTGCAGGGCAAGGAACTGTCCTACAACAACATCGCCGACACCGACGCCGCTCTGGAATGCGTGAAGAGCTTTACCAAACCCGCCTGTGTCATCGTCAAACACGCCAACCCCTGCGGTGTTGCGGTGTCCTTGAACGGCATTGGCGAAGCCTATGATCTGGCCTTTGCCACTGACCCCGAGTCGGCCTTTGGCGGCATCATCGCCTTTAACCGCGAACTCGACGCCAGCACCGCCAAAGCCATTTGTGACCGCCAGTTTGTCGAAGTCATTATTGCCCCCACGGTCAGCGCAGAGGCCCGCGCCGTCGTCGAGGCCAAGAAAAACGTCCGCCTGCTGGCCTGCGGCGAATGGCAGCAATCCCAGCCGGCATTTGACTACAAGCGCGTCAATGGCGGTCTGCTGGTACAGGATCGCGACCTGGGAATGATTAGCGAAGGCGACCTGAAAGTGGTCAGCAAGCGCCAACCCACAGAAGCTGAAATCCACGACCTGATCTTTGCCTGGAAAGTGGCGAAATTCGTCAAATCCAACGCCATTGTCTACGCCAAAAACCGCCAGACCATCGGTGTGGGCGCAGGGCAAATGAGCCGTATCAACTCCGCCCGCATTGCTGCGATCAAGGCAGAACACGCCGGTTTGCAGGTCGAAGGTGCAGTCATGGCCTCAGACGCCTTCTTCCCCTTCCGCGACGGTATTGATAACGCCGCCTCTGTGGGCATCAGCTGTATTATCCAGCCCGGTGGATCGATCCGCGACGAGGAAGTCATCGCCGCAGCGGACGAGGCCAATATGGCCATGGTATTTACCGGTATGCGCCACTTCCGCCACTAAGGGAGAGGCCGAACGGGAGACGGTAGACGCCGCACAGGGCGAAAACCGACTCCCGGTATAACAATCTTCGACGGGACGCTGCGGCGCCTCCCATCTTCCGTCAAGCACAGAGCGACAACATGAATATTTTAATTATCGGAAACGGCGGCCGCGAGCACGCCCTGGCGTGGAAAGCCTCCCAATCCGCACAGGTCAATACGGTCTATGTTGCCCCCGGCAATGCCGGTACCGCGCTGGACGATAAAATTGAGAATATCGCCATCGGTGTGGGCGACTTCGAGGCTCTGGCAGCCTTCGCCGAACAAAACAACGTCGGCCTGACCATCGTCGGCCCCGAAGCCCCTCTGGTCGATGGCGTCGTCGACTTCTTTGCTGCCCGTGGCCTACCCTGTTTCGGCCCCAGCAAAGGCGCCGCGCAGCTGGAAGGCTCCAAAGCCTTCACCAAGGACTTTCTCGCCCGGCACAACATTCCCACTGCCGACTACGGCAACTTTACCGATCTCGACGAGGCCCTGGCCTATCTGCGGGAAAAAGGCGCGCCCATCGTGGTCAAGGCCGACGGCCTCGCGGCAGGCAAGGGCGTGATTGTCGCCGAGACTCTGGAGCAAGCGGAAGACGCCGTGCGTGACATGCTGTCGGGCAATGCCTTTGGCGACGCCGGATGCCGGGTCGTTATCGAGGAGTTCCTCGAAGGCGAGGAGGCCAGCTTTATCGTCATGGTGGACGGCGAGAACGTTCTGCCGATGGCCACCAGTCAGGATCACAAGCGGGTTGGCGACGGCGACACCGGCCCCAATACCGGCGGCATGGGCGCCTACTCCCCGGCGCCGGTGGTGACTCCCACAGTACACCAACGCATTATGGACGAGGTGATTCTGCCTACCGTGCGCGGCATGGCCGCCGAGGGCCATCGCTATGTCGGTTTTCTCTATGCGGGGTTGATGATTAACCCTGAAGGCCAGCCCAAGGTGATCGAATACAACTGTCGATTCGGCGATCCTGAAACCCAGCCTATTATGCTGCGCCTGAAGTCTGATATTGTGGCTCTGTGTCAGGCGGCGCTGCGCGGTGAACTTCAGACCGTTGAAGCCAATTGGGACCCGCGCCCGGCAGTGGGTGTGGTTATGGCAGCAGGGGGCTACCCCGCCAGCTACGCCAAGGGAGCCGAAATCAGCGGCATTCCCGCCGAGACTGACGATGGCAAGGTTTTCCACGCCGGTACAACACTGAGCGACGGCAAGGTGCTTACCAGCGGCGGCCGTGTGCTGTGCGCGACGGCGATGGGCGACAGTGTCAGCGACGCCCAGCAACGGGCCTACAAACTTGTCGAGCAGATCACCTGGGATGAAGCGTTCTACCGCACCGACATTGCCTACCGTGCGATCGCGCGCGAGCAGCAGTAACACCCGCACTGTGCGCCGCCGTTTTTTTTACTGCGGCGCTCTTTGGCTACTGCTGTGTTGCCAATCCCTGTTCGCGGCCCCGGAGCTGCGCCTTAACGACCACCAGAACAAACTGCTACTCACCCCCTACAGCGATATTCTCGAGGACGAATTTGCCAGCTGGCAAATCGACGATGTTCGCTCAGATACGTTGCGCCATCGTTTTCGACCGGTAGAAAACCCGGACCTGCGCTTGAAAAAGAGCATCCGCCGCTACTGGCTCCGCGTCCGCCTGACCAACCCCGGCGACGATGCGGTACTGCGAATGCTGGAGGTCAGCCCGGCCAGTATCAGCAATATCGCGGTGTATGACGACACCGGCCACCAGCCCCACCTCGACTCTGATCAGCTTATTCGCAAACGCGCCCTCTACCGAATTCACCTGCCACCGACATCCAGCCGGGAATACCTGATCAGTATCGATCACCAGCACAGCGCCCAGCTCACCCTTCACCTGTACGACGACGCAACACTGCTGGGAGAAAGTGATCGACAGGTGTTTTTCGGTGCCCTGTTGATCGGCATACTGACCTTCTGTCTCGGCTACTGTGTCATAGGCGGTCTGGTCTACCGCGACACTCTGTTTGGCTGGCACGCGGTATTCTGCAGTCTGCTGGTGATTCACTCATTTATCGCCTTCGATTTTATCGGTGAACCCCAAGGGCTCGCTCCCCCCTGGGACCAGGTTCTGCTCATGCTGCTCAGGCTCTCCGCCGCTATATGCCTGTTGCTGTTTGCGCTGCGCTTCCCGATTTATCCGCGCACCAACGCGCGCGCATGGCAGATCACACTGCAAGCCGTCATTGTCATTAACTTCTGCACCATTGCCCTGGTTATTATCAGTGGCTCGCCAGCCAAGCTCGCGCACCTGGTACTCGCCGTCAACGGGATTATTCTGGTCGGCAGTGCCGCGGCCGAGTTTTTCGTCACCTACACCCGCGCGGTCTTTTATTACTTGTGTGTGATAGCCCTGTCCTTCGCGCTGTTCGGCATTGCCGAACTCCGCCATCAGCTGTCCCTCACCGACGCCTATGTGCGCGACCTGAGTGTCGTTGCCGTGGGCATAATGGTCGCGGTCAATCACGCCGCCCTGCTGATTGCCAGGGCGCGGGCGCGCCGCCAACGACAAACAGACGAGGCACAGCGCATTGCAGTGCTGGGGGAGGTCAACCGCGCCAAAAGCGATATTCTTGCACGGATCACCCACGATATTCGCACGCCGATGAGCGCCATGTTGGGGGTCACCGAGCTGCTGCAGGAAACCCGGCTCAACGCCAGTCAAAAAGACTACCTGCGCACCCTGCAGCGTTCCTGCCACGAGTTGATTCAACTGTTGGAGGAATCAGGCCAGGCCGCGCGTTTTAACGACAACGATGTCGAGCTGACCAGTCAGGTTTTCAACCTGTCCGAACTGGTCAGCGACGCCCTGTCGGGATTTCGGAATATGGCCGCCGAGCGCGCCCTGGAGCTGATTTGCGATATCGACCCATTGATGGGCGACCAGCTTATTGGCGACCCTTCCCGCCTACGCCAGCTGCTGATGCACGGCCTCAATAGCGCCTTTGACCACTGCGACGACGGCTATATTCTGCTGAAAATATCCCAGGTATCCTCCAGACCCGGGCATATTCAGATCGACCTGAGCCATCGCGGCAAACCCTTTACCCGGGAGGAGCGGCAGGCGCTGGGAAAAACCAGCCGCGACGACAGCCAGCATTCCGTCAACGCTCGCTTTGCCATTATTGCGCGGCTGGTACAGGTAATGCGCGGACAGGTTTCGGTTCGGGCCACAGGCGATATTCACACTCTGCATATCACCGTGGAAACCGGTCGCCCCGAAGGTCTCAGCCACACTCCCACCGATAACACCCTGCTGCGTGACAAGCGCCTGCTGCTGGTCGACGACAACAAAACCTTCTGCGATGTCATTGGCAAGCAGTGCAGCACCTGGGGCATGAGCGCCTTTAGCGCCCACAACGAACAGGCCGCGCTGGCGCTGATGCGCAACCAGAAACTCATCGGCGCTCAAGTCGATTTTGTACTGATCGACCATCGCTTTGCCGACAATGGCCTGCAATTGTCCCAGCGCATTCACGAGGAGTTCAAGGACAAGCCCCCGGTGATTCTGCTGCTTGCCCACGCCAACATCAATTACAGTCGCGACCAGCTGCAACGAGCCGGTGTTCGCAGGGTACTCAGCAAGCCCCTGGGCAATATCGCCCTGCGCAGCGCCCTGTTGGGCGAGTCCCACTATGCCGCCACCCAACGTGGCCGGCATCTGGATCAATATGGCAGCGATGCCCTTAGCCTGCCCTCGTTGCACTGCCTCGTCGCCGAAGACAACCCGACGAATGCCCTGGTGCTGGTGCGAATGCTCAGCGGCCTGGGCATTACCGTCAAACATGTGGAAAATGGGCAGCAGGCGGTCAATAACTTTATTCGCGGAGACTTCGACATTGTCATTCTCGACATTGAAATGCCGGTGATGGACGGTGTCGAAGCGACCAGAGAAATCCGGCGCTTCGAGGAGGAGGAAGAACGGGAGCGCACACCGATTTTCGGGCTGACGGCTAACGCCCTGGACGAGCAGCGGGATCGCTACTTACAGGCTGGCATGGATCTTCACCTGGTAAAGCCGGTACGCCTGTGGGAACTCGCCGAGTCGATCCAGCGCTGGACCGGCTACCGAAAACGCCAGGACGAAAACTGAACCGTGGGGCGACGGCAACAAATATCGTACAATGGCTCCCTGGAGGAACGTACATGAACCGAGTGATGAGCCCATTGGATCGACTGTTGATCGGCGCCGACCGGGGTCTGAAAACCCTGGTGCGCGGCAGTGCCACGGCCCAACGCCCCAACCCGGCAAGCGGCCTGGCCCGCGACGACAGCCCAGCCCATCAGCGCCGCCTTGCCGCGGGACTGATGCGTGTCAACCACACCGGCGAAGTCTGTGCACAGGCCCTCTATCAAGGCCAGGCCTTGACCACCAACAACCCCCGCATCAAAGACAGCATGACCTCCGCCGCCGACGAGGAGATCGACCACCTCGCCTGGTGCGAGCAGCGCCTCGCTGAACTCGGCAGCCATACCAGCAGCCTGAACCCGCTGTTTTACGCTGGCTCCTTCGCCATTGGCGCCCTCGCCGGGGCGATCAGCGACCGTGTCAGTCTGGGTTTTGTCGCAGCAACGGAAGAACAGGTGTGCGAGCACTTGCGCGAGCACCTGAACACCCTCCCGAAGGAGGACGAAAAGTCCCGGGCGATACTGCGTCAAATGCTGGAAGACGAGGCCGCCCACGCCACACACGCACTGGAGGCCGGGGGCGTCGATTTTCCGCCGCCGGTCAAAAGAGCCATGACACTGCTTTCCAGAGTAATGACCAAGACCACCTTCCACCTGTAGGGTCGAACAGCAGCTCAGACCCTGCCGGCAATCGGCGGATGGTAAATCATTTGCACCACATTGCCGTCGGGATCAAAGCAGTAAAAACTGCGCGCGCCGTCCCGATGGGTTTTCGGTTGAGTCGTAATGCGCACCTGATGTGCCAGCAAATAATCGTGCCAGGCATCAACATCTTCCGGTGTCTTCAGAATAAAACCAATGTGATCCAGACGCTGCGCCGCGGGAGGCCGAGCCTCCCCTTTGTAGCGGTGCAACGCCAGGTTGTCGGCGCCTGAACACAGGTAGTAGTTATCCTCATCCGGCTGCCACTCAACCGCCATTCCCAGCAGCTCTACATAGAATTTGAGCGTGTCGTCAAAGTTCTCTACAAACAGGGCAATGTGGCGCAGGCCGCCGTGAGCGTTGGGTCGTTGCACAATGTCACTCCACTTCGACAATGTCATAGCTGTGGGTAATTGCAACACCCGCCTTTTCCATCATGATGGAGGCGGAGCAGTACTTTTCAGCGGACAGTTCCACCGCGCGTTTCACATGAGCTTCCTTGAGTTTTTTGCCGCTAACCACAAAACGCAGGTGAATCTTTTCAAACACCGCTGGCACGGCGTCAACTCGCTCAGCCTCCAGCTCGCAGCGGCAGTCCTGCACCTGCTGACGGGATTTCTGCAGCATGCTCATCACATCAAAGCTGGCGCAACCGCCCATGCCCAGCAACAGCATTTCCATGGGGCGCACGCCCATATTCCGGCCACCGTGATCTTCCGGCCCATCCATTACGACACTGTGGCCGCTCCCGGATTCGCCGAGGAACATTGCGCCGTCAACCCATTTAACTGTAGCTTTCATTTCAACCCCACTGCGATTCACAAAAACGCCGCAAGTTTAGCACAGCGTCCCCACTCAGGCTCGCCATTGGCGGTAAAGCGGGGCATACTAGGGCGGCCGCTGCGAGAGCGGCATATCGCCCATAACAGTTAATTAATCGAGAGACGATTCTGTGTTCCAAGCCCCAAAACCAGAAATACCAAAACTCGACGATTTCCTTGCCCACTGCCATCGCCGACGTCACCCGTCAAAGAGCACCTTGATTTATGCCGGCGACGACAGTGACGCGCTGTATTACATCATCGAGGGTTCCGTTACCGTTATTATCGAGGACGACGACGGACGTGAGATGATTGTCGCCTATCTTAACAAGGGCGATTTTTTTGGCGAAATGGGCGTATTTGACGAGACAATTCCGCCGACGCGCAGTGCCTGGGTAAAAAGCCGAACCGAGTGCGAAATTGCAGAAATCAGCTACAGCAAATTCCGCGAGCTGCGCGACCAATACCCCGATATTCTTCTTGCCCTGGGCAAGCAAATGGCCAAGCGCCTGCGCCTGACCACCCGCAAGGTTGGTGACCTGGCGTTTCTCGATGTAACCGGCCGTGTTGCCCACACCCTGTTGGATCTGTGCAAACAACCCGATGCAATGACCCACCCCGACGGTATGCAGATCAAGATTACCCGCCAGGAAATCGGCCGCATCGTCGGCTGCTCCCGTGAAATGGTGGGCCGTGTATTGAAGACCCTGGAAGAACAGGGGCTGGTCAATGTGAAGGGTAAGACTATGGTGGTCTACGGGACGCGCTAGACGCTAGACGCTAGACGCTAGACGCTAGACGCTAGACGCTAGACGCTAGACGCTAGAAAAAGTTTGTCCTTGAGCCGAAGTATGTCAAGTGTGACAAGCTGAAATATTATACTTTAACGCCGCTGCGGGAGGTTTGCGCGCCTTCACCCTCGCAGCTGGCGTCTCGCCTCACCTGGTTTCAAGCAGACTCGTCCTTCAGGCAAACATTTCTGCCAGCTTCTCACCCGGCTCCTCAGCTCGCATGAACGCCTCGCCGACCAGAAACGCATTGACCCCGTGCTCGCGCATGGCAGCAACGTCTTCGCGACGGTGAATGCCGCTTTCGGTCACCACAATATGCTGATCGCTGATGCTGTCGAGCAGGTCGTAGGTCGTGCTCAGGCTGGTATCGAAGTTGTGCAGGTTGCGGTTGTTGATGCCTATCAACCGATTGCCCAGAGGGAGGGTTCTGGCCAGTTCATCGGCGTTGTGTACTTCAATCAGCACATCCATTCCCAGCGCCTGGGCGATGGTGTTCAGCTCTGCCATTTTGCCGTCGCTCAGCGCGGCGGCGATCAGCAAAATACAGTCGGCGCCAATCGCGCGGGCCTCATATACCTGATAGGGGTCAACAATAAAATCCTTGCGGATTACCGGCAGGCTGCAAGCCTCCCGAGCCTGCTGCAAATAGGCTTCACTGCCCTGAAAAAAATCCGCATCGGTGAGTACCGACAGGCAGGTTGCCCCACCCTTTTCATAGCTGCAGGCGATCTCCGCTGGCTGAAAATGCTCGCGAATCACTCCCTTGGATGGCGAGGCTTTTTTCACTTCGGCAATCACCGCAGAGCGCCCGGCGGCGATATTATTGGCGATTGCCTGCACAAAACCCCGCACTGGGCTCGCAGTGATAATATCGTCCTGGAGCTGGCTCACTGAACGCTGTTTTTCCCGCTCGCCAACTTCTTCAAACTTACGCTCAATAATCCGTTCCAGTACCGTCGGCAAACTCATGCTGCGTATCTCACTCTTTCAACCCCTGGCTGAACGCCGCCAGCTCACCCATTTTTTCCAGCGCCTGGCCGCCGTGAATCACGTCTTCCGCCAGGCTGACTCCCAGTTTAAGGCTGCTTACCACCCCCGCGACATACAATGCCGCACCGGCGTTCAGGGCAACCATATCGGCGGCCTTGCGGCCTGCGTCGGTGGCACGTTCACCCAGCGCATCGCGAATCAGTGCCAGCGACTGCGCGCTATCCACCACATCCAGACCAATCAGACTCTGGCTGATCAGCCCAACATCTTCGGGGATCAGCTGATACTCCACGATGGCACCGTCGCGCAGCTCCGCCACCTTGGTCGGCGCAGCCAGACTGATTTCATCCAGGCCATCACCGGAGTGTACAACCAGCGCACGCTCGGCCCCCAGGCGCTGCAGCACCTCCGCCATAGGGCGGCACAATTCAGCGCTGAACACACCCAACAAGAGGTTTTTCACTCCGGCGGGATTGGTTAGCGGCCCGAGGATATTGAAAATGGTGCGCTGGCCAATTTCCCGGCGCGGCCCAATGGCGTGCCTCATGGCGCTGTGATGGTTGACCGCAAACATAAAACCAAGGCCGACCTCGCGAATACAACGCTCGACTTCGCCAGCGTCGATGTCCAGGCGAATCCCCGCGCTTTCCAGCAGGTCTGCGCTACCACTTTTCGAGGACACCGAGCGATTGCCGTGCTTGGCTACCCGTGCCCCCGCCGCCGCCGCAACAAAACTGCTCGCCGACGAAACATTGAACAGATTCGCCCCGTCGCCACCGGTGCCGACGATATCCACTACGTGGTCAAGACCGGAAATATCCACCGGGCTGGCGAGTTCACGCATTACCCGCGCGGCACCTTCGATTTCATCAATGGTTTCGCTTTTCATGCGCAGACCGATCAGAAACGCGCCAATCTGAGCGTCGCTACATTGCCCGGTCATCACGTCCCGCATCACCGCGATCATTTCCTCGGTGCTCAGATCCAATCGCTCCACCACTCGGCCGATCGCGCCCTTGATATCCATCGCCTGCTCGTTTGTGCTCATGGCTTACGCTCCAAAAAATTCCGCAGCAACTCGTGGCCCTGTTCCGACAGAATGGACTCCGGGTGAAACTGCACCCCCTCGACATCCAGACTGGTGTGGCGCACGCCCATTATTTCGTCCATGTCGCCGTGCTCATCCACCGTCCAGGCGGTAACCTCAAGGCAATCCGGCAGGCTGTTTTTATCGATCACCAGCGAGTGGTAACGGGTTGCCGTCAGCGGGTTGTTCAAGCCCTTGAACACCCCCACATCGCTGTGGTGCATCGCCGAGGTTTTGCCGTGCATCACCTGCCGCGCCCGCACGATCTGGCCGCCAAACACCTGGCCTATACTTTGATGTCCCAGACACACACCGAGAACCGGTATTTTCCCGGCAAAGGCCTCGATCGCAGCCATCGAAATACCCGCCTCATTCGGGGTACAGGGGCCAGGGGAAATCACCAGGTGACTGGGCGCCATCGCCTCTATTTCGGCAACACTGATCTCGTCGTTGCGCCGCACCACAACATCGGCACCCAACTCGGCAAGGTATTGCACCACGTTGTAGGTAAAGGAGTCGTAATTATCGATCATCAGTAACATCAGCGATCCTCCTGGTCAGCGTGGGCGGGCTGTACCATCGCCGCGGCACGAAACACCGCGCGAGCCTTATTCATGGTTTCCTTCCACTCCAGTCGCGGCTGGGAGTCAGCCACGATTCCGGCCCCCGCCTGAATATGCAGGCGATC
The DNA here is from genome assembly GCF_012272835.1 of Spongiibacter thalassae. Classification (GTDB taxonomy): domain Bacteria; phylum Pseudomonadota; class Gammaproteobacteria; order Pseudomonadales; family Spongiibacteraceae; genus Spongiibacter; species Spongiibacter thalassae. The sequence goes on along the minus strand of NZ_JAAWWK010000002.1, from coordinate 30,539 downwards.
ATCTTTTATTACTGCGGTGCGGATGGCAATCGCCGTGTCCATATTGCCATTCCAGGACATATAACCGATGGCACCGCCGTAGACACCGCGCTTCACCGACTCCAGCTCATCAATAATTTCCATCGCCCGCACCTTCGGTGCACCGCTCAGGGTACCGGCGGGCAATGTTGCCCTGAGCACATCCATCGCACTGGTGCCCTCGCGCACCTGCGCGGTCACATTCGACACGATATGCATCACGTGGGAGTATCGCTCGACCACCATTTTGTCGCTGAGTACCACAGAGCCGGTCTGCGCAACCCGGCCGACATCATTACGCCCCAGATCAATCAGCATCAGATGCTCGGCAATTTCCTTGGGGTCGGCCAGCAGTTCGGCCTCCAGCGCCTGGTCTTCCTGCTCGGTGTGACCGCGACGACGGGTACCGGCGATTGGGCGCACGGTCACCTCACCATGCTCCAGGCGCGCCAGAATCTCCGGCGACGAGCCGACAATATGAAAGTCTTCCAGGTTGAGGAAGTACATATATGGCGACGGATTAAGGTGGCGCAGCGCTCGGTAGAAATTCAACGGCGACGCAGTGAAGGGAATACTCAGACGCTGGGATAACACCACTTGCATGGTATCGCCGGCGAGAACATATTCCCGTACCTTTTCCACCGCCTGCTTGAAGTTGTCTTCGCCAAAACTGGAGACAAAATCGGACTCCGCAATGCCTTCGGCGGCGAGATCAAGCTCGGGCAGGCGCACCACAGCCTCTCTCATCTGCGCCTCCAGCACATCGAGGCGGGCCTGGGCCTGCTGATAGGCATCGGCACTGGCCGGGTCAACATGGGTAATCAATTTGACGATACCCGACAGATTGTCGAACACCAGCACTTCTTCGGCGACCATCAACAGGATGTCCGGTGTGCCAATGACATCCTCAGGTGTGCTGGCCTGCAGTTTGCGCTCGACATAGCGCACGCTGTCGTAGGCGAAATACCCCACCAGTCCGCCGTAGAACGCGGGCAATTCCGGCAGGTCGGGCACCTGGTAACGAGCCTGAAAGGCCTCGACAAATGCCAGTGGATCATCGCAGTGATGTTCTTCCTGCAATTGGCCGTCGCGGTAGATGGCCACCTGATTACCGTTGGCACGCAGCACCGTGCGCGCGGGCAGACCAATAATTGAATAACGCCCCCATTTTTCACCGCCGTGAACCGATTCAAACAGGAAGCTATTGGGGCCATCAGCCAGTTTCAGATAGGCACTGACAGGGGTATCGAGGTCGGCAAGCACATCGCGGTAAACGGGGATACGCTGATAGTTGTGCTTGGCCAGTTCAGAAAATCGCTGGTCGTTCATGATGAATCCTTGGAATTAATCGATAGACAGAGAGCCGACCACAGGTCGGAAGCAACTTGGCTCTAGCCACGCCATCGACGGGTTTCAAGCGACCGGATTACACAGGCCCTGTACACCATTTCCTCGGACTCATCTTCACACGTTAAATCCCATTGTAACCGAGCAAGGAAATCGGCGAAACCATCAAAATACGCCGATTGCACCGCCGGGACTGTACAGCACAGCGGCCTTACTGGTAATTTCCCCGCTCATGCCCAGTCTCTATTCCATCGGCTATGCCACCAAAGCCCTCGAGGTGTTTATCGACCAGCTTCACACCCACGGTGTGACGGCGGTGGCCGATGTTCGCTCGGTGCCCTACAGCCCCGCCTTCCACGACTTCCACCGGGAACCGCTGGCAGCGGCATTAAAGCAGCACAATATTGCCTATGTGTACCTGGGCGAGGAGTTGGGCCCGCGCTCACCCCACCCCGCCCATTACAACGCTGACGGGCAAGTACAGTTCAGCCGCCTGCAAGCCGCCGACCATTTTCTGACCGGTGTTCAGCGGCTGTTCGCCGGGATGGACAAGGATTTTCGCATTGCCATGATGTGCGCGGAAAAGGATCCGGCAACCTGCCACCGCAGCCTGTTGATTGCCCATTTTCTGCTGCATCAACATGCCATCGACGTGGCCCATATACGCCACGACGGCGCCCTCGAAACCGAGACGGCATTGGAAGAAAGACTAATGAGCCTGACCGATATTCAGCCGGACATGCTGACCAGGCACTGCGACTGCCTGCCGCTGGCGTGGCAGGAACAGTGTCGGCGCTATGCCTATATCAAGCCCTGACCACCGCTCACACCAGGTCGGCAAAGTGGTCCACGAGGATATCCGGCTGCGCCGCGCTGACTGGCTCGCCATGGTTGTAGCCATAGCTGACACAGGCCACTGGCATGGCGATAGCGCGCGCCGCACCCACATCGTTGGCGGAATCCCCCACCATCACCACATTTTCCGGTGCCAGCCCCATCAGCTCGCAGGCGTGCTGCAAGGGCGCAGGATCGGGTTTGCGCTGAGGCAGGGTATCGCCGCCGACAACCACCGGCATATATTGGTCGATGGCAAATTCCCGCAAAATCGGGTGGGTAAAACGCTCGGGTTTATTGGTTACGCAGGCCAGTTTTAGTCCCAGTTGGGACCAATGTGCCAGCGCCTCGCGCACCCCGGGATAGAGCTGGCTGCGAGAGCTGCTGTCGCTGGCGTAGAAGTCGTAGAACGACTCCAACACCCGCTGGACCTCATGCTCCGGCGCAGCCTCCTCCGCCACCGACAGCGCCCAGGCAGTGGCCCGCTGGGCCAGTTTGGCCGCACCGTTGCCCACCCAACCGCGCACTCGCTCCACCCCCGCCGCCGCGAAACCACAGGCGAGCAGCGCTTCGTCCAGCGCCCAGGCGAGATCCGGCACACTGTCAACCAACGTGCCATCCAGATCAAACAGAATGCCCCGCAGGGTGTGTGGGGCGCGCAGCGCAGCCAGTCGGCTCATACAGAAGCCAGCTCCGCACGCATTTTGTCGATCACTTCGGTGTAGTCATCGGCGTTAAAAATGGCCGAACCGGCAACAAAGGTATCGGCCCCGGCTTCGGCGATTTCCGCTATGTTTTTCGCCGAGATGCCGCCGTCAACCTCAAGGCGAATATCGCGGCCGGAGGCGTCAATCAGCGCCCGTACTTCGCGCACTTTATCCAGAGTGTTGGGGATAAATTTCTGTCCGCCAAAGCCGGGGTTCACCGACATCAACAGCACCATATCCAGCTTGTCCATGACGTATTTCAGCACCTCCGGCCCCACTGCCGGGTTCAGCACCAGTCCCGCCTTGCAGCCCGCATCGCGAATCATCTGCAATGAGCGATCAACATGGGTAGACGCATCGGGGTGGAAAGTAATAATGCTGGCCCCCGCCTCGGCAAAGTCGCCAATCAGGCGATCGACCGGCGACACCATCAGATGAACATCAATAGGCGCCTTGATGCCGTGATTGCGCAGTGCCTTGCACACCATCGGCCCGATAGTGAGATTGGGCACGTAATGGTTGTCCATCACGTCAAAGTGCACCACATCAGCCCCGGCCGACAGAACGTTCTCCACCTCCTCACCAAGGCGAGCGAAATCAGCGGAAAGAATAGACGGTGCGATCCAGTAATCAGCCATGCTTGTATCCAGTAGTCAAAGTTAATAATGCGGTAGCGGTCGAACCGCTCAGTTTACGCCAAATTTCATTGTTTCTCAGCCGCGTAAATACCTATCGAGATTGCCGAGGCGCTCCGGCGTACCGATGTCCCACCACTGCCCCGAGTAATACTCCCCGGACAGACTGCCCTCGGCAAGGGCCTCGTCGAAGCGGGGTTTCATCGCCATACGTGCCACCGGCAGCCCGGCAAAACACCTCGGCTGCCAGACGCTGATGCCACTGAAGGTCAGTGCCGCATCGCCGCCGCGACACAGCCGCCCACCCTCGCCCAGGGAAAAGTCCCCAGCGGGGTTGTGGGGGGGATTATCAACCATTACCAAATGGGCCGAGTCCGGGCGACAGTCTTTCAAACGGGCAAAATCAAAATCCGTCCAGATGTCGCCGTTCACCAGCAGAAAGGGCTCCTCGCCGAGCAGGGGCAGGGCCTTGATAATCCCACCCGCCGTTTCCAGAGGCTCGCCCTCAACCGAGTGCAAAATGCGCAAACCATAGCGCTCACCATCGCCAAGATAGTCGGTGATCTGCTTCGACAACCAGGCGCTGTTCACCACCACCTCGGCAAAGCCGGCAGTAGCGAGCTTTTCCAGGTGGAAATCAATCAGGCACTTTCCCCCCGCACGCAGCAGCGGCTTGGGGCAGGTCTCGGTTAATGGCCGCATGCGCTCACCCAGACCCGCCGCCAAAATCATCGCCTTCACAACGCGACCTCGCGGTACCAGGACTGCTGCTCCGCGAGGGGCAACAGTCGCTGCTCAAACAAGGCGACGAAGGCCGCGCATTCGGGATATTGCCTCGCCACCGCCAAGGTGTAGGCGATCACCAGGGGGAGGTCGTTCAGATAGGTCGACTTGCCATCGCGCAACTGCAAGCGGGCGAAAATCCCCAGTACCTTGATGTGGCGCTGCAGGCCCATCCAGTCGAAATCCACCATAAAGGTGTCGGCGTCAGGCACCGCGACACCGGCGTCGGCCATCTTCCGACGGCATTCCAGCGCCCAATCCGCGACCTGTTGCCGGGGCCAGCTAACGTAACAATCGCGCAACAGTGACACCAGATCGTAGGTCAGCGGTCCGCGCAGGGCATCCTGAAAGTCGATCAGCCCGAGGCGACCCTCCGGCAGCAGCATAATATTCCGGCTATGGAAGTCCCGGTGCACAAAACCCTGGGGCTGAGCCTGCGCCCGTTGGCTCAGCGCATTGAACAATTCCGCCAGTATTCTGTACTCAGCGTCGTCCAGCTCATAGTTCAGCAAGCCTTTGACAAACCACTGGGGAAACAGCGCCATTTCATCAATCAGCCGCTGGTGGTCGTAGTCCGGCAATTGCCCGCTATCCACCGGCACTTGCTGCATGGCCACCAGACTGTCAAAGGCCACGCGATAGTATCGATCCGCCGCCGACACATCGGTCAACACCGGTCTCAGCAGACGATCGCCAAAATCCTCCTGCAGCAGAAAGCCGCGCTCCAGATCCCAGCCCAACAGCGCCGGCACGGGCAATTGCCGGGCGGCCATTAACTGCTGTACCGCGATAAAAGCCTCGTTGTTTTCCTTTTCAGGGGGGGCGTGAACGGCGATAAAGTGCATATCCCCCTCCAGACTCAGTCGGTAGTACTTGCGAAAGCTGGCATCCCCTGAAACCACACTGAAGTCAGCGGGGTGGGTGTCGGCAAGGCCCAGTTGAAGCAGGCTCCAGCGACGCAGTTCGGCAACGGCAGTATCAGTAGGTCGATTCATGAAGGCAGGAATTTCAGTCAATATCGCGGTGAAACGGGCATCCTAGCAGAGAATGCTTTATTATTCGCCTTCGTCGAAATTCGCCCATAAATTTGCACCCGATAGCCGATAAGAATGCCTGTGTTTCGCCCAATTCTAACGCTCGCTCTGAGTGCCGCCAGCCTGTATGCCGCAGCTGACAGCCCTGAACGCTGCGGCCCCGTAAGCGATGCTCAGCTGAATATCGACGCTGCCGAGTTGCCGCCCTACTACCGGCACTGGAACTGGGTGCCACAGGCCTATCTCCCCGCGCAGACCACCTGCGAACTTTCACCCGGATGCAACGGCCGCTTTGTGGAGCCGGCCCGGGACTGGAGTGGCGCCGATATTTCTCCTGACAAAGCGCCGCTGGTGGTCTCCGCTGACACCATTGAATCGCTCGGTGAAAACGCCACCATGAGCGGCGACGTGCAGCTGCGCAAGGGCAACCTCAGCCTCGATGCGGGTTATGCCCGCTACAATCGCAGCGACAGTACCATCCTGTTGCGCGACCGGGTGCAGCTGCGCCAACCCGGCTTTATGCTGCGCGGCGAGTTGGCCGAACTGGATACCAATCGCGGACTGGGCCGCCTTGAGCAGGCGGAAATTCTCAGCTACCAAACCGGCGCCCGGGGCGCAGCGGGGCGCATCGCCCGACCCAGCTTTGGCGTGTTTGAGCTGGAAGACGCCAGCTACACCCAGTGCACCCCCGACAATGAAACCTGGTCGCTCCACGCCGACACCATCGAGCTGGACTACGACAGCGGACGCGGGGTCGCCCGTGGCACCAGTATCCGCATCTACGATTACCCGGTGTTCTATACCCCGTACCTGAATTTTCCGGTCGATGACCGCCGCGCCACCGGCTTCCTGTTCCCCACCTTCGGACTGTCCGACGGCCGAGTGGACATCGCCGTACCCTACTACTTCAATCTGGCCCCCAATTACGATCTGACCCTGACCCCCCGCTTTGTCGAACAGCGCGGCGAAGCACTTGGCTCGGAATTTCGCTACCTCAACCCCTACTCGGAGTGGGCACTGACCTCCAGCTACTTACCCAATGACCAACGCGAAGACGACGACCGCTGGCTGCTGGGATTGAGTGAAGAGGGTTATATCGACGACCACTGGCACACCTATATCGATTACACCAAGGTGAGCGACGACGACTACTTTAACGACCTTGGCCTGGCCAACCTCGCGGTCAAACGCAGCACCCACCTCAACCAACAGGCGGAGCTGCGCTACTTTTCCGATAACTGGAGCGGCAAATTCGAGGTGCAGCAATACCAGACCATTGCCGCCGTTGAAGACCCCTATCAGAAACTGCCCCAGCTGAGTTTCACCTACCAGTCACCGGCGCGAAACTTCCAGTTCGAACCCTCAATGGAGTTTGAATACAGTCGCTTCGACCACCGCGACGCCATCCGCGACGGTGGCACCAAAGTGACCGGCGAACGGTTTTACGGCACGGTTGGTGCCAGCCTGCCCATGCGCTGGCGCTGGGGCTTTATCGAACCGGCACTGAAATCTCGCCACGTCGCCTACCAACTGGAATACGACAACCAGCCCGGCATGGACGAAACTCCGTCCGCCAACAGCAATCAGTTCAGCGTGGATGCTGGCCTGTTCTTTGAGCGCGCGCTGGACGTCAACGACACCAGCCTCACCCAGACCCTGGAGCCGCGCATTTTCTATCGCAGCGCCGAGTACGCCGACCAGAGCGACCACCCGGACTTCGACAGCGCCGCACTGACCTTTACCTACCAACAGCTGTTTCGCGACACCCGCTTCACCGGCCACGACCGCTTGGGTGACGCCGACCAGCTGGCACTGGGGGTCAGCAGCCGCTTTCTGAACAACGACCAAGGACGAGAGTTTCTCAACCTCAGCCTCGGTCAGCTGTACTACTTTGAAGACGGCCGCGTGCAGCTGCCCGGCGATGAGGAGCGCAAATCCAGCAACTCGGATATCGCTGCACAAATGCGCCTGCTGCCGACTGACGACCACAGCATTAATACTGACCTGCTGTTCGACGCCCGTCACGGCAACCTCAACCAGACCAATTTGAGCTACCATCGACGCAGCGACAATGGCATGCTGCTCAACCTCGGCTACAGTTTTCGCCGTGAGGGCAACCAGTTTGGCGGCCTGGAGCGAGACGTTCAACAAGCGGACGCCTCGGTGTCAATGCCGCTGAATAACCAGTGGCATCTGTTTGCCAAAACCCAGTACGATATCGACGAAAACCGACCGCTGGAAAACCTGATCGGCGCGGAGTACCAGAACTGCTGCTGGCTGACCCGCTTTGTTTTCCAGCAGGCACTGGAACCCGATGACGATACCGAGTCTAATATCAGCGACACAAAAACCAACTCGGCAGTGTTGATAGAATTCCAACTCAAAGGCCTGGGCGGGCTCGGAACAGCCGTCTCAAGCGTTCTTCAAGAAAGCATTTTTGGTTACCAAGCAAATGATTAAATTCCCCAAGCACATCCTCTTCGCACTGGCGACATGCCTGCTGAGCCTCGGTACCCAGGCCGAGACCCAATGGCTGGATCGCATTGCCGCCATTGTCGACGAAGACATTATTCTCGCCAGTGAGTTGCAAGCCAGGGTGGAAACCGTCAAAGGCAATATCGCCCGCTCCGGTCAACAGGGCCCCGAAGAAGAACAACTGCGCAAGGAAGTTCTCGACCTGCTGATTCTTGAAAGCATTCAAATGCAAATGGCCAACCGTGTGGGCCTGCGCATAGATGACGAGCAGCTGAACGAGTCGGTCAGCCGGGTCGCCGCCAAAAACAATATGACGCTGTCGCAGTTTCGCCAGGCCCTGCTCGACAGCGGCGCCTCCTACCGCGCGGTGCGCGAACAAATCCGCCGCGAAATGATTCTGCAGCGGGTACAAATGGGCAATGTTAACCAACGCATCCAAATCAGCGACCAGGAGGTGAAAAATTACCTGGAGTCGGAAGAGGGCCGCGCCCGCACAGCACCCGAATATCATTTTGCCCACGTACTGATTCCGGTGGACTCCGACGCCAGTGAGAGCGAGCGCGCCAAGGCCGAGCAAAAAGCCCTCGCGATCCGTGCACGACTGAAACGGGGCGACAAATACAGCGCCATTACCACCCCCGGCGTTGACACCAGCGACCTCGGCTGGCGCCGGGAAACCGACCTGCCCTCGCTGTTCGCCAAGGTCGCCCCCACCATGCGCGACGGTGACGTCTCTGAGCCATTGAAAAGCGCCAGTGGTTTCCATGTTATCCAGCTGCTGGAAAGCCGTGGCCTTAACGAACTGGTCGCACAAACCCGCGCCAGCCATATTCTGCTCAAACCCTCGGCGATTCGCAGCGAAGCCGAAACCCGTGCACTGGCGGAAAAACTGCGCCGCCGAGCGTTGAACGGCGAATCCTTCCGCGATCTGGCGAAGGAGTACTCCGAGGACATCGGCTCCGCCCAGGAAGGCGGCGACCTGGGCTGGACCTCACCCGGCCAGCTGGTACCGGAATTCCAGGAAGCGATGGATAACGCCGACATTGGCACCATCACCGAGCCGGTTCAGTCAGCCTATGGCTGGCACATCATTAAAGTGGTAGAGCGCCGGCAGCACGACGTCAGCGACCAGCTCCGTGAGCGCATGGCGCGCAATGTGCTTCACGAACGCAAATACCAGGACGAGCTCGACATCTGGCTGCGCAAAATTCGCAGCGAAGCCTATGTCGATATCAAAATTTAAGTAATGACACCGCGCATTGCCGTGACGCCGGGGGAGCCCGCCGGCGTAGGCCCTGAACTACTGGTACAACTGGCCCAACAGCAGCACCCCGCCGAACTGGTCGCCGTTGCCGACCCGCAACTGCTGCAACAACGGGCGACCGCACTGAACCTGCCGCTTATTCTTGAGCCCTTCGACGTCTCCCTGCCGCCGTCCCCCTCGGCGCCGGGGTCACTGAAAGTGCTCCACCAGAAGCTGGCAAGCCCTGCACAGCCTGGCAAACTCGACACCGCCAACGCCCACTATGTGCTCGACTGCCTGCGCAGCGCCACCGACGCCTGCCTGAGTGGCGACTGCAACGCCATGCTTACCGGCCCAGTGCAGAAATCTGTTATCAACGACGCCGGCATTCCCTTCAGCGGCCATACCGAGTTTCTCGCCGAGCGCTGCGGTGTCGACAAAGTCGTGATGATGCTGGCCAGCGACAAAATGCGGGTGGCCCTGGTCACCACCCATATTCCGCTGAGCGCCGTACCGACGGCCATTACCCATACAAGTCTGAATCGCACCCTGCAAATTCTGCAGGGCGAATTGCAACAGCGCTTTGGCCTGCCACAACCGCGCATCATGGTGCTCGGCCTCAACCCCCACGCCGGCGAAGGCGGTCATATGGGGCGGGAAGAAATCGACGTTATCATCCCCTGTCTTAACGCCCTGCGCGAGCAGGGCATGACACTGATCGGCCCCCTCCCCGCCGACACGGCATTTACGCCCAGACACCTGGATCAGTGCGACGCTGTGCTGGCCATGTACCACGACCAGGGCTTGCCAGTACTTAAATACCAGAGCTTTGGTCAGGGCATTAATATCACCCTTGGCCTGCCGATCATTCGCACTTCCGTGGATCACGGCACTGCCCTCGACCTCGCCGGCAGTGGCCGCGCCGACGTCGGCAGCATGTTGACTGCCCTGAACGCCGCCATCTCCATGGCCAACCACAGCCGGAATTAATCGCTATGACGCAACAGCACCGGGCGCGCAAGCGCTTTGGCCAGAATTTTCTGCACGATCAGGGCATTATCAGCCGAATCGTTCGAGCCATTGGCCCCCGCCCCGACCAGCGCTTGCTGGAGATCGGCCCCGGCCAGGGCGCGATTACCAGCGAGCTGGTAGACAGCGGCTGTCACCTGGACGTTATTGAACTGGACCGGGATCTGCTGCCGATTCTGATGGATAAATTTGGCGACCAGGACAATTTCCACCTGCACGAGGGCGATGCCCTGAAGTTCGATATTCCCGCCCTGGCCGGAGACAATCGCTTGCGGGTGGTCGGCAACTTGCCTTACAACATCTCGACCCCGCTGATTTTTCACCTGCTATCTGCTCACCAGTGCATCGACGACATGCACTTTATGCTGCAAAAGGAAGTGGTAGACCGCCTCGCCGCACAACCCGGCAGCAAAACCTATGGCCGCCTGGGCATCATGGCCCAGTACTACTGCCATATCGACGCACTTTTCGAGGTACCGCCGGAGTGCTTTTCACCACGACCCAAGGTGCAGTCCGCCATCGTCAGGCTGACACCCCACCGCGAGCTGCCCTGCCCCGCCGACAACGTCACGGTATTGCAGAATATTCTGCGCGAAGCCTTTAACCAGCGCCGAAAAACCTTGCGTAACACATTGAAGAGCGTAATCTCTGCCGATCAAATCGATGCGCTTGGCATCGACTCCGGCAGCCGCCCGGAACGGCTCAGCCTGGCGGAGTTTGTACAGATTGCCAATCATGTACACCACACAGCAACACAGTAAGCCAGCAATCAGGATTCCAATGCCCAATACAGCTCCAGTAGACATCACGGTGGAAACCCAATACCTGCCAGAACAGAGTGACCCCGCCGAAGCGCGCTATGCCTTTGCCTACACCATCGACATTCGCAATACCGGCGACGAGGCCGTGCGCCTGCTCAGCCGTCACTGGATTATCACCGACGGCGACAACAACGTGCAGGAAGTTCAGGGCGAAGGCGTCATTGGTAAACAGCCACTGATTGAGCCCGGCGAATCCTTTACTTATACCTCAGGCGCCGTGATCGCGACCGCCGTGGGCACTATGGAGGGCAGCTACGAAATGATTACCGCCGCCGGTCGGCCATTTATTGCACCCATCGGGGTCTTCTCGCTGGTGCTGCCTTCGGCCCTCCACTGACCGACAATGACACGTTACGCCGTCGGCGACTTACAGGGCTGCCTCAAGCCCCTGCAGTGCCTGTTAAACGAGGTTGAGTTTGACCACGCCCGCGATCAGCTGTGGCTGGTGGGCGACCTGGTCAATCGCGGCCCCGACTCCCTCGACACCCTGCGCTTTCTCTACCGTATCCGCGACAGCCTGCGCATTACGCTCGGCAACCACGACCTGCACTGCATTGCCCTGGCTCGGGGCTACACCCAACGCGGCCGCCACCCGACCCTGGAAGCCCTGCTGAATGCCCCGGATTGCGACGAATTAATGGATTGGTTGCAGCAGCAGGCACTGGTGCTGCGCACCGACGACGGCCGCTATCTTATGAGCCACGCCGGCATCCCGCCCCACTGGTCCAGCGACAAGGCACTGGCCTTGAGTCGCGAAGTCGAAGAGGCCCTGCGCAGCGAACACAGCGCGGATTTTTTCCGCGAGATGTATGGCAACACTCCACTGCGCTGGCAAGACGAGCTGGAGGGCAATGAGCGCCTGCGCTGCATCACCAACCACCTGACCCGCATGCGTATTTGCGCGGCAGATGGGAAACTCGAACTGGCGTTCAAATCAGGCCTCGCGACCATCCCTGCGGGCTATCGCCCCTGGTTCCAGTGGCCAACCGCCCAGCCACGCCGGGAGAAACTGCTGTTCGGGCACTGGGCAGCCCTGGAGTGCCGCACCGGGCGCGAGGATATTATCGCCCTCGACAGCGGCTGTGTGTGGGGGCGTCACATGACCCTGTTCAATATGGACAGTGGCGAGAAACATCGCTGCGACTGCGCCTGAATACCCGCCATCAACTCCGCCCTCTCGAAGAGTCGCCATCGAGTCGCGTATACTCTCCGTTCGCCCGAAACCTCTGACAAGCGGAGCTCCATGCAGATTTATTTAGTCGGCGGCGCGGTCCGCGACGAACTTCTTGGCTACCCCTTTCACGAGCACGACTGGCTGGTGGTTGGCGCTCGCCCCGAGGAACTGCTCGACCAGGGCTTCCAGCAGGTGGGCAAGGACTTTCCTGTCTTTCTCCACCCCGATAGCAAGGACGAGTACGCCCTCGCCCGGCGGGAACGCAAGTCCGGCAAAGGCTACCACGGCTTTGTCTGCGATTTCGGCCCGGAAGTCACCGTGGAAGAAGATCTGCTGCGCCGCGACCTGACCATCAACGCCATCGCCAAATCCGCCGATGGCCGCTACATCGACCCCTACGGCGGGCGCGAAGACCTGAACCAGCGCCTGTTGCGCCATGTGTCGCCGGCATTTCAGGAAGACCCACTGCGCGTACTCAGGGTCGCCCGCTTCGCCGCCCGCTACGCCCACCTGGGTTTTCGCGTCGCCGACGAAACCCTGGCGCTAATGACCCGCATGTCACTCAGCGGTGAACTGACCACCCTCAGTCCCGAACGCATCGGCACGGAGCTGTACAAGGCGCTGAGCGAGCGCCATCCGAGTGAATTCTTTCGCGTATTGATGCGCTGCCAGGCCCTGCCTGCCCTCTACCCGAACTGGGCAGAGCAGCTCGATGAGCCCTTGCTGCAACTGCTCGACAGGGCCTCTGCGGAAAGCCTCACCCTGGATCAACGCTTTGCACTGAGTTGCAGTACCCTGAGTGGCACACACTGCGCCGAGCTGTGTGAGCGACTCAAGGCCAATAAAGCAGCCAGCCTGCTCGCCGTTCGCTGCGCCGAACTACTGCCTTTACCCGAGCCACCGGAGTGGTTGGCGCTACTGGAAAAACTGGACTACCTACGCCGGCCGGAGCAGCTTGAGGGCTTTGTCGCCGTCGCCACGCTGAGGGGAGCCAACGCTGACCAGCTGCAACGCCTGCAGCGCGCCGCGACTGCCATGGGCCAGATTAATGCGGCGGAACTCTCGGCGGAGGGATTGAGCGGCCCGGCCTTGGGCAAGGCTCTGCGCGAGCGACGCCGGGCCTGCCTGGAAGAAATGATGCAGGCGGCAGATTAGCCGCTCCGCTCACCCCGTTCGATCACTATGCCCACATCGTCGGCATAGTGCAGCGCACCTGGTTTGCTGAGCCTCAGGCGCAGCCAGGGCACGGAAAACTCCCGCAGAATCAATTCAGCACAGCGCTCCGCCAGGGTTTCCACCAGCAGAAACTCGCTGGCGCGCACAAAGTCGAACAGGCGTTCGCTGATCGCCTGATAGTCGAGGGTCAAGGTAATGTCTTCGCTGGCAGCCGCGGCGCGAATGTCGTAGCCAAGCTCCAGGTCGAGCACGACCGTTTGCCGGTGTTCGCGCTCGAAATCGTGAATGCCAATCAGCGTATCGATGCGCAGGCCACGCACATAGACAATATCCATCGCCGCCTTCATTCCGCAGCTCCCCCATTACCCTGTAAGTCAGCCAGCTCATCCATCGGCCAGCGCGGACGCACCTGCACCGCAAGCCCCTCACTCTGCCCGGCCAACAGTCGCTGACAACCCGCGTAGGCAATCATCGCGCCATTATCGGTACAGAAGGCCTGACGGGCATAGAATACCCGCGCGGAGATGGTCGCCAGCCGCTGCTCTAGCCGCGTCCGCAGGGCGCGATTGGCGCTCACGCCACCGGCAATGACCAACGATTTCAGCTGCTCCTGCTTCAAGGCCCGCAGGCACTTGATCGTCAGCGTATCCACCACGGCTTCCTGGAAGGCTGCAGCGATGTCATTGCGATCGGTCTCGGCCAATACCCCATCACCCCGACATTCCGCCACGGTGTTCATGGTGTAGGTTTTCAAACCACTGAAACTGAAATCCAGCCCAGGGCGATTCACCATCGGCCGGGGAAAGGTGAACCGGGACACATCACCGGACTCTGCCGCCAGCGCCAGCTGGGGGCCACCGGGGTAGCCCAGATTGAGCATTTTTGCCGCCTTGTCGAAGGCTTCACCTGCCGCATCGTCCAGCGATTCGCCCAGCATTCGGTATTGGCCAATACCATCGACCCGCACCAACTGGGTGTGGCCACCGGACACCAGCAAGGCAATAAAGGGAAATTCAGGGGGATTGCCTTCCAGCATGGGCGCCAGCAAATGACCTTCCATATGATGAACGGCGAGCGCCGGCACCCCCCAGCCATAGGCCATTGCCCGGCCTGCGCAGGCCCCCACCATCAGCGCCCCGGCCAGCCCCGGCCCGGCGGTGTAGGCAACGCCGTCGAGGTCGCTGCCCTGCAGCTGCGCCTTGGCCAGCACCTCGCGGATCAGCGGCAATAATTTGCGCACATGGTCGCGGGACGCCAGCTCTGGCACCACGCCGCCGTAGTCCGCATGCAGGGCCACCTGGCTGTACAGGGCGTCAGCCAGCAAGCCACGCTCGCTGTCATAGATAGCCACCCCCGTCTCATCGCAGGAGCTTTCCAGTCCCAATACCCGCAAAACACTGTTCCCGAAGCGAAATTAGCGCGCATGATACTGATTTCAACTTAAGCGCACCAGATCAAGCGCTTTTTACTTTGCTTTTTTACCAATGAGCGTTTAGAATTCTGCGCCCTTAGAGTGTCGTCAATGTTTTGGCGGCGCAACCCGAACACATTGCCAATATCAATCAGGACAGGTTTAACGAATGCCTTCAGTCAAACTCAAAGAAAACGAGCCATTTGATATCGCACTACGCCGCTTTAAGCGTTCTTGCGAAAAAGCCGGTGTACTTGCAGAAGTTCGTCGTCGCGAGTTCTATGAAAAGCCCACTTCTGTGCGCAAGCGTCAAGCCGCAGCAGCCGTTAAGCGTCACGCGAAGAAAGTTTCTCGCGAGATGAAAAAGCAGCAGCGCCTGTACTAAGATCAAGCAGTAACATCAGTCTTTCCGCAGCAACAACGAAAGACGGCAATATGGGCGGCATAAGGTCGCCCGTTTTGCATTGTGCGCGATTGATTCACGGCGACCATATTTACATCCACGTTGACACAGGCCCCAGCCATGAGCCAGCCCAGCCTCAAGCAAACCCTTAGCGATGCCATGAAAGCGGCAATGCGCGCCAAGGACAAAGAGCGCCTGTCGGCGGTAAGACTGATTCTGTCCGAAATCAAACGCATCGAAGTAGACGAGCGCATTGAAATTGACGATGCTCGCTGCCTAGCCGTGCTCGACAAGATGTGCAAGCAACGCCGCGACTCGATCAGCCAGTACGAAGGTGCCGGACGCGAGGACCTGGCCAGCGTAGAGCGCCAGGAAATGGAAGTTATCCAGAGCTTCATGCCCAACCCGCTCAGCGCCGATGAGCTCGACCAACTTATCAGCCAGGCCATCGCCGACACCGGCGCCGACTCCATCAAGGCAATGGGCCAGGTCGTTGCACAGTTGAAACCCGCCGTGCAGGGTCGCGCCGACATGGGCGAAGTCAGCCGACTGATAAAAGCTCGACTGGGCTGAACAACACCTCGACCGCGCCGCACCGGGCACCCGCCCGGGCCATTACCGGGGCTTGATACGTGGCAGCTAAAGGACGCATTCCACAGGCATTTATCGACGACCTGCTGTCGCGGGTTGATATCGTCGATATTATCAATCGCCGCGTCTCACTGAAGAAAACGGGTCGCAACTACAGCGCTCGCTGCCCCTTCCACGAAGAAAAAACCCCTTCGTTCAGCGTCAACCCCGACAAACAGTTTTACTACTGCTTTGGCTGCGGCGCTGCCGGCAATGCGATTGGCTTCCTGATGGAATACGACCGCCAGGACTTTCCCTCCGCCATCGACAGCCTCGCCCACAGCGCGGGGATCGAAGTGCCACGGGAGGAGGCCTCGCCACAGCAAATACAGCAACAGGCGCGACGAAAAACCATCTTCGACCTGATGGAACAAATCGCCAGCCACTACCAGAAGGCACTGCGCGACCATCCCAAGGCCCAGACCGCCGTGGATTACCTGCGCAAACGCGGTCTCAGCGGTCAGATCAGCCGCGACTTCGGCATCGGCTTTGCCCCGCCGGGCTGGGACAACCTGCTCAAGCAATTCGGCACCACCGAGGAGAGCCGCCAACAACTGCTCGACGCCGGCATGCTGATCGAGAATGACGACGGCAAGCTCTACGATCGTTTCCGCGAACGCATTATGTTCCCGATCCGCGACAATCGCGGCCGGGTCGTCGCCTTTGGCGGCCGGGTGCTGGGCGACGACAAACCCAAATACCTGAACTCCCCAGAAACCGACATCTTCCACAAGGGGCGCGAGCTTTACGGACTCTACGAGGCGCGGCAGTTTTACCGCAAGCTCGAACGGGTCATCGTCGTGGAAGGCTATATGGACGTGGTGGCCCTCGCCCAGCACGGCATTCGCTGTGCCGTCGCCACCCTGGGTACCGCCAGCAACAGCGACCATCTGCGCACCGTATTCCGCTATTGCAGCGAGATTATCTTCTGCTTCGACGGCGACGAAGCGGGCCGCCGCGCCGCACAGCGCGCCCTGGAAAACGCGCTGCCCACTATGGAAGATGGCCGCAGCATCCGCTTCCTGTTCCTGGCTGAGGGAGAGGACCCCGACGACACCGTCAGGCGGGTCGGCGGCACCGGCTTTGAGGCCTTGGTCGCCCAGGCCGCACCGCTGGAGAGCCACTTCTTCGACAGCTTCGCCCAACAGTTCGACACCAACAGCATGGAGGGCAAGGCCCGCCTGGCGAAGCAGGCCAGCCCGATGCTCGCCCAGCTACCCAATGGCGTCTTCAAGGAGCTGATGATTGAGGAGCTGGCCAAGCGCAGCGGCCTGCGCCGCCAGGCCCTGGAAGAGCTGCAGCGAGAGGCGACGCCGCCGCAGAGCGCTCCGCCCCGCGACCCTGACACCGCCTCCCGCGCCGCCACAGATACTGCCCCCCGATCCGGCAAACTGATTAAAAAGCTGCCCGAAGGACAGCGCGACGCCAACCTGTTTGCCCTTGCCATGCTGCTGTATACCCCCGGCAACATCGCTCGCGAATACAGCACCAACCACCAGTGGGATACCGATATTCCCGCCGCTGCACTGCTACACAACATCCTCGATCTTCTGCGAAAACGCCCGGATTCAACCACTGCCATGCTACTGGGCCACTGGCACGGCCAAAAAGAGTACCAACTGCTGACCGAGGCGCTGAAAACCATTGAATTACTTGGCCCCAGCCTCGATGACGAGCGCGCGAAGCAGGCTTTTTTTGATACAATAGACTACTTCGAGCGCCGAAAAGACGTTCTGCAACTTGAAGAGCAGCTCAAGGCCCTTCGCGACAGCGAGGAAGTCGACAAAGCCCACCGAGCGAACTACGCTGAACTCAGCGACGAAGCAAAATCAAAACTGCGCGCCATTCAGCAATTATTAGAGCGAAAGCACCAACGCTGACAGGATCATTTACGAACCGGCCTTGATTTAACTGGTCGTAGATGGTGTTGCTGGAGTATAATACGCGGCTATTTTTCACCTGCACCTACGAGTATTTTGCAAGAATGAATGACTCAACTCATCAATCGCGCCTCAAACAACTCATTGCCAAGGGCAAGGAGCAGGGTTACCTCACCTACTCTGAAGTCAACGACCACCTTCCCGAAGACATTTCCGATCCGGATCAGGTCGAAGAAATCATTCAGATGATCAATGACATGGGTATTCAGGTGTTCGAACACGCCCCTGATGAAGACACCCTGATCATGACCGGCGGCGACTCTGCCGACGACATCGCCGCCGCCGAGGCCGCTGCCGCACTGGCTGCAGTAGAAACCGAAACCGGTCGCACCACCGACCCTGTGCGTATGTACATGCGTGAAATGGGCACTGTGGAGCTGCTCACCCGCGAGGGTGAAATTGTTATTGCCAAGCGCATCGAGGAAGGCATTCGCGATGTGATGGCCGCGCTGGCCTACTACCCCGGCGTTGTCAGCAGCGTGCTGGCTGAATATGACAAGGTTCTCGCCGAAGAGCGCCGCCTCGGCGACATTATGAGCGGCTATCTCGACCCCGCCGACAATGTGCCGTCGCCCCAGGCCCAGGCCGCCGCAGCAGCGGAAGCCGCCGAGGCCGCTGACGACGACGATGACACCCCCTCTGGCCCGGACCCGGAAGAAGCCCGCCTTCGCTTCACCGCCCTGCGCGAGCAGTTTGAAAAGGTCGAGCAAAGCATTGCGGAACACGGCCGCTACAGCAAGCAGACCGCCAAGGAACTCGCGGCACTGGGCGACCTGTTCAAATTCTTTAAACTGACACCGGCGATCTTCGATCCGCTGATCGAGTCAGTGCGCACCACCCTGAGCTCAATTCGCGCTCTCGAAAAGGAAATCATGCTGATCTGCGTGAAAAACGCCGGCATGGACCGCAAGGAATTCATTCGCAGCTATCAGGGCAACGAAGCGAATATCGAATGGATCAACGAGCACATCAAGAAATACCCGCGCCTGGAAGATTACAAAGACGCGCTGGCCCGTATTCAGAACAAGATTGGCGCCATCGAGCAGCGTCAGGACCTGACCATTGCCGACATCAAGGAGATCAACCGTCGCATCTCCATTGGTGAAGCCCGCGCCCGTCGCGCCAAGAAGGAAATGGTTGAGGCCAACCTTCGTCTGGTAATTTCCATCGCCAAGAAGTACACCAACCGCGGCCTGCAATTCCTCGACCTGATTCAGGAAGGCAACATTGGCCTGATGAAAGCGGTCGACAAATTTGAATACCGTCGCGGCTACAAATTCTCTACCTACGCCACCTGGTGGATTCGTCAGGCGATTACTCGCTCCATTGCCGACCAGGCCCGCACCATCCGTATTCCGGTCCACATGATCGAAACGATCAACAAGCTCAACCGGATTTCACGGCAGATGCTGCAGGAAATGGGCCGCGAACCCTCGCCAGAGGAGCTCGGCGAACGCATGGAAATGCCTGAAGACAAAGTGCGCAAGGTGCTGAAAATCGCCAAGGAACCCATTTCGATGGAAACCCCCATTGGCGACGACGAAGACTCCCATCTGGGCGACTTTATCGAAGACAACACCATTTCCTCGCCGGTTGATTCCGCGACAGGAGAGGGCCTGCGTGAAGCTACCCGCGAAGTCCTCGCCGGACTGACCGCCCGGGAAGCCAAGGTACTGCGTATGCGTTTCGGCATCGACATGAACACCGACCACACCCTTGAGGAGGTCGGCAAACAGTTTGATGTCACCCGTGAGCGAATTCGTCAGATTGAAGCCAAGGCGCTGCGCAAGCTGCGCCACCCCACCCGCTCAGACCATCTGCGCAGCTTCCTCGACGAATAAACAATTCAGGCAGCCTGCGGGCTGCCTTGTTGTTTTCCGGTACGCTATTCGAGGACAATTCAGTGATTCGCAACACCCCCAGATTTCGCCCTGCCCTGCTGGCCTGTTCTGTCCTGCTCGGTGTCGCGCTGTTGAGCGCCTGCTCCTCGACTCCCGAAGCCGCCCCTGCGCCCCCGGCGCTGTCTGACGAACAGTTGCAGCGGCAGCAGGTTTTTGACGGTGCACGCAAATTTATCGAGCGGGGGCACTACCTCGCCGCCGAAACCGAGCTGCAACGCCTGCTCAAAAATCCCACCCGAGACACTCTGCGCCGCGATGCCCTCGCCGAGCTGATTCTGTTACAGCTCAATCGCAACAACCCCAGAGGCGACATTTCCCTGGCGCTGTTATCACTGGACCAGCTTAACGCCATGGGCCAGCAAGACCGCCAACAGGAGCAATTATTCCGCGCACTGAGTTCAGCGGTAGAGATTCAGGTGAGGCTCGAGCAGGCGGCCCAGCGCAACAGCCAGGCCAGCGAAATTCAGGCTCAGTTGCGCCGGGAAATCGACTCACTGCAACGGGCGCTGGAGCAGCTGCGACGGCTGTCTTTGCAATAGCCGCTACTGACTGACTTTGGGTTTCTTTTCCCGGCGAAGGTACAGGCTCAGCTGCGACTCCAGCACACTGGTATCAGCCTCGGTACGCGCCAGCATCACCGGAACAGTACGCCACTGGGAGTGCTGAAGCTGGGTGAGAAACTGACCCACGGCGGTATCGTCCTCATGGGGACCGATGACGATCAATTGCCAGGGCCGCTCCGCCAACCAGATTTGCGTCTGCGCAACATCGGCGCTGTGGTAGATATGCCAGTGCTCAGCACCAGGCAGCTGAACGATCAGCTCCTTCAAGGCCGAACCCTGTTCCAGCAATAACAGATTGCCCACCGCCGAGACCGGCACCAGCTCCCGCACGGCGGTCACCAGCTCCTCCCTGGCGACGGGTTTGACCAGATATTCATTGGCGCCCAGCAACAGCCCGAGATCCCGTTCATTGAGCATCGACTGCATCAGCACCGGCACCCTCGCCAGCTTGTCGTCGCTGCGCAGGGCGTGCAACACCTGCCAGCCATCCATCACCGGCATCATCACATCGAGAATAATCAGATCGGGCACCTGCTCATCGGCCAGGGCCAGCCCCTCTGCCCCGGAGGCAGCCGTGCGTACCCGGTAACCGTCCCGCTGCAGACTGCGCCGCGCCAGGTCCAGCACGCTGCTGTCGTCATCAATGACCAATACATCGCCTACCCCACTGCCATCTTCTGCCGCGCTCAGCGCGTGGTGCTCGCCATTCAGAGGCAGTTTCAACAGAAAGCTGGAGCCCTTACCCGGCTCGCTTTTGGCGCTCAGCCCCCCACCCAGCAATTCCGCAAACTTTCGCGAAATCGTCAGACCGAGGCCAGAGCCACCGTACTGCTTGGTGGTGGATAAATCCGCCTGGACGAAGGCGTCGAACACACGGCCCAGCTGGGCCTCATCCATGCCGATTCCAGTATCAGACACCTCGGCACACAGCCATTGCTGCTCGCCGAGCTGCTCCTCCCACACTTTGAGATACACATCGCCTTCACGGGTGAATTTGGCGGAATTACTCAACAGATTGAGCAGTATTTGCCGCAAGCGGGTGACATCGGTACGAATTTCCCGATGCATCACCTGGTAGTCGCAATGCAGGCGATTGCGGTTTTTATCCATCAACGGCGCCGCGGTAATTTCCACATCGTTCAATACGGTTTTCAGGTCGATGGACTCCCAGTAAACCGCCATTCGACCAGACTCGATCTTTGAAATATCCAGCACATCGTTAATCAAAGTAAGCAGGTGTTTGCCCGCCAGCTGAATCTTTTCCAGGTCTGGCTGCAATTCAATCGCCGGCAGCGCTTCGTCGTCTTCGATCTCCTCCAGCAACATTTCTGAATAGCCGATAATGGCGTTCATCGGCGTGCGCAGCTCGTGGCTCATATTCGCCAGAAATCCGCTCTTGGCCTGGTTAGCCGCATCGGCGCGGCGACTGGCTTCGCGCACGCGGCTCATGGCCGTGCGCAGATTGGCGGCCATGTCGTTAAAGGACTTCGCCAGCTGGCCGAACTCATCGCTGCCCATATCGGCAATGTTGTAGTCGAAGTTACCGCTACCCCATTCCGCGGTGCCCTTCTGCAACTGCCGAATCGACCGGCGGGTATAGCGGGTAATGTAATAGCCCAGCGCGAAAGTGACAGCCAGGGCCAGCAAAAACACCCCAAGCGCCACCTTGTTGGTCAGGCTGACGATCTCTTTCAGCTTGGCGTTGATCTCGTCGGAGCGAATCAGCAGGCTCAACTCGTTTTCGCGCAGCTGCGCACTCAGGCGATCGTAGAGCACCGCCAGCCCGACAATACCCTCCTGTTCGCCGTGAACATAGGCGCGCCAACCGGCAAACAGCTCCTGAGCCGAGAGAACCGCATAGCTGTCAGCCTCCATATATTCGCGCAGATCCCGGTTCAATGTGGCCTGCAAACGGGTCAGGGTCGTAATCGCCATTTCCACTTCGCGGCGCTCTTCCGCACTGAGTTGCGCGCCGGTGCCCGAGGCACTCAGCGCCTCAATCACCCTCACCTTGCGCTGGGTACTGTGCAGCAACTGGCTGAAATTATTCATTTCCGCCTGGGTGTTAATCACACTCTGCAACAGCCAGACATTGCGTCGACGGGTGTCATTCCCCCAGATCTGTACCAGCACACTGCCCAGGGAAAGACACAAAATACAAACAAAAGAGGTCGTTAAACGGCGGGTAAAGCTCACTGGGGGGCCTCTCCCAGCAAGGCACTGATTTTGCTCAGCAGACGAGGCAGGTCTACCGGTTTGGTGTCATAGTCGTCGCATCCCGCCGCCATCGCCCGCTGCCGGTCGTCTGCCATGGCATGGGCGGTGAGGGCAATAATGGGAATGCTCCGCAGCACCTCGTCGGCCTTCATTTCCCTGGCGACCTGCCAGCCGTCCTTCACTGGCAGACTCATATCCAACAGCATCAGGTCGGGGCGCAAACTGCGCGACAGATCAAGGCCCTGCTGACCATCTACCGCCAGATGCACCTCAAACCCCCTGCGGATCAGGCGGCGGCTGAGCATATCGCGGTTCATTTCATTGTCTTCAACAAGCAAGATTGACGGCATAGTTACCACTATCTTTCGCAAAGGGAATTGGGAGTATCAGTGCTTGGGCGGCGCGATCAACGGCTCCAGCAAGCGACTGGCTTCCTGACTGTGGGTGGTGATTTTCATCACGTAGCAATCACCCTCCTGCTGCACCAGCTTGCCATAAAGGCCATCACTGCCGACGCCAAACAGACAGACATCCGCTGGCAGTTCCAGGGATGCCGGAATCGACAGACGCAGGGCACCACTGCGCACTGCCAGTATCTTTACGGCGATGCGCTCGGAACTTACCCGCTTGCCCGACAACAGCGAAATACGCACATTCTCCGGCGAGGAGGCGAGCGCCTTCCAGCGCACGTCTGCGCCCTCGAGCAGAAGGTCGTAGGGCAAACCTACACCGAGCACTTCGGTGAGCTTCAGCGGCTCATCCAGCCCCTTCACCACCACATCAAACTGACTACCCCGCAACACCTCTACCCGGGAGAGGTCCAGTGTCGCTGGCGACGCCAGAATCTGCCCACCCACCGTACAGGACTCTATTCGCGAGGTTAAATTGACGTTGTGTCCTACCACGCCATACTTGCTGCGCAGTTCAGAGCCGATATTCCCGGCGACGACGTCACCGGTGTTCAGGCCGATGCCAATTTCGATCAGCGGCAGCCCCTCCTCCTCGTTGCGCCGATTCACCTCAGCCATAGCCTGCTGCATTGCCACGGCGCAGGCCAGTGCCCGATCGCTGTCATCCTCTTCACTCACCGGTGCGCCGAAAACCGCGAGAATACCGTCGCCGACGAATTCGTCCACCGTGCCGCGAAAACCCTGTATCACCTCGGTCATCACCGCCAGGTAGTTGTTTAACAGCGCCACACAACGCTCGGGCTCAAGGCGCATACTAATCAGCGAGAAGTCCCGAATATCCGCCATCAACACCGTTACTCGACGGCGTTCGCCACCAAGGCTCAGACCGTCGCTGTTATCCAGCAAGCGCTGCACAATCTCATCCGACAGGTAGCGGCCAAACACCTTGCGGATAAAACGCTGGCTCTTTTCCAGCTCCGCCAGATACTCCCGCTCGCGATCTTGCCATGCCTTGCGCTCCAACAGCGCCGACACCCGCGCCGTTAACAGGGTCGCGTTCACCGGTTTAATCAAATAGTCGCTGGCCCCCGCGTCAATACAGTGGATGGCACCACCCTCGTCCTGCACCCCGCTGATCACCACCACTGGAATTCGCCGCAACTGCTCGTCGCGGCGAATCTCCTGCAACACCTCGTAACCATTCAGGCCCGGCATCACCAGATCCAGCAGCACCAGGTCCGGCGAGGCGCTGCGCATCACCTCCAGACAACGCTCGCCGCTGGCGGCTTCGATAACCAGATGATCCTGGCGCTGAAGCTGCTGGGCCAGCAGCTCCCGGCTACTTTCGTTATCATCCACCACCAGCAGCGTCGCCGGCTCGGTGCTGCGCTGGGCACCGCCCAGACCGCGACGAAAGCTCTTGAAAATGGAGGCAATGGGATCGGTGGACTCGTCATCGATCGCGGGCACCCGAAAGCCATCAAGACTGGCCTGAAACCGTCGCGACATCGTCGGGATTTCCCTCAGCTCGGCACAGAGCTTCGGCTCCTCGTGATCCTCCAGCAATATCTCCGCATAGCCCTCGACAATGCCAATGCTGTTGCGTAAATCGTGACGCAAGCGCGACAGCCCTGTATCATCGGCGCCCTCGTCGCGGCTGAACTCCCCCAGCGCCTCCAGCATCGCCGCCAGCGCCCGCTGCATATGCTCCGCGTCGCCGACGCCGCCATCACCCTCAGGCAACAGGCTCAGCACCGTATTCACCCGCGCCGACATCGCCGCCACCGCCGCGTGCAAGCTCTGCAGCATATTTTCCAGATAAGCCTTCTCAATCCGTTTACCGTCGTCCACACACAACCCCGATTACCGTGTCACACCTGCCAATTATGGCAGTGCACCAGTAAAAAGGCATAACCGCAAGGAGAGATTTAGCCTCGCCAAACTGGCATTACCCGATCCACCTCTTTATAATGCGGCCACTTCGCTTTTGCCTGCGGGACTCCCCGGCAAAACACCCCTCTTGCGGGCCCGTAGCTCAGTTGGTTAGAGCATCCGACTCATAATCAATAGGCCAAGGGGTAAAAAAGTTTAAATGGGCCTGTAGCTCAGTTGGTTAGAGCACACGACTCATAATCGTTAGGTCCTCGGTTCAAGTCCGAGCAGGCCCACCATTTAAACCATAAAATCAAAAGCTTAGAGAATTTTTTCCAGTTTTCAATCATTTCCCCCAGGGTTCAGAGAGACGTAACCCCAATCAATCTTCTCCAACACCACTCATCAAAGCACCGAACGCTACTTTTTCTTGGGTTACAACGGGGTTACATTGAAAGCGGCGTGACGATAAGTAGCGTATAGAAAACCTCCATTTTTCTTACTTGTTGAATAAACGTGGTAGCTTGCTAAGTTGAAAGTTAGAATGTAGAGATTGATAGAATTTGAAAGTTGGGTGGCGTAGCAATCTCTCGGTCGCCTATATATTGGAGTTAAGCACGTGGCCACAGCGGAACAATTAAAAGCACTCCTAAAAAGTCATGCAGATCGTGACGATGAGCGCTTTTATTCTATTGCTCTGCAAGTTGCAGCGAAGGAAGCGCGGCAGGGTCATAGTAAGCTTGCAAACGATATAAAGACCCTTGTTGAAAAGTCTCAAAAGAATTCAAAATTAGGTGTCGCATCTTCGAAGCCCCTCCCGTTCTCTCATCAACCAAAAAGTGAGCTAAAAGGGCTTCTAGAGCTTACCCCGGCAATCGTCAGAATTAGTGAGCTCGTTTACTCAGAGGACATTAAGGAGCGCCTAGAGCAAGTCTTAATTGAACAGAGACAAAAGGATAAACTCAACCGCTTTGGGCTACACCCTAGGAGAAAACTGCTTTTTACTGGATCTCCAGGAACAGGGAAAACCATGTCAGCCGCAATGTTGGCTACAGAGCTAAAACTGCCTCTATACACCATAGTGTTAGACAACCTCATTACCAGATACATGGGAGAAACTGCAGCCAAGCTTCGATTGATTTTTGATCACATCAAGCAGACTCGTGCAGTTTATCTCTTTGACGAGTTTGATGCGATTGGAACTCAGCGAGGCGCGCCTAATGACGTAGGAGAAATCAGGCGCGTCCTGAACTCCTTTCTATTGTTTGTCGAGCAAGATTATTCAGAAAGCATTATCGTTGCAGCAACGAATCACCCTGAGCTTCTAGACCAAGCTCTTTACAGACGATTTGACGACATTATTCCATTCGAAAAACCTCAGCTGGAGCAAATTTCTCTTCTCATCAAGAACCGATTGTCAATTTTTGATACCGCCAAACTCGACTGGGATAAAATATCAAAATCTGCCCTGGGACTGAGTTCAGCAGAAATCACCAGATCATGTGAAGATGCTGCCAAAGAAGCTGTTCTAAACTTCAAGGAAAAAATATCCACTGAGATTTTATTGAAGGCCTTTAATAGGCGCCGTTCAGGAAGCTCCTCTACAAGCAAAGAAAAATAAGGACAGATATGGCTAGCAACAGGAAGCATGTAAATGTTGGCCGGTTTTTTCAAGAAGAACCATTTAAATCCAAACGAACAGGCCGCGGCTCTAGCGTTCCAGTACACAATAGAAACTCTCACGGGGCAGGCCTTCAAGGTCAGTATCAAGCCGTTTTAAATCAATATGAGCATATTGAAAAAGACAGGCCCACTCCTATCACAGAAGACATTGGTATTTATGTCGAAATTCTGAGCGAAGCTGGATGCAAGCTCCCACTCGATAGTTTAGACAATAGAGACTTCAAGTTACGAGCTCATAAATTGCAAGGAGACAGAGAGGTTGCGACTGTCTTTATTCCTGAAGCACGAAGGGCAGCTTTCCTTAAAAAAGTTCGTCAGTACTTAGACCCAAGAAAAGACGGCAAACCAACCAAAGATGGTGAAGTTTTCCCTAAAAACCATACCTTGCTTGACAGTATTTCAGAAATAAAGCTCGCCAATTTACAGTCGTTTTGGACGGATCCTGATGAATTCTATCCTGAAGATCTTAACGCGAAATTTTGGTGGGAAATTTGGTTGAAAGAAACCAGTAACCGAAATGCTAGTGAAATCGCAATTCAGCTTTCAGAACGTTTAAACGCTACTCTAAGCAACACCTCACTTACCTTCTTTAATACCGTAGTTTTTCTAATCCACTGTTCTGCAAATGACTTAAAGAAAGCCCCTGAGTTGATTGGTAACTTAGAGGAACTACGCAAGGCTAAAGAAACGCCAAATCCAATTGTGGAATCATCCCCAGTTGAACAAGCCCAATGGGCAGAAAACATCGCTCAGAGAATTCAAATTTCTGAAGAGGCGACATGTGCCGTATCTATTTTAGATACAGGTGTGAATTACACCCACGCACTTTTGCAACACGTATGTAGCGAGGAATACTCGGTTTCCTGGGATCCTGACTGGCCAAATTATGATAATTGCAACCACTTTGCTCCCTACAATGATCACGGCTCCTTACAGGCGGGCTTGGCTGCATTTGGTAATTTGATGGAAATAGTGTTACATGACGAACCAATTCATCTTTCCCACATTCTAGAGTCAGCGAGAATTTTGCCCCCTGTAGGAGAAAACGAGCCTCGACTCTATGGGGCTATCACTGTGGGCGCAGCATATAAGCTTGAAACTGACAGGCCAAATTTTAATCGAGTTTATAGTTTAGCTGTGACATCAGATCATGAAAGGGAAAGCGGCCAACCGTCATCTTGGTCTGCCGAAATTGATAAATTTTGCTCAGGCATGGAGGATGGACACCGCCGCTTATTTGTAGTTTCGGCAGGCAACAACCGAAACGTCCAACCATCACCTGATTATTGGGATCAAGCTTGTCTCGCCGAGATCGAAGACCCGGCTCAAGCCTGGAATGCACTAACAGTCGGTGCTTACACAGAAATGACGACCAATGACGACCCTCGTCTTGTTGGCTGGTCCCCTTTCGCAAGCCCAGGGGATGTCGCTCCATCCAGCCGCTCTTCCGTTAATTGGCGCTGGAAAAAACACGCCCCACTTAAACCAGAGGTGGTTGCCGAAGGGGGTAATAAGTTACTGTCCCCGGACAAAACAGAAGTAAGTACTGAAGATGTAGTTTCATTGCTTACTACATCAGGAAGGACAGAAGGGCAGCTTTTTGAGCGAAATGGAGATACGAGTGCTGCGTGCGCGTTGATTTCTCGGCAGGCAGCAATACTCCGATCTGAGTATCCAAACCTATGGCCTGAGACCATTCGAGGACTCATTGTTCATTCTTCAGAATGGACTCCTAGAATGATGGAGCGATTTGTACTTCTTAGTGGTATGCATAGTCCAAAGATTGCAAAAGAAAATCTTCTACGTACTGTTGGATACGGGGTCCCTTCTCTCCAGAAGGCTCGATATAGCACAGATAACGCTCTTACTTTGGTAGCTGAAGGAGAGCTGCAGCCTTTTACCATGAAAGATGGCGCCACAGCTTCTACTGACCCTAAGCTAAATAAGATGAAGCTCTACCAGTTACCTTGGCCTCAAGAATCACTTTGCCAATTGCCACTGGAAACAGAGGTAAAGCTCAGAGTCACATTATCCTACTTCATTGAACCAAACCCGGGAAGACGAGGTTATCGATCTCGATACAGCTACCAATCTCATGGTTTAAGATTTGAAACAATTCGGCCTAGACAAGAATTAGATAACTTTCGGGCATACATTAACGGATTGGTAGAACTGGAAGAATATGACGGCCCAGAGGGTGATAACGATGGCTGGTTCTTAGGAAGCCAGTTACGTACCCGAGGTTCTATCCATTCTGATACTTGGATAGGCACTGTTAGAGACTTGCTCGATATGCACACGATTGCCATCTTCCCAGTAGGGGGATGGTGGAAATATAGAACAGCGGAAGATCGATGGAAAAATGAAGTTAAGTTCAGCCTGCTTGTAAGCATCGAAACGCCAGAGCAAGAAATCGACATTTATTCCGAAGTAGAGAGTCTGGTAAACATTTCTATTGAAACTTAAAATGAACAATAAACATGGAATGAAGCTTCACCCAAGCCAATTTTAATGCTGTGTCTCAAGATGAAAGGGATCTTGACGTGCTCCCCGCTAATCGAGACTCGCAGCAAACCGAATACGATTATCTGCGACAACGGCACCGAATTTACCAGCAAGGCCATGTTCTTCTGGAGTCAGGAATCAGGCGTAAAGCTTGGATTCATACAGCCTGGAAAACCGACGCAGAATGCTTTCGTTGAAAGCTTGAATGGAAAATTCAGAAACGAATGCTTGAACCGTCACTGGTTTAGATCAATGGAAGAAGCCAAGGCAGAGATCAATCAGTGGAGGCACCACTACAACCATGCGCCCCCACAGCTCTCTGGACTATTTGCCACCTGTTGCATTTGCAGGCGGCATAATTTTTGGGTAATCTCATCGGGGTCGTGGTACTAACTCTGGGGAAAGGTCAGCGCATTCGAAGATTGATATTAACAGCCCAAAAAGCTGCAGAACCTCAGGAACTTAAAGATTCCCATGCGAACACTCTGATGAAGATGAGAAGCTCGCCCTCCATCAATCGAACTTTTAATATATTTCAGTGGCTCTATAGCAACCGAAAGAAAATCCTTTCAACTACAAATGCGTCCTCTTGGTTAATCTGCTTTATCATTGGCCTGAAGTACTTCATCCCGGTATACCACACAACATTCATCAGCAATATAATTACGTATTCGGAAGTCCATCCAATATTGACGGAAATATTATCCGCAGAAGACTTTTTGGCTGATAAAATTCTTCTGGATCTTGCGGTAGCTTGTTTAGGATTATTCGTGTGTTTCTATCTATATTCAGTAAATCCAGAAAAGCATAATGAAATTAACAACGCAGCAAAGCACGCCACGTTCATCTTCAAGGGGCCATCAAATCTTCTTTTCATGCTGGGATTTTTCACAACTGGAGTTGCTGGAGCGGCCTACAGTGAAAGTGAATTCATCTCAGGACTTCATCTCACTGTATTAGCTTCCACAACCTTCATACTCCCCGGGATGTACCTTCGTTGGCAATCTGAATTTTATATCTCAGACAAAGCTTGGCTTCGGAAATACGCTAGAACCATCGCGAAAGTAAGCCTTTTCATCGCCATATTAATTTTTCTATATATTTCGATTGGTAACTGTATAGAGCTCTGGGACGTCGGCCAAGCCATGTTCCTGTATGGACATGGCCAAACTTCAATGCACCAGCCCGGCCAGCTTATGGCGTCATGAACAGATTTTATTCTTGTAAGCATAACGGGTTCTAACCACCCAACGGGGTCTGTCCCCTCAAAAGCGGGGACAGACCCCTGCCTGGAATTCATCTTCTCGGGTCGCGTTGCTATCCTTTGGCTCAAAGCAAAATGACATTGGCGACTCAGGCGGAGTAAAGCAATGACCCGGTTTTCACGGGCGATACGTAAGCCTCCGGTAATCCCCGGTTGATCAAGGCGTCCAATTGTGCGGCAGCAGCTCTTCGATTTTAGAGGCCTTCTGCGTTGGCAACCGTTCCATCACATCTTGCAAATACGCCTGCGGATTGAGGCCGTTGATCCTGGCTGACTGGATCAAGGTCATGATATTTGCCGCACGCTGCCCACTACGCAATGACCCTGCAAACAGCCAGTTCGAGCGCCCGAGTGCCCAGGGGCGGATTTGGTTTTCCACCCAGTTGTTGTCGATGGGCACGGCGCCGTCATCGAGACAGCGGGTTAAGGCGTCCCAGCGTTTTAAGCTGTAGGCGATCGCTCTG
>NZ_JAAWWK010000013.1 GCF_012272835.1 Spongiibacter thalassae | reverse complement strand
TTGACCTGCCCCCAAAATCTAAGCCAACCGCTGCTTAGCAAAGTCCATTAATGCGATCGTTTATTGATCGCTTGCTTTGCCCCCCTATCCCGTTCGGTATGCTGCCGCAAATTCAGACGGCGTGTCATACCCTAGGGATGAGTGAGGCCGGTTTTCGTTATAGTCAGTACGCCAGTTGGCGATGACCTGTCTTGCATGGGGCAAATCTCTGAACCAGTGCTCGTTTAAACACTCATCCCGGAATTTGCCGTTAAAGCTTTCGATATACGCATTCTGCGTGGGCTTGCCAGGCTGGATCAAGCGAAGCTCAACACCGTTCTCATACGCCCATCGATCAAGCGCTTTGCTGGTAAATTCTGGGCCTTGATCCGTTCTGATAGCTGCCGGGTAGCCGCGGAATTGCGCTATCGCGTCCAGAGCGCTGGCGACATGGTCACCGCTAATACTGTGGCTCACAACAAGATCCAGCGCTTCCTTCGTGTAATCGTCGACGACCGTCAGTATTTTGAGGCGCCTCCCATAACATAAAGCATCCATCACAAAGTCCATCGACCATACCTGATTTGGGCCTTCCGGCAACTCCAGGGCCTGACGTTCAACGGCTATTCCCTTGCGGCGCTTGCGCTTTTTAACCGTCAACCCAGCCTCGTTATACAGCCTGTAAACTCGCTTGTGGTTCACCTCTAGTCCTTCGCGGCGCAAAAGGATATGTAGCCTGCGGTAACCGAAGCGACGGCGTTCGCCAGCCAACTCGGTCAGTCTCGCCTGAATTTCCCGGTCATCCGATTGCTTCTGTGACCGGTAAGCCAGGGTTGAGCGTGATACACCCACCAACCGGCACGCTCGACGCAGGGAGATACTGGTTTCCTCTCGCATGGTCGCAACGGCCTCACGCTTATTATGTGGGGTCAGTACTTTCGGTTTAGGGCCGCCTTGAGAGCATCTGCATCCAGCATAGATTCAGCCAATAAACGCTTGAGCTTGGAATTTTCTTCCTCAAGCTGCTTTAGGCGTCGGATTTCCTGCGCCTCCATGTTCCCGAATTTCTTGCGCCAGGTGTAAAACGTGGCGTCTGAGATCCCGTGTTTGCGGCAGATCTCTTTGACCGGAACCCCGGCTTCGCCTTCCTTCAAAATGGTGACGATCTGCTCGTCGGTAAACCGCTTCTTCATGTCCGCATTCTCCATCGTTTGCGGACTTTACTAAGTTCAGGCTGGTACGGCTAGCGGGGAGCAGGTCA
>NZ_JAAWWK010000012.1:1768-5536 GCF_012272835.1 Spongiibacter thalassae | reverse complement strand
TTAGAAGCCTGGCGACAGTGTGGCCCGCGAGCGCAGCGAGTGCTTTGGCCATGACCGTAGGTCAGAGCCTAGTGGATACCACTTCCAGAGACCCATAAAAAAACCCGAGACTCAAACGAATCTCGGGTTTTTAATTAAAGCCTGGCGATGACCTACTCTCGCATGGAGAAACTCCACACTACCATCGGCGATGACACGTTTCACTGCTGAGTTCGGGATGGGGTCAGGTGGTTCCATGTCTCTATGGTCGCCAGGCAAACTGGCTTGTGGTGGTTGAGTCTTATCTCCTGTTGAGGAGGGCTCTTGCACACACAAATAGGGCGGTAAATAAGCTGACTAAACACGTTTTCTCTTGCGCTGCACAATCCGCTGCAGCTCTTGTTTCGATATAGCAATGGCTAAACCACTTGATTATATGGTCAAGCCTCACGAGCAATTAGTACTGGTTAGCTCAACGCCTCACAACGCTTACACACCCAGCCTATCAACGTCCTGGTCTTGAACGGCTCTTTAGGGGGCTCAAGGCCCCAGGGAGATCTTATCTTGGAAGAGGCTTCCCGCTTAGATGCTTTCAGCGGTTATCCCGTCCGAACATAGCTACCGGGCAATGCCACTGGCGTGACAACCCGAACACCAGAGGTTCGTCCACTTCGGTCCTCTCGTACTAGAAGCAGCTTTCCTCAAATCTCCAACGCCCACGGCAGATAGGGACCGAACTGTCTCACGACGTTCTGAACCCAGCTCGCGTACCACTTTAAATGGCGAACAGCCATACCCTTGGGACCGGCTTCAGCCCCAGGATGTGATGAGCCGACATCGAGGTGCCAAACACCGCCGTCGATGTGAACTCTTGGGCGGTATCAGCCTGTTATCCCCGGAGTACCTTTTATCCGTTGAGCGATGGCCCTTCCATACAGAACCACCGGATCACTATGACCTACTTTCGTATCTGCTCGACTTGTCAGTCTCGCAGTTAAGCGCGCTTGTGCCATTACACTAACCTCACGATTTCCGACCGTGATTAGCGCACCTTCGTGCTCCTCCGTTACACTTTGGGAGGAGACCGCCCCAGTCAAACTACCCACCACACAATGTCCTCGAACCAGATAATGGTCCAGAGTTAGAACCCCAATAGTACCAGGCTGGTATTTCAAGATTGGCTCCACACAAACTGGCGTCTGCGCTTCAAAGCCTCCCAGCTATCCTACACAAGTAATATCAGAGTCCACTGTGAAGCTATAGTAAAGGTTCACGGGGTCTTTCCGTCTAGCCGCGGGTATACGGCATCTTAACCGCAATTTCAATTTCACTGAGTCTCGGGTGGAGACAGCGTGGCCATCATTACGCCATTCGTGCAGGTCGGAACTTACCCGACAAGGAATTTCGCTACCTTAGGACCGTTATAGTTACGGCCGCCGTTTACCGGGGCTTCGATCAAGAGCTTCGCTTGCGCTAACCCCATCAATTAACCTTCCGGCACCGGGCAGGCGTCACACCGTATACGTCCACTTTCGTGTTTGCACAGTGCTATGTTTTTGATAAACAGTTGCAGCCACCTGGTCACTTCGGCCAGCCTCAGCTTAGGGAGCAAGTCCCATCACCAAAACCGGCGTACCTTCTCCCGAAGTTACGGTACCATTTTGCCTAGTTCCTTCACCCGAGTTCTCTCAAGCGCCTTGGTATTCTCTACCTGACCACCTGTGTCGGTTTGGGGTACGGTTCGTTATAACCTGAAGCTTAGAAGATTTTCTTGGAAGCATGGCATCAACGACTTCGTCCAAAAGAGGACTCGTCATCACCTCTCAGCCTTAGGGAACCGGATTTGCCTAATCCCCCAGCCTACTAGCTTAAACGCGGACAACCAACGCCGCGATCGCCTAGCCTACTCCGTCCCTCCATCGCAGTTATAACAAGTACGGGAATATTAACCCGTTTCCCATCGATTACGCTTTTCAGCCTCACCTTAGGGGCCGACTAACCCTGCCCTGATTAGCATGGGGCAGGAAACCTTGGTCTTCCGGCGAGGGGGTTTTTCACCCCCTTTGTCGTTACTCATGTCAGCATTCGCACTTCTGATACCTCCAGCAAGCCTCTCGACTCACCTTCGCAGGCGTACAGAACGCTCCTCTACCATGCTAATAAATTAGCATCCGCAGCTTCGGTTACACATTTAGCCCCGTTATATCTTCCGCGCAGGCCGACTCGACTAGTGAGCTATTACGCTTTCTTTAAAGGATGGCTGCTTCTAAGCCAACCTCCTAGCTGTCTGAGCCTTCCCACATCGTTTCCCACTTAATGTGTATTTGGGACCTTAGCTGGCGGTCTGGGTTGTTTCCCTCTTGACAACGGACGTTAGCACCCGCTGTCTGTCTGCCATGATTGCACTCCACGGTATTCGGAGTTTGCATGGGGTTGGTAAGTCGGGATGACCCCCTAGCCCAAACAGTGCTCTACCCCCGTGGGTGAGACATGACGCTCTACCTAAATAGATTTCGAGGAGAACCAGCTATCTCCCGGTTTGATTAGCCTTTCACTCCGATCCACAACTCATCCCCGAATTTTTCAACATTCGTGGGTTCGGTCCTCCAATGCCTGTTACGGCATCTTCAACCTGGCCATGGATAGATCACCGGGTTTCGGGTCTAATGCCAGCAACTAAGACGCCCTATTAAGACTCGGTTTCCCTACGCCTCCCCTATACGGTTAAGCTCGCTACTGACATTAAGTCGCTGACCCATTATACAAAAGGTACGCAGTCACAGAACAAGTCTGCTCCTACTGCTTGTACGCATACGGTTTCAGGATCTATTTCACTCCCCTCTCCGGGGTTCTTTTCGCCTTTCCCTCACGGTACTGGTTCACTATCGGTCAATTGGGAGTATTTAGCCTTAGAGGATGGTCCCCCTATCTTCAGTCAAGATAACACGTGTCCCGACCTACTTATCGCAAGCTTAGTACCACAAGTGTGTTTTCGTGTACGGGGCTATCACCCTGTATCGCCGGACTTTCCAGACCGTTCCACTAACACACAAGCTATCACTTGCAGGCTGATCCCCGTTCGCTCGCCGCTACTAAGAGAATCTCGGTTGATTTCTTTTCCTCAGGGTACTTAGATGTTTCAGTTCCCCTGGTTCGCCTCCTAAGACCTATGTATTCAGTCAAAGGATACCTGTCTTATGACAGGTGGGTTTCCCCATTCGGACATCTCTGGATCACAGGTTGGTTGCCACCTTCCCAGAGCTTTTCGCAGGCTCCAACGTCCTTCATCGCCTCCAATTGCCAAGGCATCCACCGTATGCGCTTAGTCGCTTGACCATATAAGCAAATAGACTAGCCATCACTTATATCTTGCCAAGAAACTGCATTTCCAAGCGTGCGCGACTTGCAGCACACTCAGTTTTTTCGCCGGATTGTTACAACACTTGAGAAAACAGTGTTTATATATATCAGCTTATTTACCTTGTTAAAGAACATCTGATTGTAAAAACCAGAAACAAACCCACTCAATGCCAACACAACAACTTCTGTGTTCACCAAGAAGGCTTCTTTCTAATTTCTAAGCGAGGGAAGTACTTCCCGTGATCTACCTGTGATTCGATCCGTGTGCCAGAATGGTACTGATCAAGGCGCTGGGTTGCGTCGTGTGCATCGCACATGAGCAAGCCAGCAACGCCGAGCAGTGGCATTCTGGTGGGTCTGGGAGGACTTGAACCTCCGACCTCACCCTTATCAGGGGTGCGCTCTAACCACCTGAGCTACAGACCCATG
>NZ_JAAWWK010000011.1 GCF_012272835.1 Spongiibacter thalassae | reverse complement strand
CTCGCCACCGAAAACCTCTGCACAAACACGGGTCAACGCCGCAGTCAGAGTGGTTTTGCCGTGGTCAACGTGACCGATGGTTCCCACGTTAACGTGGGGTTTTGTACGTTCAAATTTTGCCTTTGCCATGGCTTGGTCCTCTTAGCTGAATATTGAAAGGTTAACCTTTATTTTTTGCGATGATTTCGTCGGCGATATTACGCGGCGCCTCTGAGTACTTCTCGAACTCCATGGTAAATGTTGCACGCCCCTGGGTCGCGCTACGCAAATCTGTTGCATAGCCAAACATCTCCGCCAGCGGCACTTCAGCATCTATCACTTTGCCTGACACGGATTCATCCATGCCCAGAATCATGCCGCGACGACGGTTCAGGTCACCCACAACATCACCCATATTTTCCTCCGGCGTTACCACCTCGACCCGCATGATCGGCTCAAGCAGAACAGCACCACCGTGCTCGTCCAGCTTTTTGGTTGCCATTGACGCGGCAACCTTAAAGGCCATCTCATTGGAGTCAACGTCGTGGTAGGAGCCGTCGTAAACCGTCGCCTTCAGACCCAGCAGCGGATACCCGGCGACAACACCGTTCTGCATCTGCTCCTCAATCCCCTTTTGTATTGCAGGGATATATTCCTTGGGCACAACCCCGCCAACGATTTCGTTAACGAACTCAAGACCCTCGGCACCGGCGTCATCAGCTGGCTCAAAGCGAATCCATACGTGACCGTATTGACCTCGACCACCGGATTGGCGAACAAACTTGCCTTCTATCTCACAGCTGTTGCGTATGGCTTCGCGGTAGGCCACCTGGGGCTTACCGATATTCGCCTCAACACTGAACTCCCGACGCATACGATCAACAAGGATATCCAGGTGCAACTCACCCATCCCGGAGATAATACACTGCCCGGTTTCTTCATCGGTCTTCACCCGGAAAGAAGGGTCCTCCTGAGCCAACTTACCCAGCGCAACACCCATCTTTTCCTGATCTGCCTTTGAGCGCGGCTCTACCGCCACCGAAATAACTGGCTCAGGGAACTCCATCCGCTCCAGCACAATCACGTTATCGGGGTCACACAGGGTGTCACCGGTGGTGACATCCTTCAGGCCGATGGCGGCAGCAATATCCCCCGCCAACACTTCTTTGATTTCCTGGCGGTCGTTGGCGTGCATCTGCACCATACGCCCAACCCGCTCTTTCTTCATTTTGACCGAGTTCAACACCCCGGTACCACTTTCCAGCTTGCCGGAATACACCCGGAAGAAGGTCAGTGTACCCACAAAGGGGTCTGTCGCTATCTTGAACGCCAAGGCCGCGAAAGGGGCGCTATCGTCTGCCTCACGAGTTGCCACCGTCTCATTCTTGTCGTTAAGCGTACCCTCGATCGCCTTAACTTCGGTGGGCGAGGGCATGTATTCAATCACGGCATCCAGTACCGCCTGAACACCTTTGTTCTTGAAGGCCGAGCCGCCGAACACCGGAATAATTTCATTCGCCAGTGTCCGCTTGCGTATACCCGCCTTGATTTCTTCCTCGCTGAGCTCTTCGCCTTCGAGGTACTTCTCCATGAGTTCGTCGCTGGCTTCCGCCGCAGACTCCACCATGTATTCACGCATTTTTTGACATGTTTCAAGCATGTCTGCCGGGATGTCTTCATAACTAAAGGTCATCCCCTGATCTTCCTGATTCCAGATGATTGCCTTCATCTTGACCAGGTCGACCACACCCTTGAAGTCTTCTTCCGCGCCGATCGTCATCTGCATCGGCACAGCGGTCGCACCAAGACGAGTGCGCAACTGCTCGACTACCCGGGTGAAATTGGCGCCTGCACGGTCCATTTTGTTGACGAAGACCATGCGCGGCACTTCGTATTTATTGGCCTGACGCCATACGGTTTCTGTTTGGGGCTGAACACCGGATGAGCCACAAAGCACCACCACAGCACCATCCAACACCCGCAGAGAACGCTCAACCTCGATAGTGAAGTCAACGTGCCCCGGGGTATCGATGATATTGATACGGTGCTGCTCGAATTGCTGCTGCATACCCGCCCAGAAGCAGGTAGTCGCGGCGGAGGTAATGGTAATGCCGCGCTCCTGCTCTTGAGCCATCCAGTCCATAGTCGCAGCGCCGTCGTGTACCTCACCAATTTTATGCGAGAGCCCTGTATAAAACAGAACCCGCTCGGTGGTAGTGGTTTTACCGGCGTCTACGTGAGCACAAATACCAATATTGCGATATCTGCCGATAGGAGTTTTACGAGCCACGATCTATTCCCCAAACACTTGGTGATGGATTGACTAGAAACGGAAATGCGAGAACGCTTTGTTGGCTTCAGCCATACGGTGAACGTCTTCACGCTTCTTAACTGCAGAGCCTTTGCCCTGTGAAGCGTCAATGATTTCGCCAGCCAGACGCTGACGCATAGACTTTTCACCACGGTTACGGGAGTAGTCCACCAACCAGCGCATTGCCAGAGCCGTACGACGGCTTGGGCGGACTTCTACAGGCACCTGGTAAGTTGCACCACCGACACGACGGGATTTAACTTCGACCATCGGCGCGATGTTTTCCAGCGCCTCGTCAAATACTTCGATGGGGTCTTTGCTCAAACGCTCCTGCACCAGGTCCAGAGCTCCATATACGATGCGCTCTGCAACCGATTTTTTACCACTCACCATAACGTGGTTCATGAACTTGGCCAGGGTAAGGTTCCCGAACTTGGGATCTGGCAGGATTTCCCGCTTAGCGGCGACGCGTCTTCTTGGCATGATGCACTACTCTCTCTTCAGGGTAATCCAGGTGACAATCGCTGTGCGACGACCCGGCCTTACTCAAATATATTGATTCGTCCGTCGATTACGACTTGGGACGCTTGGTTCCGTACTTGGAACGAGCTTGTTTACGGTTGTTGACACCAGAGGTATCGAGACTGCCGCGAACAGTGTGGTAACGCACACCTGGCAAATCCTTTACACGACCGCCGCGGATCAGCACAACACTGTGCTCCTGAAGGTTGTGACCTTCACCGCCGATGTAGGACGATACTTCGTAGCCATTGGTCAAACGCACACGGCAAACCTTACGCAGTGCTGAGTTTGGCTTTTTAGGGGTAGTGGTGTAAACGCGAGTACACACGCCACGACGCTGAGGACAGGCCTGCAGAGCAGGAACGTCACTTTTAGCGACTTTGCGCTTTCTCGGCTGACGAACCAACTGGTTAATCGTTGCCATTTAATAAAGCTCCAAATACTAAAGGCCAGCACTGTATGTGCTGACCGACGATACGCCGGCTGCCGCCAACGTAGATAAAAAAAGCGGAGCGCGAATTCTAAAGATGCGCCCCCCTTTCGTCAAGCTGTCATAGTCGCTTAGCCTTGGTGATCGCTCAGCGCCTCTGACAATGCTGCTTCGACATCCTGCGCCGATACCGAGCTGCCGGCCTCGTCGCGCTTCTTCTTCCGCGCGCTGTGGTAAGCCAAACCGGTTCCCGCAGGAATCAATCGACCAACCACCACGTTTTCTTTCAGGCCACGCAGGTAATCGCGCTTGCCCGTTACCGCTGCTTCAGTCAGTACGCGAGTGGTCTCCTGGAAGGAGGCCGCAGAGATGAAGGACTCCGTCGCCAGCGAGGCTTTGGTAATCCCCAGCAGCTCACGCTCGAAGCTGGCCGGGATTTTACCCGTAGCCAACAGCGTTTCGTTCTCTTCATCCACCCGCACGTACTCAGCCTGCTCACCCTTGATAAAGGACGAGTCACCGGAGGTGAGGATGTTAACCTTGCGCAGCATCTGACGGCAGATGACCTCGATGTGCTTATCGTTAATTTTTACACCCTGCAGACGGTAAACGTCCTGGATTTCGTTAACGATGTACTTGGCCAGCTCCTCAACCCCTTTCAGACGCAGAATATCGTGGGGGCTCAGCGGCCCTTCGGACACAATCTCGCCCTTCTCGACCTGCTCACCTTCGAACACGGTCAGCTGGCGCCACTTCGGAATCAGCACTTCGTAGTAATCACTGCCATCTGACAGCGGCTTACCGTCGGCCGGAGTGATAATCAAACGACGCTTGCCCTTGGTTTCTTTGCCGAAGGACACAGTACCGCTGATTTCCGCCAGGATTGCAGGCTCTTTCGGCTTACGCGCTTCGAACAGGTCGGCAACACGGGGCAGACCACCGGTGATGTCCCGAGTCTTCGAGCTTTCCTGCGGAATCTTGGCGATAACATCACCAACCTTCACTTCCGCACCGTTTTCCAGACTGACGATCGCGTGGTCAGTCAGGAAGTAGTGGGCGGGAACGTTGGTACCCGCCAGGCACAATTCTTCGCCGTTGGCATCAACCAGTGTCACCGCCGGGCGCATATCTTTACCCGCCGCCGGACGCTCTGATTGCTCCATAACCGCAATACTGCTCAAACCGGTGAGTTCATCAGTCTGACGTTTAACGGTAATCCCCTCTTCCATGCCCGACATCTTCACGATACCGGCCACTTCAGTGATGATGGGGTGGGTGTGCGGATCCCAGGTAGCAACGATGTCGCCAGCGTTGAC
The DNA here is from genome assembly GCF_012272835.1 of Spongiibacter thalassae. Lineage (GTDB taxonomy): Bacteria > Pseudomonadota > Gammaproteobacteria > Pseudomonadales > Spongiibacteraceae > Spongiibacter > Spongiibacter thalassae. The sequence continues at coordinate 11,121 of NZ_JAAWWK010000011.1, read as the reverse complement.
CTCATCGCGGTCAGCAACCTTGATGATCGCACCGTAGGGCAGCTTGTAGCGCTCGCGCTCACGACCACTGCGGTCGGTGATGGCCAGCTCGCCGGAACGGCTTACCGCCACCAGATTGCCGTCTTCACGCTCTACAAATTTCAGGTTGTGCAGACGGACCTTACCGTCTTGCTTGACCTGGATATTATCAATAGCGGTTGCCCGCGAGGCCGCACCACCAATGTGGAAGGTCCGCATGGTAAGCTGGGTACCCGGCTCACCGATGGACTGGGCGGCGATAACACCGACCGACTCACCACGATTAACCAGATGACCACGAGCCAGGTCTCGGCCGTAACACATGGAGCACACACCGTGACGGGTGAGACAGGTGATCGGCGAGCGCACTTCGATCTCGTCGATGCCCATTTCTTCCAGTTCGACAATCCACTTCTCGTCCAGCATAACGCCGGCAGCCACGGCCAGATCGTCAGTACCGGGCTTGAGTACGTCTTTGGCCACGATACGACCCAGTACGCGGTCACCCAGGGTTTCGATGATGTCACCACCTTCGATAACCGGGGTCATCAGCAGACCCTGATCGGCACCGCAATCGTCTTCGGTAATAACCAGATCCTGCGCAACGTCTACCAGACGGCGGGTCAGGTAACCGGAGTTAGCGGTCTTCAGTGCGGTATCGGCCAAACCTTTACGAGCACCATGGGTCGAGATGAAGTACTGGAGTACGTTCAGACCTTCGCGGAAGTTCGCCGTAATGGGCGTTTCGATGATCGAGCCATCGGGCTTGGCCATCAGACCACGCATACCCGCCAGCTGACGAATCTGGGCCGGTGAACCCCGTGCGCCGGAATCCGCGTAGATGTAAACCGAGTTGAAGGAGTCCTGCTGCTCTTCCTCGCCATCACGGTTAATTACGGTTTCCTTGGACAGACCTTCCATCATCGACTTGGATACCAGGTCGTTCGCCCGGGACCAGATATCGATGACCTTGTTGTATTTCTCACCCTGGGTAACCAAACCCGAGGCGTATTGCTTCTCGATTTCGACCACTTCGGCATCCGCCGCGGCAACGATTTTCGCCTTCGCTTCGGGAATCTCGAAGTCGTTAACACCGATTGAGCTACCGGAACGGGTCGAGTACTCGAAACCGGTGTACATCAGCTGGTCACCGAGAATAACCGTCGCCTTCAAGCCAACCTGACGGTAGCACTCGTTGAGCAGGCGAGAAATCGCTTTTTTGGTCATCGCCTGATTGACCAGCTCAAAGGGCAGCCCTTCCGGCACGATGCGCCACAACACGACACGACCAACGGTGGTATCAACAATGCTGCGGTTTACCAGACGCTCGCCGTTTTCGTCGAACTGCACCTGAGTAACGCGGCACTTGATCCGAGCTTGCAGGTGAACCTGGCCACCGGCATAGGCCCGCTGCACTTCCTGGGGACTGGAGAAGGCCATGCCCTCACCAAGTGCGTTAACCCGGTCGCGACTCATCCAGTACAAGCCCAATACCACGTCCTGGGAAGGAACGATGATCGGCTCGCCGTTGGCGGGCGACAGAATGTTGTTGGTAGACATCATCAGCGCACGGGCTTCCAGCTGGGCTTCCAGCGTCAGCGGTACGTGAACAGCCATCTGGTCACCGTCGAAGTCGGCGTTATAGGCCGCACACACCAGCGGGTGCAGCTGAATCGCCTTACCTTCGATCAGCACCGGCTCAAAGGCCTGGATACCCAGACGGTGAAGTGTCGGCGCACGGTTCAGCAGTACGGGATGCTCGCGGATGACCTCGGCGAGGATATCCCAAACTTCCGGCGGCTCGCGCTCGACCATTTTCTTGGCGGCTTTGATGGTGGTGGCCAAACCGCGGGCTTCGAGCTTGCCGAAGATGAACGGTTTGAACAGTTCCAGCGCCATTTTCTTGGGCAGACCACACTGGTGAAGACGCAGCGTCGGACCTACCACGATAACCGAACGACCGGAGTAATCGACCCGCTTACCCAGCAGGTTCTGACGGAAGCGGCCCTGCTTACCCTTGATCATGTCAGCCAGTGACTTCAGCGGGCGCTTGTTGGAGCCGGTAATGGCCCTGCCACGACGGCCGTTATCCAGCAGCGCGTCCACAGACTCCTGCAGCATCCGCTTTTCGTTGCGCACGATGATATCCGGCGCATTGAGGTCAAGCAGACGCTTGAGACGGTTGTTACGGTTGATAACCCGACGATACAGATCGTTCAGATCTGAAGTCGCGAAACGGCCACCGTCCAGGGGCACCAATGGACGCAGATCCGGCGGCAATACCGGCAGCACCTGCATAATCATCCACTCGGGCTTGTTACCGGACTCTGCCAGCGCTTCAATCAGCTTCAGTCGCTTGGACAGCTTCTTGATCTTGGTTTCGGAATTGGTCGCCGGAATTTCTTCACGCAAACGCTCAACTTCGTCGCGCAGATCCAGCTCCATGAGCAGGGCCATAATGGCCTCGGCGCCCATTTTGGCGACAAAGTCGTCACCAAACTCTTCCATCGCCTCGAAGTATTGCTCATCGCTCAGCAACTGGCCTTTTTCCAGCGTGGTCATACCGGGGTCAGTCACCACATAGGATTCAAAGTACAGGATGCGCTCGATATCACGCAGGGTCATATCCAGCAGCAAACCGATACGGCTCGGCAATGACTTCAGGAACCAGATGTGGGCAACCGGGCTGGCCAGCTCGATGTGGCCCATGCGCTCACGGCGAACCTTTGCCAGCGCGACTTCAACGCCACATTTTTCACAGATAACGCCGCGGTGCTTCAGGCGCTTGTACTTGCCACACAGACATTCGTAGTCTTTTACCGGGCCAAAAATCTTGGCACAGAACAAGCCGTCCCGCTCGGGCTTGAACGTACGGTAGTTAATGGTTTCGGGCTTCTTTACTTCACCGAAGGACCAGGAGCGAATCAGCTCCGGCGACGCCAGTCCGATTCGGATCGAATCGAATTCGTCGTTCTGCTGTCCCTGCTTAAGTAGATTTAATAAGTCTTTCAAGGCCGTTCCTCCGCAAGGGTGTTAAACAGGTGCCGCGCGACGCACGGCACCCCTTGCCAATCGTTGTTGATGCTTATTCCGTGTCCAGCTCGATATTGATACCGAGGGAGCGGATCTCTTTAACCAGTACGTTGAAAGACTCGGGCATGCCCGGCTCCATACGCTGATCGCCATCAACGATGTTTTTGTACATCTTCGTCCGACCGTTGACGTCATCCGACTTAACGGTAAGCATTTCCTGCAGGGTGTAGGCGGCACCATAGGCTTCCAGTGCCCAGACTTCCATCTCCCCGAAACGCTGACCACCGAACTGCGCCTTACCACCCAGCGGCTGCTGGGTAACCAGGCTGTACGAACCGGTGGAACGGGCGTGCATTTTGTCGTCTACCAAGTGGTTCAGCTTGAGCATGTACATATAGCCCACGGTCACCGGACGATCAAACTCCATACCGGTACGGCCATCGCAAAGTCGCAGCTGACCGCTGTCTGGCAGGTCTGCCAGGGTCAGGAGCTTCTTGATCTCGCTCTCGTTGGCGCCGTCAAAGACCTGGGTCGCCATCGGCACCCCGCCTTTAAGGTTGCTCGCCAACTCGATGATTTGCTGGTCGCTGAAGGAATCGAGATCCTCTACACGTCCGGCGCCGTCGTTGTAGACCTTGCCGAGGAAGTCGCGCAGTTCGGCCACCGCACGCTGCTCCCGCAGCATGGTGTCGATTTTCTGCCCAAGACCCTTGGCTGCCAGACCGAGGTGGGTTTCCAGAATCTGACCCACGTTCATCCGCGACGGTACACCCAGCGGGTTCAGTACGATATCCACTGGCTCACCGGTTTCGTCAAAGGGCATATCCTCAACCGGCATGATGACCGAGATAACCCCTTTGTTACCGTGACGACCCGCCATTTTGTCACCGGGCTGAATACGGCGTTTGATCGCGAGGTAAACCTTGACGATTTTCAGCACACCAGGTGCCAGATCATCGCCGGTTGTCAGCTTGCGCTTCTTGTCTTCGAAACGCTCTTCGAGCGTCTTGCGGTGCTCGCCAAGCTGCTTGTCGGCATCCTCGAGAGCGGCGTTGATTGACTCATCGGAAAGACGCAGCTTGAACCAGTCGTCTTTCTTCAAGCCAGTCAGCAGCTCTTCGCCAAGGGCGTCGCCCTTTTTCAGGCCGGGGCCGCTCAGCACACTCTGCCCTACCAGCAGGCTGCGCAGACGGGAGAACGTCGCTTCTTCAACGATACGGAACTCCTCGTTCAGATCCTTACGGAACTGATCGAGCTGCATTTTTTCGATTTCCAGTGCGCGCTTGTCTTTTTCCAGACCATCGCGGGTAAACACCTGCACGTCGATAACCGTACCCTTGGTGCTCGATGGCACACGCAGGGAAGTGTCCTTAACGTCGGAGGCCTTTTCGCCGAAGATGGCGCGCAGCAGTTTTTCTTCCGGCGTCAGCTGGGTTTCACCCTTGGGCGTCACCTTACCGACCAGAATGTCACCGGGGCCGACTTCCGCACCGATATAAACAATCCCGGACTCATCCAGATTGGCCAGCGCACCTTCACCCACATTGGGAATATCCGAAGAAATCTCCTCGGGCCCCAGCTTGGTATCACGGGCGATACAGGTCAGTTCCTGAATGTGGATAGTGGTAAAACGGTCTTCCTTAACAACCCGCTCGGACACCAGAATGGAGTCCTCGAAGTTGTAGCCGTTCCAGGGCATGAACGCGATGCGCATATTCTGACCCAGGGCCAGTTCGCCGAGGTCTACCGAAGGACCATCGGCCAGAATGTCGCCGCGCACAACCGCATCACCTTCGCGCACGATCGGACGCTGGTTGATACAGGTGTTCTGGTTGGAACGGGTGTATTTGGTCAGGTTATAGATATCAACCGGCGGCTGACCGGGTTCAACCTCGTCGTTGTTTACGCGAACAACAATGCGCGAGGAATCAACGCTGTCGATAACACCGCTGCGATCGGCAACCACGCACACCCCGGAGTCAGAGGCGACATAGCGCTCAAAACCGGTACCTACCAGCGGCTTGTCAGCCTTCAGCGTCGGTACGGCCTGACGCTGCATGTTCGAGCCCATCAAGGCCCGGTTCGCATCATCGTGCTCGAGGAAGGGAATCAGCGATGCTGCCACGGAGACCACCTGCTTCGGCGATACATCCATGTAGGTGACTTTTTCCGGCGGCATTACGGTGAATTCGTTCATGTGACGAACCGCAACCATTTCGTCGGTCAGCTCGCCCTTGTCATTCATTGCTGCAGAAGCCTGGGCGATAACCTGCTCGGCTTCGTTGATGGCTGACAGGTATTCAATCTCGTCGGTGACTTTCCCGTCGATAACCTTGCGATAGGGGCTCTCGAGGAAGCCGTACTCGTTGGTACGGGCATAGGTCGCCAATGAGTTGATCAGACCGATGTTCGGACCTTCAGGGGTCTCGATAGGACATACCCGGCCGTAGTGGGTCGGGTGAACGTCGCGAACTTCAAAGCCTGCGCGCTCGCGGGTCAAACCACCGGGCCCAAGTGCCGAAACACGGCGCTTGTGGGTAATTTCTGACAGCGGGTTGTTCTGATCCATAAACTGGGACAGCTGCGAAGAGCCAAAGAACTCTTTCACTGCTGCAGCTACCGGCTTGGCGTTGATCAGATCCTGAGGCATCAGACCTTCGCTCTCAGCCATGGACAGACGCTCTTTTACCGCCCGCTCAACACGAACCAGACCTACACGGAACTGGTTCTCAGCCATTTCGCCAACGGAACGGATACGGCGGTTACCCAGGTGGTCGATATCATCGACAATTCCCTTACCATTACGGATATTGACCAGCATTTTCAGCACTTCGACAATATCATCGCGGTCCAGTGTGCCGGGGCCAACGATCTCTTCGCGACCGAGACGGCGGTTGAACTTCATGCGGCCGACGGCAGACAGGTCGTAGCGCTCGGCAGAGAAGAACAGATTCTGGAACAGGTTTTCCGCCGATTCTTTGGTCGGCGGCTCGCCGGGACGCATCATCCGGTAGATTTCTACCAGAGCTTCCAGCTCGCTGTTGGTCGGGTCGCTGCGCAGGGTCTCGCTGATAAAGGGACCACAGTCCAGCTCGTTGGTGTACAGCGTTTCAATTTCAGTAACACCACTCTCATGCAGACGTTCAATCATCTCCATGGTGATTTCGCTGTTACAGGGGTACAGCAATTCGCCGGTCTTGGTGTCGATCACGTCCTTCGCCAGAGCGCGACCAACCAGATACTCCAGTGGCACTTCCAGCTCTTTCAGGTTGGACTTTTCCAACTGACGAATATGGCGCGCAGTGATACGGCGGCCAGTCTCAACGATCACCTCGCCGTCCTTGCCACAAATATCGAAAGTGGCAACTTCACCGCGCAGACGCTCGGGAATCAGTTCGATCGAGAACTTGTCCTTGCCGGATACCTTAAAGGTATTTACGTCAAAGAAGGTGTCGAGAATTTCTTCCGCGCTCATGCCAATAGCGCGCAGCAGGATGGTCGCTGGCAGCTTGCGGCGGCGGTCGATACGTACGTATACCAGATCCTTGGGGTCGAATTCGAAGTCGAGCCATGAACCACGGTAAGGAATCACCCGCGCAGAGTAGAGCAGCTTGCCCGAAGAGTGGGTCTTGCCGCGGTCGTGATCAAAGAATACGCCAGGGGAGCGGTGCAGCTGGGAGACGATAACCCGCTCAGTACCATTGATGACGAAGGTACCATTTTCAGTCATCAGGGGAATTTCCCCCATGTAAACTTCCTGTTCTTTTATATCTTTGATGCTTTTGTTTGCTGAATCTTTATCGTAAATAATCAGGCGAACCTTGACCCGCAGTGGCACAGAAAAGGTGACACCACGCAGCTGACATTCGTTGACATCGAACGCGGGTACGCCCAGTACGTAATCAACGTACTCCAGAGCCGCATTGCCTGAATAACTGACGATCGGGAAGATAGATTTAAATGCCGCGTGCAAACCATGTTCGCCACGCTCTGCAGCCGGCACACCCTGCTGCGTAAATTTCTTGTAAGAATCCAACTGAATCGCAAGTAGATACGGCACGTCCATGACGTGTGGCAATTTGCCAAAATCCTTGCGGATACGTTTTTTCTCAGTGTACGAGTAAGCCATCAGTACTCCCCAGCATCATTACCTGACCCCTGCGCAACCGGCGCTGGCATCGTTTCCGCGACGCCCCGCATTGCGGAACCATCGCTGGCCAGAGCATTCCTGCCCCGACCTAGTGTCTCAAACAGCAAAAGGCCGGCGGGATTAACCCACCAGCCTCGCTTGAGATTGGCCTGCATGCAGGCCAATTTTCAACTTACTTGAGCTCTGCAGAAGCACCAGCGTCTACGAGTTCTTTCAGTGCAGCTTCAGCATCGGCTTTAGATACACCTTCTTTAACAGTAGAAGGCGCGCCATCTACCATTTCTTTCGCTTCTTTCAGGCCCAGACCAGTGATAGCGCGAACGGCTTTGATAACGTTCACTTTCTTCTCACCAGCGCCAGTCAGCACTACGTCAAATTCAGTTTGCTCTTCAGCGGCAGCGCCACCTTCAGCAGCAGCAGCCGGCGCAGCAGCAACAGCTGCAGCAGCGGTTACACCGAATTTCTCTTCCATGGCAGAGATAAGCTCAACCACTTCCATAACGCTCATTTCAGCGATTGCATTCAGGATATCGTCTTTAGACAGAGCCATTTTGAACTCCCTACTGTGTCAAATTGTGAATTAAAAAACTTGTTTAAGCTGCGATTAAGCAGCTTCTTTCTGATCGCGAACTGCGGCCAATGTACGCACCAGCTTGCCGGGAACTTCGTTCATGGTCTGTACCAGCTTGGTCGCCGGCGCCAGCATCACACTCATCAACATGGAGAGTGCTTGATCGCGCGTCGGCAGTTTTGCCAGTACATCCAATTGATCCGAACCCATCAGCTGGCCACTTACCGCCAGTGCTTTCACTTCAAAGTTTGCGTGATTTTTCGCAAAATCCTTGAAGATGCGAGCTGCTGCACCTGGATCTTCCATTGAGAACGCCAACAGAGATGGGCCTTTGAAAGCCTCCTCTGCGCACTCAAATTCAGTTCCCTTCAGCGCGATTTTCGCCAGGGTGTTGCGCACTACACGCAGATCAACCTGAGACTCTCGCGCCAACTTGCGCAGCTCTGTCATTTCGCCTACCGTACACCCACGGGCGTCGGCAACAACCAATGACAATGCACTTGCGGCAGTCTCGTTAACATCAGCTACTATCGCCTTCTTGTCTTCGAGTCTTAATGCCACTTGGATTACTCCTGGATTTGTCAGTTACTTACCGTAGGCCGCCAAGTAATTTTGACGACCGTTTTGCGTGGTGAACAAATCCGATCCACCATCTGCGTAGGCCGGTGCCGGTAACATCGCCAAGGCGACACACCCCTTAAGAAACGCCCCCTGTTACAGGTTTGCTTCACCTACGGTCTTTGATGGTCTTTGTCGTTTGACACAGTAGGTCACCGTCAAAAGACCACAAAGTCTTAACTGCGGCCGAAGCCGCAGCTGCCGGACTCTCGCCCGAATACGTTTTACTTGAGTGCCAGGCTGCTCTGGTCGATAACCACACCGGGGCCCATAGTAGAGGACAGGGTGATTTTCTTCAGATATACGCCCTTGGCCGATGCTGGCTTGGCCTTTTTCAGGTCAAGAAGCAGCGCTTCAAGGTTTTCTTTCAATGCGGGAGCTTCGAACTTGATGCTGCCGATGGCGCCGTGAACGATGCCGTTTTTATCCGTACGATAGCGAACCTGACCTGCCTTGGCGTTTTTCACCGCGGTTTCTACATCGGGGGTTACGGTGCCGGTTTTCGGGTTTGGCATCAGGCCACGGGGACCCAGAATCTGGCCCAACTGACCGACAACGCGCATCGCGTCGGGAGAGGCAACCACCACGTCAAAGTCCATGACGCCACCTTTGATTTGCTCGGCAAGATCTTCCATACCGACCAAATCAGCACCGGCTGCCTTGGCTTTTTCCGCGTTTTCGCCCTGAGTAAATACCGCTACGCGAACCTCTTTACCCGTGCCGTTTGGCAGAGTGGTTGCACCGCGAACCGCTTGATCGGATTTACGCGCATCAACACCCAGGTTGATCGCCACATCGACGGCTTCGCTGAATTTAACAGTTGAAACTTCCTTCAGCAGAGCAACAGCTTCTTCGATGCTGTACTGCTTACCGGCAACAACTTTTTCGCGGATGGCTTTTTGACGCTTGCTCAACTTAGGCATTACACACCCTCCACTTCGATACCGGCAGCGCGAGCGCTACCTGCAATGGTGCGCACCGCAGCATCCATGTCTGACGCAGTCAGGTCTGGCATTTTCAGCGTTGCAATTTCTTCCAACTGAGCACGGGTTACCTTGCCCACTTTTTTCGTGTTCGGCGTACCGGAACCACTCTTAACACCGGCTGCTTTTTTCAGCAGGAAGGATGCCGGGGGAGTTTTGGTGGTAAAGGTAAAGCTGCGATCCGCGTATACCGTGATAACCACGGGAATCGGCATACCCTTTTCCATTTCCTGGGTCTGGGCGTTGAACGCTTTACAGAATTCCATGATGTTTACGCCGTGCTGACCCAAAGCTGGACCAACCGGGGGACTGGGGTTGGCGCCGCCAGCGGCAACCTGCAGCTTGATATAAGCCTGTATTTTCTTAGCCATTGCTTTCTCCTTTGTGGGTACCAGCGCCTCGAAGTCTTGCGACTCGTCAACGGCTCCCCGTTATATTTGGCGAGGCGCGAGACGCAAGACGCCCCAACCCCACCAACTTCAAAACTCCGCCTTTCGCGTCTAGCGTCTAGCGTCTAGCGTCTAGCGGAATTTTAAGTCTTCTCCACCTGGCCGAAATCGAGTTCGACCGGCGTGGAGCGACCAAAAATCAGCACCGCCACATGCAGGCGATTCTTCTCGTAATTCACTTCTTCCACAACGCCATTGAAGTCGTTGAACGGACCATCAATAACGCGAACCATTTCGCCCGGCTCGAACAGGGTTTTAGGCTTGGGCTTATCGCCACTTTCTACCCGCTGGAGTATTGCGTCGGCTTCTTTTTCAGTAATTGGTGCCGGCTTGTCAGCCTTGCCGCCAATAAAGCCCATTACGCGCGGGGTTTCCTTAACCAAATGCCAGGTATCGTCGTCCAATTCCATTTGAATCAGCACGTAACCCGGAAAGAATTTGCGCTCGCTTTTACGCTTTTGGCCACCGCGCATCTCAACCACTTCTTCAGTGGGCACCAGCACTTCGCCAAAACGATCCGCAAACCCTGAAAGCTCAATACGCTCTTTTAGTGCCAGAGCCACTTTCTTTTCAAAACCGGAGTAGGCGTGAACCACATACCAACGTTTCGACATAACCTACCTCAGCCTATTACCATGGATGCCAACCAACCCAGCAGAGTATCGAGACCCCACAGAATCAGCGCCGCAACGATAACAAAGGCGACAACAATTAATGTGGTCTGCGTTCCTTCCTGGCGGGTTGGCCAAACTACCTTGCGAATCTCATTGCGCGAACCCTTGAGCAGCGCAAAAAATGCCGCACCACGGGCAGTTTGCGCCGCAATAAAGCCCGCAATAACAGCCAGCACCAGAAGCGCGATAACGCGGTACAACAACGACTCTGCCGAAAAGTACATGTTGCCGCCGACGCCAGCCGCAACCAGAGCCACAACTAGCAACCACTTCAAGCCATCAAGGCGACTTCCGTCTTCTGCCTTAGCTACCATCTTCAGACTTTATCCTTTTTCGCTAAGCGCAAAACACCACTTCGCATTCACGAAGCGGTGTCAGCGTAAGTGGCAGGCCAGGAGGGACTCGAACCCCCAACAGCCGGTTTTGGAGACCGGTGCTCTACCAATTGAACTACTGGCCTACAAGCGCCGGACAAAGTCCGGCGTTCAACTCTTTAAGCCGGAGCTTATTCTACGATTTTCGCAACAACGCCGGCACCGACAGTACGGCCACCTTCGCGGATTGCAAAACGCAGACCTTCTTCCATCGCGATGGGCGCAATCAGTGTTACGTCCATTTTCACGTT
>NZ_JAAWWK010000010.1 GCF_012272835.1 Spongiibacter thalassae | reverse complement strand
GTGGCTTAACCGGTGGTGGGAGTAATCCTTGCGTATCCATTTTAGGTGTCCACTTAAAAACAGGTGGACACCATCATGTTGGCCTGGGCTCAGGAGTGAAAGGTGTGTTGGCCGGACGGATACAGATGTTTTATCTTGGTGCATAATAGCTTTGGAGTTTTTTCATGGACTTAGGGTGTCAAAGACTTCATTGAAGCATTTCCCTCAAGTAAATCATTCTGAAAATGGTGGTTACTTAATTAAATATAACCAAGAGCAGTACTTTGTACCCCTACCTTCTAAATGGTACTTGCCACAATAGTTATTTTCATTAAAGTTCAGTTCTACGTAAAAGTTAGTGTTCAGATTGCCCAATGGTAGCGTTGAGCCACAATAAGTATCGTACGAAGGACGGGATTTTGTTCTCTATTTAAAATAGATCGCTACAAATCAAATAAATCGAGAAACTGTATGATACTTCCTTCAATTTGTTCACGGGAGTTTGTTGAGTGTAAGGTAATTAATTTGAAACGGATTCACAGATAGCCTGCCGTAAGGCTGCTAGCGCAATGTCAATGGACTCTGTGGACGTATAAAAATGTGGCGAGAAGCGGATGTTGTCGTTCAGTGTTGAGCAAATAATATTTCTGTTGTTGAGCTCTTGGCCGAGTCGTAAGCTCTCGACACCCTCGGCGGTGAAACAAACTATACCTGCGCGACGACTTGCGGAAGTATTAGAGGTGATTCTGATGCGAGGTATTTTTTGTAAACCCGCTATCAAATAGAGAATATTTCGGTCGAGGTCAGCGGCAACTTTGGTGATGCTATACTCGAGCAGAAGAGATAGGCTTCCCGTGAGCGTGTGTATGCCTTGCATATTGAGACTACCGCACTCAAACCGCCGAGCGCTATGGGCTACACACCAATTTTCGGATTCAAAGTTTCTAGGCTCTTCAACCATGCGCCACCCATATCGATTTAGCCGTAATTGATCAAGTAGCTCTTCTCGACAGAAAAATAGCGCAACACCTTCTGGGCCCAGCATCCACTTGTGACTGTCTGCGGTGACAAAGTCAGCATGGATCGCCTGGACGTCAAACGGCTGAGCGCCTAAGCTCTGGATAGCATCGACGCAAAAAAGCACACTATGTTGTCGACAGAATTCTCCCAGCACATTTAGATTTAATTTCAGCCCCGTATTGTTTTGGACTGAGCTAACGGAAAGTAGACGAGTTCGTTGATCGATCGCGTTTAGGATACTTAGTTCCGGCTCGACATCACTATTCCGCAAGCTTACTTTGTGGGTCGCCACACCTCGTGAGGCTAGGGATTCCCATACTATTCGATTTGATGGAAAGGATTCGTTAGGAATAACGACATTATCTCCAGGTTGCCAATCAAGACCATAAGCCACAGTAGAAAGTCCTTCGGAGGTGTTTTTCAAGATCGCGATTTCATTAGTTGTTGACGCGTTAATAAGTTGTGAGAACTGACGACGCAATAAGGCCTCTGCCTCCTTCCATCGGTCATAGTACGTTGCTCCAAAACGGCTGGCTTCCTCGGCGAAAGCTACCGCATTGTTTTTTGCTCTAATAGACCAAGGGGCATCTGCTGCATGATTTAGATAGACAATATCTCTGTCTAATTCAAACTCTCTATTTAGATTAATATTACTTATGGGGAGGATAGGATTCATATGTCGCATCTATGTTAAGGAATCGCTCAAAATAAATCAGTAAGGGAGGCAGAAAAAAAAAGTCATATATCAATGCAACTATAAGTGTGATCGAAACCAGCCGACCGAGGGTGGCATTGACCAGAAAATCCGATAGACCGAGAATCATGAAGCCAGTCGCCAATGTAATAGTCGACACTACAATAGCCATACCAGCCTGCGAGAAAGAGTAGATAATCGCAGTTTCAGCTGAATTGCCCTGCTTCCGCGAGCGAAGATAGTAAGTCAAAATATGTACTGTATCGTCGACAACAATACCCAAGGTAACACTAAAGACCACGGCAACGACCAGATTAATTTCACCGACAATGGCCCCCCATAAGCCTAGAGTAATCAGTATAGGGATGGTATTGGGAATTAAACTTAGTATCGCCAGGCGCCACGCCCCCAAAGAAACCAGTAATGTAATAGTAATAAACAGTATCGCTAGAACTGTACCTAATAACATACTGCGAATATTATCTTCACCGATATGGGCGAACATAATCGAACGCCCGACTCCCGAGGTCATAATTTCCGGTGTGTTTCTACTCAACCAATGTTGCGCTCGTTGCTCAAGCGCCAATATCTCCTTGGATTTTAAATTTTTAATAGCCACGGTTACCCGTAATGCCGAGCGATTTATATCGATCTGATTATCTAGGCTCATACCATATGGTAACGACATCTCATATAACAGTAAGTACTGAGCTGCCAGCTCGCGAGAATCAGGTATGACATACCACTCGGGATTGTTGCTGTGCATGTTTTTGTTCAGTCTGCGTAAGGTGTCTGTGTAAGTGTATACATGAACAACCTCCGGCTGACTCTTGTACCATTGAACGAAGTCGTCCACCTGCTGAAGAAAATACACATCATTGATGCCATCCGCAATTTTGGTGGAAATAACATAGTCAATGGCATTCAAGGCAGACGTGTAGGATTCCGCGTACATGGCTGCCTGACGGTATGGTGTATCTTCGCTCAAATAGTGGATATTACCATCATTGATAACATTCTTTGAAACGAACGGCACCACTGCGAATGTAAAACAAACAATAGTAAAAAACAGCTTATTGCGTTTCAATATGATCCATTGCGCTAGCCTCACCAAACCCGTGTCGAAAGTCGCATACCCTAAATTGCGGCTTTGTCGTTTAGACGGAAGCAACCAACAAGCTAATTGCGGTAACAAGCTATAGGTAAAGCAAAAGCTACTCATAACACCGATAGATGCTATGGTCCCGGTTTCCCGTAGTGGCGGTGAATCACTAAAATTTGTACTTAAAAAGCCGATGCTGGTTGTAAAGCTAGTTAGAAATATAGGCTTCAAGGTAGAGGTGATACTGTCCTGTAAAGCTTCTAGTATGGGCTTCCCTAAAGTGATGGACTTATTCGTATGGCTGAGTAAGTGGACGCAGGTGGCTATGGCTAGTGTTAGTATAATAATTGGCGCACCGGAGCTGACACTATTGAGCTTAACGCCCGCGTACCCGCAAAGGGCCATGGTAAATGCGACACTGGCCAACCCCATAGACATCGCCAGCAAGCTGGCGACAAATGATTGTAAAAAAAAGCTCAGCAGAAAAAAAATAGTGATGAACATCACTGGCAAGAGCAGCAAAATATCTGCGTTATTGATCTGCTGCATTGCATAATTAAAAGGGGCTAAACCGACAATATGAAGTTTCACCGTTGCAAACTGATCACTAAATTGTGCGCGCACTTTCTCCGCGTAGATCGTGGCTTCTGCGGAGGCTTCATGCTCACTAATATCGTGAAACAGTAACTTTACATTGATAAAAGCGATCTCCCCCTTTTTTGAGATGAGGTGGTCAACTATTTCTGGTTCATTTAGTGCAATATTTTCAAGTTCCGCCAAAGAATGGGAATCTAATGTAAAGGAATCGTCAACAAAATCTCTAATAACCAGCTCATCCTGAACTACGGAAGTATATTGAAAATTAGAGACCGATTGAACGTGTGTCGCGTAAGGTATCTTCCATGATTCCAACGTCAGCCATTTAATAGCCTCAAGACTTTCTTTGGAAAACACGCGGTTGTCGTCTGGAGTGACAATAAAAATTAGGTTTTCAGGGGGAGTGAAATGCTTAATCAATTCATTGTGTGCAACATACTGCGGGTCATCTTTATCAAAATAGACATGATAACTACTGTCTATTTCGAGATACTGTAGGCCTGGGGTTACGGCAAGCAATGCCGCAAGGGTCAGCCAAAAAAAAGTTAAGCGTTTCCTTATCACGAGCATAATTAGCTGCACAAGTGATGAAGATAGCCTCTAAGGCTATTTTTTCTTTTGTTGCGATATTTTCTCCCAATCATACTTGCAGTTCCAAGCTCTACTGTTTATACATCGAACTAATGGATGGTAGGATCCGGCTAGGATCATTATTTTCATCAAAATAAGCTTCGATGATCTTATCCCGATCCAGCGAAGTACTTATTTCAGCAAGTCGATTTATGAGTAAATCGAAGTCTTTGGCTAAATGATCACAGTCTTTTGGGAATAGAGGATGCTTACGCCCCTTGCTGTCTCGATGTAGAATACTTTGGACATAGGATGTTACTATATCCGACAGTGTTGGTGGGTTCACAACGAAACCGATGGAAAAGGACTCTTCATGTGTGACAGTTTGGTGCCAGTATCCTCGTGGCAAAAAGGTGACTGTACCCGCATCTGCTTTGAATTCATCGACATGAGATGGCATCTCTGTTGGAAGTGGCCTACCTGAGTAGGGGTTAATTCCGTTGGTGTAGTAACGGTTGGGATTACTTGCAAAGTATGCAAAGAGCGGGTTTTGTAGATCCATATTCTCGGCGACCCACCAAGTTTTCGTGCCCCTTAACTGAATCATAAAATTTGTTTCGTGATCGAAGTGCAGGCTGACATTTACATCGGCCTGAGCCGCAAACCCCTCACAACTGACAAAGCGTTTTGGCACCCCGAGCTGCTTAGCGAGCACCGTGCAGAGATTATCAATGGCAGGAATTTGTTGGAGATCAGTGATATAAATCATAACATCGCCATTCGAATAGTCCTCCCAGGCATCCTTGGCTTTGGCGATTGTTTCTCTACGTGAAGTGCGATTACCTAACACGTCAACTGGTGTTTTCAGGAACTCCAATAGTTTTTTTGTATCCTGAAGTTCACTAATTGTCGCAATCGCAGGCATGCGCTCCAACAATCCGTGTGCTACATAATGTTTCTTTGGCCAGTAATTATTTGTAAAAGAATTAAAACTTGCTGTACCGAAAAACTGTGATAATAGGTCAATAGAAGAAGCTGAAAGCGTCATGTATCACTCCTCAGAAAAGTAAAATATAAGATAGTATTGTCTCCTTAGGTCACGGGGAGCGAGTACTTTTATATCAGGTATAGATTTCCTTCAGCGTGAGGCGACGCTCTTTTACTATTTCGACAATATCCTTTGTGATAGTTAGCTGTTCCGCTTTCGGTAGTCCGACCAACTCACCCTCTATGCGACCCAAAGCTGAATAGAGGCGGGCTGTAAGACGTTCGGTTTCGCTGCGCACGCGACCAATCCGCTCAGCAATGGTTTCTATCACCGCTGCATGATCCTGTAAATGCCAGCCCATACGGTTTAATCGGAATCGAATTGTGACAGGAGTTCCTTCCCACCAGCCGTAACCTTTTTCCAGCTCTTCATCCGTCACATCGACAAACTCTTCTATCAAAACTTTATGCTTGCTTTCCGAAACATCAAGTAATTGCGCCATCGTGCCGAAGTTAAATGGTGGAGGCCCATATTTTTCCCAAGTCTCTACAACAGGCTGCTTTGTTGTTGCAGTCTGCTCCGAGATACCATTACGAATTCCTGCAAGAGCTTGCCGTATCGACGAGCCGTGCGCCCAAAATTCCGCCATTACACAGTGAACGACATTGTTGCGTATCGTCCGTTGTTTGCCCAGGGAGAAGTTGACTCCAAGGTGTTGCTTATCTAGATCACGGCCTTTAAGCCCGACGAGAGTACCCTGCAGTTCTCGATAAGAAATTTGCCATTCCCGCAGTATTTCCTGTGCCTTTGTAAGTTCGCGAGCGTCTTTTCGTAATGCGATCTTGGTCTCGATACTAAAATCCACCAGCGCCTGATAAACACCAAATACGAACTCGCGCAAACAATCAGTATAGTGCTCCCAACCCTTTATTGGCTCACCTTTCCAATCAATCATCAATTCGCTATCGGGTATGGTTTGCAAAATTTGACAAAATTTCATAACTTCAGCGGCTAAAGGGGCCGCCGAAGCAAAAGTCAAATGCTGCTGATCTTCGGGGTATGCACCGGCTTCTTTTGCGACGTCGTTCCAGTAATCGGCTTCCTTATGGGAAAGTGTCTCTCTCTTGCTTTCTCTTAATACTTTATTGAAAAACTGACTGGATGTAGCGTATTGGTTGTTAAATAAATTCCACTTACCCATCGCAACATCAAGTTGCGCCAGAAATTCATTGACTGGAAGCTCGCCCTCGATATCGTGATGTACGCGGGTATAGCCTAGATCTAAACGAGTGTGGAGAGGTGAACCAAGGAATTTGTGATAGATATCACCTGTACTAGAAATCAATTGCAGAGTGGGAGACATAATAAAGATATGGCTGCCTACGAGCTCGGAGATTCGCGGGTCTGGCTTATCACTCTCCACTTCCACCCAAACCGGAATGGTTTGATTTAAGATAGGTTCAATAACTGCCTTGTCCGACAATGTATTCTCGGCGAGCGTACGACATCCCGTGCACCCGCTACTATGGAAATATATCAATATTGGTTTTCCGCTCTCTGCAGACTGGGCTATTGCTGTATCGTATTTATCATGTGTAAGCCAAGGTATTTGATTAATCATAATTTGAACTCCCTTTCATTTTTTAAAAACAGAATGAAAATAACGCGTAGAATATTTCTACTTGGTGATACTGTAATCTATTGTTGACTTAGTCACCTCGGCGGATATCGTTTTTCGCTGAATGCGCCGCTCTTGCAGTGCCGTTTTCAACAGCATGTTATAGCTCGGTTCTCTAATTAGAGCGCCCTTGAATCCACAGTATTCATAGCATCTTTTGACCATATCGCGCATAACCATGCGGGCCATAGCTGGATTTTCGCCGAGATCGTGGCCGCAGCCTTCCAACTCTATGAGACTCAGAGAGCGAGAATCAAGTTCGGAAAAAATCCGTTTAACTTCAGAAATTTCGACCCAATCATCGTCGCTGCTGGCAAAACATGTCATCGGTGACTTAAGCTGCATAATAGTGTCCCGTGTACTTTCAAGGCTAAGCCAATTTCCGGACATCATATCTTGATAAAAGTTTTTCGCCCCTACGGACAGACCCTCGAAAATAACTTGGTGCGGGACGTCATGTAGCTGTAATGCGCAGTAGTCTTCGCCGAAAACCCGTGCTAATGTTTTCTGCAAATTAACAACTCCAGACAAAGTAATGAGAAAGTCGATGTCATCTCTTTGTGCCGCCAATGCGAATGCAATACGCGATGTTATACTGGTTGAGAAAAAACCCAATGTGCGAGCTGGGAAAAGGGCTTTAGCTAGGTCAACCGCGTGATTGGCGCTGAGCAATGCATCTCCCATGGTGAAGTTCATCATTTCGCCATAACTCATACCGACATGATTGATAGAGTCATATCGAACGACGTCATATCCATTGTTGATTAAATAGCTCGCAATACTTGAATTGTGATGCATGCAGCGGCCAAAAGCTGATGCAACAATAATGACGCCTTTTGCCTCCTTCGCAGTAGCTCTAGATATCCAACAAGCCAAAGATCGGCCGTCCGTTGTCTGGCTATGGAGTTCTTCAAAATCACTTTGACTAAACAAACCTTATTTCTCCTTCTGTAACTCTTGGTCTATCTAGAGCCAAGGCGCAACCTCCTTGAAATCCTCTCTCTACCCGCCGCACGATTTCCATAAAAACACCATATCTTCCGCAATCGCATCGTCCCCTAGAAACGATGCCAATGTCGTCGGAAATAATGATGCCGGGATAACTATCACAAGAGCTGTCAATATATCCAAGTAAACCCAGTTGATTGTCTCCTAAGGGTTGCAGATCACTAGGTGACAATGTCTGAACGTACAGCCATGGTGGTACGTGCTTTCTGTGATGTTCGCACTCTATAATTAAGGTATTCAGTTCGACCTGATTAAATGCATCCCGAACTTGAGACACGGAATTTAATCCTAGGTAGTGGCAAATCATCTCACGAAACTGGACTTGCGGAATCATATCACCGCTAAGACGCTTCCATCCGCCCCCCGTTACTGTCGTGATTCGATCTAGGCCTTTTATTACAATATTGTTCTGGTGAGCAAACTTACAAAGTTGCAAAAAGGCGAAGGGAGGGCCGATAATTCCGACATGAAGATTAGTCGTGGCTAAGGCGTCATTGATCTCTTCAATTGCAGTTGAAAGATGAATGGCGCCACTCGAATCCATCACGCTCGCGGTTGGATATAGCAACTCCGTTAGCCCCATGACAAAGGGAAACCACACATCACCAGCTGACTCATTATCTGGTCCGAGATGAATAATTTTGAGCTCATGCTCGTGCCATTCCCGAAGTAATTGCAGAGATGACCTGACTGAGCCAAGTAGCCTGTCAAGTGTCAAGCGGTTTCGCGGGATGCGGCTTTGTAGACCGCTCGTGCCACTACTTAAACACCATTTTTCGATGACACCGCAATCGCTACTTTTAATATCGGCTAGCTTAAATGTGGTAGTCGGTATTTTGGGGCAATGACTAACCCCCTCGCGCAGATTACCGAAACTAGAATAAAATTTTTCATATTGTGGGCACCTTTCCAGCATCGATGTAACCGTATCCGATGAGAGTTCATTTGTTATCATATCCTGTTGCTCTAAGGATAAATCAAAAATATTCTCTGAGAAAATAACGTCATCAGTTTTGGAGAGTTTGATTGAGGAATGTGTCATGCTAATCCTTTCACAATTACACAAACGCTAGGAGTTTCTTATTTATTAGTTATTAATTTCAATAAAATACTCGGTTCTTGGCTTGATTCAACTTGGCATTAAATCTTCATCCTTTGGCGCTTAAGCGATAAACCTATACAGGTATTTTCGCTTATCCCCGCCCGACGATAATGCTACTGCTCACTTTATCACTCGGCGATTTTGCATTAATTTCCGCAAGCTTCTAATTATCTTGGCCCTCTATAAAGCTGCAAAGATTGATGAAATTAGTGACTCCACACACGTAAAGAAATAGCGAGCTTACCAATGATGGTCTTCGCTAATGAATACGCTAGGTTCCCGTATGTCACTACAACCGTGTTTAGGTGGAGTAGAGAAGATTTACGTGATTTTTATTTTGCTATAATTCATATCTTTCCTTCCTTGGTAGCCAATAGCATCTCCAACTATTCTTATTTTGATTTGGTTCCTCGAAAGGAGATGCGCACGATAAATTAACAGATCCCTGTACTGTGGCGACAAGGAAATCATACTTTATTTTATCGCGCAACTAATTTTTAATGCTTTCGCTGAGAGCATGTATACGATTAAAAGCTCACCAACCAAACTAAAAATATTGAAAATATGTTTTAGTCCTGATAGGTTTGTCGAAATTCAACTTAGTTGATATTGATTCAACAATAAGAAATTCAAGCCAAAATGCCAATGAAGGCTATCCCTTTGTCGCCCGTCTAACAAAGAGGAAATCAAGGAGGATAACAAATGGAATGTGCAAGTGCTTATCTGGGTGCTGGTGAGTTCTGGCGAAAAATTCCTGCTTGGAATGGCGTATCTGCCAACCAGTTCAACGATCATTTGTGGCAAGAGCGGAATTCTGTCATTAATTTGAAAACTCTCGCGCCCTTAGTATCCAAACTAGTTTCGCAAGAGTTTTTGGAGGATGTTCAGCAAGGTATCAATGCTGGACAAATGGCTGTTAGGTTGACACCTTATATCATTAGTTTGATTGATTGGGGGCGGCCTGAAACGGATCCTATCAGAAAACAGTTTCTGCCTTTAGCGTCAGAAATCGAGACTGACCACCCGCTTTTGGTTATGGATCCTATGTCTGAGCAGGTTGATGCGGCCGCACCAGGGCTCACACATCGATATCGTGACAGAGTTTTGTTTCTTGCCACGGATACTTGTCCAGTCTATTGCAAATATTGCACACGTAGCTATGCCGTCGGAACCAATACGAAGGCTGTATCGAAAATCAGCTTCAATCCTCGGTCGCCTCGCTGGGAGCGAAGCTTCGAGTATATAGAGACACACCCAGCGATAGAAGATGTCGTAATTTCTGGGGGCGATTGCTACCGCCTTAAGCCAGAACAAATCACTTTAATTGGGGAGAGGTTGTTACAGATCCCTCATATCAGGCGTATACGCTTTGCCACCAAAGGCCTGGCGGTCTTGCCTATGAAGATCCTGACGGATGTTGCTTGGCTGAAGGCACTCTCTAGGATCAATGAATTAGGCCGAGAGCGCTACAAAACTGTTGCTGTACATACTCACTTTAATCACAAGAACGAAATCACCAGTATTACCGAGGCAGCCCTAAATAGGCTTTTTGAATTGGGTATCGTTGTCAGGAATCAAAGTGTGATTCTCAGCGGTGTTAACAATTCGGCTGAAGCAATTATCGATCTCAACTATCGGTTGAGTTATCTCAATGTGCGTCCGTACTACCAATTCATGTGCGATATGGTTCAGGGTACTGAGAACTTGCGAACCTCACTTCAAGAAGCCGTCGAGATTGAAAAACTTGTTCGCGGAACGACATCTGGTTACAACACGCCGCTATTTGTTGTTGATCTTGCTGGCGGCGGCGGTAAGCGTGACATTCATAGCTATGAAATCTATGACCGTGATATAGGTCTCAGTATTTTCAAGGCACCAAATGTTAAGAAAGATAGTTATTTTTTCTACTGTGATCCGCTACGCTCCATTGAGCCCTATTTCAGAAACATGTGGCTAGATTCGCGTAAAAGACAATATATGATGAGCTCTTTGCTTCGAGAATTTAAAGGTGTGGCTTCAAATCAAAGGCTCCACTATTCCGTGCTAGGCAATTTAATGAGAAACGGAATATAGTCGCGATGCAATTACCAATTTTTTGCTGTGGCCGACGTTATACGCAGTCCGACAGAGACTCCGCTTCTATCGACACCATCACCCTTAAGCAGCGAACGGGATTAGATCTTGAGATACCTCCTATTGACAAGGGTTTTATCAAGCGATCAATTGAGGCTAGCACTGACCTCGCCGACACCCCCCTTTGCTCTATCGTTAATTTTTTATCGAACGTCGGTAAAAACTGGAAGATGGCAGATTATCCTCGGCGCAAGATTTACGTTAACCATCTCTGTCGATATCTGGGCTATTCTCGAGCGATGGCTGAGAATGAAGCCAACTGGATTGCGCTGTTGCTTTGCGCCAGCAATCGGATCTACGATTCGCTGGCCTGTGAGCTAGGTGATTGGAACATGGTAGATCGCTGGATATGTAGAGAGGAGGTGAATCTAAAAGCTCTACCCTTGGGCACTTTGCTCCACTTACTGCCTGGGAATGTACCTCTCTCGGCAGTGATTTCTATGATTCGGGCGGCGGTGACAAAAAATCGCTCCATTATCAAGCTGTCCGCGGATGACCCTTTCACCTCGTCGGCAATTTTGCAGAGCTTCATTGAGGTCGATGCTAAACACCCAGTTACAACGTCATTCAGTATAGGTTATTGGCCAAGAAGCGACAGTGAGGTCGGCCCCCAATTTGCAAAACATGTCGATGCCATTATTGCTTGGGGTGGTAATGACCTCTTGGCTTGGTGTCAGAAGCATGCAAGAGAATCCACTGATATTATCAAGTTTGGCCCTAAACGGAGCTTAACTATCATTGGTGAATGTGACGACTTCGAAGAAGCAGCTAAGCGCGTCGCCTTTGATGCCTCGGTATATGACCAGCGTGCATGTTTCTCGACACGCCAAGTTTTTGTAATGGATAGCATTTACAATGATTTTAAAGAAAAGCTTGCTAAGGCGATGACCTTAGTTTCCGAGCTAATACCCAAAGGGCAGGCCACATTAGATGAATTGGCGGATCAAGCGCTTACCTTGCAGCAGAATCGTTTTCTCACACCCGAGCTTCTTTTTAGTGATGCTTGGTCAATTGTGGATATCGATTCTAGGTTGGCTGAACCCCATTGTCTAGGAAGGACTATTTACCTGCAAAAAATAGCACAACCTGAAGCTGTATATCCCTACATCGACAAATCAGTGCAAACGGTGGGCATTTATCCTCATGGCCTTGGCGAGCGATTACGGGACGAATTAGCTCGACGGGGTGTTTCGCGTATCGTAGAGGTAGGTTCACACAATGTCTTTCGTCTCGGCGGTAGCCACGATGGCCTGTTACCCATGCAGCGATTAGTGCGATTTGTTTCCCAAGAGGCTCCTAGTTCTCAAATTATCAAGGGTATGCCGGCGGAAATTGATCAGGTATTAATATTGGAAAATGATGAATTTTTAGATTTTATCCCTTAAGCACAAATCTAAACAACTGGATGCGAATCAGGTTTCCATTAATTAACTTAACCATCCCATTGGCAACAGTGGAAATTTCCGACCAATCTCATATTGGAGTTTTACATGAACAACGATCTACAGTGGGGCATATTCCTCTTAACAACGCAATCTCCAGGGCTCACACCGGAGGAAGTCATACGCCGAGCAACAGATTATACTCTTTACGCCGAAAAGCTGGGGATGAATTCAGCCTGGACTTTAGAGCACCACTTTACCAAATACGGATTAGTTGGTTCTGCGCTGACTCAGGCTGCATTTTTATTGGGAAAAACTGCGACTATCAATGTGGGTACTGCAATCAACGTTATTCCAACTGAACACCCTGTGCGGCTTGCAGAAGAAGTTGCGCTACTAGATCAGATGAGTGGCGGACGCGTTATGTTCGGCATCGGGCGTGGCCACTTTATTAAGGATTACATGGTATTCGGTGTGGACATGTCTAAGAATACCGAGATGCTGATGGAAGGTTACGAATTGATGATGCAGGCATGGGCGACAGGAAGTTGCTCCGCTCAATCGGAGTATTATAATTTCCCCAAGGTCGACGTCAACCCGCCGACTTATACCAAGCCCAATCCACCTGTATTTACTGTAGCGACTTCTCCCGAAACCCTTGAATGGGCAGGGTCAAAGGGAATCCCGCTTCTGCTAACTGCATTCTATGACGACGAAGAGTTGCTTGGTATGATGCAATTTTACAATGAAATCGCGGATGCAAATGGCCACGATATTAATGCCATACCGCATGTATTGACTCGAATTGGTGGCGCAGCAACGACATTTGATATTCGGGCTGCGTCAGTGCCGTTATTAAACTGGTGGATGGACGAGTTTACGGGCGCAAGCTCACTTTATACCACGCAGGGGAAAAATATCCGTGGGTATGATTGGCATCGCCGTCGTCGCGAACAGGCGATCATGCGTGGGGAAAAGAAACCTTCTGCAGGCTCTCAGAAAGTCATCGATATTAACCCGATTGGTTCGCCTCAAGAATGTATCGACAAGCTTTCTCGCTCAATGGAAATACTGGGCGTGCGCCATGCAGCTTTCGGATTCGAAGCCGTCAGTGACAGCGTGCAAATCGTTAAAGAATCAATGGATTGTTTTAACGAAGAAGTATTGCCAAAAATAACCTTACCCGAAAAGGTGTGGTAATCAAAAAAACGAACGTTAGGAGCGCTTCGCGCTCCGCGTGGGAACCGTTCGTCTATAGACCAAGTGAGTCGGTACTACCATATTTGATACGTCTTTCCTGCTAACTAAGGTGAAGAAATGAGTCCTTTGCCGGACTCGACAGTAAGGTTGCTGCGTTAAGCACTATTAGCTTTTTGTTTTGGCTTGGTCCGCGACCACGTAGTTCCCGTTTTGGCGTCTTTAAGGTGAATACCTTGCTCCAGTAACTGATCGCGAATTCGATCCGATTCAACCCAATCCCCGTTGGCTCGCGCAGTGTTACGCTCGGTGATCAGGCCCATCTCCTCGACAGTGAGTTGGCCGCGACCCACTTCGTCGAAACCTAGACCCAAAATCATATCGAAGGCTAGCAGAAGGTTAAGTTTTTGCTCTGTCTTTAGTGAATTGGAGCGAGTGACCTTCCATAGGACCTGCAATGCGTCAGGCGTTTTCAAATCGTTAGACATCGCTTCCCAAAACTCATCTAAATAGGGCTGCGCTGAGTCATCGGTTGTAAGATATTCATTCCCCTCTAATTCCCTTTGCCACTCTTGGATTTTGTCCACAAGGCCCAAATAGGCTTTTTCCGCCTTTTTTAGGGCATGAAAACTGAAAGTGAGCTCACTGCGATAATGACAGCATAAGAGAAAATAGCGATAGACTAGGGGTGAAAAACCATTGTCCACCAGAGTGTCGACGGTTAGGAAATTTCCCGCTGACTTAGACATTTTATTGTGGGCCCCGTCTTCCGCTGTGCGAGCAGATGCGTTATCGGAAGCAACGGTGAGAAATTCACCGTGCATCCAGTAGCGCACTGAGCTATTGTCGTGGCAGCAATTCGATTGAGCAATTTCGTTAGTGTGATGTACAGGGATATGATCAACGCCGCCACAGTGTATGTCGAACTCCTTTCCTAGGTATTTAGCGGACATCGCGGAGCACTCGATATGCCAGCCGGGAAAGCCTTTTCCCCAAGGAGAGTTCCATTTCATGATCTGATTGGGAAATTTAGAATTGGAAAACCAAAGGCAGAAATCAGCCTGATTGCGCTTGTTGGTATCTATGGTGACTCGCTCGGTCGCTCGTTGCGAGCCCATTTGTAGCTTGGCAAAAGCAGCATATTCCGCAAACTTCGACACATCGAAGTAGATATTTCCGCTACTCTCGTAAGCATAACCTTTATCGCACAGTGACTGCACCATGCTAATAATATCCGGGATATGTTCCGTAGCACGACAAACAATGTGAGGTCTCCGGATTCCAAGCATTTCGCAGTGGCGGAAGAAGTGGGACTCGTACACTTTAGCGATATCCCAAGGAGACTTTTTTTCGCGTTTTGCCGCTAGTGACATCTTGTCATCTCCAGAGTCTTCATCCGATTGCAGGTGTCCAACGTCCGTGATATTCATCACATGCTTCACGTCATATCCGAGTCCCTCGAAAGTGCGACGCAACACGTCTTCAAAGACATACGTCCGCATGTTTCCTATGTGGGCAAAATTATATACCGTCGGGCCACAGCAATAGATGCCAATCTTATTTTTTTTAAGTGGCACAAAAGTTTCGATGCTACGGGAGATAGTGTTATAGATTTTCATAAAATAGCTGGGTAGGGGGCACTTAAAAGTCAGAGTAGAGACTAATTGCCTTTTCTCAAAAAGTCTACCCCACCGTGACTTTTGGTTGAGCCGGCTGTGCGACGTGAGGATAATGGCTCAATCTCTGACAATCCCTTGGTACTTTTGAAGAGGTTTGTGAATTCTAGGTGGGGGGCTATGCTAGGGAGCTGCGCTCTACTTTTCGGCCTGCCGCTACTCAGCATTAAGGGCTTGCATTACACGCTTTGGTAAGCGTAGCGAGGGCTTGGATAAGCGCCAGCTCGCTTTATTGGAGGCGCTTGCGATGAAGACATCGCCGCGATTGAGGCTGAACTGGAAAAAGTCTCAATTACGTCACCGCCGCGTGAACGCAAAAAGCCCAAATGCCAAGCACTCCCCAGTGATCTGCCCCGTACCGAGATTCACCATGAGCCCGAGAACAAAAACTGCGCTTGCGGCTGTGCACTCACTCGGATCGGTGAAGACGTCAGCGAGAAACTCGACTATCAGCCCGGTACCTTTAGTGTTGAACGTCATATCAGAGGCAAATGGTGCTGCCGCGACTGCGACAGCTTGATACAAGCGCGCACATCATTGATAAAGGCATTCCCACCACCGGCTTATTAGCGCAAGTGCTGATTAGCAAATATGCTGATCATCTGCCGCTGTACCGCCAAGAACAACAGTTTGCCCGTAGCGGCGTCATGATTCCCCGTTCAACACTAGCAGATTGGGTGGGTCGTTGTGGCGTAGAGCTACAGCCTTTAGTGGATGCTTTGCGGGAACAGCTACTGGAGCAATCGGTATTACACGCTGATGAAACACCGGTTGCGATGTTGGCGCCGGGTAAGCAGCGTACTCATAAAGCCTATGTCTGGGCCTATACGGCAACGCGCTACCCTCCGATACAAGGTGTGGTCTACGACTTCAGGCCCAGCCGCTCAGGCAAAGAGTCGAGAGACTTCCTCGCAGATTGGCGGGGGAAACTAGTTTGCGATGATTACAGCGGCTACAAAGCGGGCTTCACCAATGGGATTATCGAAATTGGTTGTTGGGCCCACGCTCGTCGCAAATTCCACCACGACCTGCACTGCACGTGGCCAACAAAAGCCAGATTGCTGAGCAGGAGCTGGACTATATTAAACAGCTCTATCTCATCGAGCGGGAACTCGTTGAACTAAGTCCTGAGCAGCGAAGGCAACAACGACAAGAACAAGCCAAACCGATTCTCGATCAGTGTAAGCCTCCGGTAATCCCCGGTTGATCAAGGCGTCCAATTGTGCGGCAGCAGCTCTTCGATTTTAGAGGCCTTCTGCGTCGGCAGTTTTTCCATCACATCTTGCAAATACGCCTGCGGATT
>NZ_JAAWWK010000001.1 GCF_012272835.1 Spongiibacter thalassae | reverse complement strand
ACGCCGTCTGAATTTGCGGCAGCATACCGAACGGGATAGGGGGGCAAAGCAAGCGATCAATAAACGATCGCATTAATGGACTTTGCTAAGCAGCGGTTGGCTTAGATTTTGGGGGCAGGTCAACCCATGAGATCAAATCGTGCGTAATAAACTTGAATCTCTACTAAATGAACTCCATGCAGCACATCAAAAGTCTGATATAGCGGTTGCATGCGAGAAAAACGGACGCAGTTGGGGTTATTCGTTAATTACCACGTCGTTGAAACCCGATAAACCTATGCTGATAGGGTTTAATTGGGGCGCTGCAACTGGGGAAAATTACGACAACCAGACAAGCATCGAATCAGAAGCCTTATTGGATCAGGATTTGGGATCGTTTAAGAGAATAGTGCCATATACTGAAAAATTCTTAGGGTACGGCACCATGGTTGACGCATCCCAAACAAACTATTGTTTCTTTAGGTCTCATTCAGAACGTGAAATATCCCAAACAGATATAAATTTGTGCAAACCAATATTCAGAGATCTATTGTCCGTCGTGAAACCGTCAATGATTCTTTGTTTTTCAAGCAAACTTAGAGACCACTTGATAGAAGATCGCCAGGTTTTTGACCTCAAAACAAAAGTCATCACTTTTAAACGTGGCGCAACAGACATCAAGTACGTCGTTAAAAAGGGGGCATTGGATGGCGATATTAAAGTCTATTTTCTACCGCACCCGAATTATCCGATGCGAAAGACAGCGAGAGAACAAGCATGGGCTTTCTGCTTCGATTAGGGTTAACAATCAGCAGCAGCGGAAAAAGCTACGCGCCGCCGATTTTTGGTTCGCTGCGCTCACTTTACCAAAAATTGGCTCTGCTCCGCTTTTCCGCTGTGCAGGGCGTTATGTGCAAATAGTGAAAGGAGAATAATTTGAGTTCTGATGATCGTGAGCGAACATTGGCTGATGTAGAGAAGACATTCTATGAGGCTATAAGAAAGAACACAGTATTTTCGTCCTTAAATCGTTCTGCATCGGCTATTGAAAAACTTGCTGTTAATACTGAGGCTCTGACTGAGGAGATTAAGAATGCCAATGAAACTTCTACTAAATTAACCAAAAGCCTAAATAGGCTAACTTTTGCTGCTGTTGTAATCGCCGCAGGCGCTTTGATTCTGGAAATATACAAACTATGCGCTGCCAGCTAGCACATAACAAACCGCTTAAATACGTTTCGGCCACAAAAAACCTGACCTCTACCGGAGCCCATAAGGCAACCAATACCGAGCAAAGTTACTACAGAGGTAAAACGTCATGAAAAGTGAATATGATTTTTCAAAGATGAAATCCAGGAAAAATCCCTATGCGTCCAAGCTAAAAAAGCCGGTAACTATCCGGTTAAGTGAAGATGTCATAGACTATTTTAAAAGCATGTCTGAAGAGTCGGGCATTCCTTACCAGAGTCTAATCAATCTTTACCTGAGAGATTGTGCCAATCATCATCGTAAGCTCGACATTAAATGGCAGCCATAACAAGTATCGGCAGTCGGACAAATTACTCGCTGCTTTAGGCGCTCGCCGCCTGATGACAAAATGCACACATTCGTGCTAAGCTTTCGCGTATGAAAATCTACAATTGGAATCCCAATAAAAATCAGGAGCTTATCGTTGAGCGAGGCGTTTCTTTTGAAGAGGCGATCTTCCATATTGAACATGGTGGGCTACTGGATGATATAGCCCATCCAAACGCCTCTGATTATCCCAACCAACGGATTTTCGTCATTTGCATTAAGGAATACGTTCATCTGGTTCCGTATGTGGAAAACGAAGATGAGGTGTTTTTGAAAACAATCATTCCCAGCAGGAAATTTACCAAGTTGTACCTTGGAGGTGGCTCATGAGCAAAGGTAAGTTATCGAAAGAAGAGAGAGCTCTGCTTGATGCCGTAGAGGCCGGCGAATTTGAGTCAGTATTAACGGAGTCCCGTAAAAAGGAGTTGGAGGCAATAGCCAGCAACACCTTTAAAAAAGATAAGAGAATAAATATTAGAATCTCCAACAGGGATTTAACCGCGATCCAGTCTCGCGCTTCGGAAGAAGGTATTCCGTACCAAACTTTCGTATCAAGTATTATTCACAAGTACATATCTGGCTCTCTGCAAGATCTCACGGCTAACAAGCAAATGCAGCCGACGCAAAAAACGCGCGACTGATTTAGGCGCTCTACATCCGTGTGCCTAAGAGAGGCTCTGCATAATAGAGCGTGAATAAGTTAAGCAGTACTGCGAAATCACTTGGCAAGCCGATGACAAAAACGCAAACCGCCCAACGGAGAGCCGTCGGGCGGTTTAAAGGAAGGTACGGCGAAAATCAGCTATTGCGGCTGAGCACCTCAAGTACTGTAGTGTCTTCGTAGTTGGTGATCCACATTTTGTAGGCCGCTTCATTGTGGTTGCGCCAATGGGCGACGGCCTTGTCGATTTCGCCCGCTTCGATCAGGTCAATCAACTTGCTCTGGGAGCGTAAGCCTGCGGCCAGGGTTTTTTGAGTCGCTTCTTTGTTACGCCACTTCTGCTCAGCCACCAGAGCCTGATGCACCGCAATAATGGAGGAGATAGCATTGTAGAGGTGGCGCAGGGGCCGGTTTCCCGCAAGTTCAACCAGCGTGGCATGAAACTGATCCAGCGCGGCGGAAAACGCCTGGGGATCTTTCAGCAGCGCCTGTTCTTCAGCGGCCAAACACTCCCGCAGTCGCGGCGGGGCTTCTTCCCGGGCATTGGTCGCCACCAGCCGCACCAGCGCCGGCTCAGAGGCGTTGCGAGCCAGGTAGACCTCAGACATGGTCACACCCTCGGCCTGCAATACCATCAAGGTGTTTTCGGCGATCAGGTCCGGGCTGGGGGCATGTACCACCGCCCCACCCTTGGCACCGCGGGTCACCGACACCAACTGTTGGGCTTCGAGAATTCGGTAGGCTTCACGAATGGTAGGCCGCGACACGTCAAATTGTTCCATCAAGTTCGCTTCGGCGGGCAATTGATCGCCGTCGCGCAGCTTGCCGCGAATAATCTGGTCCCGAATATTTCCCGCCAACAGCTCCGACGCCTTTGGCACCTTGAACCGCTTGGCTCCTCGGCTGTTTTTACCTTTACCGGGAATTCCGGTTCGGCTGGTCACATCTGCTATTTCTATCATATCGGCCCGCTTTTCTGACACCTGCCCTAAAACCCGAACAAGGGCTACTCCAATTTCCGCTATTTAATCATATATACCATTTTACTTCCTTAGTGAAAGAAGACTTTCGCGACCTTCCCAAGCAACTTTATTTTCAACCCCTTGCCAAATCATATATACGATTGATATGATTAACACAATTATACTAAAGATACGCTGAATTGCGAAGGTCGCCGACCACACACAGAGCGCTCTGCAGCTACCACAACAGGATTTACCGCTCATGCAACCGAGTCTCATCGAACGTATTCACCAGGTCTTGAAACTCTCCCCTGAAAGTCCTGCCCTTGAATTTCAGGGGCAGTGGTTTAGCTGGCAAAGCATTAACGATGCCATGAACCAACTGGAAGACAGTCTGGTTAAAGCGGGCCTGGGAGAAGGCGATGTGGTGGGTGTGCTGCTGCGCAACCGCCCTGCCCATGTGGCGGCGCTGATGCAGGTACTGGCCTCGCGGCGCTGCGTAGCAACCATCAACCCCTTTCAAAGCCCCGACAAGGTCAGCGCCGACATCCGCGGCTTGAAATTGAAGGCAGTGATCTGCGACCGCGACGATCTGGCCCACGCCCAGCTGAGCGACACCGCACGGGAATGTGGCACAGCAGTGTTGGAAATGTCCGCCGACGAGGCACTGCATATCTCGACGGTACAAGCGGCACCGGCACAGGCCAGCACCGACTACCACCCGGCGCTGCCCAATACCTGCATACTGATGTTAACCAGTGGCACCACCGGCCCCGCCAAACGCATCGAACTACCCTATCGCAGCTTCGCGCTGTCGCTAATGGGCACACCGGGGCACTACAGCAGTCACAAGGAAGTTGAAGATATTCGCTTGAAAGACACCCCCGCCGTACTGACCACACCGCTGGTTCATATTGGCGGTATGTTCGCTGCCATGGCGGCGGTTACCCAAGCCCGCCCCATCGTGATTCTGGAGAAATTCAGTGTCGCCGAAATCCGCCGCGCCCTGACCACCTATCGGCCCAAGCTGATTTCCCTGCCTCCCGCGGCGCTGCGCATGGTGATGGATGCCGATACCCCGGTAGAAGAACTGAGCAGCCTGCTCGCTATTCGCTGCGGCAGTGCGCCGCTACCTCCCGCCCTGCAGGAGGAATTTGAGAACAAGTATGGCGTGCCCTTGCTGGACTCCTACGGTGCCACCGAGTTTGCCGGCGCAGTAGCAGGCTGGACGATTGGCGACCACAAACAATTTGCCAAGCAAAAACGCGGCTCGGTCGGGCGCGCACAACCAGGTACGCAAATCCGTGTGGTCAATGCCGACAGCGGCGAAGTTGTGCCGCCCAATACCACGGGGATACTGGAGGTGATCTCCAATCAGATCGGCCACAAGGAGTGGACCCGCACCACCGACCTCGCCCAAATTGATGAAGACGGCTTTCTGTACATCAAGGGCCGTGCCGACGATGCCATTATTCGCGGAGGTTTCAAAATTCTTCCGCAGGATGTGGTCGCGGTGCTGCGTAGCCACGACAAAATCAAGCAGGCCTGTGTGGTCGGTATTCCCGATCAGCGTCTGGGTGAAGTCCCGGTGGCAGCGATTGAACTGCGGCCCGGCAGTGGCGAGGTCAACATCGATGAAATTATTGCCTTTGCCAAAAACAAACTGACCTCTTACCAGGTACCAACAGCAATCAAGATCGTCGAGGAGATGCCCCGCACACCGTCGATGAAAATTTCCAAACACGCCGTGAAGAACCTGTTTCTGGATCAGGCATAAAGACCCGACGCAATGGGCCAAAACAGCATGGATCAAACGACTATGGATCAAGCACTGGTATTACAGCATCTTGAGAATGGGGTACTAACCCTCACCCTCAATCGCCCCGCCAAGCTCAACGCGCTGAACCCGCCAATGATGCGCCAGCTCACCGACGCCATGGCCGACGCCGCCGCCAACCGCGATGCACGGGTGGTGGTCATCACCGGCGCGGGCAAGGCCTTCTGTGCGGGTGGCGATATCGCCGGCAAACCCGAGAAAAAGCAGCCCATGAGTGCCGAGGAAGAAGCGGCCGCCGCCGAGCGCCGTGCCAAGCGCCCCCCCGACACCATTGTGAACCGGGTGAAGTGGCTGCGTGACAATATGGAAACCTCGCGCATCCTCTACGAAATGCCCAAACCGACCATCGCCATGATCCGCGGCGCAACGGTCAGCGTCGGCATGGCGCTGGCGGGAGCCTGCGACTTTCGGGTCGCCAGTAACAAGGCCGTGTTTATCACCTCATTTATCAAGGCCGGCCTATCCGGCGACTATGGCGCCAGCTTCTTCCTGACCCGCCTGCTGGGCAGCGCCAAGGCAAAGGAACTGATGTACCTGTCAGAAAAAGTGTCTGCCGAGGAAGCCCTACGCATTGGCCTTATCAATCAACTGGTGGATGACAGCGAACTGGAAACCGCCACCATGACGCTGGCTGCCCGGTTGGCCAAAGCGCCCCCGATCACCCTGGAATTGATGAAACGCAATATGAACGCCGCCGTCGATGCCAGCCTGAGCGACCAACTGGACCGGGAGGCCAGCCATATGGTGATGTCTTCCATGACCGACGATCACAAAGAAGCGATTCGTGCCTTTGCCGAAAAGCGCGAGCCTGTATTCAGCGGCAAATAACCCACGATTAACTGCGATTTACCTGGAGTTCGAACATGTCTGACGACAACAAAAAACAAATCAGCGAAGAATTTGAAAAAGCGACCAACTACGAATTGACCGATCACGATATCGAACGGGCGCGCCTGTTGATTGGCATCGATCTGGCCTGCCGCGACAAGGAACAGATCACCACCATCAGCGAAGACAATATTCGCACCTACGCCCAGGGCTGTGGCAGCGACAACCCGCTTTTTGTCGATCCTGACTACGCCAGCAAGACCCGCTGGGGCGGCCCCATTGCACCGCCGATTATCTCCGGTTTTGTCAACAAGCCCCTGCTTGGCGACCCGATTCCGAAAGAAATCAAGGATCAAACCAAAAGCGTGTTTCGCGGTATTCACGCATTTATTTCCGGCGGCGAGTGGAAGTTCTACAAGCCCCTCTACCCCGGCGACAGCGTGTACAGCTTTTCCGGTGAAGTCGATCTGGAAGTCACCCCCTCTGAGTTCGCCGGTCGCAAGGTCACCCGCCTGAACCGTTCGGTGAAAATGAACCAGCGCGGTGAAGTGATTGCCGAATACACCTACCGTCTGATTCTGACCGAGCGCAAGAAAGCCCGTGAAAAGGGCAAGAACTTGAGCATCGAACCCGCCAGCTATACCGATGAGGACATCGCCCGCATCGATGAGCTTTACGCCAACGACAACCCCCGTGGCCGCGAGAAGCTGTTCTTTGAAGATCTGGAAGTTGGCAGCACACTACCCGATTCCGTGCGCGGCCCACTCACTGTTACCGACGTGGTCAACTTCCACGCCGCCGGTTACGGCTGGGTGCCCTATGGCCTGCGTACCGGTCGCATGTGGCACAAGAACCGCAAGCGCATCGCCCCCTTCTATGTGAAAAATGAAATGGGTGTACCCGATGTGGCCCAGCGCCTGCACTGGGACAGCAGTTGGGCACAGGCCATTGGTAACCCCCGCGCCTACGACTACGGCGTAATGCGCGAGCACTACCTCTACCACTACCTGACCGAATGGGTCGGCGACAACGGCTGGGTAGTCAGCATGTACGACGAAATTCGCAAGTTTAACTACATGGGCGATGTCCAGTTTGTGAAGGGCGAAGTGGTCGGCAAGCGCGAGGAAAATGGCCAGTACCTGGTTGACCTGAAAGTGCAGATGATCAACCAACGGGATGAAGAAACCGTACGCTGCACCGCCACCATCGCGCTACCCAGCAAAACAGGCGGCGCGGTGCTGTTGCCGCAGGCCGACGAAGCGACCCAGCGCAAAGCCATTGAAATGCTGGCCCGCCACGGCGAGCTGCTGGCTGAAAAGCAAGCCTGAGCTGCTGTCACGGAGAATTGATGTGGACCTGAAATACAACGCAAGCTACGAGGCCTTCCGTCAACAAGTGGTCGCCTTTCTCGGCGAGCACTGGCCCGCGCCGGACAGCGCCGGGGACTCCCGCGCTGAGAAAGAAGCCTGGTTTCGTCGGCAGGCCATTGCCGCCGGTTACCTGTATCGCGGTGTACCCCGCGAGTTCGGAGGATCGGAGCAGGAGCCTGACATTCTCAAGGCCACCATTATCCGCGACGAGTTCAGCAAGCGCCGCGCACCCATGGAGGCTCCCGGCATCGGTAATATGATGCTGGTGCCCACCCTGCTGGAGTGCGGCACCCAGGAACAGAAAGAGCGCTTTATTCCCAAGACCCTGACCGGCGAATACCACTGGGCACAGGGCTACTCGGAACCCAATGCCGGTTCCGACCTGGCCTCGCTGCGCACCCGCGCCGAGCTGGTAGAGGGCGAGAACGGGCCGGAGTGGTCGATTAACGGCCAGAAAATCTGGTCCACCCTCGCCCAGTTCGCCCAGTATATGTTTGTATTGGCGCGCACCGAGCCAGAGGCTGGCAAGCACGCCGGTATTTCCTATTTGCTGATCGACCTGAAAAATCCCGGCATTACCATTCGTCCGATCAAACAGGTGACCGGCGGCAAGGAATTTTGCGAGGTCTTCTTCGACGACGCCCGCACCCCCGCCGACTGGATCGTCGGCGAGCGCGGCGAGGGCTGGAAGGTGTCAAAGGCCACCCTCGCCCACGAACGCAGCTCTATTGGCGGCGCACAAACCGCCGTGGGTCTGTTTGAAAAACTGGTAGAGCTGGCCAAGGGCGTTGAGTACCAGGGCGTGACGGCTATCGACCACCCGCAGATTCGCGAGCGTCTGGTCACCCTGGAAGGCTATGTGCAGTCCCACCTCTATTCCAGCTACCGTCAGTTGTCGATGGCTGCCGCCAAGCAAAATGCCGGTCGCATCGGCCTGATGAACAAGCTGATTAACACCAATATCGGTCATATGGTCGCCGATATTGCCAAAGACCTGATTAACGACGCCGCCCTGTTAATGCCCCCGGCCAAGGGCCGCGCAGAGGGCGATGAAAAATGGCTGAATCAATTCTTTGGTTCCCTCGGCGTGGCTATCGCCGGCGGCACCTCCAATATTCAGCGCAATATTATTGCGGAGCGGGGCTTCGGCTTACCCCGCGACGATGCGGAGTAAGGCGGTATGGAATTTTTACTCTCGGAAGAACAACTGGAAATCCAGGACACGGTAAAACGCTTTCTGGACAAGCATTGCCCCTCAACAGCCTTGCACAGCTATTTTGACGACCCAGCGCAGCTGCCCGAGGCCATCTGGCAGGGGCTGGTTGAAATGGGTGTGCCCGCCTTGATCGTGCCCGAAGCCTTTGGCGGCATGGGCATGACCCTGTTGGACCTGGCCATTATCGCCGAGGTACTGGGGCAGGCCGCTGCGCCCAACCCGCTACTGGGCCACACTCTGGCCACCCAGGCACTGATCTATGCCGGCAGCCCGGCACAACAGGAAAAGTGGCTGCCAAAGCTCGCCTCCGGTGAGTGTCTGGCCAGCTTTGCCACGGCGGAATCGGGTAACTGGTTGGCGCCGTCACTGAGCTGTGTCAACGGCAACATCACCGGCCAAAAGCAGCATGTGCCCCACGCAGAGCACGCGCAGTTAATCGTTGTCGCGCTGGCAGGTGGTCGCTACGCCCTGATCGAACAAGGCGCTACGGGACTGGAAATCAGTGCCGAAAATGTCGCTGACCGCACCCGCCCGCTGGCAAGCCTCAACTTGAACGATTGCCCCGCCGAATTACTCGACGGTGATTGCGGGAACGCCGCTGAACCCATCCTCAATACCGCATTGGTATTGCTGGCCGCCGATAGCTTTGGCGGCGCTGCACAATGTGTAGATATGGCCGTGGACTACGCCAAGACCCGCGAGCAATTTGGTCAACCCATCGGCAAGTTTCAGGCCCTCAAGCACCAGCTGGCGAATATGGCGGTAGATGTGGAGCCGATGAGAGGGCTGTACTGGCACGCGGCCTACGCCTTCGATCAGGAGCCCGAAACGGCGAGTCGCCAGGCGGCACTGGCCAAGGCTCATCTCAGCGACCGTTTTTTACACGTCGCCCGTGAAACAGTGCAAGCCCACGGCGGTATCGGCTATACCTGGGAGTGCGATGCCCAGATTTTTATCAAACGGGCTCTGTTCAACTACACCTTTATGGGGAATGCCGGTTTGCATCGAAAGCGGGCCGCCGACCTCGCCGATTGGTAAGGCTAAACTGAGTCAGATCCGACATAACGACAACGGGCTGCCACAGGCAGCTGACCGGAGACACACAATGAAAACACGCGTAACTGAATTACTCGGCACCCAGTACCCCATTATTCAAGGAGGTATGCAGTGGGTGGGCCGCGCCGAACTGGCGTCTGCGGTGTCCAATGCCGGGGGGCTGGGTATTCTCACCGGTTTGACCCAACCGACCCCGGAGGATCTGGCCAAGGAGATCCAGCGCTGTAAAACCATGACCGACAAGCCCTTCGGCGTAAACATGACGGTATTTCCCACCATCAAGCCACCGCCCTACGCGGAATATATCGATGCGATTATCAGCAACGGCATCCATATTGTGGAAACCGCTGGCCCCGGTGCCGTGGAATTTATGCCTACAATGAAAGAGGCCGGAATCAAGATCATCCACAAGTGTGTCGCTGTTCGCCATGCGCTGACCGCCCAGGGGCTGGGTGTAGACGCCATCAGCATCGACGGCTTTGAGTGTGCGGGCCACCCCGGTGAAGAAGATATTCCCGGTATGGTGCTGATTCCGCTGGCGGCCCGTGCGCTGGATATTCCAGTGATTGCATCGGGTGGTATCGGCAGCGGTCGCGGTATGGCGGGTGCATTGGCACTGGGTGCCGAAGGCATCAACATGGGTACCCGCTTCTGCGCCACCAAGGAAGCGCCACTGCACGAAAACATCAAGCAGGCGCTGGTCAATGCCAGGGAACAGGACACCAACCTGATATTCCGCACACTGAGAAATACCGCGCGGGTATTGAAAAATGATGTGTCCAACCAGGTAGTGGAAATTGAACGCCGCCCTGGCAAGACCGATTTTGCCGACCTGCGCGAGCTGGTTGCCGGTGTGCGCGGCCGCGCTGCATTGGAAGCCGGTGAGGTGAACGACGGCATCATTACCGCCGGCATGGTAGTGGGCCTGGTGGACGATATTCCCACCTGCGCGGAATTGATTGAAGACATTATCAGCGAGTGCAAACGTGAGCTGGCCAGAGCCAACAGCTATTTTTAAGCTGGCCTGTTAACCCACAATAAAGAGCGAAGCCCTTATGAAAATTGCCAAAC
This sequence comes from Spongiibacter thalassae, assembly GCF_012272835.1. GTDB lineage: Bacteria > Pseudomonadota > Gammaproteobacteria > Pseudomonadales > Spongiibacteraceae > Spongiibacter > Spongiibacter thalassae. Next base: position 983,224 of record NZ_JAAWWK010000001.1, on the reverse strand, counting down.
AGGCAGCGGTGGTCGGCATCGGATCGACCCCCTACTATCGCCGCGGTGAATCCCACCCCCAGACGTTTAATGAAATGATCTGCAAGGCAGTGATTGCCGCCACTGAGGATGCCGGTCTGTCGGTCAAGGACATCGACGGTTTCTCTTACTATTCCGGTGGCACCGACACTCCCCTGCTGATGGAGTCCCTGGGGATTCCCGAAGTACGCTATTCCTCAATGGTCACCAGCGGGGGCGGTGGCAGCGTCGGCGCGGTGCAAAACGCGGCGATGGCCATCGCCACCGGCGCGGCCAATGTGGTGGTGGTGCCCTTCTGTATGCAACAACCCACCGGCAAGCGCTACGGTTCAATCATGTCGCAGATAGACCCGACTCCGGACAAGGCCTTTTTTATGGCCGGTGGACTGGTCGGCCCCGGACACTTTTTCGCCATGCTGGCCAAGCGCCACATGCATAAATACGGCACCCGTCGGGAAGCCTTCTGCGAAGTGGCCATTTCCACCCGCGAGAACGCCATTACCCGCCCCCAGGCGCGCTTTCGCAAGCCGCTGACCAAGGAAGAATATTTTGCTGGCCCGATGATCGCCGACCCCCTGTGTCGCTACGATTTCTGCCTGGAAAACGACATCGCCGGGGCACTGATCCTGACCAGCGCCGAGCGCGCCAAAGACCTCAAGCATCGTCCCGCCTACGTGCTCAATGGTGAGCAGGGTGGCCGCCGGGAATGGGGACGGGCCATCGCCTGGATGAACATGTCCGACGAGTACTTCGCCTCAGCGGGCTACGCCAGCATAGCCGAGCACCTCTATGGCGATGCCGGTATTACCGCTGCCGATGTCGATGTTGCCCTGCTCTATGACCACTTCTCACCGATGGTGGTTATGCAGCTGGAAGACTTCGGTTTTTGCCAGCGCGGCGAAGGCGGTGCCTTTGTCGAAGAGGGCAATATTCGCTTCAAGGGTGGCAGCATTCCGGTCAACCCCCACGGCGGCAACCTGTCAGAGGCCTACGCGGTGGGTATTACCCATATGATGGAAGCGGTAGAACAGATCCGCGGCACCGCCATCAATCAGGTCAAGGACGCCGAAATCGCCCTGGTTACCGGCGGCCCCGCTTCGCTACCCATCAGCGGTCTGCTGCTGTCACGATAAGGAGAACACCATGAGTGAGTCCGTTTACGCCAAAGCACCACCCGACGAGCTGTTTCAACTTGAGGTGGACACCTGGACCGAGCCTTACTGGACTGCCTGTAAAGCACATACCCTGAAGCTGCCCCGCTGCGGCAACTGTCAGCACTACACCGAACTGGGCGCTTCACACTGCCGCCACTGCCTGTCCCAGAACATTGAGTGGGTAGAGCACAGCGGCGAGGGCCGTATCTTTTCATTTACTGTGGTGCGTTTTCCGGTCATTCCGTCGCTGCAGGATTCAGTTCCCTATGTGCCGGCGGTGATTGAACTGGACGGCGTTGAGGGTTTGCGCCTGATATCCAATGTTATTAACGCACCGCTGGACAGCATTGAGGTCGGCGAGAAGGTCAGCATTTGCTGGCACGACCGCGACGATGGGGTCTCCCTCCCCCGCTTTACTCTGGCCAATGCCCAATAAACCGAAAAGGCTCATCGAAAAGGATTAAATAATGACTGAACTGGATGACCGCTACCTCGACCCGGCCGTGGAGACTATGCCCCGGGAAGAGCTGGAACGCTTGCAGGAATCGCGCATATTGCAGTTGGTTCCCTATGTCTACCAACGCTCACCGCTGGTTCGGGAACTGTGGGAGAAGCATGGCGTCACCCCCGACGACATCAAATCCCTGGCCGACTTCAAGGCCAAAGTGCCCTTTATGGACAAGGATATGATTCGGGATTTCCGCGATCGCAACGGCGACCCCTTTGGCGGGCTAGCCTGTGTGGGGCCGCCGCATATGCGCGGTGTGGGCTTTACCTCTGGCACCACCGGTGACCCGACCCCACTGCCCCGCCCCGAGGACAATGCAGTACTGATTACACTAAAGCGCGAGCTGTGGCATATGGGCATGCGCCCCGGCGATCACCTCACCTATTTGCTGTTTACCTTCCGCGAGGGCATGATCGGCGACCGCTGGATGGACACCGGCTTTACTCCTATCTGCGTGCAGCATTCGCCGCTGGATATTCCCTATCTGGTGCAGATCTCCAAGGAGTATCGCCCCAAGTCTTTGTTCATGATTTCCACGCCGATGATCCTCGGTCTGGAGCAATACGAAAAGAACACCGGGGAGAATATCAAGGAAGCCTTTTCCTCCTACGAGGGCATTGTGTTTGGCGGTGAGCCGATGAGCCCGCACATTCGCAAGCTGATGGACCGCTGGGAATTCCCGGTATACGAACTGACCTCACTCGGCGATGTTGCCACCGCCACTGAGTGCAGCGCCCACGACGGCATGCACACCTGGGAGGATGTCGCGTTGATCGAGCATCTCGACCCCGACGGCAATACCGACGCCGAAGACGGTGCTCGCGGCGAAATGGTGGTCACCGCCTTGCTGGACGACGTTGCACCGCTGATACGTTTCCGCACCGACGACCTGATTGAATTTACCCGCAAGACCTGTGTCTGCGGCCGCACCCACGGCCGCATGAAGCCGCTCGGACGCAAGGGCGACGAACTTGTGGTCAATGGCAAATCCATTCTGCCCATCGACATCTTCCCGTTCATCGGCGACTTCCCTGAAACCCGCACCGGTCTGTTCCAGATTATTCGCCCGCAACGCGAGACCGAAACCCTGAAACTGCGGGTGGGCTACGACGCCGATGCCCTGCAGGATGGCGAAGATGCCCTGAAAGCGCGGATTAAGGAACGCATCAATGCAGAATTGGGATTGCCCTCTGACATTGAACTGATGAGCAATGAGGAAATGGTCAAACTCGGCCCTCCTAATAAAATTCCACGGGTGAGCAAATCATGACAGATTCCAGCCTACAGAAAACCACTCTGCTGCCCCTGACCATCGGGCGCTTTCGCAACACCGACGGCGGCTTTACCACTTTGCCGTTCTCGCTGGTGGAACAGGACCGCGCCCGGCGCTATGCGCTGCGGGTGTTGAATACCTTTCACTTCCGCACCGGCAGCAATATTCTGCTGACCAGCACCTTTGATGAAACCCTGCAATTCATGCCCTTTGAGCGCGCGGTCATGACCTATGGCATGGTTGTCGTCTCTGCCGATTCGACGCCTTGGGACGGCAAGCGCGTAGAGTCCATCGCCCGACGCTTTGACCTCACCGCTGCCGCAGGTATCAGCAAGAACGTAGTGGATGGCCTTAACCAGCTGGGTTTCAAAATCGAGGAACTGCTGTCCGGCATTCCCGTGTGGGCCAAACAGGACGCCTACGACGACCTGAAAGCACTGCCCGGAATGCAGGTCTATCGCTATCTGGAAGCGGGGCCGCTGGTCGGTTTCGAATGCAGCCAGGGCAATGGTGTACACATCGACCGCTTCGAGTGGAATATCGACGAGATCGACGGTGAAATTGTCGCCAGCAGCCGCCTGCCACGCTGTGTGGAATTCAACAACTTCCGCACCGGTCTGAAGGCTCACATCGACCGCTCGGCGTGCAACTGCGGCAACACCGATCCACGTATTATTCCCGAGTAACCACCACGGCGGAGCGGCGATCAACGCCGCCCGCAGATGCACCACCGCAGACAGGAGCTTTTCGCTATGACCCTCGGTCACCCCGCCTATCAGCAAATTCGCATGCACGGCCTCGGCGATGTTCTGCGCGAGCACTGCCGCTCCCGACCCGCCATGACGGCTGTTGTCGACGGCGAGTTCCGTCTCACCTGGCCGCAGCTGAATCAACGGGTTAACCAACTCGCCAACTATCTGCTGGCCAATGGCCTGGCTGAGGATGGCCGCGTGCTATGGCTCGGCCAAAACTCCTTCCGTCTGCTGGAGTGTATGCTCGCCGCCGCCAAAATCGGTGCAACTGTTTGCCCGATAAACTGGCGTATGAGCGCCGGCGAAGTCGCCGCGGTCATCGACGACTTCACTCCGCAGTTGGTGGTTTGGCAGCAACAGGATTTGGCCGACACCGCGAACCAGGCTCGGGACCATGCTAAACACCGCGCCCACTGGATTGCCCACGACGGCGACGATGCCGACAGCTACGAAGCCCTGTTAAGCCTGCACAGTGCCACTGACCCCGACTTAGCCGTACACAGCGACACGCCGGTGGTCGCCATGTATACCGCAGCCTTTGACGGCAAGCCCAACGCTGCCCTGCTCTCCCAGTCGGCCATGCTTTATCAGAGCCTGATGATCGCCTATGGCTACAGTATTACCGAGCAGTCCAGCAACCTGAACTCCGGGCCACTGTTTCACCTGGGCACCATGCTCGCCACACTCGCTACCTTTACCTTCGGTGGCAAAAATGTGTTTATCGCGCGGGTCGATGCCGAGGAAATGCTTAAGTTGATCGAAGCCGAGGCCGTCACCCACGCCTTTGTCGCCCAGCCAACCCTGTTACAGATCCGCGAAATCAACAAGGCGGGAAAATACGACACCAGCAGTCTGTGGTCCAGCCCCGAAGCTCCCGAGTGGAGTAGCCCCCTGTGCATGCCCAAGGACTCTCCTTTCGCACAGCAGGCACGTGTCTATGGGCAAACCGAGGTCATGGGCTTTACTACCTTTGGTTTTCTGGGCGGCGGCGGTGCCGGTCGAGTGTCGCCCCTGGCCCAGTTGCGGATTGTTGATAACGACGGCAACGAACTTCCACCGGGGGAAAGCGGTGAAATCGAAGTGCGCGGCATTCAGGTAATGAGCGGCTACTATCAGCGGGACGACGAAAACGAACGCCGAAATCACAATGGCTGGCATCGTACCCGCGATCTTGGCAAGCGACTCGACGATGGCTCCGTCGCCTTTGTCGGCCCCAAAACCACCATGATTAAATCCGGCGTCGAAAACATCTACCCCGCTGAAGTCGAAGCCTGCATTGCCCAGCACAACGCCGTTGCCCAGGCCTGTGTTATAGGTGTGCCCGACCCGAAATGGGAGCAAAATGTGAAGGCATTGGTGGTGCTAAAGCCCGGCGAAGACCTCAGTGCCGAGGCGCTGATAGAACACTGCCGCCAGCATATGGCGTCGTACAAAAAACCGAAGATTGTCGAGTTTGTCACCGAGTTACCCCGTGCGCCCGACGGTCAGCTGGATCGCAAAAAAGCAGACGCCATGTTCGGCGGCGGCGGCTATCCGGCAACCCACTAACATCGATGCGTAGCCGCTAGACAGAGAAGGTACTTGCAATGGCCTGTTGTATTTTTGCAGCAATGATAATCAGCAACGTACTGTTTCACTGGCGGCGGTTAAAGGCCTTTTTTGGCTACCATAGCAGCGCCAACCCGGGTCTGGTGACCGCCGACTCAGCCACCCCTGCCCCCAGAAATATGGCCCTGCGTTACCGCATTCGCCGCGCCGCACTACCCAGTCTGCTGGTGGTCGGCACAGCGGCATACGGCTCGGCCCACTGGCAGCATATGGTCCACGAATTGGGACTAGCCGGGCCATCGGTAGTTGCCGCCTCAACGCCCATTGATGTGGCGTTTTTTGACGGTGCCTATGAGGTCATGTGCGATTAATTTCCACGCCATTCAGGCGCACACATTTGAATTCCACAATAAGTAATTTTAGAGGTTTCTATGGAACAGGTCGTCAACACTATCGAGAAAGACCCGCGTTTTAATCGCGACGTGAGCGCCGGACCGCTGTCGAAAAGCCGGCTACGCCGCACCAAAACCTTCTTTTTCGCACTGGCGGTTATCGGCCTTTTGCCAAGCCTGTTTAATTTATCCCCGGCCCTGCAGAGTGCCGGCCTGGGCCTGCTTTGGCCCGGTGGTGGTTTCGCAGCAATGGGGGGCTGGGCACTGGCGATGCTCCCGCTGTTCTACGCCCTCTATTGGATTACCCTGGTCGTATGGTTTGGCAGCGGCAATATCCTTGCCCCCATTACGATCTGGGTACTGGGCGCCGTGGTGCCTGCAGCCCTTATCGGTGGAAACACTGAGGCCGATACCTGGCCCTATGGGGTTTACCTGATACTGGCTCTGGTGGCCCTGCGCGAGGGGCGCGACCTTTACAAAAACCGCAAGCAATTGCGCGACGCCATTGCGCGCCGTGAACAGCGCAAGGCCTACCTCCGCGAAGCCTTGCAAAAGGTGGATGAACGGGCCGTTGCCGAGCCGGTTCCCGGCAGCCGCGAGCTGGATGACAAGCAACTGGCCTCGGCCCGCTACTTGTTCGATCGCGCACTGCAACCTGTCGGCGAATTTGTCGGTTACAACAAAATCGACCAATTCCAGACCTCCGCCCTACGCTACCAGCTGAACACTGTGGGCTACGCCCTTGGCGAAATGCAGTGCCACTACACGCCCAATTTTCACGGCTACCTGAACACCGCCCAGCAACGCCTTATAGAACAAATGCTGCAGCGGCCTATCTGGGGCTACTGGCCACTGGAAAATATGTGGGGCAACTTCAATTTCAATTTCGACCCCTGCGCCAAAGACAATATTATGCTTACCGGCTTCTTCGGTTTGCAGATCTGCCAATACATGTCCAACACCGGCGATATGCGCTACGCCGAGCCCGGCTCGCTGACCTTTATCTACAACGATAAAAAAGTCTACAAGCACGATATTCACAGCGTGATTGGCTCGATTGTAAAGAACCAGAACGAGCAGGCCTTCTGTCTTTACCCCTGTGAGCCCAACTGGGTATACACCCCCTGCAACTTCATGGGCATGAAGGCCTTGGCCCTGTATGACCGCCTGTTTGGCACCCATCATTTCAGGGATATTTACCCCAGCTTTATTGAAAAACTGGATGCGGAATTTACCCAGGCCGACGGCAGTGTCATTGCCTTGCGCTCCAACCTGACCGGTTTCGCTGTGCCCTTCCCCTTTGCCGACGACGGTCGCGCGCTGTACTTCAATCCCATTGACCACCAGCGGGCTAAAGAAGCCTGGGGATTGGCTCGCCAGGAAATGTTCTACGAAGAAAACGGCAAACTGAAAATCAAACTGGAGGGCAAGGGTGTCGATATGGGCAACTACAGCCAGGGACACCAGGCCAACATTCAGAATATTCTGTCTGCCGCACGGGAATTCGGCGACGAGGAAGCCGCCAACACCGCCGAGGCACTGTTGGAAGAAATGTACCCGCCGCAAAACGACAATGGCACGGCGGTATACCCCGGTTCCTGTTCGACCAACACGACCCTGGCCAGAGCCTTTATGCTGGGCACCAACGACTACCGCAACTCCATTCTGAAGGGCCCTGCGGAAACCGCCCTGCAGGGGCCAATACTCACCGGCGTGGAGTATCCCCAGGTACTGGTGGCCAAGGCCTTCAGTCACACAGGCAAGGACCTGGAGCTGGTATTGGTGCCCGGCAAGGGTGACTGCGAGGTAGACCTGCGCATTGAACGCCTGGCTCCCGGTGGGACCTATACCGCCAAATTGGGCGAGGACGCCACTTCGGTTACCGCCGACGACAATGGTACGGCGATTCTAAAAGCCTCGCTCACGACTCGCCTGAGAGTGGTGTTGACCCCGGCAGCATAACGAACCCACGGCGCTCCCTTCCGAGCGCCTTTTTTTTTGTACCTCTTATTTATTATGCGAGGCAGCTGGAATGGTCGATAACATCGACGTGCAGTTTATAGACAGTAGCAAAACAGAAACCGGCACAGCGCGCCGCATGATCGACCTGCGCCGCTGGGACGCCCACACGGTGGTCGGCTGGCTCGAAGATGACTTCCATCACTTCGGGGTTACCCTGACCCACAGCGGCGACCGAATTACCGGCGTGTCGGCCACTGCGCAACGCTATCCCTGGACCACCTGCGCCTTCGCCCCGGAATCGCTGACTCCGCTAACGGGCCAAACAATGCTGCCGCGCTGCAGCGACATCGGCGGCATGATCCCCATGCGCCAGCAATGTACCCACATATTCGATCTCGCCGGTCTGGTGATGGCCCATGCCGTGCGCGGCAATGACCATCGACGCTACCAGACCATCACCGAAAGCCGAGAAATCCTCGGTTGGAAAGACCATAAGTCCCCCCTGTTCGGGCCAACCACCATTACGCTGCTACAGGACAATGCCGAAGTGATGGCCTGGCACTGTGAATCAGGTGCGATCACCGATCGCGAAAGCGGCCACCAACAGGCCCTGGGACGGGGCTTTCGCCAATGGACCGAGTCGCTGCCCATGGACAAGGCCGAGCATGCCACCGTGCTGAGAAGAGCACTGCTGGTGTCTGGCGGGCGTTCAATGGTCCACGACCGTTACCCCAACGCCGCCGCAATGGACCAGCCGGAGCTGTGCTACTCCTTTCAGCAGGAACGCCGGGATCAGGCCTTGCGCATGAGCGGAGCCACCCGTGACTACGCCAACGAACCCGAGCGTATGCTGAGCTGCGTCAACACCCGCCCCTGAGGAAATAACACCATGGCCCAGATCCTGATCGTTCTCGCCACTGTCGTCTTGCTTATCTGGGTGGTTAGCATCCGCAGGGCTCGGCGCGCGGAACAACTGTCGGGGCCCACCGCCGCCCCGGAAAGCCTGCGGCAAACCCGCTATGGCGAAGTCATCGGCTTTCGTGACCGCAATGAGCTGCTGTGCTGGCAGGGAATACCCTTCGCCGCAGCGACTACCGCAGCGCTAACACCCTGTTCATGTATGAGAATAATGATATCGACACGTTGATATTGGCAGGCCGACGTTCGGTATGGCCTCGGCTGGCACAGATCAGAAACTCCCTGCGCCCCAGCCAACAGCTGGATGAACTACTGATAAAATTCGACCAGCCCTCTGGCCTGCAACGCTATATGATTCGCTAAAAGCAAGTACACCAACGTAGACGAACCCGGGGCCGAATAACACTGTTTACATCGCCGCCCTTGCGGCTAAAAAATCACCCATCACGCAAGCCCCGCCAAGACGCCAGTGGCCCGGTTTACCGTGCCGAAGCCAGCAAACAGCAAACCTGAGTGATGCGTTTGCAGCCACAACCCGCACCGCTTGGGCTTTTTTCGTGCCCTGCGGCGTTATACAGCAACAGGCCATTGAGCTTGAGTATTTTGATGCGCTGCCCACACTTACTCCATGGTGCCTCTTGGGCCGAGCGGCAACACTGGACGAAAAAATACAATGCACCTGGGCTGACTACCCGGCCGCTAATGTCACGATTAGACCTGAGCTGGCACCCCTAGCTATTAATAGATTTGTCAATTTAGCGATACCCTGACAGACATGCTTTTACGCAATAAAAAACATTAAGACTCACTGCCGCCCGTCCCAGTGTGGCCCCTGCAAATTACCTCAGATCAATACATAAAAGCGGACAAGAAGTCGGTCTACTTAAAAAACTGAGTAAATACAGAGCAAAAAGACGCCGTGCAAAATAGGGAAACGCCAACGTGGAAAACAGCCTGAACACTGTGTCCGATGTTCATATAAAGGATGCAAGCGAAGTGCATATTCCGGGAGAAGCCGGAGCATGGGTATTTATTCTTGGCGATATGCTGATGTTTGCTCTGCTGTTTGGGGTATACGGCTACTACCGACAGGAGGATATTGCCACTTTCGACAGCTCCCAAGCAAGCCTGAACAAGATCTATAGCGTTATCAATACCGTGCTCTTGTTAAGCAGTTCATTACTGGTGGTGCTTGCCTTGCGCCACTGCCGCAGAGCCAAAGTGGGCAGCGCACCGATACTACTGCTGAGCGCCAGCGCCTGTGGTATTGCCTTCCTCACATTGAAAATCATGGAATACCGTGAAAAGTTTGCCAGCGGAATCTCTCTCAATACTAACGAATTCTTTATGTACTACTTCGTACTCACCGGCCTGCATTCGATTCACGTTGTTATCGGAATTGTTATCCTTTTTTACATGTTTATGCTATGCCGAAGAAAGAACCTTTCCGACAAGCACATCAGTGTAATGGAAAGCGGCGCGTCCTATTGGCATATGGTAGACCTACTGTGGATTGTGATTTTCCCCTTGCTGTATTTGCTGAACTAAAGAAGGCCGAAATGAAAACCGTAACAACAGGACAAGCTTTGCCAAGGGAGTCAGGCATATACCCCGTCGCAGTATGGGCTGTGCTGGTACTGGCCACCCTGCTTTCGTGGCTGACTGGGGTATTCGATATTTTTGGTGGTAGCACCACACCCTATACCCTGCTGGGCATTCTGTTGATCAGCTATTTAAAGTCGAGGATGGTAATTCTCGATTTTATGGAAATCCGCCACGCACCAAAGACTCTGAGGTTCGCTCTGGAGAGCTGGGCCGCAGCTGTAATCATCATGCTTTATTATTTTTTCGCAATCGGCTGACAAGCCTGTAGCAAGTACGAAAATCAGCAAAATTCTATAATAACAGGGAGAATAACAATGCCGTATCAACGTTTCAGTGCGTGGTGTGGGCCAGCTTTCGATGTCTTCTTTATAAGCGGCTGGTGTTTTATCGCCGGTTTGTTCCCGCCACAGGCAGCCACCGCCAGCGGCGCTGAAATCGCTGCGTTTTACGCTGACGGCACCAATAACATCAGAGCTGGTCTGCTCCTTGCGATGGCGAGTTGCACGCTGTACATCCCCTGGGTTGTGGTGATCTCTGCACAAATGAAACGAATTAAAAATGTCTCGCCACTATTGGTTCAAACGCAGAATCTCAGTGGCACTGCTGGTCTGCTGTTTTTCCTCATTCCCGTTATGATCTGGCTGACAGCGACCTTCCGCCCTGAGCGAGACCCTGAATTGATTCTGCTGATCAACGATCTGGGCTGGTTGATGTTCACCATTACTTTCGCACCCTTTGTCTGCCAACTATTTGCCTTTGCATTGGCCGTGCTGGGCGACAACAGCGAGAACCCACTCTTCCCCCGCTGGGCCGCCTATTTTAATTTCTGGGTGGCGGTGTCGTTCATACCTGCCATGTTGATTATTTATTTCAAAACAGGCCCCTTTGCGTGGACGGGCTTGATTGGTCTGTGGATTCCGTTGATCCTGTTTTCCGTCTGGATCTGGGTGATGTTCTATCTCTTGCTCAAGGCGATGGCAAAGCCGGACCCCGCATCGGCCACGTGATCACGGCATGACTCGGTATAGGGGGTCTCAGTAATATGACCTCACTCCCACGACGAGCCCTTTTACAGGAAGCAGTGCTGGCTGGTTGGGTGCTGGCGATTATTCGTGCGATGGAAATGGAAGGCATCCCCTTTAACAGCATCGTCGAACAGGCGGACATCGACCCGCTGATCCTGCAAAGCGGGCGCAATCGCTACAGTCAGGAGGAAGTCAGCCGACTGTGGCAGGTAGCGAAGACCCAGACCCAGAACCCGGCCTTTGGACTGACCGTAGCCCGACAGGTAAGACCCGCCACCTTTCATGTGGTGGGCCACTCCATGAGCTGCAGCGTCAGCCTCTACCGTGCCCTGCAGCGCTTCGCCCGCTATTGTCGACTGATATCCGATGCCGCCACTGCCACCCTTACACAAAGGGGCGACACAGTGGTACTGGAATTCTATTTCGATATGGGCAAGAAACCGCCAATTTACCAATCCTTTGACACCGTGCTGTCCAGTGTCGTGTATTTTTTGCGCTGGATTGCTGGCAAGCCACTCAAGCTCTTAAAACTCTGCCTGCGCCATCAGGGGCCAAAACTGGACCAACGCTTCTACGACTTCTTTGACTGCCCCATAGAATACGGTGCTGCGCAGGACAGCTTGCATTTTTCCCGAAAAGATCTCGACCGTCCGATACTCGCCGCCGACGAGGAAGTCGCGGCGATGCTGGACGACATTGCCAATCGAGACCTAGAAACCCGTATGGAGGGTCGCTTCACTGTGCGCGTGCGCGATGCCCTCGTTGCCCAGCTCACCACTGGCGCGCCCACCAAGGAACAGACCGCGAGAATGCTTCACCTCACCGAGCGCACCCTGCTGCGGCGCTTAAAGGAAGAGGGTTTGACCTACCTCACCGTACTGAATCAACTGCGGGAAGAGCTGGCATTTCAGTACATTCGGCGAGGGGATATGGATCTTAGCGAGGTCGCCACTCGGCTGGGTTTTTCTGACTACGGTGCATTCTCAAGGGCGTTTGCCCGCTGGACCGGTATCCGTCCCAGCAGTGTCAGCAAGGTGGACAGCACGTTTGCGGAGGAATAAGTGGCCGCCGCTATACGCCGCAATTGAACCCATTGCGGCACGCAGACCATAAATTGTCACGTTCGGCCCAACGGGGTCGTGCAGCGTTATTCATTGCTGTGCCCACGAGGCCTAAAGTTAACGGCAATACACAAACACTATAAAAATTGGGAGCCCCTATGCAGCTCAGACACGTTACCCTCGAAGACAAATACCTCGCTGACAAAAGCACTGTATTGATGTCCGGCACGCAGGCACTGGTGCGCCTCCCCCTTTTACAAAAGGCATTGGACAAGGCCCACGGGCTGAATACCGGCGGTTATATCTCCGGCTACAGGGGGTCCCCCATTGGCGGCTACGACCAGGCTCTGTGGCAAATTCAGTCTCTACTGAAAGAAAACAATATCGTCTTTGAACCCGGAGTAAATGAAGACATCGCCGCAACCGCAGTCTGGGGCACCCAGCAGTTAGCCGAAACCCCGGATGTCACCGTCGACGGCGTATTCGCCATCTGGTATGGCAAGGCGCCGGGGGTTGATCGCTCCTGCGACCCCTTGAAACACGGTAACTTCGGCGGCTCTCACCCCAATGGCGGGGTACTGGTGGTGGCGGGCGACGATCACGGCGGCAAATCTTCCACCCTCGCCGCCCAGAGCGAGCGCGCTTTCATGCACTGCGGCATTCCCATACTGGCGCCCGCCAATGTTCAGGACTGCCTCGACTTCGGTGCTGCGGGCTTTGCCATGTCCCGTTACACTGGGCTCTATACCGGCTTCAAAGCAACGAATGAAACGCTGGAGCTGACCGCAACGGTAGATGTTGACCTCGAGCGTTATAATTTCAACTACCCAGACAAAGGGGAGTTGCCGAACGAGGGTGTGCATTTCGTTTCGACCCATATCGACCGGCTGCGCAGCGATGTGGTGGTCAACCGCTACCGCATGCCCCTCGTTCATAAATTCGTTCGCGCCAACAATCTCAACCGGGTTCTACAGGACTCCCTCGACCGCAGGCTGGGAATTGTCACAGCGGGCAAGGCTACCCAGGATGTACTCCAGGCACTGACCAAGCTGGGGATCGACGACCAGCGCGCCGCAGAACTCGGCATCTCGGTGTATCAGGTCGGCTGCGTCTGGCCACTAGAGCCGGAAGGACTGGTAGAGTTTGCTGCCGGGCAGGAGGAGCTGCTGTTTGTAGAAGAAAAGCGCGCCATAATCGAACCTCAGGCTACCAGCATTCTCTACAACCGCGCCGATGCACCTCGCATCACCGGCAAACGGAACGAAGAAGACAAATTCCTGCTGGCCGAAGACATCCAGCTTACCCAGTCAGATATTGCACTGGCTATCTTCCAGCGCCTGCAAAGGCTTTCAATGGTCGACGGGGCATTGGCAAGCAAAGCGGGAGAGATCCACGCGGAACGGGCCTATTCCGAACAGAATGCCGTCGCTCCCATTGCCCGTTCGCCGTTTTTCTGCTCTGGCTGCCCCCATAATTCCAGTCTGAAGAAACCCGAGGGCAGCTACACCGCTGGGGGAATTGGTTGCCATTCCATGGCCTTGTATCACCACGACTACATGATGCCCAACACCCATATGGGCGGCGAAGGTGGTCAGTGGATAGGCCTTGCCCACTTCACCAAGCTGCCGCATATTTTCCAGAACATGGGCGATGGCACCTACTACCACTCTGGCCTGCTGGCAATTCGCGCAGCGGCAGCCTCCGGCCAGAACATCACATACAAAATCCTGTTTAACGATGCCGTAGCCATGACTGGCGGCCAACCTGTAGAGGGCAACCTGTCAGTGGGGGAAATCAGCCATCAGGTTTTGGCAGAAGGCGCGAAAGAGTGCGTGGTGGTCAGCGACCGGCCCGAACTCTACGGAGCCGACAGCGGCCTGGCACAAGGGGTTCAGGTTCATCACAGGGATGAGTTGATGGAAATTCAGGACAGACTGCGCAAAGTCGAAGGACTGACAGTACTCATCTACGAACAGACCTGCGCGGCGGAAAAACGCCGTCGCCGCAAGCGCGGTAAATTCCCCGATCCCGCCAAACGCATGTTTATCAACCCTGAGGTCTGCGAAGGCTGCGGCGACTGTTCGGTACAATCCAACTGCGTCAGCCTGGTGCCACTGGAAACCGAGCTGGGCCGCAAGCGGGCTGTGGACCAGTCCACCTGCAACAAAGATTACAGCTGTACCAAGGGCTTCTGCCCTTCTTTTGTCACTGTATTGGGTGGTGAGCCCCGCAAACCGGAAAAAGTCGAGCTCAGCACCGGACTCTTTGCCGACCTCCCCGAACCCGCACACCCTGACATAATCGACAGCTATGGCGTGATGATCTCGGGGATCGGCGGCACCGGCGTGGTCACCGTGGGCGCAGTGCTGGCGATGGCAGCCCATCTTGAATACAAGCAATCCTCGGTATTTGATATGACCGGTCTGTCCCAGAAAAATGGCGCTGTGTACAGCCATCTGCGCATCGCCAACAGCCGGGATAAAATTGGTTCCCAACGACTGGGCGCCGGTGAAGCCGACCTCGTATTGGCCTTCGATATGGTCGCTGCCCAGTCGACGGAGCCACAGCTCACCATTAACCGGCACAAATCAAAAATCGTCGCCAACACCCGGGTCTTGCCCACCGCTGGCTTTCAGAAAGACCCAGATATGCAATTTAATAGCCGTGAACTTCTGGAACGCTTTATCAACATGGTGGGAGGGGACGCGGTGTTCCCACTGGACGCCAGCGATCTGGGGCGCAGCCTGTGTGGCGACTCCATCGCCGCCAATATGATGCTGGTAGGCTACGCCACCCAACTGGGTCTACTGCCCCTGTCTGTCGCCGCTATTGAGCGGGCCATAGAAATCAACGGCGTTGCGGTCAAGTTCAATCTCGAGGCCTTCAACCTTGGCCGTCTGTGTGTGCATGCCCCACAGCAAATCGAGACACTCCTCGGCGGCGGGGCAGCCACCCCCGCTGCAGAAACCCGGTCACTGGAAAATATCGTGGCTTACCGTCACGAGTTGCTTAGCAACTATCAAGATACTGCCTACGCCGAGCGCTATGCCAGCTTGGTCGCTACAGTTGTCGCTGCAGAGGCCGCCTTTCCCGACAAAGATCTAGCGCTGGCCAAAGCCGTCGCGCGCAATGCAGCCAAATTAATGGCCTACAAGGATGAGTACGAAGTGGCCCGACTGTATTCAAGCCCCGAGTTTATACGTCAGCTCAAGCAAACCTTTCAGGGCGAGATGACCCTAAAATTCAATCTGGCACCGCCCCTGCTGTCGAAGACAGATCGCTACAGCGGCCTGCCCATAAAACGGGAATACGGCTCGTGGATGCTCGGCGCCTTCCGACTACTGGCAAAACTTAAGTTCCTCCGTGGTACCGCACTGGATATTTTTGGCTACACCGCTGAACGCAAACTCGAGCGGCAATTGATCGACGACTACTTCGCTTCGATAGACAAGCTTCTCAGCAGCCTCGATAGCGCCACCTACGACACTGCCGTAGCAATCGCGTCACTGCCTGAAGGTATTCGCGGTTTCGGACACGTAAAGGAGCGCCACCTTGAAACTGTACGCCGCGAGGAAAAGCGGCTATGGGCGACATTTAACAACGGCGGCATCGACCCCGCCCGGGCAGATCTGATCGCCGTAGACGCCGTCGAAGTGTACAAGCCCTGACAAAAGCACTTCATTGTCGAGACACCGCCAGCACTCCCTTGAATACAATGGGCTGCTGGCTGGACAACAGCATTGTTAAGGGGTGAAAACTTCTACTACAATGGCCAACCCATATTGATAAAACTATAAAATAGCAATGGTGAATGCAGCACCCAGCACACTAGCCAGTTCCCGAACAGCGCTCTCCGGTTACGTACTGGCGATGGCCCACGCCATGTCAGAAGCGGGACTGGATTACACCGCGCTGATGGCAGAGGTCGGGCTGGATGCCAGGCATCTGGAAGACTTTGGTTACCGCTACAGTCAGGAACGGGTCACACAGTTGTGGCGCTTGGCGGTTGAGCGTTCCGGCGATGCCAATTTCGGCCTCAAAGTCGCCAGGCATATCCGCCCCTCCAGCTACCATGTGGTCGGACAGGCGATGCTCTGCAGCGAAACCCTGCGTTCAGCAACCCGGCGCTTTGCCCGGTTCGCAAAGTTGGTTTCGGATTCCGCCGTGGTGCATTTCCACGAAGGCGACGCCCAGTGTGAGCTCTCCATTGCACTGGTGACCGGCGGCAGCCTGCCGCGCTATCAGGCCTTTGACACAGTACTAGCCGGCTTTTTGGAATACTGCCGCTGGATGCTACACGGAGAACTACAGGCCCTCTCTGTCTCCTTCAGCCACCCCCGTGGCGAAAAGCCCGAGGAATACGACGCCCTGTTCCGCTGTCCCATCCACTACGAACAAGACCTTAACCAGCTCGTGTTCAGCAATGAAGACATGAACCGCTCCATCCCCGGCGGGAACGAGGAACTGGCGTCACTGCTGGACGAATTGGCCTCGCGCTATCTGGCAGACAGGGTTCAGGGCCGTTTTTCACGGCGAGTGCGGGAAGTCCTGCTGGTCAAACTCCCCAATGGTGAGCCCTCCCGGGCCGACACTGCTCAGAGCCTGGCGATGACCGAACGTACCCTCGCCCGCCGTCTTACCGAAGAAAATACAACCTTCTATGAAATCCTCCGTCAGCTGCGGGAAGAGCAGGCCTATTCCTACCTGAAACACACGGAAATGAACATCGAAGAGATTGCCCTGCAACTGGGCTTCTCCGACCGGGGTACTTTCTCCCGCGCCTTTAAAAGCTGGACGGGAAAACGCCCCACCGAATGGCGTAGTGAGCAGGAAGCGCTGACTGGGGACATTGCCATTAGCGCGCAGGAATAACGAGCACAGCGGTCTGTTACCGGCAACAGTACCGAGGCTGTTATCGCGCTCGACAAGATCATTCCACAGGCACAAGCTAGTTTACGGTTATTGCCCGCTGAACCCGCGCAGCAGTTTAGTCCGACGACCAAAAACCCATAGAGGTTTTTGGTCGACAACTGCACGGACACAAGTCACCGCCTGAGCACTCAGGACTGCATCGCCATACCGAAGGCCTGTAGCGACGTGCCCGCACTCCAGCCTCCATCCACGGAGAGTATTTGCCCGGTGATGTAGGAGGCGTCGTCACTGGCGAGGAAGTGGATCGCTGCGGCCAGCTCTTCCGGTGTACCAATGCGTCCTAGCGGCGCAAATATTTCCGCATTTTTCTCCACCATGTCAGGTGCTTCGCGCATGGCCATCGGGGTATTTATAATACCCGGCGCGACCGCATTGACACGGACGCCAGCACCGCCGTATTCAATGGCTGCAGTTTGGGTAAGGGCAATAATTCCGCCTTTGGTGGCACCGTATTCCGACCACTGGGGAAAACCTCGCAAAGCAGTAATAGAGGTCAGATTGATAATACTGCCGCCGGGCTTCATTCTCGCGGCAGCCTCCTTGGTGCCCATCTGGGCGCTAAGCAGGTTTACCCTCCAGAATCGCAATGAGTTTTCCTCTGAGTCCACCTCTGCCAGCATACGACCGGTGGATATAGCGGCATTGTTCACCATAATATCCAGGCTGCCGTATTCCTCCAGGGCATAGTCGCAAAGAGCAGCTATCTGTTCCGGCTCGCCGACATCCACCTGCCGGAAGGCGCAGCCCGCCCTGCTCGCTTCTTCAGCGCAATCCACTATATCGGCCGCGACAACGTTGGCCCCCGCCCGTTTTAAGCGCTGGGCCGTTGCCTTACCAATCCCCGAGCCCGCCCCGGTGACAATGGCTGTTTTATTCTCTAGCGAAAACATCACACTCTCCTTTCTCTATCAGCTTGTTATTAATTTCATTGAAGACTGCGTAGAAGGTAAGCCCAGACAACACAGCGCAGCGGCACCGAGCAAAAGCGCGCTGCACAGCAGGGGCAGACCATAGCTTCCGGAAATATCGTGCAGCAGGCCCACTAAAAAAGGGCTCAGACCGTAGCCCACCGCAAACACACTGTACTGCCAGCCGTAAATAGCACCGTAATGCCGGCGCCCAAAATAGCTCACTGTCAGATAGGCAAGCAGATCAATCTCGGCCCCCGCCGCCAGGCCCAGTAGGGCCGCTGCCACATAGGCCCACGCCAGACCGCTGTACCACAACAAAGAAATACCAGCGGCAGCGAGAATCAACACCGATATCGAGAGCGGCACCGCAGGCATACGATCCAGTAAATAGCCAATCAATAAACGCCCTGCCACACTAGCAATTCCGACCGTGGCAGCAATACGCGCTGCGCTTGTCGCTGCCGCACCCAGGTCGATAAACAGCGGTTGCATATGCACCACCACCCCGGCAATGCCGCAGGCCATAGCAAAGGCCATCAAGGACAGCAGCCAGTAACTCCCCTTGCGCCGGGCCTGTTGGTGACTGATGCCTTCTGGCAACTGATGACCTGTAGGGATAGCACCAGCAGATGTATCCAGGCTCCCTGTATGGCAGCTTCGGGAGGGTTTGCGAAAGCCCAGCCAGACCACCGGCGCGGCCAGTGACGCAATTGCCGCCAGCATCAGATAGGCATAACGCCAACCCCAGCCTTCGCTGACATAGACAACCAGTTGTGGCACCCAGAACCCAGCAACGCCCGCACCGGTTAGCGCGACGCCCAAAGCGATACCTCTGGCACGGTAGAAGCCAGTGGTAACCGGCCTAACCAAAACAATGGGGGTGGAACCTACGCCCAGCAAGGCGACGATAAAATAGCCCAGCCACAGGTGGTACAGCTCCCGCATCAGCCACACCATCAGCACAATTGCCAATGCGTATAACAGCAGACTGAGCGCTCCTACCAGCGCTGCACCATAGCGGTCGCAGAGGCGGCCAACTGTACTACCGGTGATAAATACCGCAAAGGTAAGAAAGGTGACGGCCAGGGAAATATCACCCCGCGACCAGCCAAATTCCCCCTGCAGGTGGGGAATAAACGCACCGAGGCTATAAAACATGGTGGCCGTCATGCCCGCTGTTAAGCCAATGGCCGAGGCGTAGAGCAGGCCGTGGAGCTGGGCGAGTTCGCGAATTTGCTCTTTGTCCAACACCTGCGGTGCCTCCCGGTTTTCCCAATCCCTTTCCCCAGGGAAGTTCAGTCGCTATTGGCTTCCGCTGATTTTTCGGCCAGATAGCCCTCCATTGCGCCATCGCGCTGAGCTGAAATCTCGATCATGAAATCCAGCTTTCCAAGCTGCTCATAGAGTTCTCGCATCAGTGGCCTTTCTTCCCAGAAGTCCCAGCCATATTGTTGCTGACACACGGTTTCGGCCAGCCCTAGGGAAAAGTAGAAATAATAGCCTGCGCCCGATTTCGGCCCGCCCAACAGGAAACGGTTCTGCTGTAAAAGCAGCTCTACGGCATTCAGGCCCCGTTCGATAACGGGTCTCACCTCTGCCACGTGCAGTGGGTCGTTATGGAGATACCAGAACACTCCGGGAAACAGGCGCCGTGCAGGGGATTCCACATACAGCTCGACAATTTTCATCAGTTGCCCGCAGCGCGCCTGCTCCAGCGGGCTGCCAGGGAACAGCGGTTTATCACTGAAGACCTGATCAAGGTAAGCCACAATTACTGAGGTTTCAGAAATATAGGCCCCCTCGTGCAGAATAAAGGGAATCTTTCCCATCGGGCTTTTCAGTAGGAAACCAGCGTCCTGAGTGGCCCCGATATGCTTCTGATGGTGTTCAATACCTTTGTGACGGAGCGCTGCGAGTACTGTGTTGTAGCAATTGCTAACCGGCGAGCCATAGAGCTCAATCACTTCGTTATTTTTCATAGTGTTACCGCGTCAGATCGAAGACTTTGCCGGGATTAAGAATGCCCCGGGGATCCATACAGCGTTTAAGCAATTGCATCAGCTCGAGTTCTTCCCGCGTCCGGGAGAGGGAAAGAAAATCCTTCTTCTCCAGGCCGATTCCATGTTCCGCTGAAATGCTGCCCCCAATGCTCGCAAGCGGTTCGTAGACACAGTGCTCTACCTCGCGACGTGCCCCGGCCGCATTACTGCCGCAGCCCACGGCGATATGCAGATTGCCATCACCGACATGCCCCAAAAAGCACAGCTTGCCATCGGGCCACGACGCTTTGAAACGCGCAGTTACCGCTTGCATATAGGATTCCATATCTCCGACAGGCATGCTCACATCAAAGGCCTGAAAAGGCTGCAGATCACTGACCACGTGCTCTAAATTTTCCCGGAGTTGCCAAATGGCGTGCCGCTCCGTCTGCGATTTAGGAACCACGGCGTCGGCAATAATTCCTTCTTCCAGCGCCGCCATCAGTACACGCTCGAATTGGGGGTCGTCGATCGTGCTGTCGAAGCCGAGGGCTTCGGTAATAACATAGAAGGGATAATCCCCCTCTATCGGTGGCCGTTCACGACCGGGGCCGGTATTGATGCCATAGAAGCTGGCATCGAGAACTTCAAAGGCGCTGAGCTTGCCACCAAGGCGGCTGTCCATAAAGCGGAGAAAACGAGCGACACTGTCAAAGTCACGCAGAGCAACCATCGCGGCATTCTCGCTGCTCGGTTGTTCGAATAGTCGCAATACCAGTCGGGTAATTACCCCCAGCGTGCCCTCACTGCCGAGGAACAATTGTTTGATATCGTATCCGGAGTTATTTTTCAGCATTTTGTTCATTGAACTGATCACCGTGCCATCAGCCATAACGGCTTCGAGCCCCAGTACCAGAGAACGCATCATGCCGTAGCGAATCACCCGAATCCCCCCAGCGTTGGTGGCGGCATTCCCCCCCACCTGACAGGAACCCCGTCCTCCAAGATCAAGGGGAAAGATCAGGCCCTGTTCCTCAAGACTCTCCTGCAGGCTTTGCAGCACCACCCCCGCCTGGACGACGACAGTGCGATTGACGGTATCAAGCTCCTCGATCCCGTTCATCCTCTCCATCGACAGGATAAGATCATCTGCCTCGGTCTGGGTCGCCCTCACCCAACCGGACATACCTCCCTGTGTTACCACCGACTGGTCCTGCTCATTGCACAGACGCAGCACCTCCGACACCTCATCTGTAGAAGCGGGGCGCACCATCAGGCGACTCTCGACCTTTTCCATAAAGTAGCCAGGATAGCGGGAGCTGACTTCGTCTCCTTCCAGCAGACCACGCTCACCGACGATTTGCCGCAGGCGATCGATAAAGTCTGTGCGGTCCAGACGCGGAGGCGGAGTTTCCAAACTGTCCCTTGAAGACTCGGGGTTAAGCGTTACCATAACTGCTTACTCCACTTCTATCTTGACCGTGTCATCCTGTACCTGCACGGCGAAGACTTTCTGGCTTAACGAGGGGTCCATCAAGCATTCGCCGCTTTGCAAGTCGTACTCCCAGCCGTGCCACGGACATGATATGACCTTTTCCTGGGCAACAACTTCGCCCCGGCACAGTGGGCCTCCGGCGTGACCGCAGACGCCATCAACGGCAAAAAACTGGCCGTCGATATTAACCAGAGCAATCACCTGCTCACCGTGCTCGATTTTATGAATTTTTCCCGGGGGCAGCTCACTCACGCTGCCCGCTGTCACTGTTTGTGCCATTGTGCTCTCCCGCTGTATAAACTCAGGCCAGTTCAAATTTTACCGGCAAGGTCGCTGGTCCCCGCGCAAAATAGGAGTCTATCCAGCGCACTTCCTCAGAATTTTGCAGTGGCTCTAACTTCTTGAATCTGTCAAACAGTTTATTCACCGCAACGGCGGCTTCGAACTTACTCAAGAAGCTGCCCATGCAGAAATGCGGCCCCTGCCCAAAGGTACAGCTACCGCGGGTGTCCCGCGTAATATCAAAAACATTGGGATCGGGAAATTTTTCGGGGTCACGGTTTGCACTACCCAGCAGCGGCATCACCATGGTGCCTGCCGGAATAGTCACTCCACCAAGAATCACTTCACGTGTTGTGTGGCGAAACAGACTTTGCACTGGTGGCTGCCAGCGTAACTGCTCTTCCAATAGTTTTGGCACGAGACTGCGATCTGCTCGCGCAGCTTCAAAAGCTTCGGGATGGTCAAAATAACCGGCAAACAGCCCGCCCAAAAGATTAGTCGTGGTTTCGGTGCCGCCAATCAGCAGCAGAATGGCCAGATTAATAACTTCCAGCTTGCTCAGCCGTTCGCCATTAACCTCCGCCTTGATAAAGGAGCTGATCATATCGTCGCCGGGATTGGCTGTGCGGGCATCGACGATTTCGCTGAAGTATGCGCGAAGACTGTCAGAGGCGTGTTTTATCTCTGCCAAACGAGCATCGTCATAAACGGCGCGATTGGAGGCCGCCAACAGGTTGTCTACCCAGTGTTTAAAGTCGAGCCTGAGCGATCGGTCTATTCCCAGCATTTCCGCGATAACGCTCACCGGAAACAGCGCGGCGAAATCCCAGGCCATATCAAAAGTATTGTCCTTGGATACTGAAATAGCATGCTCGACAAGGTCGTCGCTGATCTGTCCTATTTTTTCCTCAAGCTTTTTCAGTTCCCGGGGCAGAAAGGCCTTCTGTGCCAGAGTACGGGTGCGCAAATGGTCCGGAGGATCCAGAGATATCATCGGCTGCACTTCCGGCGCGGGGTCGTATTCCCCCAACAAGATCGGCCAGAACTTTGAAGAGGAATAGGTCTCTGCCTCCGTCAACACAGTGATAATGTCGTCAAAACCCGCGACACAGAATCCCTGCATGGATTCTGACCAGATAACCGGTGCCTTGGCCCGCAACTCGTCGTAATAGGGATAGGGGTTCTGCTGAAAATCGGGGTTCATAGGGTCAAATTGCATGGTAATACCTCTGGCTCGACGGCGCTTAAGCCCAATCCGTGAAACAATCTTCGCTGACGAAATCGCGAAGAACCTGTTTACAACTCAAAGCTGAAGCTGCTACGCCGACACGGCCTGTTTGTTATTGGTTGACGATGCCGAGCTGACGGAATATTCGCAAAAGATCGCAGATACTTTCTTCGCGGATAATCTTGCCGTCTTCGTTCCATTCCATCAGCGTCATGCCACGGGTTTCAGTTTCCTTGCCCGCGGCGGGCAGGCCGAGAAAGTCCCCCGCGTGCTTCGACTTCCAAGTCCACTGGAAGCAGCCCCGGCGTTCGTCACCAGCGTAATCGAAGACATCGAAGTAATCGTATTTCACTTCGGGCTCGCTATTATCGAAAATTGCGTGGAAGTTCTTTAAAGCTTCCAGATCATTCTGTATTTCGATCTGCATATTGATGTCGATAAAGTAAAAATCCGGCGCATAGAGGCTAATCAATTCATCGCCTTTGCGATCGAACAGTTTGATCCAGTACTGAACCCAGTCTTTATTCATGCTGTTGCTCCTGTCGTTTATTGTTAATGTGTTTTCAGTCTAACTGAAGCACCCCAGCAATGAAGGGCCGCCGGGGCCAGTGGAGTGCCGTTGCGGACAAAGGCATCTATTTCAACAGGAAACCACCATCCAGTGCGGTGATCTGACCACTGACAAAGGCACCTGCGCGGCTGCACAGATAGATGCAAAAGCCACCAACATCCTCGCCGCTGCCCAGTCGCCCTCTGGGGGTCGCCTCCACAATGGTCTGCTGCAAGCCCGGTTGCGCAGCAAAAAAGCCCTCGGTCATGTCACTGGGAAAATAGCCCGGTGCAATGGCGTTAACGGTAATATGCTGGGCACTAAGATCGCTGGCCAAGGTGCGGGTCAATTGATGCAAGCCCGCCTTGCTGGCACCGTAGGCGTAGGCCATATTGCTACCCCCCATAATCCCTGCGATAGAGCCGATATTGATAACCCGTGCAGGATCCTCCGCATCGCCCGCGGAAATCATTAAGGGCAACAACATCTGCACCAACATAAAGGGAGTTCGCAGATTCAGGGCCATTATTGAGTCCCATTCTTCGCAGCCCACATCCTCCAGTGGCCCAGCGGCAAAGCTGCCCGCGTTGTTTACCAGAATATGCAGCTTCTCCTCCCTGCGCTCGAATTGTGCGACAAGCTCATCAAGGCCGGAATCACTGGATAAGTCGCAGGGAATACCAATATGCCCCGATGAGTCATCGGCGGAGCGGGAGGCAACATAGACCCTGGCACCGGCCTCAGCCAGCGCATCGGCAATCATTTTGCCGACCCCCTTGTGCCCACCGGTCACCAGCGCGACCTTGCCTTCAAGCCCAAACAATCTTGTCAGATAGGCATTGTTCACGGTTACACCCTCTTTATTTTTTTATATTCAGCACTTTGAGATTACAGAACTCCAGAAGTCCTTCCCGACCGGCTTCAACCCCCAGGCCAGAGCACTTGGTTGTGGGAAAGGGAACCGACGGGTCGATAGCGCAGTGCTGGTTCACCCACACGGTGCCTGCCTCGAGTCGAGCAGCAATCCTCTGTGCCGCGCTGGAGTCGGCAGACCACACCGAAGCACCGAGTCCGTAGGGAGAGGCATTGGCCCGCCTCACCGCGTCATCTACATCGCTGTATTTAATGATTGGCAGAATCGGTCCAAAGGGCTCCTCATCGACCAGTGGATGGCCATCACTGACATCCCGGACCAGAGTCGGAGTGATAAAATAGCCCTTGCCATCGGGCACCTCCCCTCCACAGATAATTGTGCCGCTGCGGCGCGCTTCCTCCAAAAAACCTTTAACCTTGTCAAATTGCGCCGCGTTCTGAATTGGGCCGAACTGAACATCAGGGTCCAGACCATTGCCCGTTTTGGCCTGGGAGAGTCCCGCAGCTAGCACTTCGCAAATTTCATCATAGCGAGACTCAGGCACATACAGGCGCTTGATAACCGCACAGATTTGCGCACTGTTAAAAAAGGCGCCGAATATCAGATCAGGGGCGATTGCTGCGATATCCACATCCGGCAGCAGGATTGCAGCGTCATTACCACTCAACTCCAGCGAGACCTTTTTCAGCTGCTCGGCCGCCGCGCTTAATATTTTCCGCCCAGTAACCGTAGAACCGGTGAACGCTACCTTAGCGACCTTAGGATGAGCCACCAGCGCGGCACCCAAGTCGTTCTGATCGGTGATTATATTGACCACCCCCGACGGAAATATGTCTGCCATCAACTCACCCAGTAACAGGGTAGACAGGGGCGTGGTCGGCGCGGGCTTCAGCACTATACTGTTACCTGCCAATACCGCTGGGGCCAGCTTGTTAATTGCCAAATACAGGGGCGCATTCCACGGCAAAATCGCGGCAACAACACCCAAGGGCACCCGCTGCACCTCTACCCGCATCGCCTCGTCATCCAGCAACACCTCATTATCCAGGCGCTGCTCGCTGTAGTAAGCACAACTTTTCTGCACCAATTGCGCCTCGAAATGCGCCAGGGGAAGTGGTCGCCCCACTTCCAAGGTGATTAGCCTGGCAATATCCGCCTCGCGGGCGGCGACCCTTTCACCGAGGGCACGCAGGCAGGCTGCGCGCTCAGCCAACGGAGTCGCCGCCCAGCCCAACTGAGCCTGGGCTGCCGCCGCAACCGCCTTCTCAAGTTGTGTTGCATCGGCCACCGGGCTGGCGCTGATAACCGACTCGTCTGCGGGATTGATGACATCGACCTGACATTTGCCGTCTACGAGCTTTCCGTCGATGAGTAGTTTGTAAGACATGGTGTCCCCTGCATCGTGATTATTGTTAAAAGTATGTTCCGTGCAAGGTAGCGGAACCCGGCCATTCACCCAAGGGCAGAGTGACTCGTAAGATAGCGATCCGTGCCAATTAAGGCACACAGGGGCAGATGAAAGGCCACGCACCAGCCGGACAGCAAGGCGGCAGGCACCGCGAAGCGCTGTGCGCTACGATGGGAGGGGGAATCTCGATAATTAGTATGATTCGGTGCGACGCAACCACGTCGCCCAAGAGGTGGCTAAAACTGATTCAGTACGCCGACTCGCTACTGACAAGATGCTCGATAATCTTATCCAGCGTTTCAACGGTTTCCCCAAGGGCCTCGCGGTCGACAGGGAAAGGCCATTTTTTGGTGAGCTTATTGTGCTGCTCCAGCGCGTACTCGTAGGCTTCCTCGCCCTTGGGGGTCAGGCTGACCAGGCGCGAGCCGCGGTGATAGGGGTTTTCGGCATATTGGAGGAAGCCGTCCTTCACCAACTTGTTCACCATCCGCCCAACGCCCTGTCGGGTCTGCCCGACCTCCTCTGCAAGGCGGGATGCGGTAATCGGACCGCCGTGCCTAACGATCGTCGCCAGCAATAAGCTGCCCGCCCGGGTCGGCGCATCCTCGCGCAGCTGGTAGTCCGCTGCACGCAGTAGCAAGCCGTTGAGCTTGAATATCTTTACTCGAAATTCGGTCGCCAATTCTTCCTCGGATTTTTCCTGCTGCCTGTCCATTGCATCCCGCCCATGTTCGCTGTGGGCGCATTATACCGATTCGCTTCACCGATAACGAACATGTCCACTTGACACCAAATGTAAACATATTTACATTTTAATCATTATATTAATTAAGGTGTTTACAATGACCAAGCCTCAGCCCTCCTTCAGCAGCGATACTTACCACCAACAGGCCCTCGTTGCCCTGGCCGACGCCGACCGTTCCGCCGCATTAGCCCCGGAATTGACCATCGATGGCCCCCATACCATGGCCGACGTCACACCCGAGTGGATTGAGCAGTCGATGGCCACCAATATCGACGGCGCCGCCTTGGTGAAAATGCACCCCGCCGATGAACACAGTGGCATGACCAGCCGCGTCAAATGGCAGCTCGAATGGAACCCCGCCGGTCAGCAGGCCGGACTGCCCACCACTGTATTTGTTAAATCCACCCCGGCCGAACCGGCCCACCGGGAGATGCTGAGCGTGCTGCATATGCACGATGCAGAGGTGAACTTCTATTTGGGCCTACAGCCCGAACTGAGCGATATCGCACCCAAAATCTGGTACGGCAAGGCCTACGCCGGAGGGCGTTTCTTGCTCGCAATGGAAGACCTCGAAGCCAGCGGCAGCAAACCTTTCTGGCTAAAAGACCAGGTAGGTATTGAGCATATGACAGCCGTCGCAACATCGCTGGCGATACTGCACAGCCGCTACTGGGAGTCACCGCGCCTGCAAACAGACCTGGCCTGGGCCCGCCCCCGCACCTGCCGCTTTGGCTGGCCCTGGCTTAATGATATGACCAAGCAAGTTCGCGGAGCCTTTATGGGAATGGCGAATAACACTGTACTGCCAGACTCCGCCCGCGAAGTGCTCGCGCTGTGGCAGCAACACGCCGATACCGCCTTTGATTATTTCGACACCCTGCCCCGCACCGTACTCCACGGCGACTCACACGTGGGCAACACCTACCGCAAAGCCGATGGCAGCGCTGGCCTGTTTGATTGGCAGGTAGTGTTCAGCGGCCACGGACTCCGCGACCTCGCCTATTTTTTGCATTCTGCTATGTCTGAGGAGGAGCGTCTGGAGCACGAGCAGTCGGTGTTTGACCACTACTTAAGCGAAATGGCCGCACGCGGTATCAAGCTGGACCGGGACACCTGCTGGAACCTCTACTGCCTGTTCGTGTTGGACAGATGGGATGCAGCGATTACCGCCTTTGTTCACGGCAGTTACAACCATGATCGAGAGGCCCAGCTGCGCGGACTGCAAGCAACCCGCGGTTGTATACAGCAACACAATATTGGTGATCGTTTGCTACAGCTTGTGCGCTGAACCGCCCGTTCACTGATCGTCGCAACAGATACGAGAAAAAATATAATGAACCTTCTGTGTAAAAAAGCTTCGTGTAAAAAAGCTCTGTGTAAAAAAACCGTGCTGGCCATAGCGATTGCTATGGCCGCCGAGCAATCCCTGGCTGCACTCGAAGAGGTAGTGGTTACGGCCCGAAGAAAAGCCGAAAACCTGCAAGACGTTCCTGCGGCGGTCACCAATTTTGGTGCCGAATCACTGCAGGACGCGGCCATTCAGGACATTAGCGGCATTGCCAATGTCACCCCGAGTTTGGTCTTTTCCAGTGCCAACGGCGCCAGCATAAACCCGATTATTTCACTGCGCGGACAGGTGCAGAACGACCCCTCGGTAATTACCCTTGACCCATCAGTGGGGGTATATCTGGACGAGGTGTATCTGGGCCGCGCCCCGGGTTCTCTGCTGGACATGTTCGATGTGGCTCGGGTTGAGGTGCTAAAAGGACCCCAGGGCACGCTCTACGGTCGCAATACTACCGGAGGGGCGCTCAAGGTGATTCCCAACAAAGCCGAGCCGGGTGGCGAAACCGGTGGCTTCTTGCGCGTGATGGCGGGGAACTATGGCGCCCTTCACCGGGAGGGCGCTATCAATATTCCGCTGGGAGAAACCCTGGCAGCGCGTTTAAGCTACTCTCTGCGGGAACGGAACGGTCATGCCAATGCCACCCTCGTCGCCCAGGATGACCCCGAGCAGGTTATCGGCCACTCCACGCCCGGCGGTAAAGATACCGAAGGCTACCGCGCCAATATTTTGTGGGACGCCAGCAATAACCTCACTCTGGAGCTGGGCTACGACTACAGCGACACCCGCACCAATGGCACCCCCTCCTACGATCAGGCCGGAGACCGTGCCCGCACTAACGCCGCCGGTGCCTTGTCGGAATACCAGCGTTCCTCCGATGATTTTTACAGTTACTGGACTGATGTACCCTCCCGCGCCCGCGCCACCACCGAGGGCACCTACCTGAAGGGCATCTACGATTCCTCCGCTGGAGAATTCAAAGCGATCTATGCCCTGCGTGACCTGGACTTCCCCTTTCTTGTCGATGCCGATGGCACCAGCGCGAAGGGCGTGATTCAGGACGCCCACCAGACCGCTGAACAAACCTCACTGGAGTTACAGTATTCCAATAGTTTTTTTGACGACCGGGTTTCATTGGTTTTTGGTTACTACGACTTTGAGGAAAGCGGCGGCGACGAATTCACTACCTACGCCTCGGAAGTTGTTGCAGCCGCCCTGGGCTTTCCCGCCCCTCCCGCTATACCACCAGGCAGCGTTCCGCTGCTCGACCAATACGGCGACGCCTACTTTGAAAACACCAGCGAATCCTTCTTTTTTCAGCTGAGTGTTGATCTGCTGGACAATCTTTCGGTCACCGTTGGCGCTCGGGATGTTACCGAAACCAAGTTGCTGGATCTGGACACCCGGGACACCGGGCTGGCCAATGACCTGCTCGGCCCCGACAGTAATGCCGTTGCAATCGCCGCGGGCACCCAGACCGACAACTGTCCCTACGCACCTGATGCACCGGGCGTCACCAACGACGGCGAGTCCTGTAATTTCAATCAGTCAACTGACTACGAATACAAGGTATGGACCTTATCTGCCGATTGGAGTCTGTCAGACACCACGATGTTGTACCTTAAAAAATCCCGGGGCGCCCGCAGCGGTGGCCAGAACTTCCGTGGGCGAAACGCAGAAACCCTCGTGCCTTTTGACCCGGAATTTGTCGTGGATCTCGAGGCCGGCCTGAAAACCGACTTTTTCGACAACCGCGTTCGCCTGAACCTTGCGACCTACCACAGTGATTACTGCGCCATTCAGTTTTCCAATGTGGTGGAAATTTCTACCTTTGTGGAAAACCTCGGAGATGCCACCATTGACGGTAGCGAACTGGAACTCACGGTTTCGATGTCGGACAACTTCACGGTGATAGCCACCGGCACACTGCTCAATTTTGAATACGATGACGAATCGAAAGAAGGGCCCTATGCACCGAATAAAAAGGCGTCGCTATCCCTTAACTACAAACACCCCTTTCACTGGGGCGAAATCGGCAGCGCACTGAACTACTCCTATTCCGCGAAAACCGCGCTGGACAACGATGCCAATGCCTTCCGCCACAACCCCTATCACAGCCAGGAAGCCGTGTCTTTCGTCAGCACAACGGCTTATGTGAACCTAACCGAACTCGACCTGCGCATAGGGCTGTTTGTGACCAACCTCACCGACGAGGAAACCTATGCCAATATTATCCCCTCCTTCCTCGATGCCGACCCGACAACCGGCGGCACGACGACCCTGGGGGAACCGAGGCGGTTTGGGGTAGAAGCGACCTGGCAGTTTACCTTGTAGCCGAGGAGCGGAGAGAAATCCGGGGCGCGCAGCCAATGGAAAAGCCTGAGCCCGACAACAGGCTCAGTTACCGTTGAGCTAACTGATCGCGCTAAAGGCGCTGCCCCAGCAACAACTTTTGCACGTCGCCGCCACAACGCAACGCCGCCACAAGAATATAGATCAGGCTGACCAGTCCGCCGCCCAACACACAGGCGACACCGGTCACTATACCCAGTGCAGAAAAACGCGCACGCCATGCGACCCATAGCCCCATCAACAGCAGGTGGGCGAAGAAATCCACATTGAACTGGGCTCTCCAGTTCAGTTGCTGTATATCACTGACAAATACCTGGCCCGCCGCCATACCCTGCTCGGCAAAGGCGACGGCGGTCACCGCCGCCACCCCTAGCCAGCACACAACAAGAAAAAATTGAAAGACTTTCATCGTTATTATCCTTGTCCAATTAAGCTTTGCTGCGAGCTCGCCCCGAGGGTCTACTGTGCCTGCCAGTAGTTCAAGCCATCGTCACCAACCTGACACACGCCTTCGGCACCTACCGCTTCGCGGCTGTCGCTGATGAGCAGTGCCAGGGTTTGTGCACAGTTCACCGCTGCCAGATGGCGCTTGCCCGAGGCAACACGGCAGATTACTGTGCCCCGCTCGGGCGCACCGTCGCGGCCGTACCAGACGACGTAGCTTTCAATGGTGGATGTGCCCTCATACTGAGGCAAGACCTCGGGTACATTCCCATAGTTGGCGTCCAACTCGGCCTGCAAATCGAGGTTTTCCACACCACCTGCTACCGGCTGGCCGTAGAGCATCACCGCGTGGTGCTTGGTCACAAATTCGCCATTGCCGTAAAGCAGGCCATTTTCACCGCGTCCGGCGCGTATCGCCCGCACCATGGCAACAATCGCGTGGCCCATGTAATTGTTGACCGGCGCGCCGAAGAAGGTCAGCCCGCCAGTGACTGACAGCGGTTTGTCTCCGCTCAGCCCCAGCGCCTTTTTGGCCAGCTTTGGCACACAGGGGAAGCAGCTGTAAAGCTCAACCAGATCAGGCTCGCCCTCAACACCGTTAATGGCCAGTGTCCGTTGCAGCACCGCCGACATCGCGTGGGCTTCGGTGTAGCCACTGCGGGAAAGAATATCCCTTGGCTCCGCGCCGCCGACACCGCTGCCGATGTAGATCAGTTTGTCCTCAGCAACGCCCAGTGCCATCGCCGTTTCGTAGCTGGTAACAATACAGGCCGAGGCCTGGTTGACCACTGGGTTGGCAATCATCCATTTAGTATAGGGGTGCACGACCATACGGTTTTTTTCCGAGGGCTGGCAAATATCCTCGGCAGACAGGGGCTTGCCCATCCAGGCATTGGGATTTTCCGCTGCCACTGCGGCCATGTTTGCGCCGATCTCGCCGGATTCCCGCTGGGCCTCAGCGTAGCTCTGGCCCCATGCAGCGCGAATCGCGTTGTCATACAGGGGGTAAACATCCACCGGCATATTCAGGCCGTATTTCAGTGCTTCGGGGTGGAAAAAATCGGCTTTTTTCGGGCGCGGTTTGCTTTCAGCCGGGGGCGTCCAATCGGGACGCTGTTGCAGTTTGCCGGCGGCCATCAACGATGCTGTGGCTTCGCCACCGCTAATCACCACCGCCTTTTGCGCACCACTCTGCACCTGTTTTGCCGCTTCGGTAAGATAAAGCGTGGGCATATTGCCACCCACGGGGCTCTCGTCACATTCAGCCCCGGAGATGCCGAGCTTGCCCGCTGCAACACCGGCAATATCTTTATAGGGCCAACCCATCTGATTAATAACCGTAAAGGCACTAATGGTGGATTTAAGGCGCTCAACCTCCACGCCGGCATCGGCAATGGCCTGTTCCGCCGCTGCGGCAATCAAGGCGGCTGGCTCGCGGCCTATGGTGCCCGCTGCCAATTTCTCTGTAATTTCCCCAACGCCAATAATGACGGCCTGATTTTTTATAGAGTCGGACATAATCTGTAGTACCCGTGTTATTAACACCTGTTAGCAGGCTCTGGTTAGTCTTCAGCTTTTCAGTAGTTTTCTGGCGGTGGTTTTGAGCAGTTCCTTGGCCAATACCGTTTCTGCGTAGGCGCCCTCGGGCAGCGCGTCATCTTCCAGCGCCTGAATAAACGCCACTTGCTCAAGCTGCAACTCGCGACCTGCCTCAAGCAAATTGGCGCGCAGGCCATCGGCAGCCTCTGTCAACGCGACAAGATTTTTGTCTGCCATATGTTTAAGTACGTCATCGTCGATGCGGTAACCGCTGATACGCACCATAGCGTCGATTTCGGTGGCACTGCGACCGTCATCAATCGCCAGAATATTCAATGCCGCCATTTCCGCCTCGGTAATTCCCCGCTGGCCCAGCTGCGCCGTGGCGCGCTGCATCAATTGAAAATACACCAGTCCCATGAGGTAGGTCAGGGAGTTGGCCGAGAAGCCCCTGGCCCGCGTGTCGTCAGCCACGGACTCGGGCTTTTTCTTGGGCACCGCCAAGGCGTATTTACCGCCGTGGAAGACCAGCGGTTGGCGGTCAAAATGTTCCAGCTTTTCCACCTGACCCACATAGATTTCGTGGTCGCCACCCTCGTAGCGATAGACGGTTTTGCAGTGGAACACCGCTGAACATCCGTCGAGTATAGGCACATCCCCTACGCCGCGATGGAAGTCAACCTCGGCAAATTTGTCGATACCCTTGGTAGCAAAGCGCTGGGAAAGGGGCTCCTGATCGGCGGCGAGAATATGCACCGCAAAATGCTCAGCACTGTGGTAGGTGGGAAAACTGCCCGCTGACTTGGCCAGACTCCACAACACCATCGGTGGGTCCAGAGAGACGGAATTAAAGCTGTTAACAGTCACACCGGCGTCTTGGCCATCGTTGCGCGTGGTTACCACCGTGACACCGGTGGTGAACGATCCCAGCGCGCTGCGCAATACTTTGGGATCAACAGGATGTGGGGACGTCATAATCTTCTCCTCGAATTAACGGGCAAACAGGGCCAGGGATGCCTGAGCAACCTCGGCGGGAAATTCCTGGTGCATATTGTGGCTGGCACCCTGCAGAACCAGATCGCTGCGGTGCTGATAACAGGCCAGTCTTTCCGCAAGCACATCGTCGTGGCCGGCAAAACACTCACTGACAAAGGAGTCTGTGCCTCTTACCACCAGCACTTTGGCAGAGATGTGACGCAGCAGCTCTTTGACCTGTTCCGGATGGGGATAAATCGGCGCAACCTGTCGCGCTTCAACCTCCGCCCGGGGTACAAAGCCCCCCTCCTCGTCAGCTTGTAAAAAGTGCTCCGCTAAAAAGGCGGCTCTGGTTTGGCTCAGGCGGGGGTTTTGCTGAGTCAGCCGCTCGACAAAGGCCTCACGACTGCTATAGGCCCGGGTTCGCCCCCGGGAGCCGTTTAACCAGCGGGCGACCTGATAGTGCAGTGGCTTGCCAAACTCACCACCGGGCATGGGCGCCAGGCCCTCAAGATTGACGAAGTGACTGACCCGCTCGGCGCGGGCACTGGCGTAGATACTCGACAGGTTCGCGCCCATGCTGTGGGCGATAATTTTCAGTGTTTCGGTCGGGGCATAGTGGCGAATGACCTGTTCCATATCGCCGAGAAAACCAATAAACATGGAGCCGCCGGGGCGCGGCTCCGAGTGGCCATAGCCGCTCCAGTCCGGCGCAATAAAATGCCAATTGCTGTCTTTGGCGAGAATTTCATCCACCACAAACTGCCAGGTTACCGAGGAGTCCATCCAGCCGTGGAACAGAAACACCTTCGGCGCCCCTGCTCGACCCCACTGGCGAATATGGTAGTTCACCCCTCGAATGGGCAGATATTCAGACCAGGACGGACTAAAGGTATTCGCGACCCCGGCGGCGTGAACGCCCCCCATCAGCGAACCTCGTACTTTTTGCCCGCGTTTCGCGCCGCCTCAACATCCAGCTCTGCCGCTGCCTTGGGGTTGCCGATTTCGCACAGACGCAGGGCGTGATTAAGGGCAGCGTCCCGAGGCATATCCAGCCCCTCCCAGATCGCACGCACGGTATATTGGGTGGCCGACGGTGGCTTGGTGGCAATTTTGCTTGCCAATTCATGGGCACGCGCCCACAACTGCTCCCGCTCGACCACCTCAGAGACCAGGTTAATACGCAGAGCCGTAGCGGCTGATACCCGCTCATCGCCCCCCATCAGCGAGATACGCAGCACCTCCTGCAAGGGTACTCGATAGGCCATACCCACAGGCTCAACACCACAGACCATGCCGTAGCTCACATGGGGATCAAAAAACTGGGCGTCTTCTGAACAAATCACGAAGTCGGCCTGATTCAGAAAATAAAAAGCCCCCGCACAGCACAGACCGTGCACCGCGACGATGACTGGCTTCCAGCATTGGTTAGAGCGGGGCCCCAGATAATCACCGGGGTCTTTGACATAAAAGGGGTTGGTAGACTGGTCGGCGCTGATGCCGGCTTTAACATCGGCACCGGTGGAAAAAGCCCGCCCCTCTGCCGCCCTGACCACAACCGCGTGAATGCCGTCGTCGTTCTGTATACGTTGCCAAACTGCCTCGAACTCCTCACACATTTCCAGAGTAAAGGCGTTCAAGGCCTCGGGGCGATTAATGGTGATCGTGGCGACCTTGTCGGCACAGTCAAACAGGATGGTGCGGTAGTCATCGCGAGGCATTCTACAAATCCTTATCGTCTTATTTATTGAGTAACGCGCTGTCGCGCGGCCCGCCAACCACAACCCACTACAAGCTGGAGCGGCAATCCAACAATTTTACACTATCATATAGATGATTTATATCATTGTAGCTGTTATAGTCCAAGCATTACTTTGCCGACCCCCGCCAAATAACAGCGTCCAGCACTATGCAATATGGCACGGGGGGGCCTAATAACAAGCCCGGAACACAGCCTGGAATAGAATAGCGAGACCCTACATGACCCAAGCTTATATTTTCGACCATGTGCGCACCCCGCGCGGTCGTGGCCGTCCTGATGGTGGCCTGCACTCTGTGCCGCCCATCGACCTCGCCGCCCAAACCCTTAAAGCCTTGCAATCCCGCAATAGTCTGGATACCTCTGCCGTTGACGACGTGGTGCTGGGTATTGTCACTCCAGTGGGCGAACAGGGCTGCAACCTGGCCCGCCCGGCCCTGTTAATGGCCGACTACGACCAGTCGGTGTCAGGTATACAGCTCGACCGTGCCTGCTCCTCGGGCTTGGATGCGGTCAACCTCGGTGCTGCGCAAATCATGGCCGGGCAGGCGGGTATGGTCATTGGCGGTGGCGTGGAGTCGATGTCCCGTGTCCCTATGGGCAGTCAGGGGGGCGCCTGGCCCCGCGACCCTGCGGTCATCAGCAAGACCTACTTCGCCCCCCAGGGCATTGGCGCCGACCTGATTGCCACCCGCAGCGGCTTTAGTCGCAGCGATGTCGATCATTACGCATTGGAGAGCCAGCGCCGCGCCAGCCATGCCTGGCAGCAGGGCTATTTCGACAAGTCGGTAATCACCGTGGTCGATGACCTCGGCCTGCCCCTGCTGAGTCGCGACGAACATTTACGTGCTGGGATAAGCCTGGAGGATCTCGGCGCACTGAAACCCGCCTTTGCGGCAATGGGTGAACAGGGCGGCTACAACGCCATCGCCCAGCAAAAGTATCCCGACGTGTTTGCCATTAATCATGTCCACACCGCAGGGAATTCCAGCGGTATTGTTGACGGTGCCAGCGCCGTTTTGCTGGGCAGTGAAGCCTCCGGTAAAGCCGCCGGACTGACACCACGGGCACGGATACGGGCCTTTGCCAGTGTCGGCAGCGAACCCACTATTATGCTGACCGGCCCCGCCGCCGCCAGCCGCAAGGCGCTGAAGAACGCTGGCATGTCACTGGCCGACATCGACCTGTTTGAACTCAACGAAGCCTTCGCCTCAATGGTGCTGGAATATATGCGCGAACTGGATATTCCCCACGACAAGATCAACGTGAACGGCGGCGCGATTGCCATGGGTCACCCACTGGGGGCCACCGGTGCCATGCTGGTGGGCATTGCGCTGGACGAACTGGAACGCCGCAATTTGCAGACCGCGCTGGTTTCCCTCTGTGTCGGTATCGGCATGAGCGTCGCCACCATTATCGAACGCGTGTAACAGAGCCGCAGGTAAACACCATGACTCACGAATTTAACACCCTACGCTATTCCGTAAACGATCAGGGCATTGCCATTCTGTTGATGGACATCCCCGGCAGCAACGCCAACGTAATGGGCGATGCCTTCCGCGACGAACTTTCTGCGGCTATTGATCTGATTTCCACAGACCAGAACATTATCGGTGCGGTGCTCAGCTCAGCAAAAAACGACTTTATGGCCGGTGGCGACCTGAATGCCATGGTCGAACTGTTTGCCGATGTCAGCGACCCCGCCGTGGCACTGGACATCGCCAACAGTATCAAGCCGACACTGCGCAAACTGGAAACCTGCGGCAAGCCGTTTGTCGCCGCAATTAACGGCCCAGCCATGGGTGGCGGCCTGGAATTGGCGCTGGCCTGCCACGCTCGTATTGCCGCCGACTCCGCCAACATCATTATGGGATTGCCGGAGGTTACCCTCGGGCTGATGCCCGGTGCCGGTGGCAGCCAACGCCTGCCACGGATGATCGGCATTCAGAAAGCACTGGAAATCATGCTTCAGGGCCGTCCCTTTAACGCCAGTAAAGCCCTGGAACTCGGCATTATAGACGGCGTTGTGGCCAGCGATTCGCTGGTCGAAGCCGCCTGCCAGAAAATCCTTGACGGTGTTGATGCCCAAAAACCCTGGGACGAAAAGGGCTTTCGCCTGCCCGGAGGCAGCGGCTTTTTCGACCCCGACCTGGGCAACCTTTACAACTACCTGACCACCACAATATGCCGCGACACCCAGCGCAACACTCCCGCGCCGCTGGCCTTGCTGACCGCCGTTGCCCGTGGCACTGCGGTGCCCTTTGACGCGGGCCTGCATATTGAGTCGTGTTACTTCGCCAAACTGATTCTCGACCCTACCGCCCGCAATATGGTGCGCACCCTGTTTGTTAGCAAGGGCGAGCTGGATAAATTGCGCCGTCGGCCCGACAACGTGCCTAAAGCCCGGTTCTCTCGAATAGGCATCCTCGGCAGTGGGCTGATGGGCGGAGGCATCGCCCAGAGTGCCGCCAAGGCGGGAATCGACGTTGTCCTGCTCGACATCAGCGACGAGCAGGCAGCAAAGGGCAAGGCCGTCATCGCCAAGGCTTACGACAAACTTATCAGCAAAGGCAGAATGACCCGGGACAAGGCCGACACCCTGCTAGCCAAAATCACCGCGTCCGGAGACTACCGTCTCCTGGCCGACTGCGAACTGGTTGTGGAAGCGGTTTTTGAAGATGTCGCACTCAAGCAAAAAGTCTTCAACCAGGCCCGGCAGCATATGCCCGCCGATGCCATTCTCGCGTCAAACACCTCCAGCTTACCGATCAGCGAACTGGCCGAAGGCCTGACCGCCGCAAACCGTTTCCTCGGCCTGCACTTTTTTTCACCGGTGGAGCGTATGCCTTTGGTCGAGGTGATTCGCGGCAGCCATACCAGCGATCAAACCCTGGCAGAGGCCCTGGATTTTGTTGCCCTGCTGCGTAAAACCCCGATTATCGTCAACGATTCCCGAGGCTTTTTCACCTCTCGAGTGATTGCGGCCTACCTGCAGGAAGCCTTCGCCATGGTGGCCGAGGGCATTTCCCCTACTCTGATCGACAACATCGCCAAACAGGCGGGCTTTGCCATGGGGCCACTGGCGCTGATTGACGATATCGGTCTGGAGAACGGCTACAAGGCATCCCTTGCGGAACGGGCAGCACTGGGCGAGCACTGGGTGGAACCCGCAGGATTCAAGGTTCAGCAAACCTTCAACGACGCTGGCCGCCTCGGTCGTCGCGCCGCTAAAGGCTTTTACGACTATGTCGACGGTGTGCGCCAACCCTCCACCGCCGTCGCGGCGCTCTACCCTCCTGCCGAAGGCGAGCTGGACTACACTCAAATAAAACACCGCCTGCTCTACGTGCAGGCACTGGAAGCCGCCCGCTGCTTCGAAGAAGGAGTGATTTGCGATGCGGCCGAAGGCGATGTCGGCGGAATTCTCGGCATCGGTTTTCCCAGCTATACCGGCGGCGTGTTCTCGTTGATTGACACCCTCGGCCCGAATCGATTTGTGGCTGAGCTGGACCAGTTGGCCGACACCGTGGGCGAGCGCTTCCGCCCCAGTCAATGGCTGCGCGACCGCGCTGAGAACGGCAGCAAATTTTACGCATAACCGGCGGCGCCTCCAGTGGGCGCGACTACACATAATATTGGGAGATACCGATGAAAGCCTTGGACATACAGCCCCCTGCGGCGATGCAGGAAGAAGAAATCAATATGTTTTCAGACGCCGCCAGTCGCTTTTTCGAACGCCACGTCACCCAGGAAGTGGCCGAGCGGTGGCGCAGCCAGCACTACTGCGACCGCGACATTTGGCTGAAAGCAGGCCAAGCGGGTTTGCTGTGCACCATGATGCCGGAAGAATACGGCGGTAGCGGCGGCGACTTTCGCCATGAAGTCGTCATTATCGAGCAGCTGTTTCGTCACGACGCCAACGGCATGGGGATTACCCTGCAAAACGCTATTCTCGCGCCTTATATTCTGTTGCACGGCACCGAGGAGCAAAAACAACGCTGGCTGCCGGGCCTGGCCAGCGGCGAACTGATCGGCGCCATCGCCATGACTGAACCCGGCGCGGGCTCCGACCTGGCAGGTGTACGCACCACGGCTAAAAAAGACGGCGACGGCTATCTCATCAATGGGCAGAAAACCTTTATCTCCAACGGTTCCCAGGCCAACCTGATTTGTGTGGTGACCAAAACTGATACCAACGCCGGTAACAAGGGCGTGTCATTGATGATGGTTGAAACCGACAAGGTTGAGGGCTTTCGTCGTGGCCGTATTCTCGACAAAGTCGGCTGTGAAGCCGCCGACACCTCCGAGCTGTTTTTTGAAGACGTGCGCGTACCCGCCGACAATCTGCTTGGCGGAGTGGAGGGCAAGGGGTTTGGCCAACTGATGGCCGAGCTACCCAAGGAGCGGCTCATCATAGCCCTGCAAAGTGTGTACGCCATCGACGAGGCATTGGCAGCCACCATCGAATACACCAAAGACCGCAAGCTGTTTGGCCAAACGGTGATGGATTTCCAGAACACCCAATTCAAACTGGCCGAGTGTAAAACCCTCGGCACGGTCACTGCGGTGTTTGTGTTCCACTGTTTGGAGTTATTGCTCCAGGGCAA
Source organism: Spongiibacter thalassae (assembly GCF_012272835.1). Classification (GTDB taxonomy): domain Bacteria; phylum Pseudomonadota; class Gammaproteobacteria; order Pseudomonadales; family Spongiibacteraceae; genus Spongiibacter; species Spongiibacter thalassae. The sequence goes on along the minus strand of NZ_JAAWWK010000001.1, from coordinate 943,583 downwards.
GCTCGACAACAATCTGTCGGCCATGGCAAAACTCCACGCCTCGGAAGCCCAGGGCAAGATTATCGACGAGTGCCTGCAATTGTTCGGTGGCTACGGCTATATCAACGAGTATCCCATTGCCCGCCTCTATCGCGATGCGCGAGGTCAGCGTTTGTGGGGCGGCACCAGCGAAATAATGAAAGTCCTGATCGCCCGTTCGCTGTAACCGGCTTGTAGATGTTCCTGTTTGATTAGGAGTTGCTTTAACGACTGTTCCAGCCCATGTTCCCGATAACCTGGTTTACCCGTTCAATCACAACACCGACGCTGGCCTGCTGAGTGACCCACAGGCCCGCTTCACGGAACTGGCACAGAAGTTCCCCAACGGACTGTTTTACAGTCCGGAGATGGGCAGCCCCATCATTTGCATAAACACGGTGACGGGCAGCACTTCGGCAAATTCGTGGACAAAGTCGCAGGATTTCTTCTCAAGAAGATTGTCGATTAGCTGATTGGCCAGTAGGCGAATTTCTCCTTCGAGCTTGCGCATATGTCCGGGACTGAACTGTTTCGCCAGAATTTTGCGCTATTTGGCGTGCTCCGGCGGGTCGATATTAACCGGAATCAAGCGATATCCGCCACCGGTGGGGGGAATGTTAATTTCCTTGCTGGAAAATATCGCCGCTTCGTTAGCAACCGTGGTGTAGGTGGTGTAGTTGGTCGTTACCCAAAAGCTGCCACTGAACCGCATCGACGAATTTCGTGAATGGGCCATGATCGCCCTGACGGAAACCGATCAGAACGTACGCCTGCCGGTGTTGATGAATATCGTCGGCTTTATGACAGAAAGCCTGCAAGCGCGGCAAGCCACACCTGAAGACGACCTGATTAGTACCATCATTCATGCCGAGGTCGATGGCCGCCCTATTACCATGGAAGAAGCCCAGGCCTTTTGTCTGCTGCTGTTCCTTGCCGGCCTCGACACAGTCGTTAACGCTATGTCCTTTGGAGTAAGGCACCTTGCACATAACCCTGACATGCAAAAGTCCCTGCGCGACAACCCTGATATTGCACCCGCCTTTGTCGAGGAATCACTGCGCCGCTATTCCTTCGTTAATATCGGCCGAATCCTGACCTGTGACTATGAGCTGAATGGCCAGATATTGAAGGCTGGCGAAATGGTGCTCGCTCCGCAAATTCCGGCGAACCTCGACCCCAGTGCCTTTGACGAGCCCACAGCTTTCAAACTCGACAGAAAGGGCAGCAACCGCCATGTGGCGTTAAACACTGGCCCGCACAATTGCCTGGGCGCCCATCTCGCGCGCATCGAATTGGCTCTGACTTACCAGGAATTTTGCAAACGCATGCCGGAGTTCAGCGAAGACCCCGACACGACGCCCACACTGGCCGCAGGCCCGGTAATGGGTATGCGCAACCTGCAACTTAACTGGTAACTGCTTACAAATACTATTTATGAATACAACATCACTTAATAGACCCCAACAATAATACAACCATATTAGAGGCTTCTTCGATGAAAACGGTCACCACCCCTCCCCGCTTCGGGGAAAAACGCAGTATTGGACGTAAAAGCGTGCTGGCGGCGTCGCTTGCTGTCACAGTAAATAGCGCGCCGCTACACGCGGCGATGCTCGAGGAGGTTGTGGTCACGGCCCGCCGCTCGGCGGAAAACCTGCAGGATGTTCCCGCTGCGGTGACCAACTTCGGCGGCGAGGCGCTGCAAGACAGTGGTATCAGCGACCTGAGTGGTATCGCCAACATCACCCCCAGCCTGGTTTTCGCTCCCAGCCCCGGTGTAGGGGTTAACCCGCAGGTTGCGATACGCGGTCAGGTACAAAACGACGCGACGGTATTGACCGTCGATCCCGCCGTGGGGATTTATCTCGACGAGGTCTATCTGGGACGCTCCCCGGGATCGTTACTGGATATGTTCGATGTTGCGCGGGTGGAAGTATTGAAGGGGCCGCAAGGGACTCTCTATGGCCGCAATACCACCGGGGGCGCATTAAAGGTCATTCCGAACAAGGCCGAACCGGGTGGAGAATGGGCGGGCTTCCTGCGGGGTATGGTGGGCAACTTTGGGCAATTGCACACCGAAGGGGCGATGAATATGCCCATCACCGACAGTTTCGCCGCTCGCCTTAGCCTGTCACGGCGCAATCAGGACGGATACGGCAACGCTACCGTGGTAGACGCTAACGACCCGGAAACCATCATCGGCGAATTTCAGCCGGGTGAGAAAAATACCGATAGCCTCCGTGTCAATTTGCTCTGGGACGTCACCGACAATGGCGTGCTCGAACTTGGCTTTGATTCGACCGAAACCGGCACCAATGGCGCGCCGAGCTATGACCGAGGCGGCGATCGCGCCCGTGCACCGGCGGGAGTGATCAGCAGTTACGAGCGTTCATCGGACGACCACTACAGCTACTTTACCGATGTGGAAACCAACGCCGACGCGCGGACTGAAGGGGTTTATTTCAAGGGTACTTACAACCTTCCCTGGGCGGAGATCAAAGCGGTGATCGCTCAGCGGGATCTCGACTACAGTTTCACTATTGACCCCGACGGCACCAGCGCCAGAGGTGTTTTCACCGACACTCGGCAACAGGTGAAACAAACCTCCTACGAACTCCAGCTATCGGGCTCCCTTTGGGATGAGCGCATACAGTGGATTATCGGCTACTTTGATTTCGAAGAAGATGGCAATGACAAAACCTACACCTTCGCCTCTGACGTAGTCGCCGGTGCCGCTGTACCGGGTTTACCCTCAGCCATTCAACTACCGGCCACCGGTACAGCCCCGCTGCTGTCGGCAACCGGCGATGCCGATATTCTCAATACCAGTGAATCGGCATTTTTCCAGATGACCTGGGACGCTACAGATACCCTGTCGCTGACCGCAGGTGGCCGCATGATCGAGGAAAACAAGGGGCTGGATATCACCCAGTTCGACACTGGACTGGCCAACGACGCCCTCGGCCCCAACCCAAGCAACGACTGTATCTACGCTGACGACCCCGAAAACGGACAATCGAATGGCACCGATGCGTCCAGCTGTTATTTCCGTCAAGACACGGACTACGAATACAACACCTGGGTGCTCTCTGCCAGCTGGAACGTTACTGACGACGTCATGCTGTACACCAAGAAATCCCGTGGGGTACGTTCCGGCGGACAGAACTTCCGCGGTCGAACCAACGAGACCCTCGTGCCCTTCAACCCCGAGTTTGTCACCGACACTGAAATCGGCTTTAAAGGCGAGTTTTTTGACAGCCGGGTAAGGGTAAACCTTGCCGGTTACTACACCGACTATAAGGACATACAGTTCTCTGACATCGTGGGCATTTCAACCTTTATCCAGAACCTGGGGGATGCCACGATTCAAGGTAGCGAAGCGGAACTGACCGTTGCCGCCACAGACTATATTACGGTTATCGCGACAGGCACCTTAACCAATTTCGAATACGACGACGAAACCCTGCAGGGGCCCTTTGCCCCCCACAAGAAGGCGTCTCTGGCGATCAACTACAAGCATCCTGTCAGCTGGGGTGAGTTTGGCAGCAACCTGTCCTATGCCTATAGCGACAAGGTGCCGCTAGACAACGATGCCAACGCCTATGAAAACAACCCCGCCGTCTCACAGGAGGCCTACGGTCTGCTCGGCTTTACCGCTTACATGGACTTTACCAGCAGCGGGCTTCGCCTCGGGGTGTTTGGCAACAACCTTACCGATGAGGAAACCTTCGGTAACGTAATTCCGTCCTTTGTTTTTGCCGACCCACTGGTAGGTGGTGTGGCCACGACCGGAGCACCGCGCATGTACGGGCTGGACATTACCTATCGTTTCGGATTGTAGCGACAGAGGGGGCGTCCCTCGGGCGCCCCGTTATGTGATCCAGATCATTCAAAATGCCGTCCGGCGAAAAGTTCGCCGGACGTAATCGGCCAGGAATAAAGTCTATATGGCCTGGGCTTGACCGTTACGGACAACTCTATTATTCAGCCACCAGCAACATACACCCCGCCAGCGGCCCTCCCGCCGTTGACAACGCGGCAACGTGGGCCGGCTTGGCTAATTGACGATCACCCGCCCTCCCCCACAACTGCAAGCACGCCTCGTGAATCTGGCCGTAGGCATGCATACGCCCCGCTGATAGCGCCCCACCATTAGTGTTAATCGGCAGCATCCCATCAAGGGCAATATTGTGGCCACCGTCGATAAAGTCTCCCGCCCCATAGCGTTCGCAAAAGCCAAAGTTTTCCAGCCAATTGATGGAGTGAAAACTGAAGCCATCGTAAAGCTCGGCAAAATCGACATCCTTGGGTTTCAGGTCGGTGCGCGACCACATCATCTCAGCGACTTTAGGCTGAGCCTGGGTTTCCAGCGCATCGAGCTGCGCCCAGGAGTTGCGGTAGGCCATACTGCTGCCGATCGCTTCGATGTTTATCGGTTTATTCGGCAGGTCCTCGGCGCAGTCCCGGCGGGAGATAATAATAGCGGTAGAGCCATCTATCGGAACGTCGCAATCAAACATTCGCAGCGGTGTGGATATCATCGGCGAGGCCAGATAGTCGTCCAGCGTCATCGGCGAACGGTACACCGCCTTTGGGTTCAGCCCCGCGTTACGCCGCCCGTTCAAGGCAATTTGTGCGTACTGCTCTTCGCGTATACCGGATTTGTGAACATAGGCTTGAAAGTACATGGCCTGCTGAACCGCCGCAGCGTAGGTATGGTAGGGCGAGTACCATTGAAAAAGTCCGTGGTCACGCTGTCCTGGGGTCATTAGCGCGTTGGCGAAAGCGGTTTTACGTGCGGTGGCTTCAGTCAACGTTCTGAAAACCAATACGTGCTTGCAAAGCCCCGCCGATATCGCACCTATAGCATCGAACACGGCGGCGAATTGCCCCGGTCCCTCCGGCGCACCGCAGTACCAATTGACCTCCAAACGCAATGCATCCTGTATTTGGGGAATTCCAACAGTGGAAAATCCAGAGGTGTTGTAGTCGGCGCCTGGCCAGGTCGCGATGCCATCAATGTCCGCCCGAGTCAGGCCCGCGTGGGTAATGGCTTCCATGCAGGCATCAACCGTTAACGCCATACCGGTTTTTGCGCTACCACGGGAAATTTCTGACTGACCGATACCGGTAATCGCGGTGTTTTTTTCCGGGTATTCAGACGAGTGATTCATACGGTAACATCCGGCTCAAAAAGGGGAACCCACAAGTCCTCGTTCTGCTCAAACAGCACTTTTACCCGCATACCGATATGCACATCATCAAGGTCGCAGTGAACAATATTACTCACCAGGCGCACATCCTCTTGCTCGGCAATAGACACCAACGCAACAACATAGGGAACTTTAAGGTAGGGCATCCACTGTTTGTGGTTAATGGTGAAGCTGGTAACCACCCCCTTGCCCGAGGTCGCTGAGGGTTCGACGTTACGGCTCTCGCATTTCGGGCAAAAACGCACCGGTGGGTGGATGTAATATTGGCAATCCTCGCAGCGAAAAATGAGCAGTTCGTTGTTCTCGCCGCCGGTCCAGAAAAAGCGGGTGTCGTTGTTGATTCCTGGAAGCGGTCGCACCACTCCCTGGTCGGTATCAAGCATCGTAGTGACTCCTTGGCAATGGGTTAACCCCCAGTGCGGCGTTCCACCCGGGGGTATCGATAATGGCCTGATACTTCAGGACGCTTCGGTGGAAGCGCCCTCCCCCTCACCGACATTGGCAGCAAACAGTTTGACAAGGTCGCCGGAAGTGACAACGCGACCGCCCGCTTCGGCGTGGGGGTTGTGGCCACCGGAAGACACCACACTGGTGTCTACACCGTCGCGTCGCGCCACCGCCTGCAAAGCGCCCACGGTACAGTTTTCCCGACCGAGCATACTCAGGGGATCAAAGCTGAATTCGCGGATGGCATTGAGATGGGTCACCTTGTTAATCACTCGCTCTGGCAAGTCTTTTACGCTGTCCCAAAGGACATCAGCCGCACGGGGCCACACGCAATCCGAGTGGGGGTAGTCCGTTTCAAAGCAGATGATATCTTCACCGATGTCAGCGTAATTTTTTATACCGAACTGATCGTCGATAAAACAGGTGATGAAATGCTCGCGAAACACCTCACTGGGCTTTTTGCCGCCAAAGGACATATTCGTCCACTGATTGTGCTGTTCAAAGGAGAAGTCGGCCCGCTCCAGCAGGTAGGGAATCCAGCCGATGCCACCCTCAGTGAGAGAGATTTTCAGGTTTTTATATTTCCCCAGTGCAGCGAGGTGCATCCAGTCCGCCGCGGAATTGGCGATGGATATTGGCATACTGGTGATCCAGCTATTAATGGGCGACTCCATTGACGGGTGGGGTGGTTGATAGCCTGTGCCGATATGACAGTTCACTACCACTCTCAGCTCGTCACAGATCGCCCAGACCGGATCCCAGTATTCATTATGAATAGAGGGCAGCCCCTTTACCGTAGGATTGTCAGGTAGGCTGATCGCATGACAGCCTTTTTTTACCACCCTTTTGATTTCTTCAACACAGGCCAGATTATCCCATAGCGGCACTATCGCCAGCGGGATCATGCGACCAGGGTGGGCACCCGCCCATTCGTCTATGTGCCAATCGTTATAGGCCTTGACCATTCGGGTCGCATTGGTGCGATCCTTCGCGCCAACAAAAAAGCCGCCATCAAAACCGACAAAGGTGCCAAAGCACATTGAGCTTATGACACCGTCGGCATTCATATCATCAATACGCTTGTCGATATTATAGGCCGCTTCGCGGATTTGGCTGAGCGCCGTCGGTTCGCAGCCGTATTCGGATTTCGGTCGGCCAACCACAGCATTAAGACCCACATTCACCACTTTGCGGTCTTCGAACACCCAAAAATTCATACCGGCATCATCGGTCATAAATGTGGGCGCCTTGGCCAGTTCGGTCGCGCTAAGGTGCTGTTTGAACATATCGGGTGGTTCAATGACATGGTCATCAACACTCATTAGAATCATATCTTCTTTATTCATTCCGGCGGCCTCTCGTTATAACTATGGGTTAAGTTGGAGCGATGCGGGCGGCGGACATCAGCCCTGTCACCCCGACATTAAAACCATTATAGGCCGCCGAATCGGCCCTTATAATTCGCATTAGGTCACCGTCGCCAGAACATTTCTCCTTGATTTTATTAGCTTTTTATCCATACTATTAAAAACTATAAATTATTCGCATTTTTCCCATGCAAGTACCCAAACCGCGCAAGCAACCTAAACAGGAACGCTCCCGTTTGCTGGTCGAATCGGTCAAGCAGGCCTGTCGTGAAGTGCTTAACACTGAAGGTGCCAACGCGCTGACAACACTGCACCTTGCAGAGGTCACGGGAATCTCTGTGGGATCCCTCTATCAGTATTTCCCCAACATTGAATCGGTTGTTGCCGCCGTTTACGAAGATCTGCTCAGGGAATATCTCGAAGAACGAAAGGATGCAGCGTTACAGAAATACAGCGACATCACTACCATCGACGCGCTGAGATCAATGATCGAGGGTTCGGTCGGATTCCACAGCCGCCTGTTAAGGCTTAATTTTAAGTTTCACTGCCGCTACCACCGTTGTTTCGACCTCGACAAAGCCTACGACGAAATTGCAGGAACACAGCAGTTCTCACTGACGAGCCTCACTAACGCCCTGCTCAAGGAGAATAGCGATATCAGCAAAGAGGAAGCACAGCGGTGCGCGCTTCTTGCCACACTTTGCTTCAAGGCCATGATTATGGAAATTATGGACGAGCAGCCAGAGCTGCTGTTTGAGGAGAGAATTTCTGACGAGCTACTCGCAATGAGTAGCGCCGTCATACCCAACAGGGTTAATCGGGGTTGATTATTCCAACCCCAACATCATTTTAATTGCTGGCTCCGGGTAGCTATCCGTAATAGCAGAGGACATATGTCCCGCATCCACCGGAAGCAACACCCCACTCACCCCACTCGCCGCAGGGGAGGCGAGAAACACCATTACATTCGCCATTTGCTCTGGTAGCAAGTAGTTGATACCCGCCGCCTCGCGGTATCCATGACCGAAACCCAGCCAAACATCAGCGTTCGCACGCGCCAGAGGGGTATCGGTAGGACCAGGCAAAATACTGTTTATGCGCACGCCCTTGCTCATCAGGCGCAATGCCGAAGACGCCACATAGGCGTTGGCGGCTTGCTTGCTGAAGGAATAATTATCGTTACCTGCGTTATCCGCCAACCAGGTCTCGGCCTCTTGCCAGCTTGCCGTGCCGAGGAAGTCTTTAAGCTGTGCCAGGTTTTGCTGCCAAGGAAGACCTGCAATAGATGAAATCAGCACTACCGACGCCTGACTGGAAAGTTTGTTATTAGCCAACAGGTTTTCAATAATATAACGCTGGCTAATGAAATTGATCTGCATAATGCCACCTGTGCCATCGGCAACACCGGCACATGACAAGACCACGTCGAATCGTTCCGTAAGCTGGGCCAATACTTCATCGACACTAACCTGACTGCGCAGGTCGACCTTAAAGTAGTGTTTAACAGGATAGTCTACCTCGGCCACATCCAACACACAGAGCTCGGCGCCGAGACGGTTCATCAATAAGCCGCACGCACGTCCCATACCACTGGCGCCACCAACGATCAGCACTGATTTTCCGCTAAAATCCCCTAAAACCTTATCCATTGCTTTTCCTTTATAGTGAGTGATTAAAACCAGGCGGCCTCCTCTGACGACGTCCAAGCCGGGGCACTTCGCCGCCAGCCCTGCCGTGTCGCAATCGAATCAAGCCAGCCCACGCGAGGCATTTCCCCTAGCGGCGCTGCATTTCGAAATCGCTTTTTTCCCGGTCCCAGGTTGCCGCAGTACACCCCTCCTCCCGGAGTTGATACTTCAAAATCTTCCCGGTGGGATTACGTGGTAGATCGCTCCTGAATTCGATATAACGCGGCACTGCAAAATAGGGCACCTTATCCAGACACCACTCGCACAACTCACGTTCACCCAGGGTCTCGCCTTCCTTCAACACCGCAGTGACCTTAACGTCGTCTTCACCCATCTCTGAAAACACAGCGTGTACTGCGACATCGCTAATTGCGGGATGAGAAGCGAACGTTTTTTCCATCTCAAAGCTGGAAATATTTTCTCCGCGGCGGCGTAAATAATCTTTTTTGCGATCGAGGAAATAGAAATACCCCTGCTCGTCCAACTTGCCGATGTCGCCGGTGTGCAACCACATATTGCGCATAACCTTCAGGGTATCAGCGGGGCGATTCCAATACCCCTCAAAACAGACATGGGCATATTTTGGGCGCACGACCACTTCTCCGGCCTGCCCTCTGGGCAATTCTGCATCGTACTCATCGACAATCATGACGTCGAAATCATCCTGTAACCGGCCCGAGGTCTCCGGCGGTGCGCCTTCGTCGCTGAGCTTGCCATATACCACCATCGCCGCTTCGGTAAAGCCGTAACCCACCGAGCCCAGCACCCGAGCTCCAAAACGATCCCTCCACACTTGCTTGAGCTGCTCGGGAAACGGGGCCGTTTGCACAGTGTGCAGCTGCCCATAGCAACGTTTGCTGCTCTCACTGTCCGGCGCGGTGCCAATAAGTGGGGCCATCGACCCCAGCAGGCTCGCCATGGTTGCGCCGGAGCGTTCAATGTCAGGCCAGAACCCGGAAAGCGAGAAACGCGGGTAAACCGCGACTCTGGCGCCGATCATCGCCATCATCATAATGCTGCTGAGTGCGTTCATATGAAAAAGCGGTAGCGCAGTCCAAATGGTGTCGCTCTCGGTTGGCTCCCAGCAAAACAGCGCCTGCCGAGCGAGGTTGCATATATAATTGTGGCTGATCATGCACCCCTTCGATGGCCCGGTAGTGCCAGAGGTGTAAATCAGCATACTTAGATCGCCGCCCCTCACTTCGACACCACTGGCATCGACCCTTGCACTGGAACCTCCTTCCGTGAGGGAGCTAAAGGACCGTACAGGAAGCTCACTGTTGGCGCCGGAAGGGATCTCTCCGCGACACACCAGGGTTTTTACGCTGGGTAATTGCCCGGAAAGGTCGAAGACCCGGCTGAGATAGTCGGCCTCTACAATTACCAGCTCCGAACCCGCATCGCATATCTGGTGGCGCAAAAACTCACCTTTATAGGCGGTATTGGTGGGCACCGCGATAGCGCCCAGTTTGTTAATGGCAAACCACAACAATATGGCGTCGAAACTGTTGTCCAACACCGAGGTCACTGTTTGACCCTTCTCGACACCCAGCGAGGCAAGCCCACGGGCAAGTTGATGAGCTTGCTCGTTAACCTGGGAATAGGTATATAAATCACCTGTGAAATCGAGGAAAACCCGATCCGGGTACTTTGCCGCAGCGTCTTCCAGTACGTTGTTAACCGTAGTGAGTGGCGCGGAACTCCAGCCCTTTGACATAACGCATACCTTTTACAACGAAGTGTTTAGAATTTCTAAAATGACGTAATTAAATTGCATGTTCCCAATTCCGGCGACCCTGTTTCCTCCGTGCATCAGCAGCATCCTGTACGCTGGCGAAGCCGTCGGGGGCTGAGGTCATAAACCCTGTTATTTGCTCTACACCGTCGGGATTGACCTTGGGCACTACATCCACCAGTACCGGTGGGCGCGAAAAAGGTCGCACCAAAGCCTCAACATCCCTGGCAAAATGTACCAGTTCGTATTCACCGCGCGCGCTCCAGTCACTGTCGCCGTGTCCACGCAGATCAGCGCTCATAGCCAGGTAACCATTGTTGGCCAGTGTCGTCGCCGCCGCTCCCCGGGAATGTCGTGTTTGCCCACCTCCGTGAAGTAGCACTACCGGTTTGCTGTCAGTGTTTCCACGTAATTCCGTGGCTACAACAACGTCGTTGAACGACGCAATCCTTTGCATCAGCACACTCCCTTGCCTCCCGGGAAAGACGGCATATCGCAGGAGTCGCGGATAAAGTTTCTAACCGTGAGATAAAGCAAGTGGCTGAAATCTTCATCTCCTATTTTCTCGGGGTAGTAGCGTAGTGCCGCAAAAAACAGACTATTCAATTGACTAAGTGCGAGATTGGCGGTTTCAGCAAGATGCTTCACCGACCTCCCGGGATATTCGCTATTAATAGCTGGAACGAGATGATTTCGGCAAAATTCCTCGCTATCAGATAGTTCAACAAAACGCTTCCCGACATCAAAGAACAGCTTATATTGCTCGTAAAAACCGGAGTGCAATTTCCGCATCGACGCGTGCCAGGTTACGGCATCGTCGATGATAAAGTGAATGAGGGAATCCAGGCCATCGCGACCGATCAATCCGGCGGTCACTTTCCCCCGAGCAACAAATTCGACAAACTCCCGTTCAAATAAGGCCGCAATGACAGCGTCAAGGTTGGGGAAGTATTGATATATTGAGCCCTTGCCGACACCTGACACTTCCTCCAACACCGTGACATTAAACGCCTCCTCACCGTATTCCTGTAGTATCTTCTTACAGGAATCCAGTATGACATTTACCATCATATGAGAGCGCTTCTGCTGAGGCTTTTTCTTGGGCTGTGGCGGAATGATGTAAGCGACGTCTTCAAGCATTTTCACGACCCTGTTGTTATTTTTGGCCCGGCAGCAAAAGCAGTATTCGACGGCCTATTGGCTCACAGGCCAGTTGTTATGCCTACAACTCTACTGCCGCAGCCCTTTCGGGGCAAGGCGATCATCAAAAATGCGAAAGCCTGAATCCATAAATATTATTTTGTATTTATATCAATCACTTATCGCGATAACAGCACCCTTGAAAAGCGACAAATCTTCACTGGCAAGAGCTTCTTAAACACTCTAGATTAATACGACTCTCGACAACGATAAGACAGTTTAACTATGAGTGATGCAACCCCTCGAGCCGAGTACGCCGCGCCGGACCATGTTCCCGCGAATCTTATAAAATCAGTTGATTATAACGACGACCCTGCGCTCAGGGTTGACCCCTATCGAGCATTGGCCCACCTCCATGATGGCCCGCCCATATTCTGGAATCCCTTAAACACCAGACACGGCACGCCGGGCACCTGGGATGTCCCCCGAGCGAGCTATATGCGAGAAATACTCTCGGATCAGGACACCTTTTCGAGCAAAAACAGCGCGGGTTTTTCGGCCTTGATTGGCGAGAGCTGGTTAATGACACCCCTGGAGATTGATCCGCCAGACCACACTTTCTACCGCGCCTTTCTTAACCCCCTGTTTTCGCCCATAGCAGTAAGAAAAATGGACGAGCGTATACAGGCCAGGGCGCAGGAACTCATCGATGGTTTTAAAGGTCGCGGCGAATGCGAATTTATTACCGAATTTGCGCGCCCCTTCCCCATCGCAATTATTATGCAACTACTGGGTTTGCCGATAACGGAACTCGATATTTTCATTGATTGGGGCCAACGCCTTCTCCACGGCTCTACGATGGAAATAAAGGCACAGGCCGCTGCGGAAATCCACGATTACCTTAAGCGACGTATCGCGGAAAAGCGGCGCAACCCACAGGATGATTTCATTAGTTATATCTGCAAAACCGAGGTAGATAGCCGTCGGCTTGATGATGGGGAGTGTATGGGCATCTGCTACCTGATGTTCGTCGGCGGACTGGATACGGTGGCATCTTCTCTTGGCTTTCAGTTTCATCATTTAGCTACCCACCCAGAGCATAAAAAATATTTGCAGGACAATCCTAAAAAAATACCCTCTGCAGTCGATGAATACCTTCGTCGTTTTTCCTCAGTAATGACTGCCCGTCAAGTCACCCGGGATATCGAGTTTCACGGTGTGGCGATGAAACAGGGCGACTGGATAACACTCTGCCAGCCCACTACATCAATCGACCCATTGGAATATAGCAACCCCATGGAGGTGGACTTCAATCGACGGCAACGCCATCTGGCCTTTTCCTTTGGCCCGCATTTTTGCCTTGGCAAGCACATAGCCTTTCGGGAGCTGAATGTCGCTTTGGAAAAAATTCTGTTTCAAATGCCCGAACTCACCCTCGCTCCCGGATCAGAGGTCATCACCCACGGCGGTGCAGTGTTTGGGGTCGCCCACCTGGAATTGCAGTGGTAACGCAAGCGGCCTGAATTTACGTGCAATTACGACCGCACACCCTATTTACAGCAAAACGGAATAAAAAAATGAATACGACTAGCCTACCTACCGCGTTATTTATCGACAATGAATGGATTCCAGGAGACGCAGAGCCTCAACCGGTGATTAATCCCGCCGACGAGTCTGTCATCGGGCTCGCTCCCATCGCCTCGGCAGCCCAAACAGAACACGCTATAGGCGCCGCCAAGGCCGCCTTTGATAACGGCCCGTGGCCACGTATGACCACGGCTGAACGTGTTGCGACTATGCAGAAATTGCACGATTACTTCTATTCACGTAAAGCCGAGATCATTGAGCTTATCCGCCTGGAAACGGGCTGTTCGCAGCAGTTAGCAGAATTCCTGCAGTTTGAATTACCGATGAAGCATGCTCGACAGCTGATGGCCGATGCCCTGCAAATTCAGTCTGAGATGATTCGACCTGAACTTACGCCATCACCTCAGGGCACTACGGTACTGGGTACAGCGGAAATTATCTACGACCCCATAGGTGTCGTCTCCGCCATCACTGCCTACAATTTTCCGTTTTTCCTTAACGTGGTGAAGATCTACCACGCGTTGACGATGGGAAATACGGTCATTCTCAAACCCTCGCCACTGACCCCCTTCGAGGCGCTGATATTCGGCGAAGCGGCCCTGGCGGTGGGCTTGCCCAAGGGGGTATTGAATATCGTTAACGGCGACGTGGACACAGGCACTCTGCTCAGCACCGACCCCAGAGTCGATATGATTACCTTTACCGGCTCAGACACTGTGGGCGCGGCCATTGTTGCCCAGTCTGCCCCTGGACTGAAGAAAACACATATGGAGCTGGGCGGAAAGTCGGCGCTTATTGTGCGCGAAGACGCCGACATCCAGCAGGCCGCCGCAACGGCGGTCGCCAATTTTACCATTCACGCTGGACAGGGCTGCGCGCTTACCACCCGGATTCTCGCTCACCAGAACATTCGTCAACCGTTGCTCAATACGATGGTGGAAATGTTGAAGCACACAAAAGTAGGTAACCCCGCGGATCCCGGTGTCGCGATGGGGCCCCTCATTCGCAGCAACGCCCGCGCCCGGGTTGAACGCTATGTTGGCATCGCGATGAACAGTGGCGCGAAGCTGGTATATGGTGGGCGGCGGCCTGACATAGAGAAGGGTTATTACTATTTACCAACGCTGTTTGACGGCGTAGACAATCACGACGTCATCGCCCAGGAAGAAATTTTTGGCCCGGTGGCTGCCGTCATCGGCTTCGACAACGACGACGAGGCGATTGCTATTGCCAATCACTCCAATTTTGGCTTGGCGGGGGGGATTTTCTCCAAAGACGCCGGGCGCGCCTACGAAATAGCACGACAAATCAGAACCGGCGGCGTAGCCATTAATGGCGGTGCAGGCACCGTGCTTTCCAGCGCGCCCTTTGGTGGATACAAACGTTCGGGTTTCGGGCGCGAGTACGGCCGTCAGGGCTTGCTGGACTTCACCGAAACCAAAGTGATTTCCTTCCACGCTGGCTAGCCAGGAGCTAACAATGACCACTCAAACCGTACTTATTACTGGTGGCAGCAAAGGCCTCGGGCTGTGCACAACACAACGGCTGCTGGAAAAATCCTTTCAGGTAATTGTGCTCTCACGCAGTCAGGGCCAACTCGGGGAGCTATTAAAGAACTACCCTAATCACCTTCATTGGATTCACGCCGACTTTGCCGATAAAGACTCCATTGCCAGGGCATTTAAACAAGTTAACGGTGTCAGCTCAAACATCAATGCATTGATCTTGAATGCTGCTCAAACCATCCCCATGCCATTTTCACAAATGGATACCAGCGATCTTGAGCAAAATATTGCCGTCAATATCACATCGGCACTGCTGTGCCTGCAATATAGCCTGAAACTATTACGAGGTGGCCGCGCTATTTTCATCTCAACCGAGTCGGTGGATAAACCCTTCCCCCTGCTCTCGATATACGCCGCTACCAAGGCAGCGGTTGAAACTGCGTTTACCGGACTACGCGGCGAGCTGTATAAGGATTTCGGTATTCAGCTGACCTCATTGCGCGCTGGCTATATGGCTGACACGGCCTTCGGCGAAGCCTGGCCGCCGGAGGTCGCAGAAGCCTTTTTCAAGCTCGCGGAAGACTCCGGCAGCCTCCGCTCCGGCGGATCGCCTATGCCAGCAAGTCGCGTAGCCACAATGATCGAGCACATTATCGAGTTACCACAGGATGTAACAATCAACCGGCTTGACGTACGTAGCGGCGATTCGAGTTAAGCTCGACAACGACAACACACGCTTTAAACTCAATAATTCGACAAACAGGGCACGCCCATGCACCAAACTCATTCACTCGTTATTGGCGCCGCATCAGGCATGGGGCGCTGCATTGCAGAACGACTGTCCAAGGCAGGACGGCTTACCATCGCCGACAAAAATCAGGCAACGTTAAAGGAACTAGCTGCAGAGTATATGGCCGACGCGGTTTATTGCGATATAAGTGACTTAGAGAGCATCAAAAGCCTTGCTGCAGCCTGTATAGATATAGATAACATTGTAATTACTGCAGGCGTCTCGCCTGTGATGGCCTCGGTTCAGCAAATTATCGACGTTGATTTTATCGGTACAGCCCACTGCATTGACGTTTTTCGAGAGTTAGTCAGACCTGGCGGCGCGATGGTGTGCATTTCCTCCATTGCCGGTCGTAAATTTACGACAAACGACCCTACTGTTATTCAAGCCCTGGAGGCCCCCTTCTCCGATCAGCTTATTACAAAGTTGAAAGACGCGGGGATGGATATGACAGACCGAAACGTCGCCTATGGCATCGCGAAATTTGGTGTCATCCATCTGTGCCGAAAAGCGGCGAAATCATGGGCTGAAAAGCAAGCCCGCATCAATAGTATCTCGCCGGGTATTATCGATACCCCGATGGGAAACCCCGAACTACAGCAGCAAACTGAGGTTCTGCGTTCGCTTATCGATGCAACCCCATTGCAGCGCATGGGGTCGCCCGACGACATTGCCGACTGTATTGAATTTTTACTCAGTGCAAAATCTGCCTTTATTACTGGCACAGATATTTTGGTGGATGGTGGAATATGCAGCGTCGCATAAGGCCTTATGACGTAGACGTTGCATACGCGAATGCTATCGGCGGAACATCAAAGCAGTTGTGGGGCGGCACCAGCGAAATAATGAAAGTCCTGATCGCCCGTTCGCTTTAAGCAGACTCGATATACGCCCATACGGGGCGTATATCATTTAAACGCCCTGAATGTCGCCCAGCTCAAGCAAATCTCATACGCCCACGGCCTTATTGGGCGGGGAAATCTCACTGAGAGATCTCAATACTCGCCCACAACTCTCTCGCCCAGCCTTTCGGGTCGTCAACCAATTGCCAATTCACATCGATCAACATCGTTTTACGCTGCGGTAGGCTATAGCTTGGCCAATCAGGTATTGCCGGGCAGTCTGGCTTACCCGTCTTTGCAAAGTTCATCCAGGCCTGACTAACAGACCGGAAAATATCCTCAGCTTCAATGCTTTCGCCGACCAGTCCTGCACCCACTTGGAGGTTGCCGAAAACGAAGGGAATCTCAACGCCATGACATGCTTTGAGCTTGCCCCCCAAGGCTGGTGATGGCCAATCAAAACGGTACATAAATACCGGTGCAGACTGTGCGGCCTTGGCATCCGCGAGTTTCACCGAGTGATACCAATATGTCCGATCGGTTTCAATAGACACCAATAAATCCGCTGCGCTCGCATCCGGTTCATTATGGCGATATATGTCAAGTACATCTGCCGCCCTGTCGCCGGCAATGCCCTCAAGACGCTCCAGTAATTTCTGCTCATTAAGCGAACCTGAGCGATATTCCGGGTCAAGCAAAAGAAAAAGTGCTTGTTCGTCACGATTTGTTCCTATAAGGATAGAAACATCATCGCATAGCGGTGAAGCCACTTCGTCAAACGGGTGAGAAGGCATTACCTCGCCATCCAATACCGGACTGAATCCACCGTAGATAAAACCGGGCTGCCGGGACTGTCCCAGCTTTGACTGAGCAACAACACTGTGTGCCTCCAACAGCCTGCTAACTGGAATATCCTGCAGCTGGCTAAGGTTTGCGCGGGCTATACCCAGCTGATCTAACAGCGCATCTGCCAACTGACGCCCGTAATCCGCCGTAACGACTCGCGTACCCGGGCCACTTTGAATTATCGCTCGCTTGAATAGCCCTTTCGCCGCAGGCATAGCCATTAGCAGCGCGCATTTCCGGCCGCCACCGGATTCGCCGAAAAGGGTAACTTGCTCAGGGTCTCCGCCAAATTTCTCGATATTGTCCCGCACCCATTGCAGTGCCAAAACAAGGTCAAGCTGGCCCACGTTGGGCTTTTGACCGAAATCTTCAGACCCAGCGCCGTCAAGTAACAAGTAACCGAAAAGATTAAGCCGGTGGGTAACGGAAACGATTACAACATCCCCCGACGATGCCATTGCGGTTCCATCGTACAAGGCCTCATTACCTGAGCCAAAGGTATAATACCCCCCGTGTATCCAGAACATCACCGGACGCTTTCGATTGTCAATCGACGGCGAATAAATATTCAGTCGCAAACAGTCTTCGCTGGCCTCGCCGTTAACCGATCCGAACAATGCCGCCAGCGGACTCGAGGCAATCAACCCAAGGTCTGGCTGGGGACAGTGCGGGCCGTAGGCATCGGCTTCAAAGACGCCATCCCAGGGCTCCGCTGGCACCGGGGGGCGAAAGCGATTTTTGCCGCCGGTGGGTGCGCCATATCGAACTCCACGAAAAACAGCTATACCGCTCTCATAGCGTCCCCTCACCCGCCCACACTTCAGGGTGACTTCTGGTTGCGGGTCCATTCCTTTCTCCCAAAGTACTGAAACTAACGTCTCTCGCAAGACAGAGTATTGATACTACAAGACTGGAGAGCAAATTTCAGCGTAAGTCCGCAACCAGATTTAATTGGAGACCGCTACTTTATGTACAGCGGATGAGTTTGAAAATCATTCACCCTTACTCCCCGCGCCCAAGCGGCGCGGCCCACAATAAACTCTTCCTCATCTGCGTCGTTAATCGGTAAACCGGAGCGTTGAAAAGCCTGGCGCATAGTACGCCTGTCCGCTGCCGTCAGAGGGGGCACTTGTTCAATAGATTTACCCAAATCAGGCAACAAGCCACCGTTACCTCCACCTAGCCAGGAATAGTACTTCAAATGCAACCAGGGATGCCCCCCAACCACAATGGTCGGGGCTTGCAACCTGTAAAATTCCTGAATCGCCGCTTGCATCTGCTCATACGTGGCGAAAGCCTTGTTGAAATCTTTTTCAATCACAGAACTCATTAGATTAACTGCCAGGGGGTTACCCGGGGTCTGAACGGCTTCTGCGCACCACTGGCCGCTGTATTGAATATTACTAAATGAACGTGATAAAAGCGGGACAAAATCGAGATTGACCGGCGCGCAAAGCAAACTTTCCGATAACTGATCGCAAATCCGAAAGGTCGTCGTCAGATCAACGGGCTGGGATATTTTTATCGCGACGATATTTGGCAGCGCTGCGAGGCGTTTAAAAACGCCGACCGGAATTCCCTGAGGTCCAAGATGACGCATATTCGGCTGGATATTTGCGTACAAAATAATGGGAAGCGCAGTCGATTCCGCACACTCTCGATACATTTCATACAGCGCCTCCTCTGAGGTGCTACTGTCGCCGTAAAACGAAAGTAACACATGTGAGAATCCCATACTCTC
Source organism: Spongiibacter thalassae (assembly GCF_012272835.1). Lineage (GTDB taxonomy): Bacteria > Pseudomonadota > Gammaproteobacteria > Pseudomonadales > Spongiibacteraceae > Spongiibacter > Spongiibacter thalassae. The sequence goes on along the minus strand of NZ_JAAWWK010000001.1, from coordinate 924,664 downwards.
GAGTAGTAACAAGCGATCAATGACCGGCTTCGCTCCGTTAGCTACCCTGCCCCCCGCGCCCGCTGAAATAAAGAGCGCGTTTTTACGACACTCATCAATGATAACCTCGCTCATCGGGCGCCAGCGTGGATCGGACTCTTTCACCCACACAGGAAATACAGCCGTAGAGCAAAATCCCTGTGCCGCAGTATTGCGTACTTCGATACGAAGGGCGTCCTCGTCAACAGTTGTAAGGTCTGGATGAAACGAGGGTAGCAGGATATTCTCAATTCCCCTCATGTTTTCGCGGGCCCATTTTTTTTGCGCACTCAAAGAATCCGCATTGTCATCGGCCAGGCCGGATGATCGCGTCATCGACGCAGCGTACGACGCTACTGTAGTAGCAAATGCAGCGGTGCCCATCACAGCAGCTGCCTTGATTATGTCTCTACGATTCACTTACGCCTCCTGATCACCCACTATTCAACCACTCCACTCGCCTTTCTTTCGTCATCCATGTAGCTCGCTACAGCCACGTCACTACGAGTAACGATAGTGGAGTATCTATGGAGAACAACTTTTGTGTCCAATGCATAATAATTTCAAGACTGAATACCTCTGGTTATCGGCTTACAACAATAACTCCAACGCTGAACTCGACCGATAACCTCAGTGCATCAATTTAAAGAAATAAACTCATTGGACGTAATGCCTAGGAACGAATTAACTTATGCACAACATTAATAACAAACGTCATATGGGAAAATGTTCCATGCCTATGAGTTCAAGGGTTGCATCCAAAAGTATAAAAAATCTCATTAACACCAGCGCGATATTCGCAGCGCCTTTTCTCGCCGGTAACATGGCCTACGCCGAAGGCGATGAAAAGGAAAAGGTTAAGTCAAAAAAGGGATTTGAAGAAGTAGTGGTAGTGGCCCGAAGAGTGGAGGAGTCACTGCAGTCTGTCCCTCTTGCCGTCACCAATATCAGTGCACAGGACATTGAAAGTCGCGGCATTTCCTCCGGAACCGACCTTAGCGCCGTAGTACCGTCCCTAAGCGTTCATCAGGGGGGGCTGGCCCAACCGCCCAGGTTTGCTCTTCGAGGAATAAAAAGTGGGGTTACCAGCTATTTTGCGGAAATACCCGTGCGAAACAATGAGATCGAGTTTCAATTATGGGATGTATCCTCGATACAAGCGATAACAGGGCCACAGGGCACTTTGTTTGGACGTAATAGTACGGGTGGCGCAATTCTCTTCGTGCCACAGAAACCTACCGATAACTTTGAAGGCTACTTAAAAGCAAAAGGTGGTAGTTACAATTATCGCGAAGGCGAAGGAACACTTAACATTCCGGTCAGCGACTCTTTCAAAATGCGAATGGGCGGCCAGGCCAGATACCGCGATGGTCTCGTTGAAAACGAATCCGGCCCGGATCTCAATACCCTTGATCGCCAAAACTATCGATTGTCTCTGGCATGGGAGCCCAGCGAAACGCTGTCAAACGTTACCGTTATGAACTATACCGAGCGTGACGAACATCCTGGAGTACAAATCAACCAGGACGGCCCGGTTGCACAGCAGCCAACAGGGATTGTGCGACTGCTTTACACCCCGATTTTTTATCAACAGTATCTCGACGAGCAGGAGGAGCGCGGACAGCGATCAGCTGATCTTCCCTACCCCCACACTTCAAATGATACTCGATTCTCCCTGAGCAATATTCTATCGATAGACATGGGGTCGTCAACGCTTCGCTATCTCACTGGATATGGAAAGTCCAGGGAAGACGTGTTTGCTTCTATTATGTCTATTCCACTACCTGTTGTTGTTGGCGGAGTAGACATCAACACACGGCTCATCACCCAGGAGCTACAAATTCTGGGTAGTGCATTTGACGACAAGGTGGATTACCAAACGGGCATTTACTACGCACATGAACTGAGAGATTCATACGCGCAATTACTCGCGGCGGAACCAGCACTTGGTGATATTTATCAACCGGAAGTCAACGACCCCATCGACGAGGACAGTGCGGAGATCGTTCACTACATTGCGCCTGATATATCCAAGGCAATTTACGGGCAGATAACCTATCACGCGACTTCGGAACTATCTTTAACCGGTGGTATACGCTATACCCAGGATAAGGCAAAAGGCCGCTTTTCATCATACAGCGGCGGAGATTGCGCCCTGGATGAGTCGGACGAAAGTGTAGACCAGGAAAATTGCGTACAGACAATTTCCGACGAATTTAGCGCGATCACTTACAATTTATCTGCCGACTATTCGTTCAACCCCGATGTGATCGTCTACGCCACTACACGTAAAGGCTACACCAGCGGGGGATTTAACTTCGATGCGGAAGAAGAGTTTCGCTCATACAGGCCTGAGCATCTATACGATATAGAGATGGGCTTAAAAGGCACTTGGGAACCCTTCGGTATACCAGTACGGTCGAATATCGCGACCTTCTACTCCAAGTATGAAGATATTTTACGTGGTGTTACCGTTGAAACGTCAAATGGTCGTCCTCACAAGATCGTACTGAATGCCGCAGAAGCAACGCTGTATGGCGGTCAAATCGAACTGTCGGTACGCCCCACTTCATCACTTTCTTTCACGGCAAACTATGGCTACTTGCAAAGCAAGTACGATGAATTCGTTAACCCTGTTGTGGGAGACGCATCGGGCAACTCTTTTGCGCAAGCGCCAGAACACACCTTCAGCCTGATTACCGGATACGCGGTAAACACTTCGGCAGGCTTCCTATCCGCCAGCGTTAACTACGAGTACGTAAGCTCCACGTATTCGGACGACAACAACGAAGGAATTGAGGAGGCAGAGTTACCCGCCTATGACATCTGGGGGGCTCGTCTTGACTGGAAAGGAATTTTCGGCTCCGGCTTCGACGCTGCTGTCTACGGCAAGAACTTGTCTGACAAATTATACCGCTTGAATACCCAGGTAGCCGCGCCGCTCGGTACGGTAACCAATGTGTATGGTGACCCCAGAACCTATGGTGTTGAACTCAAGTACAATTTTGGCGATTAATTCAGTCGCATTCCGAAACATATCGCTATGAGCGCGTTCGGTTACCAGCAATGGAAATCGAACGCCATAGCAGAATCAGGTATCAACAATATTTCATCTTGCTTAGCCGGATGGATAAAGAGGCGAAAATGACTAACGAATTATACAAACCACGTCGTCGCACCGTTATTACAGCAGGAATAGGTTTGCTCGCTGTAGCATTAGCAGGGTGTAAAAAGGGTATATCCACCTCCTCAGGAACAAGCACTGCAATAGCCGAAGGGGCACCTGGACTCGGTTACAAGATTACGAGAATTCCAGTCCCAGGCGGCAAAATCGGCGATATTCTGGGAAGCGCACCGGTCGGGCTGGGAATCTCGCCAGACGACACTGTCTGGTTTACTACGATAAAAGGTTTCACCGTTGGGCGAGTGACCAACGATGATAAAGTAGAACAATTTGCCGTCGAAGAGCCGTGCTCTCCACATCGATTAGCGGCCGGTCCCGACGGAAATATGTGGTTTACAAACTTCGCAGGAAACAGCGTCGGACGTATCACACCAGCCGGCAAAATTACCGAGTTTGACATTCCCTCAACGCCCAATGTGCCGATAGAAGAAATCAAGAAAAAGGCAGGGCGGTTTGGCTCGTCCTGGTTTAGCGACGATAACCTTCCCCATCCGAGCAACGCGCCGTTTGGAATCTGTGCTGGCCCTGACGGCGCAATGTGGTTTACGGAATTTCTCAGCAACCGTATTGGACGTATCACGATGGACGGGAAAATTACTGATTGGGACGTACCCACTCCGGTAAGTGGACCGAATGGCATCGTTACCGGACCCGATGGAAATTTGTGGTTTTGCGAGAATTTCGGCAACAAGATAGGGCGTATGACCACTGCGGGCGAATTCGCCGAGTTCGTAGTACCGGAGGAAGGCGAGACGCCGTCCCACTTAACCGTAGGTCCAGACAACGCACTTTGGTTCTGTATGCCGATGACCGACAAGATCGGTAGAATTTCTTTGGACGGAAAGATAACGACCTTCTCAATTGCTGAAGGCCCTGACGCAAGGCACCCGCGGGAAATCACCGCAGGACCCGACGGCGCCTTGTGGTTCAGTGAGTTCCGCAATGGCACGATTGGCCGCATCACTACCGACGGTAAAGTCTCTCATTTCGGTGAACGCCACTCGCGCAGAATGCCTTTTGTACTCCAATTCGATAGTAAAGGCGTACTTTGGTGGACCGAAACCGTCGGTTCCAATATCGCAAGAATGGAAATCGTCAAATCCTAGCATGTGGACTTCAGTGAACCCCAACGACCAGTACTTTAGGAAAACTGAGTTCTGACTATGAAATCGATGAGACTAATCCTATCTACATGGCTCAGCGCGGTGACAGTAGCGGCCTTGCCGCTCGTTACCGCTGCGGGCACTTCAACGGTCACCGTTCAACAGGGCACGCTGGAAGGCATTGCCTCCGAACATAGAGAATTTCGCGGTATTCCCTATGGCGCTCCGCCAGTCGGAAACCTGCGTTTCGCTCCACCGAAAGCCGCAAGCAAATGGGCTGGCACACGCGACGCCAGCAAATTCGGCGCGTCTTGCCCCCAGGCCGGTGGCTTTGGCGGCGGCGGCAGTACCGACGAAGACTGCCTCACACTAAACGTCTACACACCACTCACCGGGCGCGATCTACCCGTAATGGTCTGGATACATGGAGGCGGTTTAACAACTGGATCGAGCGAATCCTATGATTTAAGCCAGATAGTTAAAAAAGGTAATGTCGTTGCAGTAAGCCTGAATTATCGCCTTGGATACTTCGGATTTCTGGCTACGCCCTCACTTGCCAAGGAAGGGAAAGGCCGCAGCGGCAACTACGGATTACAAGACCAGCAACTTGCCTTAAAGTGGGTTAAAGAAAATATCGCGCATTTTGGCGGTGACCCGCGCAACGTCACAATTTTCGGCGAATCCGCCGGCGGACGCTCGGTATGCGGCCATCTATTGTCACCTGAGTCGAAAGACCTTTTCCATAAAGCAATAATCCAGAGCGGCCCATGCCTCAGTTCAATACTCACTCCGGACGAGAGCTATCGTCTCGCAAATGATTTCGCGAAACGAGCCGGATGCGACAGTCATAAAGCAGACGAGCAACTTTCATGTTTGCGATCCAAGTCCGTAAAAACCTTAATCAAAGCTCAGGGTTCAGCGAATATTATTAGCAGTCGTAACAGCCCACGGTTTAACGCGGACGGAAAAACGCTACCTCGCTTTCATAATGCAGTGTATGAACCAAAGATTGTTAATAAAGTGCCGGTATTAAAAGGTGCCAACCAGTTCGAGGGGAAATTTCTCGCGTTTATCATGTACGACATCAGAAAGAAGACGCTTACCGAGGAGCTGTACAAAGCGGAGCTCGAAACGAAATTCGGAGCAGATAAAGCTGATGCCGTCTTCTCGCGATACCATCCCGCTAAATATTCTACTCGGACAGAAGCTTTGGCAGCGGTGTATGGCGATTCATCCTACAGCTGCCCTACCTACAGAGATATTCAACAGCTTGCAGAGCAGAATGTACCTGTCTATGCCTATGAATTTCGTGAGCCGAACCCTCCATCTATATTTCCGATGTCCCTGGGGCCAACCCATGCAACAGAACTCACATTCGTTTTCCAATCTTCAAGCGGAAAAGTTCCCGCGGGCCGCTTAACGCCTGAGCAGTTAACACTTTCTGACACGATGATTTCCTACTGGGTAAACTTTGCTCGGAGTAGTGACCCAAACAGTGATTCACTACCGAAATGGCAGCCCTATAACATCCGTTCCCAAAACTACTTTTCTCTTAGCACCGACTCGTCTGGATTGAAGCACTTCAATACATTTAACGAAGACCATATGTGCGATTTTTGGCTGGAGTTGAAGAAAAAAACGACCATTAATACAGCAGGATATAAAAAATGAGACCTACGTTCACCCGCCCGAATTCCCGACCGAAAAAATCCACGGCCACATATGCGCTTTTCGCAGCGTTGATGTGTACAACGATGGATGCGTATACCGACACAATAGAGGGAAAATGGAATCTCGTAAAAAAATCAATAATGGGAAGTTCTGCGATGACGCTTCACGTTCACGCCGACAATACTGGAAAAATATCAACCGAAAGCATGGGAGATGCTGACATTAAAAATCTCGCTACCGACGGAAGCCGCGTAACATTTTCCACAACCTTGTCTGTAATGGGACAGGATATCGATGCAGATTTCGACGGGGTAATTAAAGGCAACTCATTAACTGGAAAGATCAACACGGATTACGGATCGTCAGAGGTGTCGGGGAACCGCGAGACAAATGACTAATGCCAGCGAGTGTTACTCCCAAGGTATTCACAACATCCTCCACGAGCCAGATAACGAGGTGATTTTAAAACGTAAGTTATGAAAAAACGGAACGAAATGTATGGCATTTCACGGATAGATAACGATAGTAGCCGATCACATTCCTGGCGGGTTAGTTTGAAGCGGCGAAATAAGAAAATCGTGAAAAATTTTGCTGACAAGAAGCACGGCGGAATAGAGGAGTCGCTGAACTCTGCGAAAGCCTATCGAGATAACATTATTCGGGAAAATCCCGCTATTTCGAGAAAGGAATTTTGCCGAAAGCTCAGACAGCACAACACGTCTGGAATACCTGGGGTATACAGGTATGCCAAACGCTATACACTCAAAAATGGCGTCGAAAAGGCCCATTGGTATTGGGAGGCCCAGTGGCCTGGCGAAAAGCCCGGCAGCTTTGAAAAGCAAACATTTTCGATACTGCAATACGGCGAAGACAAAGCCAGAGAGCTGGCGATTGACGCTCGAAGGAAAGGCGTCAGTAGGCTAAAAGGCGTGTTTTGGGCGTCAGAGCGCCCTCAATATGCTTAGGTTAGCTTATATACTGAAAGATAATTCAAGCGACGCCCTGCCCTACCACCACGAAGACCGCATTTTTTTGACATAAACTACTGGAGATGAAATGCCGCAACGAGCTACGAAATAAGAGTATCAGACATTTCTTCTAGTAACTTAATCGCTAATTCCGCAGCTGGAGAAAGCTCTCGCGTCGCGAAGCGAATCACGTCAATTTTCACGCGGGCATCGGCCAAACAAGACAAATTTCCCGTCATGTTTAGCGCTATAAAAACTTCACGATCTTCTGCACTTAACGCTAGCTGCGGCGCGATCATAATTGCATTATTGCGCTTGGCTAAGGATTTGAGTAGATGTATATCGTTGCAGGCCACCGCGAAATTGAAATCCGACGTTAGCGGTAACCCCAGGCGTAACTTCAATCCCTTTACCTGCCCGGCCGATGCTACAGTACCGATAATCGGATAATGTAATAGTTCGCGGGCATTACAGATTACCTTGCCTTCCAGCGGATGCCCTCGTCGAATGTAGAAAGATAGCTTAAGATCAAATATCGGGTACGAAATGAATTCCTTTTCCAGCGTTAATCTCTCTGCGTTAGCAAGGAAGAATTCAATTTCTTCCGCTTTCAACTGGCTTAGCAGGTTCTCTGGGCCAGTCACTTCCGCCCTGATTCTAACGCCTTTTTCTTCATCCATAATTTTTTGGATAAGCCGCTCCAGAAGCGCTGCTTCCGGGTACGGCCCCATACCGAATGCAAGCTCCCCCCCCATTCCCTTTTTTGCTAGCGACATGTCATAGTCCATGTCGCTAGCATGTTGCAGAAGGCCATTAGCGCGATCCAAAAACCTTTTACCTAGTGCGGTGATAACCACACCGGTTTGCGCCCGTTCGAAGATCGCGAACTCCATCTCCTCCTCAAGTTTCGCGATACTTCGGCTCAAAGCTGGTTGTGTGATACAGAGTCGCAGGGCTGCTTTCTTATAGTTTCCTTCCTCTGCTAAAACAGCGGCATGTTCAAGCTTACGTAGATTAATTTTCATGTTGAATTCCACGAAATGTTGATAACTCGCCGCGTTGTAGAGTGCCTCGCATAAAGACGGCAATGAACTTCGATGCCCCGGACAATTCGTTGTTAATCGTAGTAAGACTGAGCATTCACCTCAGGACAACTCGTCAATTCCCCACCCACTACCGGGAATGCACAGGCACGTCGCATCATATCCTCTGCGTCTTCCCTTAACAAAACTCCATCCTCAACGGCCTTGTTAACGGCGGCACTAAGTTTGGATATATAATCGTCCTCGCTTTCGTACAGCGTCATATTCTTTGCGAGGGAAAACGGTATTGATTTGCCAAACAAACTACATGTCACACCAATATAAGTAGCGACGGGCACGTCCATAAAGGGCAGGCGCATACCACCCAATGCATTACCGTGTTCATCAAGATTATACGAACCAGGATGCGCTGAGAAAGTATTGCCTACAGTCGCTGTGGGATTAAAATCAATCGGCGGTGCGGTAGGAGGCTTGAGGCCTGTGGTGATCCATTGAGTTAAGGCATGCAATGCCGTATTAAATATATACCGCTTTTGATAGGCATTACCTTCAGGGAGACATGCTGTGCTTCCGGCGCCCTCTACCACCCCCTCTTGCCCCCAGTTGCCTGCCGTTTCCCTCAACTCCTCGGCGCTAACAGAGGGCTCGGCACCAAGGTTGTTTGCACCTGAGAATTCCACTTCGAAAAGGGACTGCCATTTGTCTTCATGGGGAGCGCCTGGCGTCATCCATATTTCCAGATTTTCGGAAGACGTTGATTCTACCGGTCGCGCCGCGTACTCTGACCACAGTTGAATGTTTGGAACACGTGGCAGGCATTGCGTTCCAATTCTTGCGTCGTCATCGCCGATAAAGCCATCGACAACCTGCGCCGCTGTATCCGCTCCATTACATAAATACCCAGACAGTCGTCCAGCAGATTGCGACTGACCTACCGCAATCACATACTCAATATCTGGGTAATTATCCAGCAATTCCACATTGGTAGTTTGCCTAACAGCCTGAATGACCTGCGAAAAAATATCGAAGCTATAGTCATCTCCTGGGTGTTCCAGCGACTCGTAGCGCTCCGCATTCCACGACTTTAATGACGTAGGAGAACACACGCCGGTATCGAATTTTTGGCCACATATGCCAGCCTCCTGAGCGCTCACAGTGATATACATATACCCATGTTTGAATGCAAACGGATGCGCCCAGATTAAATCCAGTGGTATGTCAAACTGCGCACTGACATTCGTCCATTCAACAATAGCAATGCCGTTAAAATCCTCCGGATTTTTAGGGCGGTAGACCATAAATCGGGTACTGTATTTCTGAACTCCAGTATTCGAAGAGGTTTCCGTTGTTGATACGGGCAGTGCTGTAGATTGGAATTCGTATGGAATTGCTTCACCCGATACAAAGAACTCAAATTCCTCGTAGTCGAATTCATCCAACGGCCAAATCCATGAATTAAATGCCCTGCCCGTTATCGGCCCTACTACTGTGGTAGATATTGCGTCACTACCTGCGTTGGTTGCCGATACCTTCCGAGGCGGTGAACTGGACCCTCCACATCCGTAACTAGCGACAACGAATAGAATAAGACATGCATACACGGAGATTTTCATTATTGTACCTCCATTAAAATTTCAAGTGATGTTCAACGCATCATGTTATTCATTACGGTCTGATCTAGTCGTAATAGGAGGCTGCATTCACCTCAGGACAACTCGTTAATTCACCACCCACTACGGGGAATGCACAGGCACGTCGCATCATATCCTCGGCGTCTTCCCGCAGCAGAAATCCATTGCTTACAGCGCTATTAACCGATTCGTTGAATTTTTCAATATAATCGTCTTCGCTGTTGTACAAGGTGCTATTTGTTGCCAACGAAAATGGGAATGATTGCCCGAATAGAAAGCAGGTTGAACCAAGATAAGTCGCTACTGGAACGTCCATAACCGGCAGTCGAAGCCCACCTAGCGCATTGCCATGTTGATCGGTTTGAAATACCGGTGGTGTTACACCAGCGGGAACACTGCCTTCAACTGGCGCGGTGTCATTGTTGAATAGCAGCGGCGGTGCTGTTGGTGCTTTCAACCCTGTCGTCATCCACACCGTTAAGGCGTGAAAAGCCGCGTCTACGACATACCGGCGAGGGTATGCATTCCCCTCGGGTAGACACGCTGCACTTCCCGCGCCCGCCACCGGCCCTTCTTGCCCCCAGTTCCCGGCGGATTCTCGAATCTCCTCTGCACTTACTGACGGTTCTGCACCGAAATTGTTTTTCGCCGTAAACTCGGATTGAAATACTGCCTGCCATTTGTCCTCATGCGGCGCTCCCGCCACCATCCAGATCTCATGATTAGGCTTGGACGTTACTTCAACAGGAATCGCACTGTCTTCCGTCCACATTTGTATAGTGGGCACTCTGGGTCTACAGGTAATTTCCACACCGGTATCGGCGTCGCTAAACACGGCGTCGACGACCCTGGCATCGGCATCTGCGCCATTGCACAGATACTGGTTCATACGCATACCCGATTGTGACTGTCCGGCTGCAATCACTTTACTGACATCTGCGTAGGCGTCGAGCGAGGTGTTACCGTTGTTCTGGCGCAGGGACTGAATAATCTGCGAGAACATATCGAAACTATAGTCGTCACCAGGATGCTCCAGCGAACCGTACCGCTCGGCATTCCACGACTTCAGCGAGGTCGCTGAGCACTGCCCGGTATTAGTCGAGTCACCACAGATACCGGCCTCCTGCGCACTGACCGTCACATACATGTAGCCTTTTTTGAACACGTAGGGGTGTGACCACACCAAATCAAGGGGAATATCAAACTGTGCGGTGACATTTGACCACTCTACGATAGCGATACCGTTGAAGTCAGCGGGATTTTTTGGCCGGTAGACCATAAATCGGGTTTTATAATCCTGACTCTCGCCTTCAGCACCATAGGGCAGCGCACTGCCAGTAATAAAGAACTCAAGTTCCTCGTAATCGTATTCATCCAATGACCAAGGCCAGGCATTGAATGCCACCCCATCAACAGGTCCCTCGATCCGGGTAGTAGCGGGATTATTATCGCCCCCTCCCGGACTAGCAGTGGAAGCTGGCCCGCGAGGACTGGTACTCGAACCGTTGCATCCAACAAGCAGGGATACAACTACCACACACAAGCATTGCACACTCTTCTTTCTACGATTTTTTATCGCATTGCCAAACAGAGCAATCATTTTCATTATTTTTTACTCTTTAATGTACTGGTCTCTCACATGGAGTGCTGAGACTCAGTAGCTGTAACGATTAAGTTCAGGCCTCAAATACCGACCTGGCATTTGACAGTTCCCTGAAGCCGTATACGCCCTTGCAGCGCCCGATTCCGCTCTGGTTAACGCCGCCAAAGGGCAGATTCTTTTCCATGTAGTGGAGCATCATGCTATTGACGGTGACCCCACCGGAGGAGGTGTTTTCCAGTACGTCTTCGACAAATTCTTCGCTGTCGCTGAAGATATACATTGCCAGCGGCTTGCCGGTGGCATCAATTTGCCGATAGATATCTTCGCGATTTTTATAGGTGAGAATCGGCAATAAGGGCCCGAAGATTTCGTCCTGCATAATAGTGCTATCCAGCGGCACATTAATGAGCAGTGTGGGGTGAATGGTCAGGTCTTCCTCGTCGAGCTGTCCGCCCTTGACCACTGAAGCGCCTCGCGCCACGGCGTCGTCGAGATGGCCTTTAACCCGTTGGAAATTACGCGCATCAACCATCCGCGACAGCTCTGACTTGTTCAATTCGCCGTCGACATAAAACATTTTATCGACCACCGCCGAAGCGATCTGAACAAACACTTCCAGCATCTCCTCCGGCACCCAAACATGGTCCACTGACAAGCACAGTTGCCCGGCATTGCGGAATCGCCCACCGACGGCCATACCCGCAACCGTCATTGGGTCGCATCCCTGATCGACGATCATCGGGCATTTGCCGCCCAACTCCAGAGTCACTGTGGTGAGGTTTTTCGCCGCTGCTGCCATAATATGCTTGCCCACAGCGGGACTACCGGTGAAAAAAATATGATCAACGGGCAATTCAAGCAGTGCGTTGGCCAAGGGAACGCCCCCTTCCACTACCGCCACATCCTGCTCGTCGAATACGCTGCGAATAATCTCCGCAGACAGGGCGCTCACCGTCGGCTGCATTTCATTGGGCTTAACAATGCAGGTATTGCCCGCAGCGATTATCTGAACCAGCGGCGCAAACACCAGCGAGAAGGGGAAATTCCACGGCCCAAACAGCAGACATACACCACGGGGTTCGTAGCGAATATAAGTTTTCTTTCCACCCAGTTGCGGACTGGCGGGTACGACTTCCGGCTTCATCCATTCGTGCAGACCGTCAATCGCGGTATCGATCTCGCCCAGAACTGACTGAATTTCGTAGTGATTAATGCCCAGACGCTGTTTGCGCAAATCCTGAAATAGTGCGTCGTCAATTTCGTCAACCCGATCGACAATGACCTGACGCAGCGCCTTGAGTTTGGCAATACGTTGATCCGCATTGGTGTTTTTAACCGCCTGGCGATTGTCCCGCTGGCAGGCGAATATCCGTTGAATACCTTCAATATCGATATGATCCATATGGTCGCCCATGACTATCTTCCCTTAGAGATTATTTTTTGACGCAGTTACGATGCCTGTGCTTTTCTTTCGAGTGATCAAGCCTCAGGTAATTTCAATACCGGCTTGATACAACTGCCATCTTCGGCGTCGTGAATGGCTTGATTGATGTCCTCGAAATCGTAGAACTTGACCATTTTTTCGATAGGGAACTTACCCGCGCGCCAATAGGCAATCAGCTTTGGCACAAAGACCTCCGGCACGCCATTTACCCCGGCCATAATCGAACCGCGGATAGACTGACATCTACTTTGCAGAATGGTCGGGTTAAAAGTCACCGACGCTTCCGCCCCGGCGATACCCACCAGCGCCGCAACACCCTTAAAGCCCAACGCATCAATCGCTTGGGTCATCACTGCAGGAATGCCGCTGGCATCAACAGAGTAGCTCGCGCCGCCACCGGTAATTTGCTGAATCCGTTCGATGACATTTTCTTCGCCGGCATTCACCACGTGGGTAGCTCCGAGTTCCTGTGCAAGTGCCAGCCGCGAGGGAACAACGTCCACGGCGATAATTTGGCTGCAACCGGATATCTTCGCCGCCATCACCGCAGACAGACCAACAGCGCCGGCGCCAAAGATCGCAATCGACGTACCGGCGCGCACTTCCAGGGTGTTAAACACGGCTGCGGCCCCGGTTTGAAATCCGCAACCCAGCGGGGCCATCAGAGCCAACGGCAAATCCGAGTCGATTTTAATAATGCTGCGCTCGGTGGTGAGCGCATAACTGGCAAAGGAAGACTGCCCGAAGAAGCGTCCGAATACCGGCTTGCTATGCTGACTGTGGCTGCAACTACCGTCAGCGCAATAGCCACCAGACATATTGATATCGCGAAAACTTGTGCAGTAAGAGGGCTGTCCTTCAACGCAATTTTCACACACACCGCAGGAGGCGGTGGTCATCAGTACCGAGTCGCCGACCGCGACTTTTTTGATATTGGCACCCACTTTTTCCACAATGCCCGCACCTTCGTGGCCAAGCACCGCAGGCCAGGGTAAGGGCGCGTTATTCAGCACTGTCATATCGGTATGACAAATACCACTGGCCACAACCCGGACTAAAATATCGTTGGGGCCGGGCTCGACCAGATCGATCTCTTCAATCGAGAGGGGGCTCTTGTTGGCGTGGGCCAATGCTGCCTGGATTTTCATAGTAACCTTTCCTTTATTCTTGGTTTTGCTACGGGCAAGCCCCACGCGGGTAGCCCGTGACTGTTAGAAATCGTAGCGAATATCCAGCCCGAAAGTACGGGGCTCGCCGAGTGGCGCGTTGGCCAATGCCACGTTATTTCCGGTGCTGGCGCCCAGGCCCGCTGTCGTACCGGCGTCAACCTGCACCAGCTGAGCCGTGGTAGCGTACTCCTTGTCTTCAAGGTTTCGTCCCCACACCGCTACGTTTACGCCGTAGTCATGCATGGCAAAGGAGACCCGGGCACCCAGCAAAGTCACACTTTGGGCGGTGGCAGCGTCGAATTTATCGATATCGTCCTGACCATTCACTGCGTTAGACAAGGACTTTGAGCGACTGGTGACATTCACATCGAACATCAATTCACCACCTTCCAGTGGCACCAAGTAGTTCAGGCGTGCTGATCCTTCCAGCTCCGGCGCAGATGGCAGGATAAAACTGCCTTCTTCAAACTCCCAGGTGAGATAGGCACCGGTCACGGCCAGCATCAACGAAGGCGAAATGACCCATTCGACATCCATTTCCACGCCGTCGAGATCGGCCTCGGCGGCGTTATACACTTGGGTTGCCAAACGAACATCACTACCCGACACAACCTGGGTAAGAATGGTCTGCTGAATATCCTCATAGAAGGTATGGTAGTAGGCCGCATTCACCCGCAGACTATTATCCAGCCAGGTGGATTTGAGGCCGAGTTCAATGTCGGTCGCGGTTTCAGGATCGAAGGGCTTGGCCGAATCTTCGGTACCGCCCCGTGCGTTCTGTCCACCGGAACGACTGGAGCTGGCGTTTTTCAGATACAGCATTGCATCATCAGTCAAGCGCCAATCTACCGAGGCCGTCCATGAAATGAAGTTGTAGGTGTCGCTGCCCTGCCAGGTACAGTTCTCGAAATTGGCATTGGGTGGTGGGCTGTTTCTATCCATGCCACAGTTGTTACTGGTGCCATCCGGGTTGCTACGATCGGGACCGACATCTCCGGTTGCCAAACGCGCATAATAATTGGTGACCAGCAGGCTTTTTTCATCTTCAGTCGCCCGAACGCCCAAGGTCGCACTCAGCTCTTCGCTAAGCATCAATGTACCCGACACAAAGGCAGACTGGCTTTTGTTAACCGCATCCCCTCGGTTAAGGTTGTACAGGTTGCCGCCTGCGTTGCTGAGAATACCGCCGGCCTTGCTTTCATCGAAGCCGGTTTCTTCAAAGAAATACAGTCCGGCGATCCAGTCCAGCCCACCGTCAAAGGCCAGGCCACCCAGCTGCGCCTCGACAGACTCCTGCTCAGCGAACTGTTCAAACAAACCTTCAAAAGTAGCCAATGGCACACTGGTGCCATCAATATCACTGTTAAACGCGGTGTCTGTTTCGCGGTAGCCGTAGACCAGCTTCGCCTGGATCGAATCGGTAATGTCATATTCGACGGTGAATGCCGACGTAATCGTGTCTGAATAGGAAATATTGATCGCGTTAAGCTCAGCGTCATAGTAGCCCTGATTATCGCGACGCCCCAATGGCAGAAAAGCAGGGGTTGTTGAGGCGTCACCGGCCCAGGGGTCTTCCTGGGAAAGATTGCGCGAAGGCGAAGTCAGAATCGAGGAGTTATCCTCGTAGCTGAACAACAAGCGCAGTGAATCTGTAGCTTCAAGGGTCACACCCAGGCGAATTAAATCATTGTCGCGGGTGCCGACTTCCTCTACGGAATCTACATTCTGGTTATAGTCGTTAAGGATATTCAGCGGCTGCGGCAACGCCGCACTGTCGTCCCGCTTGTATACCACGACCCTGCCATGGCCATCGTTTTTCTGGTCTATCTGTCCAGCCAGGCGAATCGCCAGTTTCTCGCTAATCAGCGGCAAATTGATTGCACCACCATAGCGACGGGTGTCGTAATTGCCATGAGTCGCCGACAGAAAGCCTTCCACCTCGCCGAAGGGATCGGCCTTGGCAGTATTCAGCTTTATCGCGCCACCGGTGGTATTGCGCCCGTATAAGGTGCCCTGCGGCCCCTTCAGCACCTCGACCTGAGTGAGGTCAAACATACTGTTGGTGGTGCCATAGGCCCGCGCCAGATAAACATCGTCGATATACCAGCCCACCGAGGGGTCAAGGGTAATCAAACTGTCGGTCTGTACCTGACCACGCAGGGTCACCTTGGAGGTGCTACCCCCCTGTGCCGGAGTTTGCTCAATATACAAACCCGGCGTGAAGCTGCCCAGCTCACTGGTTTGGCTCAGGTTCAGCGCCACCAGATCATCCGCCGACATACTGGTCACCGCGACCGGCACGTCCTGCAGGGTTTCTTCCTTTTTACGCGCCGTAACTATGACCTCTTCGAGTGCAAATCCGGCAGCACTTGCCTGCGACGTCAGCGTAGATAGCGGTATCAGGGAAGCGATAGCCAAACACAGGGCTTTGGGCTGAAAGGGTTTCATGGTGGCTCCGAGTAATCACTTTATTATGGATTGCAGGCATAAAATCCCCGCACATGATGTCATACGTATTAATTATACATATGATTAATACGTATTCAACACTATTTCACGGTATTCGTTTTGTGCTGCAGGGCTTTCACCACATGCGCTCGGATATCGTGACATCGGCCGGTATCACCCTTTGCCCTTTGCAGTAAACCGGCTCCAATCTCATAAATTAACTGCAGGGGCAAATCACTGTCACCGCCCCACTAGCGCAGGCGGTGCCAGTATTTTGGGCTGCTAGGCTGGCAATGCGTCATTTTTCAAACGGAACAGTTTCGCCGCGTTAAGGCCGAGAATCGCGGCCTTGTCTTCGTCGGAAATATCCACACCGTCAAAAATACTGGCGATCACCTTCTGGGAATGGGGGAAGGTGCCTTCCATATGGGGGTAATCAGAGGCCCATAACAGCGCTTGAACACCGGTGATTTCCCGCGACAGCACACAGGCTTTGTCGTGCTGGAAGGAGCAATAGACCTGATCCCGCACAATTTCAGAGGGACGGCGGCCCAGTTTGGGACGCACAAAGAAACTGTGGGCGTCGAACACTTCGTCCATACGCTCGGAAAGGGCCGCCAACCAGGATGCTCCGGTTTCGATACAAGCCACTTTCGCGTCGGGGTTGCGGTCGAGAATGCCACTGGCCACCAGGTAGTAGATCGCTTCCTGGGCGTCGCACATCAGGCGCGTGTAGTTAATCACTGCACCACCCGCGCCACGTTCGGGGGCAAAGTCTTCCAACCCCGTACCCGCGTGCAGAATAATCACTACGCCACGCTCGCCGGCTTTGGCAAATACCGGTTCCCACACCGGGTCGTTGTACTTGGGCACGCCCTCCGGAGTCACCACAGGCAACATGGCCGCGGTGTAACCGATGTCGGCGATGCGATCAATTTCCTTTACCGCTTCGCTTACATCGCGGCAGGGCAAAATTGCCGACGGTACAAAGCGGTCCAGGTTGTTGCTGAAGTGGCTGTGGCACCAGTTGTTATAGATGCGGCAGCTTTCCGCTTCGATATCGGCTTCTTCGATAAAGTAGATAATCAAACCCAACGACGGAAAGATCAGTTCGGCATCCACACCGTCGCGCTGCATATCTTCAATGCGGCGGTCGATATGGTGCGAGCCGCTGCGCTTTTCACCGGGTTCATGCATACCGGTTTCGTTGGCACGCTCGCCGCCCATCTTGATGCGGTGAACAATTTTGTCACCGACCTTGCTGCACACGAACCCGTCGATTGGCGTCATGGTAATGGCACGGTGCATCATGCTTTCCGGCAGAGCGCTGGTAAAAATATCCAGCGGCTCGGTCACGTGGGCATCAGCGCTAAAAATAAACGGTTTCATAGTAAGTCCTCTCAGTGTTGCGGTACGCCATTCCTGTAGGGGTGGACGCACCTGTTTCATTCACAGTGCGGCAAGGATCGCGCTCATTGTTGAATAAATTCGTTGTCTTTCATCACTTCCAGCACGCCGTCGGCGACCAGTTGTTCGATTTTCTGTGGATCGAAACCGAGCAAACTCGCCGCCAGTTCACGGGTATGCTGCCCCTGAAACGGCGCGGGGCGAATTTCCGGCTCGGGCAGATCGCTGAACCCCACCGGGCCATTTTCGGTTTGCAACTCGGTTGGGAAGCCCGGCTGTTCAAAACGGCGGAAGAAGCGACGGGCATGCAAATGGGGGTTATCGTCGAAGTCGCTGAGACGGTGCATTTTGCCCGCCTTCACCCCTGCCGCTTGCAGGGTTTCCATCACCACCACAGGGTCCAGGGTGGCCGTCCACTCCGCTACGGCAGCTTCAAGGATGTCGCGGGCGGCAATACGGCCTTCGCCGTTGGCATAGCGCGGGTCTTCAGCCAGATCACTACGCCCCATCGCGTCGCACAGCCCTTGCCATGCAGCGTCGTTGTCAACCTCGATCACGCACCACATATCGTCGCCAGCGCAGGGGAAGACACCGCCGGGGCTGCTGAACTCCAGCACATTGCCACGGGCCACCATCGTGCCCGGTTGCAGAGACTCTCGCAGTAGCGGTGTTGCCAATACGTTCAACAGGGTTTCTGCCTGGGACACCGCAATGCGTCCACCCCGGCCGGTACGCTCGCGTCGAATCAGCGCCGCCATAATGGCCACGCCGGCCACTCTCGCGGCGAAGTGATCGGGCACAATGGTGATGCCATCGCTGTAGCTGTTGTCCAGCTCGGGATAGCGCCACAGTCCGGTGAGTCCCGATGAGGCCCGTACCAGCGGCCCATAGCCCATGCTTTTTGCCAACGGGCCGGTATTGCCCAGGGCGCTGCTTTCTACCGTAATGATTCGGGGGTTGATCGCGCTGAGCTCGTCGTAGCCAATGCCCAGAGACTCCATCGTGCCGGGTTTGAAGTTGGACAAAACGATGTCGGCGTCTTTTGCCAGAGTGTGAAAAATGGCAATCCCTTCCGGGCTGCGCAGGTTGAGGCCAAAGGATTTTTTGTTGCGCGAGCCCTGACAGAAGGACTGGCTGATAGCCGTTCCAGCAGCGGAGGTTTGGCGCAAACCATCGGGAAACGCCGTGTTCTCTACTTTGATCACCTCGGCACCCTGATCCGCCAGAATCCGCCCGGTTTCGGCACCGGCAACAATCACCCCGAGATCCAGCACTCGAAGTCCTGCCAGAGGTCGGCGATCCACCGGCGCAGTTGCCTGAGGCGGCTTTTTCGCGGCCAACTCAGACAGCAAGTCATTGTCCTGACCGAGAGCTGGCGCCGCAGATCGCAAGCCAATGCGCTGACCGTCGATCTCGACATAGCCACTCGGGACTTTGCCCTTGTCGCCAGCGACGGTCAGGTCGGTAAACGCGCCCCTGGCATTGAAGTGAGGGTCGTCCAACACCTGCTGGGCGGTGGCGACGGCGGCAATAGGCACACCTCGCTTTTGACCTTCGGCAACCAATTCCTTGCCGGACTTGTCGGCAAACAGCTTGGCGATCAGTCCGTTGATGTCCTTAATCGCCTTGAACCGCTCACCGATATTGGCGTATTTCGGATCGGTAAAGGGGTGGTCGTCACCCAGCCAGCCGCACATGCCCTGCCACTGCCGGGGGTTGAGTACGCAGATACGCACATGGCCGTCGGCACAGGGGAAAATAGGGTATAAAAAGCCCACTGGTGGACGGCCATAGGGCGCCAGCTCATTCGCCGACCGCCCTGCTGCCGCACTCCCGGTCACACCGAGGCCGGGGTCAATAATCTGCGCGGTCGCTTCAAGAATAGAAAAATCCATGGTGTTGCCCGCACCGGTGTGCAGCTTTTGCCAATGCCCAAGCAGGGCGACCCAGGCGGCCTGGATCGCGGTGGTTTCCAGCGCCAGCTCCCCCGGTGGCAACAGCGGCCGATTACCGGCGATGCCGGACCGCGCCAACACGGCCCCCATCGCCAGATGCACCGCGTTGCTGGCCTGGTAATCCCGATAGGGGCCGGTCTGGCCAAAGTCACTGATTGACAGCACCACCAGATCGGGACGGCGTTGACGCAATGTGGCGGCGTCCAAACCCAGATCGGCTAACTCGCCGGGGCGAGTGGTTTCCACCAGAATATCGGCGCTATCGACAAGCTTCAGAAAGTCAGCCTTGCCTGAGTCAGAGCGCAAATCCAGCGCAATGCTTTTCTTGTTGGCATTATGGCTGGTGAAATACAGGCTCTCACCTTCGTGCAGCGGTGCCCTCTGGCGGGAAGCCATGCCCGCCAGAGGCTCGACCAAAATGACCTCAGCGCCCAGGTCGGCCAGCACTCTGCCACACATTTCCGCCTTGCCGTCGGCCAGATCAATGACTCTCAGTCCGGCGAGAGGCAGTTCAGTGGAAGTGAATTCATTCATAGCTAGTTTCTCGCTTACGTCCCGGTTAATCGGAATCTGGTTATCGTAATCAGGCGACGCGCTGGGCAGCGATGCCCTCACCCAGTGCTGCCAACACACTGCTTTGGCCACCCAGGTCCATTTCAATCTGGCGTGCTTGCAAGCAATAACGGTACAAGGGGTAATCCCGATCGACCCCGGTACCACCGTGAACATGCTGACAACGATGACTCACCCGGTGCAGGGCCTCGGTCGTCCAATAGGCCGCCACCAGACTCGCCCCTTCAACGCTGCCCTGACTGTTTTGTCCCAGTTGCGCGGAGACCTGTTCGCTGGCGGTGCGCAGGCACTCTTTGTCGATATAGCAGTCAGCAAGTTGGTGCGCCACCGCCTGAAAGCTGCCCAATGCGCGGCCAAATTGCTTACGCTGACTGCAATGCTCGCTGGCCAGAGCCAACATGCCCTCGCACAGGCCTGTAGCCACCGCCGCCGACGCCGCACGCTGATAGATCGCAGCGGCCGACAACACTTGAGCCACCTGCTCACCCGAGACGATTTTTACCGCTTTGACGCGGTCGAGAGTCATGCTGGCAAGGGCCTCGCCACTAGTGGTCAACTGACGCCGACGCGTTACCCCGGCGTCATCACAGGAGAACAAATAAATGCCCTGTTCCTCTCCCTGTTTGGCAACTGTCCAGCAATGGCTAGCCTGAAGCCCTGCGGGCACCCGGCTTTTTTCGCCACTCAGGTAATAATGGTCGCCTTCAGCCTCGACCACGGCCTGCGCAATGCCATTGCCCGATATTCCCGACTCAGCCAGGGCGCAGGTCAATATTCCCGCGCCCGAACTCAGGGCCGCCAGCGCCTCGTGTACAGCAGGCTGCTCAATATAGGGCAGCAAGGGTAAGCTGGCAGTGGCCAGAGCCGAAATGCCGGGCACCGGGGCCACATGGGCACCGAGCTGTTCCAGCACCACAGCCAGGGTTTCAAGGTCCTGGGCCATGCCCCCCACCGACTCGGGTAAGGCCAGCCCCAGCAAACCAGCCTCGGCAAGCTGCTGCCACAACTCTGCATCAAAATAGTCATTGGCTTCGGCGTTGCGCAAGCGTGGCTGAGTGCAGTAGTCGGCCAGTATCTTTTTGGCGAGTTGTTGAATTTCCTGCTGAAATTCACTCAAACTAAAATCCATGATGTTCTCCTTATGCCCCGCGCGGCAGCCCAAGGCCCGCCGCGGCAACAATGCTGCGCTGCAATTCATTGGCACCACCACCGAAGGTGTGCACCGTACCCTTGCGATACCAAAGCTCCATCAGCCCGTTAAGCACCGCGTCGCCGTCGCGCAAATTAGCCAGCGGCGCGAGGATTTCTGCCATCAAGCGGCCCAATTCGATATACAGCTCTGAGCCGTATACCTTGGTTGCAGAGGCCTCCACCATTCCGGTGCCGCCCTGTTCCATAATCCACGCGCTTTTGAGGCAGAGCATTTTCAACGCTTCAAGGCGAGCGTGCGCCACCGCCAGATTGCGCTGCACCCAGGGTGTGTCGAGCAGCTCGCGATAGTCGTCGTTGCCACGCAACAGCCCCAGGGTTTTGTCGTAAAGCTTGGCAACGTGGCCATAGCCCACCAGCGACAAACGCTCCACATTGAGCTGCCCGGTAATCAGCGGCCAGCCGCCGTTGACCTCACCCACCCGGTAGCAGTCCGGTATACGCACATCCTGATAATAGGTGGTGGTAGTCAACACCCCCATCGTGTGGATCAAGGTGCAGGAGTAGCCTTCACTGTCGGTGGGCACCAGAAAGATTGTCAGCCCCTTGTGGCGTTTGCTTGGGTCGGGGTCTGTGCGCGCCGCCAGCCAGATGTAGTTGGCAAAATTGGCGCAGCTGGTCCAGATTTTTTGTCCGTTAATCACCCAGTCATCACCGTCGCGCTCTGCGCGAGTGCGTAGGGAGGCAAGATCGCTACCAGCGGAAGGCTCTGAATAGCCGATGGCCAGATAGGCTTCGCCGTTAAGAATCTCAGAAACAACCTTATCGCGAATTTCCGGCTGGGCGTATTTGGCGAATACCGGGCCAATGGAATTGGCCGACAGAGCGGGCCAGGGGAAGCCTGCACGCTTGGCTTCATCGACCAGCAAGTACTGCTCCACCGGGTCGGCGCCCTCGCCACCCAGTTCCTTTGGCCAGGAATAGCGAATCCAGCCATCGGCACCCAGCTGACGCATTTTCTGCCAGTACACCGGGCCACCACCGTGGCTGACGTCCGGCTGGGCGAGTTCGGCCTTAAACTCCGGGGTCATCATCTGACTCGCCATATACTCACGAACACGCTGGCGGAAGGCCTCCTGCTCAGCACTCAAATCAATATTCATATTAGTCCTCCATCAATGCCGACAGGCTGTGGGCCGCATCGACAAACTCGTCCAGCATATCCATTACCACCTGGCGCACAGAGGTTTCGTGGGTCATATCCCCAACCACCTGCCCCACCGGGTAACTCATGTAATTTTCGACACCGCCGCGCTCGATGCGCATGCGCATTTCTACCGTGGCGATTGTCTGCAAGGGCATGGGCAGCGGCTTTGGCGCGCCGGGGCGCAGCCACATATCGCTGAATTCACTGCGCAGCATTCGGCAGGGTTTTCCGGTCATCGCCCGCGACTGCACGGCATCGTCGGCCCTGGCGGCAAACAGGCGCTGTTTAAGCACTGGCGAAAGTTCACTTTGTGCCGTACCCAGCCATACCGACCCGGTCCACACACCCGCCGCGCCCATTGCCAGCGCTGCCGCCATCTGCGACCCACGGGCAATGCCCCCCGCTGCTAACACTGGCATCGGCGCTACCGCGTCAATCACCTGGGGCCACAGCACCATCGAACTGATACTGCCGGTGTGACCGCCGGCCTCACTGCCCTGGGCAACGACGAAATCGACTCCCGCCTCCACCTGAGCCAATGCGTGTTCAGCTTTGCCGACCAAACTGGCAACGCGAATGCCCTGTTGTTGAATACGACTGACGGTTTCCCGGGGAGGCGTGCCCAGTGCGTTAACCACCAGCGCGATCGGGTGGCTCAACGCCACCTCCAGCAATTCCGCCGCCTGCTCAGGTGTCATCCGCACCTTGGCGAGCTGCGCCGCGCGCAAGGCATGGGCCTCACTCTCGGGTAATGGCGGGATATTGCCCTCTGTGCATTCCCGGTCGAGAAAGCCCTTGAACTCAGCGGGAATCAAACTATTCAGATCAACGTCGCCGACCGCGCGCTTTTCGTAGGTATTCGGAATCAACAAGTCGACGCCGTAGGGTTTGCCGTCAACATGGGCGTCTATCCAGGCCAACTCTTCTTCAAGCCACTCCGGCGGAAAGCCACTGGCTCCCAGAACGCCCATACCACCGGCCCTGGACACCTCGGCGACCACGTCGCGGCAGTGGGAAAAGGCAAAAATAGGTAGCTCTATACCGAGCATATTGGTGACTGCAGTTCTCATTAAATTATTATTGCCCACGTGGGTTATACTCTTGGCTTACTATCTCGCGACCAAGGCTTTTCAGGAAGGACAACTATTCGCAATCCGAGTCACAAAAAAACGCAGGGCCTCGACCGCGCCCTGCCCCCCCACGACGGCTTCAACTATCGACTGGCGGTGCTCAGGCTGCTTAATGGCCCCAAAAATCGCGGCATGGATGTCGCTGATTTGCTGTGCGCCAATGGCATAAGTGCCCAAATGTTGGCCGAGGGCGGCGAGGTGCCCCGCAGCCACTACATCCACTTGCTGGCCACCCTGCAACGGGAGATGCGCGACGAATTTTTCGGCTTGAGAGCTACCCCGGTGAAACCCGGCGTGACCTCAATGATGGTCGAGATCGCGCTGGGCAGCGAAACCCTTGGCGCCGCCATGGAGCTCAGCCTGCGTTTTATGCGGCTGACCTGCGATGATATGAAAATGTCGCTGCTCGACGAGGGCGACGACATCGCGCTGGTGTTAACAGGCCGGGACGAACAGCTCGACCCGGGCGATTTCCTCGCCGACTACTGGCTGAACTACCTGCACCGCATTTTCAGCTGGATGATCGACCAACTGATTCCCGTCAAAGGGGTAGAACTGGCCTTTGACGCCCCACCAGTGACTGACCGTCTGATCTCCCAGCTGCGCAACGACTGGACCTGCAATGCCCCTCGCAACGCGGTGACATTCAGTCGCAAATATCTGGCCATGCCTATTTTACGCAGTCGCACCGAGTGGTTGGCCCTGCGCCAATTGGCCTCGGAAGACGGCGTCGTCGAGTGGCCAGAGGAACAAGTACAGGTATCGTCAAAGGTGCGCTCGCTGATATTCAACGCGATTCGCCAGGGGGAGCCACCGCCCAGCCTCAGCACCGTTACCCAAAGCCTGCACCTGACCGCCGCCACCCTGCATCGCCACCTGAACAGCGAGGGCACCAGTTTTCAGCGGATTCTCAACGATGTGCGCTGTGACACCGCCATCGACAAGCTGCGCTTTCAGAAACTCCCCGTCGCCGAGGTGGCGGAACAACTGGGCTTTTCCGAGCCCCGCTCCTTCAGCCGAGCGTTTAAGCAATGGACAGGGGCCAGTCCGTCGGACTACCAAAATTAGTCAGCATGACACTGGCCCACTGGCGGCTAAAAGCTGTACATCGCCTTCACCCCCCAGTAGAACCGCCCTTGACGAGGGGTAAAGTCAGCGGACCTACCCAATGTGTTTTCACCGGCGGTTTTACCCGCTGCGAAGTAGGTATCCAGTAGGTTTTTACCAAACATTGACACGCTGTACTTATTCTCAAGTTCGGTAATGCCCACAGACATATCCAGCAGGCCGTAGGCTTCCTGAACGGTTAGCGGGTTGGCATCGACTCGATATTGCACCTCGTCGCGCCAGTTGTAGCTCATCGAAATAAAGCCATTTACGGAATCAGTTAAACGGGGCACGACGTAGCGTGATGAAATCGTGTAGGCGAGGTCCGGGGTACCGATCGACGAGTTGCCATCGGTGCTTTGGGACTCAAACTCACCATCGTCATCTGTGTCGATATTGCAACCCTCGGCCTCGGTTTGTCGGTCGTAACAGCCATCAATCTGATCTCTGGTAGCCGTATCAAGCACAGTCACCGAAGCGTTGAAACTCAGGTTTTCAGTGGCAACAAATGCCATGGTCAGCTCAAGCCCGGTACTATCAATGCTACCAATATTTTGCGGGCGTGCCGCCAGCTCGCCGGGGGGCACCAAAGATACCATCACGTCCTGGTTTTCCTGTCTGAATATCGCGGCATTGGTGGTTAACCGTCCATCCATAAAGCTGGTTTTCAACCCGACTTCCAGTGAAACCGACGTCGTCGGCTCTAAATATTCGCTACCTGCCATTGATGTCGGGCCGGCATCAACCCCTGTTCCAATAAAACCGCGAGACAGCGTGGTATAAATGTTGGTGTCACTATTAGCAAACCAGGACGCCCCTATACGTCCAGCCCATTCGTTTACAACCTCACTGCTATCGATAGAGGTGATCTGATCTACCGCTATAACATTAAAGATAGCCTTGTCAGGCTCTACCGAAAAGAACGGCTCCGACCCGGGAGTTATCGCCTGGCGGGCACTTTGCACGAGACCAACCTTGTCGCGATGCAATCTGAACCCGGCAAATACATCAATATTACTGGCAAGATGATAGGTAAGGTCAGAAAAAACAGAAACCTCCTGTCTAGTCAACTCGGAGTCACCAGCCAGGCCTATCGCAAGGTAACCACTAGCTCCCCCGGTTACCATTGGCAGCACCGATTCAATAACAGCCTCGTCCACTCCCAGACCCATACTCGGCGCATCAACCAAAGAATCTGCGCGTACCAACAAACTCAGGTGAGCGGGAGACAACTGCGTAAAATCACGGTAAAACACCCCTGATATCAAATCAAAACTCTCAGTGGTTTTCTGCAAACGGAATTCCTGCGCCCAGTAATGCGTATCGATTTTACCGGTTTTGTCACCAATGGTACTGATATTGGAATCCGGGATGTAGACAAAGGGCATGTCGAGCTTATTGGTTGCGCTGGCCGGCGAAGCGTCCAGGTCAAGGGTTGTAACGTTACTTAAGTTACGATAACTCGACACGGAGGTTAGCAATAAGCTGTCGGAAAGCTCCCAGTTTGCCTCAAAGGTCAGGCCCCAATTCTTTAAGGTACCGTAAGTATCCTGGTTCTGATTGATGGTATAAGGGTCGTTATAAACCCGGTCGCCCCCTACCGCCGCATCGCGCTGAGGCCCGTCAGAGACCGTGGTCGCAAGCCCCGTAAAGGATTCAAATTCGCGAAAATCTCCAGTCAACAGACCATCAAAACCTTCACCCCCTTCAAAGGCCAGTTTGGCGACAAAGCCGTATTCATCAACGCCACCAACTTTTTCCGAACCTGGGAACAAATTAGTAACGTGGCCTTCACGATCTTTATTGTACGCAAAAATTCTTCCGCCAAAATTATCACCGAGGGGACCGCCAGCTATCACCCGCACAATATATTCGTCGTCGTTGCTGATATCGACGTCTACTCGCGCGATGCTCTCATCGTCCGGACGATTGCGAACGATATTAATCAACCCCCCGACGGCATTACCACCAAACAGAGTGCCTTGGGGGCCTTTTAACACTTCAATACGCTGTATATCAGCAAGTTCCATGGCAAACTCAGAACCCATCGCCAGCGGAACCCCATCGATAACGAGTGACACAGGAGGCTGAATACCCGACCCTAGCACCAGACTGCTAAAACCACGCATACCCAGATCCAGTGATGTCGGACTGAGGCCAGCAGACAGGGTAAGCGAGGGCTCGTTAAGGGCCAGATCGTCCAGCCGCTCGATTTTCATTTCTGCCATTTTCTCGCCGCTGTAGACATTGATCGAGATGGGCACGTCCTGAATTGACTGTGCTCTTTTTTGAGCCGTAACCACAACCTCTTCTACTACCAGCTTCTTTTCTTCACTGGCATTTGTCAGGGTAGTAACGAGAACACAAACAAATGGAAAGATAGTATTTATAATTCGACCGCGCGTAACATCAATCATGACGACTGCCTTTTTATCTTAACTATATTTTTTTAATTATTTTTTATTCGAGCCTCAACGATATTTACATATCTTCAAGACTCGATAATTAAAATTTTACTTATGCTTACTACGTTGCTTTTTGGCCATTTCCATCATCCACGGCGGAATGGGGTTTTCTTTTGTAGGACCTTGAAGACCTAGCTGAACCTGATAAGGAAGCGCGGTATCGTAGTAGCTAAAAACTTCAACAACTTTTGAATTTTTGAACTTTATTCTATGTAAGAATCTAAAGTTCATTTTCTGATCTTTCGCCTGCTTAACAATGGTGCTGCCAAGCTTTTCGCCTCGGAACCAACCTTCAACAAAGGCCGTATCACCAGACACATAGATCTTATCAACTTCTTGACGCAAATTTAAAAAGGCCTCTTCATCAGCCTCCAGTGTGCGTAACAGAAACTCAGCGCCTGCAGAGCGATCTGGCTGTATATAGGCCATTTCCGGATAAACCACGACGACTTCGGGATCAATCATTGCATTGTGGGTTTCAAAATCCTTATTGGAATAGGATTCCATCCACTTTTTGGCCAAGGCCTCTACATCCATTTTACCCCCTGCCATTGCGCTGTGAGAAAACACCACAGAAAGCATCAGGCCCAAAAAGCCACTCTTTAAAAATCGAGCATTGAACAGATTCATCATCAGATATATTCCTCTTATATTATCGATTCCGCCGCGAAGCCATATTACTTAAAGCATAGTTCGTAGCGGGCTTTCTTACCATTTACAGCGTTAATAACACTCAGATCAGGCAAACTTTAACCAAGCTGTTAGATTAAGCACAAGATGTGCCCTACTGGGCGTGTTTGTTCTTCTTCTCGGCCATCGCCATCATCCAGGGTGGAATCGGGCTTTCTTTGCTGGGACCAACAAGTCCCAACTGGATCTGATAGGGCAAGGCGGTATCGTAATAACTGAATACTTCCTTGATCTTTCCATCCTCCACCCGAACGCGGTGCAGGAATCGAAAACGCATGTCCTCAGCCTTGGCCTGGACAACAATGGTGCCGCCTAATTCACTCCCCCTGAACCACCCTTCTACAAACGCGGTGTCACCAACGACATAAACCCTGTCTACGTCTTGCCGAAGGTTGATAAATGCCTCCTCATCGGCTTCAAGTGTTTTAACCAGAAAGTCTTTGCCAGCTGTGTAGTCCGGCGACATAAAGGCCATTTCCGGGTACGACACCACGGCCTCGGGGTGAATCATTGCATTATGCTTTTCAAACTCTTTATCCGAGTAGGACTGAAACCATGAGCGTATCAACGCCTCCATTTCGGTCGAGTTTAGTTCGGGGGCAGAAATTGGCCTATCTGACATAAGGTCACCATTTTATTATTTGCGTTCAAGCACGAGGCCCACCAGATGAGTATCAAGGCTGCCAGTGCTTCCTTATAATGTGCTGATAGTATCCAATCCAACCCGCAAAACAGTCCAATGATTTATATCTTTCCCTGCTATTACTTTAGGTTATACTGAATATATGCACGTTTTTCGTGGCACGCTATGTGGATTTAATCTCGCCACTGCTGGGCAGTAATAATGTGCGGACCGCTGCAACCTCGGCTTATACACCGCTAATTTACGGAGACAATGATCCATGCCCATAGATCTACGTAAACTCCAGCACGTATGCATTCTCGCTAGCGAAAGAAATTTCACCAAAGCGGCGGACAAGCTCTGCATCACCCAACCCGCACTCAGTAGAAGTATTACAAAGCTCGAAGAAGAACTCGGGCTCCAGCTATTCAATCGAAACCCCGGGGATATTGCCCTTACCCCAGCGGGCAAATCCCTGGTCGAGCGAGCGAAATTGCTGCTGGAAAACGCGCAACACCTCCATTCTGACATGGCGCTTATCCGCGACGGTCTATCCGGTAACCTTGCTATTGGCATGGCCCCTTACCCCGCCGTTGTCTTTCTATCCAGCCTAACCAACAATGTTTTGCACGAACAGCCAGGTGTCAAAATTCAAGTGGAAGTCGCGAGCAGGGATCGGCTGTTAGCGCAATTGAATGCAGAAAACATCGAGTTTTTCGTCGCGGGTTCAAGTCTGCTATCGGTTAATGAGCAATATTTGGTAGAACCTCTGATAAAAATGAGGCTTTCACTATTTGTTAGAAAAGGACATCCAATATTAAAGTCGAAGGTGAGCAGCGCTAGAGAACTACTCCATTATCCATTTATCGGTGCCTTAATTAACCGCACCAATGCCAATAATTTTAAAGTCGCCATGGGCCTGCCGGAATCTGCCGATTTCAAACTAACCGTTGCCTGCGATGATTTTTCAGTATTGAAACCCTTAGCACTGTCCAGCGACGCAATTCTGATTGCGCCGCATCGGGCACTAGGCAAGGATCTGGAGAATGGAAATCTCAAAGAAGTCGGAGTATGCGGTGATCTTAGCATTCTCGCCAACGCTGCGATTGAAATATGCTTGGTGAGATTTGCGAATCGCGTACTGTCACCCGCAGCCCAAGCTGCAATAGCCTTTTTGAAGAATTTCGCAACACAATCCTCAACCCAACCCAATCGTATTTAACGCAAGCCGCTCCCCTTCGATCAGAGCGAATAGTCGAGTTAATCAAAGAGGTTCTTCTCGTCGATACCACCAAGCGCTGGTAGCCACCAGTTTGAGCTACTGATTAATGACAAAGACTAAGAAACTTGACCGCGTGTCAGTCGCCCTGCTAAAGGGAGTGATTGTGATCTCTGCGGACACCGGCAACACTATCGCTACTCGCAAAATGAGTAAGTAGACCACCGTGCCCTGAGCAAAGTCGACAAAAGGATTTCTCGTGCCGACTTACTGGCATCGCAGATCCACCAGAGCTAAACGTAGCTGACGCCAAGACCGAAGCTAAACAGCCTACTTACCCGCTGGTAGCTCGGCAAAGGCAACGTTTTTATCCACCCGAATATCTCCGGGCAGCCCCAACACCCGCTCGGCGATCTGGTTGCGCAGAATTTCATCGGTGCCACCGGCAATACGCAGTGCCGAGGCCCAAATGTAGCCGTACTGGAATTTACTGGCGGTGTCGCCACCCTCGCTCCAGAACGCTTGATCCAGACCTTGAATATCCCCGGCCATCGCGGAGATGTCCTGCAGCATATTGGCGTAAACCAACTTGCCCATATTCGACATCGCACTGGGGGTTTCGCCCCTGGATACACTAGTCAGAAGCCGTGCACGGAAGTTTTTCAGTCCCAGATCGGTCGCCACATGGCGCGCCACGTCCAGATGATAGGGTGCCGCGTCGTCGCCGGCGCCGCGCACTACATCGAGCAGTTCCTCGACACTGGGCAGCCCCTTGGATTCACCACCGACATTGAGGCGCTCGTTCATAAGAGTGGTCATGACTACTTTCCAGCCGCCGTTGACCTCTCCCAAACGATAACGGTCGGGAATGCGCACATCAGTAAGAAAGACTTCGTTAAATTCCGATTCACCGGAAATCTGTTTGATCGGGCGAACATCAATTCCCGGCGACTTCATATCCAACAGAAAATAGGTCAAACCCTTGTGTTTGGGTACGGTGGGATCGGTGCGCACCACCAGCACGCCCCAATCAGCGGTATGGGCCCAGGAGGTCCACACCTTCTGACCGTTGACCACCCAGTCGTCGCCGTCGCGAACGGCCTTGGTGCGTAACCCCGCCAGGTCGGAACCCGCCGAAGGTTCGGAAAACATCTGACACCACAGCAGCTCGCCCATCAGGGTTTTATAGGCAAATTGCTCAATTTGCTCAGCGGTGCCGTGGGTATAAATCGTCGGCACAGCCAACTGTGAGCCGATGGTGACAAAGGGCCCTACCGGTACGTGGTAGTGGCCCTCTTCTTCGGCGAAAATCACTTCCTGCATCGCAGTGCCACCCATGCCACCCTGTTCCTTTGGCAGGGAGATGGCCGCATAACCGGCCTTGGCCTTTTTCTTTTGCCAGTCGCGCCCCAGCTCCGCAAAGCGGCTGTCACCGGGGGACAGCCCCAGGGGTTGGCGGTATTCACCCGCATTGTCGTTAAGCCAGTCGCGCACTTCCTGACGGAATACGGCTTCTTCGGGGGTATCGTTAAAATCCATGGTGAACTCCTGATTATTGTCCTGAAGCGCCGGGGCGCGTTACGCCGCCGCCAGTAATTTATTTGACCAGTGGGCGATATTGCCGCCGCGCATGGCCAACAAACGCGCCCGCTTGTAGAAGAAGTGGCAATTGGCTTCCCAGGTGTAGCCAATACCGCCGTGCAGATGGAGGTTTTCTTCCGCCGCGAAATTGTAAGCCTCAATGGCGCTGACCCGCGCCGCAGCCGCCGCCAGCGGCAGCTTGTCGCCGCCCACCGACATCGCCCAGGCGCCGTAGTAGGCATTTGAACGGGCCAACTCGATTTTTATCATCATATCGGCCAGGCGATGTTTCACCGCCTGATACCCCCCCACCTGACGACCAAAGGTGAAGCGTTCCAACACATAATCCCGAGCCATAAAGCAGGCTACTTCTGAGCCACCGACCTGTTCAAAGGCGGTGAGCACCGCCGCTTGGTCGGCAACCACTTGGGCGATTTCCCGAGCTGCACCGCCGTTAGCCAGTACCTGTGCCGGTGCCTCTGTCAACATCACCTTTTGGTAGCTGGCCAGTTCGTCTACGCCCTCGGGCAGGGCCTCGGTTTGCACGCCGTCTGCCGACATGGCCACCAATACCAGGCGCTCATCACCGCCCTGCTCAGCGGCGGCAATCAAATAATTGGCGCTGGAGGCGTAGGCCACCGCAGGCAGTTTTCCGCTCACAGTGCCGTTGTCATTGACGCTCAAGCCCTTGCTGTCGAGGTCTACTGCGATAATCGCCTCGCCCAGCGCGATACTTCCCAGCAATTCCGTCGACTCAGCAACCGCACAGCGCCGTAGCACTTCGGCACCCAGGCATACAGTGCTGAAAAAGGGTGTGGGGGCCAGTACTCGCCCGAGTTCCTCCATCAGAACACACAGCTCCAGTGCGCCCATCCCCAGACCGCCCTGCTCTTCAGGAATACTGATAGCGGGCCAGCCCAGCTCTACCATTTGCGACCAAAGCGCCTTGTCGTAGGCCTCACCGCTCTCAATGTGCCGACGCAGGCGCTCGGCGTCGCAGGCTTCAGAAAGGAACTTTCGCGAGTGCTCGGCAAGCATCCGCTGGTCTTCAGAAAAATCGAAATTCATATTCGCTCCACTCGGCCTCTCTGTGCGGCCCGGACGACCGGGCATTATTGTTAGCGTATCGCGGCTGAATGGCTCGAACTTGCCACGACAAATAAGTACATATAATATCAATCATATATATGTTTGTGAAGACAAGCGAATAACACACAACCATGACCACGAGACAAAAATATGAATGAACCACACCTGTTGTTTGAGCGCCTTACCCCGCATATCGCCAAAATCACTCTCAACCGACCCGACAAGCACAACGCTATCAGCGGAGAAATCGCCAGCGGCCTGCAACAGGCCATTCGCACCGTTGAAGAAGACCCACTACTGAGAGTAGCCATTCTTACCGCCAAGGGAAAAAGTTTTTGCGCAGGTGCTGACCTGGCCGAAGTCAGCGCCGGTCGCGGGCACGCGCTGGTGACAGAAACTGGCGGATTTGCCGGCTTCGTTCACGAGCCACGCACCAAACCCTGGATCGCCGCCGTCGAAGGTCGCGCTCTGGGAGGCGGCTTCGAACTGCTGCTCGCCTGCGATCTCGCGGTAGTGGGAGAAAACGCAGAGCTGGGTCTACCGGAAGTAAAACGGGGGCTGATCGCGGCGGCGGGCGGTGCATTCCGTGTGGCCCGCTCTCTGCCCCGTGCCATTGCCATTGAAGTCGCCGTGACCGGGCGCGCCCTCAGCCCCGAGCGCGCCCTGCACTTTGGCCTGGTTAACGACGTCACCAAGGCCGGGGAAGTAGAACAGCGCGCCCTCGCCCTCGCAGAGGAAATCGCCGGCAACGCGCCCATTTCGGTATTGGAAAGCCTCGCCCTGTGTAAAGCGGCGGCGGAATGCGACGAAGAAGAGCTGTGGGCCAGAACCAAAACTGCCGCCAAAGTGATAACCCAATCCAACGACGCCAAGGAAGGCACTCGCGCCTTTCTCGAAAAGCGCGCACCGAACTGGCAGGGGAAATAGCACTTTCAGCAGAGAGACCGCTTTGCCACACAATACCTGAATATAATGAGTAAACCATGATCAGTACCAGCGACACGAACGATACGACAACCGGGGAAAAGCCAGGCTCTCCGTGGGGAATATTTCTGGTACTGATGGTCGGCAGTTTTATTGCCATCGAAGCCGCCACCTTCCAGGCTCCCGCCATGCCGACTATTGGCAAGCACTTTGGTATTTCAGAAGACGCCACCGCATTACTGGTATTACTCTACTATCTAGGACTCGTGGTATTCAGCCCCATATTTGGCCGAGTGGCCGATAGTTACGGTCGCAAAAAAGTCATCTGCCTCGGCCTTAGTGGCTTTATCATTTCCGAGTGCGCCGCCGCATTAGCGCAGTCGTTTCCATTTTTGGTCGCGGCGCGCTTTATTCAGGGATTGTCCGTCGCCTGCATTTTGCCGGTGGTACTGTCCTATGTTGCCTATCTCTTTCCGCAGGAGAAACGCGGCTTGCCCTTGGGCGTCCTGGTATTTTCCATGTCGCTAGGTGCCACCACGGGCGCCCTGCTGGGCGGTGTACTAATAGACGCCTTTGGGTGGCGTTCCATTTACTGGACCAGCGCGGCGATGGGAGCACTGGGACTGCTACTTATTTTTTGGCGGGTGCCGGAAACTCCTCCGGCCAAGCAACGCTACCACCTTGACTGGCCCGGCGCAGTATTACTATTACTGACAGTCGGCACGCTGCTATCGGTGCCCACATGGATGAGTAATAATGGCATATTCAGTCATCAAGCGATGATGAGCCTGGCCTTGGGACTATGCTTACTCGCTATTCTCTGGCGATTTGAAAAACGTGCTAATAGCCCGGTTTTTGACACACAGATTATGGGGAATAAAGACTTTCTCCTGCCCTGCTTAATCTACCTATTATTTTTGGTGTGTCACGGAGGCGCCGTCTATTCGCTGGTATTTTTTATCAGCGGTCGACCCGACGGCAACGCCTCACAGGCCGGCCTGATGAATATGTGCCTGTTTGCAGCGAGTATGCTGGCAGGGCTTGCCAGTGGAAAACTTGCCGACCGACTTGACGAGCGAAGATTAATTATTGGCGTAGTCATGATGATGCTGGGCAACCTGCTGGTCTACGCCCTGTTCCTGGATCTCAGCACTCCCTTCTGGATCGTTCTGGTACTCGCCATCATGCTAGGCGCATCGCAAGGCATGAAGGGACCGGTAATAATGAAATTGGCTTTAAGCAATGTGCCGCCGGAAAAGATTAGCGCGGGTAGCGGACTACTGACAATGATGCGCGACTTCGGCACCCCCGCAGGCGTGTCGATCGGCCTGGCCATTTTCAGCAGCACCCGCCAAAGCACAACACTATCGTCGCTGGAAGACCAGGCAACAAGCATCGGGCTAAATAGTCCAGAGGCACTTGGCGCGCTGAAAACCGCGTTTGCAAATTCGAGTGCGGCGGACCTCCCCAGCCTGCAAACGGCATTGGCATCACAAAACACCAGCTTCGAGCAGCTATTGTCTGTGGCAAAGTTAGATGGGCTGGCCAGCACCTTACCCGCAGTAGGCGGTATTTTAATAGCGGTGATCAGCCTTGCGCTGATTCTCGCCATATCACTTTCCAAGTCCGTGAAAAGGCCAGCCGTATAGTAGTTGCGACAACGCCTTTGTAGCCAATACTGCGCGAGGACGCTCTGTTTAGCTGACGACACGACTACGACCGACAGCGAGGAATTTTCCAATGTCACCACAACACTACCGACTACTTATTCTGAATGCCGCCTTTATCCTGCTGTTAGCATTGCTGACCGGCTTTGGCTACGGGCAGCACGTGGTCGCCAACATCAGTGGAACAGCGCCCGCCATCCCCGGCGATTTACGCGGCTGGCGCATGGCGCATCTGGAGTGCTTGCTCAATAGCATACTGATTCTTGCTGTTGCCGCCGCGACACGACCATTGGCCTTCGGCCGGGGTGTAAGCGCCATATTGTTTTGGGGTTTGTTAATCTGCGGGTGGACCAACGCCATCGCCTCGACCCTAAGCCCAATCACCGGGGGACGCGGCGCCAGCTTTACCGGTCTGGATTGGAACAGCCTTAACTACCTGTTATTTATCGCGGGCGTCATCGCTATTTTTATCAGTGTTATCGCCCTGATCGCTGGCTGCCTGCGCGCACCGAACAAGGAACCCAATCAATGAACAATCGCGCTGTGCAGGTCAATCGTCTCCCGGAACCCGGCCCGTTGGCCGCCGACACCTTCACCATTGTCGAACAGCCCCTGCCGCCATTGAACGACGGCGACTTGCTGATGCGGGTGATCTACCTGTCCATTGACGCCGGTAGCCGCGGCCAGCTCGATGACCGCGGCGACTATGTCATCAAAACGGCCCCCGGACAGGTTATGTCCGGCTCCGGCGCGGTCGGTCAGGTGCTTGAAAGCCGACACCCGCGGTGGAAGGCCGGCGACTACCTGGCCACAACGGTGTCGCGGTGGAGCAGCGTGGTACGTCTGAAGGGGGACACGCCCTTGCTGACCCGCATCGACCCCAAGGTCGCCCCGCTGGAAGCCTACCTGGGCATTCTAGGCATGGTGGGCTTTACCGCCTGGGTCGGCATGACAAACATCGCCAGGGCTAGTGCCAAGGATTGCGTGCTCGTATCTGCGGCGGCAGGAGCCACTGGCTCGGCGGCGGGACAGTTTGCCAAAGCCAGCGGCGCCCGGGTAATCGGCATTGCAGGCGGCTCAGCGAAATGCCAATGGGTGGAGCAGGAACTGGGGTTTGACCAGTGCATCGACTACAAATCCGAAGACATCGCAGCAGCCATAGCCAAACACTGCCCCACAGGGATAGACGTGTACTACGACAATGTCGGCGGCACCATTCAACAAGCCGCCTTTGACGCTATGAACACCCACGGCAGACTTGTGCTGTGCGGCATGGTCGGCCAGTACAGCGGCGAGGGCGAAGCCCCCGGCCCCAACCTGATGGCTGCCATTATCAAGCGCCTGACCCTGACCGGCTTTTTGGCCAATGACCATATCGCCCTGTTCCCCGAGTTTCAGGCCATCGCTCTGGACTTATACCAGCAAGGTAAACTGAAACACCAAGCCACCGTGACCAAGGGCATAGAGAACATCCACGAGGCGATCAACTCACTGACCAGCGGTAAAAACACCGGCAAGCAACTCTGTCAGATTGGCGAAGTGGACTGACCATTCGCCAATACCTCAACACGACGGCTGTTACCCATGCCCCAAAAAAGGATGGGGCTTATAAGGTGCCTCCAGTGCGGCAATTTCCTCCGGCTGATCTTACCGTCACAGCGAAAGTCTCCTCCGACAGCAAAAACTGATCGATCTTTACTGGTGCAAACCCATCGGCCAAACCACCAAGCCGATCCAGACTGAAATTCTGTATAATATATAGCTAATAAGAACACCGCAGAATAACGAGGATCGCAATGGACCCCAATAAAATACACCCCGACCTTCGCGATGCCGTGGCCAAATTCCCGCCCTTGCCGCTACGCAACCGGTTTATGCTCTATTTGATGAGTATCGCTTCGCCTCTAATGGGTAAAGCGATGACGGTGCCCGGAGTTAAAATCACCACGCGACGGGCCAACGGGGTCAAAGTTCGCGTATACCAACCCGAGAATAACGGCAACGCTAGCGGTGCCGGCTTACTGTGGATACACGGCGGAGGCCTGGTCATCGGCTCGCCCAAACTGAATGATCGCGAATGTACGGATTACGTTAAAAAGTATGGAATGAGCGTTGTGTCTGTGGACTACCGCCTGGCACCCCGCCATCGCTACCCCGCCGCGATCGACGACTGCTTTACCGTCTGGAACTGGTTTCAGGAAAACGCTTCCACACTCAATGTGATCCCTGAGCGGATAATCATTGCGGGACAGAGTGCTGGCGGCGGCTTAACTGCGGCACTCGCTCAACGGGTGCACGACCAGGGCAAAACACCCCCATTAGCCCAGTTGCTGTACTACCCCATGCTGGATGACCGCACTGCCACTCGGCGAGAGCTCGACGCGATAAAACACCCAATCTGGAATAATTCTCTTAACCAGGTGGGCTGGTCAGCCTATTTGGGCGATGACTTTGGTGGGCCAGCTGTACCCAGTTATGGCGCACCCGCACGGCGCGAAGACCTCACTGGCCTGCCGCCCACCTGGATAGGAGTTGGCGGCATCGACCTCTTCCTTGAAGAGAATATCGAATACGCTGAGCGATTGAAGTCCGCGGGCGTGCAATGCCAATTGGACGTGGTGGATATGGCTCCGCATGGGTTTGATGCCCTATTCGCCGACACCTCGCTTCGCCGTGAATTTATCGCCAAAATTGATGAGTTTGTCGCCAGAATACTGTCCGAGAGTAAATAGCGCCTCGGCGCCTCACCTCAGTACATGGTTGCAAAGAACGTCAAAAATACATTAGGCCAAACCATATTTTCAACAGCCTGGCCATACAGCTCCGTCAGTGGCCTTTGCGCTGAGGAAAGGCCAGGGGAGAGATCATGGGCAGCCACATATAAAGGCTCACCACTACCATGGACGCGGCCTTTGTAACCCCCGGATAAATTCAGAGATTTTGAGCAGAAAACACCGTATTGAAGTACAACACACCCCGCTTCACTAAAATCACAACCTCCATCCCCACGCTGCAATCATCCAGTTTGGCGATAATATAATCACCCTTCTCCGAGCGAATCGTCGCATGTAACAGTGAATTGGCGGTTTTTTCACCAAGCACCTCGCACCGTTGCACCTCTCCCGTCATCGTACTGAGTATTTCGCCTTTCCTGGTATAGGAAAGGGAGGCATAAAATACCAACACCACAAAGGCGCCGACGAACCAAAAAACCATAGTACTTTTACTGGACTTCATGCTTTGCTTTGATCTCGGGATATAAGAAAAACAGCGGACGTAAGGTCTCCCAGATAGCACCAGGGACCAGGCTCGCCCACCGCAAGTCTACAAACCCGTGATGATAGCTCAGTCTGGCAGACCATTGAAGCTGGCTATGCTGTCTGCAGACTTCGCCCAGGCGGCGGCACTGGCGGTGAATATATGCGCTGTGGGTAGCGTCGGCACCTCGGTGTCTAAACAGCCTGCCGGAACCACCAACAAACCCGCAAGTTGAGTGCTCGGCAATGCGGAGCCACAAACCTTGCAAAAACATTTATTATGGCGACTGCCTGGCAGCATAAAGCAGCTCACCGAATCCCCCCCGGCAAGCCAGCTCAACGTAGCGGAATGAGAAAACAAATTCGCCGCATAAGCCGACCCGGTATCCTTTTGACAATGACGGCAATGGCAGAGGTAAAAGCTGTCGAAGCTGCCCTCCACCTTGAATTCCACTGCGCCACACAGACACGCCCCCTTGTGAACTGTCAAAGCAGTCTCCTTTATGATCTACAGCGCCTGTAGTATAAGCGCGACAGCCCTTTGCAGGACTACTCCGGTATTATCTGGCACATACGACTCGGCGTCTGAAAGCAATCATAACCAATAGCAGCAAACAGCCAATACTCACCGACAAAGGGAATAACATCGTTGCCGCAGAGTAGGTTTCCAAGGCCAGCAAAGCAAAGATATTCCTCGCGATAAATAATGCGAAAAATACGACGTTTTCATTATGGGGGAAATAATAGGCCTTCCGCATTGTTGGCCCAAAGCCCAGAAGGTCGACCACAGTAAGTACAATTACCGCCCATAAAGGGTCAGAGGTGAAATACCAAAATGGCAATGATGCAAGGGCCGCCAGGAAAAACAACCAATCGATGGTGGTTATCGATAGGTCAGCGTGCTTTACAATAGCCAGTATGGCGATAAATATAGTAACGCCACCGGAAATACCCATCGGCCACGCGCCAAGTCCCCCTTTTGCCTCCAGCTGAGCGAAAAACACGATGAACGTGGTCGTGCCCCATATCATCCAAGAGAAGACATGCGGCTTGGTGACCCCGGCTAGAATAGAACGTATATAAGGAACAAAGGCGATAAAGGTGAGCGCAATGGCCACGCTACTGAAAAATAACTTTACGCTCCAGTCCATAAAATATATTTCCACAAATGGCGACTGATGGGGCGCATCAAGGATTGCGTTCAGCTCTGGCTCTGCACTCACCTATCCACTGCACAACCCGCGGAAATTCACTTGCTGAGCTCGGCGATTTTTTCCTGATCGAGATATTTCTCAAAGCCCGATATGGAGCCGGAAACATTTTTATCGGCCATTAGCCGCCGCCCCTCCTCCGGCGAGAAATTCAATACGACGCGCAAGTATTTAATTCGCTAATGAAAGTGTTTCGACACTGGCATTGAAAAACCCATCGGCTTTCATATCAGCAAGCACTTTTTTGTACATATTTTTCCTAACTTCTGGAATAACAGAGAAATTTTTCACTGGAAAGACGAACATCATAGGCAACCATTGCACTATAGTGGCGGTATCAGAGAGGGTGTATTCCTTCTTAAGGCCATCTTTTCGCTCGACCTTAGCCACCACATTGAATTGATCTGTTGCCCAAGACGGTATGATATAAAAGGTGGCACCGGTAATAGCCGCAGGTATCAAGGCCGCGGGATTCCCTTTATTAATAATGGTTACATCGATATTAATATCGGCAGAATCGTCTTTTTTAGCAATTCTAGAGAAGTAATTTGAAGACTCAAGCACGGAGAAAAGTTCGCCCTCCATAATACTTTGTGCGGCGCCAGGCAGCTCACTTTGCGAAAACACTCCACCTATTGCCGTAGACGAATATGAAAGATTAGGCTTTTTATAGCCATTTTCATCATAGGGGATTAAGTTTGTTTTCGGCACCATTCCCCCATCAAACACAGCACAACCTGAGATTGCCAACACCAACACAACCGCAAGAATTCTAACCATATTACTAACTCCGCATTCCAGCTTAAAATTGCTAAACACTTAATTCCATTTACTACAACAGCATTTAAGCGCACTTATTCATATACGCACGATAAAATTTAATTTTAAAAACGGCCGAAGGGAATGATTTCCACACTTTGTCGAGCACGCTATTTATCCCAAGTAACAGCAAGCCCAGTGCAATGCTTGGAAACCCAACAATTGTTCAAATAAGGTGTCGATTTACAAGAGACATTTATGACAGCATCTGCCTCTAAACTGAATGCTTTGAAAAGAAGACCTTCAATAGCGTTGCTTTCGTCTCCTGTGATTCTCACCCAGCCACCACCCTGACCGGAACAGTCTGCGACTTCCACTTCCCCTACTTTAGTATAGGAACTTGGAACAACTTCATTAGCTCTATAGATTTCTATTTTTTTGGCCTGAACTTGTTCGTCATAACTTAATTTAGGGGGGCTAGCGACACAACCAACCATAAGCACTGCGACCGTTAGTAATACGACTTCCTTCATAAGCAACTTCCTTAAGTTTCGATAACCGCCCACAGTTGAACTTCTGCCCTAGCGCTTGAGTAACCGACAACCTGCGCTTCTTAGGCAATCTTTAAATCAACTTAAAATATCAGGTTTTTTTGAAGGCAACCCCTTCCAACCAAGCCTCCCAAACACAACTGCCTGGCTCTCAGATCCATTTTTCAAATAGCTGTGCGATTTTTTCGGAGAAACCGAGAATATACGATTTACTGCCAGGTAAATATTCCCTATCTCACTCGCCACTATTCTATGTGTTTGAGGCGTCTTCTATACATGTTCGCATGTACATGAAAATCAGGTGAAAAAATAAGCAAGGGGCAAGGCGAAGTTTCTTGCGGCGCTCGCCTACGCGCTTTATCCCTAACTCAATCTTCCCCGTTAGCCACTCTGGCTCGTTGTGATAACTCGCCTGAGTGACTTACGGGCACAACCTAATCGCCCTTACATATTGGCACTACTCTATCGGCACCAAACGCGCCCGCTGCTCGTCGGTAAGTGTGTCGATGGTTGCCAGTGTCAAGTCTTGCGCGGGACCAGTGCTGGCAGTCTTCTGGTCTATGGCGATATCAACGCGGTCTGGCAGGTTAAACATTGCGCCTGTTGCAGGGTCTACAATCAACATTCCCAACACGCCGCCAAAGATAATGTTGCCCCAGTACCAGCCGTCAACGCTGCTGGTTAAAGTAAAGGTTTTGGGAGTAAACCCTTCTTTGTTTAACACGATGGTATAAGTTTCACCCTTAAAGTAGCCCGCGGAGGATTTTAATGTGACCGATGCAGGGGTCATGCCGCTGTGTACCTTCATGCCACTGCGGTTAGTAACCACGAAGTCGGCACCGTCCGGGTTGCTGTTAATTGCCACAGCGTAATCCGATTTACTGATAATACTGGAACAGGCAGATAGCATTGCGGCGGCTAGAATAACGGGTACAACGTGTTTTCTCATGACAACTTCCTTTTAAATGGCTCCTGTGGAGCGTGTGATAGATCAATTATTGAGTAGATGCGCAAATCGAGAATGCGGCTGATTACCTAGTGGCATTGACTAAAACATAGCTCGAACCCCATCGTGCACGATGGACTTCCGCAAGAGTCAAGCTTACTGCGATTGAAGATGAAAGGTAGAGGTACTACTGAGGAATCCCTGACAATAGTCCTTGCCGTCCAGTGGCAATACGCTGTCTACTATGGGGAATATAACGGTTTACACAGGAAAATCCAGTATAAATCGCTGCTGCTAGTCCTCTGCTGATTCCAACAGGGCGACGCACTCCCTCTCTATGGGCTTTTCAGACACGGTCTTTGGAATTTCCTCCAGGAACTGGAATATTTCGGGTACATCATTTTTCTCCAGGTGGCGCTGGCAGTATTCCTGCAGCTGCGCCTCACTGCTACTGTCGAATTTATCCATTACCACGGCGGCGACCAGAGTTTTCTCACCGGAGACGTTTTTGGGCATGACCACGCCGTAGACAAAGGCGTCGGTCACTGCCGGAAACTGGATAAGTACCGACTCCACCAAGGCTGTGTTTACAAAGTCGCCATTGCGACGCACGCCGCCACCGGATCGGCTGTGAAAGTAGAACCAGCCGTCTTCGTCGCGGTGCCCGAGGTCGCCCATATGCAGCCAGCCGCCGGTGACTTTGGCCTGGGCTGCCTGCGCATTTTTGTAGTAATCAACGTGTACTGCCGCGCCGTCTTTTCGGCGAAAACAAATCTCCCCGACTTCTCCGGCCTGGCATATTCGACCTTCGCTGTTGAGGATTTGGGCCTCCCAATCGGGCGATGGTTTACCGATACTGCCAACAGGGCCAGTGCCTGGATTGACCAGACCTCCCCCTTCGGTAGCGCCGTAGACTTCCACCAATTTAACCCCAAACCGTTTTTCAAAATCCTGCCAAATTGCAGCCGGCATTCCCGAGCTAATCACCAGGCGCATGGGGTTGTCGGCATCGCTCGGCTGCTCTGGCACCGCGTATATTTCCGGGATCATGCCGCCCAGCAAGCTGAATACGCTGCAATTGAATTCCCGACAGATGTCCCACAGGCGGCTTTTGCTGAATTTGCGACTGATAACCAGCGGGATTCCCAGTTCAAGGCTGTTGCGCAGGAAGTTTTGTGCATTGATGTGGGTGAGCGACAAGCCGGTGTAGAGCACATCGTCATTCGTCACCCCGAGGTTTTTCAGTGCCCCTGCCTGCGCCATATACTTTGCATGGCTGATCACCACAGCCTTGGGTTTGCCGGTGGTTCCCGAGGTAAACATCATGAACATAGGGGAGTCGGCCGCAACAGGCTGTGCGGCGGGAATGGGTAATAATGCGCTCAGTGCCTGGTGGTAGTCTTCAATCTTTACTCGGCCCCGGGCCCCGGTTTTCAGGGTCTGGCCCGAACTGTTTACACATAGCAGCCACTCGATGCCAGTCTGCGCCAGCACTTCGGTAATCTGATCCAGGGAATAGTCTGCACATAGCAGCCCAGTGCACTCGGTGTGCGTCAGCATGAACTCCAGCTTGACCCCACGCGCTCGGGGATCAATGGGTACAAAGGCGCGGTTGAGTATTCCGCAGGCCAGCATCGCTTCGACAAACTCGGGATGGTTGTTCATCATCAAGGCGATATTGCCTGAGCTGTCGGTGCTGCGCTGGGCTATCGCCGCCGCGAGGGTACTCGCATTACGTAGCAACTCCCGATAGCAGCGCACTTCACTCACCAGCACGCCATTTTCATCGGTGTGCACAAAGCGCAATACTGGCGCGTCCGGGAGTCGTTCAGCTCCGATTCTTACACTGTCGATTAAGGTGTTGCCGCCCATTCCCACGATGACATTTGTCCTTCTTCCAGCCGAAAAAAAGCCAGCGGGAGAGCTGGCTAAGCAAAGTACCTGGCTTACGTCAGTCCAGCTTAAAAACTGTAGGTGACGTCGACACCGAAGGTGCGGGGCTCGCCCATTGGCCGGTTGGCCAGCGCGAGGGAACCCGGGAAGAACAGATTAAGCCCTGACGTAGTGTATTCCTTGTCTTCGAGGTTGCGAGCCCAAAACGAGACGTTAAGGTTGGTGTCTTTCACATCCAATTGGGCGCGAGCACCAAACAGTGTCAGGCTTTCAGACGTCGCCGCCGGGAAGGCGTCGATACCACTCTGGCCACTGGATATATTACCCAGCAATTTTGAACGCGAAGATACATTCAGGTCGAAGGTCCAGTCGCCGTGGTTGGTCGGCAAGAAATAGTTCAGGCGAGCAGTGCCTTCAAACTCAGGCGCTGAGGGCAGAATGGGGGTAGGCCCACTTGCCGGCTTATCGAACTCCCAGTCGAGGTAGCCAGCGGTTACTGTCAGCATCCAATTTGGCGAAATCACCCACTGGGCGTCTGCTTCAATACCATCTATATCCGCATCGCCGGCGTTAACCACTTGGGTGATCAAGCCCGAAGGCGTGGAAACCAGGTTGGTTTGCTGGGTGTCCTGATAAAAGGTGTGGTAGTAAGCGGCGTTCAACTTCAGCGAGTTGTCGAACAGCTGGCTTTTTATACCCAACTCGATGTCGGTGGCGGTCTCTTCAGAGAATGGCTGGC
Organism: Spongiibacter thalassae; assembly: GCF_012272835.1. Lineage (GTDB taxonomy): Bacteria > Pseudomonadota > Gammaproteobacteria > Pseudomonadales > Spongiibacteraceae > Spongiibacter > Spongiibacter thalassae. The sequence goes on along the minus strand of NZ_JAAWWK010000001.1, from coordinate 880,241 downwards.
TGGTATCGGCATCCAGACCTCGAGCGTTCTGACCACCGGAGCGACTGGAACTGGCCGCCTTGGCATAGGTCATCACCTCTTCGTTCACCTGCCAATCTACCGATGCCGTCCAGGAGACAAATTCATAGGACTCGCTGTCTGACCAGGTACATTGATCGAAGTCGGCGTTTGGCGGTGGGTTGTTTGAGTCTATTCGGCAGGCCGAAGAAGACGGGCCGGGGTTGGAAGGCACACCAAGGGGCACCGAATAACTCTGTGCGAAGAAGGCTTTTTCATCCTCGGTGTAACGCACACCCAGGGTTGCATTCACGGCGTCGGTTAAAGCAAAAGTGCCCGACACAAAGGCCGATTGGCTCTTGTTTTCCGCTGCGCCGTAACTGTAGTTGTAATCCACACCATTCTGGTAGGTCGACAAACCACCACTGCGAGACAGGTCGAAGCCGTCCTCTTCGAAATAGTAGACACCCGCTATCCAGTCGAGGAAGCCGTCCATCGCCAGGCCGCTGAACTGCCACTCAATTGAGTCCTGGCTCGCCACCTGCTCAAACGGGAAACTGAATTGGGATACCGGCACGCCGGTTCCATCGATGTCGCTCATATACGCGGTATCAACATCGCGGTTACCGTACACCAACTTGGTCTGGACGTTTTCGCTCAGATCATAAACCAGCGCGAGGGCGATGGTGTCTGATTCAGCGTCGGAATAGTTGCCATAGTTTGCCGCCGAGTCGTAGTAGTCGGTAGAGCTACGGGTAAGCGGGAAGTAACGTGGCGGCGTGGGCTCATCGCCGGTAAAGCCCGGTTGTTGCGAGAAGTTACGCGACGCCATGGTCACATAAGATGAGTTGCGCTCCATAGACAGGGTCGCGCTGAGGCGCTCGGTGGGATCGTAGGTCACGCCGATTCGGTAGACGTCGTTGTCACGGGTACCCACTTCTTCTTTTTCACCAGTGGGTGACTGGGTAAAGCGGTCGTAAATCGTTAGCTCGCCGAAGCCGTCCTGACGCTCGTCTTTTTGCGCCGCCAGGCGCACCGCCAGCACATTGGCGACAAGCGGAATATTGATGGCACCGCCCACTTTGTAGCTGTCGTAATTACCCACCCCGGCAGTGGCGTAGCCGCTCAGCTCACCGTTCGGGTCGGCTTTTTCGGTAAGAATTTTGATGGCACCACCGGTGGTATTACGGCCATAAAGGGTACCCTGTGGCCCCTTCAATACTTCTACCCGGCTTACATCAAACAGGCTGTTGGCGGTGCCATAGGCACGGGCCAGGTAAACATCGTCGATATACCAGCCCACTGAGGGGTCCAGGGTAATCAGGTTGTCTGTTTGCACCTGACCACGAATGGTCACCTTGGCGATACTGCCCCCCTGGGCGGGCGCCGGCTCGATATGTACACCCGGCGAAAAGCTGCCCAGATCCTGAGTATCGCTCAGATTAAGGGCTTTCAAGTCATCACTGGACATGCTGGTAACGGCTACCGGCACGTCCTGCAAAGTTTCTTCTTTCTTCCGGGCGGTAACCAGCACCTCTTCGAGGGCAAAACCCTGCGCATAAACCGGCGTCGAAATGGCAACGCTGCCCCCCAGGGCTAAAGCAATTGCGGATGCGATATTTGTTAACTTGGCTTTCATGGCTATCTCCGAGAAGGAAGCGACTCATCGTTATGTTTATGGGTGATACCTTAAACTCTCGATAATTATACTTATCATTGCAATCATTACAATGATTTAACAAAAAAAGCAGGATAAGTATTTTTACCTAGTGCAACAGCGACCCACACAACACGGGAGAGCGGAGACAAGCACAGGAGAATATATAGACGAGGTAACTCAGACCTACCAATGGCAGGCCTGAGTTACGTAAGGGAGAACTGCGGGTGGAAAGGCTCTAGCCGATCAGGTCTATCGCTTGTCGGGCAACGTCGCTTAAGCCCTGGCCACCGGCGAGAACATACTGCTTGAGCTGGGTTTTCATCGACCCAGCCCAGAAACGCCGCAGATGGTGGGCCACCTGTTGCGCCGCGTCGCTGTCGCTACTGGCGCCGTGGCGCAGGTTTTCAGCAATGCTGTTTGCCATACGCACCAGGTGCTCGGCGCTGTCGAGGGTGTTAGTAGTCACATTGGTCATAGCGGTACTACTCTTGTTCGGGCCGATGGTAAACCACATGACGCCCGTTGCGGGCAAAACCAATCAGCAGCTGTCCAGCCGCCCTCGCCTGTTCGATGGCCATAGAGGTCGGCGCCGACACCGCTACCAAAGCACCAATACCCAGTGCGCAGCTTTTATGCACCATTTCATAACTGGCGCGACTGGACACCAGCACAAAGCCACTGTGTAGCGGTTCTGCGGCGGCAATCAAGGCCCCCAGCAACTTATCCAGGGCATTGTGACGACCGACATCCTCCCGGGTCAGACGGATATTACCGTCAAGGTCGCACCAGGCCGCACCGTGGCTGGCACCGGTCTGGGCCTGCAGAGGTTGAAAATGTTGCAGCGCACCCAATGCCCGCTGAACGGCGCGATCGCTAACCGGCGGCGCCTTCACCTCGCGCACGGGCCTAATCGCGGCCTCCAGTGACTCGGTGCCACACAAGCCGCAGCCAGTGCGCCCGGTCAGGTTGCGACGACGCTCCTTCAATGCCGCGAGGCGCGAGGTAGCTATGCGCATTTCCACCGACAAGCCGTGCTCAACCGCCTTTACCTCACAGTCGTACAGTTGCGAAGGCTCACTGAGCACTCCCTCGCTCATACTGAAGCCCAGCGCAAAGTCTTCCAGATTCTCTGGCGTCGCCATCATTACCGCGTGACTGATGCCGTTGTAGACCATTGCTATCGGCATTTCGACCGCCACGTAATCTTCATGCAGCGATGGGTCACCCTGCCCGCTGCGCCGCACATCAACGCGGGTTTGCCAGCTGCCCTTGGCGAAACGCTCGTCTGTCATCAGGTCAACTGCCAGCATGCTCGGTTCCTTTTTGTTTACCGGCCCCGGAACCGGTTCCGGTTTTAGCCTCATCCTGGTTTTCGACAGGGGCATCGTTGTTGCGGCGCGAGGGTTTGCGGTAAAGCTCCCGCTGTTGCCGGTCGAAGCTGCGATACTGACGCTGCCACTCCGAGGGCTGGCTGACTTTTTCAACCTGCACCGCTGTCACCTTGTACTCTGGACAATTTGTTGCCCAGTCGGAGTTGTCGGTGGTAATCACGTTGGCACCACTGCCAGGGTGATGAAAGGTGGTATACACCACCCCCGGCAACATGCGGTCACTGACGCGCGCACGCAGCACCGTTTGGCCAGCGCGGCTGGAAATCCCCAGCCAGTCGCCGTCGCGAATCCCCCGCAATTCGGCGTCGCTTGGGTGAACTTCCAGCACATCTTCTGCGTGCCAGTGCTGGTTTTCCGTACGGCGAGTCTGGGCGCCCACGTTGTACTGGGAAAGTATCCTGCCAGTGGTTAACAACAGCGGAAAACGCCGATTGGTCTTCTCGCTGGTGGCGATATATTCCGTTATCGCGAAGTTGCCCCGACCTATGGGGAAGTCCACGCTGTGCATGGTTGGCGTACCCTCGGGACTGGCGTCGTTGCAGGGCCATTGTATGCTGCCCAGACGATCCAGCTTGTCGTAACTGACGCCGCTGAAGCTGGGTGTCAAGCGGGCGATCTCATCCATAATTTCACTGGGGTGAGCGTAGTCCATGGGGTAACCCAGCGCATTGGACAGGGCCATGGTCACCTCCCAGTCTTCTTTCCCGGCGATGGCGGGCATCACCTTGCGCACCCGATTAATACGGCGCTCGGCGTTGGTGAAGGTGCCGTTTTTCTCCAGAAAGGTCGAACCGGGCAGGAGCACATGGGCGAACTTGGCGGTCTCGTTAAGGAAGATATCCTGAACAATCAGGCATTCCAGCGAGCGCAGTGCCGACTCCACATGCTGGGTATTGGGGTCTGACTGGGCAATATCCTCACCCTGCACATAAAGCGCCTTGAACTGCCCCGCCACCGCAGCGTCGAACATATTGGGAATACGCAGCCCCGGCTCATTGCCAATGCTCACGCCCCACTCACTTTCAAAACGCGCCCGCGCCGCGTCGTCAGCCACGTGCTGATAGCCCGGCAACTCGTGGGGGAAGGAACCCATATCGCAGGAACCCTGCACATTGTTCTGGCCGCGCAAGGGGTTTACCCCAACCCCTTCCCGACCAATGTTACCGGTGGCCATCGCCAGATTGGCAATACCCATTACCATTGTTGAACCCTGGCTGTGCTCGGTCACCCCCAGACCGTAATAAATAGCACCGTTGCCCGCCCGGGCATAGGCCCGCGCCGCCTCGCGAATTGCGCCGGCATCGACTCCGGTTATTTCGGCGATGGCTTCCGGCGCATGGCGGGGGTCGCTGATAAAGTTGCGCCAGCGCTGGTAAGCCTGCTGATCGCAACGCGTGTCAATAAAGCCGCTGTCTTCCAACCCTTCCGTGACCACCACATGGGCCAGCGCATTCACCATTGCCACATTGGTGCCGGGGCGCAGTGGCAGGTGACGGGCCGAGGTGATGTGCGGAGTTTTCAGCAGGTCGATGCGGCGCGGGTCGATCACAATCAGCTCCGCGCCCTGACGCAAACGCCTGCGCAACTGCGAGGCGAAAACCGGGTGGGCGTCAGTCGGGTTTGCCCCGATCACCACAATGCAGTCGGCCTTCATTACCGAATCAAAGGTCTGGGTGCCCGCCGACTCACCCAGGGTGGTTTTCAAACCATAGCCCGTGGGGGAGTGGCAAACTCGAGCGCAGGTGTCGGTATTATTGTTACCAAACCCCGCCCGCACGAGCTTTTGCACCAGATAGGTTTCTTCATTGGTACAGCGTGAGGAGGTAATTCCCCCGATGCTATCGCGACCGTATTGCTGCTGAATGGTTTTCAAACGGCCTGCGGCGAAATTGATGGCCTCGTCCCAACTGACTTCCCGCCAGGGTTGATCGAGGGTTTCGCGAATCATCGGCGCGCGCACCCGGTCTTTATGGGTGGCATAGCCAAAGGCAAAACGTCCCTTCACACAGGAATGGCCGTGGTTGGCATCGCCGCCCTTGTACGGCACCATGCGCACCACTTCACTGCCCTTCATTTCAGCCTTGAAGGAGCAACCCACACCGCAGTAGGCGCAGGTGGTGACCACACTGTGCTCCGGCTGCCCCTGCTCAATCACACTCTTTTCCATCAGGGTAGAGGTAGGACAGGCCTGCACGCAGGCACCGCAGGATACACAGTCGGACTCCATAAAGGTGTCGCCGGCACCCGCCGCCACCTTGGAGTCAAAGCCCCGCCCTTCAATTGTCAGGGCAAAGGTGCCCTGCACTTCTTCACAGGCACGGACACAGCGCGAGCAGACGATGCACTTGCTGGGATCAAAACTGAAATAGGGATTGGAATGATCCTTCTCGCTGTGCAGATGGTTGTCACCGTCGAAGCCATAGCGCACTTCCCGCAGGCCCACAGCCCCAGCCATATCCTGTAATTCACAGTCGCCATTGGCCGGGCAGGTGAGGCAATCCAGCGGATGGTCAGAGATATACAATTCCATGATATTGCGCCGGAGTTTGGCGATGGCCGCGTTCTGGGTTGTCACTGACATCCCCTCGCTTACCGGCGTAGTGCAGGAGGCCGGGTAGCCTTTGCGCCCGTCGATTTGAACCGCGCACAGGCGACAGGAACCGAAGGCCTCCAGGTTGTCCGAGGCGCACAGCTTGGGAATGGCAATGCCCCCCAGCGCCGCCGCACGCAATACCGAGGTACCTTCGGGCACCGTGATCGACTGGCCGTCGATGGACAGGGTGACGCGCGTTTCTGATAACACCGGGGGCGTGCCCAGATCCCGTTCAAAAGCCTCTGCCCGCGGATCAAAATATTGCAACATCTCAACGCTCCCTTTCAGCCGATGACTGAAGATCCTCAGCGAAATAATTCATCACGCTCTGCACCGGAAAGGGGGTCATCCCCCCCATCGCACAGAGCGAGCCATCAACCATTGTGGTGCACAAATCCTCGAGCAAGGCGAGGTTGTCGACCACTGATTGGCCACGACGAATCCTGTCGATAACCTCTACGCCACGGGTTGAACCAATGCGACAGGGGGTACATTTTCCGCAGGACTCAACCGCACAGAACTCCATGGAAAATCGCGCCTGCTGACCCATATCAACGGTGTCGTCAAACATCACTACGCCGCCGTGACCCAGCACCGCACCGATTTCGGCAAAGGCCTCGTAATCCAGCGGAGTATCCCACTGGGACTCTGGAAGGTAGGCCCCCAGCGGACCGCCGACCTGCACCGCCTTCAACGACCTGCCGGTATAGGTGCCGCCGCCAAAGGTCTCCATCAATTCCCTCAGGGTGATACCAAAGGCCAGCTCTACCAGTCCGCCACGGCGAACATTACCGGCCAACTGAATCGGCAAGGTGCCCCGCGAGCGCCCAATGCCCACCTCGGCATAGGCCTTGGCACCGCGATGGAGAATAAATGGCACCGCCGCCAGAGAAAGCACATTGTTTACCACGGTAGGTTGGCCGAACAGGCCCTCAAGGGCTGGCAAGGGAGGCTTGGCACGTACCATTCCACGCTTGCCTTCCAGACTCTCCAGCAGCGCGGTTTCCTCACCGCAAATATAAGCGCCCGCGCCGAGCCGCACTTCCAGCTCAAAGGCCCGACCACTGCCGCAGACATCGCTACCGAGATACCCCGCCGCCCGGGCACGGGCAATCGCTTCGTTCATTGTGTGATGGGCCAAGGGATATTCCGAGCGTAAATAGACATAACCCTGTGTCGCGCCGACGGCCAGGCCCGCGATAATCATCCCCTCGATCAGCATATAGGGATCGCATTCCATCACCAGTCGATCGGCAAAGGTGCCGGAGTCGCCCTCGTCGGCGTTGCAAACAATGTATTTTTGCCTGGCTTCGGCGGCAGCCACCGTTTGCCATTTAATCCCGGTCGGGAAAGCCGCCCCGCCCCGTCCGCGCAGACCAGAGGCGGTCACTTCCTCGACGATCTCGGCGCCCTCCCGGCACAATGCCTGGGCCAGCCCCTTGAAACCATCGAGGAACAGATAGTGCTCCAGCGACAGGGGGTCACCCAGACCAATGCGGGCAAAGGTCAGCCGCTGCTGGGCCTTCAGCCAGGGGATGTCGTCGGTCAACCCCTGGCACAGCGGGTGGCTTGGCTCGCCGTCGAACAGCCCCGCCGCAACCAGCTCGTTTACCGCCTCCGGCGTCACCGGCCCATAGGCAACTCGGCCCTCAGCGGTGTCTACCTCAACCAGAGGCTCCAACCAGAACAGACCACGGCTGCCATTGCGTACCAGCTCAACCTCCACTGCGCAGTCGACCGCGGCATCGGCAATGGCGGCGGCTACCTCATCGGCGCCCAGAGAGCACGCGGTGGTATCGCTGGGAACAAAGATACGCAGCGCCATCACAACACCTCCACCGGTCGGGTTTGCAGTGAGTCCAGCAGAGCGTCAAAGCGCGCCGCTGACACCCGCCCAAGAATTTTGTCACCGACCCGCAGTGACGGCCCACAACTGCAATTACCCAGGCAATAGACCGGTTCCAATGTGACCTGGCCGTCGGCCGTGGTTTGGTGATAGTCCACCCCCAGGCGCTGTTTGATATGCCCCTCCAATGCCCGCGCGCCCAACGCCTGACAAGCCTCGGCGCGGCACACCTGCACCACGTGGTCACCGGGCGCGGTGGTGCGAAAGTGGTGGTAAAAACTGATCACCCCGTGCACCTCGGCCCGGGTTTGGTTGAGGGCATCAGCGATCATCGGCACCGCATCATCAACGGGGATATAGCCCAGCTCGTCCTGTATGGCGTGCAGGATAGGCAGCAGCGCCCCGGGCAGCTGACGGCCTTCGGCGATCACCTTTTCCATGACGGCGATATGGGCAGTGGACTCAACCCCCGCTACAGAACCTGCGGGAGAAGGGGAATGAGAAGATGACGACACTGGACGACTCCAAGCCTGCCCACCAAATATGCAATAAAGTGCATATTAATGAGCTATTCGTTGTTAGAAGTATTGATCTAGACTACCATCTGGCCCTGTTTTTCAAAATATGCAATTATTTGCCTATGAAGCATCTTCACCTATCCCCCGCCTGGTTTTTCACCGACGGCAGTGGCGAGCAACTCGACCCTCGACTGTTCGCCCTGCTACGCGGCATTCACCAACAGAACAAGCTCACCGCCGCCGCCGAGGGCTGCGGCATGTCTTACCGACATGCGTGGAATTTGCTGCAGCACTGGGAAGCCTTTTTCGGCGCGGCGTTGATCGACAAACAACGGGGGCGAGGCTCGCGACTATCGTTACTTGGAGAAAAACTGCTGTGGGCGGAACAGCGGGTGGCTGCGCGGCTGGAGCCGCAACTGGAAAGCCTGAGCTCTGAAATCAACCTGGAAATCGCCCACCTGCTAGAGGGCAACAAACCGGTATTGCGCCTCCATGCCAGCCACGGCTATGCGGTGGCCTTGCTGCCCCGCTTTATGGACGAGCTGCCCCTAGACCTGCAATATTGCAGCCCCGCCGACTCGCTGGCAGCACTGGCGCGCAACGCCTGCGACCTCGCCGGATTCCATCTGCCTATCGGCACCGGCACGGGTCTCTACCGGGAATACCGCAAGCGCCTGCAACCCCGCAACCACCGTATTATTCAGTTTATTACTCGATGCCAGGGCTTGATGCTGCGCCCGGGCAATCCCCTGGGCATCAGTGGGCTCCACGACCTCATCGACAAAGACCTGCGTTTTATCAATCGCCAAACCAGTTCGGGTACACGGGCCCTGCTTGACGCCCTGCTGAAAGAGCAGCAGTTGTCGAATAAAGCCATTAACGGCTATGAGCAGGAAGAATTCACCCATTCAGCGGTGGCGGCTTACATCGCCGCCGACATGGCCGATGTCGGCTTTGGCGTTGAAGCCGCCGCACGGCAGTTCGGCCTGGACTTTATTCCGCTGGCGCAGGAGCGCTACGTCATGGCCTGCCATCGGCAACTGCTTAAAGACCCGAAGTTTCTGCGCTTTCTCGACATTATCGCCGGCCAGCCTTTCCGCAACGCGGTGAGCGGGCTACCGGGCTACACCTCGAACGACAGCGGGCAGATCAATACCATCGACGAGGTGTTCGGTCGCAACTCCCGGGTGACTACAGGTCAAAATACGCACAGTACTCGGTGAACATCTCCCTCACCTGCTCCACCGTCAGACCGAACTTTTCCAGCGAATAGTGGTATTTGCCGTGGCGGTCACCCTTGAAGTCCGGCGACGCCATGCGCTCCTTAAGGCGTTGCTGATAGGCCTGAGAAAAAGGGATGCCATGCTCCTCAAAAATACCCCCAAGGGTATTGATCGGGTCGGCAATCATTTTTCGGAACGGAATATGATGTACCTGGCTGGAATGGAATTCGGGGAGTTTCATATAGCGCTCGACACCGGCTTTCAAGCTGTCCAACCGCGCCTGGGGATCAAACTTATAGCTGCCGTCATTGAAGGGGCCGTATTGCAGCTCCAGCAATTCAAACAGCGACGCCACGTATTGTTCCGGTGGACGGTGCAACCAGAAGCAAATGGCGTCGGGATAGGTTTTCAGCAGGCTGGGCATCAGGTGCTGGTGAAGCACACCTTTGCCCACCCAACGCTCCGTAGGCCTCTGCCACTGTAATTGCTTCAACATATTGCGATGGAAGGCCAGCGCCGCATCAGGGTCTGCGGGTATTCCCGGCTGGGGCAGAGACGGCACTTTTAAATAGTGTAGCGGATAGATCATATTGAAATCGTGGGAGTACAGAAACTCATCCTCGGCCTCGCTATCACCCAGTCGATCAAAATAGGGGTGGGCCTGCAGCAGGCCGGGGGAGCGCCGCAACACGTAATCAACAAACGCCTTCGCCCGCTGGTCCGCGGCGTCCCTGGAATAGGTCGCTGAGCCCCGTGGTGGCGTAGGCGTAATGACATCCCGAAAATCAGGTGTGCGACAGCCGTCGCCAAGGGCCAGCACCGACTGGGTAAAGGTGGTTCCCGCGCGGGCATTACCAATCACGAAAAAAGGCTGCTCAATCGTCTGGTCGAGAATGCCGGGATGTTCCGCCCAGTCGCGGGCAATATTCAGTCGATTGAGCACCAATGCTTTAAACTGCTGCACCGCATCGTCGTAATATATCTCGCGAATACCACCGTAGTTATTAAACTGACTCACCGCCCAGCGCATGCGGCCTTCCAACTCAGGGTCAAGGTATTCGCTCAACCCGGCCTGCCGGGCATTGCGGGTGATAATATCGTCTTCATCAAGGTATTTTTTATCCATTATTGTCGCTCCTGTGGGTGATGATCCCGGTGCCGCTAATCCGCTCTACCGTGGGTTGCAGCGGTGCGTCGTCGCTCCACACCCGCAGCATCATGTGTCCGCGATGGTGTCCGGTGGTATCAAGAATATTGCTGCTGTGGTTGGGGCTTTCCCCCCCGATGAAAAGGGTGGCACTGCCGTCGGGATTCAATGTGCAGATTTCGCTATTGGTGTGGACGACGTAATTTTCATAGTCCAACGACTCCAGCCAGTAGTTGTACAGCGCAAAGTTCCACAGGCGCAGATTGGCATAATGAGGGATATGCACCCGCAACACCTCTCCCGCTTCCAGCTTCCATGCAGCGATAAAGAAATGGGCGCTGGGGTCGCCCCCAACCGACGCCACAAACTCCTTTGAAACCGGCGGCAGCACATTCACCGCGGTGTCGGAAAAGTTTTTCGACCACCCCGCCATCAGCCGCGCGGTTTTTCCGTAGAACTGCTCGGCACTGGCCAGTCGCGCTGACATTTCCCGGTCGCTGGTGCGCGGCGCGGCGGCCGTGCTGTCCAATTTTTCGACCTTCGCCACAAGGGGCTGCTCGGTTTTGCGGTCGCGAAAAGTCTGCCGTAAATGCAGCTGATTGGCGCCGTCACCCAGCGGCAACCAGTTCGTTGCTCTTTCCGGGCCGCCCACATAAAGCACGAAACGCCCTTTTTCATCGACGGCAATATCATCCTGATCGAGGCGCGCCAATAGTACTTTTTCCGACCCCGGCCCGGTGCGAAATACGGTAAAGGCAAACTGCCAGATACTGCCCCGCTCGGCGACCACCCGGTAGCAGGATGTGTCACGAATCAGGCAGGAGGAATACAGATTGTCGGGGTTATCGCCACCAAAACCGCTGCGGTTATCACAAACCGCGAACAACTCCGGTGTTTCAACATCGGCGTATTCCACAAAACGATTGATGCTGACCTTCAGCAGTCGAGTCAGGTAACGCAGCCCCTCCCCCCGTTCGAAACTGTCGGCGGTCTCGGCAGATTCCAGCACCGACACCCCGGTCGCCTTGATCGAGTCGCAAAATACTTCCCAGTTTGTTGTCAGTGTTTTCAGCTCACTCATTTGCCACCCTCTGCCCGATACATTGAAAGCCTAGAATCGCTTGACCAAACGCAGGCCGAGATAGCGCTGCGCTTCACGCCCGCTGCTCACCGCCACACGGCCGGCAATGTTCACCAATTGCTTTTTGTCGGCGGAGAAATAATCGTCAAGCAGGTTTTTACCGAACAACGACAGTTCGAAGGTTTCGTCGGTGTTGGTAATGCCGATTACCCCATCGAGCAGGCCGTAGGCCTCCTGCACGGTGAGCGGATCGCCATCCAACTGAAACTGGATTTCGTCGCGCCAGCTCCAGCCCATCATCCCGAACAGGGAGTAGGACTTCCAAAGGGTGTCGCCGTCGTAACGCAAGGAGAGGCTGTAGGCCAGATCCGGGGTGCCCACCGAGGGATAGCCATCGACATCCTGCATTTCTGCCACGCCGTCTTCATCCTGGTCGATATTGCAGCCCTGCTCGCTGGTCTGCTCGAAATAGCATTTCTCCAGCAGCCCGCCGCGACGGGTATCCAGCGCTGTGAGCGAGGCATTCACCGACAAATAGCGATTGATCTGAAACGCGGTAGACAGTTCTATGCCCTGGCTTTCCAGCTCACCGGCGTTTCGCGCCCTCGCGGTGAGGCCACCGGGTGGAATAACCGCGATCTGGATATTCTTGCTGTCCTGATGAAACAGCGCCGCGTTAACGCTCAAACGGTTGTTCAGCCAACTGGATTTTATTCCGACTTCCATCGAGACAGAGGCAGTGGGGTCAAGGAAGGGGCTCGCGGGGTCAACCGCCGCACTCATATCGGCGCCCACGCCGACAAAGCCCCGCGACAGGGTCGAATACAGATTGACGCTTTCCGTGGGGAACCAGGACATTCCCAATCGCCCCGCCCAGGTCACCGAGGATTTGTCGTCCTCAACCAGAATCGTTTGGTCCACCGCATTCACCAGAAACTCGCCGCTGTCTCCGTTTACCCTGAAGAAAGGCTCTCTTGCCGGGGTCAGAATCTGCCGGGAGTTGTTGTACAGATCGAGGTTCGAGCGGTGATAACGATAGCCACCGAAAACCTCAAATTCCTCGCCAAGCCTTAAAGTGAGATCGCCAAAAGCCGCCGCTTCCGTGCGTTCCACCACGGCGTCAGAAATAATCGCGATTGCGATATATTCTCCGGTCGACGGCACGCCCACGCCCACACCAAGGTCAGGAAGCCCCGCCGCCGAACCGGCGATAAAACTGTCCTTCGCCAGCAGGGAAATATCGTTGGGCGAACGCTGATAAAAGTCCCGGTAATACAGTCCGGCTACCCACTGTGATTTTTCCGACGAGTGGTGGAAGCGCAGCTCGTGGGTGGTGTACTCGCTATCGATCACCGCCGACGGCCCCTCGGCATGGGGGGTATACCCCAGATTGGACATGCGCAGGCTGACCACAGGCAAGGCCATAGGGTCTGCCGCTCGCGCCGGCGACGAGTCCACTTCAATCAGCGTTTGATTGTTCATTTCCCGGTAACTGAGGATGTATGCCAGACTGTTTTGCTCGTTAAGCTGGTAATCAAACTCGGCAGAAATGCCCTTGATTTCAAAGGTTGCGATCGGGTCAGCGTTTTGGTTAATCAGAAACGGATCGGCGAACACATGTTCCCCGCCGACGGCGGCGGCACGCTCGGGAACGTCATTCACCGTGGTAATCAATGCGGTATAGCTGACGAAATCCCGGTAGTCGGCGGTGAGTATAAGACTCAGGTCGTCGGAAAAATCGAAGTTGAATTTACCCACCAGACCCACCGACTCCTCTCCCCCGGCATTCTCGGCACCGGCGTAGAGGTTTTTCACATGGCCGTCGCGGTCTTTGTAATAGGCGGAAATCCGTGCGCCAATGCTGTCACTGAGCGGACCGCTCACCATCGCCCGGTAGAGCTGCTCATCGTCGTCACTGATCTGCAAATCGAGCGATGCCTCAAACTCTTTACTCGCTGATTTGCGCACCACATTGATCAAACCCCCCACAGAGTTACCACCAAACAACGTTCCCTGCGGCCCTTTCAGCACCTCGACCCGTTCGACATCGGCCATTTCCAGGGCGTATTCGGTATCCATGGCCAGTGCTACGCCGTCTACGACCACGGCCACGGCCGACTGTATACCGAGTCCCGACACCAGGCTGCTAAAGCCCCGCATTCCCAAGCGCACCTGATTCGGCCCGCCCCCGGCACGAAAAGACAGTGACGGCTCCTGAATTTGCAAGTCGGTAATGCGATCGAGCTTCATTCGCTCCAGTAATTCGCCGTTGTATACGTTGATCGAAATCGGGACATCCTGCAGTGACTGGGTGCGTTTTTGAGCCGTCACCAGCACTTCTTCCAGCTTTATTTCGGTTGAGGTCGCTTCCTGCGCGATACCCCATTGGCTCCCGACAGCTAACGCGGCAACCAATGCGAACCGGGGGAAATCAGCGACATTTTTTATTGTTATCTTTCTGCTCACAGCACAACTCCATTAGGCATCGACGGCAACTGACCCCAGCCAGCTGCCTGTTCAGTAGTCTGTGCGGAGCATTGCACTCCGCACGGCAGAGCGACATCGCTACAGCGGAGGCAAAGCCACCTTGGCACCGTTCATTGCCATACCCACCACGATCTTCCGGGTATCGCCAACCCGCTGGATATAGCCTTCCCCCTGCTGCATCGGTGAATTCACAATACCCCGGTCGATGCCACAGCGTTCAGCTGCACGCCACTCCCACTGCTGATCCTTAAAGGTAAAGCGCGCAATCCCGGGATAACCGTCTTCGTCGGCCTGCCCCTGAACGGAAAAGTCAGTGCTCATCAACAGCGGGCCATCCTGATTGGCAATCATGGCAAATTTCCAGTTGCCCTCGGCAATACAGATCTGGCCCACTTCCATGGTGCCGTCATCGTATTCATTGCCAAAGAACACCCAGGACAGGGCCTTGGCCGCAAAGGTATGAAAGTAACTGGAGCCGGGTGCAGAGTACGTGGTGTTGATATCGTAGAAGCCCTCGACCTTCTCGCCGAGGATGGTTCCGGAAGCACGCTGCATATGGTAAATGTGCAGATCACTCCCGCTGGGGTTAGGGGTCAGCCACTGTAGTGCACAGTTGCCGACATACTTGCCCTCCAGCGACAGCAGGTCACCCCCCTCGTTCCAGGTGCTGCCTTCTTTGGTCACCGTCGCGCTGAACAGCTTGTCGGTACGCGCCGGGGGAATCGCCCAACTCTGAATGGAAAAGCTATTGTCGGCCTTGTTAAAAAAGGTCATGCCGCTGAAGGCATCGCGAAACTCCAGCACTTCCTCCATTCTGGCTCGACCGCCGCGATTGGAAAACACGGTGATCTCGGTAGCGCCCAGCACACCCACCCGGCGGGTCATCACGGTATACGCTTCGCCTTTTTCGTTGCGGAAGGTACCGTAAAAGCCGTGGTGTACAAACACACAGCCGCCACCATAATTGTTTTCCGGATGGAATGCCTCGGGTGAGATTTCACAAGCCGACACCAGTGGCACAGCGCCAAAATCAGCGCGGGGATACACGGGAATACTCATACTTTTTCTCCTTATTTTTGCACGATGATGTGTGGATATCCGTTTGGGACGGGTAGTAACCACGGGTGGCAGCGTCGGCAATACCAAGGCGAATGGCCTTGGTATTGCTACACATCTTTCGGCGATCAATTTTGTTTGTTATGTCAAACGCCGTAAGCGAAGCGGGAATCAGCCCACTCCGACCGTCTTTAATTCGGGGTGACGACAACCCTCGCCTGAGCCAGATTCGCTGCCCGCGCACGGGTTGCGGAGCAGTCCCCCTTTCGGTGCGAATGCACCAGGGCGGTAACAAACCAGGTGCCAGGTTGTTCAAAGCGATGACGTACTGTCAGGCTCACCGCGGACTGGCTGCCGTCGATATCCTTGTGGCTAAAGGGGTAGCTCCCGGAACCATCAAAGTCCCACTGCACGCTGACAATCTTGCCGGCACCCTCGGCCAGCGCGGCTTTAACCGTCAGCTCCACTTCCTCGCCACAGCGGATTTCGATTCGATCCCCTCCGCCAGCGGTAACCTTCACTACCGGCTGAATGCCGCCCCGCTCCTCGGCGGTGTCCGGCAAAATAATGCGGCCGTCCAGGTGTTCGTATTTCGTGGCCAATGGATAGTGATCGTTCTCCACCCAATCCACCAGATCCGCCAGAGACTGCTCATAAATGCCGGTGAAATCGACCAGTCGCGTGGTACTGGCGCGGCGGGGTTCGGGGGGCACAATGGACGGCGGCCCGTGCTCGGCGTTTTCCGTCCAGCGAATACAGAACTTCTTCCGCGCTGCCTCGGCACCTTGAACACGCTCGACACCCTGTGCGTATAACAGGCCATTCGCCGGCCACAGAGAAGAGTCATGGGTGTGATGAATCCACAGTAATTTGCCCTCGTACTGGGCGGAATAGCAGTTGCCCATGAGGGGTGACATGGTTGGCACAAAATTCTGAGGATAGATCGGTTGGCCATCCACCCGCAGGCTGTCGAACTGCACATCCTCAAGCAGGTGGTGACGGGCGTAGTAGCAAAAGGCGAGAAAGGCGCGGTTATCTACCTGTACCCGGTCACCGACCTGCACACCAGTCAAACGCTTGGTGTTCGCTTCACCGCGTCCATCCAGGGTAAAGACATTGCCAGCAACACCGGAGGCATACATACTCCGCCCCGCTGCATCACCGCTGACAATGCGCACGCCGGTGCCAAGGCGATAGCCGCCATCAATCCCTTCCAGCTCCAGAGCGTAGGGCATGTCGTAGACGGGACCGGCACTGCCAATCATCGCTGCAAAAATGCGCATAGTCTGAAACTCCGCACCGGAGTATTCGGCTTTCTCGTTCAGGTCTCGAGCGGTAATGATGCGCTTTACCATGGCCTCGGTATTAATCAAATCACCGTTGACCAGTTCAGGCTTGTCAAACCCGATATAGCCGGGCTTTGACCAAAAATCGCTGAAGTACTCGGGATCTTCCTCCAGCAGTTGGTCGGCCAGAGAGGTCCACAACCAGATCTGCCCCATAGGCTCGAGAATCATGCTCTCATTGCCACGGGGGAAGCCGATTCGATAAAGCAAGGCGAGTTCTTCCGCCTCGTTTACCGACAGTCCGGCAAAGGGATTGCCGCTGCCGCCGGGCGACATGGCATCCGCCACCGCCATCAACTTTTCCCGGCCCAGCAGGCGCTGCACATTGAACATCTGCCCGAAGCCGATTGGCCCGCCGCTTTTTACCCGCTTGTTATTGCCATGTTCGGCGATTTCACCACCGCTGGTTGAGGGCATACAGCCATCGTACACATCGGGAGCGTTCTCCAGACACATCGGCGATCTGCGGCCACCACCACTTCCGCCGTAGATGTAGGCATAACGGGGCGCCGCACCGTAGACCTGCTCGGCAATAAACTTGGAAAAACGTGCCGACTCTGTGCTGGCCCGCCACCCGTATAGCGAGGGATCATCACCCGCACGGGGGTCGAGGGCATCGCCGATATGGCCTTGGTTGGACTCCACCATATAGCCGCCCAAACTTTCACTCAGCGCAATACGCTGGAACATTTCACCCAGTATGCCGCCGCCGAAAGACACCTCGTTGCCGCCATGACCGCCCTCCAGGGGTTGAAACATACGCCCGCGATAAGATTCGGCGCTGGGAAAGTAAAAGGCAAAACGGGTATCCGTATTTTCGAAGCCGCCGTGTACAAAGCGGTGTGGCGAGGGGCGTTCGCGGATCTCATCCTGATCTATGTAGGGCTTGCCAAAATAGTCATCGACAACAACGTAGCCCTCTGCGCTGATATCGGGGTTGCCATAAATTCTGTCGGTCACCGAAGTCATTGACCTCTCCTTGTTGGAATGGGTTTATTGTTATTGTTGCTGGGCGTCGTCACCGGAAACCCACGCTGTCTTCATAAGCACACTTAGTCCTATTAAGACCTATATGTCACACTATGACATATTCTGCGCGCAGACAAGCACCCCTCAACGGATATTTATTAAATTTAATTAATGTCTTGCGTCAGGGTCTGTTAACACAGATTGAAACATCGTCGTCGGGGCTTGCGGGCGGTATGTCCGATATGTGGCTTGGTGAAAAGCAGCACCAAAACAAGGAGAATTGCCGAAGGTTTTCACTCCAGCACCAGATACGGCGGCAGTAGACTCAGCAAAGCCCTGAGAGCCGTGGTGGGGGGAGCGACAACAGAGCTAAACCGCTACCGGAAAGCCCTGCGCCGCTGAGGAATCAACGCCCGGAGAAGTTCGGCGTGCGCTTTTCCTTAAACGCGACGGCGGCTTCTTTTGCGTCGTCAGATTGTTTAAGAAAGGCGAACAGATCCAGCTCCAGGTCAAAACCCTTGTGCAAATCCATATCTGCCGCGGCTTTAATGGCGCGTTTGGCATAGCGGGTAGCCAGCGGCGGCCGCTTTGCAATGCGCTCTGCCAGCGCAGTTGCTTCTTCCAACAATGATTCAGGGGCGCTCGCGACCCGAGTCACCAGACCGATTGACAGGGCCTCGTCCGCCTTCAGGCGATCGCCGGTCAACACCAGGTCCAGTGCCTTTGCTTCGCCAATCAGCCGTGGCAGGCGCTGTGTGCCGCCGCCGCCGGGAATCAGCCCCAGGGCAGTTTCCGGCAGACTCATCACCACATCCGGCGAGGCGAAGCGAATATCGCAGGCCAATGCCAGCTCCATCCCTCCACCCATACAGTAGCCGTGTATCGCTGCAATCACGGTGGTTTCAATGGTATCGAGCGACTCAATCCAGCGGTTGCGACCCATGCGCTGGCGCAGTTCCACCGCGCTTTCCGGCGGCCGCTGCTCCTTGATATCGGCCCCGGCACAAAAACCACGCTCACCTTCACCACGAATAATAATCGCCTGCACGTCGGGATCGGTATCAAAGTCGCGCAAGGCCTGGGGCACACCAAAGCGAATGTCGTCGTTAATGGCGTTGATCTGCGTCGGGCGGGTCAGCACGATGATGCCAATATTGCCCTGGCGCTCAGTGCGCACCGACGGGTTGATCGTCTGAGCTTCCACCGCCATATTAAGCCTCCTCAAACTCGATCAGCTGGCCACGCAGTTCTGCGGGGTCTACTCGCAGCAACGGTTTGCCACCCACCGACTCGGAGGACTCAATCCAGCTGAAGGTCACATTGCGTGCACGCAGATCCTCGGCCTTGGCTTCGAGGTTATTCACGGAAATGCGAATGTAGTAAAGGCCCGGGCCCCAGTTGTTCAGATACAGCCCTGCTTCACCGTCCCAGCGAGTGGGCTGGATAATATCGAGACTGGCACTGGATACCGCGCGGAAAGGCATACGGGCGCGGCGGTAGCCTTCGTCATTAAACTGCTCGATAGACTCTGGCTCCCAGTCCAAGTTAGTAGACAGGCGCCACAGTACATCGTCCAGGTCACGCACCAGGAAGCCACGGGCAGTGACCCGCACCATATCGGCGGGTTTGGGATCTCTGGGCAGCGTCGGGGTGTCGGCAAAAACCTCTGCAGGCATTTGCAGTGGCTCGGTACCCATCACTTCTATACACAGGCCGCCATCCACCTCCGGTGAGTAGCTGGGGTTTTCCGGTGTCGTACCCAGCCACAGGCGATCAAAGGGCATTTCCGGGGTGCGCTGGGCCATGCGGAAGGGCAATTTGCGGCGCATCAATTTGTCGATAAAGGCGCTGAACTTGTCCTGGGGCAGTGTAATAACCACTGCGTGGGTCATCATCGGGCGATGACGTCCCTGGTAGTCTTTGAGGCTTTCAAGAAAGTCATGGAACATCGGGTCGCCGGGGTTCGGCGCGTCAAGGTGCCACTGGGGCTCGATCCGCGTCGGCGACACTGCCAGCGACTTATGCACCCGTAGGAAATGGGCGATATAGGGATGGTTGTCAAAGGCCTGGCGCCAGTTGTCGTGCTTGTGGATGCCCAGTTTTTCATTTAGCAGTTCCGCCATGCCGTCCGGGTCTTCCAGCATCATGTCGGCGCTCATCAATAGGTCAAACATTGGTAACTCCCTATTCGGTTATTGGGTCTCGGCGCGGGCCTTGACCATGTCGGAAAAGTCTTTTTTCAGTGTGGGGTAATAGGCAATCTGGCCCTGCATTCCCCCGGCAATATCAATCGAGGCGGCGCTGATAAAACCGGCGTAGTCGCTGGCCAGAAACAGAGCCATGCCGGCGACGTCTTCGGGTTTGCCAAAGCGCCCTACGGGCACGACCTTCAACACCATTTCGTCGAATTCCTCGCGACTCACCCCCGGCCCGACTTCGGCAAAATGGCGATCCCACTGACCGGTATCAATCCAGCCCATGTTTAAGCTATTGACCAGAATATTGTCCTTGGCGAGGTTCATTCCGAGGCTTTTCGACAGCGCCACACAGGAGGCACGGTTGATGACCGAGGGAATCCCCTCCGGGGTGGGAATCGTTCCCGCCAGCGCATTGATTTCGATAATGCGGCCCCAGCGCTGACGGCGCATATGGGGCACAACGGCTTTGGTAAAGCGAAAATGCCCCATTTGCAGGATATTGGCGTGCTCGAGAATATCCTCGGGGGTCAGAGTATCGAGGTTGCCACCCTTGCCCTGCCCGGCGTTATTCACCAGCACATCCACGCCGCCCCAGGTGGTGGTGATCTCCGCCACAAATCCATCTACGGCGGTGGTGTCGGTCACGTCAACAGCCCGCGCGATGACCTCGGCGCCGAGGTCGCCAAGCACTTCGCCCGCCCGGGCAATCGCTTCGCAATTGCGTGCGCAAATGGCAACCCGCGCTCCCTCCCGGGCAAAGGCCGAAGCAATTGCCAGACCGATACCCCGTGAGGCACCGGTGACGATCACCCGTTTGTCACTCAGATCAATGTGCATGTTTTTGCCTTGCTGTTATTGTTATGGGTGGCGGCGTTTACAGCCGCTCAATAATGGTTGCTGTACCCATACCGCCGGCACAGCATATGGCCTGCAAGCCATAACGTGCACCGCGCCGTTCAAGTTCGTTCAGCATGGATGTCATAATACGCGCGCCGCTGGCCCCCAGTGGGTGGCCCAGTGCAATCGCACCACCGTTGACATTAAGTCGTTCCAAACCAATATCCATTTCCTGTGACCAAACCAGCGGCACTGAGGCAAAGGCTTCGTTGACCTCGAACAGGTCGATGTCTGACGCCGACAGCCCCGCCTTCGCCAGCGCCTTGCGGGTCGCCGCAATTGGCCCGGTTAACATCAGCGTGGGGTCAGAGCCCACGGTAACGCAGGTAACTATCCGTGCCCGAGGGCGCAGCCCATAGCGCTGGCAGGCCTCGGCTGAGGCCAGTAACAGCAGCGCGGCACCATCGGAAATCTGCGATGAGTTACCCGCCGTCAAACGTCCGTCTTCGCGAAAGCTCGGCTTTAATGTCGCCAGTTTTTCCATATTGCTGCCGGGGCGAATGGTTTCGTCAGCGAGCAATTCTGCTTTGTCTGATTCGGCATCGCAGTCTTTCAGTTCGGCTACGCTTACCGGAAGAATTTCATTGTTAAAGTAACCGGCACTTGCGGCCTGCGCGGCCCGCTGGTGACTGCGCACGGCAAACTCGTCGAGCTGGCCCCGCTCAAGAGACCACTTGTCTGCCAACCGTTCAGCCGCTTCACCTTGTCCGGTTAGCTCAAAGCGCTGCTCGATCTGCCAGCCAAAGGCCTCTCCGTAGATCTCGCGGTTGCCGCCCATGCGCACGCGGCTCATATTTTCCGCGCCGCCGGCGACAATCAGGTCGGCGTCACCGCCCCCGATCAAGCCCTTGGCCAAATGCACGGCGGCCTCACCGGAGCCACACTTGCGGTCGATGGTCAGCCCCGGCACCGACTCCGGCCAACCGGCGCTGAGCAGCGCTGTGCGGGCGATGTTGGCCGACTGTTCACCCACCTGGGTCACACAGCCAAAAATAACATCGTCTACCGATTCTGCGGCAATCGTCGGGTTGCGCTGCAACAGGCCCTTGAGCACGTGACCACCGAGATGATCGGCGCGAATTCCCGCCAAGGTGCCGGTATAGCGCCCCACTGGTGTACGCAGGGCATCGACTATAAAGGTCTCACTCACAGCAGACTGCCCTTCATGCCTGAGCCGGGAACACGTTTGCCCTCGGCGTCGTATTCGTAAACACCATGACCGGTTTTACGGCCATAGCGACCGGCCGCGACCATTTTGATAATTAACGGACAGGGGCGGAATTTTTCGCCGAGTGTCGAATGCAGGTATTTCAATACCGCCAAGCGGGTATCCCAGCCGGTCAGGTCGCCCAGTTCCAGCGGCCCCATCGGGTGGTTAAAACCCATGCGCAGGGCGGTGTCGATGTCCTCTGCACTGGCCGTGCCTTCCTGCAGCATCCACATCGCTTCGTTGCCGAGCATCGCCGACATACGGCTGGTGGTCAGGCCCGGGGATTCGTTCACCAGAATGGAGGTTTTTTTGATGCTGTCACACCAGGAGCGAGTAATAGCGACGGTTTCTTCATCTGTGGCCAAACCCAACACCAGCTCCACCAGCTTCATCTTGTGTACCGGATTGAAGAAGTGCATACCAATAGCGCGATTGGGCTTGTCGAGTACGCTGGCAATCTCGGTCACGCTGAGCGCGGAAGTATTGGTGGCGATAATGGCATCTTCATTGAGCACCGCCTCCGCCTCTTTTAATACCGCCTGCTTGACCGCCAGGTTTTCCGACACGGTTTCGATCAGCAGAGCTGCATCCTTTGGCGCGGCACTGACAGCACTGCCTGTGGTCAGCCTGGCCTTTGCTGCTGCTGCGTCTTCGGCGCTCATTTTGCCGAGCTTTACACCACCGTCGAGAATGCCGCCAATGGTCGCCACCGCCTTGTCCAGCGCCGCCTCATTGGTATCTACCAATAGGCACGGAAAACCATTACTGGCAAAGGCGTGGGCAATACCCGTGCCCATTAATCCCGACCCTACTACTACCACAGAACTGCGTTTACTAATCATTGTTTTCACCCACTGAATCTTTGCTTGTGTCGGTCAGGCTTTTTTCTCTGACACGCGATTGGCCAATGTGCCTATACCTTCAATCGTTGCTTCAACCAGCTCACCGGGGTTAAGGAATTTACCGGTGCCCTGCCCTACACCATCCGGCGAGCCGGTGAACAAAATGTCGCCGGCGGTAAAACTTGAGCGCGCCTGAACGAACTTGATCAGTTCGCCGACATCCCAGGTCATATCGCCGGTCGTGCCGTCCTGACGCAGATCGCCATCCACAGACAGTTTGAGTTGCACCACTGGACTCCCCGCCGGGAACTCATCCCGGGTGACAATCCACGGGCCAACACCGGTGGTTTTGTCCTGGCTCTTTGCAGCGAACAGATCCATACCGATACCCTTGGGGCCGCTATGCTGCAAGTCCCGGGCGCTGACATCGTTGCCCACGGTGTAACCCAACACACTGTCGAGGGGCTTTTCGATATCGATATCGGTGTCGCCGATCACCACCACCAGTTCAACTTCGTGATCCAGCTTGCTGGTCAGCGGCGGGTAACGCAGTTCGTCATTGGCTCCGATAAGGGCACCGTAGGCCTTCAGAAAGGCCACCGGCTGCGGCGGCGAAGACAGGCCGAAATCGGCGGCGAGGTGTTTGGCATAGTTTGCGCCAGCGACCACCACCCGATTCACCGGTTCTACGGGTGGTAACAGCCGTGCCGCAGAGAGCGGCACCGTTTCACCGGACAATGGCAGCAAGCTGTCATCGCAAGGGCCCGCGCTCATAGACCGGGTCAATGCGGGGCCCCATTCGCTGAACGCCCCGACAATCACATGGAGGGTGTCTGACTGGTCGTCGACCTTCGCCCAAAACACCTTGTTTTCTATTTCACAACGGGCCAGCTTCATCGTTAAACACTCCCGGCGGGCTTACCAATTTTAGCCGGGTCGAGGTGCAGCAGTTCGCAGGCATTCTTCCAGCGAATACGATCCAGATCCTCATCGGATAACCGCAGACCCTCGGTCAGGTCATGGCGCACCGCATCACTGCCACCAAAGTTCGAACCGTAGAGCACACGGTCTGCACCGATGATGTCGACCATCGCCTGACGCATGGGCAGTTCGTGCAGCTCAACATCAAAGTAGAAGTTTCTCAGATAGTCCAGGAAGGGCTTTTTGTTGTGGTAGGTATCCAGATTCGGGTTGGTCTGGGCGAATCGACCCAACTGGTATGGCACGAAACCACCACCGTGGGTGATATACACCTTCAATTTAGGGAAGCGATCCAGCACGCCGCCATTGATGAGATACCAGAAACACTTGCTCTCGTCGTAGTTCATACCAACAATCGCAGTGGTTTCGTAGCGATCTTTATTGGCGTCGGCACCCCAGGTCACGGATTGGTTATAGCCGTGTACAAATATTGGCAGGTCGAGGTCGCAAAGCGTCGCCCAGACGCAGTCCAGTTCCGGGGAGTCAAACTCCAGACCGCCAAAGTTGGAACCGCCAGCCACCAGGCCCTTGGCACCCAGTTCGGTGCACGCGCGACGAATTTCCTTGGCCGCTTCCTGGGGAACATTCAATGGCGCGTGAGCCCAGAACATCAGTCGATCCGGTGCGCCGGAACAGTAGTCTGCCAGCACGTCGTTAACCTTGCGCGCAAAGGGAACACTGAATTCAGGCTCGGCCCAGTACATGTAGCAATGGCTCGGCACCGACACCACCTGGGCGTTTTGGCCGGCCGCGTCCATTCCCGCCAAACGGGTTTTGGGATCGCGCCATTTTTCCATGTATTCCTGCACTTCCAGGGTTTTCCCCTCTGCATGGGCCTTGCGCAGTGCGGCTTTGCGCTCGGGCGCACCGAGGGTCAAAATCCATTCACCAACGCGCAATTTAATGTCGCCATCGTTTTGCAACTCAAATGCCGGACCCCAATGAGGGTGCTGGTTGTAATAGTCTGGATGGGGAGCATGGGCGTGAAGATCTATAAGCATTTGAAGAATTCCTCCGGGCGACAGTCACATAACCGTGCTATGGCCGCGCTATCTATCATTGTTATTTAAGACAGGTTGCCACCCGTCATTTCGATACTGCACAACAGAATATAAACACTAATAGCTTTTATGTCTAATATTTTGTTGTTTTTACCGCTTCGCAATACTTACCTTCAGCCCAGAGCCTTACCGGCCCTAGTATTCCCTCACCGGAACATTTTCCGGCCGCGAGTTATAACCCGGCAGGTGCAGGCCACCATCTACATGCAATGTTTCGCCCGTTACGTAACAGGAGAGATCACTGGCAAGGAACAACGCCGCAGGCCCGATATCGTGTTCCGGGTCGCCACAGCGACCCATTGGCCGCATCGCCGCCGCACGCTCGGCAAAACCCGGGTTTTCCTTGGCAAATTTATGGAAGGTCGCGCCCATTGCTGTGGGGGCAATGGCGTTAACGGTGATATTGAACCGGCCCCACTCTGCTGCGGCGCTGCGCGTCAGCCCGACCACCCCAGCTTTGGCGGTGTTGTAGTCCGCATGCAACCAGGCACCGACTTCGACATCGATGGAGCAGAAGTTAATGACCTTGCCGCCGCCGCGTTGTTTCATATGGGGCAACGCCGCTCGCATCGCCCACCAGGAGGCTTTTACCGTAGAGGTGAGTGTGCGCTCCAGCATCTCGTCGGTTTTGTCCTCCAGCAACACGTTAGCCGAGGGCACAAAGGCATTGTTCACCAGAATATCCAGACCGCCGAAGTGCTCAACAGCTGCCTCAACCGCCGCCTCCACCGATGCCTTGTCGGTGACATCCGTGGCGACAAACAAGCCCTTGCCACCGAGTTCGTTGACCTGCTCGGCGGTCGCCCGCCCGGTGGCCTCATCAATTTCCGCTACAATGACGCAGGCGCCTTCGCGGGCAAAACGACGGGCGATGCCCTGACCGATACCACCACCGGCCCCGGTAATCAGAGCCACTTTGTTTTCCAACATCGCCATATTGTTATCTCTCTTGATATATAATTTATAATTAGACACTTTGGATAATAATGTAACTTTTAGCGTTTGCCTACCGGAGTTCGAATGCCCAGTTTTCTACGACGCATTGAAATTGTAGTTCACCGCGACAACACCGCGACCCTCGTCAAGTCAGCGCTCGAGGATGACTACCATCACTTTCGCGTCGCACTGAATCTGCAGCAGAACCAGATACACCAGGTACTGAGCACTGGCCTGCGAACCCCCTATACCCTCTGCGCCCGCGCCGGAGACGAGCTGCAAACAATGCGGGGCCTGAGCGTGGCCCAGGTGATGGATACCCTGCCGCAACATGTCGACGCGCGCCTGCAATGCACCCATCAATTGGACATGGCAGTGCTCGCCATCGCGGCTGTCGCACGCGACGAACAAAAATGCAGCTTCAGGGTTGAAGTGCCCCGGCATATCGACAACTGCACCAGCGCAACACTGTGGCGCAATGGTGAAGAACTGCTGCACTGGCAGGTCGACAACAGTGTCATCACCGCCCCCGACCCATTCAGCGGCGTGTCGCTGCTCAAGGGTATGGCTTCCTGGGCCAGGCAGACCCTGGACAGTCAAACTGCCGAGGCCGCGCTGGTACTTCGCCGGGCAGCGATGATCTCACGGGGACGACTGCGCAACCTCGATGTTGAAACCCATGCCAAGCCACTGGGTAACTGCTTTGTACAACAGCCCGAGCGGGCCAGCTCTGCGCAGAGAAACGTGGGTTCTACAATGGACTTCAGCGAACGGCCTGAGGTGCTCTGCGCTACCGATATGGCTTGGCTGAATTCAGCACAATTCGATATCTGAAAACGGTTGAACGCGGGGCAAATCAGGCTCAGCACACTTACCGGCACGCCTGAGTATAAAAAAGGCGGTGCAGGCTGAGCCTCACCGCCTGGCGTCGCCCGCCGTGGCGGGCAACAGTGCTTTAGAGGAATATCGCCAGGTTGGGCGTACCCAGTAACACCTGGTCGAGAATGACATCGCGCTTGGCCAGCTTCCACACACCATCTTCCAAACGAACAATATCGCGACGCTCGCAGGGAATCAGATCGAAGTGGTCGTCATCAGTGCTTTAGAGGAATATCGCCAGGTTGGGCGTACCCAGTAACACCTGGTCGAGAATGACATCGCGCTTGGCCAGCTTCCACACACCATCTTCCAAACGAACAATATCGCGACGCTCGCAGGGAATCAGATCGAAGTGGTCGTCATCAAAGCGGTTACGGGTAATCAGCAAGTAGCTGACTGCCGCGTACTCCCCCTCGGTGCCGGTTGCAAACACCGCCAGATTGCTGACAAAACGGCGGGTGCGCGAGGCTGGGTCTTCCGCCCATGCACTGTTGCCGCTCAGCCGCATCGCTCGGCCCATCAGCGAGCGATAGTCCTCGTACATATGACGCATGGAATACAGCACCGAGGACTGGGAGTCCTTCACCAAACGGGTTTGGCGAATCGGCACATTGTATTGAATGTCTGTGGCGAGGGTTTCAGCCCACTCCATAAACTTCAGATTGTCCAGCAGCCGGGCTTCCTTGTGATAAAAGCCCAGCACTTTGTTGTAGATTTCGCTGCCAATGGCAAGTTCGTCGCCGCACTGCTCGAAAAAATCTACGGATGCGTTTTCACTAGTCATGATTTCACCTGTTTTCAATTCTTTTTAAAATTAGCGCAATCTCAATCTTCGGCAGTCATCAGGTCGTACCAGTACTTCCACCAGTGCCACTGAGTGTCATCCTTGGTAAAGCCTTCGTTGACGATACCCGGTCCCGGCCAACCCTCGGGCTTGCCGGTTTCGTACATCGCTTGGTATTTCATGGTAGAAAAGCGCCCCTGGGGACCTTTGGCGGTCAGGGTCATATGGGGCCAGGTGTCGGAATCGTCCTGCTCAACCATGCCCGAGGTGCCAAACAGCTGAATCGTCTGCATGACCATTTTTTCGCGAAGCTCTGGTGGCGTGTCTTTTTCGACGAAAATCCAGTTGGTGAATTCCAGCTTGTCCGGGCCTTTGGGCACGTAAGCGTGCAGGGTCATCGAGCCCACTACCGAGCCGTCGGCCTGGGGAATGTAGACATAACCGAACAGCACATTGGGGAACATACCGCCCACCTGCGGCGGCATCCACGCCATCACTTCCAGCTGCTCCGGCGACAGGTTGCGCTTGAGCTGCTCAAAGGCCTCGCCGGTCATTCCCGGTGGCGGCAATACACGCAGCTTCTCTTCTGTCGACAACTCTTCCGGGTCTTTGCCGGTCAGACGGCGGATCTTGCGGTTCAGGTCGATACAACGCAGGGCGTGACCGTGGGGCGAACTGACCTCGGCACCGAACATCTCAGGCGTCAGGTCGCCGCTTTCGCCATCGTCTTTTTTGTAGTTACCCACCTCGCCCAACCAACGGTGCAAGGTCAGGGTGTGGAAGCCATCGGCGGCAGATTGCTCACCCGCGGCCTTCCAGTTAGCCCGCACCACAAAGCGCTGCGGCGGCCCGGCCACTTCCATACCCTTGTCTGAACGGCAAAACAGCATGTCGTAATACCATTTGGCATCGCCCAGGAAGTCTTCAAAGGAGGGACCATCGATATTCCAGGTGGCAAAAATCAAACCACCGTAGAGCGTTACCCGCGCCTGTTTAAGGGCCAGCTCTTCCTTGGTGCTGATGGTGCCGTGCATACACTGGTCAGCAACCGGCGAACCGAGGAAATCGCCGTTTCCACGGAAGGCCCAGCCGTGATAAATGCATTTGTGGATTGACGCAGTACCGGCGTCCTGGGTGGTAATTTTCATCCCCCGGTGAGGGCAGACGTTGAGTGACACAAACACCTCGCCCTTGTGGCGGGCCACAATCACCGAGTCGTCACCCATAAAACGCTGCACAAAATCACCGTCGTTGGGAATCTCCGACTCGTGGCCCAGCAACAGCCAGGTTTTGCCGAAAATTTTCTCCTGCTCCCACTCGTAAATCTCCCGATCAGACAGTGTGCGCAGTTGCACTTCACGGCGATCCAGATCAATGAGGTCTGCAATCGTCGATCCGTCAGCCAATCTTCTATTATTGTTGCCGCTCATTGTTACTCTCCTTTTGAAACCATCAGTCGCTATTCAACATAACGAACGTTATTCTTTATTCATTCAGCCTTGATAATTTGGCTGGCCAATATGCCAATTTGCTCAATTTCCAGCTCAACCACATCGTTGGGCTTGAGGTAGCGAAGGTGCTCAAGACCACAGCCGTTACCGACGGTACCCGAACCCAGTACTTCTCCAGTGTAGAGGGTTTCGTCGCGGGAAATGTGCTCAATCAGATCTTCAAACTGCCAGCGCATATCCGCAGTGCTGCCCCGCCCCCATTCCTCGCCATTGACCCGGGCGACCATGGTCAGGTTATAGGGATCTTCTATTTCGTCAGCGGTGACCAGGCAAGGCCCCATCACGTTACCGGTGTCGAAATCCTTGCCCTTTGCGGGGCCCAGCTTGCCGGGCATTTCCCGCCCCTGGGCGTCCCGGGCACTCATATCGTTGAAGATAGTAAAGCCGGCGATATGGGCGCGGGCCTGATCCCGGCTAATATTCTTGCCACCCTTGCCAATGTAACAGGCCAACTCCAGTTCAAAGTCCATCAACCGGCTGTAGGAGGGCCAGATCACCGGCTCATCGGGGCCGATCACCGCAAAGCGGTTGGCCTTGTAATAGATTGGCTGGCGATTAAAGGTTTCCAGCACGCGATCGTCTTCACTGGTGTCCATGTCGCGCAGCGCGGCCTCCGGATCTGCCGCGCGGGATGCCTTGGCGCGACGGGCCGATTCGTAGCACTGTTGAAGGTGCAGTTCAAAACAGGAGCAATCGCGAATTTGCGGCGGCGGCTGAATCGGCGCCAACAATTTCACGTTGCTGCGCTGCAATACCGCAGCTGACGGCGCCTTGGCCACCAGGGCTTTCGCCTGATTCAGGGCGTCGTCGCCGGCTTCGAGCAAGGCAAGCACACTGGTAAAGGCCATATGCTCTTTCTGCGACACGGCCAGCGATGCGCCTTGCAGATCGACTACTGCCTGGTCATTGTCGATGAAGGCACCGGCACGGGGGCGACCATCGCTGTCGATAAAGGTTACTAAACGCACATAATACTCCTGAGTACAGGTCGGTATTTTCAGCGGTGTGCAATAACGACGGCAAAGGCCGTGAAATCGCGGGTTTTCATTGTTTTAACGCCTTGCTGAAAACGCCAGAAATCAGTTTTTATGAATTTATCTTGGAAAATACTAAACATATTTGTATATTCTGTCTACATACTTGATCCACGGATCATTTGACTATAAGTAAAAAAATCATCGTTAACCGCTGTACAAAGGCAAATCCTATGAGCAGAAAGCTCCCCGCACTCAACGACGACAACTGTCAATTTTGGCAAGGTGGCGAACATCAGCAGCTGCTGATCCACTTCTGCAACGACTGTAGCCAATACTTTCACCCCCCCGCCGCCATCTGCCAGCGTTGCAACGGCAGCCAGGTCGAAGCCAGGGCTGTCTCGGGAAGGGGTCATATTGTCAGCTATACCGTGAACTACCAGCCCTGGGCAAAAGACCTGGAGGTGCCCTACGTCATCGCCATTGTCGAGCTTGAAGAACAATCCGGGTTGCGGTTGGTCAGCAATATTGTGGGGACAGACCCCGACTCAGTCGCCATCGACCAGGCCGTTAAGGTCGGTTTTGTTCAGGTCGAGGACGTGTGGATTCCCCAGTTTGAGGTGGTGGTATGAAAACAACCCATTACGGCGAGAAGAATGTCGCTATTACCGGTGTAGGCCAATCCGAAGTCGGTCGGCCATCAACGAAAACTGCTATGCAGCTGACCTCCGACGCCTGCTTCAAGGCGCTGGCCGATGCCGGCTTGACCAAGGACGATATTGACGGTGTCGCCTGCTGGCCCGGAGACAACAATAACGGCGACGCCTTTTCTCCCATCGGCCCCAACGCGCTGATTTCTACCCTCGGTTTGAAGGTCAACTGGTTTGGCGCGGGCTACGAGGCCCCCGGCCCACTGGCCGGGGTTATTAATGGCGCCATGGCGATTGCCACCGGCCTGTGCGATCACGTGCTGGTGTTTCGCACAATCACCGAATCCAGCCGTCGTCAAACCGATAAAACCGCCTCGGCCTTGAACAATAAAACCGTGGGCCGCGATAGCAGCTTCTTCTGGCAGTGGTATACCCCCTTCAATGTTCGCTCAGCAATTAACCTTGCCGCAATGTACGCCCAGCGCCACTTCCATGAATATGGCACCACCGAAGAGCAATTGGCGCAAATCGCCCTCACCTGCCGCAGCAATGCCGAGCTGAACCCCAATGCCGTGTTCCGCACGCCATTGACGATGGACCAGTATCTGTCCTCACGAATGATTTCCTCGCCACTGCGCCTGTTTGACTGCGATGTCCACTGCGACAACTCAATTGCCATTATTTTGTCCCGCAAGGATATCGCCAAAGATCTGCGCAACCCGCCTATTCGCATAGACGCCATCGGCTCGGCGCTGAAACAGGCCTGGAGCTGGGATCAAATCGACCTGACGGGCATGGCGGCAATCGACGCGGCTGACATGATGTGGCAGCGCACCGACCTGCAACCCAAAGACATCGACAATGCCCAGCTTTACGATGGCTTTTCAATTTTTGCGCTGATTTGGATGGAGGCTCTGGGGCTGTGTCCACGGGGCGAAAGCGGTGCCTTTGTCGATGGCGGCACGCGGATATCCCGCAGCGGTGAAATGCCGATCAATACCAACGGTGGGCAACTCTCCGGGGGCAGAACTCACGGCCTGGGCTATGTGGTTGAAGCCTGCGAACAGCTCTGGGGACGCAGCGGCCCGCGGCAGCTTGCCAACCAGAATGTCGCCGTGACGGCGGCAGGGGGCGGCCCCCTCGCCAGCAGTCTGCTGCTGGTTAAAGACTGAGCCTGAATGCCTCGGTTTACACCACACAATAACAAGGAACAAACCATGCAAACTGACCAGCAATTCAAGGACAAGTACGGCCCTTGGGCATTAATTGTAGGCGCCTCCCACGGCACCGGCGCCGCCTGCGCCCACCAGCTTGCGGCCAAGGGGCTGAACTGCGTACTCATCGCACGCAATGCCAGCGCCATGGCCGAACTCGCTGAGCAACTGGCCGGCCAGTACGGTGTCGAAAGCAAAGTTATTGCCACTGACCTAAGCAGCCCGGACGGCCCTGCCGGAGTTTGCCAACAGCTCGACGGCCTGGATATCGGGCTGCTGGTCTACAACGCAGGCGCACCCGCCTACGCCAGCACCTTCCTCAACGCCCCCTTGCAGGACTGGCAAAACCTGCTGGCGCTGGGGGCATCCAGCCTGATGGAAATAAGCCACCACGTCGGTCAACAACTGGTAAATCGCGGCCGCGGCGGCATCTTGTTAATGGGGTCTCACGCCGCACTGGGTGGCAATAAGAAATACGCAATGTACACCGCCACCAAAGGTTTTATGCTGAACTTCGGTGAATCACTGTGGATGGAGCTGCAGGATAAAAATGTCGATGTGCTGAACTTTCTGATTATGGTGGTGGATACACCGACCCTGCGCAAGCAGATGCAGACATCCAATATCGACGGATGGGATCAGCCGACGATACCCGGTGTCTACCCGGCGGAAACTGTTGTCAGTATCGCTCTGCGCGAGCTACCCAATGGCCCCACCTTCGTCCACCCCGCCGACGAGGAAGAACAGGCGGGCCTCGGCGCCAGGCGACGGGAGGAACTGGTAGAGCGCTGGGCCCACACCGCCCCCTATGTTGGCGAAGACTAATACCTGAACAACGCGCACCTGAACACTGCCCCTGAAGTACGGCGGCGCCCCCTGCGGGTCACCGCCACCCCGGTAAATCAATCCAGAATATCATCCTGAATATGTTGGGCTGAAACACCAATAGCAATGTTTGCAGTGGCCTGCATCCGCCGAGCGAGCTGCCTTGAGAAGTACTGCAGTAAGGGGCCGTAATCCTCTGGTCCCGCCTGCTGCACATAGCCCTCCAGCTTCTCATCCAGCTCCCCGGGTGAGCCACATTCCCCGACAAAGGCTCGCGCCTCCTGTTCAGCCCACATATCCAGTTCGCCGCCACAGCGCTGCATCGCTTCGTTGTATTCCAGCAGGCGCTGATGAGCTGACACCGCAGCCTGTTGCAGGGGAGTATCCGCAGGGAGCTGCCGCCCGCTGTCGAGCAGCATGGTATTAAGTGCACTGGTTTTATTCTCTACCGTCGTGAGGGCTTGCGGCTCGGTTAAGGCCACACCCAGATTTTTTGACAGCGCGTTAATCAGGGTTTTGCGCAGGGCGATATCCCATTCCATATACACATCGTGGGGATCACCCGGTTTGGGGTTTTTGATCGCGCCGGCAAACTGCATACAGGCGACGGTGGCGAACACCGCGTGGTGATAGCGCACCACGGCGGTATCTACCGGCTCCCCGGACACGGCTTCGTAGTGGGCAATCAGCGATGAGATAGCGTCACCGGTTGGCTCATAGGAATGGCGCATCGCCATTGTCGCAATATCGGTCATGGCATCGCCGATCATGGCGAATTCGAAGTCGTAGAGTGCGGTAATCTGCCCCTCGCTGAACAGAAACTGTCCTGCATCAAAGGCGACAAAGCTGGCACGGGTACGCTGCTGAGGAACGTTATCACGCAACCACTTCAGCGAAAATTCGATCAGGGGTTCGGGGCTGACCTTGTTTTTTTGGTAGAGCGGCATATAGGCTTTCACGCCGGCCAATGCGATTTCTTCCGCCCCCTCTGGCGCTTCAATACCAATCTCCTCAAAGGGCGCCAGGGGCAGGCGATGCATTTTCACCAGCGATTCAATATATTGCCGGGCAACGCTGCGGCGTTCCTCGTCCGAGCGTGCGTTGATCACATCCCGCGTACCGGGGGACGCCTCCATAATAATCGCGACGGGATCGTCACACATCCCGTAGATCTCAGGGGCTGGAATCCCCTGCTCGCCGAGCACCCGTAAAATATCTGCCTCGCGCTTCAGTTCGGGAAAAGGCACCACATCGCTCTGGCGATCGCCGCGAACATACACCTTTTTCATACCAGCAGCGGTTTCAACATCGGCAAACCACGACGGACGCCAGCGCACCTGGCGTTCCATGGTCACCACTCGACCATCGAGTAATGCCTCTATTCGCGCGCGCAATTTTTCCTCCATCGCGGCGTAATCAATATCCTGTTCCATAGCAATTCCTTTAAGGCTGTGCGGTTCGCCGCCGTCCACTCGCTTCGCCTTTGTGCGAGTCAACACCGCCAACGAACCAAAAAAAACCGCCGGTTTTCGGCCGGCGGTTAAGCTTGGGGACTACACCATCACTTAAAAGTTGTAGCGCACGTCAACACCGAACAGACGTGGCGGACCAAACACAAAGGAATCCAGACCCAGTGCGCGACTGGAGATCGACGACGAAATCGCGTACTCCTCGTCGAACACATTATTAACAAACACCCCGACATCGACATTTGCCGCGGCGATGTTGTAGAGGTCCGCGCGCACATTCACCAGATCGTAGGCGGGAATATCGGTATCACCCTTGTCCGCCGCAGAAGTCTTGTAGTAATTCATGTTCAACGACAGCTCTTCAGCAGTTTTACCCATCGGGATGCTGTAGTTTACGTTGGCCTGAACCACCGAATTGGTGAAGTACAGGAAGGGAATCGCACTGCTGACCTTGGCGTCAATGTAGGCATTGGGCTGGTCGTAGATTTTGTCGATATCCGCGTCCTGAACGGTAGCGTTCACACTGACCGTCAGACTCTGGGTAAAGCGCGCCGTCACTTCCATATCGACGCCTTTAACACTGGTATCACCAATGTTAAACACAATCGCGCCGCCGGTAGGATCATTGCTGCTTGAGCAGTCACCATCTGGGTCAACCCCGGGCTGCGCCGAACCCGTGGGGGTACAGTTGCGCGCAGTTGTCACACCACCGGCAAGGTCAGCCTGGGCATTTTCGTACTTGCCATAGAAGTAAGACAGATTGGTCCGCACGGGAATCTCATTGATATTCCAGTCAGCTTTAACCCCCAGCTCCAGGTCATCGACCTCTTCCGGCTTAAAGGTCTGGTAGCTGGCCAGATCACCACTGAAGATGGGGCCGTTGGCGCCACCGGCACGGTAGCCGTGACGCAGGACACCATAGGCGAAGACGTCGTCAGTCGCCTGCCAATTCAAGCCCAGCGTCCAGGTCAGCGCTTCCGAGCTTTCAGTCACCACAGCCGAATTCACGATGACGTCGGTATCACCGCGACGACAGGCCGCCTCGTCAAAGTAGGTGGGATCAGAACCCAACCACTGGGGCTTGGTGTCGGAACCCAAACACAGTTCAAACTCGTCTTCGGTGTAGCGCACGCCAACTTCGACAGCAAGGGTTTCAGACAGATCGTATTCAGTACGGGCGAACAGCGCGCGGGATTCGTCGGTGAGGAAGAAATGCTGGGCACCACCGTTGGTATAGCCCACTTCCATTCCGGG
Source organism: Spongiibacter thalassae (assembly GCF_012272835.1). Lineage (GTDB taxonomy): Bacteria > Pseudomonadota > Gammaproteobacteria > Pseudomonadales > Spongiibacteraceae > Spongiibacter > Spongiibacter thalassae. The sequence continues at coordinate 845,242 of NZ_JAAWWK010000001.1, read as the reverse complement.
AATCGAGGTTTCGTACTGGGTCTGCGCCACAGTTGTACCGTTGATCTGGCCGATTTCATCCGGCTCATTCTTCAAATAAAAGGCGCCCAGCAACCACTCCATGCGGCTGTCAAAGGCGGTGCCGCGCAGCTGCAGCTCGTTGCTCAATTGCTTGGTTTTGTCAATCAAACGCGCCTTCACGATAGAGGTACGCGAATCCTGGTAAGCCGGACCGAAGGCGAGCATCAGCCCCTGCTCCACTGCCGGGCTCTTATATAGCCCGAGACCGTCTATATTCGGCGCGTAATCCAGATCGGTTTCCTGATAACCAAACAGGTTCAACAGGCTGACGTTGTCATTGAAGTCAAACTCAGTGCGATTAACAATCGTGATACGGTCGTTGCGCTCATGCTGATCAAAGGCGGAATCGTTAACGAGGGGCCCAAGCGCTTTCAGGCGCTCCACATCGGCCTTGACCTCCTCCGCGATACCCAGCTGGTTCAGTGCAGATGGCTCATAAACGGTTTGCGGATGAATATTAAAACCGTCGTTGTCGCTGGAGAAGCTGTCGTAGATAAACGTGTTGCGCAGTGCGCCGTAGTCCGCCAGCAGTGAAATACGGAAGGACTCGGTATCAATGGCTTCGAGATCATCCCCCTCGCCGATATTCTTGACGTAGCCATCGCGTTTGTGGAAATCCGCTGCCACCCTTGCGGCAAGCTGATCTTTAATCAGAGGAATGTTCACCGCACCCTGCAAGCGGGTTTGCTTGTGACGTCCCAGCGTGCCATTAATGAAACCGGAAAACTCGTGCTCCGGCGCAGCGGGAGAATAGAGGATAGCGCCGCCAGTAGTATTGCGGCCAAAGAGGGTGCCCTGCGGCCCCTTCAATACCTGAATATTTGCCATATCGTACTGGGGCACCGCACTCCCCCAGGAAGGTTGCGGCACCTCGGCATAATAACTGACCACCGCGGGAGAAGTGGTGCCGATCAAACCCTTGGATTGTCCGCGGATAACATACAGCGGATTCTGCGGGCCGCCGCTACCACCAAGAAAAATACCGGGAACATTTTGTTGCAGGTCTGTGGTGCTGACAATGGTCGCCTCGCGAAGGCCATCGGTGTCAAGAACGTCGACCGTGACCGGTACATTCTGCGCGCCCTCTTCACTGCGACGAGCGCTAACCAACACCTCTTCGAGAGTCAGGCTCTCTTTTTTAGTTGTCTCCGCGGGTGATTGCGCATAGGCCAAGCCGGACGCTGCGAGAATGCCGGCGCTCAGGGCTGACGTATAGAACACCTTGGATCGCTTGGTTACGGATACCATTTTCTATCCTCTCTGGTTATTTTTTTTAGATGCAGTGACGGGACTCATCGCTCTTGTAGCATAGTTGACTGGCAACAATGTGCTAACGTTAGGAGCAACCAGTCGACATAAAACCTGGGGCACGCCGACGCAATTCAGTACGGACAATCCATTTATTATGTTTTCATCACCGAACCATCGAAACTGGCATGGCGCCAGCCTTCGATTGCCATACCCAAACATTCGGGCATGAGCTAATAGTGACATATTTTTAATTTGTGTGTAAAATAATTTCGGTGTTAAACAATAAAAAAGTGGCTGAAAAAGCAGCCAGGACCATTTCGGAGTAGAAAAAATCATGTCAAATGCCGCGAACATCAGTAAAAGTACGTACAAAATTACCGCAGACATTCCCAACTGCTGCGGTTACGGCCTGTGCGCGTCCATGTGCCCGGAAATCTACAAGCTAGACGATAACGGCATCGTTTATCTCGCCACCGATACCGTCTCCGGGGATCTCGTAGAATCTGCTATAGAAGGCGCAGAGTGCTGTCCGGCGGAAGTTCTCAAAGTCACCCTGATCGACTAGAAGAGATAAAATAGCTAAATCTGTTTAACTTAAAGGGCAAACAATAATGAAAAGCCTGCAAGACAAGGTTGTTTTAATCAGTGGCAGTGGCGGTGGCATCGGCTCGGAAGCCGCGCGCCGCTTCGCCGAGCAAGGGGCGGTTGTTTTCGGCTGCGACCTCTCTGCCGAAAATCAACAGGCCACCGTTGATGCCCTTGCCGCCGACGGACTCACCCTCCACGGCAGCGGCAGCGTCGATCTTGGCGATCCCGAACAGGCCGCTCAGTGGATCGACGATGCCGTAGCGAGATTTGGCCGCATAGACATACTGTTTAACAATGCGTCTGCGGCCCGGTTTGGCAACCTCGAAGACTATTCTGTAGACGACTGGTACTTCACCACCCGCAACGAGCTCGACAACGTGTTCTTTTCCACCAAGTTTGCCTGGCCCCATATCCCCCGCGGGGGAGTGATAATCAACATGGGTTCGACGGCGGCATGGCGGGGTACCACTGCGACAGGCAAAGTCGCCCACAGCGCCACCAAAGGTGCGATCGTGGCCATGACCAGACAGCTGGCCGCCGAGGGCGCTAAAAGGGGGATCAGGGCTGTGAGTATCAGCCCCGGTTTTATCAAGACTCCCGGCACAGCACCTTTTATTGCCAACACGGCGGTAAAGGAACAATTGCTCAGCGGCGTATTGCTCGATCGCCTCGGCGAGCCCTCGGACGTTATTTCGATGGCTCTCTATTTGGCCTCGGATCAGGCGTCATTTCTTACCGGCTCAGACTTTGTTGTTGACGGCGGCATGCTGGCGACCTGAGCGCATCTCACAATAATATCGTCAGGAGAGAATCATGGATTTAATTGGCATTGGCTACCTGGGCTTTGAAACCGCCAAAATGGACGAGTGGCGCCATTACGGTCCCGAGGTGATGGGTTTTCAGCTTGGCAAAAACCCGGAGTCCGACCCCGAGTCACTGTATTTCAAACTGGACGACCGTCGTCACCGCATCGCCCTTCACCCCGGCAAGATCGACCGCATCAGCTACATCGGCTGGGAAGCGCGGAATCGTCTGGCGTATCTCGACGCATTGAAACACCTGGAAAGCCACGGTATAGAATTTACCATTGGCGACGCCACCCTTTGTGAAACCCGCGGAGTGAAGGAATTGATTCGCTTCCGCGACCCGGTCGGCTATCAGTACGAAATCTTTTATGCCCAGAAGTGGAGCCCGCGCTCCTTCAACCCGGGTCGTCCCCACGGCGGTTTCGTCTGTGGCGATCGCGGTGCGGGCCACGTGGTATTGATGGCCCCCCAGGAAAGTCCGGAACTGGATCATTTCCTGCGCGAAGTGATGCAGTTCCAGTGGTACGGCTGGGGTGCGGGCAAGGGCAAAACCAGCTTCTGGCGCACGAAAAGCAACCACCAGACCAGTCATGACATTGCCTATGGCATCGCCCCTGGACGCATGGGGGTGCAGCACGTTGGCCTATTCGTAGAGAGCGTACGTGATGTTGGCGAAACCTACGACCTGGTAAAAAAGCATGAGATGCCAATGATGATGACCCTGGGTCAGCACACCCAGGATCCCCACATGTCGTTCTACCACTTTAACCCCTCCGGCTTTGCCTTCGAGACCATCACCGAGCTGGAGCCCTGGGAAGGCGACCCCTTTGAACTCAACCCTGAGTCGATGAGTACCTGGGGACATGAAATTGTCGGCCCTATAGTCGGCCCCAGCGTACAGGCCCCCGACGTGGTCTACCCGGAACTGTTCGGCAAGTAAGCCGCTACGGCGCTGCCGACTCGCGGCAGCGCCGATCACTCCTTCTCCGGGCGACTGAGCTATGATCGGTCTTCAGAATATATCGCTAAAACAACTGCGCTATTTTGCCGCCGCAGCGGAGAGCGGCCGGTTGTCGGTCGCCGCCACCCGCCTGCACGTGTCTCAATCGACCATTACCACCGCGATTCTCAATCTCGAGGAAACCCTGCAAACCCGCCTGTTTCTTCGCCAGGCCCAGGGCGTGACCCTCACCGCAGAGGGAAACCGTTTTTTCCTTCGTATTCGCCATATTCTCGACGCACTTGAAGATGCGGTTGCCGACCCGGTGAGCAATGCACAGGATCTGCGTGGCAGGATTCGTCTCGCGGCCTCCTATACGCTGCTCGGCTATTTTCTACCGTCGTTGATGGGGCGGTTCCGCACCCGCCACCCAATGGTGGAATTTGATCTGCTTGATCTTGATCGCGAGCAAATCGAGTCGTCGCTGGAACAGGGCAGCATCGACCTTGGATTGGTAATTCTGTCCAATAGCCAGCTGCGCGAGCACTTTCAGCACAGCGTGTTGATCCGCTCCCGTCGCCAACTGTGGGCCGCTGCAGGCCACCCGCTGCTCAATCAGGGCAGTGCCTCCCTTGCCGATATTCGCGAGCACCCCTATATCCAGATCACCGTCGATGAGGGCGAAGTTTCCACTGCGCGCTACTGGAAAACCGCCGCAGGACTGTCACCGGACATCGCATTTCGCACCAGTTCGATGGAGGCCCTGCGCGGGCTGATTGGTCATGGGTTTGGTGTCACCATACTTTCCGACATGGTATTTCGCCCCTGGTCACTGGAAGGTCGGCGCATCGACTGCGTCCCGGTACTCGATCCGGTGCCGCCAATGGAGGTTGGACTGATCTGGAAGGACGGGGGTCAGGACGAATGTATAGAAGTGTTCAAGCAGTTTTTGATCGACACCAGCGACAGCAACGAGCTGTCTCCACCGAACTGAAGCCTGTCAGTAACAGACCCGGCGGGCCTGTTACTGAATAGCGCGGCACTACACCGGCGACGGGAAGCCCCCTTCGACAACACCCGGCCAGAACTGCTCCGCCCCACTCTTGCATACCTTGTCGCCAAGGCGGCGGCACCAATACGTCGCCGAACCGAACTCACTGCGCCAGGACCACAAACGGCGAGTGGAAATATGCAGGGTGTACTCATGGGTGAAACCAATGGCACCGTGAACGCCATGGCTGACACTCGCCGCAACACCGGCGGCGTCCGCTGCGCAGATTTTCGCGGCAGTGATACTGTCTTCATGGAATTCCATCGCCGACCGCGCAAAAGCCACTTCGCAGGAAGCCTTGGCCATCGCCGCCTGTTCTGCCAACAAGGCCATTTGATGCTGCACCGCCTGAAACCGGCCAATGGGCTTGCCAAATTGCACCCGCTCGTTGGCGTAATCCTTGGCCAGTGTCAGCACCCGCATAATCGCGCCGGTAGTTTGCGCTGAGCGTATCAGCGCGCCGGTCAGTAACAACAGTTCGCTGGCCAGACCATCCAGAACAATCGTCTGCTCCGGCGTTGCACCGTCGAAAAACAGGGTGTCCCGTGCTTCGCCTGCGGTATTGGTCATTTCCTCACAACGACTTGCTGAGCCTGTCGCCAACACCACCAGGGACTGCCCCGCCGGAGCCAGTATCAGGTCAGCATGACGCCCCCAGGGGACATTGGCGACACTGCCACTGACGCCACCCGCATTCACCACCAGCTCATCACCCGCCGCAAAGCTGACGACGCCATTCAGCGGAGGCAAGCCCTTGCGGGCGAGTAGATAGTTGGCCAGCATGGTCTCCACTATGGGGAGGGGTGCGCTGAATTCACCACAGGTAATAATCAAACCGCAGACATCGGTAAGGCTGGCAGCGACGCCACCGTGGTCTTCCGCCACCAGCGCCAACGGCACACCGTTTTCTTCAAGGCTGTTCCACAGCGCTCGGGAAAACTCCCCACCTTCCGCTGCAATCACCTGTTCCGGCGACAATTGATCGGCCAATATGGCGCGAATGGTATTATCAAAAAGTTCTCTCACGGTGCTCTCTCCTTCCGCTATCGCAGCCCAAGACCACGGGCGATAATACCCCGCAGGATTTCACGCGTGCCGCCTCGCAATGAAAACGACGGCGCCTGTTGGGTGAGATAGGCCATCACCTGCGCCAAGTCGCTCCCCCCGGATTGAGTCGGCTCAACGTCGCAGAGCAACTGGGCAATTTCCGGCAGTTCCTGTTCAAATACCGCGCCAAGATCCTTGACGCAGGAGGCCGCAACAGACGGGTTTTCACCCTGATCCAGCAAATGCGTTACGGCGAGAGACATCTGTCGCAGGGTCATCAGCCGTGCGGTCAGCCGACCGACTTCTCGCTGTTGCAAGGCGTCAGCATTGGCACCGATTTCAGCAATCATGGCTTGCATCAAAATCAGACAGCTGAGAAAGCGCTCCGGGCCGCTGCGCTCCATCGCCAACTCTCCGGTCACCTGCGACCAGCCTTCGCCCTCTTTACCGAGCAGGGCTTCCGGCGGCAGTTGCACATTGTCGAAAAAGACTTCGTTGAAGTGCTCGCTGCCGGTGAGGTCCTTGATCGGCCTGACGGTGATACCAGGCAAGGTGAGATCGACGATAAATTGCGACATATCACCGTGGCGACTTTCCGACTCGCCCGAGCGAACCAGCGCGATCATATAGTGGGAGCGATGGGCGTTGGTGGTCCAGACTTTCTGGCCGTTAAGCAGCCAACCCTGGTCGTTTTTTTCCGCCTTGGACTTGATTGACGCCAGGTCTGAACCCGATCCCGGCTCGCTCATTCCAATACAGAAATAACACTCGCCGCGACAGATCGCCGGCAGAAATTGTTCACGCTGGGCTTCACTGCCGTGATGGAGAATCTGCAAACCGCTCTGCCGGTCGGAAAACCAGTGGGCAGATACCGGCGCTCCGGCGGCCAGCAATTCTTCGATAACAACGTAGCGGGAAAAGGCACTGGCCTCGGCCCCGCCATAGCGGCGCGGCAGGGCCATGCCCAACCAGCCGCGCTCACCGAGTTTGCGGCTGAAGTCTGCGTCGAAGCCCATCCATGAATCCGCGCGTTGGCGCAGCGACATATGGGCGGTGTGCTCGGCAACAAAGGCGCGTACCTCTGCGCGGAGCGCCTCGGCTTCAGCAGGAATGGGATGATAGCGAAATTGCTCGATAAACATGTTGATGACCACACAAGCTGTATAGAAACCCAAATACACGAAGGCCGGGTTTCACCCCGGCCCACGCAGCCTTTCAACGTTTTGTAGCAGGCAACCTTACAGGGCTGACTGCGCGTCAGCCGACGCGAACATGCTGTTGATATCGCCTGAGGTGACCGGCTTGTTCGGGTCACGTTTCGGCGCAGCGCCACCCATACCCAGCTCCGGTGCGGTGCTGACGTGGGTCGCTTGAGCGCGCAGCGCGCCTACTGTGCAATTCTCTTTGCCCAGAATTTCAAAGGGGTTGTAGGAGAATTCACGCATGGCGTTCAAATGCGAGATCTTGTTAATGGTTTCGTCTGGCAGGTGTTTCGCCTGCTCCCAGAAGATATCGGCGGAACGCGGCCAGGTGCAATCCGAGTGGGGGTAGTCACACTCCCAGGTCACCATATCGACGTTAATCTTGTCGAGGTTTTGCAGGCCGAAGGCATCTTCGATGTAACAGCAGATAATATGCTTGTTAAAGAAGTCGCTGGGATCCATTCCATTGAAGTTGGAATTGGTCCACGCCTGATGGTGGTGGTGGGTAAAGTTAGCGCGCTCAAGGAAGTAAGGAATCCAGCCGATACCACCTTCCGACAAGGCCATTTTCAGGTTGGGATATTTTTTCCACATCGGTGCCCACAGCCAATCCGCAGCGGAGTTGGCAATAGAAATCGGCATGGAGGTAATCCAGGCGTCAATGGGCGACTCGTCAGAGGCGTGAACCGCCTTGGCGCCGGTGCCGATGTGACAGCAGATCACCACATTGTTGTCTGAGCAGGCTTTCCAGATGGGGTCCCAGTGATCGTTGTGAATCGAGGGATAGCCGTGAACCGTCGGGTTGTCCGACAGGGTCAGCGCATGAACACCGCGCTTGGCCATGCGGTTGATTTCCACCGCAGCCGCCTGGGGATCCCACCAGGGAATAACCATCAACGGAATAAACCGCCCCGGCGCGGCATTACACCACTCCTCAACATGCCAGTCGTTGTAGGCCTGAATCGCCGCAAGGCTCACACCCTTGTCGGCCACATTCTGGAAACGCTGCCCGGCAAAACCGGGAAAGGTTGGGAAGCACAGTGAGCCGAGTACCCCATTGGCGTTCATATCATCAACGCGGGACTTGATGTCCCAGGTGCCCTTGCGCATATGGTCGTAGCCCAGCGGCTCCATACCGAATTCTTCCTTGGGGCGACCGACGACCGAATTCAGTCCCATGTATCCGGTCGCCTGCTCTTCGAATACCCATACATCACGACCGCTGCGCTGCTCTACGCGGGGCTCGCGGCCCTTGTATTTCTCCGGCATATGACGGCCGAAGCAGTTGGGGGGTTCGATAGTGTGATCGTCTACGCTAACCAGAATTACATCTTCAAATTTCATTATTGAAATCTCCTTGGACTATTCGTCTGCAGTGACGACGGAAGCGTCACTGCGACATCGGTGTTTATTGTCATTGTCTGGCAGTTATATTAAACACTTTTCTATTTTATGTCTAATAAATATTTTTTATTACGGCCTATTTATCCCATACCACATGCAAGCTGTCCGGCCCCCTCAACTGCGCACCGCGGATAACCGGTGCGGGGTAATCGGGGTCAAAGCGAATTCCCGGCATGTAGTCCAGCACCCCGTTAATAGCCACCGACAATTCGATTTTGGCGATAAACTGGCCGATACAAACATGGGGACCAAAGCCGAAACCGAAAGAGGGCTTGGACTTGCGGTCGATATCAAATTCGTCGGCCCGCTCAAACACCTCTTCGTCGCGATTGGCCGACGACACAATGCACTGCACCATCGATCCTTTGGGAATCGATACGCCGCGAATTTCCACATCTCTAGCCGCCTGACGCACCTTGAAGGTGGCCACCGGTTCGTAACGAACCGCCTCGTCGATCAGCGACGACACCAGGTTGCGGTCTTCACGCACCCGGGCCAGCAGCTCAGGCCGCTCCAGCAGCAGCGTCATTGCTGTGCCAAAGGTACGGGTGGTGGTCTCCCCGGCAGCGGGTAGCAAGGAGCGCACAAAGGTGGCAATTTCGTGGTCATCGAGAAGTTTGCCCTCGTACTCTGCCTCGATCAGGCGGCTGATCAGGTCACCGCCCAGCTCGCCCTTGGCTCGCACCTGGGCCACTCGTTCACGCACGGCTTTATACAGCGATTCAGATGCACTCAATGCCCGGGCCTTGGCCTCAGCGGCATCCTCTGGCTTGACCTGCGGCCCCGCCAGAATATCCAGTGCCCAGGAAGCGTACTGCTGAATGCTTTCGGGTTCATCATCGGGAAAGCCGATCAGCGAATAGATCAAGCGAACGGGAAAATGCAGCGCGAAGTCCATCAGATTGGCCTTGCCCTCAGGGGCCAGGGGCTTCATATACTCCTCGCGCACAATCGGCTCCATTTTGCTGCCGCGCCAGGTGTTGACGACCTTGGGCATAAACACCGGGTGTAACAAGGTGCGCATTTTCTTGTGCTGCTCGCCATCCATACCGGTCAGGATCAAACCGTCCATAAACGCGCCAAGTCCCGCTGCAATAAAGCCGCTGGTATAGGTGTCGGCGTCCCGCAGCACCGCCATCACGTCGTTATATTTAAACAGGGTGTAGGTCTTGCGCCCCGCTTCGTGGCCGGCGATGTTTGGCACTCCGAGATTGCCCATGAAATCCCCCTCAACTACCGGGGTTTGCGCACGCATCTGTTTATATATTTCGAACAGATCGACATCCTGGCCTTTGTAGTTGGCCGCCACTCCGCTAAAGGAGGTTTCCAGTTGACTCGATGATTTCTTATCCACGCGCTAAGCTCTCCACAGTAATCGTCTTACGACTCGATAATCGAATAGCGGTGATAACCCCGCCAAATAACAGTATGGCCATTAGCCAAAACATCGTGTTCACCCCGGCGTAGACCCCGAATAGTCCGTACATCAGTGGCAACACGGCAATCGCGGTTTGATTGAACATTGACCTCAAGGCCAGTGCCTGGCCGTGGCGCTCGGACGGCACCGCGTCGTGCAGCAGCACCATAATTGTAGGCTGTATTATGCCGACCACCATGCCAAAGGCCGCCGAGGCAAGCATCATTAACCAGGACAAGGGCAACAGCGGGTAACTGGCAAAGATCAGTGCCAGCACCAGCATTGCGATAACCGGCAAAAACGGGTGGGTAAAAAACCGGGTGACAAAGGGAAGCACCAGCCGGACTGCCAGGGTAGCAGCGCCGTAGGCCGCGAAGATGCTACCGATCTCCGTCGCGCTAAAGGCCTTCTCGTGGCCCAATATAGGCAGGGCAAATCCGTGCAGGTCCCAGCTCGCCACCACCAGCAAGTTCAGCACCATTACCTGACGCAGCGCTCCGCTTTTTAAAAGCGACAGCGATGACAGCGCGCCGTTCGGCTTCGCCCCCTCCTTGCCCACGGAACTAACTGCGCTGGCGCCAGAGGTCGCCAGCCACGCCAGCACAATCGACGCCAGCGGAAACAGCATCAGCGTGAAGTAGGCATTGCCATAACCCCAGCCATCAATTACCCGCCCCATCACTATCGGGCCAATCAAGCTGCCCAACGCGGGGGCCAGTGCCACGGTACTGAAAACTTTCAGCCGCTCTTCGCGGCTCATGGTTTCGCGGCTGGCAGCGCGCTGAACGGCGATCATTCCCAGCCCCGACCCCGTGCCACACAGGCCCGCCGCCAAACACATCAACTCTATCGACGACGATGACCACCACGCGCAAATCACTCCGGCCAGGGACAGCCCCGCCGCCAATAACGCGGGGCCACGAGGTCCCACCCTGTCGGTGTATGCACCAAAACGCAGGGCTGCCAGAGCGGGGAAAATCGCGAAACACGACACCAGAATCCCCAGGCTCAGCTTGCTCGCCCCCACACTCAGTGCGTTCAGTGGCAGCGCCAGCCGCATGCCGGCCATACATGCGTGCAAGCCGCACTGGCACACCACCAGTGCAAGTATTAAATGGGATATGCGGCGCTGCGGGGATGTCATCATTTCCACCGATTCACGCGCTTTTGGGGTAGGCATTCAGCGCGTAGGTGAGCTTGCCTCCGGCCAGCATCACCCCGCAATACATATGCAGCTCGGCAATTTCCGCCGCAGTAAAACAGCGCTGTAGAGCGATATAAAAAGTGTCGTCCAACTCCCGGTGGTCAACGGCCAATTTTTCTGCAAACTCTACGGCCAGCCGTTCCCGTTCGGTAAATGACGCCACATCTCCTTGCAAACAGGCGATGTCGGCTTCACTCACGGTGTCGGATTTGCGGGCCAGTTGGCAGGGTTGGCACTGGTTGATCGACGCAATCTTGAGCCGCGCCAGTTCCCGTTCCCGGGCGCTCAGCTGTGCGGTGTCCTGCAGGACCTGGAGCAACTTCAGCCACGCTGCAGCGGCTTCAGGACAATGGGCCCATACGCGAATCGGCAATGTGGTGCTTAACACTCCCGTGCTCAGCCCGCGCTCCAGAGCGTCCACAAACGCTGGAGATAAATCGGCATTGTCGATAGCAGTTAATCGGGGCATGTCGTCACCACTGTTATGTTTATATGGTGTAGATTATAGCGACAAACTACTATTATTGAACATTTATAGCAATAGTGTTTAGTAATATCACTGGTTTACCGTATCAGCGCCCGCGACCAAGCGCGGCAGCTTACGCCACCGCGCGCGAGCTGACAGGCCTTACCTTAGCCAGTTAGCCAGCGTGGAAACTGATCGAACGGGCCTCGGCGAACTCCAACAGACTATCGACGCCGTATTCGCGGCCAATGCCAGAGCGTTTGATACCGCCAAAGGGGGCGGCAGACAGCATGGTGTACGCCCCGCCATTAATGGCCACTGTGCCCGTACGTATCTGCCGGGCCATTTCATAGGCGCGACCGGCGTCCGCAGAAAATATTCCGCCGCCCAGGCCAAAACGGGAGTCGTTAGCCAGTGCGATAGCCTCTTCGTCGGTGTCGTAGCCAATGACGACCCCCACCGGACCAAAGATTTCTTCCTGCGCCAGGCGAGAGCGATTGTCTACGTCATCAAACAGTGTGGCTTCGTAGAAGAAGCCCTTTTCCAGTCCCGCCGGGCGCTTGCCACCCGCAACCAAACGCGCCCCTTCCGACACGCCGATATCAACGTATTTTTCTACCCGCTGACGGGCCTGCTCGCGGATCAGCGGCCCCATTGCCACGGTGGGATCACTGGTGTCGCCCACCTTCAGTCCTGCGGTCATCGCAGCCAACTGAGTGACAAATTCCTTGCGAATCCGGTTGTCCACCAAAATACGCGTTGTCAGCGCACAGCCCTGTCCACAGTGAGTGGTGAAATTACCCAGCGCGGTATACAGGGCCATCGGCATATCGGCATCGGCTCTCACAATCAGCGCAGACTTGCCCCCCAACTCGAGGTGCATTTTCTTCAAGCCCGGTGCACCCTGAGCCATAATCAGCGAGCCGACATTGTCGGAACCGGTAAAACTCACCATATCGATGCGCTCGTCACGGGTCAGGCTCTCGCCCGTCGCAACATCGCCGGTAATAATATTGAGCACCCCGGCGGGAAGGCCACAGGCCAGCGCCGCTTCGCCAAAAATCAACGCCTGGAACGGGGTAAAGGGCGACGGCTTAAGCACACAACTGTTGCCCATTAACAGCGCGTGAAAGACTTTGACCAAATTGAGGAAAAACGGAAAGTTATAGGGGGTAATCGCTGCCACAACCCCCATCGGCATATAGCTGGTTTCCGAGGTCGCCAGTATCTTTCCCTGAGGCATGGGCACAATCTCAATGGGCGTGAGCGAGGGCTCCACCCGCATCGCATCGACCATTAAGCGGCGCGCGTGTTTCATCGGAATATCGAATTGCATGGCATCGGCCAGCATTTGCGTGGAACCGGCCTCCTTCACAATCAGTTCAACCACCCGGGCCTTGTTATCCTGAAAGAAGTCATGCATTTTCTGCATCACGGCGACCCGTTCAGCCATGCTCATCTGCGGCCACGGCCCGCTATCAAAGGCCTGCCTGGCGCTGCTGATCGCGTCTTCAAGATTTTCGGTACTGCCCACCGGCGCAAGGGCGAGCACCTCCTCGGTAGCGGGGTTAATCACTTCGTCGGTAGCATTATTTGTCGGCGCCACCCATTCATTGTTGATAAACAACTTCGCCGGCACATTACATATCGTCATGGTCACACTCCTTATTGTTGTCGCGACCACAGGACAGGCCGCAAAAATCGCTAAAACTACAGTAAGCCGCTTAAGGCCGGGTCGTGGAAAGCGCCGCTGGCAACGGCACTAAGATGACCGCCATCAACCAGAATGCTAATACCATTAATACCACTCGCCGCATCGCTGGCCAGAAACATCATCGGCCCGGCGATTTGCTCAGGCGTCAGCGCATCGATACCCGCCGCTCGACGAAAATCGGTACCGAAACCCAGCCACTCGTCTGCGTTTGCCCGGGCCAGAGGCGTATCGGTTGGCCCCGGCATCACCGCATTAATCCGCACACCCTGCTTCATCAAGCGCAGCGAATGATTCGCCACATAGGCGTTTACGGCCTGTTTGCTGAACATATAGTTATTGTGGCTATCCTCCCGGCCCTCCATCCACTCCGCCGCGCTCTCCCAGGTGTCACAGGCAAGGAAATCCAGTAGCTCCGGCAGATTCTCCATCCACCCCATACCCGCCACCGAGGAGATCATCACCACCGAGCCACCGGCAGCAATGCCGTCATTGGCTACAAGAGTGTCAACAATGTGGCGCTGGCCAATAAAATTCACATAGATGATCGGTGGCCCACCGGCGATTCCGGCACAGGCAAACACCGTGTCCACCGGCCCATCGATCTCCGCCAGTGCCGCATCGACGCTTTCTCTTTCCGCCAGGTTAACCTTGATGCTCTGGTCCGCATCAAAATTGATCTCGGCAATATCCATCACAATAGTGTGGCCACCAAGGGCACGAAAGGCTCTGGCTACTGCCGCACCCATGCCGCTGGCCCCTCCAATAATCAAGGCCTTCTTACCTGCGCAGCTAAACGGATTTACAGTCATTACGTCATTCCCTTCTATTTATTCTAGTTACTGGTAACACGGCCTTAACGGCAAAGCTTCTCCAAAGTACTTGTTCTATACATTTAATTCAATAGTGTTGAATTAATTTTCATTTTCCCGCCTCACCGACCTAAAAAATTGTGGATACCCACATCTTACTGGGCGACGCCTTGCTACCGGAAGTCGTCCGACGCCTTGCTTTACCGGGCCGAAAAACGGCGCTGAATACCTTATATCACGACAGTTAGAGGCGAGCCGACCAAAAACGGCATGTACTCACATGCTGGAACACCAGGTCGAACTAATTTCGGTTTACACAAATATGAACAATATGTATATTAATGTCTATTATAGGTGGTAGCGGCCCGCCATGTTCCCCGGCTACGCAGTCACATTTTGCGGCGCCCCGTAGCAAAGGCCTGCATCCAATAACGATAATTAAAAGAGTCATTGCTCAAGGTAATCAGATCAACCGAAAAACTCGAAAAATGCAGCGACAAACACCATAATTCCACACCGTATATTAGTGTCTCCAGCAGCCAATTTCGGTCCGAAATACTGTTTTTAAGCTGTCGTTTCACCAACACCTTGCACGAGGTACATCATGCTAATAAGAAAAGCTCTCCGCCGCAGTCTGGTATTGGCCGCCGCTCTTGGTGGTCTGGCGTCAGGGGTCGCCGCGCAAACCCTATCCAGCGGTACATCCCCCGACTCCGGCACGCAGACCCGCTCTCGCGTTATCGAAGAGGTGCTGGTCACTGCTCGAAAAGAAGAGGAAAGCATTCAGGATGTCCCCGTTGCAGTCACCGCCCTGTCTGAGCAAAACCTGAAGAACACTTCTACTTTCAGCACCGTCGACCTGCAGTACCAGGTACCCAACATCACCACTCGAGAGCAAGGCGGCCAATCGACAGCGGCGGTGTTTCAAATCCGTGGCCAGGTGCAGAACGAGGTGATTGCCACCCTCGATACCTCGGTGGCCTTCTACGACGACGGCGTCTATATCGCCCGTCCCCACGGGGTGAACATCGCCTTTGTCGATATTGGCAGTGTGCAGGTCTTGCGTGGCCCTCAAGGCACGCTCTTCGGCCACAACACCACTGGCGGCGCGATTGTAGTCACCTCCAACGCTCCGGACGCCAGCGAATTCTCCGGGTCACTAAGCGCCTCTGCGGCATCCTTCGGCAGCGAGCAATATACCGCCGTACTCAACCTGCCGTTGATAAGCGACACACTGGCGCTGCGGCTGGCTGCGCAAACCCAGTCGACCAAGGGATATAGTGAAGACCTCACCGACGGCTACCAGCACGCCACCAAGAACCATGACTTTTTCCGTGCACGTCTGCGCTGGGACGCCACTGACAACCTGTCCTTTGACCTGAACGGCCAACACATAAAAATCGATCAACGCCAGAACGCTATTCTGCCACTGTTTACACTGCGCCCCAGCGATGCGAGTTTTATCGATGCGCTGGCCAACGGTGACGGCCTTCGCGCCGAGGCCTGCTGCCTGACCTTTGCGCTGGCCCCCGACTATTACGACTACGTACGCGGCAATAGCTACGACACAACCTACGACCCCGGGTTTCTGCCTGAAACCGGCATCGCCATCACCAGTCTGACTTTGACCAACGACTGGCAAACGCCCTGGTTCGATACCCAGTTTATCGCCAGCGTTCGTTCTTACGATGACCTGATAAACCGGCTCGATATCGACGGCACCCCCAACAAAATTGTCGACACCAAGCAAACCGGCCACGGAGAGCAAATCAGCTACGAGCTGCAATTTACCGGCCTGTCGCTGGATGACCGCCTGCAATGGGCCGCTGGGATCTATCACTTTGAAGAAGATGTGCTCGATCTCGGCGAGACCGACGCCTTTCTTTCAGTGCACGTGGTAAGCCGGGGTTATATCGAAAATCTCAGCCAGGGTATCTACGGCCAGGCCAGCTATAGCCTCGGCGAACATTGGGGTATCACGGCGGGCCTGCGCTACTCCACCGACGACAAGGATTTGCGCGTCGCCGCCGAGACTGCCGGCAATTGCTCCATTCCCGAGGAATATCGCGACCCCGGAGAAAGTTGCCTGGGCACCTTCGAGAAGAGCTTTTCCAAGGTGAATTACACCCTGGGAATCGATTACACCCCTAACGACAATGTGATGGTTTACGCCTCCCTCACCACCGGCTATCGGGCAGGCGGCCAGAACCTGCGAGGTACGACTCCCGAAACCCTGGCCCCCTTCGACCCGGAGAACGTCACTCAGGTGGAGTTGGGCATGAAGTCAGACTGGTTTGATCGTTTGCTTCGCGCCAATATCGCGGTTTTCCTTGCGGATTACACCGATATTCAGCGCACTCAATTTATTGCTGTCAACGGCGTTCCCGCCACAGTCACCAGTAACGCCGCTTCGGCAACCATCAGCGGCCTTGAAGCGGAACTGACAGCATTGCCTACCGATCGCCTGGAACTTGGCGCCTCGCTGGGCTTGCTGAGCGCGGAATACGACGAATTTCTGGGCTTTGATGGCACCGACAAAAGCGATGAAAAGTTCGATGACGTACCCGAAATGACCTACTCCCTGTCGGCGACCTACACAGTGGAATTTGTTGCCGGTGCACTCTGGATGTCGCGGCTGGACTACTCCTGGGCAGACGACATTCCCAGCCAACAGGGCAACCTGAAGTACTTCCGCGACCGGGGCTACGACCCGGAACCGATAACCACCTTTCCCGCCACCGGCAACCTGAATGCGAGAACCAGTTTGTCGCTGCCCTCCGGGCTGGAATTGTCGTTGTACGGACGCAACTTGACCGACGAGTTTCGCTATACCTCAGTAGTGCTTGGCCAAGGGCCTGACTTTGTATCGCGGATTGTGAGTGGCCCGGGGCGCAATTATGGCGTGGAACTGAGCTACGAATTCTAGTGACTGTTGATGATCCAGGGGCCGCGCCACGGTGCCCTGAGTCACGAAACTCGACAGCTTGCCGGGGAGCGAAAAACGCTTGGGAATGTATGAGGAAATAGCGGAATATTAGAGATAATGTACCCCGCCGAGGCGGGGTTTCCTGTCAGTCCGGCCTTGATCGGCGACGGCCTGTTTCAGCGCTGCTACGGGCAGGACTTCTGTTGACCCCGCTCCGTAGATGCAGGCCGTCTATCCCTGCGGTTTTTTAATAAAGTAACGCACGCTGACCGTTCCGTTATCCGCAAAGTGATATTGCTCAATCGTTTCTATCACGAGGTCGCTGCCCTTTACCTTGTTGCGGTTGTGGGCGACGGCCTCGTCACCAATAACAATCAGCGCCACCTCTTCGATGTCGATAGCAGCGCGTTGTTGCTCCCACATGCCCTCAAGAATCTGCATACCGTCACCACTGTGGGCGCCGACATACTCGATATGGAGGCCATTGGGCGCTATGCTTCGGTACGCGTTAAAGAAGCCTTCTCTGTCTCCCGCATTCCAGCACGCCACCTGAGTGTGCATAAATTTTTCAACCGTCTCTGGCGTCAAAGCTGCCATTGCGCTCTCCTGTGTGTTGGTCAAGTAAACCACCGCCGCCAAGGGCTGGCGGTGTTTATTTAAGGTCGCTGCCCCGTACATTCCGCGCCGAGCCGTTGCGTCGATCAGACTCACCCCAGGCGATCCAGTGATCCGGCTCGCGCTTGTCGCCCACGCGTCGCCAGCGTCCTTCCTGCTGGGCGGTAATAGGGAAGCCGCCCACGAAATCGATCATATCGCCACGGGGGTCGGGCAAGAATTCCCACTCCACCTTGCCGTCGATAACAATTTTAGCGGTGTCCAGAAAGTAGCTGCCGTCCTTGTGTACCGCCAGGCCTTCAATATCGGTGCTGCAATGCAGCTCGCCCTTATCGTTCTGGAAAATCGCATAACCCAGATTGTCGTGGCCCAGCATAAAGGACCCCATGTCCCAGCTGCCGTCTTTATAAATCGTGGCAAAGGTCCACCACAGTACGTGCATTTTGTTGTCGACAACAATGTCTTTGGAATAGTGAATGGCACCGCCCTCTGGCAACCAGACCTGATCCAGACAGATCACCCCTTTTACCGGACGCCCATTCAGGGTGCCGTGTACATCGTAGAGCTGCGACACATAGAAGGTGCCTAGTTCTTCACCGGGAATATAGAACTGGGTGCCGTTACCCAGCAACCGCCCCTCAAGATTCAGCAGGCCCTCTTCAAACCAGGAAAAGGCATCGCCAGAGGCGCTCAGATGCCAGGGCGCACCGTCCTCACCCTCAAGACTGGACCAGGTCACGGTGTCACCTTCCAGGCGGCGATCCGGAAACATGGTAGTGGCGCGAGTGGCCATCGTGTCCTGGTCAATGCGCAGGGTTTCGCCGTCAACCCGAGTGGACAAGAACAGAAACTTGGTGGGATTGGGCGTGCTACCCGGCGAATTCAGCGCGCGGGCAAGGGAGTACATATGGCCTTCGTCATCACGCAGAGTACCAAAGGGCATATGCTTGGTAAATTTCAAACCATAATGGTCGCGGGTGTCGGCGATTTTTTCACCGCTCACCTTTTGCGGTGCGACAAGGCACTGGTAAGCAAAGTCACCGCGATTGGGGATGTGCGAAAATTTGGGCATTGTTTGCTCCTGTCGTTATTGTTATGGAGCGGGCGCCGCAACAGGCCGCCCGCTCGGCATGATTAATCCCAGATAACGTGAACTTCCTTGGCTTCGCGCAACTGTGCGCCCTGAATCACCGGCGCAGGCTTATCGGGGTCGAGGCGAATGTTCGGCAGCAGATCCAATATCGCGTTCACCGCACAATTCAGCTCCAGCTTGGCCACAAATTGGCCGATACACATATGCGGGCCAAAGCCAAAGCCGAAGGACGGCTTCTGCCGGCGGTCGATATTGAATTCATCCGGGTTTTCAAACACCGACTCGTCGCGGTTGGCCGAGGTGACCATGCACTGCACAAAGGAGCCCTTTTCGATTTTCACCCCGTGCAATTCCACATCTTTGGCCACTTCGCGCACCTTAAAGGTCGCAACCGGCTCATAGCGGGTGGTTTCGTTTATCAACGGACTGACCAGCGAGCGGTCGTCGCGGACACGGTCGAGCAGCCCCGGGGTGTTAAACATCATCGCCAGCACAGTACTCAGGGTGCGGGTTGTGGTTTCCCCGGCGGCGGGTAACAACATGCGACAAAAGGTCACCACCTCGTGGTCGTTCAGCATCCTGCCTTCATGTTCGGCACGCAGCAGGCGGCCAATCAGATCGTCCCCTTCGCTGCCCCCGGCGCGGCGTTCAACAACGATTTCATTGATCGCGTCGTAGAGCGCCTTGCCAGCCTGATGAGCGGTCGCCCGGGCATCCTGCAATTTATCCGGGTCAATCTGATTGCCACCGACCATTGCCAGCGCCCATGCGGCATACTTGCGGTATTTTTCGGGATCATCCTCGGGGAAACCCATCAGGGCGTACATAATCCGGATCGGGAAGCCCAAACCGAACTCCATCAGATTGCCTTTTTTCTTGTCCACCAAGGGCCGAATAAAGTCGCGACGAATTACTTCGTCGATACGCTCACGCCACTTGTTGACGGTGGCGGGCATAAAAGTGGGTTGTAAGAGGGTACGCACATTGCGATGCTGCTCGCCGTCCATCGCCAGAATGGTCAAGCCGTCGAAGGCTTCACCAAAGCCCCGCGCGATAAAGCCGCTGGTGTAGGTATCGGCATCCCGCAGAATACTCATCACATCGTTGTAGCGAAACACCGCGTAGTTGGGGCGGCTGTCCTGATGGATACCTGCGTTGGTCGGCACCCCGAACTGGGCGATAAAATTACCCTCGTACACCGGAGCCTTGTCGCGCATTTGCTTACAGGCCTCGTGGATATCCACGTCGGTGCCTTTATAGAGGTCGGAAACCGCCGAATAGGCTGTTTCCAGGTTCATATCTTGAACGGAAGAGTCAGACATAACTTGAATCCAATTATTATTTAAAGCTCAGCCAGGACAATACCCCGGCACGAACACTGGCGGGTGCAAATCACCTTGGCCAATCAAACACCTATGAGTGTAGATAAAGTGGTAAACTTTTTCCGAAAATGTGTTTGACGCGCGGTCTAACCAGCGGCGCGTAGCGGTAAATCAGGAAGGAAGGCATGACCAACGCAAGGCAACAAAGCAAGGCAGCGACCATTGAGTTGATATTACGGGCGGCAAAGGCAGAGTTTGCCGAACACGGCCTGGAAAAGGCCAATGTGAAGAAAATCGCCGAGCGTGCCGGAGTTACCAAACAACTGGTCTACCATTACTACAACAGCAAGGAGCAGCTGTTCGCCTGTGTTCTGGATGTCAGTTCAGACAATACCATGACCGCCCTCACCGCCCTGGAATTCGATCACCTGCCGCCGGTGGAGGGGCTGCGAGTGTTGATAGAACACTTATTCGATGCCTACCAGCGAGACCCGGAAATGGCACAGCTTGCCACCGAAGGCATTCGCTTCCATGACAGCCACACTACCCCGGCCAACCGCTTTATTGACCTCGGCCCGCAGCTCACTGAAAAAATGACAAAACTGATTGATCGCGGCTGCGCCAGCGGTGAGTTTCGTTCAGACCTGAATCCGGAGCTGGTGTTTGTGACCACCTGCCTGATGGTGGCAGGAGCCTATACCAACCGCTATCTGATTGACTCACTGAGCACCATCAGCACACGCAATTGCGAAGACTTGCAGGTCTGGCGCCGCTTTACTGCCGATTTTGTGCTGGCGGCACTGATCGCACCGCCATCACCCGCAGACGTTAAGGCAGGTAACGCTTAACCCGCGCGGCTGCCAAACGGCCTGGCATACCATTCACTCCGCCGCCGGGATGGATTCCCGCCCCACCCAGAAACAAGCCTTCCACCGGTAGCCGGTCGCCACCAAGGCCGGCCGCAGGGCGCATGCCCCCTGAACGGGTGGTGCAGGTGTCGATATGAATCACACAGCCATTATGCAGATTCAGTCGTTTCTCCCAGTCCCGTGCGACCTCCATGCAGCGACCAATTTCCAGCTCCTTGAGCCCTTTCATATATACCGCCGCCCAATCAATAACCTGGTTGGCAACCTGCTCGCGGATAGCATCCCAGCCTTCTACAGGATCAAGCGGCATCGCTACCGGGTAGAGATAGGCCACATCCTGGCCTTTGGGGGCCTGACTGGGGTCCATCGCCGTGGGGGCGGTGATCCACATATACGGATGCTTCGACACCTGACCACGGCCAACGCATTTAAAGTTGTCGAGCACAGCCTCTTCGGTGCCAATCAGCAAGACACTTTTGCGCAAACTGAGACCGTCGCCCCGCTTTTCCTCCAGCTCGTGATAATTGACCTGACCACTGAGCGCCAGATCAATCTTGATGGGCGAACCACCATGGGCGTTCGCCGGCGCCAGCTGTACCTTGGTCAGGGCACCGCGGTCCATTTCTCCCTCGGTCACCATTTCAAAGGCTTGCTTGGGGTGGATAGATGCAACGACCGCAGCGGCGCTAATGGTTTTGCCACTCTTCAGGCGTATGCCACTGACTTTTTTGTTTTTCGATACGATTTCTGCAACTGGCTCATTCACCAGAATATCGCCCCCCAGCTCACGCAACCGTGAAGCCAGCGCGTCGCTGATGGTCTGCATACCACCCATAGCACGGCCCAGGCCGAACTTCTGGATAAAGCCCAACAGCACAAAGTAGATTCCGGTCGCCTCGTTGGTAATTGGCCCAGCAGCCCCCAGCAAGCAGCACAGTGCGGAGCGCACCACCGGATGTTCAAAGCGTTCCATAATTGTGGTGTAGGCAGGGCTGCTGACCAGCGCCATGATCTCATCTTTGCGGCCGCTGTTTTTCATCAACGCCAACAGTGAGGCCAATTTTGCCTTGAAGTTAAAGCTCGCAGGGTCAACGCGCATTTGCGGCAAAGCCATATCGACAAAGGCAAACACCACTGGCATCAGTTTTCGGTAAGCCTCGGCGTCCTTGGTGGAGTAACGCGCAATTTCATCGGCGGTTTTTTCGTAGTCACGGAAGAACACCAGGGTGTCCTTGTTGGGGTGCACGTAGACATAGCCGGGGTTCATTTCCTTTTGAACAAAGCCGTGACGCTCCAGCTCGAGTTCCTCAATCATCATCGGGTGCACCCGCAGAGACATCAGGTCGAGGGCACAGGGATTGATCGTGTGATTGGGGGCCTCGGGTATCAGTGGGCCCGAGGTGCACATGCCGCCAACCTGGGGCAATGCTTCGACTACCACAACTTTTTTACCCGCTTTGGCTAAATAACAGGCCGATGCCAGGCCATTGTGTCCGCCACCAACAATGGCAACGTCGTACGATGATTGATCCATGATATTTCCCTGGTTGCACAGCACCGCTGTCCACAGGGCCTGCTCAGCCCAGGTTGCGGTGCCAGATTTTGTTAAAATTATTCAAGGCAACGATTTAACCACGACAAGCGTCAATTAATTTAGTGGGAAGGTTTTACTCACAGTCAAACCAAAACCTTTACCATCCTGGAAGCTATGCTCGAAAGGCCAACACCAGGCGCTTGATTCTGTTCGGCAAGGCCTTGCGTGCCTGCTTGCTCGAAGGCACCAGTTGTTCGCTGAGGATGTAGCGAATGATGAGTTCACAGACCAACTCCCGATCAATCACCACCCCTGAGCGCTCCTCCCAGGCATCGAACACAATCGTCAAATCCGACTGAAAACGGGAAATCGAGTCATGGAATATGCGCAAGAACCAGCCCATTGCGTAGTCGGGGGCCACCATCAGCAGCTTTCGCGAGCGCCCCACCTGCAGATAGTTATCTAGATAGCGAATAAACGCGTCAAACCGCTCATCAGGGTCGTCATAGGGGCCAACTGCGTCGGCGAGAGCCTGGTGAAAACGGCTACGCTTATGGCGGGAAAACGCCTCAAGAAGTTCATCCTGGGAAGAGAAGTAGCGGTAAAATGTGCCTCTGGAGATACCGGCCTCATTGCACACATCCAGTATGGATACCCGCTCGACACCCGACTCAAGAATCACAACCTCTGCCGCCGCCAGAATTGCCTCAATGGTATTTTCAGACCGCTTGTTCCGCCTGCGGGCCACCGTTGTCGTTAAACTGCTCGCTGCCACACCTGCCTCTCGATTAGAACTATTGAACATCGACACAATATACACCAGCACAGAGGCAAAGTGTCTCGAAAGTGAATATATTGTAACACTTAATTGAACATTTTGATGTATTTTGTTTAACTATTGCCATATTTAAGAGCTCTTATCGGGCAATATATTTCGCCAAACAATAAAACTACGAGGTATTCCATGAAAGCGGCTGTTATTACCGAACGCGGCGCAACCCCACAAATACAGGAGTTTGCACCACCCCAGCCACAAGCGGGGGCGGTTCTGATTAATGTAGACACCGCCGGGCTCGGCGGCTGGGACGTATTGGGCGCCTATCGCCTTGGTGTTGAATATCCCTGTGTAATCCGTGGCGAAGGGGTCGGCCATACCACTGACGGCAAGCGAGTCTACTTTGGCGAGCGCTCCGTTCTGCCCTGGGGGGCCTGGGCAGAACAAACTCTGGTGCCGGAAGAAGAGGTATGGGAAGTTCCCGACGGCGTCGACGATCGCACAGCAATTGCTATGGGTATCGCGGCGACTGGCGCATTGGTGCCCCTGGAAGCTGCCAATATTCAAGCAGGTGAAAAAGTATTGATTCTCGGTGCCACCGGCACCCTTGGACAGATCGCCCTGCAACTGGCCCGCTATCTCGGCGCTGGCCACGTCAGTGCCGCGGCCAGGGACAAGTCCTCACTGGACAAGCTATTGGCCCGAGGCATCTGCGACAGTGTTGTCGCCCTCGGCACCGAGGATGACGCCGCAGCACTGAAAGCCGACGCGGGGGAAGGTTACGACGTGGTACTGGATCTGGTCTGCGGACAGCCGATGCTCAATGCCCTCAAGGCTACACGCTGGGGCGCACGGATTATGACAATTGGCACCGGAGCCGGGCGGGAAGTTCAACTGGACATGGCCCACCTGCTCTTCCGCACGCTTTCGGTCGTAGGCACCGGCCAGCGCCCCCCTGCGGATCGCGAACAAATCTGGCGCCGCCTGCTGACAATTTCGGCGGAGCAGAATATTGAAATCGACTACCTCGATTTTGACTTCGACGACGCAGCTACAGCTTGGGAAACTCAGGTAAACGGCCCCCACGCCAAAATTACCGCACGACTTCGTTAATCCCGCAAGGACCGCTCTGGACCAGCGCGACTCCTGCATGTACGGTGGCGACGCCGACATGACAGGAAGATGCGAGACGCTTACGCCGGTATGCCTAAAGCTCCCGGCTGCGCCTTATCAGCTGGTAATACACCTGCACCGCATCGCGGTAACTGTCTACGGCCACCCGCTCATTGGTGCCGTGAATGCCCGCGATTTCCTCCGGCCCCAGCTCTATACCAATAAAGCGGTAACTGTTCTCGGCAACACCCTCGAAATGACGGGCATCGGTGGCCGCGACAACCAAACGCGGCGTTACCACAACATTCGGGTTTACCTGACGAACAATGTCACTCAGTACGTTAAAGCCGGCGGAGTCCGGCGCGGCGACCGAGGAGGGATTGCTGCCAAAGCCACCGTAGGGACTCACACTGACTCGAGGGTCGTCGATAATGTCGATCACCCGCTGGGTGACCAGCTCAACAGTTTCACCGGGAATGATTCGAAAATTCACCACGGCACTGGCGGTGATCGGCAGCACGTTGTCCTGCACACTGCCCTCCAGCATCGTTACCGCTGTAGTGGTGCGAATGCCGGCGTTCAATGTGGGGGTCGCGCGAAGAATTCTGTCGAGCAGCGGCGCGAACAGCCATTCATTGGCAAACAGCACCCGTTGATACCAGGGAATTTCATCGCCGAGATAGCGGATCAGGTCAGCCATCATATCCAGCCTGGCCGGCATGGGATTGTTTTCAAGACGACTCACCGCCGCAGCGATAATACCTGCAGCGGTCTGCTGAGGCGGCATGGAGGAGTGCCCCCCGGTGCCTCTAGCGGTGAGCTTCAAGCTGACATAGCCCTTTTCTCCTGGCCCGATAAGCGCAATGGGGCGGCTCACTCCCGCCATCATCCCTCGGGCAATCACGCCGCCTTCATCCAGTAAGAAGGCGAGTTTTTCCCCACTGTCGGCAATATGCTGCGCCATCGCGACAGCGCCACGCCCCCCCACTTCTTCATCGTGGCCGAAAGCGAGGTAGATATCACGCGGTGGTGTAAACCCCTCCTTGAGCAGTCGCTCCACCGCCTCCAGAATCCCCATCACGCTGGCTTTGTCGTCTACCGCGCCCCGACCCCAAATATGGCCTTCGGCGATAACGCCGGCAAAGGGGGGATACGCCCACTCCTGCTCCGTACCTGGAATGACCGGCACCACATCCTGATGGGCGAGCAGCAGTATCGGAGCAGCATCGCGATTATCTCCCGCCCAGCGAAACAGCAGGCTGTCGCCGGCCATAACTTGATGAGGGATACGCTGGAATACCAGCGGAAAACGCTCCGTCAGAAAAGCGCGAAAATCCGCAAAGGCCTGCCGATCGACCTGCTGCGAATCCTTGTTGGATACTGTCGGATAACGAATAGCCTCCGCCAGTCCTTCGGCCAGATAGGCGCTGTCCCAACTCTCTTTGCTCAGGGGTTCAACCGCCCCCTGCTCCGGCGGCGTGAACTGGTAAGTGCGCCAGGCCAGCACCCCCAGCAATATCACCAGGGAGAGAGAAATCGTGCGTAAAAAAACCTTCATGGTATGGCCTGCCAACGTCACTGCGGTTTACTGGAATTTATAGCTGAATTCGACACCCATCTCTCTGGGTGTACCGGGTACCCGGTTGGCTACTCCGATAACACTCGTTACCGCGATCCCCCCGACAAAATAGGGGTCGTTTTTCAGATTATCGACATAGGCCGCCACACCCATGCGGTCGTTAATTTCCCAGCGCAGGCGCGCGTTATAAAGCTCGTACTGGCCAATGGTTGAGTTGTCGTATTCACCGCTGAGATAGTCAGTGCCAATAAAGATCCGGTCGGAGTAGTAGTATTGCAGCTGGGGCACAATCAGCCCGACAGGGGAATGCCAGTCATAGGCCAGCACCACACCGCGAACGTTCTGGGGAACCTGCGGGAAGGCCTCGTTGCTGCGATCGACAATGGCAAAGCCATCGGCGGTATTGGTGCCCAGGTCATACTCCACGAAGTCGCCGTCGGTATAGCCTGCATTGGCCGTAACGGAGAAATCCCCGAGCAGCGCGGTGAGTTCAAATTCGAAACCATCAACCACCGCTTCACCGGCATTACCGGTAAACTGGACCACCTCTGTTTGCGTCGAGCCCCGTTCATACAGCGCGACCTGCAGGTTGGTGTAATCCATCTGAAACACCGCCACATTGAAGCGCAGTCGCTGATCGAGGGCATCCAACTTAAAGCCCAGCTCCTTGTTAAGTACCACTTCTGGCTCAAACTGCTGAATATTTGACTCAGTCTGGGTCGAACGCACATCCAGACCGCCGGATTTAAAGCCCTTGCTTACCGTGGCATAGGCCATAAAGCTGTCCAGATTCAGCGCCTCTAACATCTCCTCCTGAGCAACGTAATTCACTGTGATATTCGGGGTGAATTCGGCGAAGGTCGTATCGCCTTTAAGGGCTGGAGCGTAGGTCAAGGGCACCTCGGGTGCCCGATAAGCGTAGTACTGCTGCAAGCTGACCGGAGAATAAATGCCGTCCATAGCGTGGGTAACCGGCTGGACGATTGCAGGGTTGCTACCAATCTGGGCATTCAGGCGATTGGCGTATTCCTCGTAGTCCGGCGTGCCCTGAATTTGCACCGTGCTGCGTTGTTCTTCGGTATAGCGTAATCCCAGTGTCAGCTGGGTGGACTCCGACATATCCCAGCTACCCTGGGCAAAAACGGCTGCGGTCTGGTTTTCGTAATCTGCCAGCGCTATCGCGTTAGCCTGCACTGGCAGCACCATCGCATCGGGCGGAGTCACTGGCAGGTTCACCGCAGCGTCAGAGCCGACAGCGACCAGACCATTATCACCCACCTCGGTGCCGTCGATGCTGTTATCGAGATTTTCCTGGGCAAAGAACACACCGAAGGTATAGGTCAGGTTGTCATTCCACGCCATGCCATTAAATTTGAATTCCTGGGTAAACTGATCCCGGGTCGCCCCGGCAATCGATTCCCCGGCCCCGCGAAGCACCTGATAGCCCGCATCAGGCCCCACTGCAACACCGCGAATTGCGGTGCCATCGGAGTCGCCGCTGATGCGGATATTGTCCTGCAAGGCGTAACTGGTGATACTTTCCACATCCAGTCCCCACAGGGCACCACGCAGGGTCAACGCGAGCATATGGTTGTCGATGGCATACACCGCATCTTCAGCGGTCTGGCTGACCTTGAAGTCCTCAGCCAGTGCCGAACTTTCGTTACACGCGGCCTCCAGATCCGGGCCGCCCTGCCCTCGGTAGTAGCCCTTGGTTAATATGGCGTCGCCGTTCTGGAAGGCACAGTTATAAGGCGAACCCCGCTCATCAATACGACTTAGAAAGCCAAATATATCGACTTCCCAATCATTGTCCGCATACCAGATCACCCTCGACGACAGGGCCATACGATCCTGATCAAACAGGGACTGGTCGGCGCTCACATTCTCGATTGAACCATCACTGCGTTTGACATTCAGTGCCAGGCGCATCGCCAGGGCGTCTGTCAGTGGAACATTGGCATCGAGTTTGAGGCTCTTGTCACCAAAATCCCCCGCACCAACTCTGGCACCAAATTCAAAGGTGTCGGTGAAGGGCTTTTTCGAATCCACTAATATCGCGCCACCGATATTATTCTTGCCAAACAATGTGCCCTGAGGCCCACGCAACACCTGAATACTGGCCACATCCACCGCGTCCAGCAGCTGAGCGTCAGAACGGGGTACGTATACCCCATTCAGGTACATTCCAACACCGGGGTCGAGCACCGGGTTGCCCGATCGCTGGCCGATGCCCCGAATAAATACCGCCGGAGCCTTGTAGTTGGTCTGGGAGAATTGCAAACTCGGCGCCAGCCGTTCGACATCCTCAATATCACTGATACCGAGATTGTCCAACATATCCGAACCAATCGCCGACACCGCGATCGGCGTATCCTGCAAACTTTCCTCCCGGCGCCGGGCCGTGACCACGACCTCCTCGAGCATGGCACTGCTGCTGCTCTGCGCAAAGACAGGCATCGTCGCCATGGACAAAAGGCTCAATGATGCAGCGGGAACCAACGCTGCGGCACGGACCGCTGCAAATGCAGGATTTTTCATATTGGGTTTCTCTCATAGCTATAGTTATCAAGGCCGCTGTTTATCGGCTTCGCGACATGCACTCACCCGAAAATCGGGGAAATACCCCTGCGGCGCCCCCCCCCCTTCACCAATACCCTCGAAGACGGCCGTCATGTTATCACCGAAAACACTATAACATAGGACAAAAACCCTGCGGGAGCGAGGCCCCCTCGCGAACTCCTCCCTGCGCCAACACCTTCGCGAGCAGGGCTCGCTCCCACCATTCACCCCCCCCCAACCCGGTGGGAGCGAGGCTCCCTCGCGCATTTCGCCCTGCGCCAACACCCTCGCGAGCAGGGCTCGCTCCTACCATTGAAACCACCCCCAACCCTGTGGGAGCGAGACTCCCTCGCGAATTCCACCCTGCGCCAACACCTTCGCGAGCAGGGCTCGCTCCTACCATTCAAACCACCCCCAACCCGATGGGAGCGAGGCTCCCTCGCGAATCCCACCCTGCTCAAACCCTTCGCGAGCAGGGCTCGCTCCTACCATTCAAACCACCCCCAACCCTGTGGGAGCGAGGCTCCCTCGTGAATCCCACCCTGCGCAAACCCTTCGCAAGCAGGGCTCGCTCCCACCACTCAAACCACCCCCAACCCTGTGGGAGCGAGGCTCCCTCGCGAATTCCACCCTGCGCCAACACCTTGGCGAGCAGGACTCGCTCCTACAACACGAGCAAACCGCCAGTGAGAGCGAGGCCCCTCGCGAAAGCCCCTGAATTGGTTTGGCCTCGGGTCAAACACCCTTTGTGAAATATTCCGCTATCAGTGCCATGATTATTCTCAATAACGCCAATAACGGAGTAGATAGCATGAATGACACCGAACTTAACGCCTGCAATAAGCCGCAAACACTGAATCCTATCGCCACAGCTGCCGCTCTAAAGCCCCTTCTTCTCGAAGAAGCCGGACACGCCGAGTCACAGGGCAAAATGTCCGCCAGAGTGTTTACCGCAATACAGGAAAGCGGCCTGTTCACAATGATGTTCCCAAAGCGTTTCGGCGGTGTCGGCAATACTCTGCTGACCCATCTGAAAACCGTCGCAGAGTTGGCCAAGGCCGATCCCGCCACAGCCTGGTCATTTGGTCTATTGTCCAGTGTATCGGCATCGGCGGCGTCGCTTCCCGTCCCGACCCGCGACCGAATATTTCAGCGTGGAAATGAATTGGTGTGCAGCGTAGCGGCCCGCACCGGCACCGCGACACCCTGTTCCGAAGGGTACGAAATTACCGGTAGCTGGCCCTATGCCTCTGGATGCATGCACGCTGACTGGGCGATGAACGGCATTAACATTCTCGACAATAACGGCAATGTGGTAGACGCCGGCTTTGCCATTATGCCGCTGAAAGACAGCGCGCAGGTGAACATCAAAAACACCTGGCAGGTCGCCGGTGTTTGTGCATCTGGAAGCAACACTGTTGTGGCCGAGAAGCTGGTTCTTCCACCCGAACTAATCCTTTCTTTCAGTAAATTGCGCAGCGGCACCAGCGATGACCCGGCTGTACGCGCCGCGCTGGAACCCCGCGACCTGTGGCCTGTTGAGCCCCTGTTTCCGCTTACGGTGCTCGCGCCGATGCTCGGCGGCGCACAGGGCTTGCAGGAGGCGGTAAATTCAACGATGGCCAAACGCAAAATCATCGGTTGGAAATACGACAGCCAGGCCGACGCCGAAATTCTTGCCGGTATTCTCGGTGAAGCAACAATGGAAATTGAGTCGGCATGGCTGCATATCGAGCGCACTGTCGCCCTTGTTGACGAGGTTTCTCCCCAACGCGCCCTAACGGGTTTTGAGAAGGCAAAAATGCAAGCTGACTGCGGGTATGCAATGAAACTGGTGCGCAGTGCCACAGAAAAACTGATGGATATCGCCGGCCCCGGCAGCTTCGCCCAAAGCAGTGCCATGCAGCGGCTGTGGCGGGACATCAATGTGGGCAGCCGCCACAACGCCTTGAACAGCCGCCTGTCGATGGCCTTGTACGGTCGCGCCCTACTCGGCGCCGAATCCAACCTTGAGCTGCTGCAGGACATCAGCCAATAGCCCGACAAATAATAGAGAGGTAGCACCATGTCCGACGACGATAAACTTGCGCATTTTCTCCACCACCAGATCGATTGCTGGAACAAGGGAGACAAGGAAGGCTTCCTGGCCAGCTATCGTGAAATTGCCCCCAAGGGCTTGTCAATCGAATATGTAGGTATGGCGGCGGGCGACCCGTGGCAGATGCTGGAGGGGATGTGGCAGGCCCAGGCGAGCGTAAAAATCGAAGTGCTTGAATGTATTCAGATCGGCAACCAATCCGCCAGCCACCACCGCAATGTGCTGGCAGATGGCAGCATCAGCAGTGAAACCATCGAGCTATACACCCTGAGCGAGGGACGGCTGGAGTCGAGAATTTTTATCCAGCGGCCCTGAGCATAGTATTCGACCCGCCAAAACACCGAGCGCCACCCACATGGCGGCGCTCGGTGGTTTATTGACACTGCCAGTTTTCAGCTTTGTAGATCGCCTTGGAAGCATTTTCCTGCCCGACATAAGTTGCTTGCTGGGGGTAGGGACACAACAAAAACTCTCTGGGCGGCGTACCCTTTGGCGGGTTATCGAGATAGCTGTAGGGATTCGGAAGCAATTTCGCAATTCCCTCAGCCTGGAAGACCTGCTCTTTGTCGCCACGGTGGGTGACCACAGCAGCCGGCGCGATGCCCTTTTCTACCCAATCGATCAGTGACTCCAACAACCTGTCCGGAACATCGACGGGGCCAGGACCACCAAAGCAGTGGTACAAACCAGGGGCAATATATAGTCGGGCGAATTGGTTCAGCGCCTCATCGCTGCCAGTCTGCGCACGTATCGCTTCGTAATAGTCGATTTGATCCCGAAAGGAGATTGCCGAGTCACCGGTGCCGTGCCAAAACACCACCTTGGCCCCGGCGTTCGCCACTTTACTGTAGTCTGCAGAGGCGCGAACACCGTAGCCGGTTCGAGCTACAGCGTTACGCCACGCTTTGATGTCCTCGGGGTCGCTAAAATCAAACTCGGCCATAAAGTCATAGTCCTCACCGAAATAGGCCTGGGAAAATGATTTGGCAATAGTGCCTGCACCAAACTCGAGAAAGCTTACCCAGCCGGTGGGGTGGGTCGCCACCAGCCCCGGGTAAAGTACTTCACCGCTCGGCAAGCGCGGCCCTTCCAGAATACTGTTAAGCACCTCAAGCTCCAGTCCAGTGAAACAGCTCTCTGCAGCTTGCCCCGGTTTGCACACCAATTGCGCCGGGTCGTAGTCACACTTGCGTGGGTCCCAGACCATTTGGTCTTCAACACCATCGGTGGCATCGCATTGCGCCTGTATAGACTTCTCCATTGTCAGCAGCTTTTCTTCGTCGAGCTCCTTCTCAGGTAGTTTGTCCAGCTGCTTGGCAATCCACATAAAATTAAGAATATTGGCGGTGTCGATTCCCGGCGCGCCGATCAACAGACCATCGTAGTCCTCAGGGTGGTAATTTGCCGCCATCACGCCCATGCGACCACCGCCGGAGCAACCGGAATGATAGCGGTACACTGAATCGGTGTTGTAATAGGCCTTGGTCATCGCCTGAGTTTGCACAGCCGACACATGGCCTCCGCGGTGAATATGGTCAATCGCCTGGGCTTCGTTGGCGAGAAAGCTCCAGTTGAGCATAAAAGCCTCATGCCCGGTGTCTGTGCCTGCAACGGCAAAACCAGCGGCCAACGGGTAGCCATAGGGAGACTCGGAAAGTATTGGCGTTCGGCCTGCACCTCCGCCCAGACCGATAAAGTAGTAACGACCGTTCCACACCTCCGGCTGCGGGAGTTGCAACCGGAAGTTAACGCGATTGGGGGTAGGCTCATTGGTGGTGACATAGCCTTTAACGTGGCAGTGCTGCACAGGGAACCAGTTCGCCTCAACTTTGGTGAGGGTCGTGTCTTCGGAAACTACTGCCGATAATTCATCCATACTGCAGCCGGGCTGCTCTTCCGTTAAGGAGTAGTCAAGCACGACAAAAGCCGCCACCACGCCAACAATACTGCGAAGAAATACTTTCTTTTTATTCATGATGTTACCGAAACCCTGTTATCCATAGTTTTAGCGCGCCAGTACACGCCGGTTAAGCGGGAACTTTCTCACCGCCGAATACCGGTGGCCGACCAAGACTGAGAAGCATGGCACCGCCCACAGAGGTCGCAAAGACACAATAAACAAGAATGTCGTCATAGCCGCCAGTGAGCTTGTACATGGTGGCAAATAACAGCGGCGCTCCCGCCGAAGCGATAGTAATCAACCCCTGATGAAACCCCATAAGCCGGCCGTATTCCTTCATGCCAAAGAACTTGGCCACCAGAAAGGCCGCGATATCAAATTCAGCGCCAGCGCCCACACCCACCAGCGCCACAGCCAGCATCATCAAGGGAATGCTGTCACTGCCCATGAGAAAGAGCATGCAGCCAACCGCCGGTAACATCAGGCTGGCCGCCGCAACGCCGGGAGGCCAGAAGCGATCGAGAAAAAAGCCGACTGTTAGCCGCCCTCCCACCAGTGATATTCCGAAAACACTGAATATCGCACCGGCCTCTGTCGCGGAGAACCCCATGTTCTGCAGCATGGGGATACTGTTGGTAATCATCCCCATCACCGCCGATACCACCAGCGCGATGGCGATGTTACATGTCCAGTATTTGCGGGCCACGATCCCCTCTTTGAACTCCACTCCCGATAGGGGTACAACATCGCCCTCAGCGCCGGCCTCGGGTTCAGTAGCCGTGGGAACTCGAAACCAGAACAGCGTCAGCGGAATCAGCAGAAAATTCAGTGCGGCCAACAGCCCGAACACCCCCTGCCAGCCCCACCGCTCAACACAAATTGCAATTGCCGAGGGAATGACCGCGGCTGTCAGACCCGTTCCTGACAGCCCAATTGCCAGAGCCAGGCCACGGTTCTCCACGTACCAGAGATTGATTAGCTGGGTCCAGGTGATAGCCAGCGCGCCCATACCGACAATGGGCAGCAAGCCAAACATGATATACAAGCTCCAGATCGAGCCACCCAATACCGGAATACAGGCGAGATAGCCCAGCCCCATCAAGGCCAGGGAGATCATCGTGGTGCGACGCACACCAAGCGCGAGGTTCACCCAGCCTACCGCCTGTAAACCAATTACCGCACCACCATAAAGAAAGGAGATGGCAATTTGCTGGCTGCCTCGATCCCAACCGAAGGCCTGCTCAAAGGGTATGACCAGCGCACCGAAGCCATACAGCAGCACAGCGTTAATGCTCACAGCAATACCGAACACGGCGAGAATCAAAATTTTCCAGCCCGAGCGGAATTCAGTCAAATTCATGGTTTTCTCTCTATTTTTATGCTGATACAGCGATATTAATGCTTACGTTTTCTGTGCCGCCGCACTGCGCGCCGCAATATAGCCGAAGGTCATCCCTAGCGTATTATTGGCGCCGTTGCCCGGGGCCCGCCCCCTCCATAGGGAATTCATATCCAGCCCCACCGCATATAAACCGGAAATCGGCCTGTCCCCTTTAGCCAACACCCTCGCCTCCGCGTCGACCCGCAGACCAACAGTGGTAGTGGAATCACCGGGAAACACCTTCACCGCATAAAACGGGGGCTGCAGAATCTTACCAAGACAGGGGTTAGGCCCGTGGGCAAGGTCGCCAAAGCCAAAATCAGACGGATTGTCACCGCGCTGAAAGTCCTCATCGTGCCCCTGCTCTGCAAAGTGATTAAAGCGTGTCACTGTTTGTACAAGCCCCTCACTGTTAACACTAATCGCCTCAGCCAATTGAGCCAAGGTATCAGCGGTTTGCAGATAACCCTCTTCCGTCATTTTTTTCAGGCCGATGCCACCCGGTCTTACCAGGCCAAGACCATACTTTTTTATAAACCGGTGATCGCAAATCAGATAGGCGGGGACAGACCCCGAGCGGTGCATCGCGTCGACAAAGTTGGTCACCGATTCGTTGCCGAAGCGCTCTCCGGCCTTGTTAATGGTGATGCATCCGGGCTTTCCCCGATCCAGAAACAGGTGAGGAAACTTTCGCAAATTTCCCGAGGGCTCACGGTGAACGGAGACTACCACCCACCCGGCGTTGCTGAGGTTTTCGCCATCGAAGTCTGCACCCAATTCCAGCGAACGGGTGATACCATCGCCGGTATTACCCTCAGGCACTATCGACACATGTTGGTCGGCAAAGGGTATATACCGCTTTCTCATTTCCGGGTTGGCTGAAAACCCACCGCTGGCGAGTATCACTCCGTGCCGGGCCACCACTTCTAACTGTGCGCCGTCCCGCTGCACGGTCACCCCTTTCACCGCCACGGCGTCGCTTTCCGTTTCGGTGAGCAATTCATGCATAGGCGCATTCGACCACATCTCGACACCGGCATCGACACAGGACTTAAGCAGACTCGCGGCCAGGGCATTGCCCATTGTCAGCCTTGTGCCTCTGGCATAGCGCAGCCGATCGAGGCCGAAGCGAAGCAGCAGTTGCACAATATGGGCGAAGGAACGCAGCGAACGTCGCGCATTGGCGATATGGGGCATATCGCTGATACCCACCATACAGCCACCCGGCGCATTGAATTCGGTCAATGGCGGACGCAGGCGCTGGAACCACGGCCCCAGCGTTCGGCCGTCAAAAACCAGCGGAGAGAGTAAGCGGCCACTGTCTTTAAAACCTCTGACGCCGGGGTGCCAGTCGGCGAATCCCGGTTGCAGGGTGAACTTCACCTCGCTGTTATCATCGAGAAAGCGCACCATTTCCGGCGCGTTATGCAAAAAGCTGTCGAGTAAATCCCGCCGCAACGCGCTGCCGACGACGTCGGTTACATAGCTCTCGGCCTCGGCAATGCTGTCTTCTATCCCCGCCGCCTTGGCCTGAGGACTGCAAGGCACCCAGATACCCCCGCCAGACAAGGCTGTTGTACCCCCAAAATATTCGGTTTTTTCCAGTAGCAACACGTCCAGCCCGCTGCGGGCCGCGACTAATGCCGCTGTCATGCCGGCTCCACCCGAGCCGACAACGATTACATCTTTCACCATCATCGTGTTGTGATCTCTATATTATTGTTGTGAGCGCGCGGCCTCACGTTATCACGAATGCAGGGCACCTTGGGCAGCCAGAGAAGATTGCATTTGACTCGCGGTACAACGAAATATTCACGATATTCCCCCCAACCGATCCCATCGCTATCAATACTTTCTACACTAGCCCGACGCCAATAATTTGAATAAGGAAATAACATGCGCGATCCCTATAAAGTCATTATCTGGGGCCCAGGCAGAATGGGCAGTATTTGTATTTGGGAGATGTCGCAATCCCCCGCCTTTGAGGTTGTCGGCGTCAAGGCCTATTCCCCCGCCAAGGAAGGCATCGATGCCGGAAAGCTGATCGGCATTGACCCCCTCGGCGTTATCGCAACCTGTGACGGCGACGCGCTGCTGCAGCTCGACTGCGACTGTGTGGTCTACACCGCCCACGACGAAGGCACCTTCCATACCGACGACGAAATACTCGCCATATTGCGCGCAGGTAAAAACGTGGTCACTCCCCTGCCCTATCAAAACGCCCAGCTATTCCGCGAGGAAAGTTTTATTCAACAGCTCAACGCCGCTTGTGAGGAAGGCCAGTCGACCTTCTATTCCGGTGGCATCGACCCCGACCTGATCCCCAATCGCGTGTTGCTGGCTCTGACGGGCGGCTGCGCTGACGTCAAAAGTATTCACCTCCATGAGAATTGGGACTGCAGTGAAGCCGCCCCCGGCCCTCTGCAATATATCGGCTTTGGCCAGCCCCCTGAACAGGCCCGAAAAATTGAAGTATCGCAAAACATGGCTGCCAACTTTATGCGTTCGATTGTCAAAACCGCAGAAAAGGTGCTGGGGGTACGCTATGACAGAATCGAGCAAAGCCATGATTATGTGCCGACGCCTGCCGATATTGACAAACCTTTTCCCATCAAAGCCGGCACCGTGGCACGTATCACCCACCGTATGCAGGGCTTCTGCGACAATATCGGCTCCGACCCCCTGTTCACTATTGAATACCATTGGTTGATCGGCGATACCATGCTACCCAAGGGAACCGCACCCGGTCAGTACTACGTGGCCACTATTGAAGGCCGCCCTTCAATGCGTATGACCCTCGACTTCTGTGTGTCCAACAATAGCGACGAGCGCTTTTTCAATATGGGCAATATGGAAGTTGAACCCAGCTATATCGCGACCATTATCCCCTGTGTGCAAGCAATTCCTCACGTCGTTAGTGCACCGCCCGGGCCGATGGACTCCTTCGACCCCAGCCTGAATTGGCGTCAGGATCCGCGCCGATAGCACTCGCAGGCAGGCAGGTACGATCAGACCGCGCCCACCTGCCAGTCATTACCCTTACACCGGATGATTCGCTCGGTAAAAATAGCGTATTTCCAGATTCCCCTTGTCGAAGCGATAGAACTCGATGCTCGGTGACGGTGGAATACCGGAGGCCTTATCCCGATGATTCAACACGTGTACTGCGGCCTCGTTGCCATTAATCAGCAGCTCCTGCACGTCGGTACGGGTTTTACCACCGTAGGCTTCACACATTTCGTCCAGCGCCTTCCATCCATCCAGCGGTGGAAGACCAACATACTCAATCGTGAGTTTGCCTGGCGCCACCGAGCGAAACAGCTCGATCATTTCGTCAAACTTCTGTTCGTTCCACAGGCGGTATTGGGCGCGTAAAAATCGCTCGATGCCTTCGGCTTGCAGGGTTTCCATACTCTCACTCCTCATCGTTATTATGAACCGGCGCTCACCGGTGCTGCGGCGTCTACCGTCGCCATACCAAAAATCACCGACGGAGGAATCACAATGCAAGCAAGCACTCCAGCCCAGGCACCTTTAAAAATACTGAAGGCCAGCAAATCTATATTGCTTAGACCGAACACCCACAACACTCCGACTGTAATAGGGAAGACAGTCAACAGTGCGACTATGCCAAGCAACAGGCCAAACAACAGGGCATTTCGCGGCAACCAGGCCGGCACCGTTATCGCCAGGGGCGCAAATTTGCCCTTGCGCACTTTACTGCGGTGCATCGCCACAAAAATGGCACCGATAATCCAGCACAGAAAAAAGGCGGTAATGGCGAGGTCGGCACCGTAGCCGTGCTCACCCCACATCGGTACGCGCTGGCTGGCGCCAAAGGCAAACCAAGCAATCGCGCCATTAATCACCAAATTTATCGCAAAATTAGTCACCATCTCCTTGCGCAGGTGGCGATTTAAATCGACTGGTAACGAAATACCCATCATTGTTCTATCCTTCTAATTATTAATAAAAAACCTAACCACGTGCGGGAAGACTGCCTTCGACATTCAGCATCCCCAACAGCCAACCGGTCGCCATACCGGCATACATGGCATTGCCCATTACCGCACGCCGCGCCAGATCTGCGTCCTTGTTTATCAACGCCGCGAAACAGGCCAAACTTACCGCCTCAAGGCCAAAATTCACCACGGTGCTCCAATGCAGGGTGTCGTCGAAATATTCGTCCGTCCACGCATCATTGGCGCCATCTCCCCAGGAAGTGTTACCAAACCCAACGCCGCCGGCCCAGATTTCCCGAAGGTCTTTCTGTCCGTCTTTACCCACGATAATTTGCTCGTAGGTTTCTGGCTGCGAGGTGACCGCAACCTCAAAGGCCGAGCGGAGTACACGCAGGTATTCCGGCGCAGGCAGCTCGTAGTCAACACGCATAAAGTCACGGGTGTTGATACGCACCATCGATGGCTGTGGGCGACGATGGGGACGCCGCTGGCCTATTGGCGCGTCCTCGGTTTTAATTACCTGACACCCTGCGTTATAGGCCGTGTTCCACAGTGCCCCGGCGTTCAGGTCTTCGTGGAGTAGATCATCGACATAGTCGAGGCATTTGTCATTGCCCTGGGCCATCACCGATAATCTCGAATTAAAGGTCGCCGCAAGGTTATCGAGAGTCTCCAGATACGGAGGCTCCAGTGCGATCCCGAGTCTCTCCATCGCCGGCGGCATTCCCCAGTTTTCCCGCAATTCCATACCACCCCAATATGACGAGGCATAGGCAGCCCATAAAAACCCGCCAAACTCACTATCACTGACCTCGGTTTTCATGATGCGGCGCGAAAGTTCATTGGTTATCCACGCGTTAAAGGCAATCCAATAAGACTGCGGCGAATTCAGCGCCGCTGATTCGGGCGCGAAGCCTTTAGTAAGTTCGTCGTAGAGCTTTGCAGAAGCTGGCGCCAAGCTAACCAGCGAATCTACGGCTGGCACACCCATGCCGTCCAAATAATTGTTCTGCTCTAAAATTGCATTCATCTTGCTGCCTCGTATTAGTCTTATCGTTAACAACGTTTTAGTCGTCACAATGACGACGGTAATAAATGACTATTGGGCAATCGCCCTATAATTTAGACACTATCTTCCTTTTTGTCACACTAAATTTGTATTGAATGAGCTTAAGTCGCGGTAAAACACCACCGGAATGCCTCTACCAGCTCCCCTCCTAAAACATGACTTTGAATCTTGCTCCCCAAAACAAACGGGCCTGGCGAGGCGTATTCACGGTGGACACACGGCCAAATTGATACCTGCGGTCAGATAAAAAAGGGGTATCAAACAGGTTTTTTGCGAACAAACTGGCTTCGTACCGACCCTGGGTATCCTCTATGCCCAGGACGGCATCCGCCAAGCCAAAAGCCCTCTGAATCGTCAACGGATCACCTTCAAGGGTGTACTGGACTTCATCCCGCCAATTCCAGTTAAGCAACAAGTATCCCCTGAGCGCGTTACTCACTAGCCGCTCGTAGCGGGCGGAAACGGTGTAGGACAGATCTGGTGTACCCACTGATTTACTGCCGGATACATCCTGATGATCGGGATTACCATTACCATCGCGGTCAATGTTGCAGCCCTGCTCGGGGCTCTGCTCAAAATAGCACTTCTCTAGTTGGCCACCGCCGCGCTCCGTATCCAGCGCCGTCAGCGAAGCATTTAGCGATAGCGCCTCCGTGGCTTGCAATGCTGCCGTCAACTCCAACCCCTGACTAACCAGGTCGCCGGCGTTTCGAGCTTGAGCCGTCGCACCAACTTCACCGGGTGGCCTTACCGCTACCTGAACGTCTTTATTCTGTTGGCGAAACACCGCCGCGTTCACCATTAGACGTTTATCAAACAGATAGGACTTCAAGCCAAACTCTGCTGACAGAGCCGTGGTAGGAAAGGCAAAGGGCTGTACCGAATCCGCCTGAGGCGCAACATC
This sequence comes from Spongiibacter thalassae, assembly GCF_012272835.1. Classification (GTDB taxonomy): domain Bacteria; phylum Pseudomonadota; class Gammaproteobacteria; order Pseudomonadales; family Spongiibacteraceae; genus Spongiibacter; species Spongiibacter thalassae. The sequence continues at coordinate 805,581 of NZ_JAAWWK010000001.1, read as the reverse complement.
TGCTCCAATACCGATAAACCCCCTCGACAAGGTCGCATAGACGTTAAGCGCTTCCTTGGGAAACCAGGATGTACCGAGGCGCCCAGCCCATTCGTTTATTTCAATATCACGGGTAAAGTTACGCACTGAATCAGTAAGCGGAATGTTAAACTGTCCGTTATTGTTTTCCGAAGTAAAGTAGGGCTCCTCTGCGATAGTTAGCACGCGACGATCAAAGTGCTCTAGCTCCCCTTCCTCGTTATGTAAACGCAAGCCCGCAAACACATCGAAGTGATTACTAACATGCCAGGTAATATCGCTGTATAGCGCCAGCTCCTGACGGAACAGTTCAACATCCGACACTATAGCCAGAGCATAATAAGGTGCCTGTCCATTGGGGCCAGCAACTATCGCTGGAAAGGTAGTATCTGCAGAGCGGCTGGCCAGAAAATCGCCCCGTATCAATAATGCGATATCGTTCGGTATTCTCTGAGAAAAATCCCGGTAATGGCCACCAATCACCCAGTCATAGTCCTTATCGCTGAACGTCAGTCGTGACTCGTGGGTAAAATAAGAGACCGCAATATGGGCAGTGTGACCGTCGGCACTTGGTTCCTGGTTAAAATTGGACATAGTCAAGCCAACTAAATCCATATTCAGACGATTATTGGCCTGAGCCGGCGACGCGTCTATATCGAAAAGTGTGTCGTTAATGGTGTCCCGGTAACTGGTAATAGAAGTCAATAAACGACCTTCATCTATTTCCCAATTGAGCTCTGCGGTGACACCCCAGCTTTCGACACTGCCAAAAGACTCTTCGTTCTGGTTAATTTTGAATATATCGTCGATGACTTCCTGACCCACAGCCGCAGTACGTTCCGCACTGTCGCTGATGATCGTTACCGGCGCGGTATAGGTGATCAGTTCCCGGAAGTCACCGGTAAGAAGCAGGTCTACATTATCTACAGGTTTGAATAGTAATTTTGCAACGAAACCCTGTTCATCGTTACCACCGATATTTTTTCCACCGGGAAAGACGTTGACAATATGCCCCTCGCGTTTGCGACTGTAAGCGTACAAACGGCCATCAACATGGTCCGACAAGGGACCGTTAGCCATCGCGGTCAGCGACAACTCCTCATCGTCAGTGAGTTGCAGCTCCACAGATCCCTCAAATACATCCGTAGGCTGTCGCCTCACCAGATTAATCAAACCGCCTACAGCACTACCGCCGAAAAGCGTTCCCTGAGGGCCTTTCAACACCTCGACTCGCGATATATCTGACATATCCATCGTAAATTCGGTGTCCATCGCCAGGGGCACACCGTCAACAGCAAGAGCAACCGCAGGTTGTACGCCGGCACCCTCGACCAAACTGCTAAACCCGCGCATACCAAACAGCACCTGGTTCGGCCCGTTACCCTCACGAAGGGTCAGGGAGGGCTCCTGAAGCACAAGATCCGATACGGCATCGATCTTTAACTGAACCAATAGCTCACCATCAAAGACATTAATTGATATGGGCACATCCTGAATAGACTGCTCTCGCCTCTGCGCAGTGACCACTATTTCTTCTACTTTAGCACCTGTGGCTTTCTCCGCAGCCGACACATTGCAACAACAGAGAGTCAATGCTAAAACCTTAGCGGAATAAGCAAAGCGGAAAACTGCTTTTTGGGAAAACGTCATACTAATTATCTCTGTATTATTATTTTATTATTGCCCGAATAGCCTTACTTCTACCCACCCTGAACTCGATACCTACCCCGCCAGACTCCTTCACCATGTCTTCTCGCGCTTCAAGCTTATTAAAAAAGACGACCCACGCGGGGTAACACGTCTGGCCGTCAAGCGCGATCAAATCAGCTAAAAGGCAAAAAACTGGCTATTTCTCTTGAGCCGGCTTACATAAAATACTTATTAATCACATCGGAGCTTTTACACATTAGTTCGATCTTCGAACTACCCACCAACGCAAATTTACTTCCCTGACGCCTGTTTTAAGAAGCGAGCGATGATATTCCAACCCATATAATAAAAATCGTTTTATGTTCAATCTACATGGGCTTGGTCTTCACGCTTTTTGTAATAGTGAAAAATTATTCTTTTAAAAAAAGAGAACTCTAATACCTATATAAAACTATATTTACACATATGTAAATTATATTTTAATCATTTCCTTTGAGTTTGTTCAATTTTATAGATAGTCGTCATTGTTCAAAGGACACAAAGCCTTTAGCCATTGGCATAAGAAAATGCTATATTGTCAGGCTACGGGAACTGATAATTCCTTAATACAAACATTGCAGTAAGTGGAGTTTCAGAACTTGGTGGAAAGCGCAAAAATGGCAAGGAGCACAGGCGAAGCAAAAGCGGATTCAGGCTCTTCTCGCGGAAAAGGTCGCCCTTTTCAGCAGGACAGTGAGGACACACTGAGAGGGTTGTATCGCGTTGCTTACAAGCATTTTTTGATGCATGGAATTGAAGGCGCAAGTATTCAGGCGATTGCGAAGGAAGCCGGCGTCACCCGCCAGACTATTTATAATCGCTTCGGTTCAAAAGAGCAGCTTTTTCAAGCGGTGATTCGCGAGGGCGATTCACGTAAAACCGAAAGCTTTGTCAAGGATCCTCACCTTCAAAGCGATGATCCTGTTTTTCTATTTAACTATCTCGGCAATCTGCTGTACGAATTCTATACCGCCGAAGATAAACTACAGATATTTCAGGTACTGGATTCAGCACTGGCCAGGCACCCTGAAATCGCTTCGCGTCATACTCGTTCGGTGAACCAGGCTTACAAAATCGTCAAGAAGTATATCCAGCGCTGCAGCGCAGAGATCCCAAATGATATTGACGATAGTAACGGTGCCGTCCGCGATTTCTTCTCAATAATCTACGGCGCGGCCTTACCTGTTATTCAGGGCCGTGAAAAGGTACTGAAGGGCAGCAAAAGAAAGAATGAAATCAACGCCATTGTACTTCGCTATCTACGTGGCATTGGATTTACTGACCTTTAGCACGAGCGCGCCCGCATGATTCGCTGCAACAATAAACGTCAATAAAAAAGGCCACTGGGGAGTCGGTGGCCAGAGGGCATGTCACACCGCAAAATTTGAATTCGACATCGCTGAGACTTAGCTGTCTGCGACACCTACCGCTTTACGCCCGGACTTTTTCATCAGGTCAGCGGTATCCAGATATTCGCGCCATGAACAAATCAGTCCATCTTCGTCGAGTTCATAGACCGCTACCATGGAGTGTGGTTGTGGACGACCATTCACCATTGCATCATCAGCACGCTCTGTCATTACAATGCGCTCTGATGACACCATTTCGATAATATTGCACTTATTGTGGGTGACGTAGGTCATTTGCCGCAGGATTTCCGCACGCAGATTCTCGCGACCCTTGATAATCGGGCCACCCGGAACCCAGAGCTGCCACTCTGCGTCTTCTGACATCATTGATACAATTTTATCTACCTGTGGCCGTGACTCTGCGCTACCGTCGCCCCATAGATCACAAAATTCCTGAATAAATTCTTCCTGTTTTTTACCCATTTTTCACCTCTATTGTTATCGTTGACATTGGATTTTTAATCGCCAGTGAAGGCTAACCCTATACCAGATACTTGCGCACGACCGGCACCATCGGCGTGCCACAGGTCATACCTCCGTTTACCTGATAGAGCTGACCATTGACATAGGCGGACTCGTCAGATGCCAGAAACAACGCCATCTCCGCGATGTCTTCTGGCTTGCCCAATCTGGGCACATTCTGAATATCCATGAAAGCCGCTTTCATATCGTCGTTGGCCCACATTTCCATCGACTCAGTTTGAATAACACCCGGGAGAATCGCGTTGCAGCGTATTCCATCTTTACCGTAGGTCACCGCCAGCGATTGTACAAAATAGTTCACCGCTGCTTTTGAAGCACCATAAGTAAACTGTGATACTTCACCCGCTACTGAACTGGTAGATGACGTAAACAGAATTGATCCTTTACCCCGCTCCAGCATATACGGCAGGGCGTACTTACTTGCGAGCACACCTGAGAGTGCGTTAAATCGCATTTTTGTAAAGAATACTTCCGGGTCGAAGCTAAGGAAGTCGCGGTCACGAACCGACATTTCCCGACTGTTTATCACAGCATTATTAAATAACACATCGATACTGCCGTATTCCTTTACGGCGAGCTCAACCATCCCCTTGAGTTGCTCTTCCTCGCCAACGTCTACTTTCAACGGTGTGGCGCGACCGCCCTTTGCGACAATCTCTTCTGCGACCTTTGTCGCAGCATCTATATTGATATCGGTCACCAAAACTGCGGCGCCTTCATCTGCGAATCGCAGTGCCGATGCTCTGCCGATCCCGGCGCCAGCGCCGGTAATAACAGCGACTTTTTCCGCTAATCTACTCATAGCTATTTCCATCCCTGATTAATTTAATCGAATTTTTTATTGTTAAACGCATCGGTTATCGCAGCAGTACCTGCAGACTTTTCTGCAAGGATTTCCTGCCAGAATTTGCGAACGTCGCTATCGGGGTCTTTCTCTATACGTATTTCATTATCGTAGATCAAAACAGCGCGCTCTTTCAGGTTATATGCCGGCCACTCAGGTAGACCGAGGGTATTCGGGTGGCCGTTGCGGGCAAAGGCCGCAAAGGACTGGCTCATAGCCTTGGCCATATTTTCCTGGCTTTCGCCAACCCCCACCAGCCCTTCTGCGCTGTATACCGTATCAAACACAAAGGGTAACTCTACCGCGTGGGGGGAACGTAATTTCCCGCCAAGTACCGGGGTTTCCCAGTCAATTTTGTACATGTAGACAGGTGCCTTTCCAGCGCGCGCCTTACTCTCGGCGGCGAGAATGGTGTTGGTCGCAAACATTTGGTCGGTGACAATACTGCTCCACAGATGCATGGGCTTGTCATCTGGCCGCCGCTTACGATATAAGGAAATCGCCTGCTCGACTTTATCCTTGGGTACTACCATCGAAACCCGCGCTCGCAACTGCTCATCGGTCATGGTTTCCCATGTAGGGTCACTCAGGAAGACATTGGTGGCCTCATCCTTGGTGTAGCCCAGAAGTATTGGCACATCGCTCTGGTAGGACGAGGGTGTCGGTGCGAACGGGTTTTCAGTGACGTGTTTGCGGTCCATGTACGGGCCGAAGGGAAGCAGACCCATTTTCGCCGCTGCCTTCACCAGCGTATCCATTGGCAACTTTTGCAGCGTTTTCACGTCACCGGGTTTTACCCCGAGAATGGCGTATAGCTTTTCACCCACTCCCTTGGAGACCTCTTCACCGCGGCTTACCGGATTTGCGCCACTCTGCAAAATCGCCTTGTGGAACAGCCCCTTTGCTTCAGGCATCGCCAACAGCGTACTAACCTTACCTGCACCGCCAGATTGCCCAAAGATGGTTACATTATCGGGGTCACCACCAAACTCGGCAATATTGTCTTTCACCCATTCAAGGGCGCGAACAATGTCCAGCATTCCGGCATTACCTGAGCCCGCATATTGACTACCGGCCTTATCGCCCAGGTCAAAGAAGCCAAAAGCATTCAGACGGTGATTAAGACTCACCACCACGACATCGTTTCCACGAGCAAGGTTCGCGCCGTGATAATAGGCATCGCCGCCGCTACCGACAAAGAACCCTCCACCATGCAACCACACCATTACCGGATTACGCTGCTTTTTACCGATAGCGGGCGTCCACAAATCCAGAACCAGACAATCTTCGCTGATAGGCAATTCGGAAAAAGACAATACACTTGCCATTTCACCTGGCATTTTTACTTCCGGCTGTGGGCAACGGTCACCCTTTGCGTTTGCCTTACGCACACCCTTCCACTTTTCAGGCTTTTGGGGAGGAAGAAATCTCGCCTTTCCCGCTGTCGAAGCGCCGTAGTGAACACCCAGGAACTCATAGGCTCCTTTACTGACCTGCCCCTGCAACATTCCTTCGGTGGTTCTTACTATTGGTGCAGCATCCACGGCAGATTTCCCGACACCCGCGATTGACGCTACGGCCGTTGCTGACAACAGCAAAGCTCCCAGAATTTTCGATGTGTGGTGGTTGATAAATTTCATTACTAAACTCTCTTGATTCTTATGTATTGCTCCGCACTACCCTGACGGATAGCGCGAACGATTCTGCCTAGAAGTTATACATGGCCTGCATGCCCCAATAGAACTGCGCCTGGGCGGGCGTGTTTATCGCTACGCGCCCGAGAATGTTTACGCCCGAGGTCTTTGAGCCAGCAAAGAAGGTGTCCATTACGTTTTTGCCGAACAGTGACAGCTTGTATTTGCCATCGACTTCTTCGATACCCATAGCAACATCCAATAGGCCGTATGACTCCTGAACCGTCAACGGATCGCCGTCAAGATCAAACTGCACGTCGTCAGTCCAGGTCCAGCTGGTGGCCATAAAGCCACGTGTTGAGTTGGTTATTTGCGGAATCTCGTAACGCGCCGAGATGGTATAGGCCAGATCCGGCGTGCCGATTGAAGGATCGCCATCCACATCCTGACTTTCGGGTGTGCCGTCATCGTCAATATCCAGATTACAGCCCTCTTCTTCAGTCTGCTCGTGGTAACACGCCTCAGTAATATTGCGTCGCGCGGTGTCCAACGCGGTCAAAGAGGCGTTAAGACTCAGATTCTGCGTCGCCTGAAGACCCAGAGTAAGCTCGATACCCATGCTTTCAAGGTTACCGATATTTCTGGCTCGTGCCTGGAATTCACCGGGCGGAATAGTAGAGATCTGCACGTCCTGACTTTCCTGATGGAAAACAGCACCATTCAGCACAACCCGGTTGTCCATAAAGCTGGATTTAAAACCCAATTCAAACGACAACGCGGTAGTTGGATCGAGGTATTCCTTGCCCTCCACCGCGACAGCACTCGCGTCTACACCGGTGCCGATAAACCCGCGGGAAACGGTTGCGTAAATATTGGAACTGCTATTGATAAACCACGAACCGCCCAGCCGCGCAGCCCATTCCTCGGTCAAGCGCGAGCTGTCAAACGCGCCCACCTGATCCACCAGAATTTGGTTGAAAATACCCGTATCCGGCTCGGAGCTGAAAAAGGGCTCTGCAGCAGGTGTTATGGCAATTCGGGAGGTATGTCCCAAACTGGTTTTATCCCGGTGATAGCGTAAGCCACCGAATACGTCGAAATTGCTTGCCAGATGCCAGGTAACGTCACCGTAAATTGCCGCCTCTTCACGCTGCAAGTCAGCATCGGAGACAATCCCCAAGGCTAAATGGGCCGAGGTTGTCGGTAACGGTGGCGCAAACCCCACGCCGAGAATATCTTCCTCTGCGGCGGTATCCCCTCTCACCAACAGACCTACATTGGTCGGCGAAACCTGGCGGAAGTCGCGGTAGTAAAGCCCCACCACGGTGTCGAAGTCCTCGGTAAGGTTCTGGAACTTCAGCTCGTGGGTCCAGTAATCCGTGTCAATAACCGCGGTTTGTGCGCCGGCATCATCATCGATATTACTGATATTGGAGTCGGGGAAAAACACAAATGGCATATCGAGACGGTTGGTCACACTGGCCGGAGAGGAATCCAGATCAAAGGTCGTCAGGTTCAACAAATCACGATAGCTGCTGGTGGCCGTCAAGCTGAGGGTTTCCGACAGCTCCCAGGACATTTCCAGAGTGATGCCCCAGTTTTCCACCGCCCCGAAAGCATCCTGATTCTGGTTAATCAAGAAGGGATCAGCAATAACGTGAGCACCTACTGCTGCCTCCCGCTCAGGAACGTCATTAATTGTCGTTACAAGGCCGGTGTAGCTGATAAAGTCGCGATATTCGCCGGTAAGCAGCACATCAAAGGTATCGCTGACTGCAAAGGACAGCTTTGCAACTACACCGTTTTCGTCAATAGACCCCGCCCGCTTTGCACCGGGAAAGATGTTCTTGATATGGCCTTCCTTGTCCTTTTTATAGGCAAAAATACGGCCTGCGACATTATCACTGATCGGCCCGCCGGCAATAATTCGATAGATACGCTCATCGTCGCTGGAGACATCCAGCTCAACGCGGGCATCATAGACATCCTGTGGGCGTTTGCGCACGAGATTAATCAGGCCACCGACGGCATTACCGCCGAACAGAGTCCCCTGCGGGCCTTTCAGTATTTCGATTCGCTCAATGTCGGCAAACTCCATAACGAACTCGGAGTCCATCGCCAGCGGCACACCGTCAACCACCAGCGACACGGCTGGCTGAATACCCTGACCAAGGATGAGGCTACTGAAGCCGCGCATACCAAACTGCAGGGCATTAGGACTCATTCCGGCCTTCAGTGTTAGCGATGGCTCCTGCAAAACCAGGTCTTCAAAACGGTCAATTTTCATTTCGACCAATTTTTCGCCACTGAAAACGTTGATAGAGATAGGCACATCCTGCAGCGACTGTTCGCGTCTTTGCGCCGTAACAGTTACCTCTTCCAGCCTAATAACGTCTTTTTCCTTGGGTTCTGCGGTCTGGCCAGCGGCGTTAAAGGCGCAGGCCGACGCGACCACTCCAAGTGTCAAAGTGTTAATAAAGGAGTTGCTTATGCTTTTTTTCACTGATTAAGCCTCTTTATTATAATTATCAACAATGCGCATCAAGTACGCTTGGAAGACATGCTATTTTATATTTACATTCATGTCTAATTAATTATTTTAATACCTTTGGAAAAATGGGTCGGCAGCGTTGCAAACAACTCACTGCCGACCCGGCTGTTATTAGCCTATTGTTATAATGGGACGGGTGGCTAATTAACTCGTACTGCCCTGTATGACTGACAGCGACACTTTCGTCACTAGAACGAAGATGCGCTGGAAGATTCGCTTACCGTCAAATTAACCAGATACCCAAACACTCTTTCGCTCGCCGAGATCAATTTACAACAACTCGCACCGACACAAGGTTACTGACACGCCGACTCACTGCGGAAAAATCACCATCGCGATGGGAAGTCACCTTCGCGGTAACAAAATAGGATCCCACGGTATCAAATACCCGCTGCCGGGTAACATCAGCCCTTTCATCGGCGCGAGTCAGGTCTTCAGCATCGGTGAACTCGCCTTTACCCAACCAATCCCATTCAATGGCAATAATGCCGCCTGCGCCGGTGGGCACTTCAGCGTTCAGTACAAATTCAACCGACGTACCTGCGGCCACATCTGCCCGCGCGCCACCATTGGCTAGCAATGATAAAACCGGTTGAATACCCTTTCGTTTCGCCGCCGTATCTGGCAACACCACTCGGCCATCAGCGAAAGTATAATGCGTTTCCGCCGGCTTCTTACCCTGTTCTACCCACTCTGTTAAATCAACCAGCCCTTGCTCGATATGTGGCATATAATCCACCAGCCAGGTGGTGGTTGCCCTGTCAGGTGCGCTGGGCAGAAACGCAGGAGGAACGTGCTCAGCATTTTCTGTCCAGCGTAGACAGAAGTTCTCCTCCAGTCCCTTTTCCCCCTGAGCCATCTCTACAGCGCGGCGGTATATCACCCCCTGGGGAGGCCACAGCGACGCGTCATGGGTGTGATGTATCCACATCAGCTTCCCTTCATACTTGCCGCTATAGGCGACACCCATGTGGGGAGACTGCAAGGGCATATCGTGTTGCGGATAAATCGGCACGCCATCCAGACAAAGAAAATCATTCGCCGGGTCATCTGATACATGGTGGCGATAGTAGTAACAGAAGGCGAGAAAGGCGCGATTATCCACCTGCACCTCGTCTCCGGGTTGGACACCGGTAAAGCGAAGAATATTGGCATCGTCGCGACCGTCGCAGAACAACACTTCCGAGGCGAAGCTCGTACAGTATAGCTGGCGTCCCGCCGCAGCGCCGGTCAATACCTTAACCCCGGTGCCCAGCAAATAGCCGTTATCCATTCCCTCCAGCTGCACAGCCAGCGGAAAGTCTGGTCCCTTCGCCGCCATCATCATAGCCATCGGCTTGGCCCGTGCGTATTCCGGTCCAGCAAACTCAGGGCTTTGCAACAGTTCGCTGGCAGTCACTACCTTTTTCACTTTGGCGCGACAGTTGATCAAGTCGCCATTGACGTACTCGGGATTATCGAAGCCCACATAGCCAGGCTTCGACCAGAAGCTGCTGAAATAGTCCGCACCTTCCTCTTGCAACATATCGGCAATGGAACTCCACAGCCAAATTTGCCCCATGGGCTCTGCAATCATAAATTCGTCGCCGCGGGGGTAGCCCAGTCGATAAAGGCTGTCCAGCTCCTCCCGCTGGTGACTGGTCAAGCCAGCAAAGGGATTACCGCTGCCACCGGGGCGCATCGCATCGACCACTGAATGAATTTTATCGCCCAATAGCCGCTGCACATTAAACATACAACCAAAGTGCACGGGTTGTTCACTGCGTATACGGTCGCTCGTGCCATGTTCTGCGATCGCGCCGCCACCCATGAACGGCAGTGCACCATCGTAAACGTCCCCACCGTACTCCAGACAAAGCGGCGACCGGCGACCGCCACCGCTGCCACCCCACACATAGGAATAGCGCGGTGCCTCACCATAGACCTGAGCGGCGAGGTACTTGGACAATCTCGCCGACTCTACACTCGCGCGATGACCGTAAACGGTGGGATCTACCCCCACTGCCGGGTCAATGGTGTCGCCGATATGGCCCGAGTTCGATTCAACCATATACCCGCCCAGGCGAGCGATCATCGCTAGGCCACCCAGCATCTGCCCCATGAGGCCATCAAAGGCATCCTCGTGGCCGGCATGGGCGCCCTCGATGGGGTGAAACATTCTCGATTGGTAATCTTTTTCGTCGGGGAAGTAACAGGTAAAGCGCGTATCACATCCACTGAAACCGCCGTGGACATTGCGATGAGGGTAAGGCGTTTCACGCCACTCATCACGATCGATATAGGGCTGTCCGAAAACGCTGTCGGTGACCTTGTAGCCGTCAACCTCAAGTGTCGTATCAATGCGGGGAGATTCGCTGACTTCCATTTTCAATTCCTTTGTTTATTGGTTTTATTAGTGCACTCGAAATCATCATGACCGAACGCATATATTTACACTCGCGTAAATTTAATATCTTGTCAACACCGGAAGGCTGATAAAACGAAAATCTTCTCGCGAGTTCATCACTGACTCGCCAAAAGTCCGGCATTGGGGCGAGTAAAACAGAGGGCTCCGCGCGAGGCGAGTGAAGGTATATAACAAAGGAAAAGCACCGCCAGAGTACTGACGGTGCAAAAGCAAGCACTGGGCTCGGTGTTAGTTTCCGGCGGGAATTACCGGTAGCACAATATGGCTCGGATGTTCCGCCGAGTAATGGACGGTGATGTCCGCCGGATTTTCATTTGGAAACACGTAGGGGAAATCGCTTGAGCTGATCGCGACCGCAATCCGGTGTCCCTTTTTAATCAGCCAGGATGCGGGAAACAGCGCCACCTCGTACTTTACGATTTCACCGGCGGGTATCGCGTCCTGCCGACGATAGTCTGATTTATAACTGCGAAAGGTTCCCTTCAGGTAGCCTGGCTGTATCATCAGCCATGCGCCTGGCTGGGGTTCTGCTGTGGGGTCTTCGGCCACTTCATCGGGAAATACGTCGATTAACTTCACCACGAAATCGGTATCCGATGCGGTGGTAGACGCATACAGTGTCATGGTAATTGGCCCGGTAACTTCCATATCTTCCGCCAGCGGTTCCGACATGTAAACCACCCGCGACAGCGGATTTTCCAGGCGCTGGTCACCGCGATCACCGGGATCGTTATACCCGACAATATTGCGGTTTTCAGGATTGGTTTCATTATACGCCTGGGAAAAGCCGGTATAACCATTGCGCAGGCCATCGACCGGCGAATAGGTATAGGGGTGGGCGCCCGCTTCTTCGGGCAGGGTCGGCGTCAAGCTACCCTCAACCAATTGTTCTTCGAGTGGTAACGTCGTGGCCAACCCCTTGTTCAGATAGAGCGTTTGGTATTCGGTATTTGGCAGCGGCCAGTCGTCCGCCTGCTTCGGCACCCACTCCTGATAGGTCATATACCGAAAGCGCCCGTCATTCAGGTCAGCGGCAATACCATTGTCGACGTCTTTCAACCAGTAATCGAACCAGCGCAAGGCCTCCGCGGTAAAATCAAAACCGGGGGCGTTACCCGAGTGACTCATAAAGCCAAAAGCCATCATATTGTTGCTACCGCCAAAGGTCTCGTAGTCATCGACCGAACCAGCGACAAACAGGTCGTCCCAGGAACTCCATACCCATGCCGGAATATCAGTGCTCTCCCGATCTGCGATACCGAAAAAGTCCCAAAACTCATCCTTTTGCGGATGATCCCAGAATCCGTATACCGCGGGGCAATAGGGCGTTTGGGCCTGATAGACCTTATCGCTCCAGATCTTAACCATACGCTCCCACTGACTTTCATCCTGTGGTGGCGTATACGTGCCGTTCTGGGAGTACGCCAGACCACCGGGAATACTGCACACCAACGACGCGGTAGCCAGCGAGCGAATACCACCCGGATAGAGCAGCATGTAGCCATTACCACTGGTTACCTGCGGGATCATCGCCTTCCACGACGGCGGCGCAAAGGGGGCCGTTTGCACCTGACTTACGCCGTTACCGGAGCCGCCGATAGTACCAACGTTACCGGTAGACCACTCCTGTGCACCGAGCCACTCAATGGCATCGTAATTACGCAAGGCCCAGGCCGGATCACCGTAGTTCCAGGGGCCACCTTCGCTCTCGCCGGTGCCTGGTACATTCACATAGCCTGCAACATAGCCATTGCGAACAAATTCCCGAAAACTTACACCGAGGCCGGTGTCGGCGTCACAGCCGTCGGAGGAACCCGCACCAGTGGTATAGGAAAGCTCAACAATGACCGGGAACTTACCGGCGGCCTTTTCAGTGCTGTCTTCCGCTTCTGCGGGAAAACACAGATCGATATTCATCGTATCGCCGTACCGCGTCGTCAGGTAGGCCTCTTCGGTCACCATCCCCTCATAGGTACGCGCTGCCGGCGTGATTGGCGTACTGGCGGTCGGTGTTGAACCGCCGCCACAAGACGCCGTAAGAGATATCGTGCAGACAGCCAGGGCAGCTGAAAGACTTTGATGAATATTCATTTTATTATTCTCCGTAATACATTGAAACATCGGATCAAAAGCGGGCGTAATGCACCGCATTATTATTTTCTTCAGATTTACAGGGCCACAACATTGGTGCACTGGCGTAGCGAAAAATATAACGAATCTGGTCGGCTTATCGTTTTCTTTGAAAAAAGCTCAAGCAAGCGTGAGTCGGCGGCACACGTTCAATTGTTATCGTTGTTTTAATCGCTGAACCGGTAAACAAACAGTATGACTATTGCACACATATTACAATACTGTTCATTATTAAATTTATTTATATTCCCCCGCTATTATTTATTTCGGAAATCAGCATATTTAGCGATTAATTCACCAACACAACGATAATATCGGAAACGACAGGAAACTAATTAACGACCTAAAAGCGCTTAATCGCCATATAGTTACACAGATAATTAAATATTGTTTTTATATAATCCCCATCATCACAACATGGGCACGCAACGGCATAGCCAGCGGAAACGAAGCCCTGATGCGTTACCCGTGTGCGATGACTCATTCGGCCGCAACTTTCAGCCGTTTCTCACTTCCACACCCGACGCAATCAAATCGACGATAAAAGGCCGCCACAGCCTTTCACCATCTTCGGTCGTGGGGTCGATCTTTCCCAATACATTTACGACATAGCGATTGGTAAAGGTACTTCCCGCTATCAAGCCGATTGTTGCGAAAAGCAAATCCGGGTCGATGTCCTGTCGGAACACCCCCTCCTCCTTACCACGCCGCAGAATTTCCCTCAGCATCTCCGTCAACTCAGGCCCGAGCCGTGCAAACTGATTTCGCGGGGTATCATTATTGCAGTGATAGCGAATTCCGTCGTCGGCGAGTGACGCCATTAACGGGTTCTTGTAGTAAATTTCGAGGGTTTTATCAATCAGTTTGCGCAGCGCCAAAACAGGAGGTTGTCCGGTGATATTGGCTTGGTTTAATTCGTCGATTAAACCGGGCATGGCATCGTCTGACGAACGATCGATGACACAGGCAAACAGTTGATTCTTATTCTGAAAATAATGGTACACCAGCTGCTTGGTGACCCCGGCGTGATCTGCGATTTCCTGAATATTGGCATCCGCCAGGCCCCGCTCGGCAAATACGGCACTGGCTGCGGTAATAATATTGCTGATGGTGTCGGTCTTGTTGGTTTTTTTAGTCATTGCATCCGACCGTTGAGACTTCTACTACCGCAGCGCGGGATATACCGTACGCGGCAAATCAACACAGTCAGGCTGTGGCCTGTTAGCGATGCTGAATGCTCTTTTACAAACACTCAACACCCACACTGAACTACCGCCGTGGGAAGCGCAAATGAAAATTCGACCTCCCCGAATTAAAATAGCAATATTCGCCAACTTCGTCACAGACTGCCAAAAGTTTAACTATCGGCCACTCTGCCGCATATAAACAAGAGGAAACTCGTCAGTGCGTTCGCACTGACGAGTCAGGGAATGAATGGAGGACAGGGAAGAGAGAAAAGGTAGCGTGGACAACGGATGACCACAGCACAATGGAATGTATTACGCTTCGGTCATTATTTCCGCCGCTCGCATGGCCATGGCCATCATTGGTGCATTCGTATTGCCTGAAACCAGGGTCGGCATAATCGATGTGTCAACCACTCGCAGGCCTTCAACCCCACGGACTCGACACTTGGGGTCAACCACCGACGAGTCATCACTGCCCATACGACAGGTGCCCGCTACGTGATACGCCGTTTGGCCCATTTCGTGGAAGGCTGCAAGAATGTCGTCGTCGGAGGCGTAGTGGTAACCGGGCTTCACTTCATCAACGATAAATGGCCGTAAGGGCGCCTGAGCCACACAGTCACGCACCCACTTCACCAACGACACCGCATGATCGCGATCAACCTCACTACTCAAATAGTTTGCGCAGATATAGGGCTTTTGCCGATAATCCGCCGAGGTAATGCGTATTTCACCCTGGCTTTCCGGACGCAAAAAATAGCCGCCCATGGTCAACCCTGGTTCTTTCTCCAGCCTCACCCGCTGGCCATCGCCCACCAATGAATGCAGGCTAATGCCGATCTGCGCGTCGGGCAAATCGAGATCCGGCTGTGTTTTTACCACGCCTCCGGCCTCGTGGGCAGCGTGGCTCATGGGGCCTGTTTTCGACGCTATATATTGAACAACGGAACGCAGTAGCCCCGCTCCCTGAAACGCACTGTTAAGGCTGCCTCGGCGAACGCGATACTGCATTGCAAAATAACAATGTTCCCGCAGGTTTTTGCCAACCCCGGGGGCATTGTGCACTACAGGAATTCCCAATGACTGCAGCAACTCGGCATCACCTACCCCGGAAAGCTGCAGCAACTTGGGCGTTTCAATGGCGCCTGCGCACAGAATGACTTCCTTGTTAGCACTATAGCGCGTCGCCCCCTTCTTGCTTACCACATTCACCCCAACCACCCGACGCCCATCAAAGTCGATGCTCGATACCGTTGATTCCACCGCTACATGCAGATTTTTTCTGGACCGCACCGGTTTGAGGAAAACATCTGCTGCACTGCACCTCTGACCCTGCCAGATATTTCGGGTTTGGTAGCCAAGTCCTCCCTTCCAGGTCGTTTCCAGGTTGTTAATATCTTCGACCGTTGGGCTACCGATGGCCTCTCCGGCCGCAAGAATCGCCGCCACCAGTTCGTTGTCTTTTGGCTGCACCGTGACGCCAAGGGGGCCGCCCTGACCACGGGAAGCTGACGCTCCCAAAACATGGTTTTCCAGGGCGAGGTACTGACGGTGAATATTTTCCCAGCCCCACCCTTCGCAGCCAGCGGCCTGCCAGGCGTCATAATCCTGAGGAAAACCACGCATATACACCATGCCGTTGACCGAACTCGATCCGCCCAGTGTTCGCCCCTTCATCCACATTTCGCTGCGGGCGCCTTCTCGCGCTGCTGCCTGGTAATCCCACACATGGGCATTGCCCGGTTCCAGCAGCTTGCCAATACCACGAGGCATTCGAATAAAATAGCTTTTGTCGGCGGGACCACTTTCTATCAATAGCACCGATACACTGGGGTCTGCCGACAGCCGATTCGCCATCACGCAGCCCGCGGAACCCGCTCCCACAACAATGTAATCAAAATCCGAACGCATTGAGCCTCTACTCCTTACCCTTTACAACGATAGCCCTGAATTAAAAAAGGGGACACCAGGCGCCCCCCTCTCGGCGGTCAAGCATCACCCTACAGCCCGGTATCGGCTACTGTGGCAGCCAATAGGTTTGCAACGCCTGTGCTTCCTCTATATATAGCAGCGCTTCCTCGGGCAACAGGCTACCCTGGTTAACATTGCGCATCGCAGACGCTGTTACCGCCGCCACATAATCACTGTGCGTCGGATAACGCGCCTGAATATCAGCGATAGAAAACTCCTGAAAGCTGCCCCAGAACGTGCACTCGTCGCCTCGATTTATACCAATTGGAGCCTCTAGCGAAGGCAGACGGATACCGCCCCGTGCCAGGCCGTCATCGTCACGGACAATGCGATAATTGTCGTTCAATTCAATTCTGGGCATCGACTCTGGCACCACGCCCGTGGTCACCCAACGGTTCAGATGATGTAATGCCGCGGCGGTTGCCCGACCCTGTCCCAATTGATTCATCGGCAAGCCACAAAATGCCGGCTGCTCAACATAAACCGGAATATCAGCCGGTGCAGAGGCCTCCCGCGCCGCAAAGGCCGTCGCGTATGCCCAAAGCTGCTTGTCGAAATGGGAGGACCCCGCCACCTCCCAAACCCGGATCATCCCCCGGTCGGGGCCATAGGGTGGTGGCAATGGCTCAACAACACTATCGACCACCGGCGTGGTGTAATCGACTACCGCCCCCCCTTGCTCCGTTGCCAGAATTCCGTCTATCTCGGTCTCGGAAATAAAATGCATCACCGGCACACCAACATCGTCTACACCCTTTCCTTGCACTGGGCCAGTATGAAGAAAAAAGCCGTCGAACAACTGGTGTTCACGCTGAATAACGTCGCTGTAGGCCACCAGGCGAAACGACGACTGGGACTCTCCGCCAGCGATAATACGCTGCGGAGACAGCTCACCCATCGGCCCCGGCTGCAGGGCTTTATCGAACAAAACACGTCCGGCCTGGGCGTAGATGTCCCAGGAATAGGCGTCGCCGGGGTGCAACAATGGCCCGTAGCGAACCGGGTCCCAATTTTTAAGTGCGAGGGGGCTATTCCCGCTCACGCCGGTCTGCTGGGCGGAGACACCAACGTGAACAAAGCCCTCGCGCATTAGCATGTCATGGGCAGCATTCCACAGCACATCGGTATCGGACTGGCCGGTCACGTTGTACCATTCCAGAAATATCGTTCCATTAAAGGCTGCGGGGTCAATAGGTCGGCGTACCAATATTCGACTGACAAACTCCGCCTCAGGGCCACCTGTCAACGCGCCATCTTCATCCCGCTCCTGCGCGACCCCACTGAAAAAATACTCCTCTTCAACATAACCATAAGGCTCCAGTGGTGCCAGTTCGGCAACAGTCGCGCCGAAATACCGGCCCTTGGGTCCAGCGTCATCGGCAATCGGCCCGTTTAATTCCGGCACCTCGACACTGCTGGATTCGGCTCGCGGCGAATCAGGCGGCGGATTCGTCGTACCGGCGCCGCTTCCTCCTCCCGACGCAGTAGGCGACCCGCTTCCTCCTCCGCACCCACTGATAGCAATAACGGCTGTTGTCAGCATCACGACGACCATCCTTCGGACAAAGTTTATGGTCGACACGGGTTCCTTCATTTGGCGCAGTATAATTATTTTCAACACCGTGGATCTCCGAATAAAAAATTAGCTATCGTGGGTGATAGCTAATAGGACCAACTCCAGAAACCGGCACGTTCAACCACGGATGAACACTTCCACGAGCACCCGGGTCAAACGGCTCCGCCTCCTCAACTATTATTGTTATTAACTACAGTCTCTATCGTTACGCTGTGCGTCGATCTAGAAAAACGAATAACGCGCCTTGATACCCCAGTAGCGCTGCGCATCTCTGGGCGTGCGCACGTAAACCCGGCCAATCACGCCGTCGGTTTCGCCCGCTTGCGCAACATATTCCTGATCAAATACGTTTTTGCCGAAGAGGATAATCTGGTAGCGATCGCTGCGCTCGGTAATCCCCAGGCTGACATCCAGCAGGCCATAGGCTTCCTGAGTACTCAGGGGATCGTGACTGAGCTGGAAGAAGGTATCGTCCTGCCAGCTGTAACTCGCCGTTGCAAAAATATCGAAATCCTGACTTTCCAGCGGAAACTCGTAACGACCGGAAATGCTGTAGCTTACATCCGGCGTATCCACCGCCTGAGTGCCGGCAATGTCCTGCGCGTTTGGCGTACCATCACCATTATTGTCAATATTACAGCCGTCTTCTTCGGTTTGACCCACATAGCAGGTCTGAACCAGCGTACCGAATTCGGTGTTTAACCAGGTCGCCGCGCCGTCTATGCGCAGGTTGTTACTTACCTGCCACGCGAAGTCCAGCTCCAGGCCATAGCTTTCAATCAAGCCAGCGTTAAACGCTTCCGTTTCAATGGTGCCGGGAATTAAACGCGATACCTGAAGATTGTCCGTTTCCTGGTGAAAGACATCCGCATTCAAACGCAGGCGGTTGCCCAGCAACTCGGTTTTAATACCGACTTCGATCGCTTCAGAGGTACTGGGATCAAGTATTGCCCGCTCCTGGGTTGTAGTACGACCGGGATCAAAGGAAATACCGACAAAGCTGCGCGCCCAAGTCGCGTATACATTGGTGGTATCGCTGGCAAACCACGAGGCACCCGCGCGGGCTGACCACTCACCAATAGAGCTGTCGGCACTGAACTCGGTGGTATCATTAACCACCGGAGCACAACCCGGAGCATCGGGGGTAAAGGTCGCCTTCTGTGCGGTAGTGCTGAAACAGGTCGGCACGTCAGGCACTACGACATCGCGGCGGTAATGGTCAATGGCACCGTCTTCCTGGGTGTAGCGGAACCCGGCAAACAGGTCGAGATTGCTCAAGGTATGCCAGGTAATGTCGGTATAGGCCGACTTGGTCTCCAGCGTCATATACGCCTCAGGTGTAGTGGTATAACCGAAGTATTCGCCGGTACTGATCGGCAGCGCCACACCCGCTTCCTGTGCAAAAAACGAGTCTTTCAAATACAGCGCCACCTCGGCGAGCTGGTCCTCTTCGTAATCCTGATAAAACACACCGAAGGTCCAATCGACACTGTCCGTGCTTACGTCAAAGCGAAACTCCTGACTTACGTAATGCAGCTTATCGACGATGGGTTCTTCACTGTCGCTGTTGGGATTCAGATTGGATCGCGGAATATGAATTGCAGGCACATTCAGCGTGTTTTCAGCCGTCGCCGGTGACGCATCGATATCCTGATCGATATCCGAAAACCAGTCGCGGTAGCTGGTTATCGACTTGAACAGCAGTGAATCGTTGAGCTGCCAGCTCAAATCGGCGATGAACCCGGCGTTTTCAATATTCGCCTGGGTCTGCCGATCCTGATTGATTTTGAAAATATCCGACAGGGCTTCTTCACCAATCGCCGCGCGCCGATCCGGGTCGCTGACGATAGTGGGAATCTGCGGCTGACCACCATTGTAGGAATCGCGATACTCCGCGGTCAGCATCAGGTCCACTGACTCGGAAAAATCGAATTGCAGTTTGCCCATGGCCCCCCACACTTCTTCAAAGCTATCGTTGTCGATTCCCGGGGCGACGTTTTCAATATGCCCTTCCCGATCTTTATAAAATGCCGAAATTCGCGCTCTGACGTTGTCGGAAAGAGGCGCATTGACCATAAAGCGCGTCAGCGCCTCTTCGTCGGTGGTATAGCTCCCTTCAATAGAGGCCTCAAAGGTATCGCCGGGGGTTTTGCGCACCAGATTGATCAGACCGCCGGTGGCATTTTTCCCGTACAACGTTCCCTGCGGGCCCCGTAGCACTTCTACGCGCTGAATATCGCCCAGCTCAGTGGCAAATTCCCCCGCACGGGACAGGGGCGTACCATCAATAATCAGTGCCACACTGGGTTGAATACCACCCTGGCTGGAGAACGAGGTCACGCCGCGCATGGAGAAATTGGCGGTAAAAGCGAAACTCGCCGTGGTAAAGCGCAATGAAGGTTCAATACGCGCAATTTCGGACACCGAGTTGATATTCATCTCGCCCAGTTTCTGGTCAGAATAGGCGTTCACTGAAATGGGAACGTCCTGCAAACTCTGCTGACGCTTCTGTGCCACCACGATAACCTCTTCAAGAGATTTGGTCGCTGCTTTCTCTGCTGAATAGGCTGGAGAAGCTACCCCGGTAATCATTGTTAGCGCGGCCAACAGCCGTGCCGACGGAACACTCGCGCAATCAAACTTTTTCATTATTGTTTACCCTTGGCTCTTGCTAATGAGAACTCTCGATTTATATTTATATTTTTAAATGGCACGCAACACTGTTGCCGCATCTCAATCCTAGCTTACCCACTGGTGAGACACACCAAATATAAACACAAATATACATTCTGTTCAATTAAGTGTAAATAACAAATGATCAGAAATGAGACGGGCAACAGCTTTCGCTCCTGCATATCTAGGCGGAAATTTTTTCCTCATGGCATTTTGCTGTATCGAAACCTCCTGGGTATCAAAAAATATTGCGTAAAAACAATAACTAACAACAGACAGGGTCAGGTGATCACATCTTGCAATCGGCCGCACAAGGTCGCACTCCTTTCCCGATGACGGCATCTGAAAAAGAAACTTTGACACTGGCACAGGACAAACAGTAATCTACGCCAATATTGTCACATAAAGTCAAGGTTGACCGATGAAAACTGAAGGCCCCTGGGAACGCAAACGACGGCTGATGAGCCGTGAAATTGAAAATGTCGCACTTACCCTGTTCGAGGAAAAAGGCTTTGACCACGTT
Organism: Spongiibacter thalassae; assembly: GCF_012272835.1. Lineage (GTDB taxonomy): Bacteria > Pseudomonadota > Gammaproteobacteria > Pseudomonadales > Spongiibacteraceae > Spongiibacter > Spongiibacter thalassae. The sequence continues at coordinate 784,486 of NZ_JAAWWK010000001.1, read as the reverse complement.
ACTGTTGAGGAGATTTCCCAGGCAGTAGGCATGTCTACCCGTACATTTTTTCGTTATTTTACCAACAAGAATGACATTCTTGTGGCGTCCCCCAAACGGGCTCTGGAAGCACTGAGCGCAGCCATTCTTGCCCGGCCTGCCGACGAACCATTGCTCGAATCCTGGAAAGCCGTTGCCCTGGCACCGAACACCTGGAGCAAAGACGATATCGGCATGACCGACCAACTGCGCAATATCGTTACCCACTCCAAAGAGGCCATGGATTGTATTAACCACTTCCCTTCACTGAAAGAGCAATTACTCGATTGCATGGCAACCAAACTGCACTGCAAGCCCCACGACCTCAAGGCACAAATCGCCGCGTCGGTCATCCACGGAGCCATGTCCTCAGCCATCAGCAGCTGGCCCCGGGTAAGAGACACCAAAACCCTGGGTGACGTATTCGCCGAAACCTTCGACATACTTTGCGACCTGGGCTCGCTTAAATACTGACAACCGCCCCGGGGTCTGTCCCCGGGGACAGACCCCTCAAACGAATAACGATAAGAAAAGCTCTGTCTATAACTAAATCGTATTTCCCACTCGAACTACTTCGTCATACAGCGACATAGTAGTCTCAAAAAGACACAAACCTCGCCCGCTCTGAATAATTAATAATAGAGGAAATGAGCTTCATGCGCAGGAATCATCTGAGTGTACCGTCAGTTTCACTGCTATTGCTTACCCAATTTACGCTAGTTAGCCCCGCCGTGGGTGCGACTGGAGACACTGTAGATAAGCAAAAATCCACTTCCAACAGCCTTGAAGAAGTTGTGGTTACTGCCCAACGACGCGAGCAATCGCTACAAACCCCACTGAATTGGCTTGTCAGTTTGTCACCGATCGGGTGATGTGGTCCGGTAGTATCGACTGGGCGGAGCGACGGCTCAAGGCCGAAGGCGCGCCGGTTTATTTCTACCGATTCGATTACGAAACACCGGTTATGGACGGACTACTCGGCGCCACCCACGGCGGCGATATTCCCTTTGCCATGAACAATTACGCCTGCACAAAAATCGCCGGGCAACGGCCGGAACACGCGGTAATGGGTCAACAAATGAGCGATGCCTTTGTCGCCTTTGCCCACACGGGAATCCCTCAGACTACGGCGATTGGCGATTGGCCTGCCTACACCCTGAACGACCGCGCAACCATGCTCCTTGATGTAGAGTGCCGTGTCACCGCCGACCCGATGAAGCGCCTGCGGGAGCTGTACGCCAGGGCGAGAGGGAGTTAAACCCACGCAACACACGGGGACAGGTATCCCCGTGTATTCCAGCGACTCCAATGCTGCTCAGGCGTATTTGACCGTCGCCACTCCGTCGATCACCACGGTATCCTTCTGGTTAACACAGTAGGTGCGCAGCGTCGCGATGGGTTTATCGCGGCGGATCGCCGTTACTTCAACAATGGCGGTAATCTCGTCGCCAATAAAGACAGGGGCCTTGAACTTCAGGTCCTGTCCCAGGTAAATGGTACCGGGGCCAGGCAGGTGCAAGCCAAGCAATCCGGAGATCAGACTAGCCACCAACATGCCATGCACCACCTGGGCACCGAACACGCTGGCGCCCCCCGCCTCGGGGTCGATATGAATAGGATTGCGATCCTCCGACAGACTGGCGAACTGTAAAACGTCACCCTCGGTAAATGTCTTTGCCAATGTGGCGGTATTGCCAATTTCAAACTGAATATCCATATGCCCGCTCCAACATGCCTGTTTATAAATTATCTATGTCTTTGGGTGAGACACTCCCACAGGGTAACCAGGCTCCGGTCAAAATTAAGAGCCTGGCGTGTCCCTATTTACAGGATCAGTGCCCCATGTAGTACCCACCGTTCACCGGTATCTGTGCGCCGGTGATGAACGAGGCCTGTGGAGAGCATAAAAAGGTCACCGCCGCCGCAATATCCCGCGGCTGCCCAAAACGGCCCACAGGAATATTACCCAGAATGTCTGTGCGGATATTTTCCGGTACCGCCTGAATCATCGGACTGTCGATGTATCCCGGGGCCACGGTATTTACGGTCACACCCTTGCGCGCAACTTCCTGCGCCAATGCCATGGTAAAACCATGCACACCCGCCTTTGAGGCTGAATAATTCGTCTGACCGAACTGGCCGCGCTGACCGTTCACCGACGAGATATTGATAATGCGCCCCCAACCGCGCTCGGCCATCGCCTCAATCACATGGCGACTGCTGTTAAACATACTGTTCAAATTCACCCCCATTACCTGCTGCCATTGGCTATCGGTCATTTTGCGCAGGGGGGCGTCCCGAGTAATACCGGCGCAATTCACCAGAATGTCGATCGCACCATACTGTTTGGTCACCTCAGCGATCGCCCTGCCGGCGTCATCAAAATCCGCCGCATCAAAGGCAACCACATCGATTTCGATACCAACCGCTATAGCCTGCTTGCGCAGTACCTGCGCCGTTTCCAGATCAAAGCGCGAGGTCGCACCCACAACCTTGACCCCGGCGCGATTAAGATACAGGCAGACCTGCTGGCCGATCGCACCCGACCCGCCGGTGACCAACGCTACCTTGCCTTCCAGTGATAGTTTCATAACGTCCTCGTTAAATTCGAATGAATTTCCATAGGTCTGCGTCGTGCCGAGCGGCAACGACGCAGTTCAGATTTAGCGTTGAAAGACATAGGTTCCCGGCGCGTCGCCCAAAACCACATGGCCTTTATCCGGGGCGCCCATCGGCGGTGGGCTTGTACGCTCAGGCGAAGAACGTCCCACCAGCCACTCCTGCCAGTGAATCCACCAGGAGCCCTCGTGAGGTTCGGCGCTGGCCTGCCACACCTCGGGAGACTGATAGGCGCTGGTCTCATCCCAGCCACCCGCAACAAAGCTGCGCCGAGGCCGACCCGGCTCGGAAACGATACCCGCGTTGTGTCCGCCCTTGGTCAGGCAGAACATGGTTTCGCCCAACTTTTTAAGATTTCGGGTTTTATACACCGACTCCCAGGGCGCAATGTGATCCGCCGTCGTACCGACGATGTAAAGCGGCGCGCTAATATCGCCAATAGATATGGCCGCACCACCGGCAACATACTTGCCCTGGGCGAGTTCATTTTTCAGGTAGAGTTGACGCAAATAGTCGCTGTGCATGCGACAGGGCATTCGCGTGCCATCGGCATTCCACGCCATAATATCGAAGCCCGAGTTATCTTCACCCAGACAGTAGCGGCGCAGCATCGGTTGCCAGAGCAAGTCCGGCGCTCGCAGCGCAGCGAACGCTCCGCCCATCTGCTTGGTCGCAAGAAAGCCATTGCGCTTCATCTGCTGTTCCAGCCAATAGAGAGTCATTTCATCGATAAACAGCCGCAGCTCGCCGGCATCGGTGAAATCAGTTTGCGCCGCGAACAGGGTAATACTTTGCAGCCGGTTGTCGCCGCCGCGGGCCATCACTGCGGCGGCGATCATCAGTAGCGTCCCCCCCACGCAATAGCCTACGGCGTGCACCTTCCGTTCCGGCATAATGTCGCCGATCACCTCCATCGCCGACGCCACACCGAGTGTGCGGTAGTCCTCCATGCTGAGGTCGCTGTCCTCTTTGCCGGGGTTCTTCCACGAGATCGCAAACACGGTGTGCCCTTGCTCTACCAACCAGCGGATCATCGAATTAGATGGCGATAGATCGAGGATGTAGTACTTCATGATCCACGCGGGCACATAGAGGATAGGCTCGGCATGAACGTCTTCGGTGCTCGGCGAGTACTGGATCAACTCCATCAAGGCGTTGCGATAGACCACCTTGCCGGGGGTCGTGGCGAGGGTTTCTCCCACTTTGAATTGCTCCGCCGTCTCGGGATCAGTACCGGTAATTGTGCGCACCGCGTCGCCTATGGCAAAGCGGGCACCGCGCAGCAAATTTTTACCGCGCTGGGCGATGGTCGCCTGCACAAACTCCGGGTTGGTCAGCGCGAAGTTGGCAGGCGACAACGCGTCTACCAGTTGTTGGGTGTAAAATCTGACCAGCTCGGCATTGTGGGCATCCATACCGGGAAGTGGCTCGGTCGCTATACGCGCCAGTTCATCGCGATGCAGAGCTGCCTGCACCAGCCAGGCATAGGGTCTTTTCTGCCACCCCTCTCCGCGAAACCGCCGATCATCCGTCGGCTCGCTGCCAAGCAATGCTGCTTTGACAAGATCGGCACTGCGACGAATCAATGCCTCGAGAATTTCCAGTTGGCGCCCGGGCGCGACGCTAAGGTTTATCAGCCAATCGATATAGGCCTGGACGATACGCGGCCCCGGCAAGCCGCCGGATGTCCGCCCAACCCAGGTGACCATCGCATCGTTGAGATCGTTTGCCGTAGCACGACTGATAAATGGCGTTTTTGGTACAGGGGGAGTTTCTGCTTGCATAACAACATCTTCCTTTAGTTGTTGGATCAGTAAAGTCGCCGTTAGATCAGTAAAATCCTGCTGACTAACGCCGCGAAATTTTCGAAATCGAATGCGATGCTGTGGGCGCCGAGGCACCGCTTCGCTCGATTGTATATCGTCAACCGCGCCATTAGCCGCGCCGGTTCAGCCAATCGTTTTAATGTGAGTCAAAATACCTTGCTCATTCTCACGCCACGCGCCATCTGCAAGTAGCAACAATACTCGGCTATATCAGTACCGAAACATAACCCTTCCGGCGCACACAACTGACGATCAATAAGTTATTGTAACTGCAACTTCGATCACTATAAGTGACTGCGCCGGAATGTTTCTCAGCCGCAACGTGCTAACAAAAATATATTGACATTACTCGGTGAGCGGCGAAGCTCTCAGAGCTCTCCCCGCGCCAGCATCTCTTTAATTGCTGGCGAGACCTCGCGGGCACCTTCGCCCAGACGAATTTCCCGTCGCGGTGACTTACCCGCCGTCAGGCGCTCCACCGTTTCGTAATCCGCTGCAGCGGTCCAAAAGCGGCGTATCATGTCGCCACCACTCTGCCCCCACACATCCATATTGGACATCCATGCCTGCATTCCGTAGGCAGGCCACAGCTGGCACAGTTCAAGGGCGCGCTCCGCCGACTCAAGCCCGCTGACCCCTTTCGCCTTGAGATAGTCGTAGTAATGCTTAACCAGTGCCCGGTCATTGCCCCGCCGTTCTTCCACGGTCAGTGCACCCAACATGAAATAAACCACATCGCGCCAGGGTTTGCCCTTACGCACCAGTTGCCAATCCATCCACACTCGCTCGCCGTTTTCGCGCAGAAAACTATTGCCCTGATGGGAGTCGCCATGCACCAGACAGAGCGGGCCACCAGCCTGGCGATCCAATTCTGCCAGTTCGTCAAAGGCGTGGGCGAATCGCTCCGGTGTCTCGTACAGCCAGTCGGGCAAAAACTCCCGATAGGCCGGACGATCCATATTGATTCTGGAATAGTTATACATGCGCAGCACCTGCTCGGTGTCTACCGGGGTATCCATCGAGCGATGCAACCAGCGCTGGTCCAGCGTCGGGCTGTCCCACAGCGCGGCATGCAAATCTGCCAATGACTCCAGACCTTTGGCGACACCATCAACCCCCAGGTGGTCGAGGCTATTGCCGAACTCGCCCGGCGCACAACCCAGATCCTCCAACATTACCACGCCGCGACCGCTGCCATCGCCGTCCCAATCTGCAAAATAAGACGCCGGCACCGGTGCAGTCAGCGCGTCCTGCATCATAAAATAGAACCGCGCTTCCAACTCGCAAATTTCGCCGCTTTCAAAACCCTCTGACCAATTGGACTTGAGGCAGGCATTTTCCGGAAGGCCGAGTTCCCGGCCCCGCGTGTTGTACGTCAGTTTCACTCGAAGCTTGGTGGTATGGCTGTTGATCAACTGTACCCGCTGCATCTGCTCCACGACCACACCGGGATATTTACGCGCCAGCATCGCGCTCAGCCACTCGGCGTTGATATCCTCAAGTTCACGAGGAAGTGGTCCCTGTCTGTCAGGAAAAGGCCGATCATCCTTCACACTATTTGTTCCGACTGTGGTCATTGCTATCTCCTTGTTATTATTGCCGCTGTCTTATCCACTCGAGAGATCACCACCAGGACGATCATCCCTTAACCTGATTACCTTGCCCAGTCACCACTGGCTGGGCAGATGTGTATTCAGGTTCTGACTCACGCCTTGCCGTCATAGTCCTGTTTCAGTACCTGCCAGCGAGTACGGGCGGCAACCATATTGCGCTCTTTGACATGACCGAAACCGCGTATATTCTGCGGTACTTCCGCTCTAGCAATGGCAATTTCCAAACGTTCACGGGTCAATGAGTGACTCACTTCGTCGACAAAGGCGAGATAGTCATTGATCCACTGCCTTTCCTGACGACGCTCGTCGGTGTGAGAAAAGACATCCAGCACCGAGCCGCGCAAAAACTTCATTTTGGCCAGCAACTTGAACATCGGCAGCATCCACGGGCCGAAACGGCGTTTAATCAAGTGTCCGTTAGCATCTTTTTTGGAAATCAGCGGCGGCGCCATGTGGAAATGCACCTGGTAGTCCTTGCCCGGCTTACCCGCAAATTGTTGTTCCAACTGCTGCTGGAAAACCGGTGATGCATGCAGGCGCGCCACCTCATATTCGTCTTTGTAGGCCATCAACTTCATCAGGTTTCGGGCGACGGCGATACTAAGGGGCGCACCGCGATTGGGTGCCACCTTGTCCTCGGCACAGCGCACTTTTTCCACCGCGTCGGTATAGCGCTTCGCATAGCCTTCGTCCTGATACTCGGTCAGCAGTGCCACTCCCCGGGCAACCACATCGTCGAGGGTTTCCGGCTCGACCCACTGCACCGCACGGGTATCAGACTCCACCTCAGGTAGCAGACCACGGTCGTGGGCGGCAACACGTCCCCATTCAAAGGCATCAATATTTTTGTCCACCGCCACACCGTTCAGCTCAATGGCGCGGATCAATGCTTGATAGGACAGCGGTACCCAGCCCTTCTGCCAGGCGTAGCCCAGCATTAACGGGTTGGCGAAAATACTGTCGCCCATCACCGTTTCGGCAAGTGAGGTTGCGTCGATATAGTCGCAATCATCGCCCAGCGCTTGCTGGATATTGCCCTCGGCGGTTGTCTTGGGAAACTTCCAGTCCGGATTGGACAGAAACTCCGCCGCCGGCGTCAGTGCTGTGTTGATAACTGCCTTGGTCAGACCACCCTTCACCCGCGACAGTACGTCGTTGGAGGCGGCAACAATTTCGTCACAGCCGATCAGGGTTGCGGTTTCGGCAACGGCGATGCGGGTAGCGTGAATGTCTTCAGGGCGGGCAGCGATCTGAATATGGCTCATTACCGCACCGCCCTTCTGGGCGAGACCGGTCTGGTCGAGTACGGTAATTCCCTTCGACTCGAGATGGGCGGCCATACCCATCAATGCCCCTATCGTCACCACACCGGTGCCGCCGATTCCGGCCACCACAACACCGAAGGGCTGCTCAAGTGAAGGCAATACCGGGTCGGGAATATCCCCAAGAATATCCCGCGCTCCCGCTTTCCCTTCGGGGCGACGCAGCTCGCCACCTTCGATGGTAACAAAGCTCGGGCAAAAGCCCTTCAAGCAGGAAAAGTCCTTGTTACAACTATTCTGGTTAATTTGCCGTTTGGTGCCCAGAGGCGTTTCCAGAGGTTCTACAGACACACAACCCGACGCCACCGAGCAATCGCCACAACCTTCGCACACTGCCGGGTTGATGTAGGCCCTGCGCTTTACATCCACCATCAAGCCGCGCTTGCGGCGGCGGCGTTTTTCCGTGGCACAGGTTTGGTCGTAGACAATAACAGTGACACCCGCAGTGTCGCGCAAGCGCAGCTGGATCGCCTCGAGTTCATCGCGATGATGCACCGGAACAGAGACGGCGTAGCTTCCACGATACTTTTCGGGCTCGTCGGACACCACCAGAATTTCGGCGACGGCTTCGGCCTTGAGCTGCTCGACAATCTGGGGCACGGTCAGCACCCCGTCTACCGGCTGGCCACCGGTCATTGCCACCGCGTCGTTAAACAGTATTTTGTAGGTCATATTGGCCGAGGCCGCCACGGCAGCGCGAATCGCCAGCAAACCGGAGTGGAAATAGGTACCGTCGCCAAGGTTAACAAACACATGCTTGTCGCTGGTGAAATGCATCTGGCCCAACCAGCTGACACCCTCCCCTCCCATCTGACTGAAGGTTTCAGTGTTGCGGTCCATCCACATTGCCATGTAGTGGCAACCGATGCCCGCCAGCGCACGGGAGCCTTCCGGGACTTTTGTCGACGTGTTATGAGGGCAACCCGAGCAAAACCAGGGTTTGCGTTCCACTGGCATACCGGTTTGTTCCGCTGCCCGCTCCTTGCCCTCAATAATGTCAATGCGGGATAGAATACGCGCCCTGACCTCGTCACTGAGGGGCATTCGAGTCAATCGTGAGGCAATGGCCTTGGCGATAATCGCCGGGGAAAGTTCATAGCGCGCAGGCAGCAACCAGTTGCCCCGTGGCTGGGACCATTCACCACCGGCGTTGTCGCGCTCATCGAATTTGCCGTAAACCCGAGGGCGTACGTCCTCCCGCCAGTTGTACAGTTCTTCTTTCAGGGCGTACTCCAGAATCTGCCGTTTTTCCTCGACGACCAGAATTTCCTCCAAGCCCTCGGCGAAGGCCCGTGAGTCACGAGCGTCCAGCGGCCATACGCAGCCGACCTTCATTATGCGAATGCCGAGCTGGCGACAGGTGTCATCATCCAGGCCGAGATCCACCAAAGCCTGGCGTAAATCGAGATAGGCCTTGCCCGCCGCCATAATGCCAAAACGCGCCTTGGGTGAATCCAGCACCACGCGGTTCAGCTTATTGGCGCGAATATACTCCAGCGCCGCATACCATTTGTAATTGAGCATACGCACCTCCTGATCGAGGGGCGTATCGGGCCAGCGAATATTCAAGCCGCCTTCCGGCATCTGGAAATCATCCGGCAATAGAATATTGACCCGATCAGGATCGACCTCCAACGAGGCTGAAGACTCCACCACATCGGTCACGCATTTCATCCCCACCCACAGGCCGGAATAGCGGCTCATCGCCCAACCGTGCAGGCCGAAATCCAGATACTCCTGCACATTGGCGGGGTACAACACCGGAATACCACAGGCAATAAGAATATGCTCTGACTGGTGGGCGATCGACGAGGACTTGGCGGCGTGATCATCCCCGGCCAACATCAGCACGCCGCCGTGGCGTGAAGTCCCCGCGGAATTGGCGTGCTTGAGTACGTCAGCGGAGCGATCCACCCCCGGCCCCTTGCCGTACCACATTCCAAATACACCGTCGTAGCGCGCACCGTCATAGAGGTTGGTTTGCTGAGTACCCCAGACCGCCGTCGCCGCGAGGTCTTCGTTCAAGCCTGGCTGAAAGACAATATTCTTTTGCGCCATTTCCTTTTTCGCCGCCCACAGTGCCATATCCACACCGCCAAGGGGCGAGCCGCGATAGCCGGAAATATACCCCGCTGTATTCAGCCCCGCGCGCTGGTCGCGCAACTGCTGCATCATCGGCAGTCGTACCAATGCCTGGGTGCCACTGGCGTAAATGTGGCCCTGCTCAAGGGTATATTTGTCGTGTAACTCAACGTCCCGCAAGGACGGTGTAACGATGAACTCAGAACTCATTGTGCTACCTATTCTTGTCAGCCAGCGCCGCTTTGACGGCACAGGATTTTTATTTATTGAACAGATTCTAGAAAAACATTCACTTATCGTATATTTAAAGATTTTCCGGCCTGGTATTAATATTTTTAATGGCCATCACAGCAACCCAACAACAGGGCCTAGGCCGCTCCCCACAGCCGCTGGCGACTCAGGGCGTAACGGGACTGTCCGCTCCAGCACAACCACAGGCCCAGCAATGACACCGGCAGCGCGGTGGACGACACCGCGAGATGCAGCGCCTCACCGACAAACACCTGATCGCTGACCACCGCCACCAGTGTAGGCCCCAACCCGATACCCAATAGCCCACCCAGCAGCAGGTAAATGGCAATCACCTGACCGCGCATGGGGTTGGGTGTGACTTCCTGAATTGCCGCCGGGGCCGCCGTTTGCGCAATTGACAGGCCAAGAATCGCGACAAATAACACCGCAAGAGCGAGCTGGGGGCTTGGCATCAGCGACCAACTGCTGACACAGGGCAGCAGAATGACCTGACCCAAAAGGGCCACGCGAAAACGCGCCGAGGGCAGCCCCCGAGCACGCCAGTAATCACTCAGGTGGCCGCTGATCAAGCCACCCATCACCCCGGCCAAGGCAATCAGTCCACCGAGTAAAATACCGGAGTGGGAGATATCCATTTCAAAACGGCGGATAAATACCGTGGGTGCCCAGGCCAAACTGCCGTAACCAATAATCGCCAGAATCGACGGATACACCAGTAGCCGGGAAAAGGTGGCACGCTCCTCCCGCAGAAAGGCAAGCAATTCCGCCACCGGCACATTGAGCCGCTGCCCGACCTCGCGGCGCACCGGCTCTCGAATCGTAAACATCAGCCCGGACAGCAGCAGTCCGGGAATGCCGGCAAAAATAAATACCCAGCGCCATGCCAACAGGTGGCCAAAGAAAGGCAGCGTCATGCCCTCCTCCGGGATCAGGTCGAGGAGCAGCCCCCCCAGAAGGAGCGACGCACCGGATCCTATGGCGATGGAGATATAGTAGATACCCAGCGCCCGTCCCCGCCGCGACGGCGCAAAGTAATCCGCAATAATTGAGTATGCTGCCGGGGCCAATACTGCCTCACCGACACCCACTCCCATGCGCGCTACAAACAAACCGGTGTAACTCTGGGCAAAACCTGCATAGACGGTCATCAGGCTCCAGAACACCAGCCCGAAAAAAATCAACAAACGGCGGCTGCGCTGATCGACCAGGCGACCTAATGGCAGCCCTGCAAAGGTGTACACCAGCGCAAAGGCGTAACCCTGTAAAAAGCTGAACGCGGTATCACTGATCGCAAACTCTTGGCGAATCGGCTCTACCAGCAGAGTCGGCAATTGACGGTCCAGCTGAGACAGCACCGTGACGACGAACAATACGAAGATAACGTAGCAGGCGTAGAGGTGATTGGGGTACGGCACATCGTTGTTGACACTCGCAGCCCCGGCGTTGTTTTTATCACCAGCGGAAAGGATTGTTGCACTCATACGCGATTCGTCCGGAACTCAGAAAATCAGTTTATTATTGGCGCAGCGCTGATACGCCCGGAAAGGGTCAACCAGCGCAGCAGAAAAATGCCCGACAACGACAGTGTCAGCATCAACGCCGATGCCACTGCAAGGTGCAGTGGAGCACCCCAAACAAAGGGCGCCACAACACTTGCCAGCATGGCGTTAAAGGATGTTTGGGTGAACAGTTGGATCGACGACGCGGTGCCCCGGCGATCGGGCAAACAATCCAGCCCCAGCAGGGTGATGCTTGGCTGAACCAGTGACATGCCCAGGGTGTAGACAAAAAGAAAGGGTAAATACAGGTAGAAGTATTGCGGCTCAAGCCAACTCACCACCAGATTGTAGACCGTCGCCACCGCCATGATAGCGAAGCCGGTTCGCATCAAGCTGCGCAGTGGCCACCGCGGGGCCAGGCGCCCCGACAGAAAAGAACCCAGCATCATGCCCGCCGTAGCCGGGCCGAACAGCCACAGAAACTCGGTTGGCCCCAGATGCAGGTGCTCCAGCAGAAATACCGGTGCCGACAACACATAGACAAAAAACCCGCCAAACATCAGCGCAAACGACACCGCCCAACTCATAAACCGGAAATGTAAAAACACTTCTTTATAGGTGCGAAGCAGCGGTCGGAACGACAATGAGCGGCGCGCGCTCCGAGCCAGGGTTTCCGGCAACACCCACAACACCAGCAATAGCAATACAGTGCTGATTCCGCCCAAAAACCCGAAGCTGGCTCGCCACCCGAAAGCGCTGTGCAACCACCCGCCAATGACCGGACCAACCGCCGGCGCCAGGGAGAACACCATCACTACCGTGGCATAGGCTCGTTGCGCCGCAGGTCCCTCATACACATCGCGAATCACCGCTCGGCCAATTACAATACCCGCCCCCGCCGACAGCCCCTGGAGAACACGTAGCAGGTAGATAACGTGGATGTCGCGACTGAGGGCGATGCCAAAGGACGCTACCGAGAAGGTGAACAAGCCTGCAACTATCGGCCAGCGGCGACCGAAGCGGTCGGACAGCGTGCCGTGCCACAAGGACATAAACGCAAAGGCGGTGAAATAAAGTGACAGGGTGATTTGCAACTGTACATCGTCGACACCCAGCTCGGTGCGCATGGCGGCAAACGACGGCATGTACATATTAATGGTGAAGGGGCCGAGCATCGCCAGCCCGGCGAGCAACAGTGGCAGGGTACGGGCTTTCAGCGGCGACAGCAGTGTCATGCCGTGACTGTCAGTTCCCATACCCGGCCGGTCGGTCATTGTGGTTTCAACGAGCGGGAAATGATTTCCTTCATTATTTCGGAGGTGCCACCGTAAATCCGTGCCACCCGTGCATCAACCCACGCGCGACTGATACGGTATTCGGTCATGAAGCCATAGCCGCCGTGCAGCTGCAGCAATTCGTCGAGCAACTGCCCCTGCATTTCCGAGCCCATCAACTTGGCCATCGCTGCTTCGTCGGCACTCAGCTCGCCCTGCAATACCTTGTGCAAACAGCTGTCAATAAAGGCCCGCAGCATGGTGGCCTTGGCCTTCACCTCGGCGAGCTTGAAACGGGTGTTCTGGAAATCGAACACCGTCTTGCCAAACACCTTGCGGTCGACAGTGTACTGAATCGTGTCGGCCAACAGGCTGTCCACCGAGGCAGCGGCGCGAATACCGATTATCAATCTCTCCCAGGCAAGCTGGTGGGTCAGATAATTAAAGCCCTTGTTTTCTTCACCCAAACGGTTGCTGACCGGCACTCGAACATCGTCAAAAAACAGTTCGGAGGTGTCCTGGCCCTTCAATCCGATTTTGTCCAGCAGTCGCCCCTTGCTAAAGCCGGGGCGATCGGTCTCCACACAGATCAGGGTCAGGTCGCGGGACGCCGGATCCAGTTTACAGGCCAGCACAACCAGATCGGCATTGCCACCGTTGGTGATAAAGGTTTTCTGACCGCTGATAACATACTCGTCACCCTCGCGGCGAGCCAGGGTGCGCATGGAGCGCAAGTCGCTGCCGATACCGGGTTCACTCATGGCGATCACGCCGATGGTGTCTCCCGACACCATACCGGGCAGCCACTTCGCGTTCTGTTCCTTGTTGCCGTAGGCCACAAAGTAATTGGCAACGATTTCCGAGTGGGTGGTAAAGCCAATGGCCGTGGCGTTTACCCGCGCCAACTCTTCAATCATTACCGCTGAATGGCCATAGTCGCCACCGGGGCCACCGAATTCTTCGCTGACACAGGAGCACAGCAGGCCCGCCTGTCCCGCCTTTTGCCAGATTTCCTTGGGCACGATGCCCTGCTTTTCCCACTCGTCGAGATGGGGAACAATTTCCTTGTCGATAAACCGACGCGCCATGTCGCGGAACATTTCGTGGTCTTCGCGGAATACTGCTCTCATACCTTCACCTGTCTGTTGATGTACATCTCTGTGCCGCTAACCCGCACAGCTGGTAGGGTGGATTTAATTGCCGGTGTACCGGGGTTCGCGGCGTTCCAGAAAGGCGTTTACCGCCTCGCTGTGATCTTCTGTATGGTGGGCCAGAGCCTGATAGGCCGCCGACATTTCCAGCAACGATGGCAGGCTAAGGTGCTCGGCTTCACGCAACAGGCGCTTGGTCATGCGCAGTGCATGGGCAGGGTTTGCCGCCATGCTGCGGGCAATACCCATGGCGCAGTCCATCAGTTCGTCCGCGGGAACCGACTCGGTAATCAGTCCCCACTCAAGCGCCTGTTCGCTGTTGATGGTGTCTCCGGTCAATGACATCAGCGTGGCCCGTGGTTTTCCCACCACCCGCTGTAACAACCATGCACCGCCGTCACCGGGCACCAGACCCAGTTTGATAAAACTTTCAGCGAACTTGGCGGAGTCCGCGGCCACCCGCACATCGCACATACAGGCCAGGTCCAGGCCCGCGCCAATAGCCGGGCCATTAATGGCCGCGATCACCGGGATATCCAGCTCGTAGACACACAGGGGAATACGTTGGATTCCATCGCGGTACTGATTGCGCAGCTCTGCAGGGCCGCCTTCAAAGATGCCCGTGCGATCGCGCATGTCCTTCACATTGCCCCCGGCGCAAAATGCCGGCCCATTGCCGGTTAATACCAGCACTTTAATACTGCGGTTGCGGCGAATGTCCGCACAAAGATCAACAAACTCCTGCATATACTCTGGCTTGGTCAGGGCGTTGCGGGATTCAGGGCGATTCATACGCGCAACCAGAATATGGCCCTCGCGCTCCTGTTCCAAAAATGCTTGCATGGTGGTCTCCTGGAGATATTGTCACCCGATTCGACTCGCACACAGAGCAGCACCCGCTGGTGTGTGCATTGCCAGGATGTTATGGCGGGCAAAGGGTCGTCGGTGACAGTTGGTCTTATTTTCAGGATTAAATATTAAACATTATTTGATTATTTGTCTAACTTAATCCTGTCGCAGCCAAGCCGCGAGCGGTCTTAGCTTCGCCATCGGCGTGGCCTCAGCCATCCATACCGAGCAGGCTGCGAACATCGCTGGCGTCTTTGGCGTCCGGTAAATATCGGTAGTCGCCCGTTTGCTGTCGTTGCCACAGCTTTTTCATCAGGTAGCGATAGCGCACCCCCGGGGCATCAAAGCGTGAATGCTGATCTGGCCGCAACGGGGCCGCGCGATAGCGTGGGTTCTGGGGCCTGACCACCGCGTTGTCCTGGGGGCCAACTACATAGGCCATTCGCGGCATCAGTTGCCGGAAGGGTGTCGGCGCGTCGCCCAAACTGAAAATCTGATCCACTCGGGAGCGATAAGGGCCGCTCGGCACGAAGGTCTGAATATTGGGTATATCAAAACCCGGCCGAAAGCGCGGATAGGAAATACACACATTGCTGCGCAGGTGAACATGCAGTGTCGAGCGGAACTCCTGATATTTCGCTCGCACCCCACCGAGCCAGCGCATCACCGGTGATACGGGCTTGCCAACAACATGGCGCACTCGGGTCAGGGTCTCTGAGGTGTGGTCGAAACTGATTTCATCGGACTCCGCCTCACCCTCGCCGCCAATGACCTCACCGTGGAGAAAATCGGCGTGGGTCAGATCCAGCAGGTTCTCTACCGAGAGCAGGGCATTGCCGTCGAAACGCACCGAAGTGCGCATATAATTGGGAATCCCCACGCCGTCACGGGGCAAAAAGGGTATGTCGGGAATCAGCGCTTCGTCGGCGTGTTCAGGATTGCCGTACCACACCCAGAGATAGCCGAAATACTCGCAGCAGGGATAATAGCCTGTACCTGCGGTGAAGGGGCTGAATGCCTTGCTGCGCTGCCCAGGAAGAAACTCTGTCGCCATCGCCTGGCCGCGATCGCGCCATAGGTAGGCGGTTTGGCGGTGCATCGCCCTGCGCACTGGCGTTTCGCCAACATGATTCGAATGAGCAAGCGGAAACCAGGTGTCACGAAGCTCTATCTCCATGGGTAACCAGGCGTCCTGAGCATGGGCTTTCCGCTGGGGGCGGTCAACGGCCGGTTCCAATATAAGCTGGCGTTGCATCAGAGATTCTCCTCTGTGGTCGGGCTCGTCTCCACTTCGGAGACATCGCTCAGTACAATTCGCTCCGCCGGGGCCGAGTCAGCCTCGGTACTGCCGGAAACAGTCAGTTCCACCGATGGGCCTGCCATCAAGTCAGCCAGTCGCTGCCCATTCACAGCGGCGAAAACGTCAAAGGGCGCTCCCCTGGCCGCGCGCAGTCGAACCCCCCGGGGTGCCGAGCGCAGATAATTCGGCGAGTAGTAACAACGCCAGTGGAGTTGACTGGTGCCCCGCTTGCCGGGCACCACCGCGATGACCGCCGCGAGTAGAATTTCCTCGCCCGCATCCAGTAACTGCAGACGCACTACCGACTGATCCGGGCATACCTGGGTACGCAATGCCAGCGTGGACAAGCCCCATAATTTTTCGTGGGGCTTGGCTTTTAACGTCCAGATAGCGGTTCGATCGACAGAGAGACAGCCACCTTCACGGGTGACATCGCCGATGTAAAAATCGCTGATATTGATCCCCCGAATCGCTAACAGAATATGGGGGCCATCGAGCATGGCCGCGAGATATTCCTGTGACGACACACTAACCACGGCGCAACCGCTATCGATTTTCTCGTAATGGAAGCCTGCGGGGGGATAGCAGGGAAATTCTTCGTCGCCAGCACCTTCACCGGCCACAGCAACGTAAATAAAACCGGCGAATTCAGCGGTGCGGAATGCGGTCGCACACAGACTGGCAGGAATATGCTCGGCGTCATCCAGATTGGGAATCGCCACACAGTGGCCGTCTTTACCGTCGAAGGTCCAGCCGTGGTAGGCGCAGCGCAACTGCCCGTCGATGACCTTACCCAGCGACAGCGGCACCCGTCGATGGGGACAGCGATCCTCCAGTACACAGATATCGCCGCCACCATTGCGAAATAGCACCAGCTCCTGATCACCCACCTGAGCGGCATACACCTCGCCCGCCTTGACCTGCTCTGACCCCGCTACAGGAAACCACATCGGCACTGCTCCTTGCGTTGTTTTTGGCAATGTTTTTATTAGCTACGTTTTTAGGCGAATCGCCTGTGCGACGAACGGGATCAGCGCTTTTTCACCTGAATATCGGTGTCTTCCAGGTCCCAGGTCGTTGCGGTTTTTCCCTCGTCCCTGAGCAGGTACTTGAGCACCCGGCCCTGGGGGTTTTTCGGTAGGGAATCGCGGAACTCGATATAACGCGGCAAGGCATAGTACGGCACCACGTCAGTAGACCAGTGGAACAAGTCCTCAGCAGTAAGCGTCGCCCCGCCGTGCAGCACGGCGGTGACCTTCACATCGTCCTCGCCCTTGTCAGAGGGGACGGCGTGTACTGCGACCTCGGCAAGAGCCTCGTGTTTGAGGAAGGCCGCTTCCATTTCAAAACTGGAAATATTCTCGCCGCGACGTCGAAGATAATCTTTTTTACGGTCGACAAAATAGAAGAAGCCTTCATCGTCGAACTTGCCGATGTCGCCGGTGTGGAACCACATATTGCGCATCAGCTTCAGGGTTTCCTCCGGGCGGCGCCAGTAGCCCATAAACATCACGTCGGGATGCAGGGGACGCACTACGACTTCGCCGGGGGTGTTTGCAGGCAGCTCCCGATCGAGGTCATCGACAATGCGCACATCGTATTCCGGAATACGCTTGCCCGATGAGCCGGGAGCGGCGTACTCCCCGCCAGGTAGCGAAGTCACTACACAGGCTTCGGTGAGCCCATAGCCATTCCCGCCCACCTGACGCGCGCCGAAGCGATCCCGCCAGATCGTCTTGGCAGCCTCGGTGAAGGGGTTACCGCGCACGGTGTGAATTTGCCCATGGCATTTTTTCATCGACGGATTATCTTCAGCCTGAGCGAGAAGCCAGCCCATACTGCCCAGAATCGAGGCGATGGTCGCCCCCGAGCGTTCGACTTCCGGCCAGAAACCCGACACCGAAAAGCGCGGCACAATGGCCACCCGCGCGCCGACCAGAATATTGGAGATCACCCCCACGCAAATCGCATTCATATGGAAGAGTGGCAGCGGCGTAATCGTAATATCGTCCGCCGTCGCCGGCCCGGCACGCAGCTGTTGGCGGGCCAAGCTACACATGAAGTTGTAGCTCAGCATACAGCCCTTGGATGGCCCAGTGGTGCCCGATGTGTAGATAATACAAGCGAGTTCAGCGGGGTCCGGTTTGTCACTAAAGGCGCTGACATCACTACCGCGATAATCGTCCAGCGGGGCAAACTCAGTGCTTCCCTCCAGCGCAGCGGCATCCACCTTGTCCCGGTGCAACACCAGTCGAACGCTATCCAGCTCCCCTGACACCTGAGCGATGCGTTCGGCGTATTCCGCCTCGCATATCACAATACCCGCACCTGAGTCGGCAATCTGGTGCTGCAAAAACATACCACGAAGGGCTGTGTTGATCGGCACGCTGACTGCGCGCAGCTTGTTAACCGCGAGCCAGCTGATAATCGCATCGATATTGTTATCCAGCATACTGACGACCGTATCGCCGCGTTTTACACCCAGGTCGGCCAGAGAGTGCGCCATGGCATTTGATAGCCTATCGACCTCCCCGTAGGTGTACAGATCGCCGGAAAAATCCAATAACACCCGATCCGGGTGGGCCGCAACGGCCCGATCCAGTGCATCTATTACTGTGTCGCGGGTGCCAACACTCCAGGTTTCCTGATTGCCCATTCCCAACATTATCGACGTCTCTTGTCTTTATCATTATGAAAACTGTTCGCAGCGACAGAACCATCGCTCACCTACATAGGGCTTAATCTAGACACTTTTTGAATATGTGTCAATATTAAATAAATCCCTGAGCGTAACGGCGGGCTCCCCTGTCACCGCCGGGGCCGCGCGACTCAAGCCCCATGCGGCTGCATGGCGGAGCGAACGCCTACGCGGTTTCCCCGGAGCGGTTCGCGGCAGGTTTTCTTAAAATACGTAGGAAAGGAGGGGCTAACCGGTCGCTACAGCTCCCAATTTACCTTAAGGCCGTAGGTCACTGGCTTGGCCAGATGACTCAGCACCCCAAAGTCCGTCTGAAACAGACCATCAGTATATTTCTTGTCTTCCAGGTTATTACCAAAGCCGGTGAGGCGTAGATTCCACGGTTCATACAGGTAGCTTATTCGTGCGCTAACGACGTGGTATTCGTCCTGATAGCTGGCGTCGGTATTCTGGGGAAGGTAGTAAAAGCCGGAGTTGTAATAAACGTCTGCGCCAATCTCGATCACGCTCCGCTCAAAGAAAAACGACTTATTCAAACCTAATGTGGCAGACCATTCAGGGGTTCGCGGTATCACGTTTCCCGAGTAGTCCCCTTCCTCACCGCCTTCAAACACCAGCCCGGTATCTTCGTTATAGCCACGGGCACCGGTATAATCGGTAAACTGTCCGTTCAGGTAGGCGCCACTGACTGTCATGATCAAGTCATTAACCAGGGAGGGAAAGACCTGCAGGGTAGCATCAAAGTCAAAGCCGTCGACTTCGCTTCCGCCGGCATTTTCAAAGCTGACGGCCCCGCCCTGAAGCGCTGACACAAACTGAACCTGTTGATTCTCCTGCTCATATTGAAAGGCCGCAACATTCAACCGCAGCTGTCCATCGAGCCACTCGCTTTTAACACCGATTTCGTAGGCCTTAAGCTCCTCAGGCAACACGTAATCAGGCTCATCATAAAGGGTTACCACATTATAGGTTGCGCTCTTCAGGGCCTCCTGGTAGCTCAGATAAAGCAAAAATTCCCTATCCGCAAAGGGCCTGAAATCGAAGGAGACTTTAGGCTTGAAACTATAGGTTGTTTCATTGCGGCCATCAGAGTAATTCACAATATATGCCGCCTCGCCATTGGGGTTCTCAAACTCGGAACTGGATTTGATCACCTCACGGAACTCTTCTTGGTAACGACCACCTACCGTGAAGGTAAACCAATCGGTCACATCAACGGTTCCCTGAAAAAAAGCGGCAATGGATTCTGTACCGACAAGGGCTCTTAGTGCCATGTAGCCAGTGGGAAGCACACCCGCTGAATTTATCGCATCGACAAACAAGGGCGGCAGTGGAATACCGGCTACGGTACCCCCGGAAAGATCCAAATCGGCCATCTGCAGTGAGGTAGGGTCAAAGCCCTGGGTACTTTCAAAATAATACGCGCCAAGTATCCAGGACAGCCAATCACTCCCCCAGCTGGATTCATTCGATAGAATCTGCAATTCGGCGGTGTCCACATCTGCGTGTTGATCTCGCGCCTCAAAAGTCACAAGACTGGATGACGTACCGTCGTAGTCATAGGAGTAACTGGTTTCGATAAATTGCGTGCTTGCCAACAACTTTACACTAAACGGCGATAGGTCCCATTCGACACTGGCGTAATACACTTCGTTGTCCAGCGTCTGGTCTACCGGCGCATCAAATTCAGCGGTATAGCCATCCTCTCCTTCAAGAAATGTACTGAATGCCTGCCCCGGTTCTGTATTCGGCGTCAATAATGACCCGGGGCCCGAACTGTTGTAGGTAAACCCGGCCAGGTTAAAAGCTAGATCGTCGGTAAGCTGCCACCTGAATTTAGCCCTGACCCCATCGGATTCGTCGTCAGATATGGCTTTACCACCATCTACGTAACCATCGTAATAGGGCTCGCTACCCGATTTAAACGCCGACAGGCTGACCGCTATTGCATCACTAAGTGGGTAGCTGCCATGCACGCGGATACTTTTCGTGCCGTAGTTGCCGTAACTCAGCTGCACTGATGCCTCGGGCTCATGTGACGGATTTTTGGAATGAATATTAATCGCTCCGCCCACGGCGTTTCGACCAAACAGCGTACCCTGAGGCCCCTTCAACACCTCTATACGTTCTACTGCGCCAAAATTTTGAGCCAATCCCTGGGCGAAGGGGAAGTACACGCCGTCAATGTATAAGGCGACACTGGGATCCGCCATCAGGAAGGCATCTGAACCGATGCCTCGCATATAAATAATGGAAAAGCCAACCGCTGTGTTGTATGTCAAACCCGGCGTAACTCGCTGAAGGTCCTGGGGATCGCTAATCCCCAGAGCGTCGAGCGTTTCATCACTGAATGCCGTCACTGAAATCGGCACATCCTGATTATTTTCCGCGCGCTTCTGCGCCGTAACGACCACCTCCTCCAGCATTCTACTCTGACGCACCTTTGGCGAATTCTCCTCGGTGGAATTTGCATGGGCACCGGAAATTGAGAAAGGAAGTAGCATTGACAACGCAAGCAGTGGTCGCAACCTCACCGCGCTATTCACATGCCCATTCGCATTAGAATCGACCATAATCCTGCAGACTCCAACTATCCAAAACTATTATTAATTTTATTATTGCCGCCCATTCGACGAAGCCAAAAGGCTTGCTTATCGTCGAACGTCACCGGAGGTAGTGTCCCCTCCACTATCCCCGCAAACTATTTCCAACGCAAGTGCAGGCCATCCAGTCCGAATACCCCCGCAGCTCGCATAATAATTTTATCTTCATCTTTTAAAGAAAAAGGTGGCACACGAGCGAGCCAGGTTTCAATTGCTATAGCGAGTTCCCGTCGTGCCAAATGCGATCCGGCACAGCGGTGAGGCCCCAGGGAAAAGGCCATGTGTCGCTTATCTTCCCGATCGAAGTCGATCGTTTCAGGGTTTGAAAATGCCTCGGAGTCCAGATTGGCCGACGGCGTAGCCATCATTACAAAATCGCCCTTTTTCATCAGAACATCACCTATCTGAACGTCCCGGGTCACCTGTCGCCGCATTGTAACGATAGAGTAAGCGCGCAATAATTCTTCCACTGCATCCGGTATCCGGTCGGGGTTGGCGCGAAGAAATTCCTGCTGTTCAGGATGCTGGGCAAGGTGCATTAATTGAAAGCCAAGGGCTGAGGTCACTGTGTCGAGGCCAGCGATAAACACCAGAAAACACATACCCAGTGCTTCCTCCTCCGTCAGGCTCCGCCCTTCAACTTTGGCGTTTACAACATAGCTACAGAAATCGTCACCGGGGTTTTCCCTGGCCCCAGCGAGGCGCGCCCTCAAGTACGTTGCAATTTCCATAGCCGCGCCAGCGGTCTTGGCAATGTCGTCACCTTTAACCAGGGTTTGAGTCCAGCTGACAAACCTGGGGGCCTCGTCCAATGGCCAGCCCATTAATTTCAGAAAGATCAAAATCGGGAACTGCTCGGCAAAGGCGGCATTGAAGTCGCAATGCCCCTGAGGCGCGACATCATCGACCAGAGATTGCGCCATAGCCCGAATATCAGCTTCCAGCGCATTGACCTTTTTTGGCGTGAACAGAGGGTTCAACAGGGCCCGATATTGCATGTGCCGCGGCGGGTCTACCTCGAGTGGTAACAAGGGCCATGTCTCTCCCAGTAGTGCAGAAAAACCCGTCAGCCCCTCATTGGAAAAGGTTTCCGGGTCCTGCAAAATACGGCGCAGGTCTTCCGCACTTTGAGGCACCCAACATCCACCAAGATAGCTGAGACGTGCAGCCCAGAACACTCTGGGGAATTCCCGGTGGAAGGCCGCCACGCGCTCATGCGCCCGTTTGCCGGTTTGAGCCAGTACTTCCCACGGATCGCCGTCAAATACCAGATGCTCAGGAACGTGACTTGGTATCGCTTGAGGGGTCGTCGTATTTGTTGTCATTATTTACATTCTCCTCGTGATAAATAGTGAAGATTCAGGCGTGACAGATCGCGAGCTGCTATATGCGCCAACAAGCGGCCTTATTAACGAAATTCAACCGTCTGTTTTTTTCGGATCAGCTACAGAAAGTGCCCGCTCGGGGCATGCGCGAGCGCCCCGTTGAGCAAGCTGCTCTTGACCTTCGAGCACGGTGAAAGAATCCGTAGCGATGTAACCATCATCATCGAGAGGAAAAATCTCAGGCGCTACTGCTGCGCATCGAGCGTGTCCAACACAGGAGGAGCGGTTAACTATTATTTTCATATGAACTCCAGGTCGTCTGAATACAAAACTGTATTGACCGCTGAAAAATATACTACCACTTTACCGGATTAACAATACACTTTTTAATTATATGTCTATATTAACACCAAATAGACTACCACTATTATGATTGAGCGCATTTAGCGGCATTTTTCAGGGGGCGGGGGGTCAATCCCCGCATACACTATGGGACGCTTGCACATCGGCAGCGCAGAAAAGCGAATACACAACAAGGTGTACAATTGCTTCGGCATACAATTTCACAGATATATAAACACAGCCTTTAATAACAGGCCGCTGATTCTCGATGACCTCATTAGACTTAGGCCACTTCTATCACTAGCCAACCAGGACGCGCCATTGAACCCCGAAAACCTTCAGCAACCACCCACAGCCGGACATCAACTCGCCGACCAAATTGCGCGGGATATTGCCGAGGCAGAGCTTTCGCCAGGCGCGGTGATGGACTCCCTGGAGGCATTATCCAAACGCTATCGCACCGGCCACCCGGTGCTAATGCAGGCCCTGAGAATACTGGAAAGTCGCGGCGTCGCTAAAGTACGCCGAGGTGTTAACGGGGGATTAGTGGTAAAGGAAAGGTCGCCCGGTTTTGCCAGCCGCGGGCTATCGATACTGATCGAGCACGATATGAGGGATATGATGGAGATCGGCGTATTGCCCGTGTCAATCGACCATCAGCTCTATCTCGAGGAAGTCCCTTCGCTATCATTGGAGGCCTGCAATGAGCTTTTACAATTGGCTCACCGTCTCGATCGCCTGAATGATGACGAGTTCATGCGCCTGGGTGCTCATCGCCAGCTTTTCAACGCTATTCGACTGGTTTCCGCTGAGCCAACCCTGAATCTGGCACAGCTCACCTCATTTGAATGCGCGGTGGACATGATTCCCTACAGCGTAGCTGTTTTAGGTGAATCGAAAGCCCACCCATCCTGGCAACTGAGCCTGGCGGTAGTGGAGGCGATTGTCGGAGCGGATATTGGCCGTCTTTTTGAATATCTCCCGCGCCAGATCAACTTTTTCAAAGAAAGCTGGGATACATGGGAGGAAATTAATAGAACACCAATTCTCAATCCGAAAATGGGCGACTTGAGCAGGCCTGAGTTCAAAGAGTCGACCAGCCGTGCCGACCGACTTACCAGGGAGATCCTTCGCGAGGTCCGCCACCATAATTGGGAATATGGTGCGCGAATAGGCTCCGGTGTCGAGCTGATGGAGCGCTATCAAACAAGTCCGAACATCCTCCGTCAGGCGGTATTAATGCTTCAGGATCACGGAGTTGTCACAGCGACAAAAGGCCGGTCCGGGGGCATTGTAATCACAGAGCCCAACCGCGAAGCCACAATACTCGAAGCGCAGTCGTATTTAAAATATGCCGGCGCAACGACAACACGTATGACTCGATTTTTACAAAACCTCGTACTGCAGGCATTTGACGGCTTCCCCCAAACCAGCCCACAACGGCTGGCGCGCAACGCCATCGCCGCGCGAGAATATCTGAAATACTGCGATGCAACCGGTGCTCCAATAGATTATTGGCGCTTTACAGAACTTGTTTGCCAAAACCCGGTATTGTCGATTATGCAGGCTGTCATCCTACCTCTCCTAACCGATACCGAAAGCGAGTATTTCCCAACCAAGAAGAACAAAGGGCCTTGTCGCAACTCAGCTGGGTACTGGCAGTTCATAAACGCTATTGACACTTGCAACCTCGCTGGTGCTCGACGACTATTGCGCCAATTAGCAAACAACAATCTGGATTCGAAAGGTCCCGGTGCAACCTAGGATAGGCAACCAATCAGGCACCGAAAATCCAAATCAACGCCGCGGCAGTGGGCATCATTTAAGTCCGACGATATCAAGAGGGACCCGATTGTCACAAATGACCGAACAGGAATTCCCACAGAAAGCGCTTTACCTAAAGTAAAACGAATTTTGACTTGATATCGATACCCATAAATCTCTTTCGCACCGTCACTTTGGAGACACCTCAAACTTCCCCACAGTCGTTACCACCGCCGACAATATTTGAACATTTATACGGAATGTGTATATTTACACCATTAACACACTAACAATAACGGATGCACATCATGAGCAATGGAAAACTGGAAGGCCGCGTAGCTATTATCACCGGGGCGGGCGGCGGCCTCGGCGCGGAATGTGCGCGGGTCTTTTCATCACACGGCGCAAAGATTGTCGTAGCAGATATAAATGCCGAAGCGGGTCAGCGGGTCGCAGACGAAATCACTGAGCAAGGCGGTACTGCCATCGCAGTCGCGACCGACGTTTCGCAGGAAGCATCGGTGAGCGCCATGGTTGAGCAGACCGTCGCGGCATTTGGCCGCATAGATATTTTGTACAACAACGCTGCCATACTCAGCGAGGCTCAGCGCGCCGGCGACCTGGATGTGGTCAACATGGACGTCGATGCCTGGGATCGCGCCATGGCGGTGAATCTCAGAGGCGCAATGCTGTGCAGCAAACACAGCATTCCTCATATGATCAAGCAAGGCAAAGGTTCGGTTATCAATGTTACCTCCGGCCTCGGCACTATGGGGGATCTCACCCTGTCGGCCTATGCCTCATCCAAAGCCGCACTGATTATGCTCGCGCGCTCAATGGCCGCCCAATACGGTAAACAGGGGGTGCGCTCGAACGCCCTGCTGATTGGACTTGCACCGGCAGAAAACGCCCATGCGACCATGCCTCAGCAATTGCTCGACATCATTCGCGACAACCACCTGACGCCGGAATTGGGTACACCGCGACAGATCGCCGACGCTGCGGCATTCCTCGCCAGCGACGAATCTTCCTTCGTCACCGGGTCAGTACTTAGTGCAGACGGCGGCTTCTGTAGCCATACGCCCAGCATGGCGCCAATGCGTGAGCTGTTTGCGCAAATGGGCAGCAACAAAATGTAATCTTTGTCGCGCCCAGCCCCTGTGGGAGCGAGGCCTCCTCGCGAACATCCGCACCAACCCATTCGCGAGCAGGGCTCGCTCCTACAGACAAATTACAGAAACACAACACGAACTCTGTGGGAGCGAGGCTTCCTCGCGAACCTCCGCACTAACCCATTCGCGAGCTGGGCTCGCTCCTACAGACAAATGACAAACAAACAGCCCAGACCTGGGGAGCGAGACCACCTCGCGAATCTCCAGGTTGAAGGTCGAACAAATAACTGATAGATTGTCAGCTAGTAAGCAGAGCGTCGCCGAAAACCGCAATTCAAGATTGGACTAACGGAGAACTACCTCAATGACGGAAATAAAAGCACAGACTAACGTCACCCTGGATGACCAGAAAAGCTATGTAGACAAGCTGCCAGCGGGTATGCCCTACATGGAAAACAACGGCTTTATGATTATGGGTGAAACTGACGAAGGTGAAGAATTCTCCTTTGTCTCCTGCATCTTCCGTGTCGGCGGTGGTAAAGACGGCCCATGGCAGGTTGACGATGTGTACAAGGGTCAAACCACCTTTATGGTTGTCCCCAAGGGGCACACCGGCGGCATGCAGGACAACGAATTTATCGGCAACCGCACCTGGGCCACCGACCATTGGGAATCCGGCAGCGTTGAGGAAGTCGGCGATGCCGTGATCTGGACCCTCGGTAACCGTCAGCACATCTGTCGCCCCCCTTACTGGGAAATCAAGGGCGAGCACATGGGCATCGAATTCGACCTGAAACTGACTGGTATCGGCGACGCCCCCTACCACAAAGGACCCTTTGCTGATCTGGAAAAGAACAATATTGCGGGTTTTGAGCACCCCGTATGTGCAGAGGGCACCATCAAGGCCAAAGGCAAAACCTACCACGTCAGCAATCAAAATACCTTCGGTTGCCAGGAGAAGTTCACTCAGCCGGCATGGGATCTCGCCGACATTCTGCGCGGCGAAACCTACTATTGGAACTGGTGGGCGAGCGAAAACATTCGGGTATTCATTTATTACTACCCCTCTGTAGGCAAGACTTTCAGCCACGTCACCGTAGACGGCGAGGAAATTCAATTCTCTGAAAATGGTCACAGCAACATTTCCATGGAGGAGAAAGAATTCTGGATCGACCCCAAAACCCGCATGCGTGTGCCGGTTAAGTGGCATTTCAACCTGGAGTCCAAGAACGGCGTGATCGATCTGGATATCGAGGCCGCACACCGCACCTACTACAGCTACCTGACCACCTCAGGCGCAACCATGCACTACGGCCTGCACTCCCACGCTGAAGGTAGCATGAAGCTGACCGATGGACGCCATTTTGAACTCAAGGATATGCGTACCTATATCGAGCACGGCTGGACCGCTATTCCGCTGAGATCACACGCCGAGTAAGCGCGACGTCACAGTGAAAAACTCCGGGAGCGATTGGCCCGGAGTTTTTTTATGTCTGTAGACTAGCGGCGCGTTTACAGCAGCGCCCTGGCCGAACGTTAGGCACAAAAAAGCCGCTGCCCAATGCTGGGCAGCGGCTTTACCAAACCGACCGGGGTCGTCTAACGAACGATCAAGGGGCTTTTAAAATTACGCAGGTCAGGGCTGTAGTTGGCAAAGTTAAAGGGCAGCACTATCCCCGGCTCAGCCCCACAAACTATGGGAATAGCCTGAATCATCGGTATTGCAGTAGCGTAATAGGCGGGCAGCGTATTATCACCCTCACGGTGTTCCAGGTTCTCCTCTACCGAGGCCATCAGCTGGAATTGCCCTCGCACTGACACTGGCTCGGCCTCAATTTTAATATTGTAGTAATCCCCCCGGTGCAGGCCCTCCGGTAAGTCCCGTTCATCGACGTACCAGATCTCTTCCAGAGTGATAAATTTTTTGCCATCAACGATCGCGTGGTAGAGGAAATTCACCCCATTGCGTTTGCCCTTGGGCACAGTAAAGGGAATCAGCTTGGTGTCTTCCCGAGCGACAAAATACTTTTTCTCTGACTCAATGCGGTCCAGCTCGACACCCATAACGTGGCAGGTTAGCGCGAGAGTTTCTTCGTAACCCCGGTCGCCCACATTTTCGATCCACGGCGTTTCAGACATCTCAGAGCCGTAGCCCAGGCCGCCCATCATATCGGCACTTTCAATATGGCTGTTATCCGACAGCTCCTGCACATGGATGTGCTTGATGGTGGTCGAGGCGCCGGTAAAAGTCGAAATAATTCGCTCATACAGCCAACCAGGGTTCACCCCGGTGCCGTGAAGGCAGCTGCCTCCCTTCTTGCACGCGGCTTCAAGTTTGTCGTGCAGAGCCTGCGAGTGGTACGAGGGATACCACCAGCCCGCAGAGGTAACGAGACTTTTACCGGACTCCAGCAGGCGGCAGGCGATGTTTGTCGCTTCAGAATCGAGATTCAGCTCAGCGCTCATGTTGACCGAAAACAGGACTACATCGGCTTCCATGGCAATAACTGCCTCCTGGTCGGTGGTCATCTTAACCCCGACAGGATCCATGCCCAGATATTCACCCACATCAACGCCGTTCTTGCTATCGCTGTAGGCCAACACGGCAACCAATTCGAGTTCCGGTTTTTTAATCACCTCTTTAAGGCAGGCATTGCCGACAATACCCGGCCCCCAAACAATCACTTTATAGGGTGCGCGCATAACTGACTCCTTATCATTTATTGAAATATCGTTTGATTATAGACGCCGCCAGATATAATCCAATTGCAAATAATGCTATGTTGCTATGCAATAATTGAATAGCCAAAATCCACCCGACAACCGTTGTGGTCTGTGCGATGAAAACCCTCAATCTGCAAAAGCTGTTTCACGCTCTGGTGGTCGCTGAAGAAAGCTCGCTGGTGGCGGCAAGCCGTAAACTCCACCTGACCCAGTCGGCCCTCACCCGCAGTATCAAATCCCTTGAAGACGAACTGGACATTGCGATATTTCATCGAAAATCCACCGGAGTAAGCCTTACCAGCGAAGGCGAGGTTATCATCGCTCGTGCTCGGGCCTTGCTGGAACAGGCGGGGGAGCTGCGCGCCGAAGCGCGCTCTCTCAGCAGCGGGAGCCAAAGCGTGGCCTCCTTTGGACTGGATCCGATGATTGCTGGCCCTCTTCTCGCCAGCCAATTACCGGGGATGATTACCCAGTCGCGGCTGATGCAGATTCAGGTCAAGGTGGAATCCAGAGGCAGTCTGTTGGGTATGCTGCTGGACAAGGCCATCGATTTTTTTATTGCGGATACGACCGAATTCAAACCAGCGGAAATTCAAAATATTCATATCGACCCGCTGCGCCAGTTGCGGGGCAGTTTCTTCGTACGCCCCGGACACCCTCTGGCCACGGTGTTAAACGTAACCAGAAAGGCGATATACGCCTACCCCATTGTCACACCGTCAAATGTTCACGAGGCTATTTGGGAGGAGCTGCGCTGGCATCATATGGACGCCAACGAACCCGAGCGGCGGCAGCAGGTGATATGCCCGGATATTCCCCTGCTGAAAACCGTGACCGCTCAGTCAGACGCGGTGTTTGCCTGTCCGGATTTCGCCGTCAGCGAAGACTGCACATCCGGCCGTTTGGTACGCATCGATCATCGGGTCGCCAACAATGAAGACATTCGCACCCTCGGGCTGGTTACCCATAAGGACACCAATCTGAGCGTGCATAGCAAGGACATCATGGCGGCCTTCAGCACCGCCGTACACGCCCTGTAGGGGTTTACCAATCGCGCTCAAGAGTAAAGGTGAAATCCCAGCCCTCGACTTTTTCCCTGGCGCGATTTCCCAGCGGCAAACCCTTGTTCTGATAATTGACTTCGTTCTCAGGGATATAAAATGTGGTCGCCACCATTGTCCATTTGTCATCCAGCCGCCGACTATAGCCCGCAGTAAGATGCACCTCGGTCATAATGGCAAACAGCGGAGCGGCATTTTCCGGGGGCAACGGGCTTTTCGCGTAGCTAATACCGCCCATCAGGTGGCTTTTATCGTCAAGCTGATAGCGCGCGGCAATGGCCACAGGGTAATGATCCTTCAGCTTCATTGGCGTCACCGCGACGATATTGGCCGCAAAGTCCTGAACATTCTGGTTGTCCGTCTGCGGGTCGGACACCCGCAATTCTGACTCCGCCATTGCCTTTGACCAATCCAGCCAGACAATTTCCGCAGCCAGCTCCCAGCGTTCAGAAACCTGCCAGCTCGCACCCACGACCAGCTCCTGAGGTAATGCCAAGCCCTTCAGTTCGGCGTTTCGGTAACGCACCCGCTGATTCCCAAAGGCATCGAAGGCTTCGTAATTCACCACCGCATCGCCGCCGTCGAGATGGATCTTCGTCTTGCTGCCATAGGCAAGCCCCAGGGTCACCGCTTGATTGAGTTCATAAAGCATTCCCAGCCGATAGGACAGCGTCCAGCTTTCCATACCGTCGAGTTTCATTCCGGGAAAGCCCGGTTGCTGCTGATCCGGCGCGATGGACGTATTGGGGAATATCTTCTGCGTGGCAGAGGAATAGTTCAGACCCATTGATGCACCCAGCGACAATGCCGGCGAATACTGCCAGGCAATGGAAGGCGATATCCGAAACACGCCCACCATGGTCGAAAGCTCGTCGCGGTTACCGGCACTGGTCAGCAAGTCCTTGTGCTCCAGGCCGATACCGCCCTGCCCCATCATCACCACACCCGCCACAAGATTGTCGCTGAGGCGCTGGCCGTAACCAAAGCCAAAGGCCGTGGCCGTGAGCTGCGTCACCCGCTGGTCGTTCCCCAGATCGTCCTGGTGCTCCCAACCGGTAAAATGAAATACCTCGCCATACATGCCGAGATTGCCCTGTTCGATTCGGCTCAGCCCCGCAGGATTAACGCTGGCACCAAGGCCGCTGTCGGCACGGGCGACATCGGCCCCCGCCATGGCATAGCTTTCACCGCCGTAGCCAATTCCGATGGTGCCATAGCCGGCATAAACCGCCGGCGACAACAGCGCAACTGCCGCCGTGGTCGCTAGTTTATAGTTATTCAATGTCTTCCCCCTGAGTCATCAGCTCGGTCAGCCGCGATGCAAGCCCGGTAGATGAGTGCCATCGGCCAACCAATAACTGACATATAGTTACTTATAATGTTAGAACAAAATCCTCCGCGATACGACATCGTTCACGGAGTGATTGTGTTACAAAATCGGGTGATTAAACGCCAGCGCCGCGCCATCTCGGCTGATCGCGTCAACTTCAAGCTTCTCCAGACAGGCGTCAATTTCCTTACTGATCAGGCTCGCCATGCGAATCTGCTCCAGTTTCGGCCAGCTGGCGGTTTGCCCGGCACGGTAGACTTCCTGAATCTCCTCATCGTTTTTATACTGATAAAGCAGTTTGCGCACGCGCAGATGCTTGAGATCCAGGGAAATGTTGATATCCCCCACATAGCTTTGATCCAGCACCTGATACAAGCCGCCCAGGGCGAAATCCACCGGCCCCAACAGCGATTGATCTCCCGACCAACGTCGCAGGTTGCGCACCGATTCCTTCAGCGCAGTGAAATAAAGGCGCTTCATCGAACGAAATACGTTCTCCTCGTTCCTGGGGTTCAACTCCAGGGTGTATAGCAGCCCCGCCGGATTTATCATACTGACAATAAAATGATTCACGCCGTACAGGCGCGCGAGGCGCTTGAACGGCAAGTCCTCCGCGGTGGAGCCATCCACCCAGAGCCTACCGGGTAAATAGGCCTTAAGCCGCCCTCGCGAGTCCTTGGCTTCCAGCTGCACCGGCGGCGCCAGGCCGCTCGGCGACGAAGAGGCCTTGACCGCCGAACGAATGGTCACGTTCGGCGAGGTCATCGCATTCATCAGTCGGGATTTTTGGTGTTTCTCGTGGGGGGCCACGGAAATATTGATATGTCGTCCGGTGTGTTCATAGGCTTCTTCAAAGGTCATATCGCCGACAAAGGAGTCGATCATATCGTCCCGAGCCGATGCCACAACCCCGCTGGAGCGGGCCTTGAGCAGCTCTCCCGCACGGAAAAAGCGGCCATCATAGCGCTTGTCGCGAAAATACCCTTTTAACTCCTCATCGGTGAGCGTGCCGATCTGGGCACTTACCCACGAGCCCGCACTGGCACCGGAAATCACCCGCGGCATCAGGTCGGCCTCCAGCAAGCTGTCAACCACACCGTGGTGAAAATAGATCAACCCCGCCCCGCCGCTTAAACTCAGCGCCGAGCGCCCGTAACAGTGGCTTGCCCGGCGAAAGAAATTCAGCTTGCGTTCGCGGCTGATAATTGACTCCGGGGCGTCAACCAGCCGGTGCAGTGCTCGGGCAATCAGCTCGACAAAATCGACTATCAGCGTCTTGGTGCCGAAGCGCGCTCGAGTATACAAACGGGCGCTGCCCATCCCCGCCATATTGCCGTGTATCCCCTCGTTAAGGGTAAACAGTAGCTCTTCGTAATCTTCCTTGTCCATGCAGTCTTTCAAGCGGCGGTAGCGGGCGGCGATTTGACTGGAGTCAAACATTTCATTGTCTACCCTCGCCTTCCAGTGCTCCGCCCGAGACAAGGCATCGTGTTCCAGCGCCAACCCCCGCCATTCCTGGTAGTTGCGCGCTTTCAGCATGGCCTGCTCGATTCGAGACAGCTTTTTGACTACACGTCCATTAAACATTGTGGCTCCTATGTGAACGCCGTGGGCTTAGGGTGCGATGGATTCGCGGTCGCCAGCGGCGGAGAATTCCTGCAGCCGGGACTCAGAGAACCGGGCATGACAACGATTCAAAAACAGCTGGATCAGCCTGTTAATAGCATCTGCCTGAATACAGTGACCCAGGTCGAAGGCGTGCTGAACGCCCGGAGCAAGGAAAAACTCAAAGTCGTTGGCGGCAACGGCAGCCTGAGCTTCAGCAAACACCCGCGCTTCGTCCCGGTCTATCATGCAGTCTCCGCCGCCGTGTACCAAAAGACATGCTGGCAGATGGGGGCCTACCTGGTCGATTGGAGACGCCTCGCGCCAGATCGCCTCACCAACATCTTCCACCGCGCCGGGCATCACCTTGTCGCGGGTAAAGTTGGCAATGATGGGATCATTGATAATGTCAAAGCGATCAAGGAAATCGTAACGCCCATAACACGGCGCTACCGCCTGCACGTCGGTGCTTGCCCCCGCCGCATAATCACGTCGCAGAGCCTCCGGCAACAGGGTGCTCAGCGCGGTAAGATGCCCACCCGCAGATCCACCGCTGACCGCAACAAATTCGCCATTGCCACCATAGCGACCGGCGTTTGCCTTGATCCAGGCAATGGCACACAGCACATCGACCACCATGGCGGGATAGCGGTGCTCCGGCCCCAGACGGTATTCAATATCGCACACCAACCAACCCCGCTGGGCCATATCGTGTATCAGTGGGCGGCCCATCTGCCCTTTTTTCCCTGTCACCCAGGCGCCGCCGTGAATATGAATCAATACGGGGCGTGTCTCACCGGGTCTGTCATCGCGATAAATATCCATTTTTTGCGCAACAAACTGACCGTAAGCGACATCCCGCTTAATCACCAAGCCTCGGCGCCGACAAAAAAAGACCCCCAACCAACGCGCGACATCCATTGGACCAACAGCGAAATCCTTTGCGCCCCCCAGACCAAGCCGTTCGGCGGTTTTGATTGCCTGTCGGCGCACCCGCCATTGCCGCACTATGCCCGCGAGACCGGCAAGACCGGCCAATATCGCCAGTGGAAATACCCGGGAATCATGGCCCGCCACCGCCAAAACAAGCGCCAGCACGGTGAGGGGCAAAACCATCAGCTGCCCCCCCACACTGAGTAGCCAGTACAGCGGTGCAGCCACTTTAAGCTGGCGGTAGCGCAGCGGCGTGATCCCCGCCATGCACAGCATTAAAACCAGAACGCTCAACGAGATGATCATCCAACCCAATCCCTTTTAGTAAGTTAACCTGCTGGTATTCATACGATTTTCGAGAAATAACGGCATCGACCTATAGACCGGACAGCCGTTCGGGGTCACAACATAGCGCTGTGCTGCTACGTTAGAGCGCGGATTGATTTTAACCTCAATAACTGACAATATGTCAACTATTAGGCCGTAACGCAGAAAATACTTTGACAAATTTAAGCGGCGCGCCCAAACTATAACTGACTACTAGTTATTTTTAACCACTAACTGATAACAAGCTCGCCAGCCAAGCTGGCCTGTCAAGGAGAAGCCAGTATGAAGATGGACGATATGGTCCTGATCAGCGTCGACGACCACCTCATTGAGCCGCCGAACATGTTTGATCGCCACACTCCCGCCAAATTCAAAGGCCAGATGCCACGCGTCGTCCAGGGAGAGCAGGGCGAAGACATGTGGTTGATTGGCGAAATGCCAGTGCCTAATATTGCCCTGAACGCCGTTGCCGGGCGCCGTCCGGAAGAATACGGCTTTGAGCCAACAGGCTTCGCTCAGTTGCGCAAAGGCACTTACGACGTCGATGCTCGTATTGGCGACATGAACGTCAATGGCCAGCTGGCTGGCCTGAACTTCCCCTCCTTTGTCGGCGTTGGCGGACAAACACTGGAAAAGGTAAAAGACCGCGAACTGGGTCTGGCTATTGTGCGTGCCTGGAACGACTGGCACATCGACGAATGGTGTGGCGCTCACCCCGGCCGTTTCATTCCCGTTGGCATCGTCAGCAACTGGGACCCGGTTGCCGCCGCGGAAGAAGTTCGCCGTATCGCCAAGAAAGGCTGCTACGCGATTTCCTTTCCGCCGAACCCCTGCCTGACTGGCCTGCCCAGCCTGCACAATCCGGTATGGGATCCCCTGTGGAAGGCCTGTAGCGATACCGGCGTGGTTATCTGCCTGCACATCGCCGATGCGTCCAACGCAGTACCCTCTATCGAGTCACCGGTTGACGTGATGATCGCCAACATGCCTGTGTCCCTCTATGCCACAGCCACCGATTTGACCTTCTCGCCAATTCTGCGCAAATTCCCGGACATTCGCTTTGCACTGTCTGAAGGCGGTGTCGGCTGGATTCCTCACTTCCTGGAGCGTATCGACTACGTTCACGAGCGTCACGTGTGGACCAACCAGGACTTTGGTGGCATGAAGCCCAGCGAGCTGTTCCTCAAGCACGTTTACACCTGCTTCATTGATGACAAAGTGGGCATCAAGGTACGCCACGATGCCGGCCTGTCAAAAATGACCTGGGAATGTGACTACCCCCACTCTGACTCCACTTGGCCGAAAGCTCCGGAAACCCTGTGGCCCAGCATCAAGGACATCCCGGATGAAGAGATCGACATGATCACTCACCTGAATGCCATGAAAGCCTTCCAGTTTGATCCGTTCAAACATTTGAAGAAGGAAGAGTGCACTGTTGGTGCTCTGCGTGCCCAGGCGAAAGATGTAGATCTGAGCTTCACCAACACCGAAGGCAAGGGCGTTCCCCCTGCACAACACAAAGGTCCCGTCACCTTTGGCGATGTAACCGGCCAGCTGAGCAAAATGCTGGACGTCGGCGCAAAAAGCTAAGCGCGTCGTCGTAACCTCTCTACTGCAAAAGCCCGTACGCCCGCGCGACGGGCTTTTGCACGAACCAACAGCTGACACATAGTCATTTAACTGGAGTAGACATGGCTCTTCTTGAGAACAAAGTTGCAATTATCACCGGCGCCGGTCGTGGTCTGGGAGAAGCCTATGCCCGCCGCCTCGCCGAGCACGGTGCAGCCGTGGTGGTCAACGATCTGGGCAAGGACGAGAATGGCGCTCTTATCGCTGAAACTGTTGCCCAAAGCATTGTGGCCGCTGGCGGCAAAGCGGCAGCAAACACCGCCGACATTTCCACAATGGAAGGCGGCGCATCGCTGTTGAAAACCGCTCTGGACAACTTCGGTTCCGCCGACATTCTGATTAACAACGCCGGCATTCTGCGCGACAAGAGCTTCCTGAAGTTGACTGAAAACGACTGGGACAGCGTGCTCGGCGTTAACCTCAAGGGCATGTTCACCGTTACCCAACCGGTGTTTGCCTGGATGAAGGAAAACGGTGGCGGCGTCATCGTTAATACCAGCTCCACCTCAGGTCTCGTCGGTAACTTTGGCCA
Organism: Spongiibacter thalassae; assembly: GCF_012272835.1. Classification (GTDB taxonomy): domain Bacteria; phylum Pseudomonadota; class Gammaproteobacteria; order Pseudomonadales; family Spongiibacteraceae; genus Spongiibacter; species Spongiibacter thalassae. The sequence goes on along the minus strand of NZ_JAAWWK010000001.1, from coordinate 748,696 downwards.
GCTGAACTATGCCGCCGCCAAGGCCGGTGTATTTGGCATGTCCAATGTCCTCACCATCGAAGGCGCCAAGGCCGGTATTCGCGTATGGACACTCGCCCCCGCCGCAACCTCTGCCCTCACTGCACCGCTGATGAACGACGAGCAGAAGCAGCTCCTCGACCCCAGCCACGTTGCTGAAGCCATGTTGTACATGGTCAGCGATCTGTCGGGCAACAAAACCGGCCACTGCCTGTTTGCCTCAGGCCAAAGCATCCGTGAACTGAAGCTGGTATCTGCCGAAGGTATTCGCGGCCGTGGTGAAAATGCCGACCTGACCGCCGAAGGCATTGCTGCCGCCGCAGACGCAATTTTCGTTGACGCGCCAACCCTGACCATTCAGGACTTCGCCAAGTAGGCGTAAACACATGGCGGGGCGTGACGACATCACCGCCCTTAACACCCAACACAACAGCTAGTTATATAGGCAGATATTATGAGCAAAGCATTAATCGCCGGTGTCGGCATGGTGAAATTTACAAAACCCGGCAAGAGTGACGAGTACGATGTACTCGGCGCACAGGCGGCACAATCTGCCCTTGCCGACGCCAAAATCGACTATCGCGATGTTCAGCAAGCCTATGCCGGCTTTGTCTTTGGTGACACCTGCTCCGGTCAGACCGCACTCTACTCCGTGGGTCTGACCGGAATTCCGGTTATTAATGTCAACAACGCCTGCGCCACCGGCTCCACTGCCCTGTTCCTAGCGAAGCAAGCGGTTGAATCCGGCGCCGTTGACGTTGCCTTGGCAGTAGGCTTTGAGCAGATGCCCAGCGGTGCTCTGGCCAGCAACACCAGCGACCGCAAGGCCACCACGGCCCGTCTGGATCAGACCGTTGCCAGCATTCAGGGCTGGGATGACAAGGCCATGCAAGCCGCCCAGTACTTTGGCGGTGCCGGACGTGAATACATGGAAAAATACGGCGCCTCAGCCGAGCTGTTTGGCCGCGTGTCGGTCAAGGCCCGCAGCCACGCCGCGCGCAATCCTTATTCCCTGTTCACTGACCCTTTGAGCCTTGAGCAGGTGATGTCGTCCCCCGCTATATTCGGCCCCTTGACCCGCCTGATGTGCTGCCCTCCTACCTGCGGCGGCGCGGCGGTTGTTGTGGTGTCAGAAAACTATGCCAAAAAGAACGGTCTCGACAATTTGATTGAAATTGCCGGTATGGCCCTGACCACCGACACCGATGCCAGTTTCAGCAGTGGCAGCATGATCAATGCGATTGGCGCCGATGCCAGCCGCCGCGCCTCTGCAACCGCTTACGAACAGGCAGGCGTCGGGCCGGAAGATGTCGATCTGGTCGAATTACACGACTGCTTTTCCACTAACGAAGTAGTCAGCTACGAAGCCCTGGGACTGTGTCCCGAAGGTGGCGCGGAAAAATTCGTGCTCGACGGCGACAACACCTACGGTGGCCGTGTCGTCACCAACCCCTCTGGCGGACTGCTGTCAAAGGGCCACCCCCTCGGCGCGACCGGTCTGGCGCAGATTACAGAACTCAGCTGGCACCTGCGTGGCAGTGCCGGCGAACGTCAGGTAGAGGGCGCAAAAATCGGCCTCCAGCACAATATCGGTCTCGGCGGCGCCTGTGTCGTATCGGTATTGAAACGCGCCTGAAACGCCGCCAACAGAGGACAGCAACATGGCACTACTTGAGAACAAAATCATCGTTGTCACCGGCGCGCAAGGCAATGTTGGCTCAACGATGGTACGCACTGCACTGGCCGAAGGGGCCACTGTTATCGGTCTGGACTACGCCACCATTACCCTTGAAGCGGAAGGCTTTGAGGGCTTTAGCGGCGTCGATCTGTGCGATGCCGCCGCGAGCCGCGATGTGTTCATCTCCATAGAAAAGCAATACGGCCGCATCGATGGTCTGGCCAATATCGCCGGCGGCTTTTGCTGGGAAACCCTGGCCGATGGCGACGCCGGCAGCTGGGAAAAAATGTTCCGCATTAATGTGCTGACCGCCAGTAACGCCTGCCGCGGAGCACTGCCGGCTATGATTCGCAGCCGTGGCAAGATCGTCAATATCGGCGCCGCCGGCGCAACCAAAGCCGGTGCGGGCTTCGGCCCCTACGCGGCGGCCAAGGCCGGCGTGGCCAAGCTCACAGAATCACTGGCCGAGGAGTGCAAGGCCGACAACGTGTGTGTAAACGCCGTGTTGCCCAGCGTCATTGATACTGAGCTGAATCGCAAGGACATGCCCGACGCCGACTATTCAGCCTGGGTGACCCCTGCGCAACTCTCCGGGGTTTTGTGTTTCCTGTTATCCGCACAGGCTGACGCCATTACCGGCGCGCTGCTGCCGGTGACCGGTCGCGTGTAACGCACCAACTTACCGATGAGGCCATAAACAAATAATGAATCGCTTCGACTATATCATTGTGGGCGCCGGCTCTGCCGGCTGTGCCCTTGCTTATAGATTGAGTGCCAGGCCCGACTGCCAGGTACTGCTGCTGGAGTGCGGTGGCCTCGATCTTAATCCCTTTATTCATATTCCCCGCGGATTCGCCAAAATTCTCGAAGGCGACAGCCTCCTCCACCGCTACGCCATCGATCACACCGGCTATGAGGGCAAGCAGGAAGAGTGGGTACGGGGCAAGGTATTGGGCGGTTCAAGCTCGGTCAATGGACAGGTCTATATGCGCGGCTTTGCCGCCGACTATGACGCCCTCGGCATCCCCGGCTGGGGCTGGAAAGAGGTCGGCGCTGCGATGCGTGAATTCGAAAACCACGAACTCGGCGCAGCGGAATATCGCGGCGATAGCGGGCCACTCAGAGTCAGCCAGCACCCCACTCGCTCGGCCATTTGTGACGCATTTATCCACAGTGCTGAATTAATCGGTGCACCGTATTGCGAAGATCTCAACGATGTCGATGAACAGGGCGCAGGCTACCAGCCTCGCACCATCTACAAAGGCTTTCGCCAAAGTGCCGCCCGCGCCTTTCTCCATCCTATTCGTCATCGCAAAAACCTCACCATTAAAACCCACTGCGATGTGCAGCAGCTGATACTGGAAAACCAAACAGCCACCGGTGTACGGACAAACACCCGCAACGGCGCTCAAGTGGATTTTTACGCCAATCGTGAAGTTATTCTCAGCGCCGGTGCCATTGCCTCACCCCTGATTCTGCAACGCTCCGGCATCGGCGACGCTGCGGCTCTGCAAAGCCTGGGCATCCCGGTGCAGGCGCATTCACCACTGGTCGGCAAGAATCTGATTGAACATCGCTGTGTTATGCCAACCTATCGCGTCTCCCACGGCAGTCTCAATAGCGCCCTGCGGCCACTGGGGCTGACCAGAACCCTGTTGACCTACCTGCTCCGTCGGGACGGCCCAATGGCCTATAGCGCCTTTGAAGCCAGCGCACTGGTCAAGACCTCGGCAAACCTTCCCCGAGCCAACGCACAAATCGGCTTTACCCCGGTTTCAGTAGACCGCCACGGCACAAAGGTCACCCCGGATCGAGAGCCTGGAGTACTTGCCTGTAGCTACCTCATTAAGCCCAAAAGCCGTGGCTATTTGCGCATTCAATCTGCGGACGCAAGACAAGCACCCTATATTCAGCCTAACTACCTCGCCCACGAGGATGACCAGCGAGATGCCGTGGATTTATTTCGGCTGACCCGCCAATTGTTTGCATCCTCGGCGATGGCACCCTATCAACCACGGGAAATGTCACCTGGCGCGGATGTCGTCAGCGACAGCGACATCATCGACTACTATCTACAAAAAGGGTCCACCGCCCTGCACGCCACGGGCACCTGTCAAATGGGCCTCGGCGACGATGCGGTGCTGGACGAAAAATTGCGAGTAAAAGGTATCGCACAACTTCGCGTCGCCGACCTGTCGGTATTCCCCGACATGGTTTCCGGCAATACCAACGCACCTGCAATGGCGGTGGGATGGCGCGCGGCCGATTTCATTCTCGAAAATAGTTAAAAAATTCTATATAACAGGAAGGCTATAACCATGACTTATCAAACCGCTACCCCCCCTCGGGTTTCAGCCCGGCACAGCAAAAGCGCACTGACCCTGGCGATTCTTGCCAGTCTGGCTGCGACGCAGGTTTCGGCGCAGGATTCCGCCGACGAACCCAGAAAGAGTCGCAGCCGACTGATCGAGGAGGTCGTGGTTACAGCCACCAAACGGGCGGAAAATGTGCAGGATATCCCGGTCTCGGTGTCGGCCTTCAGCGGCGATATGCTCTCGGCAATGGGCGTGGATGACCCAACAGACTTACAGGCAGTGACCCCCGGTCTGACCTACAATTCCGCCACCGGCTTCTCAATTATCTATCTGCGCGGCGTGGGCTCCGATGCCTTCCTGATGGCCGACCCCAGTGTGGCCACCTATATCGACGGCATCTACTACCCCTTCGCCAGTGGCCTCGCTCAGTCTTTCGGCAAAGTGGAACGTATCGAAGTACTTAAAGGGCCACAGGGCACGCTGTTTGGCCGTAACACTACCGGTGGCGCGATCAGCATCACTTCTGAGACACCGGACTTTGAAGAGGTCTACGGTTCGGTGGACGCTAGCTACGGCAGTTTCAACAGCAAGAAAGTGGCCGGACTGATAAACACCCCTGTTACCGACTGGTTCGCCACAAGTCTGGCGCTGTTCTACAACGAGTCTGGCCAGTATTACACCTTCGATCCTGAATCCACCCAGCAAAATATGGATGTGGAACGCGCGGCTGGCGGCCGCCTGAAACTGAAATTTGCCTACGAGGATTACGACCTGCTCCTCGCCGCGGTCAAAATCCGGCAATCCGGTTACAACACCACCCTTGCCGGAAACACTCGCGCTTCAGATCAGACAATAGCTGCAGGGGGGGAATCCCAGCCCCGTGACTACACGATTTCAGTCGACTCACCGCTGAATTTCGACATTGATAGCGAAGTGGTATTCGGTGAGGTGAATGCCTACTTTGACTCTCTGGATGTCAAGCTGCTCGCCAGCCACCAAACCCTCGAGAATTTCGGACAGAGTGACTTTGATGGCACCAATGCATCCATCGTCGCCTTTGAGGCGCCACTGTTCGCCGATGTTAAAACCGCAGAGCTGCAGTTTATTTCCAACGAAGGCAGCTGGGGCAGCGACTGGCTGGAATGGATAGGCGGTTTCTATTTTATCGACAGCACCGCCGGCCTGCTTCCACGCTTTGGCGCAGCCGGTGGCGGACAGGGTAACGTTGGCCCGGTACCGATCGGCGACCTGTTGGGTGAACCGGGACAACAACTCCCTGTTCCGGCATTGACCGGCGTCGCGCTTAATCTTCAGGGTATTCTCGACACCGACTCATGGGCGGCATTTTTCCAAACGACGTTTACTATCAACGATTGGACAGAGCTGACCGTGGGTGGACGCTACCAGTACGAAGAGCGCTATGTGGTAGCCTCGTCGACCGGCATCGAGAATGCCGACGGCAGCACCACGCCGTTATTCGACTGGGCCAACGACGGAGAGGGCATTCGCGACGTCGAAAGCGAAAACTTCTCCCCCAAGGTCGCGGTTAACCTGAGGCCTCTTGATGATTTGTTGGTGTTCTTTTCCTGGCAGAAGGGTTTCAAAAGCGGCACCTTTAACACCATCAATATCACTGACGATATTGACTACGCCGAAGAAGAAAACGTCGAATCCTATGAACTCGGCGCAAAATATACCTCGCCGTCGGGCAATCTGGTGTTGAACACCGCCGTTTTCTACACCGAACTCGAGAATATTCAGGTTCAGTTTTCATCATTGGAAGCCGGTGGCACGGTCACCTTTGACAACGCCGGTGCCGGGCGCATACAGGGGATAGACTTCGACTCCCGCTTAATACTGCTGCCCTCCCTGACCGATGATCTCGTGCTGACCCTGAGTGGCGCCTACCTCGACGCCGTGTACACCGACTACCGGGATGGCCTTGGTTTTGACGAGGACACCGGCGCCTATCAGGACGGCCAGGACTTTACCGGAAATCGCATGGTGCGCACCCCGGAATACACCGCCACCCTCGCCCTGAGCAAGACCCTTATGTTCGACCCAGGCCCGCTGGAACTCACGGTGGATGGCTACTACAACTCCGGCTACGCCTATCTTCCACAAAACACAGTATTCCTTGAAGAGGAATACCATTTGATCAATGCACGGGCGAGTTTCTGGATTGAAGAGTGGGACTTTCGCATGACTGCCTCAGTGAAAAACCTTGGCGATACCACCTACGCGTACTCCCAGTTCCCCAACGACTATGGCCGACTCGAAGCGCTGGCGCCACCGCGAAACTACTCCTTTGCAGTGCAGTGGAACTTCTAAGTCACCAAAGAGGCGCGGCTAAGCCCGCGCCTGTCCTTGGAGAATTATCATGTCTACCGCCGCTTTTGAAATATTCTGGATTGTCAGTGCACTGGCTTTGCTCGGCTTCGCCGTGGCACATTCAATAAAAACACAACAACTCAGCCGACACTTGCTCTACTTTATTTGCGGAGCCAGTATATTCTGGCAAGAGTTTTATGCCGACTGGGGCGCTTTTCTTGAATGGAACCCCGGCTTTCATATGATGCCCTGGAGTAAAACCCTGTGGTCTATAGAGCACAAACCCTGGTTTAATATCGCGGCTTATCCGGTGTTTATGTGGGCGGCATTCACCGCAATACACGTTTTACTGGCACGGTTGCCGAAATCGATTCCCCCGGGGAAACTGTTTCTCACATGTACCGTGGTTGCCGGCCCGGTGTTATATGGCTTCAACGTGATCACCGAGTATCTGGCCGTCGCCCAGGCTGGGCTGTGGACTTACACCGAAACCATAGGCCCGGCCCTGCGCACTGACGCCGGTACCATGCCACTGCTATATCCCGGCATTCCCTTCGCCAGCTTTGCGGTGTTGTTGTCATTCTTTTTGCACTGGCATGACAGCAGCGGCAAGCTGCGGATAGAGGCGCTGGCAGGCCCTTCACTGCAGGCCTCTCCAGTCAAACGTATTCTGTTCTGGGTCGTCATATGGAACGCCTGCTACTGGCTGGCACTTTGCACACCGCTTATTGCCATTCGCAGCTTGTTTGGCTAGGTCTGCTTAACAAGGGCTCAACGCCATAACACTCAAGGGCTGCATGGCGCAGCCCTTGAGTTACCACCTCGCTTAATCCCCCGAACGCGCCGCCATCAGGTCACGCAGCCCCCGCCACTTATCCCGCAAACGCGGGCTGTACATCATACGAATTCCCGCATTCGCCGAGGCGTAGGTCTTCTCTGACGTAGGCAACATACTCATCGCAAAGGGCAGTCGTACCCGCTCGTCCAGTACCGCCTTGGCATGACACAGGGAACGCAGTCCATCGCGGCCGCCAATACGGCCAAAGCCGGATTGTTTCACCCCACCAAAGGGCAAATCACCGGCAAAATAGGTCATACCACCGAGCTCGTTGATCGAACACATTCCTGACTCGACCCGCCGTGCAATATTATTCGCCCGGGCATTATTGGCTGAAAAGACGCTATTGGATAAGCCAAAGTCCGTGCTATTGGCAATTTCCACCGCCTCGTCGTCATCGCGGAATCGGCACAGCACCAGCACAGGACCAAAGGTTTCCTCACGCATTATCGGCATACTGGCATCTACATCTGCAAGAATCGTTGGCGCGTAGAACTCACCCTGTTCTGTCAGCACCCGCTTTCCTCCAGTCACCAGCCTGGCCCCGGCTGCGACGGATTCATTCACCAGGCGCTCCACTAACGCCAGCTGTATCGGGGTATTCATCGCGCCCATATCAACACAGCCGCCGCCCATTGGATTGCCCTGCTTGAACTCCGCCACAACCGCCGCCGCTCGCCGCTCAAACTCGTCGTAAACCCGGTCATGGACCAAAATACGCTCCGACGCAATACAGTTCTGTCCACTATTAAGAAACGTGCCGGTAATGGCTGCTGACACCGCCTGTTCGATATTGGCATCGTCGCAGACGATGAAGGCGTCTTTCCCCCCCAACTCCATGGTCACCGGAATGATCCTTTCGGCGCTGGCTTGAATAACTCGACGACCATTGCCACAGGAGCCGATAAAAATAACCCCATCCACTGAACGTACCAGTGCATTGCCGGTTTCACCGTAGCCCTGAACAACCTGCACCAGATCCACCGGTGCACCTGCGGCTGTCAACGCTTGGTGAAATATGTCAAGAAACTGCTGACTGGACCAGGCCACCCACTCACTGGGCTTTAGAACTACCGCGTTACCGGCGAACAGAGCGGGAATCACCGGCATCATCATATTCTGAAAGGGATAATTCCAGGGGATAATGCCACCGATCACCCCCCGTGGATGGTATTCAATGCGCGCCTTCTTATGCAGCAACAAGCCCGACGATACCTTTTCATCACGCAAATAGCGCTCACCATTTTTCATCGTCCAGCGCAGCTTCTCGCAAGCGGGTAACACCTCCCCCATCAGCGCATTCTCACGGGTTTTACCCGCGTCACGCACGATCATTTCGCAGATGTCATCGGAGTGGGCGAGAATATAATCGAGCATATTCCCCAGCACTTCTCGGCGCTGGGCAAAGGTCGATTGACGCCACTCCAGCTGCGCCGTGCGCGCCCGAGCGACCACTTCTGCCACCTTTTCCGCCGAGTCCACCGGCAAACTGCCAAGCGGCTCCCGCGTCGCCGGTGAATAGCAATCGATCACGTTGCTTGCCGGATTCGGCCCCCGTACTTCAGGGGCATCAATTTGTGTATTCATAGTCATGGTTTCTGCTCTCATTTTGATTTCAGGTAAGCCGAAATTCCCAGGCCGCCCAATTTATCTACAATGTGGATTTAATATTAAATTATAGGGGGTCTGTCCCCGGGGACAGACCCCCTATCAAGGTCAAAGGCTTGCTTGTAGTAACTCGTCGAAGGAGCGCTGCAGGCACTCGCGGTAAAACGCCGGGTCTGGCATCAGGTTGCGGCACGCGGTGATATTGATGGCCATTTCACCGCAGTAGCTGCTGATCACATGGGTGAGCGACATGTTGAGCAAAATCGGGCCGCCGCCAAACATTTTGATCGCTTTGGCACCGGTGAAGTACAACGGCACCTGAGCCCCCGGCACATTGGTGACCACGGTATTCGCCAACAGGTCACGCCCCATCTTGCCCGACAGGCTCAAGGCTGTTTTTGCCATGTACGCCAGCATCTGCCCCGGCATAATGGTTGACAGCCCGGCCAGCTCTTTGGCGCCCACTGCGTTGAGGTAGGCCTTGTTTTCCTGCATGGCGGCACATATCGCAGCAAGCCGCTGCTGGGGGTCGGCGATTTCGGTGAACAGCTTTGTGGTTTGCGCACTGATTTCGTTGCCACCACCACTGGCGTCACTCCGAGTTGAAACTGGCACCGCAGCCACCAATGAATCGTCCGGCAGCTCTTCCTTGGCCTGTAAATAGTGGCGAAGACCACCTGCAACAATCGCTAGCGCGACATCATTTACCGTCGAGTGCGGGGCCAGCGCGCGTATTTTTTTCACCTCAGACAAGGGGAAAAAACAGGCTTCAAAGGCGCGGTGGGGGCTCGGCGTGCTGTTAAACCGCGTGTGTGGCACGCGCAATCCGGCACTGTTTTTCTTTTCGACGGTCTTTCCTGCTCGCAATATCGGCAGGATTTTTTTCGCCACACCCAGGGTGTGAGTAGGCCTGCTTAGCAGTTTTTTACCGGCGCGGAACAGCAACTGGTATTGACCAGGCGCGGGCTCCGGCTGCCAATCGGGCGCCGGGCGGTAGCCACTGCCATCGGGACTCAAGTCCTGCAGCACAGACAATAATTCCGCGCCAGAGACACCATCCATACAGGCATGATGGATTTTATAGAGCACCGCAAAGCAGCCCGGCGGCAGCCCTTCGATATTGTCCAAACCCTCTACCACAATAATTTCCCACGGGGGCCGGCTAAGGTCTACCCGTTGAGCGATCAGCCGCGACACAAGAATGCAAAACTGTCGCCAATCGCCGGGTTTGGGCAGAGCGATATGGCGAACATGAAATTCGAGATCGAAATTCTCGTCGTCGACCCAGTAGGGATCATCGAGATGCAACGGGGGAAAAGCCAATTTGCGACGAAAGCTAGGCGCCAGGTGCAGGCGGGATTCGATGTTTTGCAGAATGGACTTGAAGCGAACAACGCCGCCGTTGTCGGTATCCGGCTCGTAGATAATAATCGGATTTAGCTGATTGGGCGCATTTGCCGATTCTATATACAGCATCAGCGCATCAATCGGACTCAGTTGTTGCATACCCTCTTCTCCGTCGTCGGCAATTTCATTGTTATTTAAAGTAGCCCCGAATTATAGCGGAAAGTTGTCCAGGCCTTTTAACGTTGCCAGTAATTTATCCGGTGCATCAAGCATCACATGATGGTGCCCGCCAGCAATCGTTATCAGCGCCTTGCTGCCGGCGAGGGCGGCGATACGCTCTGCTCGAGCCGGGCCCACAACCGGGCTGCTGCCCGCCAGTATGTAGTAGCTTGTTACTGGCAAGTCCTTCAACAGGACTTCGTCTTCATATTGAGGCTCAAGCATGGGCAATGCTGAGTCGTAGCTCCACACCCAGCCCTCCGGAGTCTTGCGCAGGGAATTTGCCGCCAGAGATTGGCGTACCGATTCGGGTATCGGCTGGGGCGGTGAAGTGCGAAAACGCGCTACTGCGGTATCTTTATCTTCGTATACACGGGTATTTCCAATCGGGGGACCGTCCGGAAGCTCCTCATCGATATCCACCATTAAGAAGCTGTCGATCCACACCAGCCGTCCGATGCGCTCGGGCATTTTACGCACTACATGCGCCATCTGGTGCCCACCCCAGCTGTGGGCAAGCACCCAATCAGGGCACAGGTCCAAGTGTTCAATTACTGCGCATAGATCCTCCGCGCCCTGATTACGCGCGTACTCAGATCTCGCTTCACTGCCGCCCATACCGGAAAACTCCGGCAGAATCATACGGCATTTGCCGAGTAGTTCCGGCACGATGCAGTCCCACCAGTGAGCGTTGGCGCGATAGCCGTGCACCAATAATACTGTTGGCGCATCGGCCGACAGTGCCGGCCACTCAATCACCCGCAGTTGCGCGCCATCAGCGCAAACAAAGTGTTCTTTTTGCTCTATAGCGGTCATATATTTTTATTGCCTGTCAGCTGGCAGGTGGGCGGCGTAACGCCGCCAAACTAACTGCCGGTAAATTCGGGTTTACGGCGTTCAAAGAAGGCGTCCAATGCCTCGCTGAAATCGCGGGTGCACGCCGTATCGGCAAAGGCCTTGGCCTCGGCGTCAAGCTGGTCTTCGAGGCTGGTGTCAAGGCTGCGGCGCATCAGCGATTTGATATTGGCCATCGCGGCCGGTGACATGGCCGCGATTCTTTCGGCCATTTCACGGGCTACAAGCCCCCCGTTGCCCTTGTCGGCCACGCGATTAATCAAGTCCAATCGCAGGGCCTCTTCGGCGGAAAGATCATCAGACAACAGGGCGATTTCCAGGGCCTTGCGCAGCCCCACAATTCTCGGCAGCGACCAGGAGCCAGAGCAATCCGGGCTGTTTCCGACTTTGGCATAGGCCATATTAAACACCGTGCCCTGCTCCGCCACCGCGAGATCGGCAATCATCGCCAGGCTCATGCCCGCCCCGGCCACCGCACCGTGCAAACTCGCAACAACAATTTGCGGCAATGCGGAGAGGGCCGCGACAGCATCGTGAATCGGCTGAATCAGAGCGTCAGATGCCGCTCGCTTATCTTCCGCGGCGCGGAAGTAGTTGAGGTCACCGCCGGCCATAAACACGCGGCCAGCGCCCTGTAACAACACTACCCGCACATCCTTTCGCTCGCCAAGCTCCGCCACCACATCACGCAGGGCCACCGCCATTTCGACATTGACCGCATTCAGTGAATCAGGGCGATTCAGGGTAATTTCGGCAATCGGGCCATCGATGCTCAATAACACCGGACGACTTGTTTCACTCATCGCAATACCGCCTCAGGAAAGCACTTCAAACAGACCGGCCGCACCCATGCCACCACCGATGCACATGGACACCACCACGTATTTCACTCCGCGGCGACGGCCTTCAATAAGGGCGTGGCCTACCATGCGCGAACCACTCATACCGTAGGGGTGGCCCATTGCAATCGCACCGCCGTTTACGTTGTAACGTTCGGGGTCGATACCCAGGTAATCACGGCAGTAGAGACACTGAACAGCAAAGGCTTCATTCAGTTCCCACAGGCCGATATCGTCCACGGTAAGGCCGTGTTGCTTAAGTAATTTGGGAATGGCGTAGATGGGGCCAATACCCATCTCTTCCGGCGCGTTACCCATTACCGCCATACCAACGTACCGACCCAGCGGAGCCAGACCTCGACGATTCGCCTCTGCGGCTTCCATTACCACACAGGCCGATGCGCCATCCGACAACTGGCTGGCATTGCCGGCTGTCACACAACCACCCTCAACCACAGGCTGGAGCGACGACAGTCCTTCCAAAGTGGTGCCTGGGCGACAGCCCTCGTCCTTGGCAACGGTGACATCGCGGTAGCTGACTTCGCCACTCTCCTTGTCCTTAAACATTTGATTGGCCGTTACTGCAATAATCTCATCGTCGAAACAGCCCTGCTCCTGAGCCCGCGCCATGCGCAGCTGAGATTCCAGCGCGTAGGCGTCCTGCTGCTCTCGACTGACCTTGTATTTGTTCGCAACAAACTCAGCCGTTTCCAGCATCGGCATATAAGCATGCTCGTGATACTTCAACACCGAGGGGTCGCGCTCGTCCCGCGCCCATTTGAAATAGGGCGCATTCATCGCGGTGATATTTTCCACCCCACCCGCGACCACGATATTCATGCCTTCAACCATCACCTGCCGCGAGGCAATAGCAATCGCCATCAATCCGGAGGAGCACTGGCGGTCAATGGTCTGCGACGGCACTGTGACCGGCAAGCCAGCGGCCAGCGTCGATGCCCGGGCAACATTCAGGCCCTGGGTACCCGCGGTCAGTACGCAACCCATAACAAGGTCTTCTACTTCTTCGCCAGTGAGCTTTGCCCGCTCAACCGCTGCGCGAATGGCCGCTGCCGCAATACTGGGGGATTTTGTGTTGTTGAACGCGCCTTTATAGGCCTTTGTAATGGGGGTTCTGGCTGTTGCCACTATCACCGCTTCGCGCACATTGCCTCCTGAGCATTACCGCAAACTATGTTTGTATACAAAACCACAAACTAACACATAGTCATTTTTAGTTAAAGCACATCGTTGCGATGTTGCACTATTCCCGTCGCCAGCTGACAACCACCACTGCAATACCAAACTAACATCCCGTGTATTTCCTCAGAGCAATGCAGTGCCTCCCCAGCAAAGTAATGATATGTTATTTTGCTACACGCTTTGTAAAAACATAAGGACCGACGCCATGACCGGCAGTAGTGCCGCTTGCGAACTGGAACTTCGCGGCAAAAATGACATTAAACTGAAAGCCGACGCCATCGGCCCTCAGGATGGCCCCAGCGTTATTCTGCTCCACGGCGGCGGCCAGACTCGCCAATCCTGGCAGAGCACCAACAGGATTCTGGCCGACAATGGTTACCGGGCGATCAGCATCGACTTGCGCGGCCACGGCGAATCCGACTGGGACCCCAGTGGCGACTACGATTTCACCACCCTCCTCGCCGACGTTGAGCGTTGCTGCGAACAGCTCCCTCAGCCAGCCATACTTGTCGGTGCCTCTGTCGGCGGCGCTCTGTCGCTGCTATTGGCCGCGCGGCGGCCAGAACTGTGTCGCGCACTGGTACTGGTAGACGTCAGCCCCACCATAGAAATCGCTGGCGCCGAAGGTATCGTTAAATTTATGAGTGCAAATCCCGATGGTTTTGCCGATCTGGAAGAAGCCCAGCAGAATATTGCCCGGCACAGCCCGAATCGCAAACGGGCTGCCAGCCTGTCGGGGCTTAAACGGGTTTTGCGCAAACGCGACGACGGCCGCTGGGGATGGCACTGGGACCCGAACTTTATCGCCGGAGACTGGCAGCAAAAAGTTCACGAACTCAGCAGCCTGATGCAACAGGCCGCGCCACTTATCAGCCAACCCTGCCTGTTAATTCGCGGGCAACTCAGCACCATTGTTAGTATGGACAGCGTAGACGAGCTTAAACGGGACATTCCCCACCTGAAGTTTGTCGATATTGCCGGGGCTGGCCACATGGTTGCCGGTGACCGCAATGATATGGCCAGCGAGGCATTAATCACATTTCTTGATGAGCAGCCTTTGCCATGACGACTGACGGATTTGTATTTGTCCACGGCGGCCAGCACGATGCTCGCTGCTGGCAGCCCACCCTCGACGCTCTGCAACGGCTGACCGACCTCCCCGCCCTGGCAGTGAATTTACCCGGACGCAATGGCGAACCCGGCAATCTGGGCACCTTGACCATCGCACAATGTGCCGAGAGTGTGTGTCGGCAAATTGCCGACCACCAACTCAGTGGCAGGCTCACACTGGTGGGTCACTCCATGGCCGGCATCAGCCTGCCTGCCATTGCCGCGTTACTTGGCGAACAACGACTGCACAGCCTGGTTTTCATGAGCTGCTGCATTCCCGAAGAGGGCCGCAGTATTATCGACTCCCTCGATCCGCCCATGTCGATCATCTCCCGTCTGGCGGCCCGTCATCTCGCCACCATGCGCCCGATGCCCGGCCTTTTCGCCAAATGGGTGTTCGGCAACGGCATGACCGCTGCACAAAAACGCTACCTAGTACAAACCCTGTGCCGCGAGGCAACCTCCATCACCAGCGAAGCGGTTTCCCGGCGGAACATGCCGGCCTGCCCCCGCCACTGGATAATGCTTGAGCAGGACCGCGCCCTGAGTCCGGCCAGACAAAAAAGCTACATCGACAATCTGGGCGGCGTGGACAGTATTGAATCCCTGAACTGCTGCCACGATGCCATGATCGCCGAGCCGGAACTGGTCGCCGCAACACTGGTGAAATTAACCGCCGCCCCAGCCACAAACACTCCCGGTTAAATCGCCGGGAACACCCCCAAAAACAGAAATACCGTTATTCATACAAGCACGATCCCATAACGAAAAACCACGCACATTATCCGCTCTTATTCAGGCTACTCGCCAAGTTCGATATTTAAAACTGACGATTTATAAGTTATAGTTACGGCATATTCAGAAAACCCAGCGCACCGCTATGCGCCCAAATGGAATGCCGAACATGACAGCCACAGCCACGCCAGCCGCGGATCAACCGCTAAACTACGACACCGTTAAGAATTGGGTCTTTTCCCCATTGACGGAGTCATATAGCGCCGACGACTGCCGCGCCTATGCGCTGGGCATCGGCGCAGGCACCGACAGTACAGTTGCTGAAGCGGAGGCCAGGTACCTTGCCGAGGGAAATGGCGTCGCGGCTATACCGACCATGGCCATCGTGCTGAATGAAGGCACTATGTGGACAATGGACCCAGCCACCGGGATCAACTGGCGCAAAACGCTCCACGCCGAAGAATCCATCACCCTGCATCGACCGCTTCCCGCTGCGGCAACCCTGACCGCCACCTATCAGGTAGATGAAATCTACGATCGGGGTGCAGGCAAGGGTGCGTTTATGTATGAAAGCCGGGTACTGAGCGACGACGAAGGCCCGGTAGCAACAATACGTATCGGCACCTTTCTCACCGCCAATGGTGGTTTTGGCGGCACGGAAACAACCACCCCAGCGCCGGTAAAAGTCCCCAGCGATCGCGCGCCGGATGTGACGCTGACGCTATCAACGCCGAGCCGAGACAACACCCGTTATCATCTGGGCGAACAGTTTGTCGGCGCGCTGAAAAACATTCCCGGCGCCGAAGGCAAGCCGCCCTTGCGCGGTGTCTGCGCCTTTGGTGTGGCGGGCCGTGCGCTGCTCAACATGGCCTGCGGCGATCAGGCTGCGCGGATGAAGCATATGGGACTTCGCTACAAAGCACCGGTATTTGCCGACGAGACCCTGCGCACGGAACTGTGGTTCGACACCACGCCCGGAAAGGCCTATTTCAGAGTGATCTGCGTCGAACGCGAGGCAGTGGTTATGGACAACGGTCTACTGGAATTTGAACCCGCCTGAGCGGATGATCCAACATGATACGCTTTTGGGGTGAGGCTTCGCGCTGCCCCTTTTTTGTTTGCCGTTTGGTATGATTCCCCGCAGCGTCGCGCCCAACTGAAATCATCACGATTAGACGCTGCTTTATTGATCTTTAATTCTGCTTTTTTCGAACAGCGGTGAGGCCCGGGCCGTGTTCATCCCGGGCCAAGCAGAGCCTTAGTCCCGCGCGCCGCGCAACAGTCCTTGCAGATTTTCACTCATCACCTTGCGAATATCCGCCTGCGGCAATACTGCAAACTCACGCACATAATCCAGTGGATGAGGCAGCCCCTCGGGGTGGGGGAAGTCGCTGCCGAACAGAATTCGTTCGACCGGAATCAACGTACTCAACTCGGCGATGTTGTCCTCGTAAAAGGGGACAACAAAGATGTGTTTGCGGAACTGCTCTACCGGATGCACTTTGAAATGCCCTGGCATTTGTCCGTAGACTCGTCCAAGCCGCTGCAATAGCGACGGCAGCCAGTGAGCACCGTTTTCCACCGACACCACCCGCACGTTGGGGAAGCGCTCGAACACACCGTGACAAATCAGTGCCGATAAACTGTCACTGATCGCCCGGCCCAGTGCATCAAGGCAGGCTTTAAAGGGAGTTGGCTCAAAGGGAATCCACTCTTTCGCGCCACCTTCCCACCGCCGACTGAGGTCATCGTAGCCGGAGTCGGAGGCGTGCAGGCACACAAAAATACCCGCTTCATTAACCCTCGCCCAGAAGGGGTCAAACTCGCGATCGCCGGGGGAGCGGCCGCCCAGCGGACCGGGCACCGGCGCGGGACGTACCCCCACCACTCGCGCACCCCTTTGCAAAGCGATTTCCAACTCCTTTACCGCAAGTTCAACATTCGATAGGTTTATCATCGCCACGGGGTACAGACGCTCGCTGCGAGAGAAGCCCCACTCGTCTTCTACCCAGCTGTTCAGGGAAGAAAACAGGGCGGCAATGGATTCGGGCTTGTGCCCCAGACGAGCTTCGACCACAGAAGCCAGGGTAGGAAATACCATCGACGCGTGAATGCCCTGGTCATCCAGTTCCGCCAGCTTGCCCTGACCCGTGCGCCAAGGCTCCGGCGGCGCCAGCGGCTTACCGCTGAGTTCACGCATCGACAAGCCTTCGGTATTGGTGCCGCGATACCATTTCTCGTGGGCGCCGGGCGAGGCAACCACCGCAAAATCCGGGTTGGGAATATAATCGGTTATCACCCCGTCAATCGCCAGTTTCTTGCGCCCGTTAATTTCGATGAACTGAAAATCACGGGAAAACTTTTTTGGCAAGTGGCGCAGAAACGCCTCTTCACTTTCATACAGATGGCTGTCGGCGTCCCATACCTGGAAGTCGATATCGTCGCGGGTGAAAGTCGCACTTTTATCGGTGGACATAGCATTTACTCCTGAGTTGTTATCATTGTGCCGGCGTGTGGATGCGAGGCCAGCGGGTGGTATTACAAGATTGCATGTTGGTTTGTCACCGTGTCGCGCAGCGCATTTCGACAGAAGGTCAAGGCGGCTTGCAGCCCCCTGCGCTCCTGTATAAAGACCACCAGGCTGCGATAGTAATGGGCAATGTGGTGCTCCTCGCTCAGGGCAATCGCCCCGTGTAACTGAATTGCGCCACGACCGATCAGCGAGGCACTTTTGGCTGTCTGCACCCGGCAGGCACGCTCCGCCCGCAGAAAATTCAGCGGTGACTGCCTGCTGACACTCAACCCGCGATGCAGATGGGCACGGGCCATTTCACGGGCGACGGCCATATCCGCCAGCCGGTGTTGCAGGGCCTGAAATTCAGCAAGCGGTCGCCCGAACTGACGTCGCAGCAGAAGGTAGTCGCGGCTATCATCGACCATTCGCGTCATGGCACCGAGAGCCATAGCGCAGTCAACAAGCCCTGTTGCGGCCTCCGCATCGGTCAATGCTGCCGCCGCTGCAGCGGCGCTTACCCGCACGCCAGCGCATACATCGATATCGTGACCGGACACCGTCATCGCCCAGCTGTCATCCAGCAGGCGGTAATGGTGTCGGCTCAGCCGAGGATCATCGAGGGGCAACGATATCAACTGGCAACTCTCGCCATCGGGCACCAGTAACAACAATGAACCGCTGAGGCCGTGGCTATCACTTCCCGAAGGCGAAGCCGTCATTGTTACCAGCGACTCCACGCTAAAACTGATCGCTTCGCCGCCGAGAGTTTCACTACGGGATAGCGCTGCGGCAAACTCCACCGCGCCATTGCCTACGTGTACGCCATTCTCCTGGGTGGCAACAACGGGGCAGACATAGATGGGCCCACCGCCGGACAGCAGGGGTTCGATCAGCCCCTCGCAGACTGACTGACTGACCCCGGCCTCCACCAACCCGGATAACAAACGCGCCGGGTAAATCGCCCCATTGGCCATAGGCAGCGCCATCAATGCCGTGCCCATCACCTCGGCGGTGAGCGCGAGGTTTTCCAGCGCCGCGTCGGCCTGCGCCAGCCCTCCCAAAGCCTCAGACACGGCAAGATGGAAATACCCCTGCTCGGCCAATTTTTGCCATAGCTCCACGGCGTTAGCCGGATGTTCCAGTGACTCTGCGCGCTGCGCCAGGGAATATTCCGCTTGTACAAATCCTTCGCAGCTATCCCGCAGCAAACGCTGCTCGTCACTCAGGGCGAAATTCAGCTCAGCCATGCTGTCCCTCCTTGAGCAGTGCACCGGCGATAATATTGCGCTGAATTTCGTTACTGCCGCCGTAGATTGTGGTGGCATGTCGATAAAGGAAGTCAAAGGCGACACCGTCTGCACCTTTCGGCCCCGGGGGGCGTGGCGCTCCTCTCTGCTCGGCATCAGGATAGTAATTGGCCGCATAAGAACCCAGGGCATCCATCATTAATTGCCCCAGCGCCTGCTGTAGCTCCGAGCCCTTGATGTGCAGCATGGCTCCTGGCTGCCAGGGGCTGTCATCGCCGTTGACCTCTTCCGCCATTGCCCGCAGGGTGAGAAACTCCAGCGCCTGTAACTCAATTTCCAGCTCGGTCAGGCGTTGCAGGAACACCGGGTCGTCAATACGCGGCGGCCCATCCAATGCTTGTTTCGCCAGGCTTACCACCCGTTGAAAAAGGGCCTTGTTGCGAGGTATTTCGGCGCTCCAGGCGCGCTCCCGATGTAACAGGTATTTGGCATATCGCCAGCCCTCGCCCTCTTCGCCGACTCGATTTTCCAGGGGCACAAGCACATTGTCGAAATGGAACTCATTCAGTGTGTGACCCTTTTCAAGGGAGATGATCGGGCGACAGGTCACTCCCGGCGATGACAGGTCAACCAGAAAAAACGAAATGCCTTTTTGCGGCTTGCACCGAGTGTCAGTTTTCGCCAGTACCACTGCCCAGTCGGCATACTGCCCGAGGGTCGTCCAGATTTTGCTGCCATTGAGCCTGTATCCGTCGCCTTCGCGCACGGCGCGGGTGGCCATCGACGCCAGGTCAGAGCCGGCCTCGGATTCCGAGAAACACTGCCCCCACCAACATTCACCACTGCGAATTTTTGGCAGGTGTTGATCCCGTTGCGCCTGACTGCCAAAGGCCATCAATACCGGTGCCACCAGAGACAAACCCACAATGGGTCGCTGGGGCGCTCCCGCCAGCATACTTTCTTCATCGAATATCAATTGCTGTCGCGGCGACCAACCGGTGCCACCATATTCCACAGGCCAGTTTGGCGCAGACCAGCCGCGCGCGCTGAGCTGGCTCATCCACCACTGCACCTCGTCCTTGCGCTCGTGGTAGGCCTGCAAACCGCGCTTGGCGATGTGGTCAGGCAGCGCATGTTGAAGAAACTCTCTGACCTCGCGACGAAAGTCGTCGAGCCTGCCATCGTCTGCAAACTGCATAGTCATGGCCCCTGTGTTTGCGGTTTACCGCGTTAACCAATCGTTATTATCTTGTGTTGCTCTGGAGGACATCTTTATCGTCCAGCACTAACCGTCCCAATTGTGAAGCGAACCCTGGGATCAGGCGCGAATTGCCATAAACCCGTTGTCGATGGCCTTCGCATCCCGTCCCTCGACCAAAACGCGGAAATAGACACCTTCGTTCTCACGCCACATTTGCGTACGCAGGGTCTCACCGGGATAAACCGGCGCGCTGAATCGGCACTCCATACTCAACAGCCGTGTCGCGTCATTCTCGCAACACTGTTGAATCAGGCTGGCACAGGCCACACCGAAACTGGCCAGGCCCTGAAGTATCGGCTGTTTGAAACCGGCCTTTTGGGCAATATCCGGATCCGCATGGAGGGGGTTCATGTCGCCGTTGAGTCGGTATAACAACGCCATTTGCGGCGATGTTGCCCAACTGAACTCTGTATCGGGAGAGCGCTCCGGTATTCGATGTACCACCGGTTGCAATTCGGGATTGCCGCCCATACCGCCATCACCGCGGCAGAACATGGTTTGCACCATCGTGCAGTACAGGGTGTCGGTTTGGCGATCAATCAATTGACGCTCGAAATACACCAGCGCGCCCTTGCCCTCACCCTTGTCGAGCACATCCACCACACGGCTGCGGGCAACAATATCCGCCTCAGCCGGCAGCGGTTGATGCACAACCATAGACTGCCCTGCGTGGAGAATTTTTACCCAGTCCAGACCGGTGTCGAGATCCCTGGCCCAGAATCCCGGGTGCGCCAAAGTCATGGACAGGCTGGGCAGTACCTGCAGTGATTTTTCGTAGACAAAGGCCAATTGCGCCGGGTCGAGGGGGTCTGTCCCCAGGCCCAGGCTCAAGGCATACAGCTGGCAATCCCGTGCGGTGTAGTGCACGGTTTTTTCCGGTATTTCAAGTGCCAACAAGTCTTTGTAGCGTGATGCCATTATGTGTTCTTTCCTGTCAGTGAGGCTCGACCCAATTATCCAGGGCAGCTCATTTGCCCTTGAATTCGGGCTTTCTTTTTTCAAAGAAGGCGTTAACACCCTCCTGGTGGTCAGCGCTGAGATACAGCGCTGGCTGGTAGTCCACTTCAGCGCGCAGGGCGTCTTCCAGTGAGCCGAAGCCCTTGGCATAGGCCGCCTTGACCAGAGCAATGGGCATCGGCGCCGACCGGGTAAAGGCCGCCGCGCGGTCGAGGGCTACCGCCACAGCCGCCCCCTTATCCGCGCGGTGGTCTACCAGACCAAGGCCCAGCGCCGACTCAAGATCAATCGCCTCGGCGCTGAAGCACAGCTGTTTGGATCGCGCCACCCCGACCCGCTGGGCAAGGGTCCACATCAAACCCATGTCCGGGACCAGACCGACCTTGTTAAACACCGCACACATTGAGCTTCCTTCAGCGGCCACCACAATGTCGCAGGCCAGTGCCAGAGACATACCCAGCCCGTAGGCAACGCCCTCAATAGCGCACACCACCGGTTTTGGCCCGGCTGCTAACAGGCGCACAATGTGATGGGCGTGTTCGATGCGCAGACGAGAGCCCAGAATCGGTCGCTCCGCCTGCATCGCCGAAACATCGCCACCGGCACAGAAATGTTCGCCTGCACCGCTGAGCACAATGGCGCGACACTCCTCATCTGCATGGGCTTCGCGCAGGGCATCGGCCAACAGCGTGGTCATTTCCCGACTGAGCGCATTGCGCCGCTTGGGGTTGTTCAGTTGAATGAGGCTGATCGCCCCCTGTTTGTTCAGGGTGATCGGGCTACCGGAATCTGTCAGGTCACTCATGCTTTTTCGCCTTATGACTATTGTCAGGGGCGGGTGTTATCCGCCCCGACACGACCAGCTGCGGTTTATTTTCCAGTGAAAACCGGCTTGCGACGCTCGCGGAAGGCATTGATCGCTTCCTGGTGGTCTTCTGTCTGACCAGCGATATGCTCGTAGGCCATACCCGCATCCATCATGCTGTGGGCCAGTTGCTTCAGGGGAATATTCACTACTTGCTTGGTCCAGCGCACTGACTGGATGGGCATTGCCAACAGGCGGTCGCAGTAGGCATCCACTGCAGCATCCAGCTCTTCGGCGGGCAGCGCCTTGTGAATAAGGCCCATTTCCTGAGCTTCTTTACCCTTTAAGACTTCACCGGTGAACAGGTAGTGCTTGGCACGGGCATAGCCCATCAGTTGGGGCCAGATCACGCTGCCGCCATCGCCGGCAATCAGCGCAACGTTGTTGTGCGGGTCGCCGAACTTGGCGTCTTCGGTAGAAAAGGTGATGTCGGCCAGGAATGAGAGCGTAGTGCCCAAGCCAATCGCATCGCCATTGACCTTACAGATTACCGGCTTTTCGCAGTCCAGCAGGGTGTAAACAAAACGCTTGGCTTCGCGAATTGTGCGATGCATCAGCTCGGGGTTGTCCCGCAGCTTTTGCATATATTCCAGATCGCCACCGGCGGTAAAGGCACGACCTGCGCCACTCACCACGATGATTTCGCTTTCCAGATCTTCCGCCGCGTCGAAGAACACCCGCGACAACTCCTTATGGCCGGTTTCGCTGAAGGCGTTCAGCTTTTCCGGATTATTGAGAATGATGTTAAGCACCTTGCCGCGACGCTCAAACTTGAAGAATTCATAACGATCAAAAAAAGACATGGTAATGACTCCGTATAGAAATTGTTATAGCGTCGCCTCGGTGCCAAGCACCAGGGTAGCTTCGCTGGACAGGGTGCCGCCATTGCCGTGAGACACCGCAAGGTTGGCATTGGCGACTTGCCGCTGCCCGGCTTCGCCACGCAGTTGCAGACAGTTTTCGATTATCGTAAACAGACCGTACATCCCAGGATGGCAGCAGGACAAACCACCCCCGTTGGTATTCACCGGCAGGCTGCCTCCGGGTGCGATGGCGCCACCGGAAACAAAGTTGCCGCCCTCGCCCTTGGGACAAAAGCCCAGATCCTCGAGGAACAGAATGGTGTTGATGGAAAAGGCGTCATAGACATTGACCACATCCATATCAGCGGGCTTGTAGCCCGACAGGGCAAAGGCCCGCTGACCGGACTCCGCGGCTGGAGTGACAGTCAGATTTTCCATTTGATCGACATTGGAATGCCACACTGCGGCGGCACCGCCGAGCAAATAAATCGGCTTTTTCACCAGGTCTTTGGCACGATCAGCGCGGGTCATAACGATCGCCGCCCCGCCGTCGGTGATCAGACAGCAATCGGTTTTACGCAGAGGGTCCGAGACCATCCGCGAACTCAAACAGTCGTCGATGCTCAGCTCACCCTTGCCGTGCATAAAGGCTTCGGGATTGAGGTTAGCCCAGGCCCGGGCAGCAACCGCCACCTCGGCCAGGTGGGTTTCGGTAGTGCCGTATTCATGCATATGCCGCGCAGCAGCCAGGGCATAGGACGACAAGGGGTTCATCGGGCGGTAGGGCTTTTCATAGGGAGAAGCCTGGCGCATTGACACCAGTCCGCCGGCACCGGTGCGCTGGTTGCTGCCATAGCAGATCAGTGCGGTATCGATATAGCCCATTTCCAGCAAAATTGCCGCATTGATGGCATGGGAGAAAAACGCCGAGCCACCGGTGCGGTTATTGTCGGTGAACCGTGGCCGAATCCCCAGATACTCCGCCGCCGCGAGTCCGGAGAGCGCATCGTCTCCAGTACACACAAACAGGCCGTCAACGTCACTAAGGGACAGATTGGCGTCGGCAAGCGCCAGGTGGGCAGAGCGTGCCACCAGATCCATCGGCTTGTAGCCGTGGGCTTCGCCCATACCGAAGGTCGCGGCGCCAACAATGGCAGATTTTCCTCGTGGGAACTTTTCCATACTACTTCTCCTGAATTCTGTGTATCAGCCCCGCGAGCGAGCCAGGCCCAGGGCCTGTTCGGCAACCAGACTACGCTGCACCTCACTGGTGCCACCATAAATCGTGGTGCCAATCGACTGTCTGTAGCCGACTTCAAGATGCCCAAGCCCATCGCGCTGCTGAATAATGCTGTGCGGTGCGCACAGATCCATCAGGTCGTCAGCGTCACGCTGGTAATACTCGGTGGCAAACAGCTTGGCCATTGGCCCCCAGTACCGGTTGTGAATTTTTTCCGACATACACCAGATAGCGCGATAGCAAAGCATCGTAGACACTTCCAGATGCACTCTGGAGCGGGCCAAACGACTGGCAGTCTGATTGTCGGCCAACACCGGCTGGCCGTCGCGCTGGGCATTCAGCGCCCAGGACTCAGCTGCGTGGAAGGCCGTAACGTGGCCGTGGCGATATTGATCCGCCGAACCGTGTTCCATTTCCAGCGTAGAGGCCATCACTTTCAAACCGCCATCGACCTCGCCAACCAAATATTTGGCGGGCAGCTGAACATCACTGAAATACACAATATTGGTGCGCTCGTCCTGCAGGGTGTGCACCGCATGCACTTCGATACCCGGCAGATCCATGGGCACCAGAAATACACTCAAACCGGCATGTTTGGGCTTGTCAGTATTGGTACGGGCCAGCAGGAAGCAATAATCTGCCAGGTTGGCCGCAGTGGTGAAAATCTTCTGGCCGTTAATCAGCCAGTCGCCACTCTCGGTGGGTTCCGCTAGTGTTTTTGCTGCAAAGACATCACAGCCACAGGAGGGCTCGGTAAAGCCCATACAGGCCAGTGCATCACCCGAGGCAAAGCGGTTCAGTGATTCCGCCTTCGCTTCATCGGTGCCAAAGCGCATGACTATCTGCGCGACCTGATTGGTAATCGGTGCAGTAACGTGCTCCCAGCCTTCGGCCTCGTATACCGCAGTCATTGCCGCCAGCTCGTAGGCGCTCTTTTCCAGCCCCCCGTACTCCTTGGGCCAATGGGGGAACAACATACCCTCCTGCGCCGCCAGGCGGTTGAATTCGGGGTGAAATCCATCTACAGAGTGATGCGCGTGGGCGCGCAGCTCCGGGGTCATATGCTTGGCAAAAAAGGCGCGGGTTTGCTCGGCAAAAGCCTCGGCATCGGCGCCCAAGCTGTAATCCTGTTGGTTTTCTCCCGCGTCGGGAAGCACGGCCGGACGCCGAGCGTTGCGCGGTTCCGGCCACAGCCGATCAGCGGCATCAAGCAGACTGCGCTGTGCGTCACCGGCAAAGGCCGGCCAGGCCTTGGCTCGGCGATAATACATTTGAATATCGTATTCCAGCGACACGCCATAGCCGCCAAAGGTGTGCAGCGCCCTGGCCATTGCCTTGGAGCTGATGTCCGCCGCCCACCAGAACGCCATTGCCACGCTGGCCGCCGCGTCCGCGCGCGCGGTGGCAAGCGCCCAAACCGCCTTGCGGGTCAGCAGCTGCGCACCTTCAACCTGGGAAATGGCATCGGCCAACGGGTGGGAAATACCCTGAAAACTGGAGATCGGCGTGCCAAAGGCTTTGCGTTCGTTGGCGTACTCTGCGGCCATGCGCAAACCCTGCTCAGCCAGCCCGCCCAGCGCCGCCGCACACAGCAGGCGCCATTCATCACAGGCCGCCGCGAACAACGCCAGAGCGTCGTCGCCGCTGGCGATAGCAAACTCGGACAATGCCACCGACTCTTTCAGCACACCCACTGCGCCGCTGCCGAGGTTATCGACTCGATCAAAGTGCCGGGCGTCAAGTAAATAGACTGCCTCGGCATCTGCCAACAGGGTGTACTGTGCCGCCGTTGCACCATTCACTGGCGCTTGCTTATCGGACAACACCTGCGGCAACAGGGTAATCAAACTGCCCTCTGCAAGCTGAGCAAGTGCTGCACCAGCGCGCTCTTGCTGTGCCAGCCCGGCCAGCAAACGAGAGGCTGCCAGATGCTCCACCAGAGGCACTGACGCAATATGGCGCCCCGCCTGCTCCGCCACGATAACGGCATCAAGCAGACTGCTGCCCAATCCGCCGGCCTCTTCGGGCAGGCGCATCAAATTCAGACCCATTTCCTGCAGTTGCTGCCACAGCTCAGGGTCGAAGCCAGTGGCCTCAACGGAGCGAACCCGCTCCCCGGTAGACTCAGCGGCAAACAGGCGCGCCGCCGTCTCCTGCAACATGTTCTGTTCGTCAGTCAAATACAAATTCATTGGCGTTATCGGTCTCTGTGCAAGCGTTGCAATGAATCATAAACTAACATATATTCAGTTTTCAAGAAACAGTTTCCCAACGCGGCGAAAACACCCACACCCGAAACGGATAACAAAGAGAGAGAACTGTGAGAGACCACGTGCCCTTTACGCTAGCCGACACACTGGAAGACAACGCCCAACGCTTTTCCGACCAGCCCGCCTATATTATGGGTGACCAGCAGATCAGCCACCGTCAGCTGCTGGAGCGCGCACTGCGCATCGCCTCCGCCGCAGAGAAAAGCGGACTGCAACGGCAGGATCGGGTTGGCGTGCTGTCTATGAACAACCTTCCCTACGGCGAATTGATGGCCGCCTGCCAGTGGAGCGGACTAATCCTTTCAACGGTCAACTTCCGCCTGGCCGGCCCGGAAATCGCCCATATCGTTAACGACTCCAGTCCGCGCATCCTCTTTTTTGAAGCCCAGTACGCGGAATTGCTCGACGGTCTGCGCGAGCAACTGACCAGTGTCGAGCGCTATATCTGCATCGACGGCGAGGTCGATTGGGCTACTTCCTACGAAGACTTCATCGCCAGCGGCGACGCCACAGGCCCTAGCTATCGCGCTCGGGAAGAAGATATCGCCGCACTGATCTACACCAGCGGCACCACCGGCAAGCCCAAGGGCTGTATTCTCGGCCAGCGGGAAATGCGCCTCGGCGCCCAGACCATGGCGGTAGAAACCCGCTCTGGCCCTGAGGATCGCATTTTGCTGGTCATGCCCCTGTTCCATATCGGCGCGATGGCCATGGGCATGGGGGTACATTTTCGCGGCGGCACGGTAGTACTGCACCGTCAGTTCGACCCCGCGGCACTGCTGCAGGCGGTTAACGACGACGGCGTAACCATACTCCACCTCGCGCCAACACTGGTGCAAATGGTGCTCGACCAGCCCAATATCGGCGAGATCGACGTCAGCAAACTGCACACCATTGTTTACTCCGCCGCCGCCATGCCACTGCCCTTGCTCAAACGCGGCATGGAACTGCTCGGCCCGATATTTATGAATCTCTACGGCCAGACCGAAGTGTTCAGCTCGGGACTGTTGCGCGAACAGCATCGTCCCGACGGCAGCGACCGCGAAAAGCGCTGGCTCACCTCTGTAGGTCAACCCTTCCCAAGCACCCGCATTCGCATTGAAGATGACAACGGCCAACCCTGCCCGCCTGAGGTGGCCGGCGAGATCGTGGTGCAGTCAACCGCCATGGCCCGTGGCTACTGGAACAATCATAAAGCCACCCTTGAAACCTTCCGCGACGGCTGGTGCTACACCGGCGACGTGGGCATGTTTGACGAAGATGGCATGCTGTATTTAGTGGACCGGAAAAAAGACGTAATTATCTCCGGCGGCGAGAACATTTACTCACGGGAAGTTGAGGACGCCATTCTGAGCCACGCAGCGATCAGCGAGTGCGCCGTCATCGGTATGCCCGACGACAAGTGGGGCGAATCCGTGTGCGCAGTAGTGGTGATGCGCGACGGCGAGACCCTGACCGAGGCAGAGGTGATCGGCCATTGCCAAACAATGATTGCCAGCTACAAAAAGCCGCGCTCGGTAATCTTTGCCGAGGCGATACCCAAGCTGCCCACAGGGAAAATCGACAAGGTCACCCTGCGCAAAACCTACTGCCAGTGAGCCGCGCAAGCATGACGGCACCACTGCAACTGGAGGGCCGCAGCGCCCTCCTGATTAACGAATGCCAGCGCGGCCTGCTGGAGCCCGAGCACAGCGTGCTGCCGGCCATCACCCGGCACGCTGCACAGCGGCAAATTGTGCCGCGCATCGCGGCCTTGGCCGACGCCTTTCGCCGACACCATATGCCGGTGATCTATATCAATGTGGAACACCGCCCGGACTTTGCCGGAGTGAGCCTCAACAATCCCGCAGTCGCCTATATTCGCAAACGCGGAGGATTGGTAGAGGGCAGCCCTCAGGTGGAGATTGTTGGCGCGCTGCGCCCCCAGGACAGCGACCACATTGTTCGCCGCTACTCGGGCATGACCGCCTTCTATGGCAATCACCTGGAATCCCTGTTGCACAATCTCGGCTGCACCAATCTGGTACTGGCGGGGGTGTCTACCAACGCCGCCGTACCGGGAATGATGCTGGGCGGCCTTGACCGAGGCTACCGCATTGTCATCCCCGAAGACGCTATTGCCGGTTCCGACCAGGCCACCCACGATGCCATCGTAACCTATATGCTGTCACCGCTGGCGGCAATGACCACCGCCGACACTGTTATAGACTCTCTTCAATAACACCACACGCACCAGCAATTGACAGAGGCTCAGTTTTGATCAACACTATATCCACATCGTGGAATTAAATACGTACACATCGACAGACACGATCTCACAACATAAAAATACAGAGGATGCCATTGTGAACACCCGTGAACTTATTGAACAACTCCCCAAGGGTTTTTTACCCGAGGTGGCCGGCGATGCCCACGCTATTTTTCAATTCGACATCAGCGAACCCTGCTACCTGAGCATCAGCAATGGTCGCTGTGAGTTCAGTCTGGGGCAGTCGCCCCAGCCGAGTCTGACCCTCAGCGCCAACGACGAGGTGATGCGCCAGGTGCTGACCGGTGAGATCAACGGCATGGTAGCCGTCATGACCGGCCGCATGAAAACTCGAGGCAACTTGAAACTCGGCCAAAGCATGACCAGCTATTTTGATATGACGGCGCTCTCATCTACCCCGACAGCAAACAATACGAAGCCAAGCTTGCTTAAGCGCAGCATAGCGACACTTAAGCAGATTATTGGGGCTCACCCTGCACAGGCGACACCCTCGCCCGCCACTGACACCGCCACTCTCGCACCCACTCCAACTGCCGAGCAAGATTCCGACAGCGAAGGCTTTGTCGATCGGCTCTTGTATATGGAAACCCCCGTCGATCCCCCCGGCGACCCCCGCGCCCCCCATACCGAATGGGCCCGGCGGCGCAGCCAAAACAGAGTCGAACTGGAAACCGATCGCTTCGGTGAAAACGCGGGGACGCTGGTCTACCTGTATGGTCACACCGAGGTCAATGCCTGCCTGCGCAACAACGAAGACTTTTCCAGTGTGGTGCTGCAAAACATGTATAGCAGCGTAATGGGCGACCATATTCTGGTCGGCATGGACGAACCAGCCCACGCCGGGTATCGCAATCTCGTCGCCCCGGCACTGCGACCGAAACTGCTTAAAAAATGGGAAGAAAGCCTTATCCACCAAGTGGTGGACGAGCTGATTGCCAATATGAAGGCAAAAGGCAACAAGGCCGACCTGGTCGCAGATTTCACCTTCGCCTACCCCGCCCGCGTTGTAGGCAAGATTATCGGCCTGCCCCAGGAGAATTTTGCACAGTTTCAACTTTGGGCAGTGGGCATTCTTGAAGGGGTCGCCGACCCGGACCGCGCAGCCGAGTGCGCCCAGGAAGTACGCGCCTACCTCGCTCCGTTTCTGGAAGCCCGTCGCGCTGCCCCCGAAGAGGATATGATCAGCGAACTGGTACACGCGGAAATCGACGGCAAAAAACTCAGCGACGAGGAAATTTACTCCTTTTTGTTGCTGCTACTTCCCGCCGGTATCGAAACCACCTATCGCGCTCTGGGCAACCTGCTCTTCCACTTGCTCGACAACCCCAGTCAACTTGAAGATGTGCGTAATGATCGCGGTTTGGTCGGCCGCGCCATCGAAGAAACCCTGCGCATGGACCCTCCGGTACAACTGACTCCGCGACTAGCCCTGCGCGAAATGCGCCTTGGCGACACCATCGTTCCCGAAAACGCCATCGTTTTGCCACTGCTGGGCGCAGCGAATCGCGACCCCGAGTTTGTCGAAGACGGTGAGCGCTTCAACATTCACCGTGCAAATCTTCGCCACATCACCTTCGGCACCGGCGTACACACCTGTATTGGCTTGCATTTAGCGCGCTTAGAAATCAAAATTGCGGTCAACAAATTGCTGGACGCCCTGCCGGGTCTACGTTTTGACAGCGACGAAGTTGTCAAACAGGACGCGCATATTCGCGGCAAAAGTTTCCGCAGCCCAACTGCGATACCTGTTATCTGGAATCCTGACTAATGCCAAAAAACACGGCGGCCGCGCCCAAAGACGCCGCCACCAAACCACCCGCCAAACGAGGTCGTCGCAGCCGCGACGACGCCCCCACCCCCAATCGGGCTGATCTGATAAGAGCCGTGCTTGTGATGGAGAAACGCGACGGCCCCGGCAGCCTGTCGATGCGCAAGCTCGCATCAGAAGTCGGCGTATCACCGCGGCTGCTGTATACCATGGTAAAAAACAAGGAGGAGCTCTACGAGTTGGCTGCCGCCTCCATGCTTGACCGCTGGACCCTCCCGGACACTAATCAGAGCTGGAAAGAGCGCTTTGCCACCATCATCAAAAAAGGCCTTGAGCTCTCCTCGGAATACCCCGAATTGGCTCGACATGGTTTACTCAACAGCTTGGACCACAATTATCCCGAGAGCGCCTCACGCATCGTCAACGCACTGAGAGACTGCATGCTGGAAGCCGGCTTGAGTATTGAGGAGACTCGTCAAATCCAGTTGCTTTACAACACTGTTTTGCTCGGCGCACTGGATCTGGCGCGAAATTACAGCGGCAACGACCAACCCTACCTGCTAAAGGAATTAAAGGGCGCCCTCGATGTCGCCTTTAGCCGTATACTCGCCGGCGCCGAACCCAAGTAATCTCGACTACCGCGGAAACTCAAAAATTCCACTGTATAGCGACACTATAGTTTTTAGGTGCCGCGAGGGCCTCCAGACGGCCGAAGTCGTTTGGAAATTGAGAGAGTGCGTAGACCTCGTCAGTCAGGTTTTTAATCGAACCAACGACTCGCACGTCCGGGTCTGCCAGCAAAAAGCTCCCCCTGGCGTTAATCACGTGGTATTCCTCTTCGATAAACACCGTATTCTGAGCCAGGTAGGGATACCCCGAGTTATAGTAGCCATCCACCGTGAGCTCCAGCAGGCCCAAATCAAAGCTGAAGGTTTTGCTCATCGCTACTGAGGCACTGTACTCCGGTGTTCTCACCATACGATTGCCAGTAAAATCCTGCCCTCCTTCGAACATTCCCGTTTCTTCATTAAAACCCGATCCATCCTTGTAGTCGGTGTAAATTCCATCCAGATAGGCGCCACTGAGAGTCAATGCAAGGTCATCGACATAGGGTTCCAGTATCAGCGTACGCAGGTCAAAATCGATACCCTGTATTCGAGCCGCGCCGGCATTTTCAAAAGACACTGCACCGCCGGTAAACAGCGAGGTAAACTGTACCTGCAGATCTTCGATTTCTGTTTGAAACAACGCGGCATTGATGGCGAAACCACCCGAGCTTGAGTATTTAACACCAAGTTCGTAGGCAACGACTTCCTCGGGACGAGCGTAGTCAATATCATCGGTAATATTGATCGTATTAAATGTGCCACTCTTGTAACCCTCCTGCCAACTGAGATAGATCAGCGTTTCATCCCTTGGCGTAAAATTGAGGGAAATTTTTGGCGAAAAATTCGTCGTTTCAACATAATGCTCTCCCGCACCGTCATTTCGCCAATCGAACAGCTGCTCAGTGCTTCCATCGGCAGAGCGCGTTGATACCGTAGATTCCAGTACCTCTCGCTCCTCCTCTTGATAGCGGCCACCCAAAGTCAGCTCGAACCAATCCGTAAATTGCAGCGACGTCTGCAGAAACACTGCGTAGGATTCCGTCGCGAGGAAGCCCTCCAGAGCAAAGTTAAGACCATTAACCAGAGGCAGTGCGTCCAGCTCATTGCGCAGTGGATCGGGCAACATTTTGATTAATTCTCCAAGCGGAACGGCCGACACCTGCCCCTGCTCGCCCCCCACCAACGCCAATTGCGGATCGAGTCCCGCCACACTATCAATGTAGTACAACCCCCCGATCCAGCTTAACCAACCCGCACCCCAGCTGTCGTCATTGGAAAGAAACTGTAGCTCAGCGGTTTTTACATCGGAAAATACTGGCGACCCAAAAGATATAATCGGCTCATTGGTGCCGTCGAAGTCTGTCAGCCCCAGATTCTCGATGCTCTGACTACTCAAAATCAATTTGCTGTCCGCACCGGGGAAATAGGCATTTATCTCCGCATAAAAAACTTCACTGTCAATGTCAAAATTAATGGGCGCATCCACCGATGCAGTATGGTTGCGTGGTTGCGCCTCTCCCCCAAAAGTCTCAACCAACGATGAGGGCTGTGTATTCGGCGATAGCGCCGTGTTAAACCCCGCCTGATCGACCCTGACTGCGGCAAGCATGAGATCGAGATGTTTGAAAAAAAACTTCGTTTTTATTCGGTAGCCTTTCGCGACTTCCTCGGGAACGTGTTGCTGCGTGGACTCAGGATCAAAGGTGTAGTAGTTGTCCGAGACATCGTGGAATACCGCAACCGTTGCCGCAAAGACATCGCCCGCGGGGACATTAATCAAGGCTCGAGCCTTCTTCGTCTCGAAGCTGCCATAGCTGAAGTCCAGCGACCCGTACAATTCTTCCAGACTAGGCGTTTCCGTCGTAATACTGATCGCGCCACCCGTGGTATTGCGACCAAACAAGGTGCCTTGTGGCCCTTTCAATACTTCGATGCGTTCAACTTTTCCGAAAGACTGAGCAAGTCCGCTGGAAAATGGATAGTAAACACCGTCAATGTAAGTCGCCACGCTGGGATCTGCCATCAAAAAGGCGTCGGAGCCAACGCCGCGCAAATAGACTATCGCAAAGCCCGTAGCGGAGTTATAGGTGAGTCCAGGCGTGATGGCTTGCAGATCGGTGGGGTCATCCACCCCCATCGCCGACAATAGCTCGCCACTGAATGCCGACACCGACACTGGAACATCCTGTAGATTTTCTTCCCGCTTTTGAGCCGTCACCAGAACCTCTTCTATCAAGCGGTTTTTACTCTTTCTCACTTTGGCTTCTTCCTGCGCCCACGAGCCTGACGCCAATAGAATGGATAAAACCAACAGACTAAATACCCTGAACCATTCTGACCTGAAATCAGCTTCTACGAGTTTTTTCATAATCACCACACTCATTTTTATTAGTTATATGGATTAATCTACAACGCGCTCAGGCTTTTTTTACGTTATTGCACACCTCCCTGTGCAATCGAAAACACTCAGTCGTTAAGCGACCGAAATCAACAAGACAATCAATGGCTGAACTGACGGCAGCCAGTTCAGCCCGCTTCGATATCAATAGTCACACCGACTAACACCCATCGAACAGGGAGTACGTTTCAAGATCATCAATTGCTGCACCGAATCTGGCCATGGTTTCCAAAATCACCTCTTTGGGTTGCCAGCCATCCTGCGTTACTGCCCAACAGATAAATCCCCACACGGGCCAATGCCGATACTCCAGCCACGCGTCATCCACGCTCATACCGTGATCCACACCCTGCCCACGCAGACAATCAAGGTAATGACTCAGCAAATCGCGCTCATGCCGGCGTCGGTCATCAATGCCCAGACTACAGCCAATAACATAGGCTACCTCTCGTATTGGACGACCCCGCCTCACCAGCTGCCAGTCCAGCCACCCCAAGCGATCGCCCAGCCAGTAGCTGTTGCCGAGATGGGTGTCGCCGTGAATGAGGCAGCGCGGCGCCGTGGACTTAGCTTCGCGTACCACGAGAGCATCGACTACCTTCGCCATTTTCGCAGGGTTATTACCGTAGGCCGACAGCGTCGCCGCCCGTTCCGGTGGCGCCAGCAAGGCCTCCATTCCCGGCACACCTCCCTGGAAATTGATAAATTCCGCGTCGATGGTGCCCGTCCCCTGAGCGAGTGGCAGCCAGCTCATTTTTTCAAGATCACTACTCCCCCACCAGCGAGCATGCAGGGAGGCAAACTCTGCCAATACCGACGCCAATTGATCGACACTCAGCGTGGCCACATTGCTGCCAAAGCGGGCCTGCTTCTGCACCAGGTCTTCCATCAGAATAATGCCCTGCCCGTTAGCGGCGTCATAATCTGAATAGTAGGAAGCGGGTGCCAACATATCGATGCCTGGCCTGATGTGCTGATAAAACTGTGCTTCCACCGCCCACAGACCGGCGGCAAGCGTAAAGTCAGCATGGCTTGTCCAGTTAGCCTTCACACACAGGAACTCCGGGAGCCCTGCTTCAATCGCTGCGTGATTACGATCGACACGCACCCTTATCCGGCTGGAGGTCCCCTCAAAGATGTCAACCACTTCGACATCGTTAATTTCTACAGCGGCGCCATAAGAGGACAGTGCTCTTGTCAGCCACTCCGGCGTCAGTTCTTTAATATTTTTCGGAATTTCAACATTCATTGCACGCTTCTCCTATCAATCCATACCAGGCCACGGTTGGGTAATTTCACCCGCTGGCTCCAAATCCAGCATGGTCGCGAGATATTGCATACCGGTATTGTTGTGCAACATCCACTCTGACTCTGCAGGGAGGCGTCCCGCATTTTTCAGCATGCGCGATAACCTCAGCACGATTACCGCGAGTCGATAGGCATTAAACGCCAGATAAAAACGCATATTTTCAGCTTTTCGCCCGATAACGTCCTCCCAACCAGCGACCAGCTCTGCCGGTGAACCGACCCCCTCCAGACGAGGAATTCCAAGGCTCACCGTTGTCGCTCGATCCATACACGCCCACCACGCCAGGTCGAGCTCAGCTCCGCCCAACGACACCATCTCCCAATCCAGCACCGCGTTGCAGCGAAGATCCTGGAAAGACATATTTCCCAGTCGCGCATCCCCCCACGACAATCCCGTGGGAGTCGAATCGGGATAATTGGCTTTTAGCCAGTCAATCGCGCGCTGTACCACCACTGGCAAGCCTTCAGGGGCCGCCCATAAACCGTAATCAAGGTAATAGCTAAACTCCTGATCAAAGCCGCTAACCCCCCTTTCCGGCCGCTGCAAAAATGCCAGCGAATCAACATTCGTTCGATGTACCGCCACCAGACTTTCGATAGCGCTGCTAAACATGGCGCGGCGTTCACTGATCGTTAAATCCACGACCCAGCCGTTCAAGTGGAAGGGTGGATTATCAGCGGGCACTTTGCCGTCGATACACTCCATTACGTAAAAGGATTGCCCCAACAATGAGTCGTCGTTTTCAAAGCCGTAGACGGCAGGAACCGGCACGTCTGACTTTACTTTAAGGACATCAACGACATTGTATTGCTGCCGCAGATCGGCATTCATGTATAAGCCGTTGGGAGTGTCGCACTTTATGACATAGCTTTTTGGCGCGCCGTTTAGCATTGCCTTAACAATTAACGTCTCGCTGGAAACGCCGCTCCCTCCGGGCACATCTATGCTCGTAATACGAAACTCTCCGGTTAATCCCAATGCTGAGCTCAGCCAATGAGTAAGAATTTCACTAGTCGACTCCGGGTCGCGCTTAAGCGATTGCGTGGGCACACCAATATTTTGCCTTTGAACCTTGCTCACATAGCACTCCTTGTAAAGTTATTATCCTGGGCCTGTTAACAGGCCCCAAGTACCTGATTAAAAGCGATTGGATTTTTCTGCCAGTCCTGTGGTCTCTTCTCCATTTACACGCCAGCGTGCAAATGACGGTGCAAGGATCAAATTTTCCTCCCGGGTGTCTGCGCCAAAGGCCATGCCCCAATCGTCAGACGCCGTCGCATACACAGTACGCTCAACCACACCGGTAAATACATGCTCGCCGATGGCGCTGCGTAACACGACTTCCAGTGGCTCTCCGCTCAAGGTAATGCGATCTATCTTCACGGGCGCATTCAATATATCGGCATGGTAAAGCTGCCCCTTGTCAACGACATAAGCGACAGACAAAGTGGTAGCGCCGTCGGGCGTCCACATCGACATCAAGCCGAAACCTGCGCCGCTGGGAAAAGCTGCAGTGAACAGATTGTGGCCACCGTAATGCTGCATCGCATGTCCCCTCTGCCCACGGGAGTGATCGCGAACCCCCATCGCGTCCAACACCACGGTGCGACCATTGAGTTCAAGCTCTCCCCGACAACGAATCAATTGCTGATAGTGCTGATTTGCCCAGGATTGATCCTCCATACTGCCCCGCCCAGACGATGCCATCGCACTTTCTCGGGTGTCCCACACCGGCGCAACACAGGCCACGTCAAGCTCGAAATTCAGTAGGCGTTTTACTCCATCGCGAACTCGCCCGGACATCATTTCGGCATTGGAGGAATGCACAACGACACCGTCAAACACTACCCGCCAGCGTTGAAAAGGGGAGACACACTGGAAACTCAACGAACCACCGCCGGGGCGGCATTCCGGTGGAGTGCGGTGATAGGATGTCATCCACAGCAAGCCCTGATTTTCCGGCAAGGAAATAAGCACCTGATCTTCCCACAAGCCGAAATCGTCAGGGCAGGTGCCCAAATGTAGCCACATGCCAATATCAGCAGACGCGTCATAGCAGGACAGCATGTAATTTTCAGCGTAGCGGTATTCACCCGAGGGCTCTGCCAAGGCGAACTCTCTCTCGGGGTCAAGCGATCCGCCATAGTTAACATCGATTTCCATAACCACTTCCTTTTATCTACCAACCGATAATGCAATCAGCGCGAGACACTACGGCGCCGAACTCTATGTCACGCATTCCTGGTCCGTCAGGGCGTCATTCAGGGTCTCTCTCAAGCTGTAGCGGGGCGCAAAGCCCGTCGCCCGCAATTTGCTATCGTCAAACAACGCATGGGTACTCATTGTTTCAACCATAAATCGAGTTAACGGTGGCGAACTGCCGTAGGGAAATACGAACTCAAGGAAGCGTCCCAGTGCCAAGGCCACTTTCTTCGGGATGTTCAATAACCGGCTCGAACGACCCAGATAATGGTCCAACTGCTGTTTCAGCTCGATCCAGCTCATTTCATAGCCCTGCACAAGGAAGACCTCAGGGGATGAACACTGCAGGTCAAGAAGATGCACAAATGCCCTTCCCACATCTCTTGCGTCAGTATTTGAGTATCGCCAATTGCCGCCGTCGATCACCGGAAAGAAGCCCTTCTCCAGCGAACCCATCAACGCGGGTAGCGCCGAAGAGTCCCGCTTACCCAAGGTATTGGATGGCCTGACTATAATAAGATTCGTGCGTGCAGACTCAGCCAGCGCAATCAGCACTTCTTCCCGTTGCCTGGCAATGCGGCTATAGCTATATTTCGGTCTAAGGGGGTAGCTTTCGTCAATTGGATGCGCCGGTCGATCCGCGCCGTAAACCATGACAGTACTGAGTTGCAGAAACTTGCTCGCCCCGGCGCGCTCTGCGCAGGTAAAGATACGGGAAGTGAGTTCAACCTCAACCTTCGCGCGTTGACGATCACTTAGATGCATTCTGGTATCGGCGATACAATTTACAACGCAGGCTCCTTCGGAAATAACTTTTTCGATCGCGGATTCCGTGAAATCCAACTCTTTCACGAAACAGGAAATTGAATGGAGAAATCGTGCATCACTTCCCCGTCGTACCACACCTGTTACCGAATGACCCGCGAGAATAAGCTGCTCGACCACGTGGCTACCCAGGTATCCTGTAGCGCCAAACACAACAACTTCCATACATAAAACCTTTCAAGCGTCCAGCCTTCCCTACACCCAATATGGAAAAGAAAGCTGATGATGTTGGCGGCACCGGACAAGAAAGCACCGCTGCCCCGTATTCGGAATTTAATGCGGTGACGACCAACTAAGCGGTAATTTTTCAATGCCATTTACCTGCCCCGCCACGGTAATCGCGGACTGTCCGGGCTCAATCTGAAAATTCGGAATACGCGACAGCCACTCTTCAAGGAATACCGTAATTTCCATCCTCGCCAATGTGGAGCCGACACAACGGTGAATTCCCATGCCAAAAGCGGCGTGACTGGCGGCGCTGTTGGGTCGGTTAAAATCAACAGTTAATGGATCACTGATAAAGCGATCGTCTACTCCATAAAGCCCATTCGGCACCTGAATCATGTCACCTTTTTTCATCAAAACACCGCCTAGCTCAGTGTCTTCGGCGACGTACCTAGACAGATTTACAATACCGTGTAGACGAAGAATTTCATCGATAGCTTTGGGAATGAGCGACGGATTATCGATCAACTGTTGACGGTGCTCCGGGTTTTCGGCAAGAAATTTGGCGGTAAAGCCCAGAATAGCCGCGACGGTATCCAGACCTCCGAACAACACCACCGTCAACATGCTTTGAATATCATTATGGCTTAACGGCTTTCCGTCTATTTTAGCGTTGACGATATCACTGATCAGGTCGTCGCCCGGTTCACGTCGTCGCTCACGTATCCAGTACTCCAGATAGTTCATCACATGGAGAAAGGAGGTCAGAATATGAGTAGGACGCTTCGATCTAACGGCAGCTTCGGTCCAACGCAATAATTTTTCTCTATCGCTCTGAGGCAGGTCAACAAGCTGGAGAAATACTGCAATAGGAAACCTCTTTGCAAAATCCTCGACAAACTCACATTCCCCACGAGCGTAAAATCCGTCGATGATTTCTATGGCGATTGAGCGCACGCCTTCGCGCATTCCCATAACGGCTTTAGGCGTTAGCCGTTTGGCAATGATTGCGCGATACGGCCCGTGCTCGTCCGGCCTCGCTTCCAACGGCAGCAACTTGATGGGTTTGGCACCCTTCGGCAATATGATTTGGTCGCTGGAAAATATCTCTGGCGTTTTCATCACTTTGGCGATGTGCTCTGCCCGCGTTACCACCCAATGACCGCCATTCTGCGGCGTCCAGAATATATCCGGCTTATTAAACATTTCCCGCCAGGCGGAGTGAATATCGCTGTTACTACAATCAATAGCGGAAAAATTAAAATCGATCTCAAGCTCTGCGGGAACATGAGAAGGCCGCGCTGCTCGCCGGCCACTGCCAAGCGTACTCACTGTTTGTGCTGCGCCTTTTACAACGACACCGAAAATCCAACCCCACGACTCAGCGAGTTGGATATAGCGGTTATTCTGAATTTTGCTTACGCGATGCGCCATGTCCATAGGGATACCTGTCACTATTGCTTTTTTATGTATACCAAGCCGAGCTAATAAATAACGGCCACTACTCTCACTGCAAAACTGTACAGTTGTATAACCAAGTGAACACTTAAGACGATTCAAAATGCGGTTCTCAACGAGCCCGAAAAACGCCTACACCACTAATGAGCAATCACTACTGTACAGTTGTACCACTTTAATCGCACTTTCCCAACGGCAGATAACTTACTTCAATGTACTCAGGATTAGTGTTCTAGTGGACGAGCAATCCTGCTCAGACAATACCAATCAATATTTATTATTCATTTTAATATGTAAGCCACCAATAACTTACTACTCGTTATTTATAATGTCAACGTCGTAGAATTAATACTCTCGAATGATCACTGCTAGCCAATATCATGCACTACTCAGCACAGTACATGACCTCACTTTTAATGTGATATACCCATGTTTACTATGCTAAATCAGCAACTGACTTTGGCCGGGCACCGAGGCCCCCCGCCCCTTACGACAACGAAGATACATAATTTGATAAATAACAGTTAATCAGTAAGCTACGCCGTCCACCCTCCGTCGACATTCAGGGTTTGCCCGGTAATAAACCTGGCGCGCTGAGATGCCAGAAACAACACCGCTTCAGCGACATCGCCGGCTTCACCTAATCGACCCAACGGTGTCGTCTTAATGGCTCCAGTGATAAAGCTCTCGGGAATATCACCGGACTCTCGCCCACTACGCGTTATGCCGGCATCCATCACGCCGGTTCCCACCACGTTGGCTCTCACGCCAAGGTGCCCCTCTTCACGAGCAACACCTTTCACCAGCGCAGCAATCCCGGACTTGGGCACTACCGATAAGGCGTCCTTGATGGGCCACTTATCCAAACCACAGCTACAGCAAGCAATATAAGACCCCCGCGCTGCCCGAACATGGGGCAGACTTGTTTGAAGTATATGAAAGAAGCCCATTACGTCAGACTGCATGTGAAACAGCATATCTTCCGCTGCTATTTTGCTGATATAGCTAAGATAAAGGGGTACGCCCGCGGCATATACCACTGTGTGAAGCCCCCCAAAGGCTTCGGCCACGGATTCTACAGCCGTCTTGATAGAACCTTGATCCATCAAGTCCAGTTGGTAGGCAGAAACCTTCGCACCCTGTTCCACAAGCTCAGCTTGCAACACAACGGCGGCATCGCGATTGCTATTGTAGGTAAAGGCTACGTGAACCCCATTGTGTGCCAGGCGGCGCACAATCTCCCGTCCGAGCCCACCAGTGCCACCCACAACCAGCGCGCCACCCACTTGAGGAAAATCGCTTTCCCCTGAAGCTGCTCTATTCATAATTTCTCCCGAGAGATCCGGCGGAAGCCAGACCCCATAAAATACAAATCTTTACCACTCGTGCACGCCGTCGTCAGTTTCTGTCGCCGTTGAGAAGACCGCGCAAGTTGTGCGACATCACCTTTTCACGTGCATCGGCACCCAGACAAGAAAATTCATTCAAGTAATCCAGCGGCGCCTTCAAGCCCTCCGGGTGAGGAAAATCACTGCCAAAAACGATACGCTCTACGGGCATAAGCTGCGACAGCTCAGCCACGTTGTCCTCATAGAAAGGAACGACGAACACATTGCGATGGAACGTATCAACAGGGTTACGCTTGAATGCCCCAGGCATTTGTCCGTACACCTTTTGCCATTGTTTAAGGGCAGGAGCAACCCAGTGGGCACCGTTTTCTACTGACATGACTCTTACGTTGGGATGGCGGTCGAATACGCCGTGGCAAATCAACGCTGAAAGGCTATCGGCAATAGCGCGCCCCAGAGCATCGAGACATTGCTTGAAGGGATCCATATCAAAGGCGATCCACTCATTGGCGCCACCTATCCAGCGACGACTCATTATATCGTATCCAGAATCAGAGGCGTGCAGGCAAACAAAAATGCGAGCTTCAGCAACCTTCGCCCAGAACGGGTCAAACTCCTTGTCACCAGGGGAACGACCACCGCGAATTCCCGGCACTGGGGCCGGACGTATTCCCACAACTTTCGCGCCTCGGCGCAACGCCCTATCGAGCTCAGCCACCGCCAGATCGACGTTTGACAGATTAATCATAGCCACGGGGTTTAATCTTTCATCGCGACTAAAGCCCCATTCGTCTTCTATCCAGGTATTCAATGACTGGAACAGCGCCGCTATTGTCTCCGGTTTGTTGCCAAGGCGCTCCTCGATTATTGATGCCAACGTGGGAAATACCAGCGTCGAATATATCCCCTGCTGATCCAGCTCGGCCACTCGCCCGGTCCTGGTTCGCCACGAATCGCGCGGCGTAATTGGCGTCCCGGAAAGCTCACGGATCGACAGGCCCTCATGGTTTTGCCCGCGATACCACTTCTCGTGGGCACCCGGCTCGGCAACCACGCTAAAGGTCGGATTGGGAATGTAGTCCGATATTACGCCATCCAATGCGATCTTTTTTCGCGTTCCAATCTCTACAAACTGAAAATCTCTGGAAAACTTTTTGGGTAGATGGCGCAGAAAAGCATCCTCCGGCTCATAAAAATGGCTGTCGGCATCATACACAGGAAAATCTATAGCGGGGTTAGTCATGAGGTATTCTCCCTTTATAATATTAGTCAGAAATGGTATTTCCGAGGCTCTGCAAAAGATCGGAACAAGTACCAAAGGATTGACAGAACACAGTCAGTGCACGGAAGTAGTGGCTGATGAGAAATTCGTCCGTCAGGCCGATGGCGCCGTGAAGCTGAACGCCTTGAGCGGCTACAAAAGACGCGCTCTTACCCACGAGATACTTCGCCTCGGCAACCGCCACCTTGAATTTTTCCGGAGACTGATCGACAAAACACAACGACCGATGTGTGATAGCCCGAGCTTCCTCAAGGGCATTCTTCATATCAGCCAGACGATGCTGCAAACTTTGAAAGCGCCCGATAGGCACACCAAACTGAGTGCGCACCTGCAGATAGTCGGTTGTGTGCGACAGTACCGCCTCCATCATGCCCAACGCTGTCGCGCAGTACCCCATAAGGGCGACGCTTTCAGCCCGCCCGTATCGTTCCACCAAATCAGCGGATTCGCTGATAAGGCAATCTTTCGCCAATTGCAGGCCGTTAAGCTCAAGGAAGCCAACCCGTGAGCCATCGAGCTGTTCCCACTGTTTTAACTCATTCGAAAGTTGCTCCACTGGAAGGGAAAACAGTCCGCAACGGGCGCTGTTGTTATCCATCGCCGCGATCACAAGGACATGGCTTGCTACCGAACTGCCATACACCCTCAACGGCCCCCCGGACAAACTAAATAGTTCAGGGGAAATAGACTCCGCCCTTACCCCGGGTTGAGGCTCTCCTTTGAAGCCCAATGCCGCAAACGAGCGTCCTTCAGCAATACCCTGCAACGTGCTCTGAGCTGATGGTTCCGACAACCCTTCCAACAATGCCGTCGGCGCCATCGACAATGCCCAGAACGGTTCCACAACCAGTCCGCGACCAAACTCTTCAGCAATCAAACAGGCTTCCGAGAATCCGGCACCCACACCACCAAGCTCGTCGCAAATCGCCACGCCAATCCACGACCCGGCCACCAACTGTTCGACTATTGCCGGGCAAGGTTCTCCGCTGCGTCCATATTCGGTTCTGACATCGAAGGGATAGTTACCGCTCAAAAAGCGTCGAACACTGTCCCTGATTTGCTTCTGCTCGTCATCCAGTAAAAAATTCATTTCTGTTGCTCCAATGCCAGTTCAGACGTTCCCAAGCAGGGCCCTGGCGATTATATTTCGCTGAATTTCGTTACTACCGCCGTAAATTGTCGTCGCCCGTCTATACAGAAAGTCTGCCGCAACGCCGTGGGCCTCCGCAGGCCCCGGCGGATACTCTTCGCCCGGGCGCTGTGTATAACTCGGGTAGTAGAGCGCTCCGCTGGAGCCCAATAGCTCCATCATTAGCGCACCTATCTCCTGCTGCATTTCAGAGCCCTTGATATGCAGCATCGAGCCAGACTCCCAGTTCGACAGCCTCTCCCCCTTGCAGGACTCGTGTTCATTCATCGCCCTAAGAGTCAGCATCTCCAGGGCATGCAATCTGGCGGTAATGTCTGCAATTTTTTCTCGAAAGACGGGCCGGCTTATCGCTGGCTCTGCGCCATCTATCTGCAGCCTGGCAATCTGCAATAGCCGTTGCAGCAGTGCCTTGTTCCGTGGTATTTCGGCACTCCATGAACGCTCGTTCTCCAGAAGAAACTTCGCATAAGACCAGCCCTTCCCTTCTTCACCCACCAGACCATCAGCGGGAATAACAACATCTTCAAAATAAAATTCATTTAATGTGTGACCACGTTCCATTGAGTAGATCGGCTTCATGGTGATACCAGGGCTATGGGCGTCTACCAGAAAAAATGAAATTCCCCGCTGGGGCTTCACGGTTTTATCGGTGACAGCCAGCACAATCAACCAGTCTGCATACTGACCGAAAGTCGTCCAGATTTTATGGCCATTCAGACGGTAGCTATCGCCTTCCTTCGTCGCTGTGGACGTCATCGAGGCGAGGTCTGAACCCGCATTGGGTTCTGAGAAGCACTG
This sequence comes from Spongiibacter thalassae, assembly GCF_012272835.1. Taxonomy (GTDB): domain Bacteria; phylum Pseudomonadota; class Gammaproteobacteria; order Pseudomonadales; family Spongiibacteraceae; genus Spongiibacter; species Spongiibacter thalassae. The sequence continues at coordinate 704,864 of NZ_JAAWWK010000001.1, read as the reverse complement.
TCCCCACCAGGTTTCCCCATTTTTAATCAATGGTAGATGGCGCTGGATTTGCTCAGCGCTGCCGAAGGTGTATATCACTGGCCCGGTCAGAGACAATCCCACCACTGGCCGCTGGGGCGCACCGGCGGCTAAACATTCTTCCTCAAACACCAACTGCTTTGCCGCTCCCCACCCGGTGCCGCCAAACTCCACCGGCCAGTTGCTCGCCGACCAGCCTTTTTTGCAGAGTATTTTCATCCACGCAAGCACATCAGACTTATCTTCGTGGTAGCAACGGTGGCCTCGCTCAGCCATATCTTTCGGCAATGCTGACGATAGAAACTCACGGACCTCAGCCCGAAAGGCGTCCAACGATTGATCCAATACAAAATCCATAGGTCTTCCTCAATAGTTTCGCAGTACGGCGGTAACGTAAAGCGGCGATACCACGCCATCACCTCCCGTCCTACGGAAACAACCTCGCTATTTCCGTCAACTTGACCTTTAGCGTCGACGTTCTTGGCAGGCTTTCAACTATCTTCCATTGCGCCGGCACCTGATAAGCGAGCAGTTTACCTCGAACAAATTGATCGAGTTCATCCACACTTACCTGCGCATCCCGGGCGAGTTCAATGGCCGCTACCGGTACCTGACCAAGTGTTTTATCGTCAATGCCGACTACCGCCGCGTCCAGCACCGCAGGATGCGTCCGCAGGCAGTCTACGACTTGCTCGGGAAGAACTTTAAACCCACCCCGATTTATCGAGCCGTCACCACGCCCCTTGATAAACACAAAGCCGTCTTCATCCACCGCCGCCAGATCCGTTGTTCGCACCCAGTCGGCGCCCAGTCCGTTTACTTTGGCTTCCAGCCAACCGGTGTCACCCGGGGGCAAGGGTTGCTCCGTGGTGACATCAACCACTCGCACCTCCACCCCGGATATAGGTTTGCCAGCACTTCCGGCTTTGCTCAAACCAAACTGTTTACGTAGCTCAAAGGTCCAGCTAATGATCGTTCCGCAAAATTCTGTCGCGCCGTAAGCCCAAAGCAGCGGAATGCCATAGCGCTCCTCAAAACGCCGCTGCAATTCCGGCTCAAGCGGACCTGCCCCGCCGGAAATAACCTGGAGACACGACAAACGTTCCTTGGGTACTGCAGCATCGAGCACGATGCGCAATACCGCAGGTTGCACAAACAGGATCATCGGCTGATAGCGATCTATCGCTTCCAGCCACTCATCGAGATTGAATTTTTCCAATAGGGCAAAGGGACGGGTCAAGACACTCGCAGTGACCACCTGGCACAGACCGCCAATGGTGCCGAAGGGCCAACTGACAATCTCCGCCGACCGAGCGACTTCAGGCCCAACGGCCAGAATACTATCCAGCGCGCGCTGAACCACGGTAAACGGCATGATTGTCCTCGACGGAGTACCGGTTGTACCGCTGCTAAGCACTTCAAATCCGTTGGATTCCGTACGGCGGTGATCATCACTATGCCGATAATCACCGACCGCCGAGCAACTGCTACCGCGTTCGGAGGGGAGCACGATGCCCAATACCCCCTCACGCTCTACCATTTCACTCAGGTTGCTCGCCCAGTCATCGCTGTCTCCAACAACAACACCAAGCTGTAACTGTTTAACGTCTTGCGCCAGAGCCTCAGGAGATTGATACACATGCACCATCGTAAGACGCCGATCAAGGGCTATCATGCCAAGGATAACCGCCGCATGCGGTGGTCTGTTCCTGGCAATCAAGCCCACATTGACTGACGACTCGATCCCAGCGCGGGAAAGAAGTTGGTCAATCGACGCCACAATCGTGGCACAGTGGGACCACAACCACTCGTCACCCCGGTAGGACAGTAGCGTTTGGTGATTATCCTCCCTCAATAGACCTTTCAGTTTCTCTCTGATATCACTCATAGACCTAATCTCACAAACTTGGACGATACGAACCACAATCTGAATCAATCACACTCAAATCCAGAGAACGGCGCAACAACCATCCCTCAACTCGGCACCAATTCACCCAACACCGCGCCCACCTCGTAGACTTCGCCTTCCGCCGCGCTGATCCTGAGCGTCCCAGTGCCGGGGGATGGAATGTCCTGCACTGACTTGTCACTTTCAAGCGCGAACAGCAAGTCTCCCTCGGCGACTGCTGTACCGTCACTGACCAACCATTGAGCAAGCTTGCCTTCACTCATGGAAAAGCCAATTTTCGGCATCAGTATCTTTACGGTCATAGGTACTACCTCTTATCAAATTGTTGTCGACTATCTATTGATGAAAGCTATTTAAGGAGCAAACGTGCTTCAGTTTCGAGATCCTCGACCGACGTCATGAAGGCGAGTTCGAGAGGACGGGAATACGGCACTGGACAGGTTGGCGCCCCTGCGCGACGCACCGGAGCTTTAAGGCTTGACCAAAGTTCCTGTTGCACCACCGCAGCAATCTCGGCGCCCACCCCGAAGGCCTTCAACGCTTCATGACTGACGACTAGACGCCCGGTCTTGGCGACTGATGTAAACACTGTTTCCTGGTCCCAGGGGCTAATGGTTCGCAAATCCACAACCTCAACGCTTACACCTTCTGCTGCGAATTTTTCGGCGACAGACAGGGCGATACTAACCTGCGCGCCGTAGCAGACAATAGTCAGGTCGCTGCCCTCTCGTACCACTTTGGCCTTGCCCAACGGAACGCGACTACCTTTTTCCGGCGCACCACCTTTCACCGAATAGGAGAGAAAGTTCTCGATAAAAATGCAGGGGTCATTGTCGAAAATGCACGACTGTAACAAGCCATACGCATCCGCCGGATTGGAATACGTCACAACTTTCAAGCCCGCTGTATGAGCAAACCAGGCTTCCAGGTAATCGGCATGCTGGCCGGCCGTAGACAGACCCGCACCGGTCGCCATGCGTATAGTCAACGGCACCTGCGTTTGCCCGCCTGACATAAAACGCAATTTCGCCGCATGATTAACAATCATATCCATGGCGACCGTCGCAAAATTCATCATCATGATTTCCAGCACCGGACGCATACCATTCAAGGCTGCACCGATACCGGCACCCACAATAGCCTGCTCAGAGATCGGTGTGGAACGTACCCGACTATCGCCAAAACGGGTAGACAGACCAGCAGTTACTCCTGCCACGCCTCCTTCCTCTGGGTCGGCGATGTCTTCTCCCAACAGAAATATCGAATCATCCTGCTCCATTGCGTCAGCCATAGCTGCATTCAACGCCTGAATTACTGTGGTTTGCTCTTCAGTATTTACCATGTTCATTCTCCCTATACCGCGCTGGCGACGACGTCTTTACCAAGTTCATCCACATCTGGCCACGGCGCCGACAGGGCAGCCTCTATGGCCTGTTTGATTTCACTATCAATTGCTGCTTCCATCTCTGTAAGTTCTGCGTCACTGGCAATTCCTCTGGAAATCACCAAATCCCTCAGCTTGGGAACAGGGTCATTCTCCATGGCGCGTTTTTTCTCTGCTTGATCCATGTATCCGTCCTGATCACCAAATACATGGCCGTAGAAGCGAAATGTCATGGCCTCTATCAACACAGGCCCTTTTCCGCTTCTTGCGTGATCGATGGCTTCTTTGGCGGCGTTATACATTGCTATTGCATCGTTCCCATCGACGTGAATACCCGGCATTCCATAGGATGCCGCGCGATCAGAGACTTTATTAACCGATGTCGCTTTAGCGAAGGTTGTGTGCTCGCCATAGCGATTGTTTTGGCAGACGAAAACAACCGGCAATTTCCATATCGAAGCCATATTAAGAGCCTCGTGAAACGCGCCAATATTTGAGGCGGCATCGCCAAAGTAAGCCACACTGACATTATCGAGATTTCTGAGTTGGTACGACAGCGCGAGACCGTTGGCGATGGGAAGGCTGGAGCCTACGATTCCTGTGGTAAGCATACATCCGCTTTCCGGATGAGTTATGTGCATAGGCCCGCCCTTGCCCTTACAGGTGCCGGTTGCCTTACCCGCATACTCTGCCCACAGGGCATCAACGGGAACACCCTTGCACACCATATCGTGCATACCTCTGTAGATCGTACAAATCGTATCGTCATCCCTGAGGTTCACCGACATCGCAGCCGGAATAACCTCCTGCCCCCGGGGTGAATAATAGATCATTGGCAGCGTGCCATTCATAATTACCCGGCGGGCATTTTCATCGTTGATTTTTGCCAGAGCACATTTTTTGTACAGCTCTAGCAACACCTCATTGGTCGGGCCTTGCTGATTATCCATGATACAATCCTCTTACTTGTGTAATTTCAACGTGGACCAACTGCGCTCTATGGTTAACAAAACAGAACTGTCAGACACACAGACGAAAATAATCGACGAAGCCGAAAAGCTCTTTGCAAGTCGCGGCTACTACGGTGTTTCATTACGCGATATTTCCGGCAACTGCGGTATATCGCTGAATCTTATTCGCTACCATTTTGGCTCCAAGGACGATCTCTTCCGCTTTGCTATTCAACGCCGAACCAAAACAATAAACCGGGTTCTGCTCTCATCATTGAACAAGGTTCTTCAACATTCATCACATCCGTCAATACAGGACGTCGTGTCGGCCTACGTTACTGCCTTTGATGTGATGAGCTCCAGGAAAAACAAGTGGCGCACCTACCTCAAACTACTGATTCACTGCGACAGCCTTATTGATAAGCCTGAACTTATTATCGGTCTGCGCGAAGCCTATCAGTCTGTGTATGAACGCTACGTCGCCGCCTTTGAGAGCTGCGGTTTAAACAATAAAAATGCCATTTGGGCGGTGTACTTCATGCACACCGTCGTCGGCCAGTCAGCTGTCGAGGTCTACTCTATTTCCCATCTTTCCAACAACGTCTGCGACCCCAACAATGATCCCAGTCACACACAGCGAAAAATACAATTCATTGCCAATGGCCTAAGTACACTTGTCAACTGACAGTTGACTCACCCCACGGTTAACAATACTTCGCGCGGCGCGTCGCCCGGAATAGATACAGTCAGCCAATGATGTTCCGCTAACATAAAAGCCTGATGGTATACCCGCTGCACAGCGCCCGGCGGCATACAGACCATCGATGCAGCTACCATCATCCCGCATAACACTTCCCGTAGAAGGCAATACCTTCAAACCACCCATAGGTATCGAAGGACACGGGAAATATCGGCTTTTCGTCGATATATCCAGCGCGTAAAAAGGCCCTTTGGAAAGCGGCTTCAAGTACTTTTCCGACTTACCAAAGGGCTCTTCGCCTTGCTCAGAATATTGATTGTACTGTTCTACAGTATTCACGAGGCAGTCGGCGTCGATGTCACACACATTCGCCAGTTTGACCAAGGTTGAAGCCCTTTTTGCACCCAGCAGCAAATTGACTAACAGCGGTGCACCGAAGGTTCCCCAGCTCTGATTCGGGCGAGGCAGGGCCTCCCACAGCGCATTCTTATATCCCTGACTATCAACTACCACCCAAGCGCTATCCTCTTGATCCTCTACAATCGCCCGGCCCAGATGGCCAAGATAAATATCTTCTGCGATAAACCGCCGCCCCGACCGATTTACCACAATGCCCTCAACAAAGCTGACAGGCGGAGAAATTGACCGCCAGGCAGACACGCGACCCATTAACGTCAAAGCGCCACCGACACTACGGCCTAGCTGCATACCGCTGCCGTCACATCCGGCCGCACCCAATGGCAAGGCATCTCGGTAGACGGGGGCGTATTCTTCGATCATCTCGCGATTGAAGGAAAAACTACCGGTAGCCAGTATTACCCCGTCGCGCGCCCGTATTCTGCGGACGACACCAAACTGATTTTCGATTTCGCGCAGTCTACGGAGCGTCTTGAAAGTCAGCGCTGGTATGAACCTCTGATAGCGATTAATTTTCCGCACCAGTGACATATGTCGTCGCCAACCCTTGCTCCCGCGCGGGATTGAGCGTACCTCGACCCCGATCACCGCCCCTTGCTCATCCACCACCAGGCTTTCGACTCGTGTATGGCGATAAATATCTACTCCCTTACGGGTTGCGTTATCGATCAAGGTCTCTGCCAACACCCGCCCCGTAAAGCCTTTGCCTTTTACGCGGTGCCCACGGGGCGCAGGACGTGCGAATCTCTTGCTGCTATTCGCCCGTTCATTGCCAGAAAAATAAAGGTCATAGTTACAGCGTGGATAAGAACGCTTTTCCATATCCACATGACTACCAAACTGAATTCCCAAATTTTCTAGCCAGCCGATAAGGTCACTGCTGTTTTTACAGAAATCCATCAACAGGCTATCATCTACAGCGTCGCCGACCTCGCTTTTCAGATAGGCGAACATGTCTTCAACAGTATCGGTGTAGCCAGCATTAGCGAGATGTTCTGTAGCTCCCGCGTAAACAATTCCACCACTTAGCGCCGTTGCACCACCACCTTCAAATCGTTCCACGACTGCAACACTTTTCCCGGCATCACGTAACGCTATCGCCGCGCTGGCACCCGCTGCACCCAGGCCAACAACCACGACATCGGCCTGCTCATGCCATTCAGCGCTATCCAGCCCGTCGCAAATGCTAGCCCCCCTCACGTAGCTAAGTAGTGGCGATCCTGTCTCGACACTATTCATTTTTCTCAAGATTCCTGACCTATGAACTTATCGAGAACCTGGTGGAAATGAATAATTTGGTGCTCCTGCACCGGATTAGGACGTAACCTGGTGATGCTATCGGATTGCAGCCCCTTCTGGACTTCCTCCATATTTTTTACATCTTGCATCAACAGGAATGGAATATTGTCAGAGTCCTTACGCCAGTTTTCGTAATACTCTGTCTCTACTTTCGGCGCCTTTCCTTCTCCCCATGCAATAATGGCATACAGGTCGAGAGTACATTGGTTCGGGTTGTCATTGTGGGGGCGCGCACGCATAATCAAAGTGCCATCGTAGCCCAACACCAAGCTCATGTTTGGGAATATATTCCAGTCAACACCGATTTTTGCAGCGGTTTCTTCGTCAACAAGTGGGAAAAACGCCTTGTCATTTTGGGCTGCCATATACATGGCCCCTACCGCCGCCTCCATAATTTCCTGTGGCCCCACACCCGCTTCCAGCGATTCTACTGCGGCAATACCAGCGTCCATGGAGCGCTTCGATTGCTGGCCATTACGGGATTTATCTGCGGTTTGATCAAAGGTCTTGAAAAACTTCACCACTGCTGGCCGAAAGTCTTCGGGAAATTCCTTGCCAGTGCGATGAGAAGGAGCCCCTGGCGGCCGCTCCCAGGTGTAAATATGATGTCCATGCAGACCCTGAGCCTGACTGTAATTGCTTTCGTCAATCACCGGAAGGAATTGAGGGTGCACACCCATAACATGGTAGCTCTCCATAAATGCTTCCTGAGCTACTTTCCAGTTGCAATTCATCAACAGCGTTTTCTTCCAGCAATACTGCATATTCTCGAATCCCAGCACACTGAGACAGTCTGGAACAGGACTTATAAATTCATCAAAGTCCATGGGGTTCTTGTCGAGATTGATAAATATAAAGCCGCCCCATTGCGCTGTGCTTACTTCATTCAACTTTAAATTTTCATCACTCATATGCTCGCAACCGTCCCAATTGTCGCGATCAAGAACCCGCTTGAGCGACCCGTCTATCTCCCATTGCCATGAGTGAAACGGACAGGTGATATGGGCAACGTTTGCCGGCTTGTCAACGAGCACTCTTCCACGGTGAGGACAGACATTGTGAAACGCCTTAACGGTGTTGTCTTTTTGCCTAACGATAAGCACCGACTGGCCGGCAATATCAAACACCGTAACACTTCCCGGTCTGGGAATATCTTCGTTGCGACAGGCCCACAACCACGTCCGCTTCCAAACCGATTCCATTTCCCGCTTCGCAAATTTATCTGATGTATAGCGATCGGTAGCAATGTAATTTTCATTCAGTTCGCTGTTTGTCTTTTGATGACTTGTCATTATTAGCTCCGGATTTTATCAAGCACGTCTGTTCGTAGCTTTCGCAAATATTGCGCTCGCGTTTATCGCCACTACGCCAGCGGGAAAAAGGCTGCTGCACCGGTTATCGTCTCGGTGTATTCACATAAGGCATGTCACAAAGAACCAACCCAAAACTATACAGTCGTACAACGTAATTTCATCCTATCGGCTCTGTTAACTTTGTGTCAATACCTGGTAGGCTTAGCGTTGAAAATATCGGAAAATAAAATCAATCGATTGATTTATTACTTTCCTAAATGCTTACCGGACAGGGGCAACCAATGCAAAAACCCGAATAAAATGGTCAGCACGACGCTCTTGTACATCGCTCCCTCATATAGCTTCACGCGGTTATAAAATATTATAACTTCGGCGACATGAGCGATTAGAACTGCTCCGACAAAATACACACAATAGCGCGCAAGTACGTGCTCATTGAAATAATATGTCGCCGGAATAGCCAACAAATAAATTCCTGACAAAAGGTATTTAAGTATTTTTATCATTCAAAAATTCCAGTTTATCGATAGACTGTAACTTTTCGGCGGCGCCAGAGCTTCAATACTGCCGAAGTCATTCGGGAACTGGGAATAGGCGTGGATCGTTTCGCTGAGGTTACTTCCGGACAGCGTAAACCGAATGTCTTCTTCTTCGAGAAAATAGCTTATCCGCGCATTAAGTAGATAGTACTCTTCTTCATTGTAGGGATCGCCCTGAGCAAGGTAGGAATAGCCAGAGTTATAGTAGGCATCTGCCGTGATTTCGAGAGGTCCTTTCCAAATATCAAACAGTTTACTGATCGCCACTGTGCCGGAAAATTCGGGAGTACGAACAACTGGCACACCGGTGTAATCCTGCCCCTCTTCGTAGGCTCCGGTCTCTTCATTAAAGCCTGTTCCGTTTTGATAGTCGGTATAGATTCCGTCGATATACGCCGCGCTCAAGGTCGCGATAAAGTTGTCAACGCTACTCGGTATCAGTGCAACTTTGGCGTCAAATTCTGCACCGCGGATTCGAGCCGACCCCGCGTTTTCAAAACGCACGGTACCGCCGGCCATCAACGAGACAATTTGCACCTGTATATCATCAATAGTGGTTTCAAACACTGCAGAGTTAATTCGGTAGTTACCTGAAGCGCTTGTGTACTTAACCCCTATTTCGTATGCGGTGACATCCTCCGGTCCAGCGTAATCAATATCGCTATTTATATTGAAGGTGTTGAAGGTACCGCTTTTGTATCCTTTTTGCGCAGACACATAAACCATCGTGTCTTCCATCGGGTAAAAGTTAAACGATACCTTTGGCGAGAAGTTCGACGACTCCGCTGACGTCGGCGCTTCACCATCATTTTTCCAGTCCATTACCTCCGTGTAACTACCGTCGGTATTTGTCAGGCCAAAGCTCGACGCTATAACATCACGCTTTTCCTGCTGGTAGCGACCGCCGACAGCGACCTCTGACCATTCGTTAATTGTAAGCGTGGTCTGCGCGAAAGCGGCAACCGACTCGGTGGCTATCGACCCCTCCAGGTGAACATTTACCCCGGATGTCAAGGGAACAGGCCCGAGAAAGCCAGACAGCCCGGGCACGGTGCCCACCAGGTCGCCGATCGGCACGCCCTGGGGGCCGAATACTGCCACCTGACCTGTCTCGCCACCAAACAATGATAACTCAGCCGACACACCCGCCAGACTGTCGATATAGTACAATCCGGCGACCCACTCCAACCAGCTGCTCCCCCAGCTATTTTCATTTGACAACAGCTGAAGTTCCGCGGTTTTAACGTCTGAAAAAACCGGCGCACCAAAATACGCAATTGGGGCATTGGTGCCATCGAAATCTGTTTTACCTAAATTTTCGATACTTTGGTCGCTAACGAGCAGCTTGACATCGAAGGCGTCGAAGTAGCCATTTGCCTCTATAAAGTAAACGTCGCTATCGATGTCGAAATTGATCGGCGCGTTGACCGAAGCGGAGTAGTCACGGGGCTGCTGCTCAGCCCCGAGTGCTATCGCCAGATCCGAGGGGTCAGTATTCGGTGCAAGTGCCGTGTTGAACCCACTTTGGTCCACCGCGACCTTGGCGAGCAAGATATCGAAATTCTCTGACAGGTTCGCCTTGAACTTAACGCGATACCCCTTGGCGACTTCATCGGGCGATCGCTGCTGAGCGGATTCCTCATCGAATCGCATATACTGCTGCGCGCGGTCTGTGAACGCCGCCAGTGTTACTGCGATATCATCTGAGACCGGAACATTTATATTGCCCCGAATTTTATTGTAGCTTGCGCTATTTTCCTCGTACCTGCCGTAGGTATAAGCCACCCCACCGTAAACGCTGTCGAAAATAGGCGTTTCAGTAGTAATACTTATCGCACCGCCAGTGGTATTGCGGCCAAACAAGGTACCCTGGGGGCCCTTCAGCACTTCGACCCGTTCAACTTTACCAAACGATTGCGCTAATCCACTGGCAAAGGGGTAGTAGATATTGTCGATATAGGTGGCCACACTCGGATCAGCCATCAAAAAAGCATCAGACCCGACTCCGCGCAAATAAACGATAGCAAAGCCCGTGGCCGAGCTATAGGTCAACCCAGGGGTAACGGCTTGCAGGTCAGTCGGATCATCCACACCCATCGCCTCCAGCATTTCACCACTGAAGGCCTGAACCGAGACAGGTACTTCCTGTACATTTTCTTCTCGCTTTTGAGCGGTAACCACAACCTCTTCAAGCAATCTATTGGCTCTTTTCGGAACTTCTCCGGATTCCGCAAGTACTCCTACACTGACCGACGACAGTACCAGCATTGAAATAACGTCTATGCGCTTGATTCGCATCAAGTGATTGTTGATCCACGAGAAGACCACTACAACTTCCTCTTTTTATTATCATGAGAGAAGAGTCCACCTGTTGAATTTCCAGGCATCCACTTGCACGAGCATTTATACAGTCGTACAACTCAATGCCATCCTATACACTTGTCCAATTCACTGTCAACCACTAAGTGACGACCCGTAAGTTTTAATATGCTTGCCAAGTAAATCGGGCCAACGCCAATCCGCCAGCCCTACAAATATTCAGCTGATAGCGCAGCGGAATAGCACGAGTGACAATGCAAATAAGCCAAAAATCGTATTCATTGTGATTATCCACGCGAGTATTCGGCGCAACTCCCTGCCACTGCCCTTCGGCGCACGGTGGGCTCCCGTCAGGTGCTCCAGCATGTGTCGCCCCTGACTGTCTTTCCAGGTAAGCACCAGCGCCTCAATCACGCCGTACAAGGCAAAGGGCACCACCGGAAAAATCAACGGGTAGCTGCCGCGATCTGAATGTATCGCCGGTCCGAATACTTCGTAGTAGGTCCACCAACCTACCACCGCAGAAAAGCCCTCCACCAGCAGATTCCAGATATAGAAAAACGGCGCGGCAATTACGATAACCACCAATACCCGACTCCAGCCGGGCTTTGCCGCGCGCAAACGGTCGACCAGAAACCAGATCAAGGAATAGATCGCCAGGAAATACCAGCCGTAGGCGGCGGGCATAAACAGGGGTTTGTTGGGTGTGGTGTAGGGCAACTCGATAGGAAACAGGGCGAAGGACGGCGAGTAGACCAGAAACGCCCCCCAGTCTGCGGGAAACTCCAACCAGAACATCGACGTCGCACCGATAAAAATCAACGCATAGCGACTCAACTGACCGTTTTGAAGGTAACTGCGGTAAAAATACACTGCCAGCGCCAACCAAACGATGACAGAGCCTATCTCAAACACCCAGGGCGCCAGCGGCTGCCCCACCGCCCCGTCGGCATCGTGCCCGATAGAAAGCCATAGCGAACTCATAAAATATCCTCTTTATTATTGATCAACCCGGACTCGCGCGAATAACTTACACAATGTAATTTATTATATCAACATTGTGGAATTTAATACTAAAAAAAACCGACGAGGGGAGTCGCCGGTAAAGATACCACTTTGAAATCTGATCGCGCGCCACTTTTGCAGCGCGCCTGAACTTAGAACATCAACTTGCCGTTGATGCCCCAGTAAGCCTGCGCACCGCGAACGGTGTACTGGAAGTAGCCGGTCACCGGATCAGAATGACCCTTACGCAGCGCATAAAACTCGTCGGTTACGTTGCGACCAAACAGGCTGATCTCATACACGCCACTGTGGGCACGCAGGCCGGCACTGACGTTAAGCAGGCCATAGGCTTCCTGGAAAAGCTTGGGGTGACGCTTCAGGTCAGTTGCGGTTTCTTCCTGCCAAACGTAGTTGGCACCAAGCGTAACATCCAGGGGCAGATCCATCAGCTGACGCTCATAGTTACCCGACAGGGTGTACTTGAAACGCGGTGCCTGGGGCGGCTGACGCCCTTCCATATCCTGAATACCGGTATCGGTATTACAACCGTCGGCGGCAGTCTGGCCCACATAGCAGTCCAGCTCGAAGTTGCGGAACTCGGCATCGGTAAACGCCGCGCCGAATTGAATTTCCAACGACTCGGTCGCCAGCCAGGTGCTGTTCAACTCAAAGCCCTGGGTATAAAGGTCGCCGGCGTTGATCGGCGCGGTCTGGGTAGTACCCGGCACACGCTTGGTCGTTTGCAGTTCTTCAACAATCTGATAGAACATCGCGCCGTGAAGCTGCAAGCGGCGGTCAAACATCATCGTTTTCAAGCCGATTTCGTAGGCATCTGACACCGATGGGTTCAGGTAAGCGTTTTCAGGGGTTGATGAACGGGTGTAGTTCACACCGATACCGATAAAGCCACGGGCATAGCTGGCGTATACGTTAGTATCCTCAGACAGTGTCCAGCGACCACCAAGGCGTCCGGACCAGTCTGCCGCTTCGCCGTCGGTCACGTGATTGTTTTCTTCGTTCAATATCGCTGCCGTCAGGTCAACATCACAGAAGTTGTTTTCACAGCTGTACACGCTCGCCACAAAAGAGCGCTGACGGTGGTCCAGGGTTGCCTGCTCGTCGGTCCAGCGCAAACCGGCAAATACCTGGAAGGCTTCACTGAGATCGTAGGTAATATCGCCGAAGACCGCCCATGAGGTTTGTTTAAGATCATTCATATACGGATCAGAAACAATAAAGGGCGTTGGCGGCAGCGGAATGCTGGGGTTTTGGCGTACCCACACCGGCACAGCAACCGAGCCATCTTCGCGGTAGTTCTGGTAATAACCACCGGCGACCACGCTCATCAATTCATCGCCGTATTCAAAGCGCAATTCCTGGGTTTGATACTCCACGCCGTTTTTGCCACCAGAGCGACCTTCGGGAGAATAGTTGGTGCCATCAACCGCTACAGCAAACAGACCAAAGGTATTTTCGGTTTCAGTGCTATTGGCAGTGAGCGAGTTCAGGTTATTCAGGCTGGCCGGAGTGGAGTCAATATCCAGACCGAATTCCTGCTCCCAACCCCGAGCACTGGTCAGCGACTTCAGCGTCCAGTTGTCGTTCAACTGCCAGGTCAAATCTGCAACAACACCCCACTGTTCGAAGTTGTAGAAATCGGGTGAGTTGTTATTAATCGTAAACGGGTCCGCCATGATCTCGCGACCGCGTTGGGCATCGCCGTTACCCAGCGCCGTATAACGCGCCTCGGGATCGTAAAGCGTGTCGGTATCAAAGGTGACCAGCGGATTGCCACCGGTTTCGGAATCGTTGATGTCGGCGCTGAACATCAGGCTGACATCGTCAGAAAAATCAAAGGCCAACTTGAGCACGGCGGCAACGGTTTCATCGCCACCGGCATCACCGCGACCCGGGTGCAGGTTTTTGATATGCCCGTCGCGCTCTTTGCTCAGAATATTGAGACGCCCCATGACTGAATCCGAGATCGGGCCATTCAGCATCAGCTTCAATACGGTTTCAGAGTCATCCGTCACGCTGCCCGATACATAGGCTTCGAACTCCGGCGACGGCCCTTTACGAGTAATATTCAATGCACCGGCGGTAGAGTTACGACCAAATAGCGTACCCTGGGGACCAGTAATTACCTCGATACGTTCGATATCGCCCAAGTCGGCACTGAACTCACCGGAACGGGACAGCGGCACACCGTCGAGAACGGTTGAAACGCTGGGCTGTACGCCACCCTCAGAGGAGAACGACCCCAGACCACGCATGGAGATTGAGTTTGCCAGGCCACCACCGGTCGCCGCGGAGAAGGTAAACGACGGTGATACGTAGCGCAGGTCGCCCAGCGACTCAATACGCTCACGTTCCAGCTTTTCGGCGCCCAGCGCCTGAATGGACAGGGGAACATCAGCAATAGATTGGGCACGCTTCTGGGCCGTAACGATCACCTCTTCGATCACATTACGCGACTGCGCCTGCTGGGCGTGCACTGCCGTGGACACCGAGAGCAAACCCAGAGCCATCGTTGGCAGAGCCAGTGCAGATTGCCTCCACCCTGCTTTGATTGTTTTGTTCGTCGTCGTCATTCCTATCTCCAAGAGCCAGACTTATATTTCTTCAATAAGTGACTATTATTCAGTTTTGGAGAAATTTTACAATAGGGAAGACGAGGCAATAGTCTTGGCGCCAATCAAATTGATGTTATCAGCCTCTTGAAAACTTTCTCCGACATTTCTTCAAAACGCGCTAACTAATTGTAATTTATACAAATACCAAAAGCCTTCGAACACTGTGCCCGGCGATTTATGCGCAAATATTAAATTTTTTGATTTGGGCCATCACTCTCTTCGATATCATAACTGTTAACCCGTCATTTAAAAAAATGGCGCCCTCCTCCCGGAGCGCGCCATCTGATTTTGCCGCTTGAATTACTCGCCTACCATCAGAACTGGTATTTCGCGGCAATACCCCAGTAAGCCTGCGAGCCCCTGTTGGTAAACTGGAAGTAGCCACCAACCGGGTCAGCCTGCCCCTTGCTCAGGGAGTAGTACTCATCGGTGACATTCTTGCCAAACACCGACACTTCGTAGCGCTCCTGGGTATCGCGAATACCAAAGCTGACATTCAACAGACCGTAGGCATCCTGCTCAAGGCGGGGATCGCGGGCCAGGTCAGTGGCGGTTTCATCCTGCCAAACGTAACTCACGTTGGTGAAGCCCACCACCGGCAACGCTGGCAGCGGCTGCTCGTAGTTGGCCGACACGGTGTATTTCAGCTCAGGTGCCTGAGGTGGACGCTCGCCACTCAGATCCTGCTGCCCGCCCACACAGCCCTGCGCGGCTGTCTGACCAACATAGCAGTCCATTTCAAACTCCTGGAACTCCGCATCGGTATACGCCACGCCCAGCGTCAGCATCAGCATATCGGTGGCCAGCCAACTGGTGTTCAGCTCAACACCCTGACTGCGGATCTTGCCCACGTTAACCGGCGCGGTCAGCGTGCTGCCGGGGATACGCTTGGTCGACTGAATATCATCGACGGTCATGTGGTAGATCGCGCCGTGAACCTGAGCAGTTCTATCGAACAGGTCACTCTTGAAGCCCACCTCAAAGGAGTCGGCCACTGAAGGCTCGAGATAGGTGTTATCCGGCGTCGAAGAACGGGTGTAGTTCACACCGATACCGATAAAGCCACGGGAGTAACTGGCGTACACATTGCTTTCTTCTGTGACATCCCATTTGGCGCCCACGCGACCAGACCAGTCTGCCGCATCGCCATCGGATTCAAAGTCCACTTCCCGGTTCACATAGGCGGTGGTCAAGTCGACATCACAGATGTTGTTGGTACAGTCGAAGTCACGGGCCACATAGCTACGCTGCCGGTGCTTCAGGGTCGCTTCTTCGTCGGTCCAGCGGATACCGGCGAACAATTGCACCACCGCATTCAAGTCCCAGGTGACATCACTGAACAGCGCCCAGGTTTGCTGGCTGTAGTCGTTGTAGTACGGGTCAGACTGAATAAAGGGCGTGGGCAGGCCCGGCGCGCCGCGAATCCACAGCGGCACATCGATTGCGCCATCTTCCTGGTAATCCTGCACATACAAGCCGGTTACCAGGCTCAAATCCGCCCGCTGGTACTCAAAGCGGATCTCCTGAGTGAAATATTCCATTTCATTGCTGATCCCCGACCGACCGCCCGGCGACAAATTGGTGCCATCCAGGTAAACGCCGAACATACCGTAGGTACTGCCGCCGACGGTGGACGTCGCGGTGGTGCTGTCCAGGTTACCCATCGACGCCGGCGAGGAATCGATGTCCTGATTAAAGAACTGCTCGGAGCGGCGCAAGGCGCTGATCGACTTCAGCAACCACTCTTCATTGAGCTGCCAACTGACATCGGCGACCAAGCCGTTCTGGTTGTAGTCCAGGTAGTGCTCGGTGTTGGCATTCACGGTAAAGGGATCATCCAGCACCTGCTGCCCCCTTGCCGCATCGCCATTACCCAGCGCGACTAGACGTGTCTGCGGCGCCGGATACAGGGTATCCAATCCAAAGGTGACCAAGGGATTGCCACCCGTCTCGGTGTTAACGTAATCGAAGCTCAGCAACACGCTGACATCGTCGTTTACATCAACATTCATTTTCGCCATAAATCCGCGGGTTTTTTCGCCGCCGGCATCGCCCTGGGTCGCATCAAGGTTGCGAATGTGGTCGTCGCGATCTTTATAAAAAGCGTTCAGCCGCACCTGTACCGAATCGGTCAGCGCGCCATTAATCATCGCCTTGGTCATCACCTCGTCGTCATCGGTCGCCGCCACCTCTACCGACGCGGCGAACTCCTCTGACGGGCCAGCACGAACGATGTTCAGCGCGCCGCCAATAGAGTTCCGACCAAACAGGGTGCCCTGTGGCCCGGTAATCACCTCGATGCGCTCAATATCGCCAAGGTCAGAGCTAAATTCGGTCGAGCGCGCCAGGGCAACCCCATCCACCACGGTAGACACACTCGGCTGCACGCCGCCCTCGGTGGAAAATGAACCCAAACCACGCATGGAAATGGAATTGGAGAAGTTACCTGCCGTACCGTGGCTAAAGGTAAAGCTTGGAGAGATCAGCTTGAGATCCGCCAGTGACTCAAAGCGCTCTGACTCGAGCTTGTCGGCGGTCAGCGCATGAATCGCCAGCGGCACATCAGAAATCGCCTGAGCGCGCTTCTGGGCGGTAACGATGACCTCCTCGATCACATTGCCCCGAGTTCTCCCGCCATCCTGGGCAATCGCCGCGCCGGACACACTCGCGACACACATCGCCAGCATCGTCCGCGTGAACGTATTCCTGTTACTACCTGCACTATTAGCCTGTGACATTTTATTACCCACTTTGGTTATCGACCCATTTAAAACTTACTATTTGTCAGCTATTATGATGATACTCTTGGATGAACTGCTCCATTATAAGTAGTTCTACCTACTGGCTTAGTCAAGCAATACAACGAAATATGCCAGGGTCGGCCATTTATGGGCCTTGACGACAATAACAACGAAACGAAAAACAGGTAACTGACAATATCATAGTAATGGAAAGGATCTCTTTGATGTTTACTACGCGGAGCACCACTTGAATCACCCACTGCTTTTCAAGCCCTTGCAAATACGCAACCTGCTGATTCCCAATCGCACGGTAATGCCGCCGATGTCGACCCAACTTGGCACCCCAGAGGGCGAGGTCAGTGACGAGCAAATCGCCTTTTATCGCGCCCGCGCAGCGGGGGGCACCGGCATGATTATCGTCGAGTTTTGCTGCGTAGAGCGGCGCTCCGGGCAGTCCGAACCCAACCAGCTCGCCCTTGAGTCGACAGCGCATATCGCCGGACATAAACGCTTGGTCAACGCCATAAGAGCCGAAGGCAGCGTAGCCTGCCTGCAACTGCAACATGGCGGCGCAGCTGCAAAACGCAGTTTGCTGGAGATCGACACGCCTATTGGCCCCAGCGACATTTTCTCCCGCAAAGACCCCAGCCGCAGAACCTGCCGCGAAATGTCCCACGCCGAAATCGAGGCGATGATCGAGTGCTTTGGCATCAGCGCCGAGTTGGGCATAAAGGCGGGTTATCAAGCGGTGGAGCTGCATGGTGCCCACGGCTATTTACTCACCCAATTTATGTCGCCGCGCAGCAACCAGCGCAATGATGTCTGGGGCGGCAATGAAGCTGGACGACTGGAATTCCCACGCCGGGTGATCAATCGCGTGCGCCGGGCCATCGGCAACCGCCCGCTGATTTACCGGTTGTCGGCGGACGAATTCAGCAAGAATGGTCTGACCATTGAAGACATGGAGCGCATCACACCGATGCTGGTCGATGCCGGTGTTGACGCCATCCACGTCTCTACCGGGGTCGGCCCAGACAGCTTCGACAAGGTTATCGACCCTATGTCGGCCCCCGACGGCTGGCGCCTGCCCTATTCCCGCCGCATCCGCAAAATCTGCAATGTGCCGGTCATTACCGTGGGCCAGATACGTCATCCGGACACCGCCGAACAGGCCCTGCGCGACGGTGATGCCGATCTTATCGCTTTGGGCCGCACCTTACTGGCCGACCCTGAATGGAGTAACAAAACCCGCGCTGGCCGGGTCGATGACATTATTCCCTGCACCTCCTGTAATTTCTGCGTCGCCAACGGTTTCGCCGAAAACAGCATTCGCTGCGCCAACAACCCCCTTACCGGGTGTGAACGGGAGGGCGGCATTCCCTTATTGAGGGAGCCCGGCAAAGCCGTTGTGGTCGGCGGTGGCCCCGCCGGCATGGCCGCTGCACTGGCCCTTGCCGAGGCCGGCGCAGATACCACACTGCTGGAACGTCAGGATCATCTCGGCGGCGGTCTGGTGGTATCCGCTGCACCGCCGATGAAGGACAAACTGGAACGCTACCGCCAATACCTGTTGCGGCAGGTCGCCGCGAGCGCGATCAAGGTCAAACTGGGGGCAAGCGCCGAGCCCGGGGTTATCGAGGCCCTGCACGCCGACTTCGTGCTGTTTGCCACCGGCAGCCGCTCCCGCTCCCAGTCGTACCCGGGTTTGAACGAGCTCAACAGCTGCGATGCCTTCGATCTTCTTAATGACCTCGATCATCACCCCCTCCCGGCACCACAGGCAGGCCCGATTCTGGTACTCGGCGGTGGCGAGACCGGCTGCGAAGCCAGCGAGGCGCTACTGGAGCGTGGCTACCGGGTCATCCTTTCCAGCCGATCTCCAGCCCACAAGCTGGCCCGGTCAGCGGAAATGATCTATCGCGGCGACCTGCTGCGCAGACTGCTCGCCAACCCCGGGCTTGAATTTATCAGCGACAGCACCTTCACCAAACTCGACGGCGGCACAGCCTGTTTCAGGGCCGCCGACACGACAATCGAGCGCCGCATTGCCTATTGCGTGCTTGCTCAGGGGCGCGATCCAGAACAGCGCCTGCACAATGCCCTGGCTGCAAAAATCAGTGACGGCGCGACCATTGGCGACGCTAGCCAGCTGGGCCGCATCGGCGATGCTGTCGCCGCCGCTGACCGCGCCGTAAGAGATTTCGTGCAGCGCAAAAACGCCACCACACTCTAGCCTGGGCAGGAGAATCAGGACCACAGACAACAATAAATTGCAGTAGAGACAGGGATTACGTACATGAATGCATCTGGCAACACCACCGTCGAACAAGGCCTGGTTTACCTCGCCCAGACCCGCGGACCTACGGAAAAGAAAATTATCTCGCAGTGGTTACGCCAACAGGAAAACGGCAAACACGCCGAGATTATTTATATTGACTATCCGCGCATGGACGCCAGCCGAACAAACGCTGCACTCCGCCAACGGCTGGCGAGGGGCGACAACCCCCGACTGTGTCCGGTTCGCGTAGCGTGGCTGCCAAAATCCCGCAATGGCAAGCCTCAGGTTTATCTGCGCGACCTTATTATTATCGGCGACCCGCGCGCCCCCAGAGAATACGCCAAATATTTACTGGCAGGAAAACAGGCTGAGCGCACTCGCATTCTTGAAGGCGAGCCGGCGACAGTCGCCGAATTACGGGACATCTGGACCGCACAGACCAGTGCCACTGTCGAGCGGGAATTTGCCCGCTTTGTCGTTCGCCGCGCCACCCTGTCGCTTGAACGTTCGGCCTCGCAGGTGCTCGGCCCCCAATACAAGATGCCGCGACTGGTGCTGGAGGAAATCCGCAGTTCCGCCCGTTTCAAAGAGGGACTGCGCCGACTCGCTGAAGAGAAGAATCTGCCCCTGGATCAGGCTGAAATGCTCGCCGAAAAGGCGCTCAAGGAGCTGGCCTCAGGCTTTACTCCCCTTGGCCTGGACATCAACCTGATTCTCGGCCGCATCCTCTACCGACGCGGCTACGTCGAACAATTGGACATCGACCCTCAGCAAGTTGAAAAGGTACGCGCTGCCCTGCGGGGTAAACCCGGCATTATTCTGCCCTCCCACCGCTCCAATATGGACGTTGGCGTCATGTCAGTGGCCCTGCACGAGTCCGGCCTGCCCCGCACCAGCACTCTCGGCGGCATCAATATGAGCTTCTGGCCGATGGGTTATATCATGCGCCGCTCCGGGGTAATTTTTATACGCCGAGACATTCGCGAAGACCCGACCTATCGCTGGGTACTGAAAGAATATCTCGGCTATATGGTGGAAAAGCGCTTCAGCTTGCAATGGTATATCGAAGGCACTCGCTCCCGCACTGGCAAGTCGCTGCCACCAAAATTGGGGCTGCTTAAATATGTTGTGGATGCCTATCGCGAAGGCCGCTGTGACGACATCGCCCTCATACCTGCCTCCACCACCTACGATCAACTGAACGAGGTAAAAGGCTACGCCGGAGAGGCGATGGGGGCCGCAAAAAAGAAGGAAGATCTGAAGTGGATGATCAGCTACTTCAAATCCGCCCACGGACGCTTTGGCCGCATATATGTTCGCTTCGGTGAACCACTTTCCCTGAGCAGCTACCTGGGCAGCCACGAGGAGGCGCGTCAACTCAGCGACAGTGAATACCACCTTGCCCTGCAAAAGTTGGCCTTTGAAATCTCCCTGCGCATTAACCAGGCCACGCCCATCACCGCTATTTCGTTAATTACCATGACCGCGCTCAGCGCCTTTCGCCAGGCCCTGAGCTTCGACCAGTTGCGCATGGCCCTGCGCGAATTCGTCGAGCACACTGAACTGCACGGCGCACCGATGACCGCCAGTGCCCGCAACCTGCTGCACGATGAGGGCATTCAGGAAGAGCTGGACGCACTGATCAGTCAGGGCCTGATACACGCCGAAACCGACGGCCCCGAGGCGGTCTACACAATTAACCGAGATGCCCACGTCGCCGCGTCGTATTATCGAAATTGGGTGATTCATCACTACCTCGACACCGCCATCGCCGAGTTGGCGCTCACCGCCGCCGCCAATTGCGATGCTGGCACCGACGCCCTGGAAACCTTTTGGAATACCGCCTACCAGTTGCGCGATCTGCTGAAATTCGACTTTTTCTTTCTGGAAAAGAACCAGTTTCGTCAGGCCTTGAATGACCGCCTGAACCGCATCAACCCCAATTGGCAACACACGGTTTCCAGCGGACGCGACGCCACACTCGCCCTGCTCGACGGCATGCAGCCGATTACCGCCGACAGCGTATTGCGCTGTTTTCTGGAGAGTTACTGGGTCACCGCCGTGTGCATGAAGCTGCGCAGCGGCGGTGTGATTACGGGCGACAAGGACTTCTTTAAATTCTGCGCCGGTGCCGCACGGCAATACCTGTTGCAAAAGCGCATTATTCATTTAGAGGCCGCCTCGCTGCACCTGTTTAAAACAGGTTTGCAAATTGCGCAGAATCGCGGTGTAACCAATGCCGAGGGCCACTACCAGCCCGCAGCAGGGCAGGCCCATATCGAAGAATTGGAAGCCCTCCTGCAACTCAGCGATCAACGCTTTGACTCCGCCCGCCGCACCTTTAACTTACGGTATTTCAACCGAGGCCAACACAATGACTGACCATCCCACCTTCAAGGACGACGTTGACGCGCTGGAGTTACTCATGCTGCGCGGCGAAGGCTCGGTAAAAACCCGCAGCGCCATGCTGTCGGTATTGCTATTGGAGACGGCGCCGGATTTTACCGAATTGCGCGCCACCTTCGATCAGGCCAGCCGGCAGTTTATTCGCCTGCGTCAGCATGTGGTGATGCCAGCCATTGGCATTACTCCACCCAAGTGGGTGGTCGACCCGGACTTCGACCTGAACTACCACCTGCGGCGCCTCAGTGCCCCGGCCCCGGCGCGCCTGCGCGACGTGCTCGACAGTGCCAGTCAGATTCTGGCGGCACCCATGGACCTCGACCGCCCGCTGTGGGAGGTCTACCTGATTGAAGGCCTGCAGGAGCCCGGTGCAAATGCCGCCCTGCTGATGAAAATGCATCACGCCGTGTCAGATGGCATGGGCGGATTGCTGTTACTGAAGCTGTTGTTCAGCACCACACCGGACGGCAAGCCACAGGCCGATATTCCGCCGCCCATCCCCCAGGACCTCGACCCACTCACCCTTACGCGCCGGGGGCTCAACCGAGCAATCACCCACGCACTGCCCACGGTAGGCAATACGCTTAAGCGCGGCGTCTCTTTCGGCAAAGGCGTACTGCGCAACCCGAGCGAAAGTTTGAATACCCTGCGGGAACAGTGGCAGTCCAGTAAACGCATATTAGGCCCCAGTGACAGCACTCCCTCACCGCTGTTAATGCGGCGCAGCTTTGGCAGGCATCTTGATGTACTGGACTTCCCTCTGGCAGATATTCGCCGATGTGCGAAAGCACTCAACGCCACTGTGAACGACGTGTACATCGCCGCCATCGCCGGTGCGATGCAACGCTATCACCAGGCACTAAACAGCCCCCACGATGCGATTCCGCTGGCGATGCCGGTAAGCCTGCGCACCGACGGGAATAGTGGCGGAGGCAACCAATTCGCGGCAGCCCGTATCAATTTGCCGCTTAATGAAGGCGACCCGAAGCAGCGCATTGCCGCCATCCATGAGCAGACCCTCAAGGCCATTGCCGAGCCCGCCATCAATATTGTCAACCGCATGGCACCCTTGCTGGTGCACCTGCCAAACGCGGCCCTGCAAGAGCTGGGTGAAATGGCCAGCCAAATCGACGTGCAAGCCTCCAATGTGCCGGGGCTGCGGGAATCCGCCTATATTGCCGGCAGTAAAATCAACAAAATGTACCCCTTCGGTCCACTACCCGGCATTCCACTGATGCTGGTAATGATGTCCCACGACGGCGTGTGCTATATCGGCAGCCACTGCGACACTGCAGCCATTCGCGACCCGCAGCTATGGATGCAATGCCTGCAAGAGGAATTTTCCGCAATGTTTACCGCTGAAGCGAAAGTGACCAAACCCCGAGCGCCGCGCAAGAAGACCCCCACAGCCAAACGTCCCGCGCGCGCCAAGGCCGCCGCTCAGTCCAAAGCCGGAAAAGGAAGTCTTTAATGAAACATTCCGCGACCCCCATTGAATCCACCTTGGCGGCAATCAAAGCCTCACCCACAGGCGCCAATGTATGCGCATTTTTCGATCTCGACGGCACTATTATCGCGGGCTTTTCCGCAGCGTATTTCAGCAAACAGCGCCTCAAGAACAAGGATATTTCCCTGCAGGAATTTCTGCGCACGGTCAACACCGGCATCAATGCCGCAATCGGCAAGGCTGACTTTGAAGACCTGTTGCAGATCGGTGCCGACGCTTGGACAGGACGTCCTCACGACGCATTGATGGACATGGGCGATGCCCTGTTCAAGCGCAAGATCGTCAACCTGATCTACCCGGAAATGCGCCGTATTATCAAAGCCCACCAGCAACAAGGGCACACGGTAGTACTGTCGTCCTCCGCCACCTGCTATCAGGCCGAACCCATTGCCCGCTTTCTGAATATCGAGCATGTGCTGTGCAACCGTTTTGAAGTGGTCGACGGCAAACTCAGCGGCAAACTCAGCAAACCGCTGATCTGGGCCGAAGGCAAAGCCACCGCCGCCCAAACCTTTGCCAAGACCCAGGGCGCCGCCCTTGCAGACTGCTTTTTCTACGCCGATGGCGACGAAGACGAAGCCCTGATGCACCTGGTCGGCCACCCCCGTCCCACCAATCCCGGCAAAAACCTGGCCCGGGTAGCCCGCTCTCGCGGCTGGCCAGTGCTGCGCTTCACCAGCCGCAAAAACAACGGCGCACTGCGCTCCGCCGCCGGTGTATTCAGCGTATTCCCCTACGCCGCCGCCGGTGTCGGACTCGGACTACTGAAACGGGACAAGCGTGCGATTCTCAACTACGCATCGCCGCGCTGGATCGACCAGATGTTTAAAATAAATGGCGTAAAACTTAACGTTATTGGCGGCGACAACCTCTGGACCCAGCGACCTGCAGTCTTTATTTTTAATCACCGCAACAACTACGACGCCTTTATGGCCGCCAAACTAATCGAGAAAGACTTTACCGGCGTTGGCAAAAAAGAACTGGAAGACCACTGGCTTACCGGCACCATCGGCAAACTCGCTGATGTCGCCTTTATCGATCGCGCAGACTCCAAGGCCTCAGTAGAAGCCCTGAAACCCATCGAGGAACTGGCCCGCAAAGGTATCTCGATTTGCCTCGCCCCCGAGGGCAACCGCGTCGATACCGATCTGGTAGGAGAATTCAAAAAAGGCGCCTTTCGCATGGCAATGGCCGCTGACATTCCCGTAGTACCCATCGTTTTTCGCAATGCCGAAATGATTGCCGCCAGAGACGCCGCTGTGATGAGCCCCGGCACCGTTGATGTTGCGGTACTGCCGCCGATATCCGTCAGCGACTGGACCCTGGACAACCTTGGTGAAAAGATTGCTGAAGTGCGGCAGTTGTATATTGATACCCTTACCGAGTGGCCTACATCGTAACCGGCGTAGAAGCTGCCAACCCAGCAAGCCTTCCAGGATTTCCACGGCGGGCCTTGTGCTCTTACCGATTTTCTTTGCGCTGTTTCGACCGCGTCTTTGCAGCGATACAATACAAAGCCCCTGCACACCCGCCCAGCAAATGCGCTTCGGTAGCGACTCGCACTTCAATCAAGCGCGGTGCTTTGATGCGGGTATACACCGAGCTGTTCCGCCCACAGCTTCGCTATTAACACAAAAATGCCAATACAGACGAGTTTGAACGACGTTGACAGGTTCTCGCAAAGCAGGATGAGAGCGTAGCCATGAAGCACGCCAGACAGTCCCAGGTAGTGTTCGAGGCCCGGGTAGAAGATATAGATCCCGACACTAATCATGCAGGACAGCAACATCAAGGCCGGCAGTCTGTGCATTAAGTGGCTTTCGTCGAAGCTGTTGAGCAACAGCATTAGCACGGCGCTACCGAGCAGGTGGTAGCCATTGCTGTGCACCCACTGGCCAGTGAGCATTCGCCACACCTGCCCCTCGTGAATAGCGGAGCGGATATAGGATAAATCTGAATAACAGGAGTGAAATAGTTGAAGGAAGATGAGCAATGCAAGAATTGCCAGCGGTGCGAATAATCGCTTGTTGCTCACCTGGCAGGTCATGTTGGCAGAAAGGGCCTGACAAAGGCCCTGTCCAATCGTATTACGCGAGCGGCGCGAAAAATGGCATCCACACGTCTTCTCGCTGTTCAAACCATACCTTTACCCGGTCGCCGATGGCGACCTGTTCGGGATCGACACTGGGCATGGCCGAGGTCAGGCGCAGGCCGGGTTGTTCGTCCAGTTCAACAATGACCAGAACATAGGGTACTTTCAGGCCCGGCATCCACGGCATACGGTTGATGGTGACGGCGGCGACGGTGCCTTCACCGGACAATTCCCTGGGGGCAATGCCCTCGCCCAGGCATTTACGGCAGCACACACTGGGCGGGTGCTGCCAGTACTGGCAATCATCGCAGTACTGCATACGCAGTTTGCCGTCGGCACCTGAGGTCCAGAAAAATTCGTTTAATTCGTCCAGCTCAGGAACCGGACCCATGGTTTTTTCCTCAGCGGCAGTTTGCGCCGAGCCTGTTTCTTTTGTATCTGCCATTGTTATTCATCCACCGTTTGGCTGAATCATGCTATTTGCCTTTGTAGCGGCCCTGGAATTGCAACCGCCGAATACGATCAGTCTTTACGCAGCAACGCTGCACCGGCAAGATTACCGCCGCCGTTACTAACCACAGCGAGCTTGCGGTCACCGGCAAGCTGGTGACTACCCGCTTCGCCGCGCAATTGTTTTACCGCCTCGTGGAAGTAACCCAAACCGTGGGTGCGCCCTGCCGAAAGCTGGCCACCATGGGTCGCCAGGGGCAGTTCGCCATCCCGTGCAATACGCTGACCACCTTCGACAAAGGCGGCTGCCTCGCCGCGACCACAGAAGCCCAGCCCTTCCAGCCACAACAGCGTCAGAAAGCTGAAGCCGTCGTACAGCTCAGCGAAATCCACATCCTTCGGCGAAAAATCGGTACGCGACCACAGCATTTTTCCGGCATCTTCGGCGCAAAAGCGAGTGAGGTCGTCCTGCTGATCCCAGCTATCCCGACCATACAGTGGCCCGGCTACCGACTCGATATGAATTGGCGTTGCCTTGAGGTCTGGCGCACAATCCTTGTGGGAAATGATCAGTACGGTAGAGCCGTCGATGGGTACATCGCAGTCAAACAGGCAAAGGGGGTCGGAGATCATCCGTGCCGACAGGTAGTCCTCCATCGACAGGGGGTCGCGATACACCGCCCGCTCGTTAAGTTGTGCGTTGCGGCGTGCGTTGAGTGCAATCTGCGCCAACTGCTCCCGGCTGGCGCCAAACTCGTGCATATAACGTGAGGCGATCAGGGCCGCCCAGCTGCTGGCGGAAAAAGCGCCAAAGGGGAGCTGCCACTGGAAGGGGCCACTGATGCGTTGACTGCCGGTGCCCTGCACACTGGAGCGGGTTCCTTTGGCCATAGAGCTGGCCTCGGTCATGGTGCGAAAGCAGATGACATGCCGGGCCTGGCCACTGGCCACCGCCATGCAGGCATTGATAATCGCCGACATTTGGGTGGATTCGATGCCGGCGTTATACCAGCTCAGTTTGAGGTCCATGGCTTCGCGCAGGTCGGTGATAGACACCGGTGAAAAACCCGGAGCCGAATTCTGCATTTGTCCCGGCCAACTCGATACGCCGTCGATGTCTTCCCGTTTCAAACCGGCATCATCCAGGGCCTTTTTGACCGCATCAACGGTCAACTGCAATCCACTGCGAGGCAGACGGCGTCCAATTTCAGACTGGCCAACACCGGAAATCACACACTGTTTTTCAGAATAGGGGTTACTCATCAGCTCAGCTCTTTAAAGGGTTTATTTTTATCAGGACGGTAGTCCTGGGGCATACCCAGCACCCGCTCCGCAATGGTGTTCAGCAACACCTCATCGGTGCCGCCGGCAATTCGACCGGCGGGGTCGATCCACGACCAGGCAAAGTCGGTGCGAAAATCGCCCTGTGGATCCATATACACGCCGTCGGGTCCGATCAGGTCAAGTGCCAGCGCGCCAAGGCGTTGACGGGCACGGCCCATAATCAGCTTGCGAATACCCGCCTCTGGCCCGGGCTCTTTACCGTGACCGACAGCGGCCATGCCGCGACGATAGATCGAGCGCAGCCCCTGTCGCTCGATATACGCCTCCAGCAGTGTGGCGCGGATTTCGCCGTCGGCGATCGCCGGCCGGCCCGCCAACTCACTTTGTTCTGCATGCCGGAACAGGCTATTCAGCGACATTCCACCAATGCTTTCGTCGTAGACACCTGCAACGCGTTCGATCATCAGCATTTCCATGGCCACGGCAAAACCCCGGCCCTCGTCGCCCAATCGCTGGCTATCTGGCACAAAGACATTGTCGAAGAACACTTCATTCACATCATCGTGACCAGCCATACGACGAATCGGACGTACGCTGATGCCTGGGCTGTGCATATCGGCATAGAAACAGGTAATACCCGCATGTTTGGGGCCGTCGCTGTTCGTCCGCGCGACAATAAAACCCCAGTCCGCGACCTGCGCCCAACTGGTCCACAGTTTTTGGCCGTTCAACAACCAACCTTCCACGCCGTCTTTCACGTGGCGCTCCGCCTTCAAACGCACCGCTGCGAGGTCTGAGCCAGCTCCCGGCTCGGAGAACATCTGACACCATATCTGCTCGCCGCGAATGGCTTTCGGCCCCAGTTCCCGGCGCGCTTCCTCCGGCGCATAACGCAGGAAGATTGCCATCAGCTGTGCGGTGCTGATCACAAAGTATTCCGTGGGCAGCAGGTATTTCAGCTCCTCCTCACCGAATACAATTTTGTGCAATTCAGTCAGGCCGGCACCGCCATACTCTGCGGGCAGGTTTATGCAAGCGTAGCCGCCCTCGGCCTTTTTTGCCTGCCACTTGCGGCCCAACTCGAGGTCTTCTGCAAAGCTGAGACCCTTGCGTACCTCGCCGGAAAAGGCCGGAGCATTCTCCGCCAGCCACTGGCGTGCCCGCTGCCGGTATTCCTTCAATTCGGGCAGGGCTTCAATCGGTTCCCGCTCCCCGGCATCGCTGCGACGACAGGCAAAGAAGCGCTCCCGCCATTCCAGACGACTACCCAGCTCCAGGGCGAGAACCCGCGAGCGCCGGTAGTGGTGCTGGGGCATTCCCTCCCAGGTAGAGCCCAGGCCACCAAAGGTTTGCATACTTTCCCTGGCGCTGAATTCATAGGCTTCAATAGCCGCGACCCGCGAGGCCGCGGCCAATTCCCGCCAGCTGTCATCACCGGCCTCAAAGGCCAGCAGCGCATCGTCGGCACAGCCTCTGGCCAGTTCAATACGCCAATACATATCGGCAATCTTGTGCTTGATCGCCTGCAAGGCCCCCAGGGTTTGACCAAACACCTTGCGCTCAAGGGCATAGTCACGGGCCAGCAACATGGCGGCCTCGGCCCCGGAGGACTGCTCAAATGAAGTGACCAGCGCAGCAATCAACAGGCAATCGTCGTACAGGCCGTCACTGCCATCAGTGGCCAAAACCGCCGCATCCACACCGGCAAAGCCCAGTGTCGCCTGTGCACGGGCCTGATCTATAGCCGGCACCGCTTCACGGCTGACGCCTTCCTGCTGCAAATCCACCAGCAGTAATACCGACTGCTGATCCTGTTGTGCACGCACAAGCCCATACTGGGCCACCGCCGCAAAGGGTGTCGCGGTGGTGCTTCCGGTCAGCTTCCCTTCGGACAGCGACAGCTCGCCACCGTTAACGAAGCAGGCAATAGCGCTACCGGCCAACACCTGTTCAAACATTTGGCCGACACTCTCGCTAACCTCAACTTGTCCCAACACGCAGGCCAGTTGGTACACCGGCAGCAGCGGCAGCGACAATGTCGTGCGCCCCATTTCCTGGGCCAGAATGGCCAACCCCCGGGCGCCCAGACCAAGGCCACCGCGCTCCTCGTCAACAGCGAGCATCGGCCAACCCAACTCGGCCACACTGCGCCAACTGTCGCTATCGAAGGACGCTGGCTTGTCCAGCAATGCCTTGAGATGCTCAGGTTCTGCGCGCTCACTCAGAAAGCGCGCCGCCTGATCCTGTATTGCCTGTAGATCTTCGTTAATTGCAATCACGTATTTGCCGCCTGACTTGTCTCTGTTACTACACTTCGCTGAAATCGGCTGGATGCCGAAGCCGCTACCTACTATTCAGCGGCAGCAAATTCAGCATAGCCATTGTTAAGCACCAGCAGTTCGCGCTCTACCACAAATGTGCGGAAGGCAGCGCTGCCATCGGACTCTTTCCAAATTTCGGTGCGCAGGGTTTCGCCTGGGAAAACCGGGTTGGCAAAACGCAGGTTAAACTTGCGCAGACGCGACGGGTCGCCGTCACATACCGCAGAGATCACCGCACGCGCGGCAAAACCGTAGGTGCAAAGGCCATGCAGGATCGGTTTGGGGAAACCGCCCATCGCCGCAAATTTCGGGTCGATGTGCAGGGGGTTATTATCTCCGGTCAGACGATACAATGCGGCCTGCTCCTCACGACTAATGGCGTCGATCACCACATCGGGAGCGCGCTCGGGAATCGGCTGGGGCTTGGGCTGTCCGGTGCTCGGCCCACCGCAGCCACCGTTGCCGCGCAGAAATACCGCAGAGGTACAGGTCGCGAGAAGCTCGCCACTGTCAGCGTCGCTGATTTCTCTCGCGAGCATCATCACCGAGCCTTTTTCCACACCTTTATCGTAAATTTCTTCCACATAGCTGCGGCTCTTGACCTTGGCCGAGGTCGGAAAGGGCTTGTGAATTGTCAGGTACTGCTCGCCGTGGAGGAGCTTGCTCAGATTGATGCCGGTAGCGGGATCAGCAACCCACATCGTACCCTGTGATGCCATGGTCACCGCCATCGTCGGCAACACTTTAAGCTGCTTTTCGTAGATCAGATCCAGATCGGCGGCGGGATCACCGGCGCCGGCACCCACAGCGAGGGCATACAAAATGCAGTCATTCGCCGAGTATTCCTGATAACCCTCAGGAATTGGCCAGTTTTTGATTTTCTCGTATTCGAACGCCACGCCGTTTACTCCACGCAAGTTAAAGAATTCAACCAAGGTTGCTGCACCGCCGCCGGAAATGAGCGAAGGCGGCCTGTGCCGAAGGTGAAAACGCACCGCGATAATTAACTGTGCTTTAAACCCTGTCGTAACAGCAGCATCCTAACCAGAACAAAAACTAACATGTATTCAGCTACTGTTCAACTACGGAGCTGATTAACGAGCGTGCAAGACTTCTATAAACGATAAAAATCAGGGCCGATCAGCCCCGCTTATGTTATCAAAAACCAAACTAACGAGTTGTCATGAGTGGAACGACTGTTTTCCGTTAGCCGGAGGCCGGCGTAAGCTGCTTCAGCTGCCGAATAATGAGCCGTGCCGCCGCGGCGGGACTGATTCGGGACACCAGGTCGAGCATAAACGCATCCCTGCCGACGAGAATCCGGTATTTGTTTTTGGCAATCCCATCGACGATTTGCCGCGCGGCTTCGGCGGCGGGCAACATCTTGAAAGATACGTTTGCCGAAGACACCGGCTGGGTTTTTTCTGCCCCTGAGTTTTTGACGATTCCAGTTTCAATCGCACCGGGAAAAACCACCGATACCACCACCCCCGTATCCGCCAGTTCTGAACGCAGGCCCTCGGTAAACATTTTTACCGCCGCCTTGGCTGCACCGTAGAGGGTTTGCCCCGGCACTGGAGCGAACGCCCCCATACTGGAAACATTTGCGATGTAGGCTTGCTCCCGCGCCATCAATGCTGGCAAGAAGGCCCTGGTAACATTGACCGTACCCAGGAAATTCACATTCAGCACACGATCAATATCCGCCTGAGAAAGATCCGAGACGGAGTGAAACTGCTGAATTATGCCCGCATTGTTAATTAAGCCATCGACACGAGCATGATGGGCAATGACCTGCTCTGGCAGCGCCGCAACACCCTGCCGATCGGTGACATCCACGACATGAAGGGAGCAACGATCAGAGGCCTCACCTGGAAACAGTTTAAGGGTCTCACGCAGTGCGGCACCGTTCATATCCACTAAAGCGACCTCTGCGCCGCGCTTTAACAATTCATGGGCCAACCCCCGCCCAATACCGCTACCTGCACCGGTTACGACATAAACCTTACCGCTAATATCCATTTCAACCCTCCGCCAGCCACCCCGAAACTATACAGCTGTATAACTTGAGGCGGCATTTTGTTATTGATCTATTCATCGAGCAGATCTGCTCAACGCCGACGCCCCTGAGAATAGCCCAATAAATTACGAAAAGTAAGTTATTGGAGAACAAATTGGACCAACGACAATGCACATCGCAGCCGAGAACAGCAGGACAGCTAACACCTCGCGGATACCGGCTAACACAAACAACAAGCCACGCATCAATGGCTGAAAGGAAAATCAGCAACACCGGCCACTACACGAATACACATGCAGCGCCGCAGCGACTCAACCACGACGACCGGCTAACCCTCCGTCGTCAGCTGACAGACGGCACCTACGGCGCCGAAGAGCGACGCTTTGCCACCACACATTAACTGACATATACTCACTTAAAACTATAAAAACCCCTGCAATCATGGATGCGGAACTGCTACAGCAGCTCTGCCAGCAGACCAACTACACCCGGCACTGGCACTTGCTGTGTCCGTTAACACCGAGTACAGACCACTATGAAGCTCTCACAACTCCCCCAGTCATCATTGGCAAAGCAGCTTTTTACCAGCCTCAGTCAGTGCAGCGATGTCGATACCGCTTTTTACTTCAACAACCGGGAGTATCCCTGGCAAACCGTGAAGACCGTCGTGGCCCGACTGGATCGAGTCCTCAGCGAGCAGCAGCTGGGCTATCAGGGTCAGGTCGCTTTCGTCGCCCGCAACCGGCCGATGCATATCAGCTGTTTGTGGTCACTGCTGATAACTGATCGTTGCGCATCGATGATCCACGGCTACCAATCCACCGCAAAAATTATCAAGGACATTCAACAGGCGGGATTTACCGTGGTGCTCGCCGACGAACAGGACTGGAACGAGGAATTAACCGCCGCTGCCCAGGCGCTGAATTGCCTCGGCATTGCCATTGGCAGCAACGATATCGAGGTGCGTACTCAGCCCAGTGATCCTGCCAGCACAGCACAGCCCTACTGTGATGACGACACCGCTGCCGCTATCGAAACACTGAGCAGTGGCACCACAGGCGCGCCCAAGCGCATTCAACTCAGCCGCCGCAATCTCGCAGCGAGCACCAATGCGGCGGTGCAATCGGTGTCACAGATGAACAGCGGCGCACGTACACCGATTATTTCGGTATTGCCGTTGAGCAATATCAGCGGGGTGTATGCGACGACACCGGCACTCGCAATGGCGATGCCATTGGCGATTCTGGATAAATTTCAGCTGGATGACTGGTTGGCGCTGGTGGAACGATTTCAGCCTGCCACCGCCGATGTGCCCCCTGCGGCCCTGGCCAGCCTTTACCAGCGCCAGCTCCCTGCAGAGAAATTCCGCAGCATCAAAGTAATTCGCACCGGCGCGGCACCACTGGACAAAAAAGTACAGGCTTACTTTCAGAACGAGCTGGGTATTCCGGTAAACCTCAGTTACGGCGCCAGTGAGTTTTGCGGAGTGATAACCACCTGGACTATGGCCGACCTTCAAGCGTATTCCGCGACAAAAATGGGCAGCTGTGGTCGCGCTCTACCCGGCGTAGCGCTGCGGATCACCGACCCGGATAGCGGAGAGGTATTACCACCTGACCACGTTGGCCGACTGGAGGCCAAAGTTGACCGTGTTGGCCCCGAGTGGATAGCCACCTCGGATCAGGCGCGCATAGATCGCGACGGCTTTATGTGGTTCGAGGGCCGGCTGGAAGAAACCATTTTCCGCGGGGGCTTCAAATTATCGCCATTGCTCATCGCCGAGCAGATTCGTCTTCACCCTGACCTCACCGACGCGGCGGTGATCGGCGTGGACGACCCACGCCTTGGTCAGATACCCGTCGCAGTGGTGGTTGCCAAGTCTCCCGACCAGAAGCCGGATGATACCGAGCTGACCGACTTCCTGCGTCACCATCTCAGTGCGCCGGAAATCCCCAGCCAATTTATCTATGTGGACACCCTGCCCCGCACGGCCAGCTATAAAATCAGCCTTGTAGAGTTACAACAGCTGATAGAGCGCAGCCGTTGATTATTCCAGGCCAGGTATCACCGGCAGGGTAATCGCCGACGCCTCTACCCCGCCAAGGTGCACGGTCATCGTCGTGCCCGGCATCGAGGCCTGAAGGTCAGCCGGCACCACATATTTGGTGTCGTGAAAGGCCACCCGCAGACGCAAAAAACTCCCCGCAGGCACGCGATGGGCGGCAGGCATAAAGCTGAGGGGGTAGCGATAGATGCCCTCGACAACTTGCCTTGCTTCCTCAGTCAACAGATGGCGCGGGTGCAACAGCGCCCCTTCGCTGTCGTACAGACTTCCCTCAATATCCAACGCGCGCTCACGTCCGCGCAATTGCGCATCGCTGATCAAATTCTCTACACCGTCCTCGCCCACAAAGTACAGTACCGCCGACAGAGCAAAATCAGGCCTGTCGACCGACACCGTGAGATAAGCGCTGATCGACCCGGCAAGTGTCAAGGGCTCATCCAGCACCGGCGTATCGAACACCAGAGAGGGCTCCGGAGTGCTGGCAGTGCAGGGCAGACAGGTTAAGCTGAGTGTGCTCTCGTCAATGGAAGGCTGCTCGCTCAATTCGCCACTGCCGTCGCGATTAACGAGATAGTAAGGCCTGAACTCGGTTTGTTCCGCAGGTATGCTGTTAGCCTGCACCGCCCACCCCTCAGCGCCTTCGGGGAAGACATTAAATCGTGGCAACTCGGCAATGCCGTTGTCGCGCCCCTTTAACCAGTGGTCGAACCAGGCCTTGACCAGACTGCGCTTGGACTCGTTATCGCGACCCGCATAGCGGTACTTCTCCCAGCCCCCTTGGGCGCAATGGCTTCCAGGAGAAATAAAAAACGAAGCATGGGGCGAGTTCTTCAAGCGCTGCGCATAGTCAAAGGAGGTCAACGACAGCTGCCACAGGTCGTCTGTCGCCGCCGTCATCGCCACTGGTATATCAATTTCCGCAGCCCTGGGCACAAAATTAATCACCTCCCAAAATCCGTCGTAAGAGGATGTGCCTGCGGTGGTTTCGGCCAGTTTCGAATAAATGGGTTGATTGGGCTGGGGGCTGGGGTTTTGCGGATCAGCCCCCGCCGATGAAGCTCCGATAAGCCCGACAATGGCATAGGCCGCAGGGGAGGTACTGGCACCGCCGGCACCCACCACCGCACGATACACATCGGGGAAAAAGCTCTCGGCCCACGCCGCGTAAACCGCTCGAGGCTTACCCTCGGCCATGCGAACCTGATCCGCCGTAGCCGCAACAATGGTCGAGCCACCCAGATTGGAACAGCCAGTCACCCCAACCTGCGAATTTGACCACGCCTGTTGCTGAACCCAATCAAGGATATCCTCGTGATCGCTTTGCCAGGTCTCGGTATACCAATCCCCTGCCCCGCTCTTGCCGGTGCCTCGCCAATCGACACTGATTACCACATAGCCAAACTCAGCCAGACCAATGGTTTCCGGCGAACCCGGGTTCAGACATCCGGCACTGGAATCGGGAGGACTCGTGGCCGTTGCCGCGCCGCCGCCCCCCTCCACCACATCTTTGCCATAGGGCGTTGTCGTCAGCAGAGTGGGAAATTGCCCTGGCACGTCGGGTCGGCTGATATTTGCGGACAACACCGTGCCATCACGCATGGTGATTTTGGTGTCGCACTCAAGTACCGTGGTAAAGGTTTCTTCACCGCCACCACCCGCCGGTGGTGTGGGCGACGACGACGGCCCTGCCGGACTATTGCTATTGCCTCCGCAGGCAGAAAGAAGAACCAGTAGCGCGAAAAGTGCCCCGCGCGCATGACGAAATAACCGAACCCTGCTGACTATCATTATTATGTCCCCGCAATATCCGTTTGTAGGGGTGGCCCTTGGCCGTCATACAACACTTTGCCAGCAAGGGCCTCCCAGTTTTACTCCCTTACCAGTAGCGGTCCCTCAGCGCCTTTTTGTAGAGTTTGCCATTGTCCATACGCGGCAACGCCGGATCAAAGTCTACTGAACGCGGGCACTTCACCGCCGACAGCTTCTCCCGGCAGTACGTCATCAACTCCTCGGCCAAGGCGTCTCCGGCATCGTTCCAGTCCACCGGCTGCACCACCGCCTTAACCTCTTCACCGAATTCGGCATTGGGCACGCCGAATACTGCGACATCCATCACCTTGGGGTGAACGGTGAGGACATTTTCAATCTCCTGGGGATAAATATTGACCCCGCCGGAGATAATCATGAAGCTCTTGCGGTCCGTCAGGAACAGATAGCCCTCGTCGTCGAGGTAACCGATATCCCCCAGCGTAGACCAGCTCGGGTGCTTGGGATTGCGGGCATCCCGGGTTTTGGCTTCATCGTTTTTGTACTTGAAGTCGAAACCGCCTTCAAAATAGACCGTACCCTGCTGTCCGGCGGGTAGTGGCTCGCCGTCATCGTCACAGATATGCAAGGTGCCCCACTGTGCCCGCCCCACTGAACCGGGCTTTTTCAGCCATTCTTCCGAGGTGATATAGGTCGCGCCATTGCCCTCTGAACCGCCGTAGTATTCATACAGAATCGGCCCCCACCAGTCGATCATCTGATGCTTGATCGGCACCGGACAGGGCGCCGCCGCATGAATGACACACTCCAGACTGGAACAATCAAAACCGCGGCGCTGTTCCTCGGGCAATTTCAGCAGGCGCACAAACATTGTCGGTACCATTTGCATATGGCTTACCTTAAACCGGGCGACCGCCTCCAACAGCGCTACCGGTTCAAATTTTTCGCAGATCACCACGCAGCCGCCGATACTCTGCACAGTCATACTGAATACCAGGGGAGCCGCGTGGTAAAGCGGTGCCGGCGACAGGTAAACACTGTTTTCGGACACGCCGTACTGCTCACGCTGCATGGCGACAAAGGGCAGTGGTTGATCGGCCGACGCACCGCTCAAGGGCAGCTGTACACCCTTTGGTTTACCTGTGGTGCCAGAGGAATACACCATGTACTGGCCCGCGGTTTCATCGGCAATGCGCTCGGCGGATTGGTCTGCTATCGTCTGCGGCCAACAGGGTAAATCCCCCTGGGGACGGTCGAGGTAAAAATGAAAACCGTCACCGAGCACCTTATCGACGCCCTGCTTCACCAGTTCATCAACACCCGACAAACCGGGGGTCGCCACCAACAGGGTGGCGCCGCTGTCCTTGATGATATAAGCCGCTTCCTCAAGGGTCAGGTGGGTGGAAATCGGCGTAAAGTACAGGCCCGAACGCTGCGCCGCCCAGCAAATCTCCAGAAACATAGGGCAATTTTTCATCCAGATCGCAATGCCCGCTCCAGGCTGCAAACCCAGTTGCCGAAACAGCTGCGCTCCCTGATTAGAGCGCTGCTCCAATTGCGCGTAGGTCGTTTTCTCACCACTTCCCGCCATAATGACCGCAGCGGCGTCCGGGCGCTCCTGTGCGTGAACACTGGGATGCATATGACACTCCTTTGTTAAAATGTTGACTCGATATTGCTGTAAAACGGTCGAGCGGGATGTTTACCGAACGCCCGAACCTTGAACTGACTACTTGTCATTTTAAATATTGTTATCCATACTACATAATGCCGAACAACAAATACAATAACTATTAAAGCTCGACATCTCAACACACGTTATACCGTATATTCATAGCATCACTACCAATACAAAAAAACTAACAACTTTACATTTTTATAGGGATATATCATGTCGCATATCGCACGATACACCACGCTTGCCGTTGTGCTATCTCAGGGAAGCGCCGCCGTGCTCGCCCAGGATGACGCACCCCTGATGATCGAAGAGGTACTGGTCACTGCCCAAAAACGCAGCGGCAGCCTGCAGGACGCTCTGATGTCAGTTAGCGCGGTCAGCGGAGAGGATATGTCCTTCCGCGCCCAGACCAGCGTCGAAGATCTGCAAAGCTCAGTGCCGGGACTGAACATCAGCAACACCGGCGGCGCCGTGCTGATCAGCATGCGCGGCATCGGCACCAATGTGTTCTCCGGCGCTACAGAACCCGGCGTCGCCCTTCATATCGATGGCGTCTACCAACCGCGTCCGTCAATCGGGCCTATTGGCTTTTCCGACCTGGCCAGGGTCGAATTATTGCGCGGCCCCCAAGGCACACTCTATGGCCGCAACTCCAGCGGCGGTGTGATTAACTTTATATTGAACAAACCCAGCGAGGAGTTTGAAGCCAGCACCCTTTACCGCGCGGCAAACAACGACACCCACGCCGCTGTCGTGAAACTGTCAGGCCCGATCAGCGAACATTTTCGCGCCCGCATGGTGCTGGAGGGCGACATCACTGACGGCTATATCAAGGAGCAACCCGGCAACCGGGACTCCAATGAGTCCAACGGCTGGGGCGGCAGGCTCGCCTTTAGTTACGCGACTGATGGCATATTCAGCGCCGACCTGTCCTATCTCTACCGCTACGACAACGGCGCAGGGATGAGCTCCAATGCGGTGAATCGGGTGTCGCCAAACCCCGAGGCGGAATCCACCGGCCTGTTTTTCCTTCCCACCGATACCTCAGAGCCCGATGACTCAATCACCGGCGAACCCTGGGAACGAAAACTGAATTACCATCCCGACGGCGAGCGCCGCACTGTTAATGTCAGTACCAAGCTAACCTGGAGCTGGGAATTGGCGGAGCTGAGTTATATCGGCGGTTACCAGGATCACTTCCGCACCGAGTTTTTCGACGCTGACTATACTGCCAACGACATTTACTATATTCCCGGTCGCCACGACAGCTCGGAATCCTTTGGTCATGAATTGAACCTGTCAGGCGACACCGACTCACTGCAATGGTTGGTTGGCCTGTACTACTTTGAAGAACAATTCAGCCCCTACTTACCCGCCGATGTCCCCCAGGCCGGTGGTGGTGCGGGCATATCCGTGCGTCCCAGAACCGTCGAGGATATCGAGGCCATTGCGGTCTTCAGCGACATCACCTACGCCATTACCGATCGCGCCGAACTGAACCTCGGTGTACGCGCGTTGCACGACGAAAAGGTCGCCCTGCAAAACATTACCTTTACCACCAGCGATGGCATACCAATACCTACGGTGCCTGACACCCTGGAAAGCTGTGAGAATCTGGAGTTAAAAACCGAGGCCAGTGAAGTCACACCAAAAATCGGCCTGCGCTACGAGTTCAGCGACAGTTTCTCGGTCTATGGCAGCCGCAGTGTTGGCTATAAATCCGGCGGTAGTAACTTCACCTCCTGCGGCGACACCTACGACCCGGAGGAAGTGGTATCACTGGAATTGGGGATTCGCAGCACTTGGCTTGACCGCCGTATCATCGCCAACGCGTCGATCTACGACAGCCAGTATAAAAATTTCCAGACCCTGAAACTTAACGGCCTGCGCGGCGACATTATCA
The DNA here is from genome assembly GCF_012272835.1 of Spongiibacter thalassae. Classification (GTDB taxonomy): domain Bacteria; phylum Pseudomonadota; class Gammaproteobacteria; order Pseudomonadales; family Spongiibacteraceae; genus Spongiibacter; species Spongiibacter thalassae. Next base: position 665,869 of record NZ_JAAWWK010000001.1, on the reverse strand, counting down.
ATGCAGAGGGCGCCAGAATTACCGGCGGCGAAATCGAAGCCCAGTTCCTAGTTACCCATTCCCTTACCCTCAGCAGTAATATTTCGGTGATGGACGCCTACTACGAAAAATTTTCCGACGATGACTCAACCAATCCCGACGCCGGAGAACAGGATCTCAGTGGCGAAGAACTGACCCGCGCCCCCGACTACACCATAAACATTGCCGCCGACTATCGCTGGCCCCTCAGCCTGCAAACCTTTGACGAAATGCGCTTTCGGCTGGAACACTTCCGAAGCGCGGACGTTACCCTGCGTCCCTTCGACGGCCCCGCCGACGTACAGGACGCCTACGGGTTCAGCAATGCTTTTTGGGGACTCAACGGCCCTAACCTGTCATTGAAGCTGTTTGTGAAAAATATCGAAAGTACCGAGTACTATCTCTTTGCCGCGGGGGACAGCACCGAGCGGGTTCACGCCTCAGCGGGTGCACCCCGCCAGTATGGAATGGAAATCGACTATCGCTTTTAGTGGGAGAGATTCAACTGGAGGTGGAAGACGGATTAGTGTCTCCCGCCTCCCGTCCAGCGTCCAATGCCACTCAAGCTAACAGGGCATTCAGTGCCGACTCAGGGTTCACCCAATCCAGACAAATTTCCCGATAAGTGAAGCGCCAATCTCCAGCCTCAGCCGGTGACAGCTGATCGAGATAGTAGCCGGTATGGTCCAGGCCAATCGTTGAATACACCGCAAAGCGGGTCTCCACCGAGGCCTCAGTGTCGGAGATAAACTCGATATCAGGCAGGGAAAGATGGTGTTTCAAGCGGGGTGGCACAGGACCACCCGCCTTCATCGCGGCAATAAACTCCGCTTTCAGATCAACGAAGAACTGCCTGACCCCGACGGGGCCACGATAGCTATCGCGCCCAGCCATCGGCCGGTATTCGCTGTTTGCATAAAACAACTGCGACAGGGCGTCGCTGTTACCGCTATCAACATAGCGACAATAACGAGCGAGGGTGGTGCGTATCGCTTCGGCGGCGACACTGCGCTCAATACTTCCAGGCACAGCTTGCACTCCCCCACTCGGCGATATTACTTGTCGGAACCCGAGTTCTTGCCACCGGCGACCATTGCCGCCACACCCTGATTCACGATATCCCAAAACTCCTTGGTCGAAGAACTCACGGTATGGGTGTCAAAGTGGGCATTCAGGGAGTTGCGGTAACCCTGAATGTCTGCGGTGCGGTTCAGGGAGCGCTTCAGCATTGCTGTAGCATGGGGCGGCGCCTTGGCAATTTGCTGGGCCATTTTCATGGTGAAATCTTCGAGGTCAGCGCGGGGAACCACATGGTTGACCATGCCCCACTCCTTGCCTTCCTCGGCGCTGATCTTACCGCCGGTAAACAACAATTCCTTGGCCTTGCGGGTATTCAGCACCCAGGGGTGCAGCAGGGCTTCTACCGCAGCAGCGCCCATAGAGTGCAGCACGGGATCCGAGAAATAGGCGTCGTCACTGGCAATAACGATATCGCAGGAGTTGGCCACCATAAAGCCACCGGCGATACAGGCGCCGCTCACCTCGGCGATGGTTGGCTTGGGCAAATCCCAGATACGCATGGCATTGCCCAGAAAGTGCTCCTGCTCCCAGTGCCAGTGTTGCTCCACAGTGTAATCACCGCGCAGTTTCATACCATCGGCCAAGTCGTGGCCGGCGGAAAAGTGTTTGCCCTGGCCACCGATAATCACCACGTGAACTTCGCTGTCGGCCTTGGCCCGGGCCAGCGCATCATCCAGCTCTGCCAACAGGCGTGTGGACTGGGCATTCCCCTTGTCTGGACGGTTGTGGCACACACGCAATACGGCGCCGGTTTTTTCGTAGGTAATATCGTTATATTCCATGGTTTTCTCCGTAGACTCGGGGCCGACACACCTTGGTCAAAGCCCGCTGCTGATGGGCTGGGGGCAGCACTGATTCGCCACCCCAGCAACTAACTATCTATTAGTTTTTAACGTTAGCACAGACTCGCTGCACAGGCAATTCAATGCCAACATTCACGCGGTCAGCGACGACCAGAGCTGGGCGGCTCCGGCTTGCAATACCCTCGAACCGAGCTGCTCGGACCAGTAGCGTTCACTGCCCCCGTCGACCCGCCACTGCCACAGGCGGCGGGTAAAATAGTGCAACTCATGTTCGTCGGTAATACCGATGGCGCCAAACACCTGGTGGGCAATGCGGCTGACTTCCTTGGCGGCAACACCGGCAGTGTATTTCGCAACCGCCGCACCGCTGCTGTGTTCACCCAAATCCAGTTTCCGGCAAGCGTATTTCGCCGCCATTTCCGTCGCCGCAGCGCGGCAGCTGGCTTCGGCCAACTGGTGTTGCAGGGCCTGAAATTTACCAATGGGTTTGCCGAACTGTTTGCGAGTATTGGCATACTCCACCGCCAGCTCAACCACCTTGTCGCAGGCACCGCTAATCATCAGTGCCCGGGCCAGCGCAAACTGGCTCCTCATCAATGTCGCATCGGCAATCGGCGCCACAGCCAGGGCCTGCACTCCCGTCAAATCCACTGACAGGGTCGGTGCCCGCTCCAGGGTGGTCACTGCCTCACCCTCGCCACGGGCAACACAAAACAAACGGGATTCACCCGACTGTTCCGCCACGCCCACCCAGTGGCTGGCCCAGGGTGCCCAGGTCATCATGTCTACACGACCCTGTAACACGCCATTGGCATCCAGTGTTAGCACATCTTCAATCAGCGCCAGCGGGCCGTCCGGGACGGTCATACCAACGCTGCTGAGCAAGCCGCGACCGATCAGCGTCTCGGCCAACGGCAGAGGTGCGGCGTGGCGACCCAACACCCGGAACAACTCAGCGCAATCCTGCCATCCCAGCCCGGCATCATCGGCACCGCTGCGCATCACGTCGGCGATACCCATTTCCTCTACCTGCTGCCACAGTGACAACGTGCCGACACCCTCTTCCAGCGCGGCCAGGCTCTCTGCGCCGACTTCGGCGGAGAGCAGCTTATCAAGCTGGTCAGCCAGCAGTTCTGCAATATTCAATTCGCTCATTTCTATGTCCTGTCGCGGAATCCCTTAGAGCCCCATGCCCCGGCCAATAATCATTTTCATAATTTCATTCGTGCCACCGCGCAGGGAAAAGCTCGGCTCCACCTGTATCAGATAGGCCAACGCCTCGGAAAGTTTGTCGCCGGACCGACGCAGCGGCTGCGCGTCGACAATATCGGCAATCAAGCCTGGCATACGCTGTTCAAGGCCGGTGCCCAGCAGCTTGGTAATTGCCGCCTCCTGAAGAGGAGTTTCGCCGTTTTCCAGTTGCGCCTGAATCGACAGGGACATTTGCCGCAGTACCGTCAGCTCCGCCACCATTGCACCAATGTCACGGGCGATCGAGGGGTCATCAACGCTCTGCCCCAGTTTTTCCAGAGCCAGCGGCAACAGGGGAAAAGAACTCAAATAGCGGTCGGGGCCACTGCGCTCAAAGGCCAGCTCCGCGTTGGCCTGGGCCCAACCGCCATTTTCAACACCCATCAACGCATCTTCGCCGAGCATGACATTGTCAAAGACGATTTCATTGAAGTGGGATTCCCCGGTCAGATCCTTGATTGGATTAATTTCAATGCCGGGTGTTTTCAGATCGATCAGAAACTGCGACAGTCCCTTGTGCTTGCCGTGCTCCTCGCCAAAACCGGTGCGGAACAGACCAATCATCACATCGCAGTCCTGGGCATAGGTGGTCCACACCTTGCGACCATTCAAGCACCAGCCACCGTCCACCCGTTCGGCCTTGGAACGCAGGGAGGCGAGATCCGAACCCGCATCCGGCTCCGACAGACCAATACAAAACGCAGCCTCACCGCGACAGATCGCGGGCAGATATTTCGCCTTTTGGGCTTCACTGCCCAGCCGCAGAATCAACGGGCCGCTCTGACGATCAGCTACCCAATGGGCACCCACCGGCGCCCCCGCCGCCAATAATTCCTCCAGCACAACATAGCGTTCCATAGCACTGCGCTCGTGGCCGCCGTAGGCCTTTGGCCAGGTCATGCCGATCCAGCCGCGTTCGCCGAGCTTGCGGCTTAACTCACGATCAAAGCCCGTCCAGGAATGGGCGACTTGCCAGCCGTTCCAACTGCGCGATTCCTGTTGCACAAACTCCCTCACTTCGGCGCGCAACGCCTCTGCTTCCGGGGGAAGCTCGTAGGGAGAGAACCGATAGGCTGTGCTCATATTGCCCCCTTCTCTTTCAGGGCCTCTACCTGAGCGTCGCTCAAGCCCAGCCACGAGCTGAGGATTTCGCGGTTGTGCTCACCCAATTGCGGCGGTGCAAGCCGGTAGGTCACCGGAGACGCCGAGAAACGCATCGGGCTAGCGGCACTGCGAATGGTGCCACCCTGGGGATGCTGTTGGCTGACAATCAGCTCGCGGGCCAATACCTGGGGATCTTTTTCCAGATCGGCCATTTCGTTAATTCCGCCGCAGGAGACCTGACCGGCGTTCAGGGTCTCAACCCACTCCGCCTTGCCTTTACCCTTGAGTGCCTCGGTCACCAGCGCTTTGAGTTCTTCGCGATTGGCCACCCGTGCACCCATGCTGCAAAAACGCGCATCCTCGGCCCATTCCGGGTGACCCAGTACGCCGGCAAGCCGCACAAATTCACGGTCGTTGAAGGTCGCGATCAGAATGTAGCCGTCATCGACCGGGAATACGCCGTAGGGGGCCGCACTCGGGTGATCGTTGCCGGTGCGGCCCAGCGCCGTACCGGCATTGAACCAGGCAGAGAAGGTATTGAGCATGGCCGACAACTGGGAGTCAAACAGCGAGACGTCAATGAACTGACCCTGGCCGGTAACATTGCGATGATTGAGCGCCGCCAGTACTGAGATGGTCGCGTAGAGGCCAGCACTGATGTCGGCAATGGGGACGCCGACACGCATGGGGCCGTCACCGGGCTCACCGTCGTGGTGGCCGGTGACCGACATCAGGCCAGACATCGCCTGCACCAGATAGTCGTAACCGGAGCGTCCCGCATAGGGGCCGGTTTGCCCAAAGCCGGTGACTGAACAGTAGATCAGCTTGGGGTTGATCTCCTTTAGCTGCTCATAGCCCAGACCGTATCGAGCCAATGTGCCGGTACGATAATTTTCCACCAGAATGTCCGCATTGGCCGCCAATTTACGAATCAGCTCGGCACCGGCCTCGGTGGCAAAGTCTACCGAGATAGAGTGTTTGTTGCGATTTACCGACTGGTAGTAGGTCGAGTCCTGGCCCTGACGGCCAAGTTCGGTATCCATCCACGGCGGCCCAACACGGCGACAGTCGTCTCCCTCACCCTTGCGCTCTACCTTGACCACCTCGGCCCCGAGGTCGCCCAGAATTTGTCCGGCGTAGGGGCCAGCAACAACGCGAGTCATATCAAGTACACGAATACCAGCAAGTGCGCCTGTATTATTCATTTCCATACTCCTTTGCTGCCGACGGCCCGCGCCGACAGCGAGATCAGGCCTTCAGGCCCAGAACGGTTTTGGCGAGAATATCCCGCTGAATTTCGTTGGCCCCGGCAAATATCGTCACCGGGCGCGCCATCATCAGCTGCCAGTAGAGGTCGAGTTCGGATTCAGCCCCTTCCAACGATACATCGCCGACCACAGCGCCGTATTCAGCGCTGATTTCCACATTGAATTCGCTCAGGCGGTGCAGCAGCTCCGAGGCGTAGACCTTGAGCATAGACACCTCTGGCCCCGGCGCTTTGCCACTGTCGGCAATGGCGTCACAGACGCGAGAGTAAAGCAGGCGATAGTCGTGCAGATCAGCCTGCAACTGTGCCAACTGATCCATCACTCCGCGATCCTGTTCCAGGCCGAGCTGGCCTACCAGGTACTGCCCCAACTCAAGGGCCTTGCCCGCCAGTGCCGGGCTACCGATCCATACCCTTTCGTAGCCCAGCAGGGCCTTGGCCACTGCCCAACCCTGATCCAGCTCACCGACCAGACTGCTCTTTGGCACCCGCACATTGTCGAAGAACACTTCACAGAATTCGTCTTCGCCGGCCAGGTTGATAATCGGACGAATGGTGATGCCCGGAGTGTCGAGATCGATCAGCAAAAAGCTGATGCCCTGCTGCTTTTTCTCATATTTACCGGTGCGTACCAGGGTGAAAATATGGGTGGAGTCATTGGCATGGGTGGTCCAGATTTTCTGGCCATTGACGACAAACTCGTCGCCGTCCAACACCGCGCTGGTTTTCAAACTCGCCAGATCAGAACCGGCGTTGGGCTCCGAATAGCCCTGGCACCACACGTGCTCACAGTTGAGAATACGCGGCAGGTAGTGCTCGCACTGTTCCTTGCTGCCCATTTTGATCAGGGTCGGCCCGAGCTGGGTTTCGCCCAGGTCGATAATGCGGGCGACTCCGGCGTGCTCCAACTCCTCGTGATAAATCAGCTGCTTGCGGAAGGACAATCCCATACCACCCGCCTCACGGGGCCACGCCGGGGCGCGCCAGCCATGCGCCTGCAGGGTGCGCATCCAGCTATTGGCCTGCTCACCGCGCAAGCGACGGAAGGGACGATGAAAGTCCTGCTTTAATTCCGCGGGATAGTGCTCCGCCAAAAACGCCCTGAATGCGGCGCGAAATTCCTCGTCGCCCATTGCGTCGCGATTGATTGCTGCATCGCTCATGACTGCACCTCCACACCCGTCGAAGATTGGAAGCGGCGGCGCATGGCTTTGGCACTGCCCAGCCAGTTTCCGTATTGCAGCGCCAGGCGCAAAAACTCTCCCACCGAACACTCCTCAGTAAAACCCATTGCCCCGTGTAGCTGAACAGCCTGACGACACACATTTTGTGCAACGTCACTGGCCCGCGCCTTGGCTGCAGCCAGAGTAGCCTCGTCGCTGGACTCGGCGGCGGCGCGCCAGACGGCGTCGGCCAGTTCAATATGAATATGCATATCGACACAGCGGTGGGACACACTCTGGAAACCTGACAGCTTGCGGCCAAACTGCTCCCTCTGGTTCAGATAGTCCACTGTCTCTTGCAGACAGGACCGCGACAAACCGGTAAGAAAGGCACTGCTTAACAAACGCCCGGCACTTAACGCCGACGCGAGAGCGCGCTGTGCTGCCTCGCCGGAAAGCAGAGGCTCAAAGGGAAGGTCGTTGAACTGCACCTTGCAGAAACTGCCCGAGGCCGTTGCAACGCGCTGCACCACCAGATCCTCGACTGCCCCGTCAACCAAACCAATTACCGGTGTTCCACTATCATTGGCACACACCAGCAAGCGACTGCCCTGCTCACAGGCTGCAACAAATACCTTGCTGCCGGAGATACGACCGCCATTGACCGAGCACGCCGCAAACGCCTCATCACTGCCGGGCTGGTCTTGCCACGCCAGGCAGAACAGAGCCTCACCGCTGACCAGATCCGCGGCCAAGACCTCATTTCCGGCTTCGGCCAATATCTGCCCCGGCATGATCGCCGCCTCGATATAGGGAACAGGGAAGCGATAGCGCCCCATCATTTCTGCCAGCTCTGCCGCAGCGGAGATTGGCAGCGCCAGCCCCCCTAATGACTCAGGCAATAACAACCCCAGCCAGCCGAGCTCTGCGATCGACGCCCAGGTGGCGGCATTAAGTGGTCGCGCCACCGCAATCTCGGTTTTGGCATCGGCGGAAGACTGGTAATCAGCCAGAAAACCCTCCGCACTGTCGCGAAGCATCGCGACAAATTCATCCATTTCCTGCATAGCATCCACCTTACATTGCGATGGTAAAACCGCCGTTGACCGACAGAACTTGCCCGGTGATATACGAGGCGGCGTCAGACAGCAGGAAACAGACCGGCTTGGCCACTTCTTCCGGCGACGACCAGCGTCCCAGCGGAATCTGCGCCAGATAGTTGTCGGCGAAGCGCTCATCGTTGCGCACTGTTTCGGTCATTTGAGTAGCCACCACACCGAAGCACACTGCATTACAACGAATACCGAACTTCGCCCACTCCCGCGCCGCGGTCATGGTGGCACCAAAAATACCGGCCTTGGCCGAGGCGTAGTTGATTTGACCGAGGCTGCCGCGACGCCCCGCGTCAGAGGCGATATTTACAATCGCACCGGGCTCTTTGTTACCGGCCTTGGCCTCTGCCAGCATGTGGCGCCCTACGGCCTGCATAAAGTAGACAGAACCGCTCAGATTCACGTCGATCACCGACTGCCAGGCTTCAATAGACATTTTGTCGATCATCGCCGGGCGGGTAATACCGGCGTTATTAATCAAGCCATTCAACGCACCAAAGTGTTCTACCGTGCGCGCCACGGCGTCGGCGGCAAAGGCCACGTCGGTGACACTGCCAGGCAGGGCGAGGAAGCTCTCACCCAGGTCTGCCGCAACACCGTTCAGGGTATCGGCGTTCATATCAATACCCACGACCTTTGCGCCCAGGTCCAGAAGCTGGCGACTCAACGCCAGGCCGATTCCCTGACCGGCACCGGTCACCATGATTACTCGGCCTTCCATCGACATTGGGTTATTCATACTTTTCTCCATTACTGCTTGGTTGCGACGCCCGGAGGCCATCAATTAGGTTTAACCGGCTCAGGCCGGATCAAATACGACATAGGGGGGCTCGTCGCCCTCAGTGAGAATGCGCGCCTTCACCGCCATACCAATGCGCACCTCATCAGGAGATACACCTTCCACACGGCTCATCATGCGCGGGCCTTCCTGGAGCTGCACCAAGGCCACGTTGTAATCGCTTTTTGGCGGTCGAGCGCGCACGGTGGTGGTGGAATAGACCGTGCCGCGCCCATCGGCTTCAACCCACTCGAGATCGTCCAGGCCACTACCAGGGGCAATGGTGCGGGGGTAAAACACATAGGCACCACTGCCAGTGCTGCGCTGTATACAAAACTTACCTTCTTTCAGAAAGTTGAGATACTCGAGATCGGGACGAATTTCAGCCATCGTACTCACTCCATTTCGGGCGCTGCGCCCGGTAACCAACACAATGCATCTATTTACAGGCCTCGCTCCGCAGCGCACTGCGTGTGGCCGACCGATAGAAAATGCATCCCGCATCACGACATTTCCCGCGACACACCTATAATCAGTAAAAACATGCCGAGGCACGTTTGCACCAATAAATGACTATGTGTTAGTTTATGGGTGTTCGATAACAAGGTCAACTGTGGGAAGCCAGACAATGACAAACGAAAGGTCGTCAACACGATGGGGAAGTGAGCAACAGGATACAATCAACGCCGTACTGCGGCGGGCTCTTGAAGCCAATCCTGACAGGGAGTTTTTGGATTTTCTGGGTAAGAAATTCAGCGTTGCCGACCTGGACCGGCAGGCATGCAGGCTGGCCAACGGGCTTAGCGCCCTCGGCGTAAGCAAGGGCCAAACCGTGGCAACACTGCTGGACAACAGCGAAGATGCCGTTTTTATCTGGCTGGCGATCAACAAACTCGGCGCGATTTCAGTACCGATCAACACCGCCTATAAAGGGGAGTTCCTGCGCCACCAGCTTGGCGACAGCGACGCAACCGTGGTCATCGCAGAAAGCGATTACGCCGAGCGAGTCATCGACATCAGCGACCAGCTGCCCAGTGTAACGACCCTCGTTCACCGCGGCGAAGCACCATCAAGCACGTTCAAAGGCGACACTATGACCTGGGAGCAATTGCTCTCTGACGACGCCAGCGACCCGGCCGTTGAGGTGTCTCCCTCTGATTTGGCTATGCTGATCTACACCGGCGGCACCACCGGCCCATCAAAAGGCTGCATGGTCAGCCATAATTACGCCTGCAACCTGGCTCGCCTGGTTAGCGAAGGCACCGGACGCAGCGCCGACACCGTGAGCTGGACCGCCCTGCCACTGTTCCACTTCAACGCCGTCAGCAACGTCATCTGCGAATTGATGCACGGCGGCCGCATGGCCCTGTACCCCCGCTTTTCGGTATCCAATTTCTGGCCCGAAATCGAGCGCACCGGCGCCAATTACACCACCCTGCTGGGCTCCATGTTCCCCATGCTACTGGGCGCACCGGAAAACGAGGCAGAGAAACGCTGCTTTGGCCAGATTTCCATTATCGGCGGCGCACCCTTCCCAGACAAACTCCAGCAGGCGTGGAAGCAGCGCTTCGGTGCCAAACACACGGCCTGCCCGGGCTTTGGCCTGACCGAATGCTCGCTGGTGACCTCGGTACCTCTCGGTGTCAAAGTCCCCGGCGACAGCTCCGGTATGCGCAATGACAGCTTCGATGTGCGCATCATCGACGACAACGGCGCAGAAGTGCCCGATGGCGAGTCCGGTGAAGTGATCGTGCGCCCCCTGCGCCCCAATGTCATGTTCCAGGGTTACTGGAAGCGTCCGGAAGACACGCTTAAAGTTGTGAAGGATATGTGGTTCCACACGGGCGACATCGGCAAATTCGACGAGAATGGCTTCTTCTACTTTGTCGATCGCAAAAAGGACTACCTGCGTCGTCGCGGCGAGAACATCTCCAGCTTTGAAGTGGAATCAGCCTTCCGCCGCCACCCGGCCATTGAAGACGTCGCCGCCCACGCGGTACTGTCAGAACTGACCGAAGATGACCTGAAGGTAACACTCACCCTGAAGGAAGGCGCCGAACTCACCGAGGAAGCCCTGTGCGAATGGGCCGCCGATCAGCTGCCCTACTTCGCCGTACCACGCTACTTCGAGTTCCGCAGCGGAGCAGACATGCCCCGCAGCCCGGTGGGGCGAATCCTGAAATACAAACTTCGGGACGAAGGCGTGACCGAAAATACCTGGGATCGCGAAAAAGCAGGCTTCCAGCTGAAAAAACGCTAGGAAGGTTCGCTGAAAACAAAAAAGCCCGCTCGATGCGGGCTTTTTTGTTTTTGGCACACAGGGAAAAAACCCCTGAAACACCAACCGGTTCTGCTTGGCTTGCAGCTCAGTCGGTTTTTTTAGCAAAGTCCGATGGCGACGCGGGAAAGCTAAGGGTTTGCGCAATAATACGGGTCATTGCGTCCCACATTGCATCGGCACCCACACCCTCTTCTACCGCGCCGGGATCAGTGGCAGCGAGTCGCTCCATCGCCGCAACAAGCACAGAGGCATCTGCACGAGCTGTTTGTTGATTACCACCGCCCCCTTCTTTGTAGGCCACCTGAATGTGCTCGGCAAAGCGATTGACGATACGCACGAAGGTTCTCAACCGTATATTCTCAAACACCGGATCGCCTCGATCAGCCTCAAGGTTCCGATAGCGCAACACTTCCCGGTGCTTGTCCCATACCGAGGCGAAGGCCTGCACCACCCGCCGGGAATGCTCTACGTCGAGCACCTTTGGATCCCAGGGCTCATCCAATACCGCGTGCACCGCCTGCATATCGGTTTCAGCTTCCTCGGTCAACGCCAGCAGTATTCCGCGTACATCGGCGAAGTACAGGTAAAACGTCGCCGACGAGGATTTCGCCTTTTTCGCTATAGACACCGCGGTCAATTCCACCGGCGAGCCGGATTTCAGCAACTTGCGCGCCGCATCCATCAGCCGCTTGCGCGTTTGCATGCCCTTGCGCCCAAGAGACTGACCGTGATTGTTTGTCGTAACGACTGTCCGCATTTCTGCTACACCTTAAAACCTACACTATGAATTTTTCGATTTTACCTTATTCCGCCGGAAAACCCATACTTTAAGCAGTGGCTAAGCCGCAAACTGGCTCTTAAGTCGCAGTTACAGCGTTATTTACTGAACTGACAGAGCGAAACTTATTTCCCTCAGGGGCTTTGCAGAGTTGCTCACGCCGATAACTGATGATATATTAGTTTTAGAATCGGAAACAGCCACAGTTGCGTGGTTTATTCTTCACAGACAGCAGTAACCATGCGATTACCAAATTCGGAGTCTGCCCTATGAACCTGAAAGAACTACCGTTTTCAATGAAGCCCGTCGGCTGGTTTCAAATAGCCTGGAGCGGTGAAATCCCTACAGGTGAGGCCATCCCACTGAAATATTTCGGCCACGACCTCGTCGCCTTTCGCGGTGAAGACGGTACGCTGCGAGTGATGGACGCCCACTGCCACCACATGGGCGCTCATCTGGGCCACGGCGGTAAGGTAAAAGGCAACTGTGTGACCTGCCCCTACCACGGCTGGGTATGGAGCGGCGAAGGCAAGAATGTTGAAATTCCCTATCAGGAACAAACCGTCAACAAAAAGCTCAGGGTATGGCCAATAATTGAACAGCACGGCTGCGTCTTTATGTGGCACGACCCCACGGGTTCACCCCCGCGTTGGGGCCTGCCCCATATGTTCGACAGCTTTACCGAGTTCTCCGACATGTCGGAAGAGGAGTTCTACCCGATCTTCCCCCACGGCACTCGCCGCTGGCCTAACGAACCGGTTCATCCGCAGATCACCTTTGAAAACAGTGTCGACTCCATGCATTTCCGCTATGTCCACGACTCTCCGATGGACCCACTGCTGCTGGAAATGGATATTCGCGAGAACGACACCGTATTCCGCACGCTGTTTGGTTTCAAATCGCTACGCACCAAGGAAATCGAGATGGTCTTCGATACCCGCACCACCGGTGTCGGTTGTTCCTTCAACGTGTTCAAGGGCGCTTATAACTATCGGGTGCTGTTTTCGGCAACACCGATCGACGATGAAACCTCGGAATTGTTCAACACCATCTGGTGGCCCCGTCGCGAAAATGACAGCGGTGATATTCCCGAGGATATTCGCCAGCGCATCGAAAAGGAAATTTTGACCACGGTGGACGAAGACCTGCTGGTGTGGCGCAACCAGAAATACGTCGATCGCCCACTGCTCGCCAAACAGGACGTAAAAGCCTTTACGGCACTGAGAAAATGGCAGGCGGGCTTCTACGACCTGCCCCCCGTAGAGGACTGATATACCCTCTGTTCATCAGCGGGTGGTGGCAGACACCACCCGTATTCACAATAGCGCGCGATAACCATGACTAAACTTGTATTTGTAAAACCTGACGGTACAGAGATGACCGTAGAGGCCACTAACGGTAGCACGGTGATGCAAACCGCCCTCGATAATGGCATTGAAGAAATTGTCGCGGATTGCGGCGGGTCCTGCTCATGTGCGACCTGCCACTGCTACATTGACGATGCCTGGCAATCAAAGCTCAACCCGCCCGATGAGATCGAAACCGATATGCTGGATTGCGTGCTGGACAGAAAACCTGGCAGCCGTCTGAGCTGCCAGATTGAAGTAAGCGATGACCTCGATGGCCTTCACATTGCGCTACCGAGCGCCCAGTTCTAAAGCCGGAGTTTTATTAGCCCCGCTTACTGCCAGCGATAATTCAGCTCAAACAGCACCGAGTATAAACCAAAGGTTTCCTTCGACTCCTCTCCCAGTGGCATAGCACTGTTCACATAGCGCTGGGACTTGTCGGGAATGTAACTTACAGCGACAGCCCCCGCCAGGCGCGATGAGAAGCGGTGCTCCCAGCCACCATTGATATGCCACTTGGCTTGCAGGTTGTTCAGGGGATTCACAGCCGTCTGCTTAACGACATTACCCGCGTGATTTATTCCCCCGTACAGAAGATTTTGGTCGTTGTGACGAAATCTGACACCCAGCGAACGGGAGAAGTTATCCTGCCCGCCAAATTGGCTTGTTGCCTCAACCATCGCAGGCACCAGGGGATTATCCGGACGTCGAAACCGCGTTGACACCTCACCCAACGCCTCGCTCCACCAGAAATAGTTGATATCAGCCCCAAGGGAAAACCGTGGGCTCACCTGCCACGCAAACCCCAGACTCGCCTCTTCCGGCAGCGCCAGCCCGGAAATCTCCGCGTCGCGATAACGCACCCTGCCCAGACCCAGGGATTCGAAGTTCACCACAGCACTGCCCTTGCGCAGGCGCAGTTCAGTCTCGGCGCCATAGGAGACACCCAGCACCAGAGTATCACTGACATCGTATTGCATACCGGCCCGCCAGGAAAATGATGTACCGCTGAGGTCGTTGATTTTTACCCCGAAGAACTGGGTGGCCGCATCAGAGGTATTGGGCAGCAGTTTTTGCTCAGCCTGGGCGTAGTTGACCGACCCCGCCAGACCCAGTCGCAAGCGCTCATTGACCTGCCAGGCAAAGGCAGGCGCGAAACGAAACACGCCAAACATAGCGGTCAGGTCATCTTCATTTCCATAATCGGTCGCGAGACTTTCGTAGTTAAATCCTGCGCCACCCTGGGCGAAAACCCCCAGCCCCACGGTAATATCAGGTCGCGCCTCCAGCGGCGCCGTCCAGGCACCACTCAATAAAAAGGTAAGCCTTGAGTCCACCCGCTTATCATTTCCCAGCGAGTCCTTGTGGCGGTTTTTGGTTATGTACACCGGCTCAAGTCCAACGCTGAACTGCTCGACCCCGGCCCTGGCGATGCCCGCTACGTTGTTATTGATACCCGTCGGCTCATGGGAATAGCCGCTGTCAGTGCTCGCCATACCCACAGACTGAGAGCCGAACCCCAGCGGCGTGACCGCAATACCCGCTGCAGCCCATTGACTCCCCCCAATCGCCACCGCGGTCACTACCATGCGCCGGCAAATCATTGCGTACAGCACTTGAATATCCCCTTCTCCAGTAAATACCGGTCGGTATTTTATTGGATAATATACCGACCGGTATGCCATTGCAAAATGAATGCTCGGCCTTTAGAGTTATCCTCCGGCAGAGCGAGAAGAACATGAAAGATCCGATAAGCAAGCGAGAAAAGACCCACGCCCTGATACTGCGGGTGGCCGCCCGACAGTTCGCCGACAAAGGGTATGCGGCAACCAGCATGGAAACCCTGGCCAAAGCCTGCAAACTGACCAAGGGCGCCCTCTACGATCACTTCAACGGCAAGGCCGATGTCTATCTGAAAAGTATTTCCAGCTACCTGAGCGCGAGTCTTAAAGAGATTGATGAGAAAAGCCGCTGTCGCCCCGACGACAGCGCTGAACGGCGGGTATTTGTGTATATCGAACAAATGCTTAAAGCCCTGAACGAAGACCGTGTCATGCGCCGGTTACTGCTCCGCCTGTTGATTGAAGCGGACGCCGACAGCGCCGCACCGGTAGTGAAAAACGTGCTGGCCGCCTCTTTTAATCGCTTTCGCGAACTCCTGCAGCAATACCGCCCCGAGATTAACGCCCGCGACTACACCTATTCGTTTTTCTGCAATGCCATACTGGGGGAAGATCTGCGCAAGTGGGCAGATATACTCACACCGGAAACCAGCAGTCTCGACACCAGCGAAACCCTTATTGCCCACTTCAGAAACTCGCTGAATGCCAGCTCTCACCACGCCAAATAAGGCCGTTTAATCTGCGGTCGCCATCGCAATACTGCGCTCAATAATGGCCACCATCGCATCCGGCTGATCGTACATAGGCACGTGACCCGCATCCTCAAGGATCGAGTATGCCGCCCAGGGCAGCGCTTGCTGCATCGGTGGCATAAACACCTCTCGGGGCAGCACCCGATCTTCCCCCGACCAGACAATATGCACGGGAATATCCAGGGGCGGCATCGGCTTCAGTCCACCTCCGTTGCCAAAGCTGGCGATCAACGGCGGAATCACCGGACAATGGCAAACACCCAATAGCATACGCTGAGCCTCGGCCACCGACACCCGCTCGCCATACTTCATTTGACTGCTAAACAGCAGCTTGCGCACAGCGGTCAGCCGCATCAATGGCGTCATCAACGGACGCAACAGGGGGAACACTCGACAGGCAAACACCATTGCCCTGGCAATGCGCAAAAATGCTCGCTCATCGGGCCAACTACCAGCGGGGGAAAAGGCGGTAACCGATGCAGCAAAACCCTTGCGCGCCAGCTCCAGGGCCAGCCAGCCGCCCAATGAGTTGCCCACCACATGGGCACAATAAACCCCCTGACGGGCCATAATGGCAATGATGTCATCGGCAAGCCGCTCTATCGTCACTGGTCTATCCAGTGCAACCGGCTCACCCTCCAGGTGTCCCGGCAGGGGCATAGCAATCACTGGTTGAGTGGCACTGAACAAGGGTAACAAGGGCGACCAGATGTCATGCAGTGATGTCGCGCCGTGTAACAATAACACCGGAATAGCAGCCTCCCGGGAAGTGCCTGCCGACGGCGCCCCGGGCGCTTCGCTGCCAGTTTCTATCATCGCTATGCTACCTGTCTGTCTGGAGAACAACTCGCAGTCGTTCAATGGTTTTTGCGGGCTGGCTCAGCGCCAGGCGGTTGAGCAGCCACGCCGGTATCGGCCCGGCGGGATCCATATACATTTCCGCGACAACATCGGTGGCTGTCGCCGAAACCGGGGTCAAGCGCCAGAGGTACCACGCCTCCGACACCCGCACCCGACCGGGCTGCGGCGGATAATCGCTGGACAGCGCCACGCTATTAATGGTGAGCCCGTCCTCATCACGGCGAATATCCGTCGCCAGCACCACATCACGATCCGCGACCGGCCAGGGCATGGCGTAATGAAAATAGGCGGTATTCGATAACTGGGACCGCGACAAGACCTCCACTGTGGCGCACATATCATCCCATAGGCTGCGCTTGGCCGGGTCAATTAACAGATCGGCTACCCGGTCTATTGGCCCCGGCAAGCGGGTCTCAATACGTACCGCATTCAGCGCCGAACCCTGGCTTTGACGGGTGTAGATTTTGATCTCGGCGGACTCCCGGCGCAGCTGCCAGCCTTCAGCGGCCAGTGAACCGCAACCGAGCAGCACCGCGACTGCCAGCCCAACACCTGCGCCGCAGCGCCACGCGCCAACAAACAATGACACTCCCCCAGCGGCGTGATACTTACCCATTGGCATAGGTCACCCACTCAAC
The DNA here is from genome assembly GCF_012272835.1 of Spongiibacter thalassae. GTDB lineage: Bacteria > Pseudomonadota > Gammaproteobacteria > Pseudomonadales > Spongiibacteraceae > Spongiibacter > Spongiibacter thalassae. The sequence continues at coordinate 649,012 of NZ_JAAWWK010000001.1, read as the reverse complement.
GAAGGTTAAACTCAATCCCCAGCGTTACCGAGCGCGGGGGATTGTAGATGGTGAGAATACCGCCGGTATTGGGGGTATCAAACACCACTCCCGGTTCAAATTCGTTGGTCAGATTATTGCCGACAAGGTTGATCGAGGGTTCGCCCCACATTTCGGGGAAGCGGAAATTAACACTCGCCCCCAAGAGCTCCATCGGCGGGTGTTCATAGGTCTGAGCCAGATTGTTGTAGTTACTTTCCTGATAGGTGTAGGTCACTGTGCTGACGATTTCCGCAGAACCGAGGTTACCCAGCCAGGCCACCAACAGCGAACCGGAAAGCGGTGGCGAGCCGGGCAATTCCGTGCCCGCTTCCGCCGGGCCCTGGAAGTCGTCGAAAAAAGTGGTGGTGTGAGCATCCACATAGGAGCCGTTAAGTTTGACTGCAAAGCCACCGGGAAGCAGGGTGTTCAAGCCAAACTCGACACCGGTGCTCTCGGCGCCCCCAACATTGGTGGTATAGGCGAAGGCGCCTGTATACTCCCGCTGCTGCACCTGCATATCGGTCCATTTCAGGTGAAAGGCGGTTACGTCAAACTGTATCGCCCCCTCAAACCATTCCGTGCGCATGCCCAGTTCGTAGTTCCAGATATTGTCAGATTTAAAGAACAAGGGAACATCGGGGTCGCGGGTAGGATTCTGGTTCGCCCCCGCATAGCGAAAGCCCTTCACTGCCGAGGCGAAGATCGACAGTCCATCGGAATAGGCCCATTTGACTGTGAGTTTGGGGTTAAATACCGTCTCGGCGATCCGCCCCACATCGCGCCCCAGCGATCCACCCACCGTTGCCCCCATTTCCCCCACCACCGGTGTAATCGCCTCGCCCAGCGCGCCCACGCCGGGCAGACCAGACACTTGCAACAGTGTGGTTTCGATATCAGCCTCTGTGCTCTGCCGGAAATAGCGGGCACCCAGACCGACCTCCCAGCGCTCGCCCAGCGACCGGGTTACATCGAAGAAGCCAGCGTATTCCTCGGCATCGACATCGCCCTGCAAGCGCAGGGTGTCACCGCTTTCGTCGGTGCCGATATTCAATGCAAGGAACTGATCGCTATAGACGTAGAACACGCCTGCGACATAGGTCCAGTCACGTAGTACCCACCAGTCAGAATCCGTGGGTTCTCCGGATACGATGCGCAACTCTGCGCTGGGCTGTTCAGACTCTATAAAAGTGTCGCCATAGGTACCCGTGTTCGTTTGGGAGGTACCAATAAACTGGCTGTAATCCAGGCGCTGGGGGTAGTCCTTGGTCATATTGGACACAATCGCGACCAAATCAAAGGTCTCAAAAGCCCATTCCGCCGACACAATATGAATATCCGTGCGCGAGTCGATCACATCGGCATAGTAACGCTCCGAGTGAGTGGGCTCGCCAATGGTATTGGCAAAGGCACCATCGTCCTGATGTGTTTCCCGGCGAATGCCGTTGTAGTTCAGCGCGAAATCGTCAGTCAGCCGCCACGTCAACAGAGCTCGCACCTGCTGGGACTGGGCGGAGTTAATGTCGTCTTCTCCCGAACGCAGGTCCTCTATATAGCCAGGCCGAGCTGACTTGCTCGCCACCACTCGCAGGGCCAGTTCGTCACCGACGGGGACATTGGCCATGGCATCGTAGCGGTGGGACAGGTTTTCACTGCGGGCATGTTGTCCAACCGATGCCGCGAGCTGGCCGTAGGCTTCTTCAAAGTCGGGTTTATTCGGCACGTAGCGAATCGCCCCGGACAAGGCTGACCCGCCAAACAGGGTTCCCTGTGGCCCCTTCAGAATTTCGACGGTCTTCATATCGTAGGGGTCGATATTGGGCTGTGGCCCGAGGATAGACGGATTGACCATCGAAATATCCTCGTAAAACATGCCAAAGGTGCGGGTAAAAAAGGTGAAGAACGTGTCCGTTGACACCCCCCGAATAATGATCTGGGCGGCCTCGGGATCCAGCCCCGGACTCACTGACACGCCGGGCGAAAAGCGCGCGATCGATTCGATGTCGGCGGCACCGATGTCCCGCAATGACTCCCCGGTAAACGCGTCGATACTCAGGGGAATATCCCGCAGATCCGCATCCCGCTTGGTCGCCGAGACAATGACTTCCTCAATAATCGAGCTTCGCGGCTTTCGAGTGCTAGCCCCGTCCTGGGCGAGAGCCGACTGCCACCACAGCGGCGTTGACAATACTATTCCAAGCAAAACGGGGGTAATCACCGAACACCTGTGCGGAGCCTCCTCCAGACCACATTCATTATTATTCATAGATAATCCAGACGTTTCTCTACCTTGAGAGGGTCAATATCCTCCAAACCTGCCCTCGCCTCAATGTCATCTATGGACTAATATCTTGTCCATAAATACCTTCGCAGCGAGTGCGGTATGAGCAATTTCTATATTCCCCAACACATCAAGCGCGCCTTGATCGCCACGCTCTCCGATCGGGGTATAGACGTTGAGACAATACTGAACAGCAGTCCCACACCACTGCCTCTGGACTCTGCCGACTACGATTTGCTGGTTTGTCACCGCTTGCTACAGGCCGGCTGGTATCTTCTCGATGACGAAGACCTTGGTCTGGGTGATGGCCCGCCACTAAAGCCAGGAGCCTTTTTTTACGCCAGCAATCTGATGGTGAACGCCCATAACCTTGGCGAGGCATTAAAGGTCGCGGCCAGTTTTTACAATTATGTCTCTCGCTCCTGGCAAGCCGAATTGTGCGTCGATGACCGCCACGCGTACTTCCGTGTGCACCGCTCAGGCACCGCCAGGGACCCCCATCATCTACTCGCAGACTATTTGCTGATCGGCTTCTATCAGTTCGCCAGCTGGTTGATTGGTGAGCGTATCGCGCTGAAACGGGTCGCCTTTGACTACCCCCGCCCGGCACACGAAATCGAATTTCACGGCCTGTTTCCCTGTCAGCGGCAATTCAGTCACGACTGCCTGGAATTCGCCTTCCACAACAAATACCTGAAGCAGGACATTGTGCGTAATGCCGCCGCACTGGAGCACTTACTCTTGGCGTCGCCATCCTTCCTGCTGACACCACAGCAGAGCGCGCGGAGTTTTCAGACCGAGGTGCGGCATTTACTGGAAGCCTGGCCACACGCCGAGTTACCCTCCCTGGGCGAGGTTGCCGGGATACTCAAGTTAACCCCGAAAATGCTGGCCAGCCGCTTGCGCAAGGAAGCAATCAGCTTCAACGAGATCAAGAAAAATGTGCGTCTGCACAAGGCGACCCAATTGCTGATACACCACAATATAGCCATTGCCCAGATCGCCGAGTCCCTCGGCTTTGAAGAAACCGCCGCTTTCAGCAAAGCCTTCAAAAACTGGACAGGAGAGTCTCCCGCTGAATACCGCAAATCGCGCTCCAGCCTGGGCGAGCAATAGCCGTGGGCGAATTCTGCGCCTGGGCGCTCGGCCTGCCAACGGGTCTATGCTATAAGAGGCAAACCAGCCGCTGCCCTCCTGTTGAGATCCCTTCACCATGAAAAACCCTGCTCACCACCTAGCCGCTTTCTCTGCCGTCGGGCCTGGGCTGGTCATCGCCGCCACCGGACTTGGTGCCGGGGATCTGGTCGCGGCAACCGTGTCCGGAGCGGAGTTGGGCGTCACCATCGCCTGGGCCGTCGTCGTCGGCGCAGTGATCAAGTTTGTACTGAATGAAGGGCTCGCCCGCTGGCAGCTCGCCAGTGGATCAACCTTACTCTCAGGCTGGGTCGAGCACCTGCCCCGCTGGGTGCGGTATTACTTCTTTGCCTATCTCTGCGTGTGGTCGCTATTGGTTGGTGCCGCGCTGATGGCGGCCTGCGGCCTGGCAGGGCACGCCCTGATGCCGTCGGTGTCGATCAGCGGCTGGGCAGCACTGCACTCTTTCGCCGCGCTGCTTATGGTTTGGCGGGGCAATTACCGGCGACTTGAGACGGTGATGAAGGTGTTGATCGCCGCAATGTTTGTCGTCGTCATGGCAGCGTTATGGAAAATAGACACCTCGGAGCTGGGGCTGATACGCGCCCTGCTTTCACCACAGCTGCCCGACGGCCATCTGCCACTATTACTGGCGGTTGTTGGTGGCGTCGGCGGCAGTGTGACCCTGCTCTGTTACGGCTACTGGATTCGCGAAAAGGGCTGGCAGGGGCCGGAACAGCTCGCCCGTGCCCGAATCGACCTGGCAGTGGGGTACCTGGTCACAGGAATGTTTGGCATCGGCATTATGGTGTTGGCCGCCAGCGCCGCGCCGCCGTCGGTGTCCGGCACTAAAATTATCGTGGCACTGGCCGATGAGTTGGCGGTGCTGCTGGGAGAGGAATTCCGGCTGATCTTTCTGCTGGGCTTTTGGGCCGCGGTATTCAGCTCCATGTTGGGCGTATGGCAGGGCATCCCCTATCTGTTCGCCGACTTGCTCGCCCAGCATCAGGGTGAACCAGACCGGGAAATTTCCCAGCAAGCACAAGGCTACACTCCCGCCCTGTTGTTTCTGGCCGGACCGCCGCTGCTGCTGCTATTACTGGGCAAACCGGTTTGGCTGGTGCTGCTCTACTCCGTGGCGGGAGCGTTTTTTATGCCTTTTCTTGCCGCGACATTGCTCTATCTCAACAACCGTTGCATTCCAGCACCAATGGCGAATTCGCCGTGGTCGAACGCGGCGATGATACTCGCACTACTGCTGTTCAGCGGCATCGGTGTTCAGCAACTGTTTCGCTGAGTGCCCCGCTAGCCAGCGTCGTTCGCTGTCGGTGCGAGATAAGACATCACCAGCGAGTGTACGGTGTCGCCTACCTTGCGCTTGGAGCTACCGGCAAATCGCATATGGGCAATGGTATGGGCCATACCGACGACCACCCGCGCCGCGTCGGTGGCATTGAGTTCCTTGCAGATGGAGTTGTCCTTGCGCCCCTGCATAATCAACTTGCGAATGCCGCTGATCGCCTCATTGTAGAACTCCAGATACATATCCCAGATAAACCCTCGGGTAAAGCCCGACCACTCCAGCCAGATAGTGACAAAATGACGGTGTTCCTCACTGTCAAACAATTCCTGGAAGGACAGCAGAATATCCTCGACCCGGGCATAGGCCGGTGCGTGCTCGCTGAACCGTGTCATTATCATCTCGTTGATAAAGAAACGATGAATATCCTTGAGCACAGCGGTTTGCAGGTTTTCAATGCTCGAGTAATAGTGAAAGATGGTCGGAATCGACACGCCGATGCGCTCGGCAATATCCGCGTGGGTCGCATTCGCCAAACCGCGCTCGGCAAAAACCTCCACGCCTGCGGCGAGAATTTGCGCCTGGCGCGCCTCCGGAGACATGCGCTTTGCCCGCGGCTTGGTCGAACTGGTGGTTCCAGCCGCTGTTTTTTTACCCGCTTTCACTGCCCGAACTTTATTATTCACTGCTGTGCCTTTCCCCGTGTCTTTGCTATCTCCGGCCTGGGAGACTCCCCTACCCTCAATGCTGTGGAATGGTAACGCACTCCCCCATCAGCGCGCCATACACGATATCGGTGCTAATTACCCCGCATCGCGCAGCAAACCAGTACAGTGCCGAGTGGCCTGCCGGCGGAATTGAACCGCCTGAATGTTGTCACTGATTTACCCCTCTGACAATGTTATACGCCAAAAGGAGTCCCACTATGCTGCGCGCCACTTTGCTCGTTTCCACCGCCCTGATCTGCGCTGCCGGTATTACTGCCTGCGAGCGCTCCGCACCCCGCCAGCCGGCGGCATTAAAAGATCAAAACGCAGGCCCTCAGCCCGGCGCACAGGGCAGCGACAAATTTTCCCTTATTGAGGCTGCCACCGCCGAAATTGCCGCGACCAGCGACCGGCAGGTAAAGGGCACGGCGCGCTTTGCCCCGGACACCGGCCAAAACCAGATAAAAATCGAGCTCTCATTAAGCGGGCTGACACCGGGCTTGCACGGCTTGCATATTCACACCCACCCGGACTGCGGTGATAACGGGAGGGCCGCCGGCCCACATTTTAATCCACACGGCGAAGAACACGGCGCACCAAATAGCGAGCGCCAACATGTGGGCGACCTGGGCAATATCGAAGCCGACGCCGAGGGCAAGGTCAATACTGTTATCACAAGCCGTAAGCTGGCATTTAGCGGACCCAATAATGTATTGCATCACACGGTGGTAATACACGCCAACGAGGACGATCTGCACAGCCAGCCCAGCGGCAACGCCGGTGACCGAATTGCCTGTGGGATTATTCGGCCAGCCCAGGATATTCTGGCAAACCAGTGAACACCCATGGCGGCCAGCCTCCTGGCCGCCCGCCTGGAACAGCAGAGTGTATCAGTGACGCCGCTGAAACAGATCAATGATCTGTTCACGGGTTTCATCGCGAATCGCGCTCAGCAGGGCAACCAGATGATCGTTGCGACCGTAGTAAAGTGCTATCTGATCCTTGCAGCGTTCAATAATTTCCTGCTCCTGCTGACAAAAGGGCAATAGCATCCGCTCCGCCACATGAAAATCCTTCACCTCGTCCATCGCGCAAAATTTATCGCGGGGCAACTTGACCGGCTCTCCGCCAAGGATACGCACCACCTCGGCCAGCTCATTGATATGACGCAGGTGGGTTTTACGCAGCTTCGCCAAACGGCCCGCCAAGGGCTCAGCGGCGACGGTGAACATATATGTGCATTGTTCGGTAGACTGGTGGAGCAAATAGAGCAGGCTGCTGAGTTGGGGTAACGCGTTGGAATCATTATTCGCGTAATGCAATTCCATAAATTTTTCTCCAGGGGCTACGGACTGGTGATGAATGCTGCGCAGCTTACCGCCTGGTCACCCGCGCCAACGCCCCACTCCCACTGCGAACGGGAAGCGCGGAGGCTGAGAGTAACGGCTTTGCCGCTGAAACAATGGTGGCACATCCCTGTGCCCAAGCCGGAAAAACGATATGTCTGCCACGGCCGAGCGTGCAGCACATCATTTCAATCCGCTTAATGGCTAACAATAACTCGGGCGGTTTCCGCGCTGAGTTCAACCCGGTTGTGACGCAGCACATCGGCGAGGCTGATAATGCCGCTAAAGCTCTTTTCTTCGGGATTGTTCAACACAACCAGACGATAGGTTTCTGCCTGTTTCATGCTGTCAGCCGCCTGTTCGAGACTGTCATTTTCAAAGCAATACAAGACCTTATCGGTTTTAACCTCTGCGGCCGCCGTATTGTGTGGGTCCAGACCTTCAGCCACTCCGCGCACGGTAATATCCCGATCAGTGACAATGCCTTGCAATTTTTTGTTGTGGTCGTCGGCGATAGGCAAAAACCCCAGGTTCAGGTCACGCATTTTCTGCGCCGCTTCTTCCAGAGTGGCATTCGCCAATAAATACTCGGGGTTTTTGCTCATAACTTGCTGTACTTGCATAGTGAACTCCTTACCGATAAACCAACCAGCGTCACCGACACAAGATCGGTTTTAACGATGATTTTCGCGATATTATTTCCCGCAAAACACCTTTTTAAAAAAAGTATTTCGCGTTCTTTTCAAGACTCACGTTTTTCCATCAAGTTCACGATTAACCGTCAATACACATGATTTAATCGCGACATAATCCTATCGTTATTTTATTTTCCCCGAGCCGACCTATCGCCACCGAAACGGAGTCGAGAGGCTAGGAAACCTTCCTACCAAAACGGTGGTCAGCCTTAAGGCTGACCACCATTCTGCAACTGCGGATGCTCTCTACCTATTACACGGGAACCGACAGGGAATCCTATGCATCAGCGACAACGCCACCCTTTCGCCAGACCTTGCCAAAGTGCTCCATGCGAAACACACGGACACCCGCTGAACCAACAAACAGCGAAAAAATCTACTGACGGCGATAGACCACTGCGCGCCACACTTGAATAATTACGGGATATAGCTAGGGATGATGAGAGAAATCACATCATTGGCGACGGCGCACTCCTGCACTCGGGAATGTCCTCCCAGGGGTAGCGCAATTGCACCAGCGTTTGCTGGCAAGGAAAAGCGACCACCGTCTCTACGACGTGGTTGTGGGTCAGCCTTACCGGCAAACACCAGTGTTTTCAGCTGCAGACTCGACAGCGCCCCGGCCCGAAATACCCGCGGGGGCCAATCAATTTCATGTTCCCCAACAAGCATGCCGTCTATATTCACGACACGCCATCCAGAGAGCTGTTTCAGAAGACTCTGCTCGATTTTTCCTCCGGCTGCATTCGCGTGGAACGGCCCCGGAAACCCGCCGAGTGGGTATTGGCCAACACCATCGATTGGCCACCTCCCGCCTGCAACAGGCTCTGGACTCGGGAGTCGAGCGAAGGAGTGATGTCGCGCCGCCAATACCGGTACATATTGTTTATTTTACCGTTCTGGACGAGGGCGACGACCCGGCATTGAACCAAAGGTCTACAGCCCCCGCGCAATAATCATGCGCTGAACTTCGCTGGTCCCTTCATAGATACTGGTGATACGCACGTCCCGCGACAGACGTTCCAGCGGATATTCCCGGTTGTAGCCATTGCCACCCAGCACCTGCAGACCGGTGTAACAGGCTCGATTCGCCGCCTCGGAGGCATACAGCTTGGCCATGGAGGCCTGCCGCGCGAAATCCTTGCCAGCTTCCTTGGTCGCCGCCGCCTGCATCAGTAACAGTCGCGCTGCTTCCAGTTCGGTGCTCGCGTCGGCCAGCATCCACTGCAAACCCTGGAAATTAATAATGGGCTGACCGAACTGTTCCCGTTCCTTGGCATAGGCGACAGCGTATTCCACCGCAGCCTGACCAAGTCCCAGCGCCAGCGAGCCGATACCGATGCGCCCCCCGGCCAGCTCTCCCAGCGCCACCTGATAGCCGCGATTCAACTCCCCCATCAACGCATCGCCAGGTACGCGGCAATCGTCAAAATACACCGCATTTGTCGCAGAGCCCTTTTGGCCCATTTTGTGTTCCGCGGGCGCTACCGAAACACCGGGTGTGTTGCGCTCCACCAGAAAGCAGGAAATCCCCTTGCCGCGTTTGGCTTCGGGATCCGTTACCGCCCACACGACAAAGACGCCAGCGAACTCACCGCTGGTGATATAGGCTTTTGAACCATTCAATACCCAATCGTCGCCGTCTCTTACCGCGCGGGTTTTCATCGCAGAGGGGTCGGAGCCGGCGCCCGACTCGGTCAGACAAAAGCCCGCCGCCAGATAATCGCCAGAGCAAATCAGTGGCAGGTACTTTTCTTTCTGCGCCTGACTGGCTACCGACTGAATTACCTCGGCAACCATATTGGTCACGGACACCGTCACCGCGGTAGAGGCACAGGCCTTGGCCAGCTCGGTGATGGTCAGACTAAAGGCCAAGGTGCCGGCGCCGGTGCCACCAAAGGCGGGGTCGACATTCAGCCCCATAAAACCCAGTTCAGCCAGCGCTTTCAGGTTTTCCTTGAACAGTTCACCACCCTCACCCTCGTCCAGGCGCGCGGCATTCTCCGCTAGAGCCTTTGTCGCAAAGTCACGGGCGGTACTCTGTATAAGCGATTGTTCTTCCGAAAGTTCAAAGTTCATAACATGTCCTGCTGTTAACTGGGTCGAACTCCGGGGCGTCAACGACCCACCCCCGTTGGCGACAGGGGCAGCGTGGGCCACCCCGGTTGAAAGTAAAACGGCTTACTTGGGCTGCATTCTTACACCGCCATCCATGCGGATACACTCGCCATTCAGGTAGTCACTCTCGATAATAAAGCGCGCCAGCTCGGCGATTTCAGCGGGACGGGCAAGACGCTGTGGGAACAATACGGTTTTCGACAAGCCTTCGTAAACTTCCTTGGGCAGCGACTCAAACATCGGAGTGTCTACCAGGCCCGGCACAATCGTATTCACTCGAATACCCTTTGGTGCGAGGTCGCGGGCGATGGGCAGAGTCATACCGACAATGCCACCCTTACTGGCGCTGTAGGCGGCCTGACCAATCTGGCCTTCGTAGGCAGCGATAGAGGCCGTATTGATGATAACGCCGCGGGCGCCGTCATCGTTTACCGGCTCATTTTTCACCATTTCGACGGCACACAAGCGCAGTACATTGAAGGTGCCTGTCAGGTTGATCGCGATGGTTTTGTTCCACAGCTCCAACGGGAACGCCCCGTCGCGACCCACCGTTTTCGAACCGGTCGCAATACCCGCGCAGTTCACACAGATATGGATCGCAGAAAAACGCGCTATCGTTTTATCGACACCGGCCTGAACAGAGGCCTCGTCAGTCACATCCACCTTGGCAAACATCAGGGACTCACCCAAAGAGGCTTCCAATGCGGTGCCAGCGGCATCATTCAAGTCGAATATTGCTACCTTCGCGCCCTGGGCGACCAAAAGCTCGGCAATTTGACGCCCCATGCCAGAGGCTCCACCGGTGATAACTGCTACTTTATTACGAATTTCCATAGTATTTCCTATCAGGCAAGGTTAGGGGGTGGCGGCCAAAAAGCCTGCGAATAGACATTGTGTTAATAACACTCGACCTTTCAACAGGCGAAGACCACCGCTGCACCGTGGACAAACCCGCAATTTTACTGACCTTTACCGCGCGAACAATGATATTCTGCAAAACGAAATAGACATTTTGTAAAACCTCCCTATGAGCAACTACCCGAGTATCTCCAGCTACTTCCTCAGCGCCGCACTGAAACACTACAAAGACGGCCCGGCCCGCAACCAACTTTTGCGCCGCCACCATATTTCACCGGAGCTACTAAATAGCCCGTCGGCTCGCATCGCAGGCAATCATTTCGCCGACCTGCTGCGGGATTTGATGCTAACCATGGAAGACGAAATACTCGGCTACGGTGCCCAACCCCAGCGCCTCGGCTGCTGGCAGACCATGAGCAAGCTGGCCTGCCAACAACAGGACTTGCAGGGCGCCCTGCTCGAACTCGCCCGCTTTTATCGCTTGATTCCCTGGGGCGTGCAAAGCCGCTTTCGCCATCGTGGCGAAATAGCGACCTTTTCCCTCACCCCCGATGCAGGGCAGGTATTCGAGCCCTATCTCTATGAGTCATTCCTGTTTTATATTTATCGCATGGCGAATTGGCTGATTTCATCGCAAATACCGCTCACCCGAGTGGATTTCAACTTCCCCCGGCCCCGCCACCACCGCGAATATCGCTTCCTGTTTTTGTGCCGCAACATTCGCTACGAGCAGGACCGTTGCCAGCTCCATTTTCCCGCCAGCTTTCAACACCGTCCCGTTGAGCAGAATGCGCTGTCTCTCAGCCGCTTTCTGCAACATGTAAACCTGTCTACCATCGCCCAAACCTTCACCCGGGATTCCTGGCGGGAACGCGTGTGGCAGGAAATTGAACAGCACTTGCCCCGCAATGTGACCTTCGCTGAAATCGCCAGCAACCTGGGTCTTCCTGCACATCAATTGCGCCAGCACCTGCACAACGAAGGCTACGACTACCGGGAAATCAAGGATCAGCTGCGCCGGGACCGGGCAATCCATTTTTTAAGCATAGACGGGCTGAGTGTTGAGCAAACCTCTGCCCAACTGGGCTTCTCTGAACCGAGCGCCTTTATCCGCGCCTTCAAACAATGGACAGGAGTCCAGCCCGGCACCTACAAGCGGCGGCGATCAACACCCGGGCGGATTCAGGCTGGGTAATTCTCGCGATACACCGCATCGCCCATCGCAGCAATTTGCAGATCGATCATTTTGTGAAAAGCACCGAGCACCGGTGAGTAATCCTGATCGGGGTACAACAGATTCAGCGCCGCGACCGCGGCCTCAATGGTCGACAGACCGTCGCGGCGTGGCGACTTGCGTATTCGGTACTCACTGCCGGCGTCCGGCGCCAGTGCCAGGCAGGGCAACTCGAGCAACCAGGGATTGCAATGGATTAACCGCCGCACTTTACGCCACGTACCATCAAGAAGCAGTACACGACGAAACCCCCTCGCCCGGGCCTTCGGCCCGTCCAGAGCAGTGGGGCCGGGATAGATCAGCAAGGTGTCGGTGCGCCACTGCGAGCCGAGGAGCACCTCGGGTTGACATACCTCGTCGACAACCAGGCGACTGCCTTCGATGGCGCGGTGCAGCAGCGGCGCCGACGACAGTGCATGACGCGACTCTGTTGGATCCTGCAGCACGACCAGCTCGCAGGGCGGCGCCAGTGTTACTAACGCATCGCACAGACAGGTTCGCTGGGGGCGCTCGCAGGCCGGGCAATACGCTCTGCTCAAAACGCCTCCGGTGGCGCCACCGTTACCGGCACCCCCGGTGCCTCCGTCCGCAGCAAACCTGACTTGGGGTAAGGCACTCGCAGTATGCGGTCACCGACATAGGAGCCGATATACACTCGGTCTCCCAGGCGCTGGGCAACGGTGCCATTGCCCATTGGCGCGCCATTCTGCTCAATCAGTACCCGCAGCGACATTGTCTCGGGATCAAGTTCCAGTATTTGAAAGGGCGATGTGCACGCGCCATGTGTCAGCCGCGAACAGCTGATAATATCGCTAAGACGCAGCTGCTGGCTGGCCACCAACAACTTACCCTCCCCATCCCACTGCAGGTTATCGGGAAAGTCTACGCTCACCTCGGCGACAAGTTCACTCTGTTCCAGGTCCCACTTTTGCACCAGCCCATCCCGCCAGAGATTGACGAACAAAAAGCGGCCATCTGCGGATAGCTCTATGCCATTAGGGAAATTGCCGGAAAACGCCATTCGCTGAAAACCTGACTTATTCCAGCGCCATATTCCGCCAGGGTTCAAGCCCAGCAGCATTTTCACCTCGGCAAGCCCCGGCTTGCTCAGGTCAGACCCGGCATTTCTATCGTACATATGTGTGACGATAAAGCCGCCCTCAGGTAATGCCACCACGTCATTAAAGTAGGCTCCGTCAGGCGCCAGCGTGCACCCTCGCCACGACAGCGAATATCGTTCGCCATCGGACAATACCTCGAAAAATTCGACCGACTCACGGCCGCCGTGATTGACCACCAGCAACTGCAGGCGACCGTCACCCCGCTGGGACAGGTGGACGCCGTGGGGAGAAAACGCATCAATCGGAGGTACATCACAGTCTATCGCGCCCCACACTTCAGTCTGGGCCCGCCCCTCGCGACTAACCATCAGCGGATCAATTGTCCAAAGCATGGCATAGCGACTGTCGTCACGACTGTCGAGCAGGGACAGGCTGCCCGCCAGCACAGCATGATTATTGGCCATTTCGCTGACGATCAGACTAATACCATCGGGTAGCAGCGCCATGTCTTCCGGCTGCTGCCAACCACAGATCGGCGTGCGATCACCGACGCTTTCGCAATCTCTGATAATGGCTGAGCTATCGCTACAGGCAGCAATCACCAACAACAGCGAAAACACAAACAATTTTCTCATATACCGTGCTCCGAAAGCTGGTGTGCTCCATAAGGTGGCATAGCGCCGAGTTATTGATGGTACACTTAACACTACAACTCCCGTCAAACCTTTTCGCGAGAGAATCCAAATGAAGTCACAGCTGTTCTCCCTTCTGCTACTGGGCAGCTTCTCACTACCGCTTCTGGCACAGAACGCAGACCCTTTTACGGTCTATAAAAACCCCCAGTGCGGATGCTGCAGCAAATGGATCGATCACCTGCGCGACGACGGCTTTTCCGCCAGCGGCGAAAATCGTGACGATATGCCGACGTTAAAAGCCGAGCTGAAGGTACCCGCAAACCTGCAATCCTGCCATACCGGTGTTCAGGGAAACTTCGTTTTTGAAGGACATATTCCCTCCGCCGTTGTACGTCGCTTCCTCGACAATCCGCCCGAAGGTGCGTATGGCCTCGCGGTGCCGGGAATGCCCATAGGAAGTCCCGGCATGGAGATGGGGCCACGCCGCGACAGGTACGACGTTATCGTATTGATGCACGACGGCAACCATCAGGTTTACACCACTATTAACTAGCGTCAGCCCAGCGTTACGCCATCGGAGATGTCATGATTTCCCCCGACAACGCCATACAGGACCAACTCACCGGCAACCATTGCTTCGGCTGTGGCGCGGGCAATCATCAGGGCTTGCGAATAAAAAGCTTTTGGCTGCCCGCCACCCGCTCCGCAACCTGTACCTATCACCCTGCAGCATATCAGTGCTCCGGCTCGCCGCGGTTTCTCAACGGCGGTATCAGTGCGTCGGTCATCGACTGTCACAGCGTGTGTACCGCCATTGCCGACGCCTACGCCAGCGCAGGCTATGCACCCGGTGACGGCGAGCCGCTATGGTATGCCACCGGAGAGATGACCCTGAAATATAAACGCCCGGTACCCATTTCCGCGCCAATCGTGCTTGAGGCGCGCGTTGTGGACTCCAGCCCCAAACGAACCCTGGTGCAGTGCCAACTGATGGCGAATAATAAACTGTGCATCGAAGCGGAAGTGACCGCAGCCAAAGTGGACAACGCATGGATGCAAGCGTGACCATGGCAACACCACCGCGCTTTGGTGAAGGCGACGCCTCCTATCGCGCCGCCGGCGGACTGGACGGCATTCAGCGTCTGGTAGACGCATTCTATACTCAAATGGATAACCTGGAAGCTGCCGCAACGATCAGGGCGATGCACGACAGCAATCTGGACGAAGCCAAACAGCGTCTCAGCTATTTCCTGAGCGGCTGGCTCGGCGGCCCCAGACTGTACGCCGAGCACTTTGGCAGCATTAACATCCCTGGCGCCCACAGTCACCTGGCCATAGGCAATGCGGAACGCGATGCCTGGCTGCTCTGTATGCGCTATGCGATCGCTGCACAAAATTATCCCAGCGAGTTCGCCAACTACCTACTCGCTCAGCTCACAATCCCCGCTGACCGCATTCATCAGCGGTGCGCATTGGCTCACAACAACTGATTCAAGGACGCCCACAACGTGCCTACTCCCATTGATCCCAAACACCTGATTCTGGACAACTATCCCCGAGTCATCACCACAGAGCCCCGCTACTCCGACATGGATACCAATGCGCATCTGAATAACGGCGCCATCGGCACCTACTATGAAAATGCCCGGGCGCATATGTTGATCTACCTGTTTCAGCGCCCAGATCATTTCAGCGCCCAGGCGCCCGACCGCACGATCCTGGCCGAAATCACACTACGCTACCTGGCTGAAGGCAGCTTCCCGGAGCCAGTCACCGTCGGCAGCGCGATTGGCCACATTGGTAACAGCTCCTTTTCCATGGTTCAGGCCCTCTTCCAGAAAGACCGGTGTATCGGCGTCGCAGAGACCACCATGGTCTACCAGATCGACGGCAAGTCAGCGCCGATCACCGGAGAACTACGCGAGAGATTTATCAGCCAGCAAATTGCGGGCTAGCCAGCCAAGCCTCCTTGCAGGCACCGATCATGGCAAACACCTGCCGGTGTCGCTGTGACTCAGAAGCGGAAAATACTCGAAAGATGACCGCATTTCAGCCGCGCGCTAACGGGTTGGCTCGCTGAATTTGGCACAAACGCTACGGAAATAGAGAGCCCTGCCGTTCGCACTGATCAGGACCGGCAAGCGGCTCTGCGTTCAAGGAGTACGGAGCCTCACCGCCCAGGATCGCCGCCGCCTGCGCCACCGCCCCCCGCAACCAGATGTCGACATCGCCAGGAGCGAGTAACAAAGGAGCACGCGGATGCAGCCAGGCCATTGATGCCGGCGCAGGCGTCGTCAAAATGGTAAAGCTGTCCACACGCTGGTCGCCCCGCGACCATACCTCCCACAAGCCGGCCAGCAGCATCGGCTGGGCACTTGAAACCCGGTAGCACTGCTTGCCAGCCGTTCCCTGCGTCCATTCAAAATACGCCGACACCGGCACAAGGCAGCGCTGGCCACTGCGCCATGCATCCCGAAACGCAGGTTTATCGGCCACTCCCTCGACCCGGGCATTAAACGTGCTGAATTTCACCTTGGGCTGGCGCGACCAGCGTGGAAGCAACGACCAGCGCCGGTCGCGCCAGCCGTCGGCCGACAGTGTCAGCGCCGCCTCGCTGGGCTTTACCGAAAAGCGGATGGGCAACTGTTCCGGCCAGGAGGTTAACAGGCCGCGCCACTCCTGCATTGCCGCCAAATGCTGTTCAAATCGTCCGCACATCTTTTTCGTGCTGCCCTTTCATCTGCGCAGGCCAAACACCGTACTATTGCAAACTATCGCTGCAACCACAGGGCCCGCCCAATATAATGAGACCACCAACAATAAACAGGGAACTATCATGCCACAATCTCTACGCCCGTTTACTATCGCCATTGAAGACCAGGCATTGCAAGATCTTGAACAACGTCTGACCCAAACTCGATGGCCGGAAGCCGAGACCGTTGACGACTGGTCACAGGGCGTGCCACTCGCCAGCATCAAAGCACTGTGCAACCATTGGCTGCACCACTACGACTGGCGCGAGTTTGAAACACGTCTCAATCGCTATCCACAATTTTTGACAGAAATAGACGGCCTGGACATTCATTTTCTGCACATTCGCTCGACCCACGCCGAGGCAATGCCAATGATTCTCACCCACGGCTGGCCGGGGTCCTTCGCCGAATTTCTCAATGTTATCGACCCCCTCGTCAACCCCACTGCCCACGGTGGCAGCGAGAGTGACGCCTTTCACCTGGTAATACCCTCCCTGCCCGGCTACGGCTTTTCCGGCAAACCGGCAAAAACCGGCTGGGGGCTGGAACGCATTGCCCAGGCATGGATCACACTGATGGATCGCCTGGGTTACGACCGCTACGTTGCCCAAGGGGGGGACTGGGGTTCAGGTGTTACCAGCAAAATTGGCGAAATCCAGCCCCCACAGTGCATGGGCATACACTTGAATATGGCACTGGCCATGCCCACCGAAGAGGATCACGCCAATCTCAGCGACAGGGACAAGAAGGCGCTCGCCGATGTTCAATACTACTTCGACCACGACTCTGCCTATGCCATGCAACAAAAATCCCGTCCGCAGACGCTGGCCTACGGTCTGGCCGATTCCCCCGTCGCCCAGGCTGCCTGGATCTACGAGAAATTTCACAGCTGGACTGACAATAACGGCGCCCCGGAAGACGCACTCTCGGTCACCGCCATGCTGGACAATATCAGCCTTTACTGGCTGACCAATAGCGGAGCGTCGTCGGCGAGATTGTACTGGGAAAGCTTTAGCGATATGAGCGGTGTAGAGATTTCATTGCCTACGGGGATATCAGTGTTCCCCCGGGAAATATTTCGCCCGGCAAGGGCTTGGGCGGAACGTAAATACCACAATATCATCCACTGGGGAGAGCCCGCCAAAGGCGGCCATTTCGCGGCCTTTGAGCAGCCGGAAATTTTTGTCGACGAGTTGCGCCAGTGTTTTGCCAGTCTTCGCTAAGCACTCTGCCAACCCCAAAGAGATAAACGCTACAGGCACAAAAAACCCCGGATAACCGGGGTTTCGATCAAATAAAAAGAGGCCCTTACAGACCTCTTTCCACTCGAGTTTAGTTAGCGACTTCAGCTTCCATTACTGCAACAACGCGACGGTTAGCCAGACGGCCCGCAGCAGTGTTGTTGTCAGCGATCGGACGCTCTTCGCCGTAACCGATAGCGCTCAAACGGTTGGCAGCAATGCCGAACTCGTTAATCAGCATCAGGCGTACGGCATCAGCACGTTTTTGCGACAGCTGCTTGTTGAAGGACGCTGCACCAGTGCTGTCAGAGTGACCTTCGATCACAGTGCGCACACCAGAGAACTTCTTCATGAACTCAGCAACCTTGGCCACTTCTGCACGCTGAGTCGCAGGAATTACCGCAGAACCGCTTGGGAAGTTCACTTGCAGTTTGATACTTTCAGTCTGCTTCAGCACGAACTTACAGCCGAATTTATCGACCTGACGGCCAGCAGGCGTGTTCGGGCACTTGTCACGGTAGTTGGGAACGCCGTCACCGTCCTTGTCCAGCGCACAGCCTTTGGCATCAACTGCGATACCCGCTGGAGTGCCGGGGCACTGGTCAACCGTATCCGCAACACCGTCGGCATCGCCATCAGCGGGCCCCAAAGCGGGAGCGGGAGCTGGCATCATGCTGGAGGAAGACTTCTGACCCATCGCGAAGCTTACACCCACCGACAGGATAACGTCGTTGGCATCAGTATCAGTAGCGTAGAAGTAACGTGCGTCAGTACGCAGGCTCAGGTTGTCCTGCAGTTTATAACGGAAGCCGCCACCTGCGTTCAACTGGGTGAAATAGCTTTCCTGATCGAGACCGCCGTCAAATTCCAGTGCGCCCTGGCCGATACCCACCGCCGCATAGGGAGACAAACCGTTCTGCTCACCGTAGTAACGCAGCATGTTCAGTGAGCCGAAAATCACTTCCGCATCGCGGTCAGGATTATCCGAGCTGCTGTCAGCGGTGCCATAGGTCAGCATCCCTTCAACACCCCAGTTTTCTGACAGCTTGTTCTCGATACTCAGTACAATCACAGGAGCATCGTCAAGATCGCTCTCCTCGCTCATGAACTGGTAGCCGAGACCGGCGTTCAGATACCACTTGTTTTCTTCCGCTGACGCTACCGCCGAAGCCATGGCTACTGCTGTAGCCGTCGCGCCCAGTAGGAACTTACGCATAATACTCCCCCTAATTATCACTTTGGTCTTCCTTCGCCATGCCTGAGCGGCACGTCTGAATTCAAGAATAACACGAGCTTAAGGCCTTTAGGGCCTCAAATTTTGTAAATATACCGCGGCCCACTATACGCATCCAGTAGACCAACTCCAATTTCGCAGAACTAGAATTACCACTACAGGCCATGCTTTACCACAATATTTTAAAAAATTTCTATCTCTGGCCTGTCGAGAGCAATTCCTCATTTATAGCCCAGTATCACAGATTAGCAAAATCAGCCTGCACTAAGTCCACGACATAACCTCCCTGACGAAGGGAATGGTCAACTTCCGACGCTGCACCAGACTATGGCGATCCAGCTCGTTTAACACTTCGAACAAGCTGCTGAAGTCTCGCTGACAACGCCGGTAAATATACTCAGCTACCGCATCATTAAGTCCCAGACCACGCTCCAAAGCCCGGTGCTGCAAGGCTTTGATGCGCTCCGACTCGGTCATCTCCACCAATCGGTAGCGACTGAACCCCTGCAACCTCGAACGCAGGTCCGCCAAGCCGACATCCATACTCTGCGGAGCCTGTACTGCCGCCAGCACCAGAAATGTGCCACTCGACAGACAGCGGTTATAGACGTTGAACAGCGCGACTTCCCAATCCGCCTTACCGGCTACAGCACCAAGATCATCAAGACAGAGCAGATCCAGCGCCTCTACTCCCTCCAATACTGCTTCGGCGGGAAAATGGATCACCTCTTCCAGGGGGATATAACGCGCCAGCTTTTCATTGGATACTGCCAGATGGCAGCAGGCCTGTAACAGGTGGCGGCGCCCGGTGTCACCAGACAGCAGGGTAAATTGTTCACCGTCACCCAATGCCGCTCGACGCAGCTCGCTGACCAGCAGCTGTTGGGAATGCGGAACATAGTAATTATCAAAAGTGGCTTCGGTATCCAGACTCAGCGCCAGGGGCAACTGCTCAGCGGTCATTGGCGCGGCTCCGACAGCGACTCCTCGTCAGTTGGCGTCAAAGGCAGACCGCCCTCGGAATACCACTGACTGATGAGATAGCGCTGATGCAAGTAACTGAACAGCACCTTGAAAACCGCCGCTGCCGGCAATGCCAGCAGCACCCCAAGGAAGCCGAACAATTGCCCCCCTGCGAGCACCGCAAAAATCACCATTACCGGGTGCAGCCCGATCTTGTCACCCACCAGAGTCGGCGTCAGCAATACGCTTTCCAGCACCTGGCCCACACCAAATACACCGGCTACCGCCAGCAGTTCCCAACTCAGCCCAAACTGGAAGTAGGCCGCCACGCCGGCGGCGACGATACCGACCAAAAACCCCAGGTACGGCACAATACTGGCCAGCCCCGCGACCAAACCGAGCACCAGCGCCAGATCGACACCCACCGCCCACAGGCCTATGGTATAAATTGCCGCCAGCGCCAACATTACCAGCAACTGGCCGCGGGCAAAGGCACCGAGAATGTCATCGCACTCTGTTGCCAGGTCAACGCACAGCTGTTCTCTGGAACGAGGCAATAATTTGCGGATCGCAGCGGTCATCAAGTCCCAATCGCGCAGCAGGTAGAACGTCACTACCGGTATCAGCGCCACATTGGCCATCCAGGTGATAAACGCCATACTCGAGCCACTGATCTTTTGCCATAAATACAGCAACACGCCCCCTGCGGCGTTCCAGTTTTTACTCAATGCTTCTTTAGCCGAGTCGATGGGCGGCTGTCCGCGATCAGGCAAATCCAGAAACGCTCTCAGCTGTGGCAACGCCTCCGCCTGGAACCACTGTACAAAGGCGTGCAACCGAGTGATCAGCAACTGCACCTGATCGAGCAATATCGGCAAGGTAACCAGAACAATAATCAAACTGACAAGCGTCAGACAGCTGAATACGATAACCACCGCCGCGCTGCGGCCAATTCGGCGCTCCTCAAGACGATCGACCAGGGGGTCGCCCATATAGGCCAGCACCGCCGCAATCGCAAAGGGCATTAGAATCGGGCTCAGTGCACGGAACAACAGCGCCAATAGAATGACGCCACCAACGCTGTACACCATGCGGCTGTTGATGGTCATTTTCTACCCTGCCAGAGATAGTAGGATTGGACTGCCATCGGGGTTATTGCTCCGCTCGCATTCTGCACTTCCCGCAGGCGCCCATCCAGCGCCAGATACCGCCGCACCTTCTCGACGTCATCCTTCAGCACCAGCTCCATGACCAGCTCCGCGCCGTCCAACCACACCGCATTGGCGTGTTCAACCATGGCCAGACCTTCCATATAGGAGAGCAGATGCGCGTACTCGCTAAAATTATCAACCCCACCGATATGGATCAGCGTATTCCCCGAGCGCTGCCCACCAGCCACTGCCGCGTAGCGACGGCCCTGAATATCGGCGATCAAGTCCACCACCGGGCTGAGCATTTCCTCGGAGTTTTGCCCTTGACTGTCGAGACGCGAGTACCCGTCTTCACTCAATAACACCCAACTCGCCACCCATTGCCCGGTCGAGAATTCCGACGCCCGACCCATCAGCACATAGGGGGGCGAGTAGCGTTCAGAGGCGGCTTTGACATCCTCGATGGACATCTGCCACACCTGATCGGTGGTCAGATTGGCCGCATCGACCAGATCAAAGAGGGGAAATTGAAGCGCCAGGCCACGCCGCTGTGCCTGCGCCTGCAGCTCTGCCTCAACCCGGGGATCAGCCCCCGCAGCAACAAAGTTGCGACCGGCGGCGGTATCCACCACCAGCCAAACAATCACTTCGGGCCGGTTCGCCGACCATACAGGCAGAAAGGCCGACTGCAACACGGCGTTTACCTGACCCGGGGCGAAACTCATATCAACCAACAACCCTTCACCCTGATCACTATTCGCCCGCTGATAACGATACCGGGTCAAAAATGGCTCGGGAGCCGCCAGCGCCGAGATGATCGCCGGGTGTTCGCGCACATCCCGCCGCCCCGACACTCGCACAAACACTTCCTCCAGGCCCGCGGCGGCGGCCTGCTTAAGGGACTGTGCCGACTGCTCTGTCACGGGATACTGCGCATCGTATAGCCCAGCAACCGTACCCGCCAACGACGCCGTCGCACCGCCGAGACACCACGCCACCACCAGGGTACGAAAAAAAGCTCTAACCACCTTGTTAAACTCCCATCACAGACATTCCGGGCCGTAGTGTAGCAAGCCTCGGGCGACAGCCCTAACCCCACAGCACCCCGGCGAGCTCACATCGCACAAATTGTCATCCTCCGACGGCGGCAAACACTATAAACTTTCCGGGCGATACACCGCTGCCAATCGCAGGCCCACCGCTATCTATAGCCCTTCCACTCCGCTCAGCGTGAAATCAGCACAACATGCGGTATTTCAATTAGCTTTGGCAAGCCCTAGAATAGCGCCCTCACAGAGGACTGCCCAGCACTATGACCGATTCCAAAAAAACCAGCCTGAGTTATAAAGACGCCGGTGTCGATATCGACGCAGGTGACGCACTTGTCGATCGCATCAAGGACGTCGCCAAACGCACCCGTCGCCCCGAAGTCATGAGCGGACTCGGCGGTTTCGGCGCCCTGTGCCAGCTACCCAGCGGCTACAACGAGCCGGTATTGGTATCCGGCACCGACGGCGTTGGCACCAAGCTCCGCCTCGCCATGGATCTGGGCATTCACGACAGCATTGGCATCGACCTGGTTGCCATGTGTGTCAACGACCTGCTGGTCACGGGCGCAGAACCGCTGTTCTTCCTCGACTATTATGCAACCGGCAAACTCAATGTCGATATCGCCGCCAGCGTTGTCACCGGCATTGGTGCAGGCTGTGAAATGGCTGGCTGCGCATTGGTCGGTGGTGAAACCGCGGAAATGCCCGGCATGTACGAAGGCGAAGACTACGACCTGGCCGGCTTTTGTGTCGGCGTGGTGGAAAAATCGAAGATCATCGATGGCAGCTCCGTACGCATCGGCGATGTATTGATCGGGGTTGGCAGTTCTGGCCCGCACTCCAACGGTTATTCGCTGGTGCGAAAAATTGTCGAGCGCAGCGAAGTGCCACTGGACAGCGCCTTCGGCGACAGTACCCTGGGCAAAACCCTGCTGGCACCAACGCGCATCTACATCAAACCGATACTGAATATCATCAAGCAGTTTCAGGTAAATGCCCTCGCCCATATCACCGGCGGTGGCCTGCTGGAAAATATTCCCCGAGTACTCCCCCCCAACACCAAGGCCGTGATCGACACCCGCAGCTGGCAGCAGCCCGCCATTTTTGACTGGCTTCAGGTTGAGGGCAACGTTGAGGATCGCGAGATGTACCGCACCTTCAACTGCGGTATCGGCATGGTCATGGCCGTGCCACAGGGCGATGCTGAGGGCATTATCGACATGCTCAAGCAGCACAATGAGACGGCCACAGTCATCGGCCAGATTGAAATGGCAGAAGACGGCGACGAGCGCGTAGAGCTGAAAGGCCTGTAACGGCGATGCCCTGTCGTATTGTAGTACTGATATCCGGCGGTGGCTCGAACTTGCAGTCGCTGATTGACTGCGCCGCCCGCGATGAACTGGGCGGCGGCAGTATCGCCGCCGTGTTCAGCAACAAACCCGAGGCCGGAGGCCTGCAACGCGCCGCCGAAGCGGGCATTGCCACACGCTGCATCAACCATACTGACTTCGACAGCCGGGATAGTTTCGACCTCGCCCTGCGTACAGAAATCGACACATTCCACCCCGACCTGGTGATTCTCGCCGGGTTTATGCGAATATTGACCGCGGACTTTGTTAAACACTACCGCGGACGGCTGATAAACATCCACCCATCCCTGCTTCCCAAGTACCCGGGGCTGCGCACCCACCAGCGCGCCATCGACGCCGGCGACAGCGAGGCCGGCGCCACGGTGCACTTCGTCACCGAAGAGCTGGACGGCGGCCCGCCGATCATTCAGGCAAAAGTACCAATAAATAGCGGCGATACTGCGGAAACCCTTGCACAGAAAGTCTTGTCCAAAGAACATCGGATCTACCCACTGGCGGCCCGCTGGTTCGCCGAAGGTAGATTGTCCCTGACTGGATCCAAGGCGGTACTCGATGACCAAGCATTACCGGAAAGCGGCTTCCCATACTCTGATTCGTAGCCTTACGGCCTGGCTAATATTCAGCCTCTCTTCTGCCGCCATGGGCGATACTGTGGCAAGCCCGGAGGCGACGCCCCCAATCCCCCTTCACCCCTATCGCGCGGAATACCAAATCAGCCATAACGGTCTCAGCACCGTCGCCAAGCGGGAGCTTGCTCGGCGAGGCGAACACTGGGTGCTCAGCCAGAACGCCAGAATATTCTTTCTGAAAGTCGATGAAGAAGCCCTGATCGAAACCACGGACAGCGGGTTGCGACCACTGCGCTACGACTACGAAAACAGCGTCAGCAGCAAGCGTAACCAGCGGATTCGTTTCGATTGGCAGCGCAATACCGTCGCTGACAAGAAGGCCCGCAAACCCTGGTCCTTTGAACTCAAGGACAACTATACCGATCAGCTCAGCTCGCAATTGCAGCTTCGTCAGCAGCTGTTGGCGGGTAGTTTCGACGATAACGGCCATATCGAGCAGACCATTATCAGCAACGGCAAGATCAAAACCTATCGCATCGAGAAATTGGGCGAGGAATCGGTCGAAACCGCACTGGGCAACTTCGACACAGTGAAATTGCGCCGCCACCGTGAGGGTAGCAGCAGCGAAACCTTTATCTGGATGGCGCCGGAGTTGAACTACCTGATCGTCAAAATGGAGCAGGTTGAAGACGACGACAACTTTTCGCTCGAAATCCTCAAGGCCGACATTCGCCCCGCCCTCGCCCAGCAGTGGTAACTCAGGTCTTGGGCAGGGTAACGCCGGTCTGCCCCTGGTACTTGCCTCCGCGATCCCGGTAACTCACTTCACAGATCTCGTCTGATTCAAAGAACAGCATCTGCGCCACCCCTTCGTTGGCGTAGATCTTGGCGGGCAGCGTTGTGGTATTGGAAAATTCCAGAGTCACGTGACCCTCCCACTCAGGCTCCAGCGGGGTGACGTTAACAATAATGCCGCAGCGGGCGTAAGTAGACTTACCCAGGCACACCGTCAGTACGCTGCGGGGAATCCGAAAGTACTCCACGGTGCGGGCCAGTGCAAAGGAATTGGGCGGAATAATGCAATGATCGCCAGTGAAGTTCACAAAGCTCTTCTCGTCGAAGGCCTTGGGATCGACCGTTGCCGAATAGGTATTGGTAAACACCTTGAACTCATTGGCACACCGCACATCGTAGCCGTAGCTGGAGGTGCCATAGGAAATAATCTTACTGCCATCGCGCTCGCGCATCTGGCCTGGCTCAAAGGGCTCTATCATGCCCTCGTTCTCCGCCATCCGGCGAATCCACTTATCCGATTTTATTGACATATCTTCCTCTTGCTGCGCCGTTGAGGCACGCAGCTTGTCCTGTGATTAATCGTCGCTGATAGAAATTTGCGGGGCCGCCTCTGCGGTAGCCGCGCGCGTCACCAATTCAGCGGCCATTGCCAGCGCCGCGCCGCGATAGAGCTGCGCGGCTTCGCCGTTGGGCTCTGCGACCATAACCGGCACACCGCAGTCAGCCTGTTCGCGAATCTGCAACGACAACGGCAGTGCGCCAAGCACTTTCACCCCGTAATCTGCGGCGATACTCTGGGCGCCGCCCTGACCAAAGATATGCTCGTGGTGCCCGCACTGGCGGCAGACATGAACCGCCATATTCTCGACCACCCCCAATACCGGCACCGACACCTTGGCAAACATTTCGATACCTTTTTTCGCATCCAGCAGGGCGATATCCTGGGGCGTTGTAACGACTACCGCGCCGGCTATGGGCACCTTCTGCGACAGGGTCAGCTGAATATCCCCGGTTCCCGGCGGCATATCGACAATCAGATAATCCAGATCCTGCCAATAAGTCTGATAAAGCAGTTGTTGCAACGCGCCGGTGGCCATCGGCCCCCGCCACACCATCGGCGTTTTTTCAGTAACCAGATAGCCCATCGACATCGACTGTATTCCATGGGCCTCAATCGGCAACAGATAGTGGGTGCCATACTGCTTCGGCCGCACGCCCTCGGCGACTCCCAACATCATCTGCAGGCTGGGGCCGTAGATATCCGCGTCGAGAATACCCACCCGTGCGCCCTCAGCGGCCAGTGCCAACGCAAGATTCACCGATGTGGTGGATTTGCCCACCCCCCCCTTGCCCGAGGCAACGGCGATAATATTGCGGACATTTTCCAGATTCTGGATTTTTTGCTGGCTGACATGAGCGGCTACCTTCCAGCTCACACTCACCGAGGCCTGACTGCCTATTTCCCGCAGCTGAGCCTGCAAAAACTGCTCATACTCCCGCTGGCGACTTTTTGCCGGGAAGCCCAGCTCAATCGCGCAGGTATCGCTATCCGCGCGCAGGACCTTGCCCAACACTGACAGCGGCTGACTTTGCCCGGGCAGCACCGCCGCCAATACACACTGTTCTATTGCCTGTTGTGTCGTCACAGTGATCCCTCTGTCTTCCGGCTTGATACAAAACGTGATTTCATGCGAAGCCCGCGAGTATACGCCGCCGACAGTTCGGTCACAACGCCGCAACAAGTGCGTTCACAGCGCAAAACCGCTATAGTAACGCGCCTCAAAACCTGAACGACTTAACACCCTGTGCGGGGCCGGACAACGCTCCTGGCCGCCAGACCGCCCATCGTTACCGCTAAAGGATTGTCATGCCACGCAAGATTTTGGTTACCAGCGCTCTTCCCTATGCCAATGGCCCACTGCACCTCGGCCACCTGCTGGAGTCGATCCAGACAGATATATGGGTTCGCTTTCAGAATCTGCGCGGCCACCAGTGCGCCTATCTCTGCGCCGACGACGCCCACGGCACCGCCATTATGCTCACCGCAGAAAAACTGGGCATCACCCCTGAAGAACAGATCGCCAGAGTAAAAGCCGAGCACGAGCGCGATCTTGCGGGCTTTCTGATCAACTTCGACAACTACTACAGCACCCATTCCGACGAGTGTCGCCACTACTCAGAAGAAATCTACCGGCGTCTGGACGCCAACGGCCATATCGAACGCCGGGACATCCAGCAATTGTTCGATCCGGAAAAGGAACTGTTTCTGGCCGACCGCTACATCAAGGGCAGCTGTCCCAAGTGCAAGGCCGAAGACCAGTACGGCGACAACTGCGAGGCTTGCGGTGCGACCTATACCCCCGCCGACCTGATCAACCCGCGCTCGGCCATTTCCGGCGCCACCCCCGTGGAAAAGACCTCCACCCACTACTTCTTCAAGCTCGCCGAGTTCGAGGGACTGCTGCGCGACTGGACCCGCAGCGATGCCCTGCAACCCCAGATCGCCAATAAACTGAGCGAATGGCTCGACGCCGGGCTGCACAGCTGGGATATTTCCCGGGATGCGCCCTACTTCGGCTTCGAAATTCCCGGTGCCCCCGGCAAATACTTTTATGTATGGCTGGATGCGCCCATCGGCTATATGGCCAGCTGCGCCAACTGGTGCGAACGGGAAGGATTGAATTTCAACGATTACTGGGGCAAGGACTCCACTGCCGAGCTCTACCATTTTATCGGCAAGGATATTATCAATTTCCACGGACTGTTCTGGCCCGCCATGCTGGACTCCGCCGGCTTCCGTCAGCCCACGGCGATTTACGCCCACGGCTTTCTGACGGTCAACGGCAAGAAGATGTCCAAATCCCGGGGCACCTTCATCAAGGCCGAGACCTATCTCAAACACCTGCCGGCCCAGTACCTGCGCTACTATTTTGCCGCCAAGCTGTCCGGCGCCGTCGATGATATCGACCTCAACCTGGAAGACTTTACCAAGCGGGTTAACTCCGACCTGATCGGCAAGCTCATCAATATTGCCAGCCGCAGCGCCAAATTCGTGCACAAGGGCAATAATGGGCGCCTGAGCGCCGAGCTGCATAAACCCGAGTTGTGGCAGCAGGTGGTCGCCGCCAGCGAAGGCATTGCCGAACACTTCGAGCGCCGCGACTACGGCAAAGCCGTACGCGAAATCATGGCGCTGGCCGACGCCACCAATGAATATTTTGACGCCTCTGAACCATGGAAGCTGGCCAAAGAGGACGGCGGCGCCATTCAGGCCGCTGCGGTCGCCTCCCAGTGTCTGAACTGTTTCCGTGCCCTGAGCACCTACCTGGCACCGGTGCTACCGGAGCTGGCCGAGCAGGTTGCCAGCTTCTTCAACGCCCCGCTGGACTGGTCAGGACCGATTGAACCCTTACTCGACCACCCCATCGAAAACTTCAAGGCGATGATGTCCCGCGTCGATCCGGATAAGGTTCAGGCAATGGTTGACGACAGCAGCGACACCAGCGCTGCCGCCGCTCCGCAACCCGCCGCCAAACAAGGTAAAAAAGCCGGGGACGAACCGGCTCTGGGAGAAACGATAGAGTTTCCCGACTTCGCCAAGGTTGACCTGCGCGCGGCACTGATTGTCAAAGCCGAACACGTCGAGGGCGCCGACAAGTTGCTGCAACTCACCCTCAGCCTCGGCGAGCTGGGTGAAAAGCAGGTATTCGCCGGGATAAAATCCGCGTACGCCCCCGAGCAACTGGTGGGCAAACTCACGGTAATGGTGGCCAACCTCGCACCGCGTAAAATGCGCTTCGGCGTTTCCGAAGGCATGGTGCTGGCGGCCGGGCCAGGCGGCAAGGAGATTTTCCTGTTGAGCCCCGACAACGGCGCCCAGCCCGGCATGAAGATCCAGTAGTCATTTATCGGCAAAACCGATAAACGATTCAGGATTAACTCGTTTTTAATTGAACACCTGATCGAAATAAAATAGCATCTCGCTATTTCCCACCGGCTGCCGATTGCGGCGGCCGGATTCTATGCAATAGAGGCATCGGCTTTGTTTGCGGACTACACAATACTTCTGCTCGGCGCGATTTTGGTCAACAACTTTGTGCTGGTCCAGTTTCTCGGGCTGTGCCCCTTTATGGGCGTGTCCAGCAAACTGGAAACCGCCATCGGCATGTCCAGTGCGACGACTTTCGTACTGACTCTGGCATCGATTTGCAGCTGGATGACCTACGAGTGGCTGCTGCAGCCACTGGGGCTGGAGTATCTGCGCACCATTACCTTTATTCTGGTCATCGCCGTCGTAGTACAGTTCACTGAAATGGTGGTACGCAAAACCAGCCCTATGCTCTACAAGGTACTCGGTGTGTTTCTGCCTTTGATTACCACCAACTGCGCAGTGCTGGGTGTCGCCCTGCTCAATATCAACAAGGAACACAGCTTTGTAGAGTCTGCCCTCTACGGGTTTGGCGCCGCCGCGGGATTTTCCATGGTGTTGGTCCTGTTTGCCGCCATGCGCGAGCGCATTGCCGCCGCCGACGTGCCTGTTCCCTTTAAAGGCGCCGCGGTTGGCATGGTTACCGCCGGTTTGATGTCCCTCGCCTTCATGGGCTTCGCCGGACTGGTATAGGAGCCGCGCCATGATCGAACTTATCAGCCAACACCCCTTCGCCGCCGCCGTTCTCGCCCTGGTCAGTCTCGGCCTCGTCTTCGGTGCCCTGCTGGGTTTTGCCTCGGTCAAATTCAAAACCGAGGGCGACCCGATTGCCGACCAGGTCGAATCGCTGCTGCCCCAGACCCAGTGTGGTCAGTGCGGCTACCCCGGCTGCCGTCCCTACGCCGAGGCGATTGCCAATGGTGACGACATCAACAAATGTCCACCCGGTGGCGAGGCGACCATTGCCGCCCTGGCCGACCTCCTGGGGGTCGAAGCGAAGCCACTGGACGCCGTGGAAGAGTCCGTGCCCTCGGTAGCCTATATTCGGGAAGATGAGTGTATCGGCTGTACCAAATGCATACAGGCCTGCCCGGTTGACGCCATCCTCGGCTCCGCGAAACACATGCACACCGTTATCGCCAGTGAATGTACCGGCTGCGACCTGTGCGTAGAGCCCTGCCCGGTGGATTGCATAGAAATGCGCCCCATCGAAACCACGTTACAGACCTGGCACTGGGACAAACCCGCTGCCACGGAAGACATCATCGCCTCGGACCGGCCATCTGCCAAGCCATCGGCAGCGGCTTGAACCGGGGGAGCGCAGACCCGCGCAACAGGTAATGACGATTATGATACAAATTCGGGACATCCACGGCGGCATCCATCCCCCGGAAAACAAACTCCAGTCTCTGGGTGAGCCCATTCGCCCGGCGGGTATTCCCGCCCAACTTATTCTGCCACTGTCACAGCATATCGGTGCCCCCGCAGCCCCAGTGGTCAGTGTTGGCGATCGGGTGCTGAAGGGCCAAAAGATAGCCGAGGCCAAGGGTTTCGTCAGCGCCCCGGTCCACGCCCCCACATCGGGCACCGTGGTGGCCATCGAGCCACGGGTTATTCCCCACCCTTCGGGCATGAGCGCACCCTGCATTATCATCAACAGCGACGGCCAGGATGAGTGGGTCAATCACCAGGGCATCAGCGACTATACCGCCGTCGATAAAAACACATTGATCTCGACAATACGCGAAGCCGGTATTGCCGGCATGGGCGGGGCGGGCTTCCCCTCGGCGGTAAAACTGAGCGGCGGCCAGGACAAGCCGATACAAACCCTGATTCTCAATGGCACGGAGTGCGAACCCTATATTACCGCTGACGATATTCTGATGCGCGAACGGGCCGGTCAGATCATCGCCGGCGCCGAGATTCTCCGCCATTTGATCGAGCCACAGGAAACCCTGATCGGCATCGAAGACAACAAGCCCGAGGCCATCGCCGCCATGCGTGCCGCTGCCGAAGGCACCGGTATAGAGATCGTCAGCTTCCCCACCAAGTATCCCTCAGGGGGCGAAAAACAACTGATCCAGATTCTTACCGGCAAGGAGGTGCCCTCTGGCGGCCTGCCCTCTGACGTTGGCATTGTCTGCCAGAACATCGGCACCGCACAGGCGATTTATCGCGCAGTAAACCACGGCGAACCGCTGATTTCCCGAGTGACCACCGTCACCGGCAACGCCTGTGGCTCACCCCGCAACTACGAGGTCTTACTGGGCACGCCGGTGCAATACCTGCTGGATCAAAGCGCCTTTAACGCCAGTGATTGCATTCGCCTTATCATGGGCGGCCCGATGATGGGCTATACCCTGCAGGACACCGCCGTACCGGTGGTCAAAACCACCAACTGCATCCTCGCTCCGACTGTTGAAGAATTGCCGCCACCACCACCGGCCCAGGCCTGTATCCGCTGCGGTATGTGTGCCGAGGTCTGCCCGGTCTCTCTGCTGCCCCAGCAAATGTACTGGTTCTCACGGGCTCAGGAGCACGACAAGCTGGAAGAGCACAACCTGTTCGACTGCATTGAGTGCGGCGCCTGTTCCTACGCCTGCCCGAGCCATATTCCACTGGTGCAATACTACCGAGCCTCGAAGGCAGAAATACGCCAGGCACAGCAGGACAAAATCAAGGCTGAGCGCTCCAAGGAACGTTTCGAAGCCCGGCAGGCCCGTATTGAGCGGGAAGCCGCCGAGAAAGAAGCCAAGCGCAAGGCACGCCTAGAAGCCGCCAAGGCCAGACAAGCAGAAGCCGTCAAGGGCGACAGTAAGCAAGATATTATTCAGGCAGCGATCGCCCGCAGCCAGGCCAAAAAATCCGGCGACGCCGACCCTGCCCAGGCAGCTATTGCCAGGGCTCAGGCGGCGCGCAATGGCACTGCAGTGGAAGAGACGCGGGAAGAAAAACAACAGCGTCTGGAAAAGCTACTCGCCTCTACCACCAAGCGGTTGGCCGCAGCCCAGGAAAAACTTGCCCAGGCGGAAGGCAATAACGACGACAATATTGCCGCGTTCAGAACCGCGGTGGAAAAAACCTCCGCAAAGCTCGCGGCAACCCAAAAAGAGTTGGACGAATTAAAGTCCAGCACCGATGGTGCGGCGCCGACGGACGACCCCGCCGCTGCAGCCATCGCAAGGGCACAGGCCAAGCGCAGTGGCCAGGCCCCCGCTGAAAGCGAGCAGGAAAAAACCCAACGCATCACTGCTCAAATCGCCAGCACCGAAAAACGCCTGGCCGCCGCTCAGGACAAGCTGGCAACGGCCAAGGCCAATGGCGACGACAAGGCCGACGCATTCGCCACCGCCGTCACCAAGACCCAGGAAAAACTGGACGCACTGCGCGCTGAGTTAGCCGCGATCACCCCGACAACCGCCACGCCGGCAACGCCAGTGGAGGACGATCCTGCAGCCCAGGCCATCGCCAGAGCAATGGCCGCACGGGCCGAGTCCGCAGGCATGAGCGAGCGGGAAAAAGCGGAAAAGAATATCGCCTCACTCCAGGCACGGGTCGAAAAAACCGCGGCAAAATTGCGCGCCGCCCAGGAAAGCGGCGACGACAATGCCGAGATTCTGGCAACCAGTCTGGACAAAATGCGCGACAAGCTGACTGCTGCGGAGCAGGCGTTAGCTGCCCTGCGCGAGGAAGAAAACTGACATGGCCTTTCTGAAACTGAGCTCCCCCCACGCCCACGGGCCGATGAGCACGCCCCGGGTGATGCGCCTGGTACTCCTTGCCACCCTTCCCGGCATTGTGAGTCTGACCTGGTTTTTCGGCTTTGGCACATTGGTCAATATACTTTGGGCCAGCCTGTTTGCCCTGGCGTTCGAAGCTCTGGCCCTGAAGCTTCGCCGCCGACCACTGGCCTTTTATCTGAGTGATTGCAGCGCCCTGGTGACCGCTTTTCTACTCGCCATAGCCCTGCCGCCGGCGGCCCCGGTGTGGTTGATTGCGGTTGGCATAGGCTTCGCCATTCTTATTTGCAAGCACATGTACGGCGGCATGGGCTACAACCCCTTTAACCCCGCGATGGCAGCCTATGTGTTACTGCTGATTTCCTTTCCGGTGGATATGACCAATTGGCTGGCTCCAAGGGGCGCTATCAGCGTTGCTGAGCTTCCCGGCCCCATCGACGCCCTGCTACGCAGCCTGGGCGCTGCCAGTACACAGTTCGACGCGGTCACCATGGCCACCCCCCTCGACCTGCTGAAACAAAACGACGCGCTGTTACTGGACGATCTCTGGGCGCAGTCTCCCCAGTTTGGCCAGTTTGCCGGGCTGGGCTGGGAGTGGGCCAACGTTGGCTTTCTTCTGGGTGGCCTCTATTTACTGTATCGCCGCGTGTTTACCTGGCACGCACCGGTGAGCATGCTCGCCAGTCTGACGGTAATAGCGGCGCTGTTCTACGATGGCGGCAGCTCCGCCTCGGGCGGCTCGCCTCTGTTCCACCTGCTCAGCGGTGCGACCATGTTCGGCGCGTTTTTTATTGTTACCGATCCGGTGACCTCTGCGGTATCCAACCGTGGCCGCGTGTTCTATGGCGCCGTAATCGGCATTCTGGTGTACACCATTCGCAGCTGGGGAAACTACCCCGATGCGGTGGCCTTCGCGGTGTTGTTAATGAATTTCGCCGCACCCTTTATCGACCACTACACCCAACCGCGCACCTATGGTCACAAGCCGCGCCAGAACAGGGAGAAGTCCTGATGCTGGGTCAGTCCATCAGTAAAAACAGCCTCCTGCTCGGAGTGTTTGCCATTGTGACCACCGGGGTTATCGCGGCCACCTATCTGTCTACCCAGCAGCGAGTACTGGATAATATCCGCGCTGCGGAAGAACGCGCCCTGCTGGAAGTCATTCCCCGGGAGCAGCACAGCAACAGCATGCTCGATGACAGCCTGTTGATAGACGACAGCGAGTTGCTGGGCCTGCGCGGCCCGCGCAGTGCCTATCGCGCCCGAAACGAAAACGGCGACGTCATTGCCGTCATCCTGCCCGCCACCGCCAGAGACGGCTATACCGGCGACATTGACCTGATTGTGGGTATCTATCGCGATGGGAATATCGCTGGTGTGCGGGTGCTCAGCCACAGGGAAACTCCGGGACTGGGCGACAAGGTCGATTACAAAAAAAGCCGTTGGGTAGACGGCTTTATCGGCCGTAGCCTGACTGATCCCGATACGGCAAAGTGGGCAGTGAAGAAAGACGGCGGCATTTTCGACCAGTTTACCGGCGCTACCATTACGCCCCGTGCGGTTACCGAGGCGGTCCATCGCAGTCTCCGGTATTTCGCCAGCCACCGCACGGCCCTGTTAAACGAGGAAGATCACCATGAGTGAGACCAGCTATCGCGACATATCCCTGAACGGGCTGTGGAAGAACAACCCAGCCATTGTTCAGCTACTGGGACTGTGTCCATTACTGGCGGTGACCGGCTCGGTCATTAACGCCATCGGCATGGCCCTGGCCACTATCTTCGTGCTAACCGTCTCCAACACCTGCGTTTCACTGATCCGCAATATCACCTCGGACGCGGTGCGCCTTCCCGCCTTTGTAATGATTATTGCCGCAGCGGTTACCTGTATCGAACTGCTGATGCAGGCTTTTGCCTACGAGCTGTTCCAGATTCTGGGGATTTTCCTGCCGCTGATTACGACCAACTGCGTTATTCTCGGACGAGCGGACGCCTTTGCCAGTAAAAACCCCCTGCTGCCTTCCATGTACGACGGTTTTATTATGGGTTGCGGCTTTGCCGTGGTACTCATACTGCTGGGGGCCATGCGTGAAGTGGTCGGCACCGGTGCGATCTTTGCCAATATGGACCTGCTCTTTGGTGAGTCTGCGGCAAACTGGAAAATCGTGCTATTCGACGACTACACCGAGTTTCTGGTGGCCATTCTTCCCCCTGGCGCCTTTATTTTCACCGGCTTGATTATCGCCCTGAAAAACCTGATCGATACCGAGATCAAACGACGCGAAGCCGCGAAAGCCGACACCAGCGCCCCCAGCAGCCGCCGGGTGAGGGTCACCGGCCATATCAGCTAAGGGAATGAACCGCTGTCGAATCGCTGATAGCGGTGGAGCGCCTTACCGTCATTGAAAACTCAGGTGCAGCGGCTGGCACTGAAGCCAAAGCGGCTACAGGACTGCTTGGTCAGCCGTTCATCGAGTATCAGACAGCAATCAAAGACCACCAGCGAATAGACCTTGCGCCAAAACTTATTGCTGTAATTGAAGCGAAACATTACGGCAATGACCCGATTAGTGCCTGTGGACCAAACAAGCCTCCTATCCACTACCGCACTACCGCAGAATCAAAAAAGCCCGCAGAAGCGGGCTTTTTATTGTGGTGAGCAGCGGGACTAGTTAACGCTTAGCTGCGCTGTAGCATTCCCTGCCATATAGCCCATCAACTTGTTGCGGGAGTAATTGCTGGCAACGGCGCTAACACGTCCGGTTTCGCCGGTTTCGATCCAGCGCTTGATACGTCCGGCATCGCCGATGGGGCTGCGTTTGCCGTAGGAATCCAGCATCACCAGCACTACTGCGCGGCCATCGATTTCAGTTTGCATAATCAAGCAGCGGCCGGCGAGGTCGAGGTAACCGGTTTTGCTGACATCCGCCTGCCAACGCTCATAGCGCAGTAAGGGGTTGGTGTTGACATAAGCCAGCTTGTAGCCCGGGCGGGAAAAGTGTGCGGTATGCAACGGGGTAGTTGAGTACTCGTGAATTTCCGGGTATTTCGCTGCCGCCGCTACCATGCGCGACAGGTCCGCAGCGGTGGAAACATTGCGGGGCGACAGGCCACTGCTGTCGACAAAACGGGTATTTTTCATACCCAGTGCCGCCGCCTTGCTGTTCATTGCCTCGACGAACTTTTCCTCGCCGCCGGGATAGTTATTCGCCAGCGCTGCCGCCGCAAGATTTTCCGACGACATCAATGCCAGCCGCATCGCCTCACCACGGGAAATTTCAGAGCCGAGGCGAATCCGCGAGAAATAGTGATTGATCGACTTACGATCCCGCTCCTGGAAGCGGATTTTTTCCCGCAGTGACTGCTTTGCATCCAATACCACCATCGCCGTCATCACCTTGGTAAGCGACGCGATGGGCATACGAATATTCGAGTGCTTTTGATAAAGAACTTCACCGGACTCAGCATCCATGGCCAGAGCACTGACCGATGCAAGCTTTAAAGCGGGTCCGTTATCGTTACTCTCCGCGGCGACGGACAGGGATGAAAAACATAATACCGCGACGAGAGAAAGCAGTCTTCTCATTGTTATCTACTCTAACGTGTGGATTTAGTGACACCGTAGCACAGGGCTTCGCGCCGAAGTGTGCGCGCATTCACCTTTCCGAACAAAGGAACCATGTCACAAATCCGACACATCGCGCATAACTGCTTATTGCCTAAGCCTTTACTCTTAATGTATCGAGTATTTCCTCAACCGCGCTGCGGTCCATATCCCGGTCGTCTTCCGCACAGGAATAGGTAATCAGCAGCAGGTGATTGGGGCCGTACAGATACCACTCACGGATGTAATCCCCCTCTTCAACCGTCTCAAACTCCCAGCCCCGCCAATCTTCACCGATCGTGCAGGGCTTCCCCGCCGCCATTGAATGACCAACACTGTTGATCAAGCCCTTCACCGCGTCGGCCCCGGCCATGGCACCCGGCTCTGCCTCGAGGGTGCTCAGGCAGATACAACCCAACTCGTCCTCGTCGAAAATCAGTATGCTGTCATCATCCTGCTCACTGAACCATTGTTCCGGCAGATCGATAAACCACCAATCGCTTTCTATTTCCTGCATATCGAGATCCTGTTTGTTAATCCACCGCCAGCGGCAAGTCCGCAGACATCAGCAGCGCGTTTTCGCGGCCACCCTCAAGCGGGTAATAGTTTTTCCGAATGCCGTCCTCAGCAAAGCCCAGCGAGCGGTAGAGCGCTATCGCCGAGCTATTGGAGACCCGCACTTCCAGTACACAGCGCAGCGCGCCAAACTGCTGCATCCACTCAACACCCTCGATCAATAACTGACGGCCAAGCCCCTGGCGTCGAGCACTGCGGTCGACCACTACATTCAACAGGCTCAGCTCGTCCAGCACCAACGAAAACGCGGCAACGGCGAGAAGCTCGCCACCAACGACCAGACCAAGACAGTGATCGTCGCGCAGGCTGCGCCGCCAGATATCA
The DNA here is from genome assembly GCF_012272835.1 of Spongiibacter thalassae. Taxonomy (GTDB): domain Bacteria; phylum Pseudomonadota; class Gammaproteobacteria; order Pseudomonadales; family Spongiibacteraceae; genus Spongiibacter; species Spongiibacter thalassae. The sequence goes on along the minus strand of NZ_JAAWWK010000001.1, from coordinate 612,329 downwards.
TCAGGCCAGCTGAACGGGTCACTGCGCTGACTCAGCTGGATGCACTCCGCCAAATCGCGGATTTCGAGGGGGACCATTTTCATAGGAGGCGAGGCAATTATCCGAACCGGCAGGTACGCAATTGCGCCCAAAGCCGGGCTTTGCTCCGGGGGTTTGCCATCAGCTCGTCGAGGTCATCCCCCTGGATCAACGTCACCCCTGCCTCAGTCAGCACGTCATCACTGACGTAGCAACGCAGTGCGCTACCCAGTATCAGCACATGGCGCAACGGCACTGTCTCACTGCGGGCCAGCCGCGCACTGAGGGCGTCGCGGGCTTCGACTTCGCCTTGCTGCAAACCGGGAATGGTCAACAGGGGCCACACAAACTCTTCGGCGCTCATCGCCAACGGCGCCTCTGCACCGAGTTCACGGTGACAGGCCCGCGCGATATTGGCTAACAAGCGCTTGGCAGGCACCGACATTGGCCCCTTGCTCGTATCTGCCACGCAACGCAAACCAAAGCCGCAATCGACAATAGTTGCCGTAAAGCGGCACGGGCTATCGTCACTGGCCGTCGCTGCGGCAGAGGGCTTCGGCGGTGCGACAGGTTTGGGCTTGTGTGACTCGTTTTCGCCAAGCAAACCATCAAGGGCGTGGCGGGCACTCCCCCGGGATTCCTCTTTTAGCAGGCGCGCGGCCTGGTCGATCAGTGCAGTGCCACTGCGCATCTCGGCCGGGGCCGGCTCAATTTGCGATGGCGCGGGTGCATCGGCCTCCGCCACGGCCGCAGTATCATTCGCCGCGACCCATTCTGCCTGCCCGGAGGGCCGAGCAGCGGGCAATACATAACGCGGCACGTAGCAGCGAATTCCCATCGCTTGCAGGTACTGCTGGCGGATTTGTGCACTCATCGACTGGTCGCGATTCCTTATGGTTTTCCGGATTATACGCCTTCTCGCTGGGGGTGGGCGCGCTGTTTATCACTGTGCAGAATATTCAACGCATCGAGGTAGGCTTTTACCGAAGCCACAATAATATCGGTATCGGCGCCATTGCCATTTACTATCTGCCCTCCCTTCTCCAGGCGCACCTGTACTTCGCCCTGGGAGTCAGTGCCGCTGGTTATCGCGTTCACCGAGTAGAGTTCCAGTTTGGCGCCGCTGCTGACCGCCGATTCTATAGCCTTGAACGCCGCATCGACGGGGCCGTCGCCCTCCGCACTCACCGTCAGCTGTTGCTCGTCGACCTGCAAGCGCAGCACTGAGCGGGGCCTGCTGCCGCTGCGCGACACCGCTTCCAGCTCCAGCAATTGGAAGCGTTTGGGCACGTCGCCAGGCTGCACATCGCTGACCAGCGCCTGCAAATCCTCGTCAAATATTTCGTGCTTTTTGTCGGCAAGCTCTTTGAATCGGGTAAAGGCCAGATCCAGCGCCGCTTGATGAGCCACCACAATACCCAGGTCTTCCAGCCTGGCTTTAAATGCCGCGCGCCCGGAGTGCTTGCCCAGCACCAAACGGTTGGTGTGCCAGCCCACATCCTGGGCACGCATAATTTCGTAGGTCTCCCGGTGTTTGAGCACACCGTCCTGGTGAATACCCGACTCATGGGCGAAGGCGTTGGCCCCGACAATGGCTTTGTTGGGCTGTACCGGAAAGCCGGTAATCGACGACACCAAACGCGATGTAGGAACGATCTGGGTGGTATCAAGGCGAACATCGACGGGGAACACGTCCTGGCGGGTGCGCACCGCCATGGCAATTTCCTCCAGCGACGCGTTGCCTGCCCGCTCGCCAAGACCGTTAATTGTACACTCGACCTGCCGGGCGCCGTTCAGCACAGCCGACAGGGAGTTCGCCACCGCCAGCCCGAGGTCATTGTGGCAGTGAACTGAAAATACCGCCTTATCGGCATTGGGAATGGCATTGAGCAGACGGCCGATCAGCTCGCCGTACTCGCCGGGCGTACTGTAGCCCACGGTATCCGGCAGATTGATGGTACTCGCCCCGGCGGCAATGGTCTGCTCGATAATACGGCACAGAAAATCAAACTCGGAGCGCGAGGCATCCTCACAGGAAAACTCCACATCGCCGACAAGATTCCGTGCGTGCTTGACCGCAGCGACAGCGCGGGTGACCACATCGTCCGGCTGCATGCGCAGCTTATACTTCATATGAATTGGCGAGGTGGCGATAAAGGTATGAATACGCCCGGCGTTGGCGGGTTTCAGCGCTTCTGCGGCGCGGTCGATATCCTCAGCTCCCGCTCGCGACAAACTGCACACCGTACTGTCGGTCACCGCTTCGGCCACGGCCTTCACTGACTCAAAGTCACCGACGCTGGCAATGGCAAAACCCGCCTCGATCACATCCACGCCCATTTTTTCCAGCATTTTGGCAATGCGGATTTTTTCTTCGCGGGTCATCGAGGCGCCGGGGCTCTGCTCACCGTCACGCAACGTAGTATCAAATATTACCAAACGCTGTTTTGCCACTTAACCTTCCTCCACAGATTTCCCGGCAAGTATAGTCTTCCGACCGTCTCTTCACACTATTTGCCATCGTCTTGTTGGCCATCACTTGTGTAGAATGCCTCAACAACCGTCCGCCGGCCCGCCCGAACGGGGAACTCTGCCGGTAATTCGCAACCAAAGCGACAACGGATCCGGACTGCACCACAGGCGTTGCGGCACACACGCACAGCGAGATCATATTGAACAGGAGTCGGCATCACATGCGCGGACGCATTCTTCCCGCCCTAACCATTTTGCTACTACAGCTCTGCCTGCCCTCAGTGGCTGGCGCAGAGGAGCAATCCAGCCAATCGCTGAGCGAAACCCCGAACGGAAAACTCGTCACCCCTCGTCAGCGGCGGGCCGCCAGCGTACTGGAGAACTACTCCAACGGCAGCGACAGCGACCCCTCGGTGGCACTGACCCTGCTCGGCCACGAGGTCGCCCGGGGCAGCTTTCAACGCCTTTACTGGACGGCTGGCCAGGCGGTTGCCGGTCTGGCCATGCCAACACCGGTGCTGGTTGCCGCCGGGGTGAACCCTGGCCCTACCCTGTGCCTGACCGCCGCCGTTCACGGCGATGAACTGAACGGCGTGGAAACCATCCGCCGAGTGATGTTCAGCCTGGAAAGTGACAAGCTCAACGGCGTGGTCATCGGCGTGCCGATTGTAAACATGCACGGTTTTCTGCGTACCTCCCGCTACCTCCCCGACCGCCGGGATCTCAACCGCTATTTTCCCGGCGACGAAAAAGGCAGCTCAGCGGCCCGCATCGCCCACAGTTTTTTCAATGAAATCATCAGCCACTGCGACCGCTTGATCGACATTCACACCGGCTCCTTTCACCGCAGCAACCTCACCCAATTGCGCAGCGACCTGGGCAAAGAGAGCGTGATGCAATTCAGCAAAATGTTTCACGATGTGATGGTACTCGACGGTGCCGGCGCCGCAGGCACCCTGCGTCGCGCCGCAGTAGACGCGGGCATTCCCGCGGTCACTATGGAAGCCGGCGAGCCATTGCGCCTGCAACTCCCCGAGGTCAACCAGAGTGTCAACGGCATTCGAGCGGTGATGCACCACCTTAAAATGATCGACGACAAACCCGCTCGCGCGCCCAAGCAGAGTGTGTTTTACCGCTCCACCTGGTTGCGCGCCGACCAGAGCGGGGTCTTTCTCTCCGAGGCCGAGCTGGGCCAAAAGGTGAAAAAGGGCGACATTCTCGGCACGGTTACCGACCCGATCACCAATCGCAACAGCGTTATTCGCAGCAATGTCGACGGCCAGATCATCGGTATGGCGCTGAACCAGATGGTCATGCCCGGCTTCGCCGCCTACCACATCGGCATTACCACCGATCAGAAGAAGGTCGCCGCGGAAAAAGTGGCTGACTCTGTCGTGGCCGAAGCTCTGGAACCGGTCAAGGAAAGCCTGAAAGAAGTGGCACGGGAAGCCGCACAGTCGGCGGCAGAGCGCAGCGACGACCCGAAACAGGTCAGCAAGGCCGCCCGCGAGGCCGTCAAGGAAGCCACCAAGGACACTTCCCGACTTATGAAAGACAGCCCTGAGGCCGGCTCCGGGGAGCCACCAGCCACAGAACCCGACGATGCCGCTGCGCGCCCCGCCAAGGACAGGCCCGCCCCCGTCAGCGAGCGTACAAGCCCGGCGGAAAAACCCGCCGTCGGACGTCAGGAAGCCGACGAGCACCCGGAATAGCGCTGCCGACCCACAGTCTGGGCCTGCCTAACAGGCCCAGATTGCGAATTCTCCTTGGCAATTCCGGCATTCACTGTCTACATTGAATCAGAAACATTGCTAACCCGGATTGAGGCCAGCGGTAATGAGTCTGTCAGATCATATCATTCAAGAAATACGTGTATTAGCGCAGTTTAATCCGGCCTCGGTTCTCGAAGGCATTAAAGTTCACCACGACGCCGACCCGGAGATGATCGCCGCGACCGAGCGCCTGTTCGACAAAGGTATCATCACCCAACTGGACGGTGGCTATTTAACCGACGCGGGCATTGAACTCATCAAACACCTGGACACCTTGCAAACAGTCCTGATGTCACCCACCGCGAAAATCGTGCACTGAGGCCAGTTAGCGCTCAACACCTTACACCCGGCACGGCTTGGTCACCGACTAAAGGGCTGACCCGGTTCGACAAAGCCACTACAATCAGTGGTTTTGCATCGGGACAACATGGACCCACTTACTCAAGGCTTGCTCGGCGCGACAGCGGCGCGCTGTGCCCATCGTCGGCAGCACAGCGTCAGCCGCACCTGCGCGCTGGGATTTCTCGCCGGCATGGCCGCCGATCTGGACGTGCTGATTCGCTCTTCCAGCGACGCCCTGTTGTTTCTGGAATACCACCGCCAATTCACCCACTCACTGGTGTTTATTCCCCTGGGCGGTTTGATCTGTGGTTTGCTGCTCTACCTGCCCCTGGCAAAAAAGGGCCATATCGGCCTGCTGTGGAGCATCGCCTACTGCACCCTGGGTTACGCCACCCATGCCCTGCTCGACGCCTGCACCACCTATGGCACCATGCTTATGTGGCCGTTCAGCAAAGAACGCATTGCCTGGAACACCATGTCGATTATCGACCCCCTGTACACCCTGCCCCTCGTCGCGCTGCTGATATTGTCCTGCAGCCATGGCGGTCGCCGCTGGGCTGCCCCGGTCGCACTGTGCCTGATGCTCTCCTACCCCACACTCGGCTGGGTGCAACGCGAACGGGCCCAGCAGGCCGCCGATTCGCTGGCGCGGTCCCGTGGCCATCAGCCGGAAAGCCTGGAAACCAAACCGTCCTTTGGCAATATTCTGTTGTGGAAGTCAGTATATCGCTACAACGGAAGATTCTACGTGGATGCGATTCGCGCGGCGCGTTGGGTGACGGTGATTGAAGGGCATTCCATCGCCGAGCTCGACATTCCCCGGGATCTCCCCTGGCTGCAAGCGGACTCAAGACAGGCTCGGGACCTCGCCCGATTTACCTGGTTTTCCAAAGGCTACGTGGCACTGCATCCCCATCTGCCACACCGGGTCATCGACATTCGCTATTCACTGCTGCCCCACGAAATCAATGCACTGTGGAGTATCGAACTGAATCCGTTGTCACCTGAATCGGGGGTAGGCTATCTCACCCACCGGGAAGACAGCTCCAGCAAGGGCCGCCAACTGTGGCATATGATCGTGGACGGCAGTCCACCTTAAAGCCGTGCCACGCGGTAATGTGGCCAATTCAGTGCAAATCCCGCCGATAATAATCGCGTTCGCGCAGGCGTTTGCTGGCCTCCACCGCATTGATTGCCGGGTCCATCAAATAGCCCTGCAGCACATCACAACCGAAACGACACAGGGTATTGCGCTGTTCGTCGGTTTCGACGCCTTCAGCTATCACTTCCAGGTCAGCATTTTGCGCCAGGGTGATAATTGAACTGACCAACGCCGCAGACTTGCGCTCCAGCCCCATTGCCACAATAAATGAGCGGTCTATTTTCAAGGAATCCAACTGAATCGCATTAAGGTAACTCAGTGCAGAATATCCGGTGCCAAAATCGTCGAGGGCAAAGGTTACCCCCCGCTTACGTATTAAGTTGATGTTATAGGAGGCCAGCTCCATGTCCTCGATAAGGGAACGCTCCAGAATTTCAAATTCCAGCACTTCGCCAGGCATTTGAAATTCATCAAGCAAGGTCTCAACCATATTGGGAAAATCATCTGCACACAGCTGTTCACTGGCCACGTTGATCGACACTCTCAGCCCCTCAAGCAGACCCGCGTGATGCCAGATACTCACTTGGGACAGGGTCGTTTTCAGCAGGTACTGTGCCAGCTCACCCTGAATTCCCATGTCGTCCGCCACATCGAGAATGTCCAGGGGAGACACGCCGTCAACGGCGGTGTCCTGCCAGCGCATCAACGCTTCAAGCCCCGCCAACTCCAGCGACTCGGCATAAACCTTGGGTTGATAAAACACCGAAATTCCGGTTTCCGACAATGCCCGGGGGAGGTGTGAGCGCAAACGGTGGCGCACGCTGAGTCGCTGGTGAATCAGCGAGGCACTGGCCTCATCCCGCCCACGGTGGCGAAGGTGGAAACTGTCGATATACTGATAAAGCTCATTCGCCGAGCCAAACCGCCCGACATGCTCAATCCAACAACAGCTGATACCACCCTCGTGGTTTTTATCAATGTTGTCATTGTCCAGCACACGGGTCATTGTCGAGTAGAGTTCATCGGAATCCAGTTCTGCCTCATAGAAATACAAAATGCTGATCTCCCGCTCATCGGAGCGGGCAACAAAATAATTGTGCTCCTCCCCCAGCGGAGAAAAATCAAGTGGCAGTGACAAAAGTGCCTCATGGCTTTTGGCCAGCACAGATTGGTCGGCACGTCTCGGCGGATGCAACCTCACCGACATCACCGCGCAGTGTTGCTGGCGATAGTCGTCCCTGAGCACCTCCTCCACCGTGACAAATAAACCGTCTTTATTGGCAAAACCCGTCTGGGCGTCAAGCAATGCCATCGACTTGTAGACCTGCCGATCGCGGCGCAACAGTGGCGCCATCGTCAGTTCGATTTCCACTAACCTCGCATAAGCCTGGAGCTGTTGTTCCTGGGCAATATTGAAGTGTCGCGGCTTGTCGTCGATTAGGCACAGCGTCCCCAGCGGCAAGCCCTCCTGTGAATATATCGGTATACCGGCGTAGAAACGGACATAGGGTTCGCCCCGCACCAAAGGATGATCGATAAACCGCGGATCAACGAGGGTATCTTCAACAATCAATGCGCGATTTTCGAGAATGGTATGGGCGCAAAAGGCCAGATCGCGGGTCATTTCCCGCACATTCAGCCCAACACAGGATTTGAACCACTGCCGATCTTCATCAACCAGAGACACCATCACCATAGGCGCGTCGAAGGCTGAGGCAACCATACGGGTAATTGCATCGAATCGGCCTTCCTGCGGGGTATCGAGAATTCCCAGGTCACGCAACGCCTTGAGTCGCGCGACTTCCTTTGGATGAAAGGGAGCCACCACAGCTCCCTTGCGTTGTTGGTATCCTTCCATGAACTCAGCCATAAAGCTCCGTGGGCGACACACCCAGACAATGTTTGCACCGGACCAAGATTATGTGAACTCTCTCACACTTTAACCATACGTAAATAACCTAGTCCACATCAGCAATAAACGCGAGAAATCCTATAAAACAAGTGCAATTCAAGACGACCTTATTAAAAACAGCGCCACTTCAGCAATAAAACTGCACTACAATGAAATAGACTGCATCGCCGAAAATGGGCGACACCGACAGCACCTTAACAGTTGCATAGAGGACGGTGACACTGGCACCATCCAGGGAGAAAAACATGCATCGCGCGCACTCAATTCGATATCTACTTCTGAGTACTACGTTCGCCCTGGGCGCTACCCTGAGCGAACACAGCCATGCCGCCAACGCCAACTTCCAGAATTTTTTATTCGCCGCCTGTGCCAACGCCAGCGGCGACCTGGCCGTGCGCTGCTCCGAGTCAAACGGCGGTGATGTATCCGGCGACAGCGAATCGTCGCTGAACCCTTCGCAAACACTGGTGCAAAATACCAACGCGCTGCAGGAAGCCGTGGCAGTCGTGCGAGCACTGCGCGATGGCGACGACACCAAGACAATTGAACAGGCAAGCTTCGGACGCTGGTCGGTTGTTATCAGCGGCGACCAAAGCCGGCTCATTCGCGACCCCGGCGGCGACAATAGCCGCGGCTACACTCTTGAGATGGACGCCCTGCGTCTGGCGCTGGATTATCGCTATAGCGACCGTCTGGTTGCGGGCGCGCTGCTTATCGACGGCCGCAGCGAAAGTCGCCTGACGCCCTATATCCCAAGCGGGCAATTCCCCGCCTACAACCCCGACCGGTCTGGCGCCAGCAAAAGCACCAGCACCAGCCTTGGTGCCTACAGCCACCTGTTCCTCAGTCCACACTGGTCACTGGACGGCTTGCTGCTCTATACCCTGAGCGACTACGACATATTCCGGGATGCGGTCTTTCAAGTGTCGGCTCGCAACAACGATTCACCCGTGTCGACCCGCGCCAGCACCGAGGGTCGACAACTCGCCCTGGGCGGCGGTCTGCACTATGACAATCACCACGGCTCGCTGAACTACGGCGGTTTTGTGCGCGCCGACTACCAGGACTCCACCATTGACAGCTATCGCGAGCGCGGCGGCAACGGCCTGGCACTGCATGTGAGCGATGCCAACGCCGATCAATGGTTAGTCAGCGGCGGCATAAGCGCCGCCTACACCATTTTGACCGACGTCGCGGTGATTCAGCCCCACGCCTTCATTGAGCACCAGCGAAAAACCGGCGCCAGCCCGGCCAGCCGGGTTGTGCGTCTGCTGGAAGACAGTGGCGACAACACACTCACACTCACCGGCAGCAAGGAAGACAGCACCCTCAATCGCGTCGGAGCTGGTATCGGTATGGTTTGGCCCCACGGGGTTAATGGCTTTGCGACCTTCAGTCGCGACTACAGCAGCAAGGGGGTTTATCGCACCCAGTTTACCGCTGGCTTGCGTATAGAGTTTTAGCCACACCGGCGGTGGCCTGCTAAGCTGCACCTTTTTTGCATTGCGGAAGACCATGGCCAAACTCTCTGTACTTGACCTCGCGCCGGTGCCTGCCGGCAGTACCATCGCCGACGCCCTGCACAACAGTCGCGACCTCGCTCGTCACTGTGAAGCGCTGGGTTATCAACGCTACTGGGTCGCTGAACACCACAATATGCCCGGTATCGCCTCGGCGGCAACCTCACTGCTCATCAGCCATATTGCTGCGGGAACAGAGCGTATTCTTGTCGGCGCCGGGGGCATTATGCTGCCCAATCACGCCCCCCTGGTCATTGCCGAGCAGTTTGGCACACTGGCCGCCCTCTACCCCGACCGCATCGAACTGGGGCTGGGCCGCGCGCCGGGCACCGATCAAGCCACGGCCTATGCCCTGCGCCGTAACCTCCACAGCAACGTCGATCAATTTCCCCGGGATGTGGTGGAGTTGATGCATTATTTCGAGCCAGTCTCGCCGGGACAGAAAGTCCGCGCAGTGCCCGGCAACAACAGCAACATTCCCATATGGATACTGGGTTCAAGCCTGTTCGGTGCCCAATTGGCGGCACAGCTGGGCCTGCCCTATGCCTTCGCATCACATTTCGCGCCGGGGCAATTGCGCGATGCAGTCAGAGTCTATCGCCAGCAATTCAAGCCCTCACCACAGCTCGCTTCACCCTACGTCATGGCGGGGTTCAACGTATTTGCCGCCGATACTCAGGAGCAGGCGCATTTTCTGGCCAGCTCAATGCAACAAGCCTTTATTAACCTGCGCCGGGGTACACCCGACCAATTATCACCACCCCGTGAGAACTACCTGAACTCACTGAGCCCGGGGGAGCGCGCGCTACTGGCTGACATCATGCGCTGCAGCGCCATCGGCGATCCGGAGATGGTAGCCCGCGAAGTGAAGAACTTTATCAACGACTACCAGGTAGACGAACTCATTGTCGCCACCCAGATGTACGACCACCAGGCACGCTGCCGATCCTACGAAATTCTCGCCCGGTGCATGGGCTGACGCGCGGCAAGGCTTGACGGCAACGGCAAGACCAAATACTGTATATAAAAACAGTATTTGGTGTATGCCATGCAGCCGTCAAACACAACACCGCCAATAAAGGGGCGGGGAACCTCAAGCACGATGGCGGGTCGATTTGCCACGCAGATCAGCGTGGCCGATGATTGGAACAGCTCGCCAAGACACCCTCGAACCCAGCTCCGCTTCGAGCGGGCGAAATCCATTATCAGCCGCAACAATTCGCCGGATGTCCCCTTTTCCCTGTCGCTGAACCCCTACCGCGGCTGTGAGCACGGCTGCACTTATTGCTTCGCCAGACCCAGCCACAGCTATCTTGACCTGTCGCCAGGACTCGATTTTGAAACCCGAATCACTCTGAAAACCAACGCCGATGAGCTGTTCGAACAGGAACTACAGCGCCCTGGCTACCGCTGCGAGCCCATCGCTCTGGGCATGAATACCGACGCCTACCAACCTTTTGAAAAACAGTACGGCATGACTCGACGGCTACTGAGTATTGCGCTGGCCTATCGACAACCGATTTCACTGATTACCAAAAGCAGCTTGATTCTGCGGGATATCGACATTCTCAGCGAAATGGCCAGGCTTCGACTTGTGCACGTGGCGATCAGCGTTACCACTCTGGATAACGAGCTGAAGCGTTGTCTGGAGCCGCGAACGGCCTCGGGAGCCATGAGGTTGCAGGTGATAAAACGATTAAGCGAAGCGGGCATACCGGTGACCGCATTGATCGCCCCGGTGATTCCCCTGCTCAACGAGCGAGAATTGGAGCATTTGGTCGCAGCGGTAGCTGATGCCGGTGCGGAGTCCGCCAGCTATATTCTGCTACGCCTGCCCCATGAGGTCGCGCCGCTGTTCATTGATTGGCTGTATCAGCACTACCCCGATCGGGCGGGACATATTATCAAGCGTCTGGAAGACATGCGCGGCGGCCGGCTATACGATAATCGCTATGGCCACCGTATGCGCGGAAACGGTATTTTCGCCGATCTCATCCGCCAGCGCTTTTCCCTGGCACTACGCAAGCATCAGCTTCCGGCTCGGCGTCAAACCTCACTGGACAGCAGTCAATTCCAGCCGCCCACTCGCAGCGGCCAACAACTGGGCCTGTTTTAGGGCCTGCCTCTTCTCGGCAGCCTCGTCAACGATACTGAACAGCCTGCCAAAGCTATATTTTAACCCGCTTGGTACCAAACGCTTCGGTGACTCGACTCATATCCCGTCGGCGGAAACGCTCCAACCACGCGCGCACAGCCGGACCCGGCATTCCCCGCGAAATATAGAAACCCTGAGCCCATTCACAGCCCCAGCTCGACAGCAGACACAGGCTGTCTTCATCCTCGACACCCTCCGCCGTAACGTCGAGGCCGAAGCTGCTCGCCAGCGCCAGGGTCGAGCGAACGATTTTGCGGTCATCTTCATCGCTGCTCAATACCCGGACAAATTCGCAGTCGATCTTGACCTCGTTAACCGGCATTTTCTTCAGCTGCGACAGTGACGAATAACCCGTGCCAAAATCATCAATGGCAAGGCCATAGCCCGAAGACCGAAGGCGTTGCAACAACACCACGGCCTCGCTGGGGTTTTCCATCAACTCACTTTCGATAATCTCAAAGGTAAGACAGTCTGCCGGCAGCTCATAGCGCTCGCGCTGCTCCTCGATATAGGTGAGCATTTCCGGACGCATAATGTCCTGGGCAGACAGGTTAACCGCTACCTGTAGATAAATGTCCCGCTGCCGCCAGGCGGCGAGCTGGGCAGCCACCTGGGCGACAATCCACCGGCTCAGCTCCCCGATCAAACCCGCTTGCTCCGCCAGCGGAATAAACTCCTCGGGAGACACTGCACCGCGCACCGGGTGCTCCCAGCGAATCAATGCCTCCATTTTCTCCACCTGACCGGTGCGCAGGTTCAGCTTCGGCTGGTAGTACATACTCAGCCCCGCATCCCAGTCGATCATGGCGATACGCAAGTCTTCGACAAGGCTGATGCGCTTCACATAGCGCTCTTCAAGGCCGCGGTCATAGCGGTGGAAGTGGAAAGGCGCTTCGCGCGCAGTGTCCAGGCCAATTTCCAGGCGTCGCATCAGGATCTCGGCGTCCTCACCATCGTCCGGGTAGGCCACAATACTGGTGCACACATCCAGCTCAATATTGAATTTGGTCACTCCGTGATGACGCGTCAGGCGTTTGGCCAACACCACCGCGGCCACCTCGTCGGCCTCGCCCTCACGTAGCACCACAATGCCGCCGCGGTAGAATCGCGCCGCAGTGTACTCTTCCTGCTCTAGAAAACGGGCGATATTAACAAGACAGCTTTCCGCTACTTCGGGACCAAAAACGTCGTTAATTTCACGGAAATTGCCGATATTAATCCCAACAAGGTGGAAGGGATCACCACCTTGGGAGGCAATACGACGATCGGCAATGCGGCGCAATTCGTCCTGATTACGCAAACCGGTGAGAATGTCGTGGGTCGCCTGATACTGAATTTTTCTGATCAGGCGCTGAATGCGATCCTGCATCGAGTCCAAAGCGTACACCAGCCCCAAAAACTCGAGATGCGGGCTGCGCAAACGAGATGCCCTGACCCATTTGCCCTCCGCCATCGACTGGGTCCACTGGGCGAGTTTGTCAAAGGCATCTATTTGCGCCACGGCCAGCCATCCGGCAACGGCAACCAGCGCCGCCCAGCCAAATACCAACAGGCAAAAGAAGCCCAAAATGGCGTTACCCAGGGTTGAATCGCCTAGCGTCATCAAGACTAAATGAGGTTGTTTTTCGCCCGCGACTGAAATGCCCAAGGGCCGTTTTTGCGCATATCGACCCAGCAGTACCGAATTTTCCGGCTCGGCAACGTCCGGTGTTGACGAGACACTGACTTCCACCCTGTGCTCCGCTGCCAATCCGGCAAAGTCTTCCCCCTTTACCCGCCAGGCCATCAATAACCGAGTGACACCATCCTCACCAATCGGCGCCACCGCCACCTGATATACCTGACCAGAGGGAGCCGCCAGAAAATGACTGGCCGCAGAAGTACTTACCAGAGAGCGCGCGGCCAACAAACGTTGATTTAACCAATCGTGCTTGGCGGAGGCGATTAGTACCCCTTGGCCACCATGCAATGAAATTTCGAGCTGCGGAGCGTGGAGGCCCTGCCACTGCCTGAGTAGCGCTGGTGCATTGGGGCTGTCAGAGAGGACGCTCCGCGCTAATGGCGCATCGCTGGCGAAGCGCTGCAACAGCTGTTGCAACGCTTCTTCCCTGTCTTCCAGCTCTGCGGTCAGGAGCGCGCTGGCCAAATTCAGGCGCAGCTCACCCTGCTCTCGAAGAAGAGAGGTATGTAATGCGAGAAAAAGCAAAAATGCCGCGACAATTGCGAGGGTATAACTGGCGCACAGAAATCCGATGATCTGACTACGTAGCGATCTGGTCGCCATTACCACAACACTCCTGTTGCCAACACCTTTACTTGCAGGGATCCCTGGCTATGCCAAACCCTGGAGAACGGCTGTTTGTTGATCGACACCCCTATTCCGGTCGGCCAAGGGCGCTCACCGTCCTGCTTCAGTATACGCAATATTATCGTGTTCAGACCGAATTAGCGGCGAGAAGACACGGGATTCGCCGCCCTTTTACGCAAATTTGAGAACAGCATCCGCGGGAAAAACGCCAGCAGGCCGCACCCAGAGGCTCCGCAGCATTGCCGGAAGCCCCCGCGAACAGCCACAGGTGTCGTTATCAGGAGGTTTTAGGCGACGATGTCTTGGTTATCTTCCGCTTACTGACCAACTTATCCTTATCGCCTTTGCGGTGTCGTTTTTTTTCGTCTCCAGCAGTTTTGCGCGGCTTGCGACGGGGAATTTCCGGAAGTTCGCCACTGAATCGGCTCATATTCAGCATTTGCCCAGCCACACGTGGCGCTTGCAGGGCTTTTACCACCTCGTCGGGCATTTGTGCTGGCAGGTCGACGGTACTGAAGTCGTCGAACAGCTGAATGCGGCCGATACTCTCGCTGTCGATACCGCCTTCATTGGCAATGGCACCGACAATATTGCCCACACCGACGCCGTGTTTGCGCCCCACTTCGACCCGGAAGCGTTCCATACCACCCTCTGGGCCAGCTCCGCGAGGAGGTCGTCGGGCACCATCACGGCTGTCTTTACGCTCGCTCGGCTCGCGGCGAGCCGGCGAAATTTTCGTTGCCGATAGCTCTTTGGTCAGGTGCAGGTCCTTGTCACCCTGGGCCAGACGCGCCAGGGCAGCGGCGGCATCCAGCAAGTCGATTTCGTGTTTGCTGCAATAACCTTCGAGCAAGTCCCGGTAAAGCTCGCGCTCCCGTCCCGCGTCGAGACTGGCCTGGAATTTTTCCAGAAACCGTTTGGTACGCAATTCGTTGATTTCGGCAGTGCCAGGCAAGGCCATTTCTTCGATGCCCTGGCGAGTCGCGCGTTCAATCGCCTGCAGCATACGGCGTTCACGGGGCGCTACAAACAGGATCGCATCACCGCTGCGACCGGCGCGGCCGGTGCGGCCAATGCGGTGGACATAGGCCTCGGTGTCGTAGGGGATATCGTAGTTAATCACGTGACTGATGCGGTCGACATCCAGTCCCCGTGCCACAACATCGGTGGCTACCAGAATATCCAGACGAGAGGATTTCAACAGTTCCACTGTGCGTTCACGCTGGGCCTGGGCGATGTCGCCGTGCAGCTCAGCCGCGGCAAAGCCACGGGCCTGGAGCTTTTCTGCCAATTCGTTACTGGCCAGTTTGGTGCGCACGAAAACAATCATGCCATCGTAGGGTTCGGCCTCGAGAATCCGGCACAGGGCATCGAATTTGCTCGCCCCACGGGCCAACCAGAAACGCTGGCGAATACTCACCGCCGTCGTGGTTTTGGTCTTGATGGTGACGTGTTCCGGGTCGTTCAGGTAGGTATTCGCGATACGTCGAACAGGGGCCGGCATTGTCGCCGAAAACAGTGCGATCTGGCGGGTTGACGGGGTCTGGGCAAGAATCCACTCAACGTCGTCGATAAAGCCCATGCGCAACATTTCATCGGCTTCGTCCAACACCAGGTGCTTGAGACCCTCGAGTTTCAGCGTGCCACGGCGAATATGATCCATCACTCGACCCGGAGTCCCTACAACAACCTGCACCCCCCGTTTCAGCCCATCCAGCTGTTCGCGGTAGCCCTGGCCACCGTAGATGGACATCACCTTGAGGCCGCCGATATGTTTGGCGTAGCTTTGGATCGCTTCGGCGACCTGAATCGCCAGCTCCCGGGTCGGCGCCAGCACAAGGGCCTGAGTCTGGCGACTGGAAGTGTCAAGCAGAGACAGCAGCGGCAATGCGAAAGCCGCCGTTTTACCAGTACCGGTCTGTGCCTGACCGAGGACATCGCGGCCTTGC
Source organism: Spongiibacter thalassae (assembly GCF_012272835.1). Taxonomy (GTDB): domain Bacteria; phylum Pseudomonadota; class Gammaproteobacteria; order Pseudomonadales; family Spongiibacteraceae; genus Spongiibacter; species Spongiibacter thalassae. The sequence continues at coordinate 596,779 of NZ_JAAWWK010000001.1, read as the reverse complement.
AGCAGCAGCGGAATAGTCGCGGCCTGGATGGCCGAGGGACGTTCGTAACCCAGCTCCGACACAGCAGTTTCTACTGCCGGGGCGAGGCCAAGTTCGTTAAAAGTAGGAAGATCCGCGTCAGCGGGTACAGAATTCGTCATACAATGAGCCTGATCTGGTGGTCGAGGGTGACGCGCGGCTAAATTCGGCGTCAGACGAACACAATACCGGCGGGGGCCAAATTATACGCTAATAAGCCACAAATTGCGCGGCTAAATATGGCAACAAACCGGTATTTATGCTCAGCATGCACCGTTAAAACACGTAAAGGTAGATACACAAAAAGTGGCTGACACTGCCCGCCAGCACAAACAGGTGCCAGATTCCGTGGAAGTGGCGAACCTTTTTATCGAACACGTAAAATACCACGCCGCCGGTATAGGCCAGCCCACCGCCGAGCAACAGCTGCAGGCCCTCTGGCGGCAACGCCTCCGCCAGTGGCCGAATAACCAGTAACGACACCCAACCCATCAGCAGGTAAATCAGAATCGCCCACAGCCGGCGATTTGCCTTCGGTACCATTTCCAGCACCATACCCACTGCCGCCAGCGCCCAGATCAGGACAAACATCCAGGGGCCGTCGCCATGGCGCAAACTTTTCATCAAAAAGGGAGAGTATGTACCGGCGATCAGCAGGTATATCGCCAGGTGGTCGAGTTGACGAAACAGGGCTTTTACCGGGCCGCGACTGCTGTGGTACAGGGTGGAAAAACTGTACAGCGCCATCAAACTCAGCCCATACACCAGCACACTGAAGCGCACCCAGGGATCTCCCTGGGGCCATACCTGCAAGGTTAACAGCACCGCGCCAACGACCGCGGCAATTACACCCGCCAAATGACTGAAACCGTTAAACCGCTCCCCCCGGTACATACTGACTCCCGTTAAATAGCAGCGAATGCCGCGACGACAGACGCGCGACGATCGGGCCGCAAAAGCCCAATACCGATGATGAAGTACAGACAACAACGAAGGCTAAGGGTTTTCATCGAGCAGAAAGTGAGAAAGCTCAACCCACCAGATCAACAGGGGGCTTGCCCCGGGAGAGAGGACCGAGTACATCGAACAAGGCTTCAACATAGCGCGCATTATCGGTGGACACGGTTTTGCGGATGCAGACATCAACATCACGACCATCAGTAAGTCGAAGATGACAGAGTGTACTGTCGGCGGGAAGGCTGTCACCACGACGAAGATGCAGGCAACCACGCCAGCCGCCGTCTACCCCACCTTCCGTCAGGTAAATAGGCACCCGGTGTAACAATTCCTGACCATCAATCATTACATCACAGTGGGTCAGGTCCATCCGCCACTCCTCGGTCATCGATAAATATCCATATTTATACTGTCAGACAGGGAAATAATAACACAAAAGTGTCATATCACCCCGTAAAGCTTTAGACGGTATACTTATGAACACCAAGGCCATCATCAGTCTTGGCTATTATCGCCGGGGCGGCGCGCTATTCCGGGAAATAACGGCTGATGGTGTCCACCACACAGGCGGGGCGATCACCCCCCTCAATCTCGACGGTCACACGCACCACAGACTGCACGCCACCTTTCAGCTTTTCCGCCGACAGCAATTCACCACTGCCCCGCAGCCGCGACCCTACGGGCACCGGCGCAGGAAAGCGGATTCGATCACAGCCGACGTTTACCCCCATCGAAATACCCTGCACATCAATAATCTGTGGAAGGAACAGATTGACCAGAGACAGTGTCAGATAGCCGTGGGCAACGCAGGTGCCAAAGGGCCCGTTTGCCGAGCGCACCGGATCGACGTGAATCCACTGGTGGTCACCGGTGGCATCGGCGAACTGATTGATCCGGGTCTGATCGACCTCCAGCCAGTCGCTGTTGCCGAGGTGTTCGCCAACGGCGGTCAAAAGTTCGGCGGGAGAGGAAAAAACTCTGGTCATAAGCTGTACTCTGGTTTGTATCGACGCGTTGACGAATGACGTCTGTAGCGAGAATGTAGCACCGCGCACTATGCCTCCGGCATCGTCTGAGCGGGTGACAAACGCCGTGGTAGTAAAACCGTCACCTACACAAAAACAACAACACCGGGTATAACAACGCGATGGATATCCTGGCCCTGTCAAACGACATCATCACGTGGCTGGCGCGACATGCACAGATTATCGCGCCAGCCTTGGCCCTGCTGTTTGCCACCCTGGGCATACTGTCGGCTCTCGAAGCTATAATGAAAACCCGCACCGCCCAGGGCGCAGTAGCCTGGGCGATTGTGCTCATCACGGTGCCGCCGCTGTTCGTCCCCCTGTATTGGATTTTTGGCCGGCGCAAATTCCGCGGTTACGCCATCGCCAAGGGCGGCAGCACCCGTGAAATCGATCAGCTGATTACCTCCTTTGAAAACAACTACCGCGCCCACCAACTCTCCGCACAGAGCAACGAGAAACTGCTCAACAGCCTGAACAGTCTGTGTACCCTCCCCTTTTCCCGGGGCAACCAGGCACGTCTGTTGATTGACGGCGACGCCGCTTTCAGCGACATCTTCGATCACATCCGCCGCGCCCGGCATTACGTCCTGCTGGAGTTCTACATTGTCCGCGACGACGAAATCGGCCGCACCCTTGCCCAGCTTTTGATCGAAAAATGCCGTCAGGGTGTCGCTGTACACTTTCTCTACGACGAAATAGGCAGCCTCAAGCTGTCACGGGCCTACATCCAGAACCTGCGCCAGGCCGGCGTTGAAATCCACCCCTTTAACAGCACCAAGGGACTGGGTAATCGCCTGCAACTTAACTTTCGCAACCACCGCAAAATTGTCGTCTGTGACGGCCACTACTGCGTCATCGGCGGCATGAATATCGGCGACGAATACCGCCACCGCCACCGCCGTTTGAGCCCCTGGCGCGACACCGGCCTTGCCATTAACGGCCCAGCGGTGCAGGCGGTGCAGCTCGCCTTTGCCGAAGACTGGTACTGGGCCCGCGAGCAGGTGCTCACGTTGAACTGGAACGCCGTGGCCGCCGCCGAGAACACCCAGGACATCGCGATTATGAGCAGCGGCCCCGCCGACAGTGTCGAAACCTGTGCCCTCTACTTTCAAACCCTTATCCACCAGGCACGCCATAGATTGTGGATCGTCAGCCCCTACTTTGTGCCCGACCCGCCGATAGTGCAGGCCCTGCAACTGGCCGCCCTGCGCGGGGTTGATGTCCGCATCATGCTGCCTGAGCTGGTAGACAAACAGATCATCAAGCTCTCCTCCTACACCGCCATCAAGGAAAGCCTGCCCCACGGCGTACAGTTTTATTACTACCAACGAGGCTTCTTGCATCAGAAAGTGCTACTGGTAGATGATGATATCTCTGCGGTGGGCACCGCCAATCTCGACAACCGCTCACTGCGTCTTAACTTTGAAATCTGCGCCGTCATTCACGGCCAGCAATGCAATCAGGAAATTGCCCGTATGCTTGAAGGCGACTTCGCCCACTGCCGCCAACTGCTCCCCGTCGATGTCGCCAAATGGGGGCTGGGACGGCGACTGCTCAGTCGCTGCGCCTATCTGTTTGCCCCGCTGCAATAACCCTCTGTGATGCATCCCCTGAACTGCGCCTGCCCGGATTGCGACCTGCTGCTCAGTCTTCCAGCGGGCAGCTCCCGGCGACAGCGTTACTGCCCCCGCTGCAACGCCTCCCTCGGCAGTGGTCGGGGTAGTTTTCCGGCGCTGGCCAGCACCGCTCTGGCGGGACTGATTCTGTTTTTCCCCGCAGTTACACTACCGCTGATGCGCTTTACCCTCGCCGGCCAAAGCGATAACAACAGCGTCTGGGAGGGTATCGCAGACCTGTGGCAACAGGGCTTTCCCCTGCTGGCCGTCACCGTCATGGTCTGTTCCCTGCTGGCCCCGTTGGTACAGCTACTGGTCTGTTTCAGCATTGCCTGCTGTGTACAGCTGAGTCGCTTTCCAGCCTATTACCCAAGCCTGCTGAAAATCGCCAATACCGCCAAACACTGGAGTATGCTGGAGGTCTATGCCATCGGCATTCTGGTGGCCTACGTAAAGATGATGGGCGACGGCGACGTCACCATCCTCAGCGGCTGTTACTGCCTCGCCGCCGTCATGGTCTGCGCTATATTGAGTGAGCAATTATTCGACAACGATCACGCCTGGGCCGCGTGGCAGCAAGGCAAAGCGCCATGAACACACCACGGGCAATCGACGCCAATCTGGCCCGCTGCGAAAGCTGCGCCCAGCTTTGCAAACTGACCGACGGCGATCGGGGGCAGTGCCCGCGCTGTGGCAGTGCCGTAAGCCTGCGCTACCGGCACAGTCTGCAGCGCACTCTGGCCCTCTGTCTGGCGTCGATATTTTTGCTGATCCCCGCCAACACCCTGCCGATTATGACCGTCAACAACCTCGGCAACGGTCAGCCCGATACCATCATGTCCGGCGTGATCCGCTTGTGGCAGGCCGACCTGGCGGCCATCGCCGCCATTGTGTTTATTGCCAGCATTCTGGTACCCATACTCAAACTGTTGGCCCTCATACTATTGATGTGCGTGGTAAAAATGCGCCTGCGGCTCAGCAGCGACCAGTGCACACGACTCTACCGTTTCGTACACCTGATCGGCCGCTGGTCTATGCTGGACCTGTTTATGATCTCTATTCTGGTCAGTGTGGTCGGACTGGGGAATATCGCCAGCGTCGACGCTGGCCCCGGTGCCACCGCCTTTGCCGCCGTGGTCATTCTGACCATGCTGGCCGCCAACTGTTTTGACCCACGCTTGATCTGGGACCTGGAAGAAAATGACTAAGGACACTTACCCCCAAGCCGAGCAGCGCCGCAAAACCGGTCTTTCGGTGGTGTGGCTCCTGCCACTGATTGCCGCCGGCCTGGCCCTGTGGTTGCTGTACCAAAATATGCAAAGCAGCGGCCTGGTGGTCACCGTACATTTCGATGACGGCAGTGGTATCACCGCCGGTAAAACCCCGGTGGTCTATCAGGGTATTACCGTTGGCACGGTTAGCGAACTGGCACTGGATGACGACCTTGATGGCGTCATCGCCAAGGTCGAGCTGCAATTACAGATCGAACCCCTTATCCGCAAAGACACCCGCTTCTGGCTGGTCAAGCCGCAGATTTCCTTGTCCGGAGTATCCGGCCTCGACACCCTGGTCGCGGGCAATTACATCAGTTTTCAGCCCGGCGAAGGCGAGCCGGCCACCGAATTTCGCGCGCTGACCGAACCGCCTCCCTTTGCCGCGTCGGCACCCGGCCTGCCGCTGACGCTGAAGGCGGACACACTGGGGTCACTCACCGTTGGCGCACCCGTGTTGTTTCAGCAGATTGACGTTGGCGACGTTGAGGGCTACCAACTCACCGATGAGGGCGTCGAAATCGCCCTGCGCATTCAGCCCCGCTATCAACACCTGGTGAACCAGCACTCACGCTTCTGGAATGCCAGCGGCGTCAGGATCAACGCCGGACTTCAGGGCGTTGCCATCGAAACCGGCTCACTCGCCAGCGTAATCAGCGGCGGCGTGGCCTTTGACAGCCCCAGCGGTGGTGGCAAGGTCGACGCCGGTATGCAGTTCAAATTGTATGACAGCCGCGAGCGCGCCCGCGGTGGCCGCGATATTACCCTGCACTTTCCCAGCGCCGAAGGGCTCAGTATTGGCACTGAGCTGCGTCTGAATGGCATTGGCGTCGGCCGTATCGACGAACTGGCGTTTACCCGTGGCAACCCACTCAATGGCGTCGATGCCACCCTGCGCGTGTACGCCCCCTACGACCAGCATCTCAACGGCAATAGCGCCTTCTGGCTGGTATCTCCACAGATTTCCAGCCGTGGCGTCGAAGGTCTCGATACGCTGATTGGCGGCCCCTATATTGCCTGGCGGACCGACGGCGGGCCCGGCACCGACAAAGCCCATTACACCGCGCTGCGCGAGCCTCCGGAAAAGCGGATAGAAGCCCCCGGATTGCGGGTGGTTCTGCGCGCTGATGACCTGGGCTCGGTCAGCGTGGGCAGTAAAGTGTTGTTCAAGAAAATACCGGTTGGGGAAGTGGAAACCATCCACCTCCAACGGGACGGCGTCGATATCGGCGTCTTCATCCACGACCGCTACCGCCACCTGGTGGGAAAAGAGTCGCTGTTCTGGAACGCCAGCGGCGTCAGCATCAGCGGCGGGCTCGGTGGCCTGGACATCAAAACCGAATCGGTCACCAGCATTCTGTCCGGGGGTATTGCCTTCCACACCCCTGAAGTTCGGCATCCCAAGGCCGCATGGAATGGCCTGCGCTTTACCCTGCACAAAGACTACGACAGCACCTTTGCCGACAAGGGCCGGGAAATCAGCATTTACCTGTCCAGTGGCACCAGTATTAACAAAGGCACTGAAATCAAATACCAGGGCATTAAAGTCGGCGAAGTTATCGCGGTGGAACTGGACAGCAGCATGAAGGGCGTAATGGTCACCGCCCGACTCACTCCCTCTGCCAAATCGCTCGCCCGGGAAGGTAGTCGCTTCTGGGTGGTCAAGCCTCAATTGGGGCTGGTCGGCACCCGCAACCTGGAAACGCTGGTGACCGGTGCCTATATCAGCGTGTCCCCCGGCGCCGGCAAGCAAACCACCGCCTTCATCGGGCTGGATCACCCACCCCATTTACGCAAGCCCGACAGTGGCTTGAACCTGGTGCTGAGCGCCCCCAGCCGCGGTTCGATCAAGGAAGGCGTGAAAGTCTTTTACCGGGATATTCCCGTGGGCGAGGTGTTCGGTTACGAACTGGCGGAGGACGCCCAACGCACACTGATCCACGTCAATATTGAACCGCGCTACGCCACACTGGTGCGGCACAACAGCAAATTCTGGAACTCCAGCGGCATCGCGGTTAAATTCGGCCTGTTCAGCGGCACCACCATTCGCAGCAAGTCGGTGGAATCTCTGCTGGAGGGCGGTATTGCCTTTGCGACACCACCGGGCAAAAACGGACTGGCACCGCCGGCGGAATCGTCCCAGCACTTTCCGCTGCACAAGGAAGTCGAAAGTCACTGGCTGGAGTGGTCACCCCGTATCCCACTCACCGCCGTCGCGGACTGAAGCCTCACCCATCGCCCCGGCTCACACTGTTAAAGCCGGGGCTTTCCTTACAATCATCTTAACGATAATTCACACAGCAAGGCGCTGAAAGCCGATAGAATAGCTACACCACTCGCTGGGCGTCGGCTGTGACGGTCTTCGCTATACTTCCGACCGCGGGCTATAACTAGAAGAGACTCTATTTTGCCAAAGCTTCCCAAACAGGCCATTACAGCTTCAATCATTCTTTTCGCGGCCAGTCTGTGTGCACTTGCCCTGTTTCTGCTCAAGCCCAGCCCCGAGCATAAGGAAATACCCAAGACGATCATCGCCGTTGACACCGCCATTGCCGAACCTCAAACCCTGTCCATCAACGTCTACAGCCAGGGCACCGCACAAGCACGCACCAAAACGACACTGGCCGCTGAAGTGACCGGAAAAATCACCTGGATCTCCCCCGCCTTTGAAAGTGGCACAGAAGTCGAAGCGGGAGAGGAGCTGGTGCGAATTGACGACCGCAACTACCGTGCCGCGCTGAAACGGGCCGAATCCGCCGTGGCCAGCGCTCAAAGCAATCTGCTGCAAATGCAGGGGCAGGCTGCTGTCGCCCGCGACGATATGGCCCGCTATCCGCGCAAGCACACGACAGAAGAAGGGCGTGCCCTGGCGCTGAAACTGCCTCAACTCAATGAAGCCAAGGCCAGACTCGATGCCGCAGAAGCTGACCTTGCCCAGGCACAGACCGATCTCGAACGCACACGAATCCGGGCGCCCTACCGGGGCATCATTCGCTCACGCAGCGCCAACCCCGGACAGTTTGTGGCTACGGGCAATGCTCTGGGCGAAATATTCGCTATTGATGTTGCCGAAGTTCGCCTGCCCATTCCACTGGACCGCCTGCCCTATCTGGAACTCCCCAACAGCCAGCACCCTGACCGCCGCCCCGCTGTGACCCTGTCCAATGATCTGGGCCAACAGTGGTTCGGTCACATAGTTCGCAGTGAAGCCGCCCTGGACGAGCGCAGCCGCGTGCTCTTTGTCGTCGCTCAGGTTAGCAGTCCCTATCGAGCCGAGGACCACGGCGCCATCCTGCTGAATGGCAGCTTCGTCAAAGCGGAAATTCAGGGGCGCGCCATCGACAACCTCGTAGTCGTGCCGCGCCACGTTCTGCGCACTGGCAACCAGTTGTGGGTCATCGACAGCGACAACCGCCTCAGTAGCCGCAGGATTTCAGCGCTGCGTACCGAGGGTGACTACGTGTATATCGACGCCGGCATCGCACCGGGGGAGCGTATATGCCTGTCACCGGTGCCCAACGCCGCCGACGGCACAAGCATTCGGGTCAACAGCACCATCAGTACCGCCGAACTCTTGAGCACACCTGGCGCTGACACTCTGGCAGCCGCACCCGGCGAGCAGTCCGCGCCATGAATGAGATTAATACCCACCAAGGCATAATCCCCTGGTTCGCCCGCAATAGCGTCGCTGCCAACCTGCTGATGATCGTCATAATCTTCGTCGGCATTGGCTCGGCAATGACAATCCAGCGCGCCATGCAGCCCGACTTCGACATCAACGTTATCAGCATCGTCACCCCTTACCCCGGCGCCACCCCCGAGGAGGTGGAAGACGGCGTCATACTTAAAATTGAAGAGGCCCTGCAGGACATTGACGCCATCGAGCGCATCGAGGCCACCGCTGACCAGTCGCTGGGCACAGTGTCGGTGTATATCTTCGAGGGCGAAGACCTGATGGAAGCCCTCGACGAGGTAAAGAGCGCCGTTGAGGGAATTATCAGTTTCCCCCAGCAAGCCGAGCGCCCCATCGTCAAACGCGTCGAAGTCCAGAAGCACACCCTGTTTATCCAGCTGTCCGGGGATAAAGACCCGCACACCATGAAGGCACTGGCCGAACAGATCAAAGAGGAAATACTGCAGGATCCCGACATCGCCTATGTGCGCTTGACCGGCATCCGCGATGCCGAATTGAGCGTAGAAATCCCCGAATACCGGCTACTGGAATACGGGCTGACTCTCGCCGACGTCAGCGAGGCAATTCAGCGTTCGTCCCTGGACATTCCCGGCGGCACCATTAAAACCGCCAACGGCAATATCTCCCTGCGCACTCTTGGGCAGGCCCGTCGTCAGGCAGAATTCGAGAAAATTGTGCTGCGCAGCTTCCCCGACGGCACCCGTATCACCATTGGCGATATCGCCACCATTCGCGACGACTTTGTTGAAGAAGACCGCTTCTCCTTTTTTGACCGCCACCCCAGTGTCGGTGTGCAGGTGTTTACCGTGGGTAATCAGGACCTGATTACCGTTTCCGACGCCGCCCACCGCTATCTGGAAAAAAAGCAGCAGCACATGCCCGAAGGGGTCAAAGCCGACCTGTTCGCCGACGCCAGTTTTTACCTGCATGGCCGGCTGGATATGATGATCAGCAACCTGAGTATGGGGGCGCTGCTGGTCTTCGTGGTATTGGGCCTGTTTCTGAACATCAAGCTGGCCTTCTGGGTCATGGTGGGGCTACCCATCTGCTTTCTCGGCACCTTTGCCATGATGCCGGTGGTCGGCATCAACCTGAATATGCTCAGCCTGTTTGGCTTTATTCTGGTGCTGGGGATCGTCGTGGACGATGCCATAATCATCGGCGAAAGTGCCTACGCCGAAACGGAGAAACATGGCCACTCGCTGGACAGTGTTGTGCGCGGCACCCTGCGCGTTGCCACCCCGGCGACCTTCGGTGTACTCACAACGATCATGGCCTTCTCGCCCACTCTGTTCGCCAGCGGCCCCTTCGCCTCCTTTCCCGCCTCGGTAGGCTGGGTGGTCATTCTTTGCCTGGGATTTTCACTGGTCGAATCGAAATGGATTTTGCCCGCCCATCTGGCCCACAGCAAACCGGGTACAACCGGCCTGTGGCGACAGCTTGACCGCCTGCCTCGGCGAGCGAATCGCGTACTCAGTCACTTTGTCGAAAACCACTATCGTCCCTTTATTAAAAAGGCCATCGCCCAGCGCTACGTGACCGCCGCGAGCTTTGTCGGCATGTTGATATTGACCGCGGGACTGGTACTCGGCGGCATCGTCCATTTCGTCATGTTGCCGGATGTCCCCGGTGATTTTATTCAGGCAGACCTGGAAATGGTCGAGGGCACCCCGGAACACGAAACCCGCCGCGCCTACAAGCACCTGGAAGACACCCTGTACGACATTGATCGCGAATACACCGAAAGCGAAGCGGCCAAAGGACACCAAAATCGCCACCTGGTTGAACATATTGCCGCCTTTGGCTCCAGTGAGCGCAACGCCACCATCATGGTGGAGCTGACCAAAAACGAGAAACGCGACATCGACGGCGATGAAATCACCCGCCGTTGGCGCGAACGTGTTGGTGCGCTTCCCGGCGTTAAGACCCTGTCGATCAAAATGGCCATGGAGCAGGCCGGGCCAAGCATTTCCCTCAAGCTCACTACCGACCACCCCGACGACCTGCGGGCTGCGGCCAACGACCTCGCCGAAGCACTGGCACAATTTGACGGAGTGTACGACATCCGTAACGGCGCCAGCGCCATGCGCGATGAAATCGTCCTTGAAATCAAACCTGAAGCCCAATCGCTGGGACTGACTTCGGCCATGCTCGGCAGCCAGGTGCGCAACGCCTTTTACGGCGCGGAAGCACAGCGCGTGCAACGCGGCGACGAAGAAGTCAAAGTGATGGTGCGACTGCCACGGGGCGAGCGCGAATCCGTTGCTGACCTGCAAAACATGTACATCCGCTCGCCGGACAATACCTACGTTCCGCTGAGCAACGTGGCCGAGCTTACGGTGCAACCCGGCTATGCTCGCCTGGCCCGCATTGACGGCGAGCGGTCGATCAGTGTGGGAGCCTACGCTGACAAGGCCCGTATCGAGCCCGGCGCAGTGGTAAAAGACCTGCTTGAAAACACCGTACCGCGCCTGCAACAGCAATACCCTGGGCTGGAAGTGCGCAAAAGCGGCGAAAGCATGGAGTCTGAATCCATGTTTATCAGCTTGTTGGTGGGTTTTGCACTGGCCCTGTTTGGCATCTACGGCCTGCTGGCGGTGCCGCTAAGCTCCTACACCCAGCCACTGATTATTATGGGCGTCATTCCCTTTGGCATTATCGGTGCCGTTTTCGGCCATATGGTGCTCGGCCTGTCCTTCAGTATGATGTCATTTTTCGGCATCATCGCCCTGTCTGGCGTGGTGGTCAACGACAGTCTGATTATGGTCGACTTCATCAACAAGGCCATCGCCCGGGGCGTCGATATGGCCGATGCCGTCGTCGACGCCGGTTGTCAGCGCTTCCGCGCGATTCTGCTGACCTCGCTAACAACCTTCTTTGGCCTGCTCCCCATGCTACTGGAAAGCAGCCTGCAGGCTCAGTTTGTCATCCCGATGGCCGTCTCACTGGGCTTTGGCATTGTGTTCGCCACGGTAATCACCCTGATATTGATACCGTGTCTGTACTTCGTGCTGGATGACTTTCACAAGCTGCTGGGCGCACGCGGTCCGGTAGAGCGCCAGCTGGAAGCCGGCTGACACCGAGGCCATCGCTACAAGACAACAGCGGGGCCAGCACTGCCCCGCTGATATTAGCCCTTCAAACTACCCGCCCTTCGCGCTACGCTACGCCACCGCAACAATCACGCCGAGGTAGCGATGTCAGAGTTCCAACGTATTTCCATAGCCCAGGCCCACGAACTGATGGCCCAGGAGGGGTGTCAGGTCGCCGATATTCGCGACGAACAGTCTTTTAAACTGGGGCATATCGAGGGCGCAACACACCTCGACAACCATGTTTTACAGCAGTTTATTGAAGAGGCCGACCCGGACCAGCCACTGATTATCTACTGCTATCACGGCAATAGCAGCCAGAGCGCCGCCCAGTATTTTGTGGACAAGGATTTCACCCAGGTGTACAGCATGGACGGCGGCTTTGAGGAGTGGCGTCAACACTACCCGCAGGTAAGCGACGCCGAGTCGAGATAAACGGCGCTATCAGGGAGCGATACAGCCGGGGCACATGGCGTATACACCGCGTGGATCGTTCAGCGCCGGCAGCTGCCGTAACGCCGGCACAAAGGGTTTGAGCAGTTCGGCAATCGGCGCTGGCAATTGAACAGTAGCCAGCCCCGAATCCATCAGCCAGCGCATCAGCTCTTCTTCAGGTCGCAGGGGCAGGCGCAGAATCTGATAACGCGTGTCGTCGAGACCGGCCATGTCTGCCGCCGAGGCAACTGCCGCATCGAGTCCGCCCAGTTTATCTACCAGCCCTAACTGGTGGGCGTCCATACCGCTCCACACACGTCCTTCAGCCATTGGCAGCACCTGTTCAGGCAGCTTGCCCCGCCCCTCGGCGACGACCTGAATGAAGCGCTGGTAGCCATGCTCAATGCCGGTTTGCAGTGCCCGCTCCAACACCGGGTCGAGGGGGCGGTCCAGTCGAAGCTTGCCCGCGATATCGGTGGTCCCCAGACCGTCAGTGTGGATGCCCAGATGTTTCAGCGAATCCTCAAAGGTCGGGAACGCACCAAAAATCCCTATGGAACCGGTCAGGGTTGCCGGGCTGGCCCATATCTCGTCAGCTGACGCCGCTATCCAGTAACCCCCGGATGCCGCCATGCTGCTCATCGACACCACCAGCGGTTTACCCGCCTGCTGCAGAGCCTGCAATTCCGCCCGAATCACTTCAGAGGCAAAGGCCGAACCGCCACCGCTATCAATACGGAGCACCACCGCTTTCACCGCATCGTTCAACCGTGCCTGGCGCACCAGCCGCGCCATGCTGTCGCCGCCGATATTACCGGCTGGCTGCTCGCCGTCGACAATATTGCCGCTGGCCACAATCACACCGACCCCGGCGTCGAGCTGCGCCAGGCGCGGGCCGCGACGATAGCTGAGATAGTCGCGATAGTGCACCTGATTGAAATAACCGTCCTCGTCCCAGCCAACCACGTCGGCAATCATATTGCTCAACACCGGGCGGGTGACAATGCCGTCTACCAACCGGTAATCGAGCGCTGCCTGGGCCGCGTCGCCATTACTGCCAGCAAGTACCCGGTCAATGTGATTAATGAAGTAGTCGAAATCCTTGGGACTGATCTGGCGGCGCTCTACTACTTTATTGCGGTAAAGACTCCACAGCGGCTCCAGCCAGCCGCGATTGGCCTCCTCGGCCTCCGGCGACATATCGCTGCGAATAAAGGGTTCCAGCGCCGATTTGAAGCTGCCCACCTTGAACACATGCAGATTGATCTTGAGGTTTTCCAGGGTATCGCGAAAATAATTGCGCACCACCGAAAAGCCTTCCAGGGCAACACCGCCCATATTGTGTACCAGTACCTGATCTGCCTCGGTGGCCAATTGGTACTGATCCTGGCTGTAGTGGCCAGACATCGCGTAAATCGGCTTGCCGCTCTCGCGGAAATTTGCCAGCGCCTCGGACAACTCCAGGCCCTTGGCCAGGCCGATATACTCCAGGCGATCCAACAGCAGCAACATCATCTTGATATTGTCGTCGTCACGGGCCAGATTCACCGCATCGATCAAATCCCTGAGCAGGGTTTCCCGGGGAACGCCGCTGCCGCTCAGCTGAGTCAACGCATCCACCGCGGTAATCTGGTCCACCACCACCCCTTCCGGGGCCAGTACCAGCGCACCCGCGCGGGGCACTTCAACCTGAAAAGCGCTGTACAGGCTGAACCCCAGCATACCGACAAACACCAAAAACAGCAGATTCAGGGTCCACACTCGAATACCCGTAATCAGACCGCCCAATCGACTGAAAAAACCGCGCTTTTTCGCTTCGCTCATATCGTCCTCGTGGAAACCTCACCGAACCCGGTGACTACTGAGTGGGGATTACTCGGCCGCCGTGGCTGTGGCAGCTGGCAGGCGCGACCGCGCATACCAGCGGATAAAGATAGTGGCACTGCAGAACAGCAGCACAATCAGGGCCAGTTCAACATAATTCATCCAGATCGCCATCGGCGTCATTGCCTCGACCACCGCCAGCAGAAAATAGCCCAAACAGACAAAACACATCCACGCAATTCCGCGCAATTGATGCTTGAACACCGCCCCGGCGAAGATCAACAGGGGCAGTTCGCGCAGCACCCAAATCGTGACACTGGGCTGACGCCCCTCCTGGGCCCACACCCAGGTACTCAGCGTCAGGGAAAGCAAACACCCGATATACGACGCTTTCATGATCCATCCGCTAATTAGTGCTTTCTTTTCCAGTGTAGTCATTACGCTCTCAGTCTCGCAGCTTCAGCGCCAGACCAGCGAGTCGCCGCCCCTGGGCAACAGCCAGTTCCAGTTCATGTTTATCCAGTTCGCGGCCATCGGTACCCGCAACATGGGAAGCGCCGTAGGGTGTCCCCCCGGCAGTGGTCGTATTCAGAGCCGACTCGCTGTAGGGAAGGCCAGCAATCACCATACCGTGATGGAGCAGCGGTATCATCATTGTTAACAGCGTGCTTTCCTGACCACCGTGCATACTTGCGCTGGCGGTAAACACCGTGGCCGGCTTGCCGATCATGGCACCGCTCATCCACAGGGCCGAGGTACCATCAATAAAATACTTCATGGCCGCCGCCATATTGCCAAAGCGAGTCGGGCTACCGAGGGCCAGCCCCGCGCAGTCGCGCAGATCTTCCTCTGTCGCATACAGGTGGCCGTCGTCGGGAATATCGCTGGCGGTGGCTTCGCACACCGTCGATACCGCAGGAACCGTGCGCAGTCGCGCCTCGACGCCACCCTGCTCTACCCCCCGAGCAATGTTCTCTGCCAGCCGCCGGGTCGCCCCGTGGCGGCTGTAGTAAAGCACCAGTACATAGGGCTCAGACATCGTGTTCTCCCATCACCTCAAGCACGTTTTCAGGCGCCGAGCAGATCAAGAACGTTCTCCGGCGGGCGACCCAACACTGCGCGGTCACCGCAGATCACAATGGGTCGTTCAATCAGCTTGGGAGCTTCGCACATGGCTTGAATCAGCGCCTCGTCATCGAGGCTTTGGTCAGACAGGCCGCGCAACTTGTATTCTTCCTCACCTTTGCGCAACAATTGGCGCGCCGTCATCCCCAGCTTGTCCAGCAGACCGGCCAACTCATTGGCTGAGGGTGGCGTTTCAAGATACAGCACAACCTCGGGTTCAACACCGCGGTCTTGTAAAAGCTGCAGGGTCTGGCGGGATTTGGAACACCGGGGGTTGTGGTAAATAGTATAGGCAGACATGATTTCTCACTACGCAGTATGCAAATTTTCAGCGGCATTATACACAGCAGGAGCCCCTGCCAGCCACGAACCCGAGGTAAAGCCATGAAACTCCTCCGCCGGCTGGGGGCCGTGGCGCTCCTTATCGTCATCACCGCCTGCACTCGCAGCGACTTTCATACCCTGTCGGGCCAAAGCGGCCAGTTCGCCAGCGGCGATATTGTGCTTATCAATTACTGGGCAACCTGGTGTGGCCCTTGCCGCGAGGAAATTCCCGCACTCAATCGCATCGACAGCGAATACGGCCCCAACCGGGTGCTGGGAGTGAATTTCGACGGTTTGCAGGGCGAGGCCCTCAAAGCCGCCATCGCCGAAATGGGTATCGAGTTTGATAGCCTGCCCGTTGACCCCGCAGAAGCTCTGGGCCAACAGCGACCCCAGGTGCTGCCCACCACCCTGGTGATCGCCGCAGACGGCTCAGTCCAGCAAGTGCTCACTGGGCCGCAGACCTTTGAGGATTTCCAGCGAGCCTTTCACCAACGCTGACCGCCGGAGACAAAGGGGAATGGCTTTTGCTTACCAATACTTGCCAAAGGGAAGACATGGCGCACACGACTACCCATGCCACCCCGCGCCACAGCATGCTATAGTTCCAATAAGAAAAACCAAGGCTACCGTGAGCCTATAAAAAAGAGAAAGCTGATCTGCAAGGATCGCACAATTAGTTAATTTTAGAGCAGGGACAATGGGAATACGCTATTTTCTGGAAAGCGCGCAACGTCTGGAGGGTATCGCCTCCCGTATCGAGCTGCCGACTTTTCCCGTCAGTATTGGCCGCCATCACGACAGTGGTATCGCCATCGCGTCGGCAAAAATGTCCCGCAACCACGCCTCCATCGAGCTGATTGGCGAACAGTTGATTCTGCGGGATTTAAACAGCACCAACGGCACATTCGTCAATCACCAACGCGTGAGCGAGCCGACCCCGATCAAAGAACGGGACATTCTGCACTTTGCCAATATTGAATTCCGTCTGCGCACAATGGAAACCGTAGACGACGACACCGACGGCAGCTACACCTCCTTCGAAAGCGGCGAACTCTCCAACGAATTCTCCCTGCACAGCCAGGACCTGCTCGACATGATCGAGTTCAACATGGTGCTCGGCTTCAAGCAGCCCATCGTCCGCGGCGACGGCAGTCTCTATGCCTACGAGCTATTGGGTCGGGGCGACCACCCCTCGCTGGACACCAGCCCCTACGAAATTTTCCGCCTTGCCGCCGACATCAACAAGGAAGTCGAGCTTAGCGAGGCCCTGCGGGCCAAAGGCTTTGCCGAATCCGAGGCCGCCGGCCTGACCGTACCCCTGTTTTTTAATACTCACCCACTGGAAACCAAAGACCCCCAGCGCTTGCTGCAAAATCTCGAAACCCTGCGCAGTCGCCACCCCAGTCTCAACCTGGTCTTTGAAGTTCACGAAGCCGCCGTCACCAACCACACGGTTATGCGCGAAATCAACGCAGGTCTCGCCGCTATGGGTATCGGTCTGGCTTACGATGACTTCGGTGCGGGCCAGGCCCGGCTGCTGGAATTGATTGAAGTACCGCCGCAAATATTGAAATTTGATATCGGCCTGATTTCCGGTGTCGACGACACCAGCTCTCCCAAATCCAGAATGCTGTCATCACTCAATAACTTGGTGAAAGATATGGGCATCACTACCCTGGCAGAAGGAGTGGAAACCGCCGGAGAGGCCGCCGCCTGTATCGATATGGGTATCGACCTGTATCAGGGGTACCACTTTGGCCGCCCCGAGGCGATCGACCCCCGCCGGCGCTGACACCTCCTTCGCGGGCAGGGCCCGCTCCCACAGCACAGCACCTGCTACAACACCACTCCTGTAGGAGCTTGCCCTGCAAGCGAACTGCCCAACCTTGAAAACCCTTCGCGGGCAGGGCCCGCTCCCACAGCACAGCACCCGCTGCAACACCACTCCTGTAGGAGCTTGCCCTGCAAGCGAACCGTCCAACCTTGAAAACCCTTCGCGGGCTCGGCCCGCTCCCACAGCACAGCACCGGCTACAACACCTGTAGGAGCTTGCCCTGCAAGCGAACTGCCCAACCTCGGCAACCCTTCGCGGGCTCGGCCCGCTCCCCCAGTACAGCACCTGCTATAACATCACGCCTCATCTTCGCTGCGCAATTCGACGTAGATATCGAAATCTGCACTATCAAAACGATCGTCGCTGTTTAGCTGAACCACCACTACCATCGGCCGACAGCACACCTGGCAATCTTCGGTATAGGTTTGTTGAAACTCGGAGCAGTCGATCAGTAATTCGATCAGCTCGCCGCAATAGGGGCAATGTTCTTTAACGGTTTCAAGGTCATTCATATGGGGCACCTGCAGAGTGTCCTGGCCATTACCGTTAGCGGAGCACAAGACCGCCCCGCAGCGCCTCCCAAGCATAGAAGCTATATCCGCAATTTGCCACGGGCACGCGCCCCGGAATCACCCGGTTTTTGCGGCGAGATAGGCCCGCCAGCCGCCAAAGTGGCTGATATCCTCGGCCCCGGCCAAACCGGCCCCTTCGCAGATAAACCCACACACCTCGCGGCCATCGGCCAGACGCACCTTGCCAATGCCCAGCGGCGCGGGAATACCGGCCACAAAGCTGCCAAATTCCGCCATGGGCATCGACCAGACTTCCACCTCTATCGCGCGTCCCTCTCCTTCAGGGGCAACCACCATACCGGGGCGAAAGGGCGGCCCTCCAGCCAAAGCATAAAGCTGGTATTCCGGCGCGGAGTGGGTCGCGGCCTCCAGCCTTGCACCGCGCTCGGTCAACTGCCAGTTCAGCGGCTGTCCGGAAAGATGGGCACCACACACCACCACCGACACCCGCTGTAAAACAGCCGCCGGGGACTCAACCAGGGGCTGGTAGTCAGCCAGATGCTTGCCCAGTGGCAGCTGAAAAATCTGCTGCAGGCGATTGCCGATAGACAATAGCCAGCGGTCGCTAAAGGCCTCACCCACCAGAGTCAGACCAAAGGGCATTGCCATCCCGTTGTGGTCCGCAAACCCGGTAGGCACCGCCAACCCCGCCAGATCGAACAGGTTCATATAGTTGGTGTAATAGCCCAGATTGCTATTCAGCGTAATCGGGTCTGCCTCCAGCTCCGCAATGCTATAGGGGCGGCCTGCGGTCGGCGTCAGCAGAGCATCGACGCTATCCAGCACCTTTTGCGCCATCTGACGCAGGGCCTTGAGCCGGTACTGGGCGGTAAAGGCATCAATGGCACTGGGCGTGGCCCCACCACTGATTATCGCGCGGGTGACCTCGTGCATCTGCTCGGGGCGCTGCTCGATAATCGACCGGGTGGCGATATAGCGCTCGGTCACCCAGGGCCCTTCATAGAGCAGGCGCGCCGCTTCCACAAAGGCCGACATATCTACTTCGACCAGGGTAATCCCCGCCTCGGCAATGCGTTCAAGACTGGCTTTATAGGCGTCGGCGTAGCCACCGTGACCAAAGAACTCAAGCTGCTCGGGCGGCATCACACCAAGGGTTAAGCCCCCCTGCTGCTGACCGTAGTGCCGAGCGCGATTACTAAAGGGATTGGCGCGACTGTAGGCATCGCTGTCGTCCTGCCCTTCCGCCACCGCCAGAACCTCGTTGGCATCGTCGCAGTTCAACGCGAAGATGCTAATGCAATCCAATGACCGGCAGGCGGGCAGCATTCCCGTCGACGACAACAGACCAATACTTGGTTTCAGTCCCACCAGATTATTAAAGCAGGCGGGCACCCGCCCGGAACCTGCGGTGTCGGTGCCCAGAGAAAAACTCGCCAGCCCCAAAGCCACCGCCAACGACGACCCGGCGCTGGAGCCACCACTGACCATCTCCGGGTGAAAACTGTTTTTGCCCGGCCCCCAGGGCGAGCGCGTTCCCACCAACCCCGTCGCAAACTGATCGAGGTTGGTTTTTCCCACCGGAACAGCCCCGGCGGCAATCAGCTGTTTTACCACCGTCGCGCTGTTTTCCGGCGTATAAGCATAGGCCGGGCACGCCGCGGTGGTGGGAATACCCGCCAGATCAATATTGTCCTTGATCGCAAACGGCACGCCGTAGAGCGGCAGCGTTGCAGGGTCACGACCCACCAATGCATCGATGTAGGGCGCAACCTCCCTCTCGCTCAGCAGATGAATCCAGATATTGTGATCGCGCAATGCCTCGCTGCGCTGGCGAATGTCGGCCATGATCCGCCCCGCCAGAGCCGGGGCCTGCTCACCGGCAGCACTGTAGGCCTGACGCAAATCGCGCAGGGTGAAACTTGTGGGGTGGGTTAGCGGTGTACTCATTTATATTTCCTCCAGCGTTAGCAGAGTCTGACCGGCACTGACACGGCCCCCCTCCTTGACGATCAGGGTTTTTACGCGGCCGTCATGGGGCGCGGCGATGGCAATTTCCATCTTCATTGATTCCAGCAGTAACAGACTCTGCCCCGCTTTAACCTCCTCACCCGGCTGCACTTGCAGCTTCCACACACTGCCCGCCACCGAACTGTCGACCGGGCTTTCACTCTCGGCAAATTCGGTCACGATCTCTGAAGCCTGGACCTCCGGCGCTTCATAATGAAATTGCCCATCCCGATGCCAGCGCGCCAACTCCTCGGCAAAGGCGGTTTCGCGGCGTTGGGTATGCTCGGCGATATCCTCAGCGTGGGCCTCCACCAAAGACTGGTAGGCAGCAAGGGAAAATTCGCCGTCTTCAATGCGCAGGGGATATTTCCCCAAGGGGAAGTCCCTACGAATCTGTTCCAGCTCCTCGCTGCCCACCTCGAAGAATTTGATCTTGTCGAAAAAGCGCAGCAGATAAGGCTCGGTAAAGGCCTCGGTGCGGCGGTAGCGATTCCACATTTGCAGGGTACGCCCAACAAACTGATACCCCCCCGGCCCTTCCATGCCGTACACACAGAGATAGGAGCCACCGATTCCCACCGAGTTTTCCGCCGTCCAGGTGCGGGCAGGATTGTATTTGGTAGTGACCAGCCGGTGACGGGGATCGACCGGCGTCGCCACCGGCGCGCCCAGATACACGTCGCCCAGCCCCATCACCAGATAGTCCGCATCGAACACAATGCGCTTGACCTCGTCGATGCTGTCCAGCCCATTGATACGCCGTATAAATTCCAGATTACTCGGGCACCAGGGCGCGTTGGCCCGCACCGACTGCTGGTACTTTTCAATGGCCAGACGGCAGGCGGCGTCGTCCCAACTCAGCGGTAAATACACCGTTCGCGAGGGCACGCTCAGGCTGTCCAGGCGGCTGGCCAGCATTCGCTCAATGCTCGCCAATTGTCTGAGCAATTCCTTGAGCGGCAGCACCAGCGGGTTGTAATGCAATTGCAGGGAGCGAATGCCGGGCGTCATTTCCAGCACCCCCTCGATCGGGGCCTGCTGTAACTGCTGCATCAGCGCATGGGCGCGAAACCGCAAACGAATATCCAACTCCAGCGGCCCATACTCCACCAGTAAAAAATGGTCTCCCGCCACTCGATACACCACCTCGTCGCCCACGGTGTCGGCATCCAGGTGCTGCACAATGGGCGACGGCAACGAACGCAGCGGCTGCAAGGCAGGGCCCGGTGCCGCCAGCTCGCGCAGGGCCTGTAACTGGAATTTCTCCTCGGCCACCGCATCGGCCACACTCACCGGCACAAAGCGAATTTTATTACCGGCGCGCAACTGTCCCAACTTCCACAGGTCGGCGCTGATCACCGTGACCGGGCAGACAAAGCCCCCCAGCGACGGTCCATCCGGCCCGAGGATGACCGGCATATCGCCGGTAAAATCCACCGTACCAAAGGCGTAGGCATTGTCGTGAATATTCGACGGATGCATTCCCGCCTCGCCGCCGCTGTCTCTGGCCCACTCAGGCTTCGGGCCAATCAACCGCACCCCGGTGCGGCTGGAGTTGTAGTGCACCTCCCACTCAGCAGCAAAGAACGTTTCAATATCATTTTCGGTGAAAAAGTCCGGGGCACCGTGGGGGCCATAAATCACCCTCAGCTCCCAGGCCTCCTCAATTTTCGGCTTCAGGCAATTCGGCAATGCCGCCACTCGGGGCACCGCAGCAGTCAAGCGCAGCACGTCACCGGTACGCAGGGCGCGGCCGCTATGACCGCCGAACTGACCGAGGGTAAAGGTCGAGCGCGAACCCAGATATTCCGGGCACTGAATGCCCCCAGCGACTGCCAGGTAACTCCGCGCGCCCGACGCAATACGCCCCAGCGTCAACACCTGACCCGCCTGTACCGGGTGCACCTCCCACATCGCCAAGGGCTCGCCATCAAGGCTGATCGGTGTTTCTGCCCCGGTCACCACAATTGCCGTGGCGGCGCTGAATTTCAGGGTGGGTCCCTGCAGGGTAATTTCCAAGGCCGCCGCATCGTCGCTATTGCCGAGCAGACGATTGGCGAGACGGAAGGAGTAACTGTCGAAAGGCCCCGACGGCGGAACGCCCACATTCCAATAGCCCAGCCGCGCCGGGTAATCCTGAATGGTAGTTTGGGTGCCGCCCTGCAGCACATCCATTCGCAGGGGCTGCCAGGGCCAGGTTGCCAGATAGCGGGTGGTCACCTCTCCCGCTTTGACCACCTCGCTGTCGAGCAGACCGCGTAAGTAATCGAGGTTGGTTTCAATACCATAAATTTCGCACTCATCCACCGCCTCTGCCAGTCCGGCTATGGCGCTGTCGCGATCGTCGCCATGAAACAGAATCTTGGCCAGCATCGGATCGAAATAGGGAGACACTTCCAGGCCACTGTCCAGCCAGTGCTCAATACGCAGGCCCGTGCCCCTGCTCCTATTAGTGTCGGTCCCCGACAAAGTCCCCTCGGCAGGAAAAGCGACCTTGCTCAGCAGGCCAGCGCTGGGCTGAAAATTCAGATAGGGGTCTTCGGCATAGACCCGCAGTTGCAGGGCGTGACCCCGTGGCGCAAGTCCGGCCCGCAGCTCCACCAGCGGTGGCAGTTCGCCGCAGGCCTGTTGCAGCATCCACTCGACCAGATCCACACACCAGACCATCTCGGTCACGCCGTGCTCAACCTGTAAGCGGGTATTCACTTCAAGAAAGTAAAACTCGCCGGTGTCCTGATCGTAGATATATTCCACCGTTCCGGCATTGCGATACTGCACCGCCGCCAGCAGGTTTTCCGACAGGGTATGTAAGCGCGCACGAACCTCATCATCGAGATTCGGCGCGGGGCATTCTTCAATCACCTTCTGGTTGCGGCGCTGGGCACTGCAATCCCGCTCACCCAGAGCCAGCACACCACCAGCACCGTCGCCGAATACCTGCACTTCAATATGACGCGCGCGGGCGATGTATTTTTCAAGGAAAATACCGTCGTCGGCGAAATTGCTCTGTCCCAGCTGCCTGACCTTATCAAAGGCCGCACACAACTCCTCATCACTGGCGCACACCTGCATACCAATACCGCCACCACCAGCGGTGCTTTTCAGCATCACCGGGTAACCTATATCAGCGGCGACACTCCGCGCCTGCTCCAGGTCGTTAAGCAAGCCGGAACCCGGTGGCAGGGGCAGCCCCTGTGCGGCGGCAAGGTCCCGGGCGCGGTGCTTGAGGCCAAAGCTTTCCATATGCTCGGCGGTGGGGCCGATAAAGGTAATACCCGCCTTGTCGCAGGCGCGTACAAACTCGGCGTTTTCACTGAGAAAACCGTAGCCGGGGTGAATTGCCTCGGCGCCGCAGCTCCGGGCAATCTCCAGTATCCGCGCCGCGTTCAAATAGGTGTCTGCCGCGCCGCCCTCACCCAGGCTATAGGCCTCGTCGGCCTGGCGTACATGCAGGCTGCGGGCATCGGCCTCGGCGTAGACCGCCACTGCGGTCACACCCAATTGATGCAAGGTACGAATAATCCGGGTGGCAATGGCCCCGCGATTGGCTATCAAAACTTTGTTGTACATGGTGGTCCGTTAGCGGGCCGTCCCGCCGGGCATACGACAGTGGTCGTCCACTGAAGAGTTGGTCCAAATTCCAGCGTGTTCTGTTCTGCTTGGCGCTAGGCTTCCCATACCAGAAATTCAATCGGGGTCGGGTTGTAGGCATTGCAGGGGTTGTTGAGCTGGGGGCAGTTTGAAATCAGTACCAGCACATCCATCTCGGCGCGCAGCTCAACATATTTGCCGGCACCGGAAATCCCATCGGCAAAGGTCAGCCCTCCCGCCTCGGTAACCGGTACATTCATAAAGAAATTAATATTGTGGGTAATGTCGCGCTTGCTCAGGGCGAACTCGGGACGCTCGGCAATCGCCAGCATCCAACTGTCCCGGCAGGCGTGCATACAGCGCTTTTCCAGATCGTAGCGCACGGTGTTGCTCTCGGTGGCGCAGGCCCCGCCCAGGGTGTCGTGACGACCGCAGGTATCGGCAACAATTTCCAGCATCGGCCGGTTGTCGTTACTGCGCAGCACCGAACCCGCAGTTAAATACACATTGCCCTGCTCGCGAATGGTGTCGGTGGCGCTGTAGCGTTCGCCGGGGTTGTCGGCATTGAAGAACAGCGTATCCGCCGCCTGATTGCCCTCCAGATCGAGAATGCGAAAGTATTGCCCCGCATTGACCTTGCCCAGGTAGTAATCCCCCGCAGCCACCACTTCCCGCAGCGCCGCCTCTTCGGGGCGGCGTGAACTTTCAATAATCATAGTGCTCTCCCAAATGCGTTAGCGGCCAAAGTGGTACAGGGCGTTGTTGGCAAAGCCCCGGCGATTTTCATCACACAGATTCAGACACGGATCGTCCTCCGTCATCGGCGGTGCCACCGCCAGCTCCACGCCGATTCGGCGGCGGGGATAATCCGCCGAGGTATTCAGTGGATGGGGGCAGGCATGAAGCACTACCAGAGTATCCATTTCGATGCGCAAGGTGACCTTCCGCCCCGCCTCGCTGGCGGTGTTATCAAGGCGCATATTGCCCTCGGCATCGGTCACCACCTTGCTGAAAAAATTGATATTTGCCGCCATATCCCGAGGGCCGAGGCCATATTTGGCCAGCTCCACCAAAAAGGCGTCATTGCCGTTTTGCAGCCAGTTATTGCGCTGGCTCTGATAGTCCCGCTTACCCCAGCGCGCCGCCACATGGCTGGCGTGGGAATTGCCACACACGGTATCGTGCCAACCGCTGTCATCAGCGGTGATTGAGGCAAAGATGCGCCCCATGTCCGAGTACAGGCAGTGGCCACGGGTCAGCTTGAAGCTGTGCTGGCATTTGAGAGTATCCGGCGCGTTGTAACGCTCCAGCAGGTTTTTCGGGTTGTAAAACAACACACCGGCATTGCCGCCTCCGTCGATGTCGCACAGGGTCAGCTGGGTGCCACGGGGCAGCTCCAGCGACCAGTGGCCACCAGCAGCCAGCTCGGTGTGGTATTCGGTCATGCTTGTCATTGCCAGGTCCGTCATAGTGAATCCACCACGGCGTCGGTCGCCGTCATGCTTTGGTCAATTTCTTCCAGCAACTCCGGTTCACAGGCTCCCACCGGCAGGTCGTAGGTGATCCCTGCACCGTAGGCATTGGGGGCCTGGGGGTCGTTGCGCAACTTGTCGAACACCCACAGGCGAGTGCCCAGATGAAAGCCCTCTTTCAAATCGTGGGTAACCATAAAAATGGTGAGTTTGTGCTGGCGCCACAGGCGCAGTACCAGCTCGTGCATATCGGCGCGAATACCGGGGTCGAGGGCACCAAAGGGTTCATCCAGCAGCAGAATTCGCGGTTTAAGAATCAGCGCCTGAGCGATGGCCAGCCGCTGCCGCATTCCACCCGACAGGGCGTCGGGATAGCGGTGCTGCATATGGCTCAGCCCAACAATATTCAACAGCTCCTCGGCCTCGGCGATGGCGGCACGTTTGCGCGCGCCGAATAAAAAGCCAAAGCGACTGTCGGCGAAGGCCCGAGCCACCACCACGTTGTCGAGTACAGTCAAATGGGGGAACACCGAATACTGCTGAAATACCACACCGCGGTCGCTGTCCGGCTCGTCGGCAATGGGTTTGCCATCCAGCAGAATTTGCCCCTGACTGGGTGTGTCAGTGCCGAGCAACATACGTAGAAAGGTACTCTTGCCGCAGCCCGAAGCGCCGACCAGGGTAATAAATTCGCCCTCGGCCACCCTGGCGGAGATATTTTCCAGAATCACGCTATCGCCGTATCGCTTCCACATATTGTTGATTTCGATCATGCGCCGCCCTCCTTGGGTTCATGCCAGGGAAAGGCCACACGACTCAGCTTTTGCAGGGCGAAATCAATCACAAAGGCCAGCACGGTAATCCACGCCACATAGGGCAGAATCACATCCATCGACAGGTAGCGGCGCACCAGAAACACGCGATAGCCCAAGCCATCTGTCGCAGCGATCGCCTCGGCGGCAATCAGGAACAGCCAGGCTGCACCGAGGGATAAACGCATCGCGTCGAGCAGTCGCGGCAGCAACTGGGGCACCAGCACCCGCACAATAATCTGAAAACTGTTGGCGCCCAGGGTTTGGGCCTTCACCAGTTGTTCACGGGGAATTTCAAGGCAGCGCTTTTGAATATCCCGAGCGATAAACGGCGTGGTGCCAATGGCGATCAGCGCCACCTTCGACACTTCTCCCAAACCGAACACGATAAACAGCACCGGCAGAATCGCCATCGGCGGAATCAGCGACACCACCGTGAGAAGCGGTGCGAAGCTGGCGTTCAACATGGGCAAGGCACCGGTCATCAGGCCCAGAAACATGCCCAATGAAGCGGCAATGGCCATGCCCATTCCCAAACGCTGCAAGCTGCTGAGGGTGTCCTGCCAGAACAGGTACTCGCCAGTGCGCTTGCTGGGCTCAAAGGCCAGCCGATTGATGGCATCGCCCATCTGCTCAAAGCTCGGCAGTAACTTGTCCTGAGGGTTCTCTGCCAGCCGGGCATCCGAGGCTGCCATATACACCAGCAGAATCAGGGCAAAGGGCAACATCGCCAGGGCAACGCGCCAGACCTTGCCCGGCGCCAGGTTTATCATTCGCTTCATATTAAGGTTCCAGGGGAATTACAGCTTGCCGTCGGCGGCCATCTGCATATAACTGGGATTGAAGCGCAGCTTGATATTACCCTTGTTGCCAAATACACCAGCGGGGGTTTCAATGCCGATGAATCCGGCATCCGGTGCGCCATCGCCCAACAGGCCGTGTGCAAAGGAAAACTCTGCCACGTTTTTCATGGTGGTTTTCAGGGCGTCAGATCGGGTAAAAGCCACCGCGTCGGCGGGCTTGTAGAACATTTCTGTGCTGGCAAGCTGGGCCTCGAAACCGGCCAGATCGGTGCCGGAAGCCTGGGCCATCGACGTGCGTGCGGCCACAGCCTTGGCGTCGCTACCGCTCATGGTCGCCATAATTTCATACCAGGCGCCGGTCAAGGCTTTACCCAGTTTGGGGTTGTTTTTCAGCACCTCGGTATTAATCACCAGCAAGTCGATAATCTCGCCGGGAATCTGCGAGGAATCAAACACCTTGTTGGCACCGGGCATGGTCAGAATTTCGCTGAGCAGCGGGTTCCACGTTGCTACAGAGGTAATACCCGCCGTAGGGAACACGGCGACCATATCCGCATCAGAGGTATTCACCACGGTCACATCGGCTTCTTTCAGGCCAACGCTATCCAACCCCCGCGCCAGCAGATAGTGGGACACACTCAGCTCGACCAGATTCACCTGCTGGCCCTTGATGTCTTTCAACGAGTCGTAGCCCTTCAGCACAACTCCGTCGTTGCCGTTGGAGAAATCACCCACCACCAATGCGGTGCTATCAACGCCCCCCGCAGCGGGAATGGTCAGCGCATCCATATTGGTCATGGTGCAGGCGTCAAAGGCGCCGGTGGTGTACTGGTTGATCGACTCGATGTAGTCATTGATCTGCACGACATCAATTTCAATGCCGTATTTCTTCGCCCATTTATCGACGATTTTTTGTTCGTCGCCATAGCCCCAGGGCATCCAGCCGACGTAAATCGACCAACAGACCTTAAAGCTGTCAGCAGCAAAAGAGAAAGAGGAGAACGTCAGTGTAAGTAGTACAGCAGCTAGTCGCTTCATAGCGAACCTCCGGCTAGTGTTACGCGGTTTCATAGAGCACTCCTGGCTAAATCGCCGATCGTCTCCCGGGCTTTTGTCCCGCCGTGTAACCTTTCTGCGCCGGCTTTCGCAAATACAGCAAGCCAAATTCAGAGGAGGTCGAAAGCTCTCGGACCAGTCATCACCATTGCGGTGATCGGAACCCTAGCCTTCCATTTGCAAATTGTAATGTCCTGATTCATCAAGAGTGCGGACACCCTACAACAATACAGATATTGTGCCAACAACCATGATTTTACGTGAAAGCTATGTTGTATGGGGGCTGGCAAGGAATGCGAGGGCCAGGGCTTCGCCACCCGCTGCGCACCAACTTAAAACACAAGCCAAATCATCGCACCAAAACAGAACACGCTTAGAGCAGTAAGGCGGCAGCCACCGACGCCCGCGCAGTCTATACTCGATAATGCATCACCGAAGCCTGCGCTTACGCCACCCTTCATACTTCGATGCGAGCCGTGTTGCAAATATAAAGGTCGCATATTGGCTGCAACGCCTACCCACACACAGGAGGCAAACGTGAAACCTCACATTGTGCTTACCCTTAAACGCTTTCGTACCAGCCTGATACTGATCGCACAAGCACTACTAATCACCACACTGGTGAGTTGCGGCGGAAGTGGAAGGAACACATCGCCACCCATTGTGGTGAACAGCTTGCAGGACCTTTCATCCCCCGATGCCGCCACCATCACCCTGCGTTCTGCCATTGCCTCCGCCGCGCCGAACCAGCAAATTACCTTTGCCCCCGACCTCGACGGCGGCACGATCAACCTCAGCATCATCGGCGAGGACCACACCGCCCTGATCGGCGAAGTCATGGGTTTTGATACCGCCAACAACATTTCCTTTCTGGTCGGGTACTTTATGCGCGACTACGGTCGTTCTGCGCTCTTCGCTGCCAAGAGCCTTTATATTGACGCCTCCAATCTCGCCAACGGCATCACCTTGAACTGGAATGGCACCGAGCCAGCCCGCGTTCTCGCCGTCGATGGCAACGCCACGCTCATCAACGTATCCATCACCGGTGGCAATAGCCAATTCAGCGAGGCCAGTGATGTCGGACAGCACCCCGACGACAATCAAACCTCAACCCTGGCACGGGGCGGCGCGCTGGCGGTATGGGGTACGGCCAACCTGCGCGACTGCACCCTTTACAACAACCACGCCAGGGGCGACGACTCTGACACCTCCCGCGACGGGGGGGCCTATGGCGGTGCCGTCTATGCCGATACGGTGGTGATCGACAATTGCACCATCAGCGGTAATACCGTCTACGGTGGTGGCGCAGCCGGCGGCGGCGTATTTTCTGTGGGCGGTCGCCACAGCGGCAGAAACATCGCCACAATTACCCGCTCGACTATCAGCGAAAACCGCATTTCCGGACTGTTTGCCTACGGTGGCGGCGTGTATTCAGACGGCGGTGGCATCGGTCGCTCAACCCGCCTTCATATTGAAAACAGCACTGTCGCGAGAAACAAAGTCGAACCCCTGCAACTTCCCCCCTTCCTGTTTAATCTGCTCAACATCGGCTATTGGCGCGGCGGCGGCCTGTACATGTCAAATGGCTATATGCAGGTTCAGGGCAGCACCATTGTTGAAAATCAGGTGTTCGGCAAACCCCGCGTCACCGAAATCGACAAACCCAATCTGGCCGGCGGCATCGCCGCTACCATCGGCAACGCCCATGCGGTAGAAGATATGCTGATCGGCCAGTCGATTATCGTCGACAATACCGTGCATGAAATCGACGGCGTCGGCCCGAGCGGCTACACCATCGCCCGCCAATACCAGCACGATGTTTTTAGCGGCTCCGTGTTCGAGTTTCGCAGCCTGGGCCACAACCGCATCGGTGTGATCGACTTCAGCCAAATACTCGTCCCCATTGGTGAACCCACCTGGGATTCCCTGTCGCGCAAGCACTACCCCCAAAACAACGACCTCGATGGCGTGAACCCCAGCGACGTACTGGGCAGCCCGGTGTTGTCCGCATCTATTCCATCAGCAGGCACCGAGACCGCCCCTTTCGCAGTGCTGTACTACCCCCCGGCGGGCAACGCCCTCAACCAGGTTCCCGCCAACAGCTATTTGCTTAACGAAATACTCGGCAATCTCGACGGCCCGCAAAACGAGGGACGCAACCCCCTGCTGCTGTCACTGATACTCGACCGCATTGCCGAGCACTACGACCAAACCGACTTTGCCAGCCATTTCCGAAGCTACTTTGAAGACTATCTGGCCGATATCGACCCCGATACCGACGGCAGCCAGCAATACAGCAATTGCAATCAGGTCACGATCAACACCCTTGAGCAAGCCTTCTGGTGTGGGCCTTCACAAACCTGGCCCCAGGAAGCCTACAACCACGCCTACATCGAATTTTGGCACCACCTGGATCGAGCACTGGCTGGCGACATTGCCGCAGTGACGGTTGACCGCATCAACGACCTCGGGCCGGCGCTGATCAACGACGCCACCTGGGCAAAGCTGTTTGAGATGGGCAGCAATGTTCACAACGGCATTACCGTGATCCTCAGCCAGCGATCAATCCAGGTTAATAAACTGCAAACAGACCAGCTGGGCACAGGCCGACCGGCCAACACGCCTGGTGATATTGGGGCGATTGAAAGTGATGATTAGGGAGAGTCAGGGCTCACGCATTGAGTTTGAGTAGCGCTTAGCGCTCCGTGAATTGCGAGTATGACGTGGCCGCAATCGCCGCCAAACGATTGCGCCACTGGATAAGATCGTCAAACGTATGCGTAAACGAGGTTATCTCACGCGCTACAATGCTATTCCTTTTGGCTCTTTGGCTCTTTGGCTCTTTGGCTCTTTGGCTCTTTGGCTCTTTGGCTCTTTGGCAAGTCAATTATTCACCAAACATTCCCTGTATACCCCGGGCGCAACATTGAACCATCGATTAAATGCTTTATGGAAACTGGACTTGTTAGAAAAGCCAAGGATCAGTGTCATTTCCATATAGCTTTTCCGCGCATCAACAATCAACTCACCGGCTAAATTTCGCCTAACATCGTCTAATATCTCACTGAATGACGTCCCGCACTCACTCAATCTGCGCTGAAGCGTACGCGACGAAACACTCAAACATTCTGCCACTTTCTCTACATTACAATTCCCGTTTATTAGCTCAACGTTTATTTGCTCGTAAACAGTACTAGCAAAACGAGAATCTCGCCGCATAATCGCCATTTCACGGCGAAGACGTTGAAGCATCGCATCGTGAACAAATTCTTCCGGCTTAAATTTACATTCATCAAAATATGCTGAATCTATTTCAATGTAGCTAAGACAATTGGATTTGGTGTTCACCACATCAACGCCCAACACAGATTTAATATTATCGACAGGAATACCACTACGCAGGCCTACTTTACAAAAGCAATCCTCAAGGAGCACAGCATCTAATATTTTGCATAATACCGACAAATGAAATTCTATAAATTTAAGCGAAACATTAGTTTTTGGGGGAAGCTCCCACAGCAACGTCGTGCTTTTTTTACTTAACTCAACCCCTAAAGCACCGAAATCCAGAAGCACCGGCGAGCACTCCACAATTGCCGATATTGCCTTTGTACTGCCAGGCGCGCTTTTCAAAAGATAATCGGCAAAGCCGATATCATTCTCACCAACGTACATACCAGATTTAACACTAGCCTTTTCATCCTGTAAAAGGACTGAAGCGGCCTCAAGTAGAAACTCAAAGAACCGAAGCGGAAACCTTCCCGAGTCGGTTAGATGATCAGAAGGATTCCAACCTAACTCAACCTCCAACTCTGCTCGAGTTATATTATTAACATCCAGATACCTTAGGACTCCGTCTAAATATGATTTGCAAACCGTGGGCAACCTCACCAGCACCTCCGCAACTGTCTATTATTTATTATTAACACCCAAACTAAAACGCTTATTCGACGACTACAAATAATCTGGATTGTTTACGTGCACTACACAATGAATCCCAAGAAATCATGACAAGACGTCCACGTTTACTCTTTAATTAACCAAAATAATTCTTATGAATTATTTTGGTTAATTAAAAAATACTGGCACACTATTATTTTTGACCCTAAGAAGTAATAAAAAAATTACTATCTACGATATAAACCAAGAACAACCGAATTCAGCGTTTCCTGAAAACAGTGGCCACGAGGTAATACAAAAAATAATCCCTGGCTTTTCGGCAAACTATCGCAATCCCGGTAATTTTCACAATCAGAATATCCTTTAAAACATTATTTTAGTTCTTTATATCGTCAACCTATTTTCTTGTATTTTTTACGCTACCACCTACAACAAACTCCGCCACAGATACTGCGAAAATTGCACTTAGAGGATAATAACCAAACGTTAGAACTACAAAAAAAAAGGCCGGAGCGCGCAATGCACGTTCCGGCAATGGACTAGAGGGTTTTCAGGTATTCAATAATTGCTTCACGTTCGCGCCCAGTCAAGGCATCAGTGAAGTCATGCCCTGAATTGGAGTTACCAAACTTACGCGTGTCCATAATGAAGCGCTTATCCTCTGCACCTGGGGTCGGGTCATTCACTGGAGCAAAAGGGGCCCACATCAAAGCGGAGTTCGCCATAGCCATAACAGTCTGGATATAAGATGGGCCTTCATCGTCCACAGGATTACAGTTGAACAGTGTATTCCCCGGTATCTCGCCACAACTCAGCACATCATGCTTCCAGCCCACCGAATCATAGTCATAGGCCACATCCAAACGCTGATCATACCCTGTAACAGGCCCAATAGTTTGCAACTGCCGACGCCATATTTGTGGTCGTTTACTTGAATCCAACACCGCCTCAAGCGTAGGAACAGAACCATTGTGCAGGTAGGGAGACGTCGCCCATACACCGTATAGCGGTGGCGCCATATAGCCTGGAGTACGATTCCACTTACAAACGCCCTCAGGCCGCATATCCTTTGGGAAACCATCATCTGCCATTTCTAGAGCAGGATCTTTATCCTTAGGATCGACCCATTTATCTTGCCCATCGGTATAACTCCAGAACGATGAATCCCAAGCATCAGCCATGGCTTCACCAACATGATCGAAGTGGGCAGGATCGGTACCAATAACATCAAGTGGCACGCGATAAGCGGCAATACCTTCCAAAGCCGGATCGTCAAGGAATGCAGGGTCGTTGGCAAAGCGAGGCGAAGTCACTCCATGGCAGCTAGCGCAAGACCCATTACCTTCGGTCGGCAATTTCCCTTCGTTACCTGGCGCCGCACGCAAATCCTTAACGTGGAAGAGGATAGCGCCCTGTTCAGCCAGTGCGATATCAATTTCCCCTGGATATTTTGGCGACTCCAGTGACGTTAACCACATCATCACCTTGTCATCATGTGTTTCCATGAACTCATAGCTAAAGTCACCACCGGCGGCCAAAGCAAGTCGCTGGGCATCCATGGCCGGACCACCGTCGAACATTTTGCGCGTTTTAAACGAGTCCCCCCACCAGGCGGGAGCATCCTGTTGAGCACCGGTCGCCTGTGTTGAATCCGCCGTCAACACTGCCAACTTAGCTGGATTCGGGTTTATTTCCAGCGTATCCCAGTCGAGGAGGCCCATCAAAACAGCCGTTCCTCCAGTCGCATTGTTCTGTCCGCGCTGGTCGGTCCCGAGTGAGAGCACGTTAATCGGAACGCCAGAATCAATCCCTTGCATAACGAGATCCACGTTATTATTTCCGAGACCCAGGTTCTTGAGGGAAAACACATCATCCCCCGCGTATGGATCACCGATTGTACCGCCGTGACACAGCAAACACGCAGTGGAGCCTATCTGGCCAGTATAGTTGCCGTCTGCATCCTTCGTTTGGCGGAAGCCTTGTGGCAGCTGTCCAGAGCCGCCGTTGGTCAAGTTTGGATCTTCCCCGGGCAGCGGATAGGGGTTGTCGTAGGGTGCTGCGTTCATGCCGTAGCGAAGCGTGTACATTTGATCGTAATTTTCAGGCCTCTCGGTTAGGCCCCATGCCTGCCAAGCCGAACCAAACTCTTCAGCTGATACCGTTGCGCTTATCGAAGGCAATATATCGATAATGGTGCGCTCGCCAAATTCAACAGACGCGCGCCAATCACCACAAGTTTCAAGCGTGGGATTGTATTCTTCGGGGACGTTTTCGTGACATGACTCCCAGAAGGCATTGAAGTAAACCGCCTTACCAACGTTAGTACCAGGCACGACGAGTGTCCGAGGATCAGGCGGCAGTTCGGCTGAGTCGGGTTTGCCGTCACAGTAAAGATTCCACTCGCTTTTGGCATGTCGACTGCCAAGAAGCGGGAACTCTTCTGCATTCTCACCACTATCAACAACGTCCACAACATCATCCACTGGTGGAACAGTCGCTGAACCTCCACCACCTCCACATCCGACCATAAGTGCGGCCAGTAGGGCATAAGGAAGCCCCATCTTTACTCCACTCATAATTATTATCTCCTAGGTAGAGTGAACTTAGCTAAACTTGCTAATCATTCAACATATTTTTACGGGCTACTTGTTCAAAAACGCTATTTTAATTGTGTAATTTACTTTCTCTGAACTGAACTGAACTGAACTGAACTGAACTGAACTGAACTGAACTGAACTGAACTGAACTGAACTGAACTGAACTGAACTGAACTGAACTGAACTGAACTGAACTGAACTGAACTTACTTGCTATCTACTCAACATGTTTTTATAAAAATTATTTTAACCTAAAAATTAGTATTCCAAACATCCCCTCAGCTGTCAAGTGTCGCGCGAGAAAACAATCTACCTGCCTAAGCCCTATCAATCCGACGCAGGCAGGTGATCGTCGACTCTAATACCGCCAAGTTACCTCACCGTGTATGCTACGAGGCGCTGCGGGAGCTTGGTAGAACGTTCCCGTCAATAAAGGCACATCACTGATAAACATCGAAACAACTTCATCTGTCAGATTCTGCCCCACAAGGCGAACCGTCCACGCCCCATCCCGACTACCCAAACCAATGTTCGCATTCCATCGCAGCGACTCTCCTTGCAACACGCGGTCATCACGGACCGCTAAATCAGCGTAATATTCACTCTGATAAATGCCGGTGATACCCGCGACAAGTTCAAACTCTCCAAGCACATTGATATTGAACTGAGGCCCGAGTGTTGCCGACCATTCCGAGGCGAAATCAAGCGGCTCGCCCGTCAAGTCACAACGCTCATCACCGTCACCATCGGTGTCTGGATAATCCTTAGTGCAACCCCCATAAGGAAATTCCAAAAACTCTGTAGGGTTATACCCCACTGAACCCTGGAGTTTTACCCAGTCGGTGAGCAACCATACTCCATCAAGCTCCACACCTTGAGAAAGTGCCCGCCCCGAATTATCCACAGCAAAGGCCGCTGTATCTGGATCCTGCGTTAACACTTGAAAATCATCAAGGACCATGCGGAAAACGGCGATATTAAGGTTGGCCGCACCGTCAAACAGTCTTAACTTGGCGCCAGCCTCCCACGACGCCACAACCTCCTCTTCGTACTCAAGGTTTGAGTCCGCTGACGTAGAGGCGAACATATTGAACCCGCCGCCACGAAACCCCTTAACCCATGAAACATAAACGTTCGACTCATCTGAGATATCAAATTTAAACAGTATTTTCGGTATAAGACTGGATTCCTCTCGCTCTCGCTGCGCGGCGTATTCCTCGCGCCCGAGAGCCGCTAATGCCAGCGCACCTGTTCCTTGACTGTAGGCGCTTTCCCAGTTCGCACTCTTACTCTCCTGTCCATACCGCAGCCCAAGCTGCAGCGTGGTTACCGAGTTAAACATCCAATCCAACTGTCCGAAAAAAGCCAATGACTCTGTCATTTGACTGAACACAATATCGACGATTTCATCGTCACTAGGGTCATTCTGAATTCCACTCCCCCCCGGCATGGCAGGAGCACCCGGTAGTGGCGCGCTGCTCGACCCTGCATCGATCCCCAGTAAGGCCACAGTAGACGCCGGATCGATTATTACGCGCCCCAAAGCATCACTAATCTCACGATCTTGCCAAAACACACCGGTCGTCAAGCGACTATTGCCTAAATCGGCACCAAACATGCTGCCCAAACCAAGCAAACCATCCAAATCCGGCGAATCGGTTCTAAGCTCGAACGTGGTTTGAGGGTGCGTGTCCTTGTTATCCAGGGTCAACATGGGCGTCGGGCCAAAATCAGCATCCATCACAGACTGATATTCAAGCTTAGAGTACCCCGCAACAAGTGTTACCCCCCAATCGCCAACATCAAAGCTATGATTGAGGGCAAACGAATCCACGACAATAGAAGTAAATTCATCACCATCAACCGACGTGATGTAATTATCGGTAATACCATCAAACCCTGGATCGTACTGTCGATAGATCGCCTCTGCGTCTGGATTAACCAAAGTAAGCTCTGAGCCCAACCCCGTCATTTCTACATTTGCATGATCGTAGGTAAACTCCATGCGACCCGCCAACAGATCTGGGGCGGTCAATTTTATCCGCCAAGCCTCCCGCCGATTTCCACCACTGCGCTCATTGGCTAACGGCGTCACAGCTTTTGTTGTATTTCGCAATGCGCCATCTCGTTCATCGAACGAGGCAACCACACGAACCTCTAACTCATCCTCTACCAGCGGCCCACCCGCACCCAACTCAACACTCCGGTGCCCCCTTTGACCAGACTGTAAATTAACGTTGGCACTAAATTCATCACCACCGGAACGCGTTACGATATTAAAAGCACCCGCCGTACTATTTTTTCCAAACAAGGTTCCCTGTGGCCCGCGCAGCACCTCGACGCGCTGTATGTCGTAGAGTGGAAGCTGAAAGTACGGCGAGGTGCCGTAGGTCACACCATCAATGACCATTGAAATGGGCTGCTCAAAAGCACGATTCATTGGGTGAGCATTGAAACCACGAATACTCAACTGCGGCAACGTCCCGTTGGTATCTATACGTGCGTTGGGCACAAACAAGCTGAGGTCACCAAGATCACTAATAGAGTTTTCCTGCACAAACTCATTACTGAAAGATGTAATTGAGATAGGGACGTCCTGCAATGATTCCTCGCGCTTTTGAGCCGTAACCAAAACTTCTTCTAAAACGCGCCGATTAGCGGTTCTCACAACTTGTCCTGATGCGTTCTCGGCGGACGCAGCTGAACTATGTTCGTCGCTCGCCCGTCCTGAAGCGGCGAGTACAGCGGCACCCTCGCCAGTCAGGAAAACCCCAAGCACAATCGGTCTTAGTATTTGATTCATAGATGATCTCTCCTGCGATCGGCGACCGGACTTTCCTGTGCGAGATTACTGCCATAATGGATGCGTTTAACTGCTCGAGTCTCATCGCTACCCACAACAATAAGCAAGGAGAAAATGGCGCGCCAAAAAATACTTGTTATTTGTATAGCATGTTTTATAGACTCACCATGGCCTTGTCAAGCTTATTCTGCAGACAGGCAATTCCATTGCACTATTTTGCTGAATCACACACAAGTTAATGCCAGCTTGTGAGAAAATGGCATTTGAATAAAAGCCTAACAGGGAGATCAATATGACAATCCAAAAGCGACGCACCCAGGTAGACCGCAGGGAAGAGGCTGAATCCAAGTTAATTGATGCTGCGGTCTCATTGATCGCTCATAACGGGTTTAAAGGTTTCACGTTGGCTGAAGTTGGCCAGACTGCGGGCTATAGCCGCGGACTGCCAGTACATTACTTCGCATCTAAAGACCAACTGATCGAACGAGTGGCCGAACACATTGTTGAACGCTATTACGCTGGCTTATCGACTGGCGTGCATGCAGAGCGCGGCCTTCCCATGCTCATTGAAATGATCCGCCAATATGCAAATTTACTGAAAAAGGGGGACGACTCCATGCGCGCCTTTTCCTTCCTCCTGGCGCAAGCACCTGTGAACGAATCTGTAGGACGCGCCTTCACCAAGCTAAATACAAAAGGCACGTCAACACTGCAAGAGCAGATCACCGCCGGTATCGACGCAGGTCATATCAAGTCCAGCATAGATGCAGCAACTTCCGCACAAATGATCTACGCATTTCTTCGCGGCGCTCTCATGTTTTCAGTATCCAGCAAAGACTTTGACCCCTCAGCCGTAGTCGAACAATTCATTTGCACCACGATTAATAGCTTCCGTGTTATCCAATAATTACAATGAAATCGAACTGATCGACCAGAGCAAATAGAAAGCGCTTTGCTCCGCTTGCCGCTACCACCTCAGTTTTATTCCCCTCGCATGATCCGACCAGCCAACTGGAAGGATCATGTAGCCGTATATCGGCCTCCGTTTTTCCCGAAAACACGCAAGCAGCTCCAGGCCAATTAACTGATAAGACAAGCTGCAGCCGATCCACCTTCACACATCTTTTTTTTCAACAGCGCAGTACCAGGGAGCCTTTGCACAACCTGGCTATTCCATCACCGCAGCGCACTCAAATGTCCTGCGAGAAAACCACCCGCCACTGAACACCTTAAAAAAAATCAACTCGGCGAGACCAACTTCACCATTGACTTGCTATGCGCTTAGCAAATAATATCAACTACACAACCTAATTTCAGCCAAGGAGATAACAATAATGAGCACTTCCAACGCAGTGGTATCAGCAGATATTCAGCCAACTCCAGGAAGCATTGAGTATTGGGCCCAGCAAAAACCCAATACAACTGCCATTATCGACGGCAATCGACAACTCACTTATAAGCAATGGAACACCTACGCAGACGCACTCGCCGAGGGGCTCGTGCGCCAGGGTATTGGCCCCGATGACATCATTGTTACCCGCTTACAAATTCGCTATGAATGGGCGATTTTCGCTTCTGCCGCAGCGAAAATCGGCTGCACGATTCTCGGTCTAAACTGGCGTCTCACTCCAAGTGAAGTCAATTACGTCTTGATGAATAGCGGCGCCACCGTTGTCGTGTGCGACGACGAATCACCCACCGCGTTAATACCGGCCTTCGATGGCTTGCCCATTAAATTGCGCATCTCAATGGACGTACCAGCCGAAGGCTTCGTATCCTATGATGAATTGTTGGCGGCTGATGCACCGGCTCTATACTCGGCTGGCGACGCTCGGCTAATCATCTACACATCCGGCACCACCGGCTTGCCCAAAGGGGTAAGAAATGATGTAGCACCTAATTTCACCGCCCAACAGGCGACCGAGTATTACGCTTCAATCGGTCAGAGTCGCAAGCTAAACCCAGGCGATGTCATGCTGTTAACACTTCCGTTGCACCACGCTGCAGGGCCAGCGAATGTCGGTGCAGCACTCTCCAACGGCAACCTGCTTATTATGTTAAGACGCTTTGATGCGGAAGAAACCCTCCGCCTGATTGAGCGTCATAAAGTAAGCTACTGGACCGGTGTACCCACTATGTTCAAACGCCTCAAAGTGTTGCCAGAGGAAACCCTCGCCAAATACGACATATCATCGCTAAACAACTTGGCGATTGGCGCTGCGCCAGTTCCACCATCCCTAAAGTCTTGGATTCGCGAGTACTTCGGGGAAGTGCTGTTCGAATCCTACGGCGCAACCGAAGTCGGCATGATTAGCGATCTTTCTCCTGAAATGCAAAAAATAAAACCTGACTCCAGCGGTAAACCTCATCGACACGTCAGTATCGAAATCCGCGACGACGACGGTAGGGTATTACCGGCAAATACGCCCGGAGAAATCTGGGTTCGCACACCGGTCACAATTCGAAACTACATTAATGCGCCAACCCTGGGCACCGATACCGTCGACAAAGATGGATTCTTCCGTATCGGCGATGCCGGTCATATGGACGAAGACGGTTTTCTGTTCATCACCGACCGCACTAAGGACATGATCATCTCTGGAGGGGTCAACCTTTATCCTGCCGAAATTGAAGCGGCGATCATACAACACGATGACGTACAAGACGCCGCCGTCATCGGCATACCCGACGAAGAGTTTGGCGAAAAAGTCCTGGCTTTTGTTGAGCTGCGAGAGGGTCGCAATGTAAGCGTGGAAGATTTGATGTCCTTCACAGCGGGCAAGCTGGCTTCATACAAGTGCCCGAAATCCATTGAACTCTGTGACTCACTGCCTCGCAACACGATGGGGAAATTACTCAAGCGCGAACTTCGCGAGCCCTACTGGCGTAATCACACACGTCGTGTCTAGTCGAGCACAAGGAAAGCAGCCACAATGAGCTACATAAAAACGGATATTGATGAGCACGTCCTGCTCATCACGCTAGATCGGCCGCAGGCGCGCAACGCCTTCAATCAAGCGATGGCAGACGAAATGGAAGCCATTATCGACCAATACGAAGCGAACCCGAATCTTCGCTGCGCGATCCTTAGCGCAAATGGGCCCACCTTTTCCGCTGGGCAAGACCTGATTGAAACAGCTAAAACAGGTAGGGTCTCATCAACCCCGCGCCGCGGGGGCTTCGGCATTATGGCGCAGCCTCCAACAAAGCCACTCATCGCTGCGGTCGAAAACCAAGCGCTGGCTGGCGGCATGGAACTCACCCTTTGCTGCGATATCGTGGTTGCCTCCGAAAAAGCGATCTTCGGGCTGGCCGAGGCCAAGCGCAGCCTTGTTGCCATTGGCGGCGGTTGCTTCAGGCTCCCGCATCGCATTCCCCATAACATCGCAATGGAGATGATCATTACCGCAGAACCACGCTCAGCTGCTGCCATGCATCAATTAGGCTACGTCAACAGCATGGTCCCCGTAGGCCAAACCCTAATTGAAGCCAGACGCTATGCAGCATTAGTTGTACGTAATGGGCCAATGGCGGTTAAAGCCTCAAAAGCGATTGCCTCGCGCTCGGCTACGGAGCAATGGAGCGACGCGGAGGGCTGGCGGCTGCAGGAAGAACTCGTCGCTCCGGTCATGCAATCTTATGACTTACAAGAAGGTCTGCGTGCATTTTCCGAAAAGCGCGCCCCGATATGGAAAGGAGAATAACAAAGTGAAAATGCTCGAGGGTAAGACCGCCATCGTTACCGGTGGGGCGCAAGGTATCGGCATGGCCATCACTCGAAAGTTGGTAGGAGAAGGCGCGCGCGTCATGTTTGCCGATATGGATGCATCGGCAGCTGAAGTAGCGCTAGCGGAGTTTGGCAACCAGGCTTCAGCACATGTTGCTGACTTACTTGATGAAAGCACACCACAAGCCTTAGTCGACGCCACCGTTCAGCGCTTTGGCTCACCCGACATCATCGTCAACAATGCCGGATTTCACTGGGATGCTGCATTACACAAAATGACCGACAAGCAATGGCAAGCCATGCTCGACATCCACATGACGGTGCCATTCCGGCTGCTTCGTGCTGCAGCTCCACACATGTTCGCTGCGGCCAAGAGCGACGCGCAGGCAGGACGGGAAGTCATGCGTAAAGTCGTCAATGTATCATCCCTCGCCGCCTCATTTGGCAATGTCGGTGCATCCAATTATTCGGCGGCCAAAGCGGGGCTTATTGGCATGAGCAAAGCCCTGGCAAAGGAATGGGGGCCACACAAGATCAACGTGAACGTGGCCGCATTTGGCATTATCCAAACTCGCTTCGGTCAACCACAGAGCGAGCAAAACCGCATCAAAATTGGCGGTGAAGAAATTCAAATGGGAGTACCGGATAAAATACTTGAAGCAATTGGCATCAACGCAGAAGACGCGAAATCCACAACGGCAGACGATCTTTACCGCCCACGCGAAATCCAGTCAATTCCACTTGGTCGAGCTGGACATATCGACGAAGCCGCTGACCTTGTCTACTTTCTGTGCTCCCCACTTTCAGATTATGTAACGGGCCAGGTTATGGCCGCCAGTGGCGGCCTTATGGGCGGCATGATCTGACCGATTTCGCACAGAAATCATTCGCGAAGATGCTGCGGTTAACGCTAACAATGACCGCGGATAAGCGAAACCGAGACCTCAAACTCAGCGTTTTGACTTTTGCGATCAACTTCAGTTTTTAAGGAATAACAATGGACGGTATCTATATAGTTGGCATTGGCATGACACGCTTTGGCCGCCACCTCGAATGCTCGCTAGATCATTTAGCAAACGAAGCCATCCAACTGGCAGTAAAAGATGCAGGTTGCGCTATCAACGACCTTGGCATTGCCTATTACACAGGAATTACAAACCAT
This sequence comes from Spongiibacter thalassae, assembly GCF_012272835.1. GTDB lineage: Bacteria > Pseudomonadota > Gammaproteobacteria > Pseudomonadales > Spongiibacteraceae > Spongiibacter > Spongiibacter thalassae. The sequence goes on along the minus strand of NZ_JAAWWK010000001.1, from coordinate 555,096 downwards.
CTTCAGGATCAAACCTCGATTCCAGGCCAAGTGGTGTTGAGTAAATGCGGAGTGCAAGGCATTCCCATAGTGAACGTCGAAGGTGCCTGCGCCTCCGGCACCATTGGCTTAAATATGGCCATTCAGTCATTACTTGCTGGCAGCTATGACACAGCCCTGGTTCTCGCCTCAGAGAAAATGCATATTCCTGATAAAGCTCGCGCATTCAAGGTATTCGATGGCGGCTGGGACGTCGCTAATAGCGAAGAAAATGCCAAGGTACTAACGAAACTTTCGGAAGGTTTTGTTGCGCCCGAGGGCTCAGAGTCCGATCGGCCTTACAGCCTATTCATGAAAATCTACGCCGCAATGTGTATCGATCACATACAACGCTACGGCACCAGCCAGAGACAGATTGCGGCCGTCGCATCGAAAAACCATAACCACTCTGTGCACAACCCTCTGGCACAATTTAACCAAGCAATGAGTATCGAAGAAGTCCTCGCCGCACCGCCCATCACCTTCCCATTGACACTCCCGATGTGCGCCCCGCTAAGCGACGGAGCGGCGGCCATAATTGTATGCAATGAATACGGCCTTAAACGCATCGGCGCGGATAAACGCCGTACAATCGCTGTCAAGGCCAGCGTCATTGGCGGTTATACACTTAGGGAATGGGATGACTTCGAAAACCATTGCGAAACACTGGCGTCGAAAAAGGCCTACGACATCGCAGGCTTAGGCCCCGAAGACATCAATGTGGCTGAGGTGCATGACGCCTCCGCCGCCGGTGAAATCTTTCACGTCGAGAATTTGAAATTTGTGCCTAGAGGTGAGGGCGGCCCCGCCGCAGAGCGAGGAGAATTTTCGCTTGGTGGCCGCCTGCCCGTAAATACCTCGGGTGGACTGGTATCAAAAGGACACCCGATTGGCGCCACAGGGCTTGGCCAGCTACATGAACTGGTTACCCAATTACGCGGTGAAGCTGGAGCAAGACAGGTAGAGGGTGCCCGTATCGCCTTGCAGGAGAACAGTGGCGGTCTTATCGGAGTAGAGGAAGCTGCCGTTGGCATTACCATTCTGAGTCAAAACTAAGTCATTGCCGACAGAGACCCTTCAAGGCCGGTGTTTAATATAACTAAAATATCAGCCATGTAGCGCAAGACCATTTGGCCCTGTCCGCAAGAAAAGACATAGTGATTCCACCGCTGAATGAAACGGTCGACGTCAACGCCCCCTACACCTTTATTTCAACGGTATCGAGGCCGCTTGTGACACCAATATTCGCCAATGTGGTCAGAAATATCAGCTGCTGTCCTCAGTGATCGTCGTCGACTCAGAGCTGAAACTGGTGGACGCCAGAACCGGCGCGCCGCTTTGGACCGGAGTCGCGTTTGCACAGCAGTCGTCCAGTGATGGTGGCGGCGGCCTGGCTGGCGCACTGATTGGCGCGGTGGTTTCGCAAATTGTGGGCTCGATTGTCGATAACACCCCAAAACTGTCGACCATGGCGAACACCAATCTGGTACGCAACCCGAATCAGGGCCTGCTGCCCGGCCCTTACCAGGAAGATGTCGCGCTGTAGCGAATATCGTTATCAGCCATTTTACTGTTCACGAAAAAATCTCTCGAGGATGGTTTTGACCATCCTCGAGTGTCAGCGGGCTGCATGACTGAAGCCCTTCACATCGTTTCCTGTTTGTAGTCGTAGGGTTTGAGCTTAGGCATGCCATTGCTATCTGATCAGATGCTTTAGCTTAGCAAAATACACTGGCATTCAAGAGAAAACCTACAGCCTCAACGCCAGAGCACGGGCGTCATACTCGAAACTTAGAGTATGACGTTGCGGTGCCTGCCATTGTTAAACCCCATTGTAATTATCATGTATTTGTATGCAGGTTCTAATCGCATCGGCAGTAGCGACAGCAAGTGGGCCTTTGTCAGCGTAAATAACAATCACTTCTTTTGAACTTTCTGCACTACCATCCGCTTTACCTTGACCGGCTACATCAACAGTGGCTTTACCTTTAATCCCACCTGAAGACTTTGCTGACAAAATTCCCAGTTCTCTGGCGCAGATCATGTAAGCCACAGCGGATTCTTTCAAACAGACAGCAGCATTTCCGCTAGAGTATACATAAGCCGTCTTATCCGGGTTTTTGCAAGAATCATTTCCGTAAAGTTTTGGCTTATTTAGCACTGAGCATCCAGAAGCCAATGTCGCAAAAGTTATTAATGTAACTATTTTTTTCATCATCTTTCCTTTTCTCATTGTTGGTACGGTAAGACATTTAATGCCGCCAAAACGCTCGTTATTTTTTTGCCGCATGCGAGCGAAAAATACGTCGCCGTTACTGTCCTTGCTAGCTTTCTCTGGAATCATACGCATCAGGTTCCCCGTAAAACGACTGATATTCTATGCGGATATCAATAATATCAAGAAGCTCCTTCATATTATCGATACATGTAGACTCATGCGGCAGTACCTTAATCCTTATGAGATTATTTTCACTTGACGCTCTAAATACATAACCGGAGGTCATAAGGGATACTAAAGTACTTTCTACCAAAAAATTTTCCAAAATATTGGATATTGCCGCCTTTAGTTCATATTCAATATCACCCACTAATTCAGTACCGTGATAGAAAAACTGAATATTTTTAATAACTGCTGGACCCAGCCCTGCATTTACGATCGTTGCATTAATGGTTGGCGGGATATTTGTAGTAGAAGTCTCCATAACTAGAGAAGGCTTTAGAGAAAGCCGATTATGCTTTCTGTTACTATGGCCCTCATAAATCGCTAGCCCAAGCGCTACCAGAGCGATAAGCACAGAAAAAAACGCTGTAGCAATTTGCGCGTACTCAAATGTGTCCATTTCTATCCTTGAAAGCTAACCGACAACAGCCACTTTTTAAGCCTTCTTTTTATTGAGTATAAAGGCAAGCAAGCCGTGTAAGCTGCCTGCTTGCAATAGTACTTTTGAGAATGCACCCATGAATCGATCTGAAGACGCATAAAAGTCCTCTGCGGCACCGAATACTTCCTTGGCATTCAAGCTTTCGATAGTTTCTACTTGAGCCAACGCATTTGGATCTCGATGAGCTATAACAGAATTCCTAGGCTGATGAAGTATTTTCGCTGCTTTACGCTGTGCCTTTTTTAGCGTCCTCAGTGATTCGAATAACTCATTCTGTACTTCTTCGGGTACCGAAGAGCGAGATAGCAAGGCCTTGAGATTCTTTCCTGCCACTTTACCCATGTCCCATTCATAGATGGTGAGCAGAATAATCCTCAGTGACAACTTCCTTTTCCATTCATCAGGATGAGTTAGAGCATCAATTTTGACAGCCTGAATATCGTTCTCGGCCAACAGGTAAAACAGCCCCATATTCATGAGTGCCTGTGTGCACTCGTTCCCCTTACTGTTCGCTCGCTCGGCCTCTCTCTTGAACGTCTCAAGGGTGGCCTTCAAAACTTTATTCTTCTTCCTTTCCCGGAAGGTCAAAGCGATCCTGGAGTATCGCAGTGTTGCAGCTTCAACCGAAGGCCAGTACTTTCGCGTCCACTTTCGTCTGTAATAGCGGTTTATTACCTCAGGGGGAGCGTCAAATATTCTTTTGTACTTTGGCACAAGGTCTCCAAATGAGGTTTAACGCGCGTTAATACGGCCTCCGGCCTCACAAAAATTCTTACCGGGCGGCCACTGTAATATCTTAGACAGGCGCACAAACCACCCCAGCACCCCAAACAGGCACCACTCTCAACGCTTTGAAGCCAGGAATTTTCTGATATCGACTTCTGCATTCTCATTCCCTGAGTCAACCGGCGATGTTTGACGGTATGGCGCGAACGCAGCCACACACTGAGTACCTACCTGTACTACCCACCCCACTGTAATGTAATTTTTTAAAAAAGCTAGCCCCCCCGCAATCGACGCTACACCTCCCCTATTCCGGCGTGTTCTGCGCATTTCGCCGCGATAGTCGTCAAACCGCCAAAAAAACGCAATAAAACCGTAAACATCTGCCCATAGGATCTAACGCGGTAAATGATAAAGCCGCTGTCGTTTACGTGCTCCGACGCTGGTTTTTGGCCGGGGTGTAATCAGACGTCAAGCGGATATAACCCTGCGACCTCTCCGTTCCGGTCATAGAACACCTTCTTACTAGGAGCTTCCACATGCGCTTTTCACGCACTTTATTGTCAGGGGCTTTGCCTCTGGTTATTGCGTCTCATACTACGGCGGCGGTGCTGCCCGCTCACCAAACCAGCAACACCTGGTTTACCTCTGCCAAAACCACCACCGAAGCCAAGGCCTCTGCTCCGGCGGCGGGCACCGCGAAAAATGTGATTCTGTTTGTTGGCGACGGCATGGGCATTTCTACCCTTACCGCTGCGCGTATTCTTGAAGGCCAGACACTGGGCGGCAGCGGCGAGGAGCACAATCTGAGCTTTGAAACCTTTCCCTACAGTGCGCTGGTAAAAACCTATAACGTCGATGCGCAAACCCCGGATTCTGCTGGCACCATGACGGCGATGATCTCGGGCGTAAAAACCGATGTTGGCGTGATTGGTGTTGATGAAGATGTCGAGCGGGGCGACTGCGCTACTGTTGCCGGTAATGAGTTGATTACCGCCGTCGAGCTGGCCGAACTGAAAGGCCTGGCCACGGGGGTGATTTCCACCGCACGGATTACCCATGCCACCCCCGCCGCCACCTATGCCAAGGCCGCTGACCGCAACTGGGAGGACATCAGCGATATGCCCCAGGCGGCCATTGATGCGGGTTGCACGGATATTGCCGATCAGCTGGTGAACTTTGAAAGCAATCTTGAAGCGCGTATTAGCGGCGCCGATGTTGATGGTATTGATGTGGTAATGGGCGGCGGTCGTCGTCATTTCCTGCCCAAGGATGCCAGCGCCAATAGCCCCGATGCGGTCAGCGCGGTGGAGGGTGATCGCACCGACGGTCGCAATCTGGTCACCGAGTGGCAAACCCGGTATCAGAACGGCACTTATGTGTTCGACCAAACGGGTTTCGACGCCGTTGATGCCAGCACTACAACCAAGCTGTTCGGCCTGTTTAACGAGTCGCATATGCAGTATGAAGCCGACCGTGGCAACGATGTGTCCGGCGAGCCTTCACTGTCGCAGATGACCGCCAAGGCGATCGATATTCTCGACAATAACAGCAACGGCTTTTTCCTGACGGTGGAGTCGGGTCGTATCGACCACGGCCATCACGCGGGTAGCGCCTATAACGCCCTGACCGATGCAGTGGAGTTTGCCGCCGCAGTGAAAGCCGCCGTCGACAACACCAACCCCGACGAAACGTTGATTCTGGTCACCGCCGACCACAGCCACGTGTTCACCATTGCGGGCTATCCCAAGCGCGGCAACCCGATTCTGGGCAAGGTGGTGGCTATTGGCGAAACCGCTCCGGCCACCGCCGCCGATGGTATGCCTTACACCACTCTGGGTTATACCAACGGTATGGGGATGCAAACCTTGGGCAGCGAAACCGACGCCGACGCGGTGTATTCCCAAAGCAATAACGCCGGTCGCCACGATCTGGCCAGCGTTGACACCACCAGCAGCGGCTTCCACCAGGAGGCTTTGGTGCCACTGGGTTCAGAAACCCACGCTGGTGAAGATATCAGCCTTCACGCCACCGGCCCCGGTGCCGAAAAGGTGCAGGGCGTGATTGAGCAAAACCTTGTATTCCATCTGATTAACGATGCCCTTGGCCTGATTGCCGATTAACAAGGCTGCTACGAGCTGATAACAGGAGATTTGAAATGAACGTATTTAAAGTCGCAATTCTTGCAGCCGCCATTGCGGGCCTGAGCGCCTGTGGTGGAGACGATGGCGATACTGGCCCACAGGGCCCCGCCGGTGCCAACGGCGCCGATGGCGCAAATGGCAGCAACGCACTGGTTAGCCAAACGGCGCTGGCCGAAGGCGATGCCAATTGCCCCGGTGGTGGTATTCGCTTCGACAGCGGCGCGGATGCCAACAGCAACAACCAACTCGACGCCAGCGAAATCACTAACACTGAGTATGTCTGCCAGCCCCACAGCGCCGCTGAGCCTGTAGACCTGATCGGCAATACCAAAAACAATGCCTGGTTTACCGCTGGGCAGCAGCGAGTGAGCCAGGTTCAACAATACGGTGCCACTCGCGGCTCAGCCAAAAACGTGATTCTGTTTGTCGGCGACGGTATGGGTATTTCCACCGTGACCGCCGCGCGGATTCTGGAAGGTCAGCTCAAGGGCAAGCTGGGTGAGGAGCACAACCTGAGTTTCGACCTATTCCCCTTCACCGGTCTGGCCAAGACCTATAACGTGGATGCGCAAACACCGGATTCGGCGGGCACGATGACGGCGATGATGTCGGGTGTGAAAACCGACGCCGGGGTGATTGGCGTTGACGAAGACGTAGTGCGGGGCGACTGCTCCACCGTGGCCGGTAATGAGCTGGTGACCGCGCTGGAACTGGCCGAAATTGCTGGGAAGTCGACCGGGGTTGTGTCTACGGCGCGGATTACCCACGCCACCCCCGCTGCAGCCTACGCCAAATCCGCCGACCGCAACTGGGAAGACATCAGCGATATGCCTGCCGCTGCGGTGACGGCGGGTTGTGAGGATATCGCCTCGCAGCTGATTAATTTCGAGAGCAATCTTGAGGCCCGTATCGCCGGTGTGGATGTCGACGGTATTGAGGTAGTCATGGGCGGTGGCCGCCGTCACTTCCTGCCCAATATACCCGCTGCCAACAGCCCCGACGCGGTAAGCGCCACCGAAGGTGACCGCACCGATGGTCGCAACCTGGTAGACGAGTGGCAGGCCCAGTACGCCACTGGCACCTATGTGTTCGACAAATCTGGCTTCAAGGCGGTGGATACCGAAAACACTACCAAGCTGTTCGGCCTGTTTAACGAGTCGCATATGCAGTATGAGGCCGACCGTCACAACGATGTAGCCGGTGAGCCTTCGCTGCGTGAGATGACCGAAACCGCCATCAAGGTGCTGGACAATAACAGCGAAGGGTATTTCCTCACGGTGGAAGCGGGTCGTATCGACCACGGCCATCATGCTGGCAGCGCCTACAGCGCGCTCACCGACGCGATTGAGCTTTCTGAAGCGGTGGCCAAGGCGGTTGAACTGACCAGTCAGGAGGACACGCTGATTATCGTCACCGCCGACCACAGCCACGTGTTCACCATTGCGGGCTACCCCAAGCGCGGCAACCCGATTTTGGGCAAGGTCGTGCCGGTGGGTTCCAATGCGCCCTCGCTGGCCGCCGATAACATGCCCTACACCACCCTCGGTTACACCAACGGGCCAGGCTTCCGCGACCTGGGTGACGAAACCGACGCCGATGAAAGCTACAACCACGCCATCGACACTGGCCGCCAGGACCTGCTGTTTGTGGATACCACGGCTCCTGGCTTCCATCAGGAGGCGTTGATTCCGCTGGGTTCAGAAACCCACGCGGGAGAAGACGTGGGCATTTACGCCATCGGCCCCGGCGCCTCACTGGTCAGCGGCACCAATGAACAGAGCGTGATCTTTCACGTGATGGACTTTGCCGCCGACTTGGTGAACAAGGCCGATGCCAGGCAAACGCCCTGATCCATCCTCCCCTTAATGGGGAGACTTGCCGACGGGCGCCGATGATGACATTGGCGCCCGTCTGTATTCCGGTTTATTAATTTCTTTGCGACTGACCATTATGCTGTTATCTCAATCGACCTTATTCCGATCTGCCCTGCTCTCTGTTTTGCTGCTGTGTTCCGGTGCCTTAAGTGCGGCTACCGACTGTATCAGCGAGCCCTTGCAGGCCCGCTATTCCATCAGCACTCGGCACGGCGATCACACCACCACTCGCGCACTGGAGCTGCTGCGTTATCAGGGCCTGGTGGCCCACCATTTCGCCGACCGTCATATCACAGAGGTGTGGGAGCGCAACGCCACGAAACAGGCCCGCGTTACCCGCCACTTCGACACCGCCCAACGGGGAATCGAATATGCCAGCAATGAAATCGGCGGTGCCGAAAACGACGATGACTGGTCCAGCAAAGTGCATTTAATCAGCAACAGTCGCCTCAGCAGCATGACCCTCACCGGCAGTCAGGGCAGCGGCTGCAAGCGCGTTGAACACTACCATCAGCAACAGGGCGAGCGCAGCGTCTCGCTGGTATGGCGACCGGAACAGCGGCTGATTCAATCGCTGACCATTGAACAGGGCGATCACCGCGAACACTGGCAGCTGGAACAGCAACACCGCAGACTCAGCGACATCGCCGCGTTTTTCAAGCAACGCATGGACTACCAAACCACCGACTACGCCGATATTGGCGACAACGAATCCGACCCGTTTTTGTTGAAAATGATTCGTTTGGGCTTTATCAAAGGCGGTGCGTCCGGTATGTACGACGCCGAGGGGCACGCGCTATCGGGCGGGCATCAGCATTAGGGGACAGACCCCGGGGTCTGTCCCCATCGTCATTGACAGGATGGTTCGCCAGCAAGGCTGGCTCCTACAGGTGAGCTGCCCAACCCCGCAGGAAGCACCAAGCCCGGTGGGAGCTTGCCCTGCAAGCGAATGGCACTCCCCCATCGGGGACAGACCCCGGGGTCTGTCCCCAGCGTCATTGATGGGCTGGCTCCTACAGGTGAGCTGCCCAACCCGCAGGAACTACCGAGCCCGGTGGGAGCTTGCCCTGCAAGCGAATGACTCTTTCTGGCATAGAATCTGCTAAACCTCAGTATTCTCTCTACAGACCGAGCAGGTGCCATGATGCCTTCCGCCTCCGAGGACGAAATTGTTTTACATGCCCTGCAGGAGGCCACGCGGTCTTTGGGCATTGATCTTGAGCACTCGCTTAAACGTCTGGGTTTGTCGCCCAGACTACTGGCGCCGCCGGGAAGGTTCGCTGCCAGTCATTTACTCAATTATCTGCTGGAGGATATGGCGCAGCATTACCATTGTCAGGATCTTGCCCTGCATGTTGCCGACAAGCTTTCGGCGCCGCAGCTTGGTCTGCCTGCCAGGGTGCTTTCGCTGAGTCTGGATCTGGAAAATGGCCTGGATAAGGCCGCGCAATTTCCGGTGTTTTATCGCGACACCTGTTATTGGCAGCACAGTGTGATGGCGGGACAGGTAACCCTGAGCAAGCCCGCCAGCCCCTTTGGCAGCCAATTTTTTCGGCAGCGCAATGTGTTTGGCACAGCGCAGATGTTTATGCTGCTGCGCCAGCTCACCGGCAAGTTGTGGCATGCCGATGCGGTGAGTTTTAGCTTTTCTGATCCCGGCGGTAACTTCACCCAAACCTACCGTGCATTCTTCAATTGCGAGCTGCACTTCAATCAGGTTGTTGATGCCATTCATTTTTCCGACGAGTTTCTCAATTACCAATTCGCCGGGAGCGATGTGAATATGCTGCGTATGCTGGAGGCCCGGATTGTCACCATGCAGAGGGAGTTGCTGCGTCAGCGCGATTTCCTCGACCAGGCACGCCTGCTGATCGACCAGCGGTTGAATTTTTCCACCTGTACTCTCGACGAACTCGCGGTATATATGAACCGCTCAGAGGGCCAGCTCAGTGGTGACTTCGACAGCAGCGGAATGACTTTTGACGCGCTGTTGCACCAGCGCAGGGTAGAGCGGGCCAAATACTATGCAACGGCCCTGCGCGCACCGGCCAATGTGATTGCCGCAGCGCTGTTTCCAGGCAGCAACGAAACAGACTGCACAGCACTGATACCGGAAGGCTGAGTTCAGGCCGACAAATCTGAATTGAACATCCTGCGCAATTCGTATACTGTACATATAACCAGTATTTAATTGCGATAGCGTTATGCCCAAGCCACGCCTTCAACAACTCATGAGCGAGCGTCAGCTGTGGCACGCCCGGGGTGCAGGCGTGGCACGGCGAAACACACAACACAGTGTCAGCAGCGGCTTTGCCGCACTGGATCAGGCCCTGCATCTCGGCGGCTGGCCCGTGCATGGCAGTACCGAACTGCTTTGTTCCCAGAGCGGCATTGGCGAACTGGAGCTGGTGCTACCCAGTCTGGCGGAGCGCAGCCGCCAGCGACCGGTGCTGTGGTTGAACCCACCCCACCTGCCCTTTGCTCCGGCGTTGGAGCAACATAACCTGTCCTGTCATCAGCATTATGTGCTGCGCTGCACCACGCCCAGGGAGCAACTGTGGGCCGCCGAGGAACTGCTGCGCAGTGGCGCATTTTCCAGCCTGCTGAGTTGGTTTGACGGCCGCCCATTGCAAGACCGCCAATTGCGGCGGCTTCACCTTGCCGCACGGGAGGGCAATTGCTGGCACCTGCATTTTCGCGATATTCGCTGCCAACCACAGACATCGCCGGCTCCCTTGCGTCTGAGCCTGAGCGCCTCGTCGCAGCATCTGCATGTTGAGGTGTTCAAGCAGAGTGGCGGCCACGCCGGGCAGCGGCTGCAACTGCCCCGCCCCGCCAGCTTGCTTTGGCAGCAACAGCCCGCCTCAAGCTGGCCGGTATACCGTCAGGCGCCCCGCCGACGACTGAATCTGGTGGCGTCGTCGCGGCCAGAGGGCGCGCTGCAACGTTTGCCGCTCGGCCTCGACACCCTCCCCCGGCCCGGCACTCCCCACTGAACCGCCATGCTATTTCTGTGTCTGCGCTTTCCCCTGCTGGGGTTCGACGCCCTGCCCCCCAACGAAAAGCCACCGGCTGACGGCCCTGCTGCCCTGCACGACAAAGGGCGGATTGTGCTGTGCAATGCCCAGGCTCAGCAACAGGGGGTTGAAGCGGAACAATCGCTAAGCACCGCCCTGAGCATTGCTCCGGGACTGGTCTGTGTGGCCCAGCAAGCCGAGGCAGAGGCCCGCCACCTGCATAATCTGGCGCTGTGGGCCTATCGTTTCAGTGGTGAAGTCAGCCTGTCGCCGCCGAATGGCATTCTGCTGGAACTGAGCCGCTCGCTGCGCCTGTTCAAGAGCCTCGACCAACTTTACCGACGCCTTGTTGCCGCATTTCGCCAGCGGGGCCTGGTCTTTCATACCGGCCTGGCCCATACCCCGCTGGCCGCAGAATTACTCAGCCTGAGCAACACCCCGGTCAAGCACACCGCCAACCGGCAGGGCGAGTTAAAACACTCGGCGCTCCAGCAATTGCTGGCGGCCCTGCCCAGCCACCTGCTGCCACTGCCCCCACGGCAACTGGAAGCGCTGAATAATATGGGGCTGCGCCGCCTTGGCGATGTTCAGCGCCTGCCCCTGGCAGAGCTGCGCAGCCGCTTTGGCAAAGCCCTGCCCGATCTGCTCGAACGCATGAATGGCCGCTGTCACGACCCCCGCCCACTGTTCACCGTTGCCGAGGAATTTCACAGCGAGCGACAATTCGACGGCGGCCTGCACAGCAAGGAGCAGCTGCGCTTTCCGGTATCCGCCCTGCTCAGCGAGCTGGAAAGCTATCTGCAACGCCGACTGCTTCTCAATCGCGAGCTGCACTGGCAATTATTGTATTTAGACGGCAACCGCGAAGACTGGATTATGCCACTGAGCCACCGCGTTTTTCGCCGCCGCTCGCTGATCGATCTGGTAATGCTGGGCCTGGAGCAACGCCCACTGCAAGGCCCGGTGGAAATGCTCACCCTGCACTGCAAACAGTTTCTGCCATTGAACCAGGGCAGCAATGAGCTGTTTAACGACGAACAGGCCCTGCTGGATCAACAGGAAGCCCTGACCACCATACTGGACAAGCTGCGCCTGCGTTTGGGTGACGATTGCCTGCAACAGCTTCACTTGCAGAACAATCACCTTCCCGAGTTCAGCCAGCAATTGCGGGTCTTCAACCCCGCCGACCATTCACCCGTATCCCACCACCCTGCGCCCCCCGTTGGCCTTCGACCGAGCTGGTTGCTACCCGCCCCCGCGCCTTTGTCCCAACGCGACGGTCAGTTGTATTACCAGGGTGCACTGCACTTGCTCCAGGGGCCAGAGCGCATCGACAGTCACTGGTGGCAGCAGCGTCAGGTGAGGGATTACTACATTGCCCAGCGGGAAGACCACAGCCTGTGCTGGCTGTTCAAGGACTGCCTCAGCCAGCGCTGGTATCTGCACGGTTTTTTTGGGTGATGCCATGTTTGCCGCCTTGAATTGCCAGAGCAACTACAGTTTTTTGCAGTCGGCCTCCCATCCCCAGGAGCTGGTGGAACAGGCCGCCGCACTGGGTTACCAGGCCATTGCTCTGGCCGATGAATGCTCGCTGGCAGGCATTGTCAAAGCCTGGCAAGCCAGCAAGCACCACTCAATCAAACTCCTCTGCGCCTCGCGATTTGTACTCGACGACGGCACCCGACTGATTTTGCTCGCCCCCAGCCGCAGCGCCTACAGCGAACTGTGCGCCATCATCAGTCGCGGCCGCCTGAACAGTAGCAAAGGTTGCTATACGCTGAGTTTGCAGGATATTCAGCGCCTCGACAGGGAGTGCCTCGCCGTGTGGCTGGCGGCACCGAATGAAGCCGACTGCGATGCCCAGGCGATGGCATTGAAGGCTCATTTTGGCGATCGGCTGCGACTGGGGGTGGCCCTGCACTGCTCGGCCCAGCAGGAACAATATTATCGGGAGTATTACGCACTGGCCCGTCGCCACGACATCACCATGGTCGCCAGTCCCTACGTGGCCATGCACTGCCGCCACCGCAAGCCCCTGCTCGACACCCTCTACGCCATACGCCTGCACAGCACCGTGCAGGCACTTGGCCAGCAGTTGTTGGTCAACAGCGAGGTCTACCTGAAACCCCTCGCCCTGCTTCAGCGCGACTACCCCGAAGCGCTGCTCAAGGAAAGCTGCGCCCTTGCAGAACAATGCCATTTCAGTCTGGATGAGCTGCGCTACCAATACCCCGACGAGGTGGTGCCTGCGGGCCAGAACGCCAGCCAGTTTTTGCGCGAACTCACCCTGATGGGCGCGGCCCAGCGCTGGCCAAATGGCACGCCAGACACAGTGGCGGCAATGATAGAAAAGGAACTGGGGCTTATTGCCGAGTTACAGTACGAGCACTATTTTCTCACCGTTTACGACATCGTTCAGTTCGCCCGCAATCAGCAGATTCTGTGTCAGGGCCGGGGCTCCGCCGCCAACTCGGCGGTGTGTTACTGCCTGTTTATTACCGAGGTTGATCCCGCCCGCAGCCAGCTGTTATTCGAGCGGTTTATTTCCAAAGAGCGGGACGAACCACCCGACATCGACGTGGACTTTGAGCACGAGCGCCGCGAGGAGGTGATCCAGTATATTTACCGCAAATATGGCCGCAGCCGCGCTGCACTGGCCGCCACCGTTATCACCTACCGCCGCCGCAGTGCGGTGCGCGATGTCGGCAAGGCGCTGGGGCTAGACATGCAGCTTATCAACCATCTGTCGCGCAATATGGCCTGGTGGGACGACACCGCCGAATTCAGCCAGCGCCTGCGCAGTGCCGGGCTGGATGGCAACAGCGCGCTGGTGCAGCACTTCATACAGTTATTGCAGGAGATTCTCGGTTTTCCCCGCCACCTGTCCCAGCATGTGGGTGGTTTTGTTATCAGCCGCGACCCCATTGCCACCCTGGTGCCCCAGGAGAATGCCGCGATGGCCGAGCGCAGTATTATCCAGTGGGATAAAACCGATCTGGAAGCTATGCAGTTGATGAAAATCGACGTACTGGCACTGGGTATGCTCAGCGCCCTGCGCAAGAGTCTGGCCTATATCAGCCGCCACCGGCGAACGCCCCTGCGGATGATGGACATTCCCCCCAAGGATGAAGCCACCTATACCATGTTGTGCAAGGCCGACAGCATCGGCGTGTTTCAGATTGAATCCCGCGCCCAGATGACCATGCTGCCACGCCTGCAACCGCGCTGCTTCTACGATCTGGTGATTCAGATCGCCATTGTCCGCCCCGGCCCGATACAGGGCGGCATGGTGCACCCGTTTTTACGGCGGCGACAGGGCCTTGAGAAAGTGGAATACGCCAGCCCCGAACTGCGCAAGGTACTGGAACGCACCCTCGGCGTGCCGATTTTTCAGGAGCAGGTGATTCAACTGGCAATGGTGGCGGCGGGCTTCAGCGGCGGCGAGGCAGACCAATTGCGCCGCGCCATGGCCACTTGGGGGCGCAACGGCCACCTGGAAACTTTCAAGCAAAAGCTGATCGACGGTATGTTGGAACGGGGCTACAACCGCGACTTTGCCGAGCGTTTGTTCAGTCAGATGAAGGGCTTTGGCGCCTACGGCTTTCCCGAATCACACTCGGCCAGTTTTGCCCTGTTGGCCTACGCCTCGGCGTGGATCAAGTGTCACCACCCCGCCGAGTTTTACTGTGGCCTGATGAACAGCCAACCGATGGGGTTTTATTCCAATTCACAGCTGTGCCAGGACGCCACCCGTCACGGCGTGGAGGTGCGCCCGGTGTGTATCAACCACAGCCACTGGGATCACCAGCTGGAGGACGATGTGGCACCGGCAGCAATTCGGCTGGGGCTGCGCATCGTAAAAGGCCTGAGCCGCGACAGCGCCGAACAGCTCTGCGCCCGCCGGGAACAGGGGCTGTATCAATCCATTGCCGATTTCAGCGCGCGGGTACCGTTGAACAAGGGCGAACAGGGCAGCCTTGCCCGGGCCGATGCCTTTCACTGCTTTAACAGTCACCGCTTTCAGAGCTATTGGCAATTGGCTGAAAGCCGCAGCAGCGGTCCCCTGTTTGCGCAGCTGCCAGCCAGGCACGGTGCGCTGGAGCTGCCCTCGCCCAGCGAACAGGAGAATATTGCCGATGACTACCAGCACACCGGCCTGAGTCTGCGCCGCCATCCGCTGGCCCTGTTGCGCCACCTACCGGACTTCAAACACTGCCGCTGTGCCGCACAGCTGCGCCACATAGAAGACGGCCGCTTTATCAGTGTGGCCGGTCTGGTGACCTGCCGGCAACGCCCCGGCAGCGCCTCGGGTGTGCTGTTTATCACCCTGGAGGACGAAACCGGCAACAGTAATATAGTGGTCTGGAGCGCCGTGCAGCAGCAATTCCGCCAAGCCATTTTGCAGGGCAAAATACTCCGTATTAAGGGGCGCCTGCAAAAAAGTGATGCCGGCAACAGCGAGCCGGTCATTCACCTGGTGGCGATGCAAATCGACGACTTTACCCCGCTGTTCAAGTTCGACAGCTATTCCCATGACTTTCATTAGGGGTCTGTCCCCCCCCCACAGGGCCCGTGGCGTAGGTAGAATCCCCGGTTTTCGACGCTCCGACGCAGGCATACCCTGAAAGGAAACCCCCTCCGATAAGTCTGCGCACATGATGAGCAACCGGGAAGACGTCAAGGATTTACTGAATCGCACCAAAGCTATCGTCGAAACCATCGTCGATGGGGTAATTACTATCGACCATCAAGGTCTGATCGACACCGTTAACCCGGCAACCGAAAAAATCTTCGGCTATCAGGCCGAGGAGCTGATTGGGCGCAATGTCAGCATGTTGATGCCGGACCCTTATCAGCGCGAACACGACGGCTATATTGGCAATTACCTGAATACCGGCCAGAAGAAAATCATCGGTATTGGTCGGGAGGTCAGCGGTCAGCGCAAGGACGGCAGTATTTTCCCCCTGGAGCTGGCGATCAGCGAAATGGTGGTGAATGAGCAGCGTATGTTCACCGGTGTGGTCCGGGATATTTCCCAACGCAAGGAAACCGAGGAAAAGCTGCGCGCCGCGATGCGCCGGGTACATGAACAGCGGATCAAGGACGAGTTTATCGCTACCGTCAGTCACGAGCTGCGCACCCCGCTCACCTCCATTAAAGGTTCTCTGGAGCTGATCCGCTCGGGCAGTGTGGGCGCTGTTCCCGAACAGGTGAGTACCCTTATTGAAATCGCTCGAAAAAACAGCGAGCGCCTGCTACTGCTTATCAACGATATTCTTGATATTTCGAAGATTGAATCCGAGCAGATGAATTACCGCATGATCCGTATTCCGGTGCGGGCGTTTCTGGAATCAGCCATTAGTGATAACCGCGCCTACGGCAGCCAGCACAGTGTTGAATTTCGTCTTGGCAACTGCTCATCGAAACTGAATATGTACGCCGACCCCGACCGAATGATGCAAGTGATGAACAACCTGATGTCCAATGCCGCCAAGTTTTCCAAACCCGACTCCCATGTTGAGCTTTCGGCACAGGAGTGTGACGGCGGTGTTCGCATTTGTGTAAAAGATGAAGGCTGCGGCATTCCGGCTACGTTCAAAAGCCGTATATTCGACAAATTCACCCAGGCGGACAGTTCAGACCAACGCCAGATCAGCGGCACCGGGCTGGGACTGCATATTTCCAAAGCCATTGTCGAGCAACACGGCGGCAGCTTGAGCTTTCACTCGGAACTCCACCAAGGCACAGAGTTTTATATCGACCTGAAAAACCCCTTTAGCGACGAGGCGAAACCCGATGAATGATGGCAGCCCACAACTGCAGAGGGTGCTCTATATCGAAGACGAAGAGGACATTCGACTGGTCGCCCAGATCGCCCTTGAGCAAATCGGCGGTCTCACCACCAAAACCTGCGCCAGCGGCCCGGAGGGGCTGGAGGCGGTGGATACCTTTGTGCCGGAACTGATTTTGCTCGATGTGATGATGCCCGGCATGGACGGCCCCAGTGTGCTCGGCAAGCTGCGCCAACGCCACGCGCGCAACGATATACCTGTGGTATTCATTACCGCCAAGGTGCAACCGGACGAAGTCCATCGCTTCAAGGAAATGGGCGCAGAAGCGGTCATTACCAAACCCTTCGAGCCCATGACACTTGCCGCTCAACTACAGGAGATATGGAGCCATTTTCATGCGCACCGGAAATGATATAAAACAGGAGGTGAACGTCCAGCTCGCGCAACTACAGCGGGATTACATCGCCAAGCTGCCCATCAAAATCGCACCGGTCAATCAGGATTGGCAGTCGCTGCAACTCACCGGCGAGGACGAGATCACCATCAAAAACATGCAGCGAAAGCTCCATGCCATCGCGGGCACCTCATCAACCCTGGGGGTTGAGCAAGTTGCTGCGCTGACCTACTGCATTGAGGAACTGCTGGATAGAGGCTCGTTGACCCCGGAATGTCGGCAGGCCATCGCCCAGCGCATGAACGAGCTGAACCAACTCATCGACAGCAATACCCTTGAAGCCAGCCCCATGGTATTTAAGTAGCGTGCCGTATCCGGCCACCACCTAAGCGCGCCCCTTTGCCGCCGCTGAATCTGTCAGGTAGGCCACCGCGCCGCAGCCCGCCACATACCCTGTTGCATAGCATGCCGTTAACAAATAGCCTCCTGTCGGCGCCTCCCAGTCGAGCATTTCACCGGCGCAGAAATAGCCGGGGGCAGACCTTATCATCAGGTGGTCATCAACGGCGCTGAAACACACACCACCCGCCGTACTGATCGCCTCGTCGATGGGCCGATAGCTGGTCAAGGTTTGCGGCAAACGCTTTAACAGCGCGGCCAGACTGGCGGTATCCTGCATTTGCGCTTTGCTGCTCAGCGACTTCAGCAGTGCGGCTTTGGCACCCTTGATACCGAGCTTGCGCAGGGTGTTGGACACCGATTCGCCGGCCTTGCGCCCGCTGAAAACAGCATTGATTTTTTCGCTGCTGCTGCCCGGCAACAGATCCCAATACACTGTCGCAGCGCCCCCGGCGTCTATCTGGTCACGGATCGCCGCCGAGACGGTGTAGACCAGACTGCCTTCGATGCCATAGTGGCTAATCAGGGCGTCGCCCTGTTTTACCTCCCGCTGGCGGTGCTCACCGTCACCCTCCACAGAGAGGCCGATGTTTTTCAAGGGACGGCCATAATGCTCCGCCATCAGCGGCTCAGGCCAGGAGTAGTTAAAGCCGCAATTACTCGGTTTAAAGGGCGCGCAGGCAATCGCCCTGCGTTCAAACAAGGACAGCCATTGCCCGTCTGACCCGAGAGCCGACCAGCTGCTGCCACCCGTGGCAAATACCGTGACATCGGCCCTGGTAGCGATCTGTTGGCCGCGGTGGTCAAACACGCAGTCACCATTGTCGTTCCAGCCGACCATGCGGTGGCGGGGATAAAAACTGACATTCGTCGCGCGCAATCGCGCCAACCACCGGCGCAGTAACGGGGCGGCCTTTTTTTCCAGCGGAAACACCCGCCCGGAGCTACCCACAAAGGTGGTCACACCAAGGGTTTCGCACCACTGTTGCAGGGCCGCGCTATCGAACCGGGCCAGCAGCGGCTCCAGTTCCCCTTGGCGCTCGCCAAAACGGGACAGAAAGCGTTGTTGGTCTTCGCTGTGGGTGATATTCAGGCCGCCGATACCGGCCCGCAGAAATTTTCGGCCCAGCGATGGCATCGCATCGTACACCGCCACCTTAACGCCGGCCCCGGCCAATTGCTCTGCCGCCATCAGCCCCGCAGGGCCACCACCAATAATCTGAGCGGTTTTGCCGTGCAAGGTCACCAGGGCGTGTCCTTCAGTAAAAACTGCACCCGCGCCATCGCAATGGGCGAGGCTTCATCCTCCTGCCAGGCGGAAACCCGCACGTTAATCATGCGCCGGCCCAGGTACACCAGCTCACAGCGGGAGTGGGTGTCGCAGAATTTACCCGCGCGGACGTAATCCACACTGTAATCCACCACCTTCGGCACCCGTTCGGCGTCGGTGTGCTGCAATACCAGGCTCATCGCCGACAGTTCCATAAACCCGGCGATGGCCCCCCCGTGCAGGGCGGGCAAGGTGGGGTTGCCGATATTGCTTTTCCTTGCGGGCAGCAGGCAGCGCTCGGGATCGCCGGTGAGTTGAATGCCGAGGGTTTTGGCGTAGGGAACACGGTCGAGCAATTTGAGTAAATTCGCCTTATCCACGGCCATTCTCCCTGTGCTGTCGCTGGCTCTCGCGAAATTCCCGGCGCAGCTCGTCAAAGGTTGAAGACTCAAGCCGAAAAAAATTTCCCACCGACGCCGCGATCGGTCGTTCGAAGTCGCCGTGATGGGCAATACCACGGGTGAAAATAACCGACTCGGTCACTCGGTACACTTCGGCGTCGGCGTAGACCATCCTCCCCACGGTGGCAGGGCGCATATAGTCGATGCGCAAGTCGATGGTAGGGGTCATGCCGAGGTCATCCAGGGCGGTGGCCGCGGCAAAGCCGCTACAGGTGTCCAGCAACGCGGTAATCGCACCGCCGTGAATTACCCCGGTTTCCGGGTCGCCGATCAATCCCTCGGCATAACCCATCGACATGCACACTCCGCGCTGATCGACGCGCTCCACCCGCAGGCCCAGGGTATTAAAATGATCGCCTTTATTGGATGTAATCATCACATCCATAAAGCGACGGAATTCGTCATAATCTATGGCCATGTCTGCTCCCATCGAGGCCAAGGGTCACGGTTGACCGTAGCACCCGCGTATCTTACCGATAGCCGAACAGGAACTCTAATTTTGTGGCCGGTCAGCCCTGTTACAGTTCACTGACAGGTTCGCTCACCATTCGCTGAGAGCGCCACAGTGTTCGGGAAAAGGACAGAAAGAGGTAGTGCCCGTGGTTCTGGCGAAACAGCGGGCTGTCGTCGAAGGCCACATTGTGGAGGTCGAAGTAACGATAACCCACACTCCAGCGCCAGTCGCGGTCAGGCTGCCAGCGCAGTGAAAACCCGGCACCGTAGCCGCTGTGGCCCCGCTCAGCCTGATAGGCCGGGCGCTCTGGCAGGGCGTCTTTGTCGGTCACCGTATAAAAGTGATCGTGGTAACCCCGGCTGCCGTAGCGCCATTGCAAAATGCCGTCGACCTGCAAGCCTTCGCCGAGCTGGCTGATCCAGCGTAGCTCAGGGTTCAATAGCCAGCCCTGATAACCCAGTTTCAAGGTATCTTCCACCGACACCAGCGCCCGGGCGTTCAAGCGCAGCTGAAATTGGCGGTCTTCATCGTCGATAAATTTCACCCGCAGTGACGGCCCCAGTTCAAAGCTTGGGTCGAGGTCTTCCATGCCGCGACGGGCCTCGTTGTCATCACTGTTCACCGGCAGGCTGCCACCGGTAGACACATCCAGCTCAAGGTGGGAACCTCGGTACAGCATGCCGCGCAAGCCGCCGCGTCCGGCGCGCAGGTATTCACCGCGATACACGACGTAGGGTATTGGCCATACGTACTCAGTCTGCTGGTCTGCGCCGGGGTAATCCGGCAGGCTAAAGGCCGCTATTCCCGCTCCCAACTCCCATTTAGGCAGGCTTTCGGCCTGCCCTGGATTCGCTACCATCAGCCACAGGCCCCACACACTCAACCATCCCGGAGTGCTGTATGACCACCGACGCTGTTTCTTCTTCTGAGTCTTCACATGCTCCCCCGTATACCGGCGCGGCGACATTGCATCGGGCAGGTAATCCCCGGTGCCGCAGCTCAGATACAGGGTAGCCGAAATCCGGCGAAGAGGAATCAGTAACAGGCAGGGACAAGGGATAAGAGCACAGAGAACACCAATCGGGCCGACGATGTCCGGTATCGTAAAAACAGGCGCTGCAACCGCGAGTCGGGGGGCGATCTCGCCAGCCGCAGCGCCAAATGCCGGCTCAGGCCTTGGCGTTCATCGCCTCGTCAGCAGCGGCAATCATCGTGCTGGACAATACGCCATACACCACCGTCCACGCCTCTTTGACCTCTGGAGTAAAGTCCTCGCCAAGCCCGGCGGCCAGGGTGTCCAGCAGGGCCGTACCCACTGTGGCGTAGTGGCTGGTTTTCACGCCGTAGCCCACATGGCGCACGCCGAGCTTTTGCACCACAGGTACCAGTCCTTCCAGATTGTCGAGGGAGCGAACCGCCGTACCCAGCATGGTCATCAGCTTGCGACCCTGCTCCTCGATATCACCTTTGAACATGGGCTTGAGGCTGGGGTCCAGCTCAAACAGCTTGCCGTAAAAGATCGCCGCGGCCTGCTCGGAGATCGGCGCGACTTTTTCAAAACTTTCCTGTACCAGGTTTTTCTGTTCCGGGGTCATCATCATTTCCTCAGCGTTCAGTTACTTATTTCCACTTGGGATGTCATATAAAAAATCGCGTTTGACACCTGTTCATCAGTCAAATGGGTTTTGCCGCCCTTGGCGGGCATCAACCCGTAGCCCGACAGGGCATGGGACAACAGCTCCTCGTGGCTCTGTCCCAGGCGGGGGCCCCACATTTTGCTGTTACCCAGTATGGGTGCACCGTTAATGCCCTGGGCGTGGCACACTTTACAGTTCTGGCGATACACCTCCTCGCCGAGAGCCAGCCGTGGGTCCTCAGCACAACCGCTGAGCACCGTTGCCAACACCAGAGTGATTACACTGATCCCTTTCATTGCTGCTGCCCCCGACAAGTGGCGTTTACATGGGTACGCGAATTACCACTCCGCCCATAACATCGCCCAATTTGAAATCGGTGCGCGGGGTGTCCTTGTGGCCGTTGTGGCAATCAACACAGGGCGCGGCAACTGCAACATCGGGGTAGACCGCGGTGAAGTACTTCACGCCGCCCAGCTCCTCTTCGCCATAGAAGTTTTCTCCGGGGTTATCGTTGATATAGGTCAGTCCCACCTTTTCCACTTCGGTTCGCGGCCCGTTCTGGGAATTCACCGGCCACAGCGATTGCAGGCTGTAGCTGAAGTCGCTGGTCATCTCCGCCACCGCTTCTGCGCCGTAGCGAAACATCTGGGCCGGCAGCGGCGCGCCATTGGGTTTGTCTTCCCAGTGTTCGTCGGGAACAATGGCCGATGCGCCAGCTGGCCCCAATCGCTTGATAATCATTTTGGTGTAGTTGGTGCGATCCGCCTTCATCACTGCGAACAGGGAATCGGTGTAGACCTTGGGTTCGATCCCACTCTGTTTGGCTTCGCCGCCACAACCGACCATCACCAGACACAGGGGTAATGCCGCCACTAATTTTTTCATCACTCTCTCCTGATTGATTTAATACTGCTCAATACCACTCTCGATTTACTACTGCTGTCGCCGTTTTTATTAACCTCCCTCCTCACACGCTTAGTTGTACAAGGACGGTTTTACTGCGCGGTTTTTATCCCGCTCTACTGCCATGTCCACCGAGGGAATATGTACACTGGGCCGCCCCTTGAAGTTGCTGTCGATCAGCGCCGGATCGGCCAGCGCGTCGATGGAAAAGCTCAGCGAATGACAGTTCATACACACCCCCCGCAGCATTTTTTCGTTGGGCCGCAGGTTGGCGTTCTGATTGTGCTCAACCACTACCCGGCCGTTTGGCAGGGTGGTGCGCGGCATGTGGCAGGTTGCACAGGTGACCTGCTCGCTGCCCGGCTGCGCCGGATTTTCTGTCAGACCCGCGTGGGGAGAGTTGGCAAAATTCTGCACGTGGTTGGAGTTATGGCAGCCAACACAGGAGTCCACCGCGGCCCGCCGCACATCAAAGGCGTGGGGGCTATGGCAGCTGTTGCAACTCAACTCCAGATGGGCGCTGTCGGCATGCATGGGAATTCGCGCCTCGGCAACGGTCATCGCAGGCAGGCCCTGAGCCAAACGCATACCGTGCTTGCCGGCCAGAAAGCCGCGGGATTCTTCGCTGTGGCAGCTGGCGCACACGGTGTGATCGGGGGATGCCACCCAACTCAGCGCATCCGCTGCCGCTTCGGGGTCGGCGTGGCAGGAGGAGCAATTTACCCCCGCCTGGGCATGACCGCTGTGTTGCCAGTCATTCAACACCTCCGGCGCCGAATCAATCTGCGCGGGGGCATCGGCCACCGTCACCGGAGGTAACTGACGGTGATACTGCGGCGCGTTCTTCGCGACGATGGCGGCGACCTCCTTGAACATCGGCTCGCTGGCATGTTCAAGCAGAAAGTCTTCGTACAGCGCCTGGTTGTCGTGAAAATTGTGGCAGCCGGAGCTGGCACAGGTGTCGAAGCCCATGCCGTCGTGGCTGGGTCGGACCTCGGCGACATCCTGATGGCACTCGTAGCAGAAGTCCTCGGGCATCGTGACACCCATGTGCTCGGTTTTGTCAGGTTGGTGTTCAACATGACAGGTCACACAGTAGCGAGCATCCAGCTGCTCTATACGATCGGCATTGCGAGGGTTGGTAAATTTCGCCTTCGGGTGGGAGTCCCTCACCGCTTTCAACTCATCGCCATGACAGCTGATACAGGCGCTTTGCAGCACCTCGCCGCCACCAAACGCGTCGCTGTGGCAGGCGCCGCATGCCATTTCGATCTGATGATGGCCGTGGCTGGTCGGACCCGGCAGAAACTGTTCCGGCGGCTCATCCACCAACAAGGGCCAGACAAACCATAACAGCCCCACCACAGTGGCAACCGCCCAGACACACCATAGCCAGGCTAAACCACGCTGCGGGCCTGTGCCCGTACTGCTACGCCCGCCCATCAGAAGTAATACACCGAGAAAATATGCAGGCCGAGCAGGGCCGGTATTGGCCACGCCAGATACAAGTGCCCCCAGGTACACAGCCGACGCAGCCGCTTGCCCCAGCGTGGACTAAACTGCGACTCCGCGGCCACCACCCCCGCCGACACCGCACCAAGCAATGCCAGCAGAAGAAAATTCATCATCAGCAGCGCATTGAGATTTTCCCCCAGACGCAGGCCGGTGTGGGCTACCAGCACCCCGAGGCCGGCCAGCCCGGTAAGGGTGTGCACCAGCCGCCACAGGGAGAAGCGCCCCCAACTCAGCGCCGACAGCCGCTTGTTTACCGAGAGATACAAGCCCAGCACCACCATCGCCACAATGGCATAGCCACTGATTTGCTTGTACAGGCCATCTGACCACAGGCGATCCCAGGGGATATCCACCTGCACAGTGCTGGCAAAGTCGATAGGTGGCACCGCGGCCAGTAGCGCGACAACGAGCAACGCCAACACGCCACTGGCCAACAGTTTGCGTTGCACTGGCAGGGTTTGGGCTCCGGCCTTTTCACCACACAGTTCCGCCACCAGTGGTGCACAGGAACCGCATACCGTCGACGCTCCACAGCGCGCAATCACCTGTTGTTTATCTCCGAGCGCCTTATACAGCGCCGTCAATTGGCCGCGCTGGACGCCGCGACAATTACAGATCAGGGCCGTTGCTGGCCAACTGGCCACATCGGCACCGTCGTCTTCGGCCCACAGCATACCGCTGCGACTGAAACGAGCGATTTGCAGCCAGGAAACCCGGTCGCCGCGGCTGACTGCCGCCTGCACCCGCCGTACCTCGGACCAGTCGCCGACACCGATAGCACCGACAATCCGTCCACGCCGCAACACAATTTTGCGATAGCAGCCTGTGGCCGCATCGCGGTATCGCCAGGCGGCAATACGCCAGGAGCGACGACCTTCACCCTCGGTTTCACCAATACTGAAGACCGGCAGGCCCACGACCTTCAGCTGGGTCGCGGCCACCGAGCCAAGGTAGCGACTCGGCTCACCACAAAGATTGGCGGCAAGCACTGCTGCCTGCTCATAACCCGGTGCGACCAGACCGTGCAGTTGCTGACGGAACTCGGCACATTCGCCAATGGCGTGAATATTCGGCGCATTGGTAGCCAGGCCCTCGTCAACGACAATACCCTGCCCCACCACAAGCCCTGAACGGCGCGCAAGATCGATATTGGGCCGAATACCCGCCGACACCACCACCGTATCGCAGTCCAGCAGCTGGCCACTGCGCAGGCGCACTCCGATGACTTCAGGGCGGCCACGTTGATCATTGCACACCACCTCGCGTACCCCTTCCCCAAGGAGCACATCCACCCCCTGTGCGCGAATATTCTCGGCCAGCAATGCCGCCGCATCGCCGTCCAGTTGTCGATTCATCAGCCGATCCGCCTGCTGGATCACCGTGACTCTGGTGTCGCAGCGGCTCATTGCCCGTGCGGTTTCCAGTCCCAGCAGGCCACCACCGATGACCACCACATGGCGAGCGGTGGCCAAACGGGCCATCAATTGCTGGGTGTCGTTCAGGTCGCGGAAGGTGTAAACCCGCTTGGCGTCAATGCCGGGAATACCTGGCAGGAAAGGCTGGGATCCCGTCGCCAGGATCAGTGCCGAATAGCTGTATTGGCGCCCTTCCACATCGAGAATACGCTGCTGATAGCGGTCGATACCGACAATCGGGCAGTTGTAATGACAGTTCACTCTGCCCTGCTGATCGAGGTTCGGCGCAGTTTGCAGTGACTCCAGACGCACTTCTCCGGCCAGCAATGACGACAGGCGAATGCGGTCGTAGGGTTCCCAGGGCTCATTGCCGAACAGCAGGATTTCCCGCTGGCAGCCGCGCTTGAGCAATTCTTCTGCACAACGAATTCCCACCGGCCCGGTGCCGACAATGATAATTGGCCGCGGGTCCACGGAGGGATGCAAGCTGGCGGCAACATCAATGATGGGGGCTTGGCTGGTCATAGGGTGATCGCGGCTTACTCTGTTGGGCTAGTACCCGGTACACAGCAAAGAGCTTGCCAATCACAAAAATTGAATGTAAGTCATTGTTTAAAATAAAATATTTTATATTTTCCTGGCATCAAGAGGCCATTTCCCCACGCTTTAAGCTCCCGCTGCGCGCCCAGCTTTTGCACCGGCATGAACGTATTGGTGCATAAACTCTGCATCTTTAAGCACCATTTCAGAACAAGCCCCTTCACCACCGCCCCGTCCATAGTGGTAAAAATGGCCCCAATTTAACGGCAAACCTTCCACTATCGGGCTATGCCGCGTACCATTCCCGCCCCGAAAAAATGCATAACCGCAACCAGGCCAAATAGCACCCTATGTCTGAACCCTTTATCGCCGGCCAGCGCTGGATCAGTACCCCGGAGCCCGACCTGGGCCTGGGCATCATTCTTGAAGCCATCAATCGCCGCGTGGTCATCGCCTTTCCCGCCGTTGAGGAGGAGCGCACCTACGCCGCTGACCGTGCGCCCCTGTCACGGGTACAGTTCCAGCCCGGGGACGAGATCAATGTTCCTGAACTGGCGCCGCTCAAGGTCCGCGAAGTGCAGGAGCACAATGGTTGCCTGGTGTATTTTTCCGAAGACGCCGAGGGCAATGTACACCCGGTGCCGGAGCAAATTCTCAGTGCGCAGATTCAACTGCACAGCGCCAAAGACAGGCTGTTAGCCGGACAACTCGACCACCCCCGCCGCTTCCAGTTACGGGTCAGCACGATTGAACAACGCAACCGCGCCGCGGCGAATCACAGCCGCGGCCTGCTCGGCGCCCGGGTGGAATTACTTCCCCACCAGTTCTATATTGCCGACAGTGTGGCCCAGCGGGCTCAACCGCGAGTGCTTCTCGCCGATGAAGTCGGCCTGGGTAAAACCATTGAAGCCGGCTTGATTCTGCACCAGCAATACCTAGACGAACGCATTAAACGCATCGTGATTCTGGTGCCGGAAAGTCTGGTACACCAATGGCTGGTGGAAATGCGCCGGCGCTTCAACCTCAACTTCAGCATCTTTAATGAAGCCCGCTGCCGGGAAATCGATCCCTATCGGGACGACGCCGACACGATCTTCTTCGACGAAGAAGCGGAAAAGGAGATAGAGCAAAATCCCTTTGAGAGTGAACAGCTGATTATCGCCTCTGTTGATTGGTTAGCCGAGCACCCCCGTCGCGGCCAGCAATTGGCCGACGCGGGCTGGGACACACTGGTGGTTGACGAAGCCCACCACCTGCAATGGCAGGAAGACGGCAACAGCTCAAAGGGTTACCAGCTATTGGAAAAGCTGTGCGCCAGCATTCCTTCGGTATTACTGCTGACCGCGACACCGGAGAATGCCGGAATCGAAGGGCACTTCGCGCGACTACGCCTGCTCGACCCAGAGCGTTACAGCGACCTGAACGCCTTCCGTCAGGAGCAGAGCAGCTACAGTGACATCAGTGAGTTGATCGGCAGCCTGCAGGAAGACGCCACGGCGGCCCTGGCCAACCCGCGATTGGCCGAGTACCTCGACACTGATTTGCTCAGCGCCCTGCAACAGGGTAGCGACAGCGCCGTCGACGATGCCATAGCGGCACTGCTCGACCGCTTCGGCACCGGGCGCAGTCTGTTCCGTAACAGCCGCGCCTCGGTGGGCGGCTTTCCCGCCAGACGCCTCCACGAACACCCTCTCGAAGCCCCCGCGCTGTATGCACAGGTCGCCCCGGAGCTGGAACTCGCCGCACAGTTACAGCCTGAACTGGTTCTCGGCGAAGACTGGACCAGCAGTGACCCCCGAGTACAGTGGCTGGAAAAACTCCTGCTACAGGAACCCGACGCCCGCACCCTGCTGATTTGTGCGAATACCGAAACCGCCAGGGAGCTGGAGCTGTTTATGCGCCTGCGCCGGGGCATTGCCAGTGCGGTGTTCCACGAAGAGCTGAGTCTGCTTGAGCGCGACCGCGCCGCGGCCTATTTCGCCGACCCCGACGATGGCGCCCAGTTGCTGGTGTGCTCGGAAATCGGCAGTGAGGGCCGCAACTTCCAGTTTGCCGAAAATCTGGTGTTGTTCGACCTGCCGCTGAATCCCGACCTGCTGGAGCAACGCATTGGTCGTCTGGACCGCATCGGTCGTGTCGGTGAGGTCAATATCCATGTGCCTTACTACAGCGGTTCTGCCCAGCAGGACCTGCTCAGCTGGTACCGGGACGCCCTCGCAATATTCGATGAGCCCTGCACTATCGGCAGCGCAATGGTGAATGAATTCGACGCCCGGTTGCAGCAGTGTCTGACCAGCAACACCGACGTTGGCGCATTGATTACCCAAGGTGCCCAGCGGGCCGCCGAGCTGCGCGCGGAGTTGCACTCCGGGCGCAACCGCCTGCTGGAACTGAATTCCTGTCGCAAGGCCGTCGCACAGCGCCTTGTCGCACAGGTCGAAGAGGAACAGCGCAGTGGCGAGCTCGCCGATTATGTCGAGCAGCTTGCCGATCAATTCGGGCTGGAGCACGAAGACCACAGCGACAATACCATCATTCTTCGCCCCGGCGACCATATGATCAGTGACGCTTTCAGCCAGCTCCCCGAGGAGGGACTGACCGGCACCTTTGATCGCCGTCGCGCCCTCAGCCGGGAGGATATGGCCTTTCTCACCTGGGAACATCCCCTGTTGCGGGACGCGATGGATCTGATCGCCAATGGTGACTTTGGCAGCGCCTGTATTGCCACCCTGTCAGTAAAGGGCTTGCCACCCGGCACCCTGCTGCTTGAGGCCTACTACAGCCCCGCAGTGCGCGCCCCGGTGAGCCTGCAACTCGACCGCTACCTGCCCACCCACAGCGAGCGTTTGCTGATGGATGCGAAAGGACGGAATCTCGCCGACAAGGTCAGCCACCAGCAGTTAAACGGCCTCTGCCAGAAACTCAAGCGCAGCCTGATACCCGCATTGATGCGGCAGATCAGAGATCCCTTGACCGAGTTATTGAACACTGTGGAAGCCCAGGGCAAGGTCACCGAGTCGTCCTGGCGCCAGCAGGCCCTGGAGAACTACAACAAGCAACGCAACAGCGAGCGTTCGCGTTTGCAGGCACTGGCTCAGCGCAACCCCGATATTGGTGAAGAAGCCTTGCAACACTTTGACACCAGCACCGAACAAGGCCAGCAATATCTGTCACAATTGCAGTTGAACCTCAACGCCCTGCGCCTCGCCATTGTGAGCTAGCAGGCCCTCGGGCAGCACTATCGGAGTCTACATGTACCTGTTTTCTTTAAATGCCGTGGCCAAGGAAAGCTACGGCGATTTTCGCAAGGGCGAAGATGTGCCGTTTATCGTCTACATCGACTTCAAGGATTTGTTTGGCGCCGAGCAATTGGCCACGCTGTTTGTGATGCGTGAGGGCTTTCGCGAAGTGAAAATTCTGAAGCGGCGTCAAATCAAGGTCGATGACACGCTGATGAAAGACCCGCAGATTCAGCAGGCCCTGACCAAGGGCTATTGCGTGCAGGCTTTCGAAGCCCATTGATGTAATGCGGGAGAAGTGTGACGGGAGACGCAAAAATCCTCCCATCAAGCGTTTCCCGCTTCGTCAATAAAAGCTCAGAAACAGGTAGATCGCCAGAAACAAGGACACCCAGCTCACCATTGCCCCGATTGAAATATTCCGCGACATCAATCCCTCAGGGCCGTGGCTTTTCGCCATACGCTCAACAACGCCATTCACCACTGCCATAGCCCCTGCTCTGGCCCCGCGATCAATGGCCCACATACCATTCAACAGCGAGCGAATGACTCTCGGCAGTAAACGCCGGTAGAGCCAGTCGGTATCGAGGTTGGTTGATGGTATTTCCTCCGGGTACCAGCCCTTGCGCATCAGCACCGCAAAGGCCAGTGCGGCAAACATCAGTAGCTGCAGCTGGGTTATCACATGGGCAGCGGTATAGGGCGCGTAGTCGACCGGATAGGGCAAAATCGCGTACAACGGCTCGGGATAAACGCCGATGCCAATGCACAGAAAGGCGGTGATACCCATCGCCAGCAGCATATTCCACGGCGCTTCCTTCACTCGATGGCCAGCATCGTGGAAGAAGAAGGTAAAAAATGGCACCTTGATACCGGAGTGGTCCAGTACCCCGGCCGAGGCGAACAGCAGCACTGTCCAGATCACCCAATAGCCCTCACCACCCACGGCGGTAAGAATCATCGACTTGGTGACAAAACCGGAAAACAGCGGAAAGGCCGAGATAGACATCGCGCCGATAATGCAGAAAATCGTGGTGACCGGCATCGACTTGTAAAGTCCGCCCAGCTCGCTGGCCTTCACCGTGCCCACACGGTGCAGCACGGCCCCCATCGACATAAACAGCAGAGCCTTGTAGAGAATATGGGCAAAGGCGTGGGCTGCCGCCCCGTTCAGCGCCAGCTCGGTGCCGACACCAACCCCGACCACCATAAAGCCCAACTGGTTGTTGAGGCTGTAGGACAGCACCCGGCGGAGGTCGTTTTCGATGACAGCAAAGAAAATCGGGAAAGCAGTCATTACCGCGCCGATCGTAATCAGCAGTTCCTCACCGGCAAAGCCACGGGCCAGGGCATACACCGCCAGCTTGGTGGTAAAGGCCGACAACACCACAGTGCCGGTCGGTGTCGCCTGTGGATAGGCATCCTGCAACCAGTTGTGCAGCAACGGGAAGGCACATTTAATGCCGAAGGCAATAAATATCAGCCAACCAGCCAAACCTTCCAGGCCGATATGTCCAAAGGCTACAGTACCCTGATCACGGTACAGCACCAGTGCGCCGCACATCAGCAGCAGACCGGAAATCACCTGTATCACCAGATAGCGAAAACCAACCTTTGTCGCGGTGGGGTTCCGCGAGGCCCAGATCAACAACACCGAGGACAGGGCTGTCAGTTCCCAGTAGAGGAACAGGGTCAGTAAATCACCGGACAATACCGCACCAATGGCCGAGCCGGCATAGATCAGCGCCGCGACCTGCTGCACCCTGTCCTGCACATGCCAGGCGTAGAGACCGGCAAGAATGGCCGCAATATGAAAGATCACTGCCCAGACGAAACTCAGACCGTCAATGCGTCGAGTAATCAGTTCGATACCAAAAACCGTTAACCGACCCGCCTCACCCTGGGGCAGGGTCCACAGCAGCCACAGTGTCGCCAGAGGCACCGCAACCGCCCAGATGCCCAGCGCACGCCGGGGCAATACCAGCGCTACCAGGCCAGCGGCCATCATCAAAATGGCAGGATTGAGTAGCAACTCACTCATCGTAGTAGCCCTCCTCCCGCTTGATTAATCGACGCAGCCTTTTCGCGCTGAGCACAATAAAGCAATAGGCGGCAAAACCGAAAATGGCGTAGAAGCCAAAGCTGCCATCAAAACGAAAATAGGGATGCTTGTGGTAGAAAAATTCCGCCACCACCAGCGCGGCGCAAATCACCCACAACGAATGGACGATCAGGGTGACGGTTTCCGGCCGGTCCAGCCAGCGTGGACGTTCACCGTGTTGATCAGATGACATCAGACGAGCCTCGCTGAGCGAATGAATTCATAGAGGTCACTGCCATAGATAAACAGTGCAATACACATAAGGGTGGTAATCACCATTGCCACTACCGAGCTGGGGCGAGCCTCCTGCAGGCTTGCGCCAGCGGGCGCGGGACGCAGGAAGGCCCTTGCGGGAATTTCCAGCAGGTAGACAATATTGAGCAGGGAGCTGATCGACAGCACCGCCAGCATTATCAGGTAACCGCTGTCCAGGGCGCCCATCATCAGGAACCACTTACTCCACACCCCGCCCAAGGGCGGTAGGCCAATAATCGACAGCGCCCCCAGCGTAAAGGCGATAAAGGTCACCGGCATTACCCGTCCCATACCGTCGAGCTGACTGATCTCGCTCTTATGGTGGGCGACGTAGACTGCCCCGGCACAGAAGAACAGGGTGATTTTGCCAAAGGCGTGCATGGTGATGTGCAACATGCTGCCGACGATCGCGGCCTGGCTGGCCATAAAGGCGCCCAGGGTAATATAGCCGAGCTGGCTGACGGTGGAATAGGCCAGCCGGGATTTGAAGTTGTCCTGGCGCATGGCCACCAGCGACGCCAGCAGAATTGACGCCCCGGCGAGGTAGACCAGCCAGGAGGTAACCGGCAGATCCGCCACAGTGTCGATGCCAAAGATAAACACCACCACCTTGACCACCGAAAACACACCGGCCTTTACCACCGCTACCGCGTGCAGCAAGGCCGATACCGGCGTCGGCGCAACCATGGCCGCGGGCAGCCACCGGTGGAAGGGCATCAAGGCCGCCTTGCCGATACCGAAGGCAAACAACACCAGCAACACGGATAACAGCACCGGAGAGGTACCCTCAGGGAAGACCCCACCAGGGGTAAAGTCCAGCGTACCCGACAGCATCCATGTGCCGATAATCGCCGGCAGAAACAGGGCAATAGACGTACCGAGCAGAATACCCAGATAAATCCGGCCGCCGTTTTTCGCCTTCTCATTACCGGCGTGGGTCACCAGCGGATAAGTACACAGCGACAATACTTCGTAGAACACAAACAGGGTAAACAGGTTTTCGGCAAAGGCGATGCCCATCACCGCGCTGATCGCCACCGCAAAACAGGCGTAAAACCGGGTTTGATTCTGTTCGTCGTGGCCGCGCATATAGCCTATGGCATAGAGCACGGTGACAAACCACAGCGAGCTGGCGATCAACGCAAACACCATACCCATAGTGTCAACGCGGAAGGAAATTGCCAGGCCGGGCAGAATTTCTATCCAGTGAACCGCCAGTTCGACGCCGTCACGCAAATTCCCGTAGAGGGTACAAACCACCGCAAATAATATTGCCGCCGCACCCAACGACGCCGTTTCACGCAGGTTTTCCCAGCGGGAGCACAGTACAATTCCCACCACCGCCAGCAGCGGTATCAGCAGGGTCCAGTTCAGCAGGTGTGCAGCGTTCATTTTGCACCTCCCACCTGGACGCCCTGGTAGGCTTCAACAAGCAGTGAACTCGCAGCAGCCTCGGTGACCGACACCGGCAGGCGCGTATCAATACCAAAGTAGATATTACCCAGCACCAACAGCAACAAGGGCAGCAGCACCGTCAACGGCGCCTCCCCTCTCGGTGCCTGTTCCGGTGACTCGCGGAAGTACATAATTTCCACCAGACGCCAGATATACATCACCGCCAGCAAAGAGCCGAGTACCACCAGCAGTGCCACCAGCCACATACCCTGAGAGAAGGCCGCGCTCACCAGATACCACTTGCTGACAAAGCCGACTGTGAGCGGCACACCGATCAGGCTCAGACCACCGGTAACAAAAGCCAGTGCGGTAACCGGCATGCGTTTGCCCAGACCGGCAATA
This sequence comes from Spongiibacter thalassae, assembly GCF_012272835.1. GTDB lineage: Bacteria > Pseudomonadota > Gammaproteobacteria > Pseudomonadales > Spongiibacteraceae > Spongiibacter > Spongiibacter thalassae. The sequence goes on along the minus strand of NZ_JAAWWK010000001.1, from coordinate 522,266 downwards.
TCGTCAACGGTAATTCCGCCGATGCGCAGCATCATAGCCACCATGGCCATAAACAAGGCGCCTTTCATCAATGCGTGGTTAAAGAGGTGTAGCAGCGTTGCCTGCAGGCCAAGCACACTGCCCAGCCCGAGACCAATTATCATGTAGCCGATCTGGGCAACACTGGAATAGGCAATGGCCCGCTTGATGTTGCGCTGCATGATCGCCACTGTCGAGGCACTGAACACGGCGATCAAACCCAGCCCAATGAATATGGAGTGCAGCGGCACATCAAAGGTGGAAAAATCTTTTCCAAAAACAGTAAAACTGAAGCGAATCAGCAGATACACCGCCACCTTGGTCGCGGTTGCCGCCAGAAACGCGGTCACCACCGAAGGGGCGAAGGTGTAGGCATTGGGCAACCAGGCGTGGAGTGGAAACAGTGCCAGCTTCAAACACACACCCACAATGATAAAGGCGTAGGCAGCGAAGACCGTACGGGTATCAGCCACCTCCGGCAGGCGCTGGGCCAGATCCGCCATATTCAGGGTGCCGGTCATCATATACATCAAGCCGATGCCGATCAGAACAAAGGTCGCACCAATGGTACCGACAATCAGGTATTGGAACGCCGCCCACAGGGCTTCGCGCTGACGGGACAGGGAAATCAGTGTATAGGTTGATAGCGAGGAGATTTCCAGGAACACAAATACGTTGAAGGCGTCGCCGGTAGCAAGAATGCCCAGCTGGCCCGCCAGGCACAGCAACCACGCGACATAGAAAAGCGTCTGTTTTTCAGCGGGAATCTCTCTGGCAACACTTTGTCTCGCGCCGGCCAGCACGACCGTACTCAGGCCGGAGACGATCAGCAGCAAAAAGGCATTGAGCAGGTCGATGCGATACTCGATACCCCAGGGTGCTTCCCAGCCCCCAAGCGCATAGACGATTTCGCCGCCCTGCCACACCTGTTTCAGCAACAGGCCACTGATAATAAACGCCAGGGCGCTGATGAAAAACGAAAAAGCCCAGGCAATTCGCGGCCGCCAGAGTATCAGGCAAGCGGGCGCGCCAAGCAGTGGCAGAATAACCTGTAATATTGGTAAATGACTTAGCACGATTCCTGTTTCCTGTTGCCCTCTGCGGCTCTCACATCCTGCTCCTCCACACTGCCGTAGGTATCGCGGATGCGAATAATCAGCGACAGACCAAGGGCCGTCGTCGCAATGCCCACAACAATCGCAGTAAGAATCAACACATGGGGCAAGGGATTTGAATAGAGGGTTATGCCATCGGCAAGAATGGGCGCGGTGCCCCCCGAAACCTTACCGGCACTGATATACAGGATGAAAACAGAGGTCTGAAAAATATTGAGGCCAATCAGCTTCTTTACCAGATTGCCCTGGGCGATCACGATATAGAATCCGATCATCATCAATACGATGACCACCCAGTAGTTATAGTGTGAAAACAACACGCTCACGACTTGTGACTCCGGTCAATCAATCGGCCGGCAAAGGCAAAGTAAATCAGCATCATTACCGCTGCCACAGTAATGCCGACACCCAGCTCGATAACAATAATGCCGTAGTGCTGCCCGTGTACCGGGTCTGCGGCGAGGGCATCGTAATCGAGAAAATTCTTGCCATTGAGCATGGCCACCAGGCCCACCGAGCCGTAAAGCAATACGCCAAAGGCGGCGAGCACCCGCAACACGGTCACGTTAATCACCTTCATCGCAGCCTCCAGGCCAAACAGCATGGTGTAGATGATTATCGCTGCCGCAAAAATCACCCCTGCCTGAAAGCCACCACCGGGGCCGTAGTCCCCATGGAACTGAACGTAGAGGGCGAACAGCATGATCGGCGCCACCAATATTTTGCTGACGATGCGCAATATACGGTGATTACTGGCCTGAAGCAGGGTGTCCGGCAGTTTGCGTCCCGCTGCGGGCAGACTGCTACCCAACAGGGCAAGCACGCCGACCACCGCAGCAAAAACCACGGTCACCTCGCCAAAGGTGTCGAAGCCTCGGTAGCTGGCCAGCACGGACGTCACCATATTGGGTATGCCAATCTCCGTACCGGACTCGTTGATGAAGCGCGGTGCCACATGGGTCTGAGCCGGAGCATTGGGGTCGCCAAAGGCTGGAATATCGAGGGTAGCGAGAATCAGCATCGCGCCGGTGAGAACGACCAGCAGCAACGCCGGCAGCGCCCGCTGATGGGGATAGCGTTCAAAACGCCCGACAATGGCCAGGGTGGCGAACATCAGCAGGGGTGAAATCCCCGCGCCGACTGAGGCCTCGGTAAAGGCGACATCCACCGCATCCATGGTGACGAAAAAGTTGGCTGAGAGCAGGCCGTAAATTGACGACAGCATAACCGCCGCCAGCAAATCCCGACTTACCGCAATACCGATGGCCGTGGCCACCAACATGCTGAGCAGGCTGATATCCAGTAACAATTCCACTATTCAGCCCCCTTCCCGCTATCACCGGCAGGCTCGCGACCATCAGTGAGGGGCTGCAAGCCAGACTTCCACGCCGCCTTGCCGAGGGTATGGCTGGCAGTGGGACCCGTCAGTAGCAGAAACAACAAAATCATTATTAGCTTGGCCAGGACCAGGGTCCAACCAGCGAGGAACATCAACCCCAACAGAATGGCTACCGCGCCCAGAGTATCGGTAATGCCCGCCGCGTGCATACGGCTGTATACATCGGGAAAGCGCAGCAGGCCGATGGCACCCGAAAGCACGAGAAAGCTCCCTATCGCCAACAGGACGGCACTGATAATCTCCAGCGGGCTCATCGACCGTCCTCCGTTGACTGCTTGTCTTCTTCCAGGTATTCGATCAGTCGCAACATGCCGACAACGCCAATAAAGTTAATCAGCGCGTACACCAATGCGATATCGAGAAACTCCGGGCGACCAAACAGAAAGCCGACAACGGCAATGAGTAGCACCGTTTTGGTGCCGAATACGTTGGCGGCGAGTATACGGTCAAACACCGTGGGGCCAACAAACGCCCGGGACAGTGCCATAGCCATCACGACCAGCAGGGTAATTGTGGTTACTGTGAGCATCATTCTTCCAGCCCGCACACACGGCGGTTCATTTCTCCGGACTTGAGGCTGACCATGCCCTCCCGGGTGAGTGAATGCACCAATATCGTATCCTCACCCACTTCCACCGAAAGCGTGCCGGGCGTCAGATTAATGGAATTGGCATAAATTACTCGGCCGATATCAGTTTTTTGGTCTGCCGGAACGGTTTCAAACTGTGGGCTGATGGCCGAGGGGCCCACCCATGCTCGGCGCACCACGTCGATATTGCTGGCAATAATATTTTTCAACAACCACAGATAGTAGCCCGGAAGTTTACCGGTCAAGTGGAGGGGCTGGGATTCGTGATCGACGACATCCATGCGATGTCCAATCCAGACCACCAGGGCAATAGAAACAACACCAAAGCCCAGTAACAGAGCAGTATAGTGGCCGGAATTTGCCAACCATATGGCCGTCAGTACTAACGTCACACTGGCGGTATGTTTCATAACTCTCCTTGTAGCAAGGGATTTGACCGTAGGTCTACGCGCTGTCGCAGGACTTCCCGCCTGGAACAGAAACGCGATACAGCCTGACTTTTATTCGCTATTGGATACTGTCTATATCGCCCTGATGGCCCAACAAATAACGCGTTGTCGGGGCTCGGGCGAGTCCGATTGTAAAAAAGGTTATCTCGCTGAGTCCAGCAAAATCGGTCATTGATATATTTGTTAGTATCTGTGGCCTGGAATAATTGCGTAATAAATAAGTATGTTGATTTTAGTAGGTTTTTCAGAAACAACATGCCCAACCACTGCGCAGCACCCGCGACCGGAGCTCATCCAGTCGCGGGTGCTGCGCAGTGAGTATAGTGTGGCAGGTTCAAATAAACGAGGCTAAGCAGTCACCGGGGGACAAATCACTGAATTGCCCTTGTGCCTCTGGCTGAAATAACAGCACAAGGGCAATTCAGAGGCTGGAGGGATTGAGGCGCCGCTGCCTGTCAGCTCACGCCTTCTCCCCTTTTGCCGGTACCCGTTGGGGCTGTTTTTCTGTAATGGCTTTGGCCGCGGCCTCAATTGCCGAGCTGGTGCTGCGGGTACTATGGGCCTGACCATTGAGGGCATAGTGATTGAGTCCGGCGATATGCACATTGCGAATGTAGTCCTGCCAGTCTATGGCGCCGGAGTCCACCGGGAACAATACCTGATCCACCGCCCCCATCGCCTTGGACAGCGACAACAGGCGGTCGTTATGGAAGCGATACTTGGGCACCGCGTAGAAGGAAAAGATGGCCGACAGTTCGATCGCCGCATCGATATTTTTCTTCGCCCGCACCTTTTTGCGCAGGCCCAGCTTACTCAGGCACTGATTAAACAGCGCCAATGCCAGTCGCACCGTCGAGATGACCAGCGTAAACAGGCGCTTGTCCACCGCCTTGAAATCGCGCTGGGGCGGCTTCTGGAACAATTTGTCGTAGTGCTGGTAGTTTTCCTTGGCCTCTGCGGTGATATGGTCGATGAAATTACCCATGGTCAGGGGATTTCGACCACCGCTGCAACACTGGTAGATACGGTGCTTGCCAGGGTCGATAAACTGCTCCGCCAGGGCCAGTAAAATGCTATTGGCAACCAGGTCGGCGGGAATCAAATCGATAACACCGCTGCGCTTGCCCGGAAAAAATGACACCTTGCCTCGAGCATAGGCCAGCAGTATCGCGTCCGCCACTTTTACCCCCTCGATCCAGCCCGGCTTGGGCTCGCGCAGCGTGCTTTCGATAATGGACGGGCGCACAATAGTCATGGGATAGCCACGCAGCATTTTGAGCAGAAGCTGCTCACCCAGCCATTTGGTGTAGGTGTAGGTATCGTTCCACCCGGCGGCCTGTGCTTCCTCAATACCCAGGTCGATCAGTGCCCCCTTCAACGCCCGCCCTTCAAATTGCCCACGAACGTGCTCAATTTTTTCCTGCAACGCGGCAACACAGCTGTAGATTTCAAAGTAGCCCTGCTCGTGCCGAGGCAGCTCCTTACCCTGGGGCGCCAGCACCTGCTCTTTAATTTCCCCCTGATTGAAGCCGTTGACATAGCAGGTGGACACCTGGATCAGCGGCACATTTCCCGACGCTTCGGCCAGCTCGGCAATGTTATTCAGCGACAGGGTGTTGATTTCCAGCGCCTTGTCCAACTCTTCGCGAAAGTTAACACTCGCTGCAGAGTTGATAATGGCATCGACATCCGAGGCAAGCGTGTTAAACGCCGACCGCGACAAGCCGAAACGCGGCGCGGTCACCTCTCCGGTCACGCAGTGAACCCGGTGTTCGCAAAACTCCTCAAACCATTTACCCCGCTCTTCGCGCAGGGCATCAAACACCGACGAGGTTGCTATCTCGTGCAAAAACCGGCTGCGCGCATCCTTGTAGTGACGATTGCCGCGCATCAACAAGTAAATACCGCCGACATCCGGCACCGTGCGAATCAGTTTTTCCATCACGACCTTGCCCAGAAATCCGGTTGCACCGGTTATCAGTACACGCCGGCCACGCAGGGCCGCAATCGTCTGGGATTTACTTAAATCCAGTTCCTTCATTCGCACTCTCCCGAAAACCACAGTAATTCCACTCGCGCACAATAAATGAGCACCCGCACCACCGAAAAGCAGCTATTTGCCCAGCAGCGTAGCACTGGTAGTTGACCCGTTAATGACAGACAAATTCCGCGCCGAATTCGATTCATCGAGAACTTTGTTCCCGTGCACTGAAGCGTCGTCGAAGGGTTTTTACATAAAAGGAGAATGCACTAAGTGGGCCAACGCTTGCGTTAACCCACAGTACTCATTTAACAGGGCTTAAAACGTCGTATCAGCCAGGGGAGAAACTTCGCAAAGATCGCTCAGCGCGGCGCATATCAGCGTCGGAGTAGTTCGGTGCCAGCACCGCGCTCAGGGAATAGCCAACACCCTGCGCGACCACATAATAGGTGAGATGTACCGAGCGCTGACTGCCCATTTTCACACTGGCCAGTATCCGCTCAGCCTCCTTGTCAGCCAAGGTCTGACGCTCGCGTGCAAGGGTCTGGTAGTTGCTGGCAAATCGATGTATTTGTCCTTCACGAAAGGCGACATAGGTGCCCAGGCCCTGCCCCTTGCCCCCGGTGTCGGCATTGACAGGATTGGCGTTGATACTGATGTAGCGCAAGGCGCTGGCTTGTCCGGCAGGGGGCGATAGATACAAGTCACTGCCGAGATATTGCTCGGCAGCGGACCAGCCAGACGGCAACTGCACGGCAAAATTATGGGCCGAATGGCGATAGACCCGCCCCATATCAGTGCAGGAAATCAACAATAGCACCGTGAGCCAGCTCAGCCCCATCCGATAAGCGTTCACGGTTGTTTGCTCACAACATGTTCAAACACCGGCAGCGGTTGCTGCGCGTCGGTGGCGTTGTAGGCCGTGCCGTCGGGATACAGGGCATAGGCCGCCGCTGTCAGCCGGTCCTCGCGCAATTCAACCCAGAAAAAACCCCAGGTTGCACCCATTTGAAAATACGCCGGGTTGCGCGTGGCATCGACCACATCGCGGCTTTTCGCCCCGGCACCCGAGACTATAAACTGGGTTTTGCCGCACTCGGCCTGGGGCATCAACCAATAGAGCTCGTGATCGTGACCGGCAATAAAGAGATCGGCCTTGTCACAAATGGTGTTTTCCAGAAAGGCCTTGTACTCCTCACCGCGACAGGAATCGCTCAGCGGCACGCCGCCTGCGCCAATACAGGGGTCGGGATTGGCGTCTACATCATAGCTTCCCGCATTGCCGTGCTGGCCATTGGAGACATAGGGATGGTGGGCCAGGGCGATTTTCCACGGTGCATCACTGGCTGCAATTTGTTGCTGAAAATAATTGGCCTGTCCCAGAATATAGGCATCCAGTGCATCGCCCCGCCACTCGGCATTGGGGTCGTCAAAAAAGTGGCTGATGGGGCTGGAGTCCAACACCAGTAACTGGGCAAACACTTCTCCCTGATCGGGTTCAACAATGTCCTGGGCGTAAAACCGCTCCGGCATTTTCCACGCCCCGGAGGGAGACACCTCGGTATAGGCCACCTGAAAATCGCCCTTGGCATTGGCGGCGCCTTCACCGATGGGCGACATGGCATTATCGTGATTGCCCAACGCGACATAGAAGGGAATACCCATATCGCCGTAGGGTATTTCAAAGGCATCCTGGAACAGTGGGTCGTCGGTGCCGTTTACGCCGCTTTCATACATATTGTCACCGGCGAGCACGGCAAAATCACAGCCGCGCAAGGCGCACACCTTGCGCATCATATCCGCCACCTGGTATTGCAAGTGCTCCGGATCGCCATCATCGCCGGTGCCCGTATCGCCAATCGCAATAAAGCGCAGCACCTTTTCAGCCTGGTCTGCCGAAGGTGGCATCTGCGGTTCGCTGGGTGCAGGGCTGGATGAGCCGCCACCACAGGCGGTTAACAACGCGGCCAAACCAACAATACTTAATACGGGCTTCATAGTGGAACTCCCTCATAGGGCGCCAACGGCGGTGGGTTGGTTTTGGCAGGACTGGCCTCGACGCTGGCCTGCAGGCGATTGTCGCCGGAACGACTGAAATGGGCGGCGCCCAGCGACTCACCGGTGGAAGGGGCGGCGACAGTGTCTACAAACCAGTGTTCGCCCTGGCAGCGCTCCTCGGTAATATCCAGCAACAGGTAGCCGTGGTCGCGCAGATTGATGTATTTCATCGCCGGGTTTTCCAGTTTCAGGCCCTCTTCCCCGACCTGACCGACCTCGTCCAGCCCCGGCGAGGACACCGATGTCGCCACAAACTCCACCGCCATCGATCCTTCCCCGTTGCCAGGGTTATAGGCGGCGATATTATTGGGATCTTCATTGATATCCATACTCCAGGCGGTATGAATATCCCCGGTGAGCACCACCACGTCGTCTACCGGCGGCTCACCCTCTTCACCGCGAATCATTCGCCACACCCTCTCCCGTTCACGGGGATAGCCATCCCACTGATCGGCATTGAGAAAAACCCCTCCCTGGCCGCCGGGGTTTTGCAGGTTCGCCGCATTGGGCAAGCCCACCAGCTTTAATTGGGAGAACATCACCTGCTGGCCAATACACTTCCAGCGCGCTGTGCTTTCCCGCAGGCTGGCAGCGAGGAAACCGCGCTGAGCATCGCCCAACAGCCCCCGCTCGGGGTCGGCAAATTCGCCGCTGTCGGTGAAGCCGAAACCGCCAACCCCTGGCACCTGACTGGGCGTCTGGCCGGCCAGTTGCTCGTCGCGGCCAATAAAGCGGGTGTCCAGCATCACCAGATCCATCAGCGCACCAAACTGAAAACGGCGATAAATGCGGTCATGGCGTCCCGGCTCTAGCAGCCTGATGGGCATCCACTCGTTGTAGACTCGAGTGGCAATGGCCGCCCGCTGGGACCAAACACCCTCTGGCCCCTCGGTGTGGTTTTCCGCGCCCTCGCGCCAGGCATCATTGGTCAGCTCGTGGTCATCCCACACGCATATAAACGGGTGCTGCTGGTGGCAGCGCTGCAGGTCAATATCCTTTTTATAGTGTGCTTGGCGACGGCGATAATCCGACAGACTGACCATTTCGTGGGGAGGATCATAGAGTCGCCCCCCCGCCTGTACATTGCTGCCGTAGCCATCGTTACCGTATTCGTAGAGATAATCACCAAGGTGGATCACACAGTCGAGGTCAGCCCGCTCTGCCACGCGCCGGTAGGCATTGAAAAAACCGTGGGGCATGCTCGCGCAGCTCATCACAGCAAAACGCAGGTGATCGACCTCACCCTCGGGCAAAGTGCGGGTTCTGCCGGTTTGACTGCGAAAACCCAGCGCTTGGAAACGATAGTAATACGTCGTCGCCGGTGACAAACCTGCCACATCGACCTTGACGGTATGGTCTCGGCTGCCGTCGGTGGTGAAGACTCCCTGAGCGACCACTGAGGCGAACGTCGCGGAGGTCGCCACCTCCCAACGCACTTCGGCGGCAAGATCCGGGTCAATGGTCACCCGGGTCCAGATAATTACCGAATCCACCAGCGGGTCGCCGCTGGCGACACCATGTTGAAAGGGGGACTCTGCCTGCGAGCGCGCGATACCCGGGCGACTGTTGGCGCTGGCTACCGCAACGGAACCGGCACTCGTCAAACCGGCGCCAACCACCGCACTGCCAAAACCCAGACGCTGCAAAAACCGGCGGCGAGATAGCCCCCGGCGGGATTTTCGACGACCCATGAGATACTCCGTAATGCTGTTCGCGTAATGGGCCGAAAGTATTCCATGACAACATGACACTGGTATGTCAGAAAAATGGCAGTTCAAACCAAGAGGGAAATTGCCCCGCCATCGCTGCAAAACAGGCCGTCAATGCAGGGTCAGCCAAAAGGTTCCGGATATATTGCCATTTGAGCTGCCCCGCTCTCTCTGCCAGACTACGCCCCAGTGTCCAACCACTCACAGGCACTCACCACACCAACCGGATCGGAGCCCATGCTAGTTATATCCAACGCCGTCGCCCTGCCCGACAACGAGATCGAGCTTACTGCTATTCGTGCCCAGGGGGCCGGTGGACAAAACGTCAACAAGGTGTCTTCGGCCATCCATCTGCGCTTTGATATTCGCGCGTCGTCACTGCCTGAATTCTACAAGACCGAGCTGCTCAATTTGAAAGACCAGCGCGTCAGCAAGGACGGCATAATTGTGATCAAAGCTCAGCAGCATCGCACACAGGAGCAAAATCGGGAGGACGCACTGGAGCGCCTGCAAGCGCTGATTCGCAGCGTCGCGGTGGTGCGCAAAACCCGAAGGCCAACGCGACCGAGCAAAAGTTCCCAGGCCAAGCGCATGGATAAAAAGACCAAGCACAGCCGCATAAAGTCTCTTCGCGGCAAGGTGACCGAGTAAATCGGCCGCTCCTCCTCACAGGTCAGGGCTTGTTACTCCCTACTGACACAAAGACAACGCTTTTACCTCACCTCGGCTATGCTTAGAAAAAACCGAGGGGTTGTATATGCTGGATGCCAAAACCATGGTTGCCCGTGCCGGCAACCTGATTTCATTGCCCGGTGTCGCACTGGAGGTCAATCGCCAGCTGAAAGAGCCTCTTTGCAGTTTGAAAGATGTCGCTGCCATTATTGAAGCGGATACCGCACTGACCGCAAAGATACTGAAACTCGGAAATAGTGTGTTGCTGCGCAACCTCGACCCGGTAAATACCGTAGAGAAAGCGATTGGTCGCATCGGCTCACGCCGAATGCTGGACTTGGTGATGAGCATCGAAGTGGCACGCAGCTTCGATGGTATCGACAATGAACTGATCTCTATGGAAGATTTCTGGCGACACAGTATTTACACCGCTCTGGTCGCCCACGCCATCGCCGAGCGCTGCAAATCGGTGGAACCGGGCGAAGCCTTCACCGCCGGACTGCTCCACGATGTCGGCCAGCTCATCATGTACAGCACTGTCGGTGAGCAGGTTGAAGAGTGTGTAGCCCGTAGCCGCGACCCACATGAGACCAGCCCCAGCCACGTCATTGAACAGGACGTGTTCGACTTCGACCACACCAACGTCGGGCTGGAACTCGCGCTGCAATGGCAGCTGCCACGTTCCCTGCAGGAGTCAATATACAGCCACCATCAGCCGGAAAAACTGGGCCACCCCAGTGACCTGACAATGGTGGTACACATGGCCAACAGCCTCGCGATGCTGTGTGAGACTGATAGCACGGATAACCCGGAGGTACCCGCCATAAGCGACGGCGCATGGAGCCAACTGGGCATTGCCCGCTCACAGATTGGCGAGCTTATCGACATTGGCAAACAACAGGCAGACAGCTTATTAACCGCCTTTATCAGTGATTAAGCCCGACCCCAGCCATTCCCCCGCGGCGGCCAACCCTAATTCAACAGTGCCGCCACGCTGGCGACCACGGTCATTACGAACAAAAACCACTTCAGCGCCGTTTGACTGGTACGCATGGCAATTCTCACCCCCAGGCGAGCTCCCACCACCGTGCCCAGGGCCAATACCAGACCCGGCACCCATTCAATCAGCCCCTGCCAGATAAAGATCGCCAACGCGACTACCGTTAAGGCGCTGGTGCAAAGCATTTTCAGCGCGTTGCTTCGCAGCAGATCGTAGCGCAGCGACCCGGCCAGCGCCGCAATCAGAATAAAGCCCACGCCGGCCTGCACAAAGCCACCATAAATGCCCGCCAAAAAAAGCACCCACCAGGCCGACCGCGAATCGGCGACCTTGGTCGGAGGTGTACCCGGCGGCGGCGCGATGGTGTCCGGTTTGAGCAAAATCAGCAGGCTCATCGCCACCATGGCCAGCAACAGTGCCGGTTTTAATAACTCCTGAGGCGCGCCAACAGCAGCGACTGTGCCCAGCAGCGAACCAATGAGTGTCGGCGTCACGATCGCCGGGGCATCGTCAAGGGGCATTACCGCTCGTTTGGAAAACCCCCTTACCGCCGCCAGCGACTGTAACAACACCCCTACCCGATTCGTGGCATTGGCCACATCGGCGGGCAAACCCATCACCATCAAGGCGGGCAGGGTGAGGTTAGAGCCGCCCCCCGCCAAGGTGTTAATGATGCCCGCTGCAATCCCAAGGGCAATCAGCATTGCGGCAAACGAGGGTTCTATAGGGATAAAAGACGGCCACATGGGTTTTCCAGAATAAAATTAGCGACGTTTAGACTGTTTTGTCCTATCAGGCCGCCGGAAGAAACTGTTATCTCCCTGATACGTCTAAGTATTATCGCGAATCCCAAAAATTGACGCGAAAGATATACTCACTGCTAACTCAGTTAATAACAGCAGGCAAGGAAATGAGAAGCAATCAATCTCTGGGCCTCCCCCTTATCGCCAATATCGCCCTCTTGGGCGTGACTGGCGGACTTACTCAGCTCGGCGTGGGGCTGGCGCCTGTTATTGCTGTCGTGACGGTGGTGTTAGTCTGCATCTCAGCGACCCACGGCTAGTATGCCACAGCGACGCACCTGTCGCTGTGGCAACCCAATGACTTAATCAGGCTCACTGAGACCCTATGTCGCTACTGAAGCAGCTCGTACTCAGCTTTTGCATATTCGCCCTGCTTCCGCTTATCATTTTTGGTGCCGTCGACTACTCACATTCCGTACGCTACCTGAAATCCTCGGCCTTGAACGAACTCCATGCGATCAGTGCCATTCAGGTCGAGCGCCTGCATGGCCAGCTGAACCAGCACCGCGACCGGGTTCAACTCATTGCCAGCAACCCCGACCTGAAAAGCTATTTATACGACTATGCCAATGAGGGCCAGATCGACACCGGTCGCGTTGCCGTCAGTCTGGAAAACGCCATTATGGCGATCAGCAGCGTCAAGGCGGTCAGTATTTACGACCTCGACAACCGCCTTATCACCTCAGTGGTCGCCCCCGGGCGAACGATCAGCAACGACGAAGCGCATATCGAAGCGAACGCCTCCAAGCCCCCGGTTGAACTCGATTTCGATGCCGAACGCAGTGAAATTCACCTGACTCAGGACGTTATGCATTTTGGCGACAAAGTGGGCAGCCTCAGTGTGACCACCGACGCGCGCTATTTCACCCGTATTTTCACCACCTACAACGGTTTTGGCGAAAGTGGCGAGTCGATATTGTTTCAGCTGGACAACGCTGGCCAGGTGACTCCCCTGCATCCGCTTCGGTTCGCCACGGGCAATTCACTTCGCGCAGCCCCACTAAACCAGCCTGTTTCCGCGCAACGTATGGAATACAGCGATGCCTTCGACTATCGCGGCGAAGCCGTCATGGCCAGCGGCCGGGTTTTGCCCGAGTTGGGTTGGGGAATCATGGTTAAAAAAGATGTCGCTGAGATACTGCACCCGGCAAATGCCATTCTGGCGCGCCTGAACGCGGCAATTCTTATCATTGCTGCACTGGCCGTTTTTTTCGCCTACAAGGTCGCCAGTTATATTTACGCCCCCATTCGCGCACTTGCCACGCTGGCGAGATCGGTGCAGTCCGGCGACCTCAGCCAGCGGGCCAACTTCCGCGATCTCGGCGAGATCGGCATCCTTGCCCGCGCCATGGACGGAATGATCGACCGCCTCACCCAGGACAATGCCGAGCTGGAAAAAATCGTCGAACAGCGCACTTCCGAGGCCCACGCAGCGCGCTTGCGCGCCGAGGAAAAAACCCGAATGCAGTCGGAATTTCTCGCCAATATGAGCCACGAAATCCGCACACCGATGAACGGCATCATCGGTGTCGCCAATCTGCTTAAAACCACGCCACTCAGCAAAGAACAGCTCGAATATATTGATATTCTCGAACACTCCGGCAGCTCACTATTGGTCATCATTAACGATATTCTCGATCTGTCAAAACTGCGCAGTGGCAAGCTGGAACTGAGCCAATCTGACTTTGATCTGCATCAGGAGTTACAGCTGCTCATAAGGGAATTCCGCGATACCGCAGCCCGCAAACAGCTGAGTCTGGAACTGCAGATCGAGCCCTCAGCACCCCGCTGGGTACACGGCGACCCGGTCAGATTGAAGCAGATTTTGGTCAACCTTATCGGCAATGGGCTGAAGTTCACCCAGCGCGGCGGCGTCAGCCTCAGCCTTCGACAGGAAGGCGAGCAACTGGAGTTTACCGTCCGCGACACAGGCATTGGCATAGAGCAACAGGATCTCGACAAAATTTTCGATGCGTTCACCCAGATCGATGGCAGTCTTACACGGAGAGCCGGAGGCACCGGTCTGGGACTGTCCATTGTTCATCAGTTGGTACTGCAAATGCAGGGGCAGATACTTTGCGACAGCGCGGTAAACAAGGGCAGCACATTTATCCTTCGCCTTCCCCTTAATGCCGCCCAAAGCACGCCGTCGCCGCCCCCCCATTTAACGCTTTTGCCCGGCAAAAAGCCCGCACCTGCACGGAAATCCCTGTCACTGCTGATCGCCGAAGACAATACAGTGAACCAGCGCATCATCAGCGACTTATTGGCATCCCGAGGGCATAAACTGACCATCGTCAGCAATGGCGCCGAGGCGGTTCGGGAGTTTCAGTCACAGCCCTTCGACAAAATTCTCATGGACGTGCAAATGCCAGTCATGGACGGATTAGCCGCATCGCGCAAAATCCGTGAACTTGAGCCCCAAAACGGGCATCATATACCCATCATTGCCCTTACTGCCCATGCCATGGCCGATGATAAAGAGCGCTGTATTACAGCAGGTATGAGCCAATATTTAAGTAAACCGATTGATCCGGAGCAATTGATACACCAGGTTGAGGGCCTCCCTTATCCGACTGATGAAATGCCACTAACGCCGGCCAATTGCGAGGGCTTAGTGCCAAAGGACATGCTGCAAATGATTCTAGATGAAGCCCGCGTAAGGGATATCACCCATAACAAGCCCGCCTTGATTGCGACAATTGCGCAGCTTTTCCTCAGCGAACTCCCTGAAATGACAGATGAAATAGACCGCGTCCTCGCCCAAGGTGACAGAAAACAGCTATCCTCATCAGTACACCGAATAAAAAGCGCACTCGGCAATTTTTCGTCGAAGGCCTTTTATGACGAAGTTGCTGAATTGGAAACCAACGCCCAATGTCAGGATCTGAGCGAGTGGACGACACAGTGGCAGGCAGCAAAGGACAAACTGGGCCAGATGAGCGACGAATTAAAAGTTCTGGCAGGTATCTGACGTCTATGGATATCTTGATTGTTGACGACGACCCCATCACCCGCCTGGCATTGTGCGCGGCAGTAGAGGAATGGTCCTTTGTTCCGTTGGTCGCCGGCAACGCAGAAGACGCCCTCAGACTCCTGTCGGGTGACACCCCGCCACATTTACTTATCATTGACTGGTCGATGCCCGGCATGAGCGGGCCCGAGCTGTGTAAAAAGCTGCGCGAACGCCCGGACGGCCAGTTTTTCTACATTCTGATGCTCACCGGCAAAGATGGTAACGACGCCGTCGTCGAGGCAATGGAGTCCGGCGCCGATGACTTCCTCAGCAAGCCCTTTGATCCGCGCATACTGAAAGTTCGCCTGGGAGCAGGCAGCCGCATTGTCCGCCTGGAGCAAACACTGAACCAGCTGGCATCGCGCGACGCCCTCACCCAGTGCTGGAATCGGCGCATGATCGACGAGCTGATGAGCTCTTCCATTGCGGAATCAAACCGCAAGGGTACGCCGCTGACACTGATGGTGATCGACATCGACCACTTCAAAAACGTGAACGACACCTACGGCCACGCCAGTGGCGACATCGCCCTCAAGCACACGGTGGACATACTCAACCAGAACCTGCGTGAGTACGACCAGGTAGGTCGTTACGGTGGCGAGGAATTTGTGGTGTTGCTGCCCTCCACCGACAAAAGCTCGGCCTGGGGGATTGCCGAACGCATTCGCTCATCCATTCAATACTCACCGGCAATTATCAGCGACGCCGAGACGATTCCTCTGACCGTGAGTATTGGCTTGGCGGAAGTCCGCAACGGCAACGAAACACCTCTGTCGCTGTTCGAACGGGCCGACAAAGCCCTCTACACCGCCAAGCAAAAAGGTCGCAATCGCGTCATTTTCGACGACTAGCAGCCTATTATGTGTCGTTGTTGAAGCCATCGGCCAGACTAAACCGGCAAAGACGCGGCATTTATTCAGCATAAACGCCGTTTGAGCCGCTTTTTACGCCGCTCGACAAGCAGACTATTCTCCCCCTGTCTATACGCAACACAGCTGCTTAGACATCCCATGATTTAGGATTAATATACTCGGATTAAATAAACTCGATGCGGCAGCGCGTAATCGGATATGAATAACCACAACGAGACACGCCGATGACCACCATATCTCCACCCTGTCTGGGCGATTCCCTCGCGGAATTCTGGCGCGCGAGCAGCGAATGTCGTCGCCTCGCCAGTGAATACCGGCAGCTCGCCGCACAACCCATGGGCGACGGTCACCCGGTGCTGTGCATCCCCGGCTACGGCGGCGCCGACGGCTGCATGTTGGCCCTGCGCTACTGGCTGAAACGCTGGCACTATCGAGCCGAACCCTGGGGATTGGGGCGAAACATGCCCGCAGAGCGCATTACCCAACTGGAACAAATGCAGGAATTCCAACGTAGCAAGGTCGCGGCTCTCGCCCGGCGTATCGAGACGCTGGCACGGCACAGCGGTGAACAGGTCAGCCTTATCGGCTGGAGCCTCGGCGGCCTGTACGCCAACGCTCTGGCCCAACACCACCCCGAACACCTGCGCCAGGTGATTACCCTTGGCACCCCTTTTGGCGATCCCCGGGGCACCGCCGCCTGGGCGGTGCTCAAACGCCTCAATCGCAGCACCACCGACGACGCCAATCATGATATTGCCGGCTGGACACACCACAATAACGGCCCTCGAAGCGTTCCCACCACCGTGCTCTACAGCCCCTGCGACGGTATTGTGTCGCCGGAGATTGCCTGTCTGAATGGCGACAATATTGAAAATATTGCGGTGCGCTCCAGCCACCTTGGTTTCGCCTGGAACCCCACCGTGCACCGCGCCATCGCGCAAATTCTCGCCCGCCCCCGGCAGCGTTGAATCTAATAGCGTGAGCCGGCCCTAGTACAAATGGCTTATGGCCCCACTATAGTTAATGTGATTTAACTAAGCCCTGCTGCATAACAATAATGAAACCAGTCGGAGCGCATTTGTGAAGAGAACTCTACCTGTTACTGCCGGGCTGTGCCTGATCGCCGCATCAGCCAGCTCGCACGTCATCGCCCAATCTGCTACACGCACTTTAGAGGAGGTTATCGTTACGGCTCAGAAAAAAACCGAGTCGCTCCAGGACACTCCAATTTCACTGACCGCGTTTGGGGAAGAGCGGCTGGAAATCGATGGCATCGGCAGTCTGGTTGATATTGGCTCCAAAGTGCCCAGCCTGACCATCGAGCCTTTTCCCATCAACAATGCCACCCTGCGAATCTTTATCCGCGGCATTGGCATCTCCGACGTGCAAGTCACCCAGGATCCGCCTATAGGCATCTACGTCGACGGCGTCTACATCGCGCGCTCCACTGGCACCGCGCTGGACGTGGCGGAATTGCAGCGGATCGAAGTCTTGCGGGGGCCACAGGGCACGCTCTACGGCCGTAACACCACCGGTGGTGCGATCAATCTGGTCACCAAGCGACCAACGACCGAAGCCTTTGAGCTAAAGCAGAAATTCACCCTTGGAAACCGTGGCTTGCTCACCTCCAAAACCTCGGCAAACGTACCCATCTCCGACACAGTCGCCGCTAAATTGGCGTATTTACACACCGAAATGGAGGGTTTCATTGAAAATACCGGGCCCGGGGGAGATTTCGGCGACCGCGAGGTGGATGGTTTCCGCATCGACCTGCGCTGGGACATCAATGACAGCACTACCCTCGACTACGCCTACGACAGCTCCGACTACGAGTACTACAACTACAATTATCAATCGATACGCCCCGCAGTACAGAATAAGGGACAGGCCGAACCGGTGCGCGAGTACGCGGTGTCAGAGTCAAAGCACAGCGACAAGCGCTTCACGCATATGGCGACGGCCCGCGCCTTCGAGCCCTCTATCACTGAGATTGAAGGGCATGCGCTGATCTTCACCAAGGATTTCGAGAACTTTCAGTTCAAATACGTCGGCGCCTACCGCGAATTATTTGACGCCGCCTACGCGGATCTTGGCGGCGGCCTTGGCTCGGAAGACTACCGTGTCGATTCCAACGAGTATTGCGGCCCCGCCGCCCGGGCACAAACCGGTCAGGACTGCCTGCCCTTGGTGGTACCGGAGATTTCCCAGGAGCAAACCTCCCACGAACTTCAGCTCAGTGGTGTACTGTTTGACGACAGTCTCGACTATATCGTCGGCCTCTACTATTTCGAGGAAGACGCCACCGAAGACAATGCTCCGATACACCACCAGTTCAGTTCAAAAATCAGCGAGGGGGTGTTCCCTGTTCCCGCGGTGGGGGGCGTGCTGCTGAGTGGCGGCGATGCCCGCATCGTCAATATGCTGTCGCAACGCTACGATATCGCCAATACCGCCAAAGCGGTGTTCGGGCAGTTCACCTGGACCCCGAACATCCTCGACAATCGAATACATCTGACCTTTGGTGCGCGCTACTCCAAGGACCACCGGCAGGCGCTCAAAAACCAGACCGACAAAACCTACCTTGAGCTGCGTAACAGCAATACCGCCTTTGATATGCAGGACGCCGGCGCGCTGCAACCGGTACTGGCCGCGGGCGGCTTTCTGCTTCCCGGCGACCGCGCCTTTGACAATGTGTTTGCAGCCCAGGATTTCACCGACAGCTCCTTCAGCTTCATCGCCGAGTTCGACCTCACCGAGGACATCAACCTTTACGGCAAGTTTATTCAGGCGTACAAGTCGGGCGGTTTTAACACCCGCGATCCCCAGCGCGGCAGTACCGGCGAGGCCTCCGGGCCCAATACCCCCGAGGGACGGGGCGACGATACCGACTCAGAGGCCCCGGATGGTATTGTTTACGGCTTTGGTTTTGCCGATGGTTTCGAGGAAGAGCACGTGGATTCCATCGAGGCGGGGATTAAAAGCGAACTGATGGACCGCCGGCTAAGGGTGAACGCCAATATTTTCTACAGCGAATACACCGATATTCAGCTGAATTTCATCCTCGCGGGTACCGTCGCCGACACCAAGGTCACCAACGCCGGCGAAGCGGAAATGCGCGGTCTGGAAGCTGATGTCACCTTTATTGCGACCGACACCATCGTACTCATGCTCAATTACGCCTTCCTCGACGCCGAGGTCACCCAGGCGACCGATCGTCAGGGCAACGATGTGACCGACAGCTTTGGTTTCTATTCAGCCCCCAAACACAGCTATACCGCCGCCGCCGACATCACCCTGGCCGCGGGCGACTGGGGTGCTATGTCTGCCAATATCAGCTACAACTACATGGCCGAGCGCAACGGCGGTGTGCGCAGCCACAATGCGGTGAATACCTTTATTGGCGAATACGGCTTGTTGAATGGAAGACTGAGCCTCAACGATATGCCCGCTGGCAAACACGGCGCTCTGAATATCGGCTTGTGGGGAAAAAATCTACTCGACGAAGAGTATGAAATCACTGCTATCGACAACCTGCCCCACAGCGATCGCTCGGTAATTTGGGGCGAACCCCGCACCTATGGTGTCGATATCATCTATCAGTATTAAGCTGGGCAGGAGACCGGCGGAAGACCTCTGTGTCCAGAGCTCTTCCGTCAGGTATCAGATTCGAATAAAGGGTTGTAGCATCCTGGCGATAATGCCTCTGAACGCCAACGGTGCGTCCATTCCGGCAAGACAAATACAGTCTTCGTCGTCATCGGCAATGGGCTGGTGCTCAACCGACCCATCCAGGTCGGCGAAATCACCGGCATTGAATTTGCCCAGTGCATCACTGTAGCCGCCGCGCAGAATCAGGGTCAACTCATTGCCACGATGGCTGTGCACCGGCATTTTCTTGCCCGCGGCGATGCGCAGCAAAAAGGCATCTCCCTCATCGCAGGCAATTTTTAACTGCTTCATTCCCGGCACAATGGTTTTCCACGGCAGGTCGTCATAACGCTCAGCGGGTAACAATTTCGACAACATTGGCGGAATCTCTCCCGCCGTCTCGGCAACAGGGGCAGCGACAACAGGACGCACAGGCTCGGGTGAGGGTTCATCAAGCATCGCCAGCACCGCTTCGCGGCGATCATTTCCCAAGGGCTTGGCCTCAAGGGAGGCCATTAATTCGCCACCCACAGATTCCGCCCTGGCCAGCTCACCTTTGCACCGCTGACAGTTTTGCAGGTGACAGCCGACAACCAGGGCCATTGCGGCAGGCAGCGAACCAGCAGCATAGCTGTATAGCGTCTCGTCAGTGGGATGATGGACAATCTTACTCATCATTCAGCCTCTAAAAAATGCTGCCGAAAACTTCGTATCGCCAGCCGCAAACTCGATTTCACACTTCCCAGGGGCATGCCTGTTTCCTCAGCAATTTCACTATGACTCTTCCCCTCGTAGTATGACTTGTAGACAACACTGGCCTGATTGCCGGGCAAATCGCCCATTACCGCCAACAAGCGGTCGCCATCAGCGTCCAGAGTCGGGTCGTAATCCACCAGCTCGCTGATTTCGTCCTCCGACTCATAGGCAATGCCGCGCTGTTTACGCAATTTATCTATCCATAGATTTCGCGCCACCCGAAACAACCAGGTACTCACCGCCGCCTTCTCGCGCTTGTACAGGTGGGCCTTGTTCCACAGGGCCAACAGGGCCTCCTGGGTCAGGTCCTCCGCTGCAGAGGCTTCGACCCCCTGTCCCTGAAGATAGGAATTTACCCGCGGGGAAAAGTGATCAAAAATCTGCATAAAGCTCTCTTTGTCGCGCTGCTGCGCAACCCGCTCCATACAGTCCGCCCAAAAGGCGCCGTTAATTGGGGCAGTATCAACATCATCTGCCATGAATTAGCCTCGTGTTGTTGTTACGTTATTATCATTGAGGCGGATCACTCGGCGACGATCATCGCCCGTGGCCCATAGAATCGCGCCAATGAGCACAAATTGCAGGGGAATACGCAGCCATAACAAGGTGGTGTCAGAGTCTGGCCCACCGGACTCCAGATAAAGTTGATAGATATTGGCGGGTAGCACCGCCAGACAATAGAGCGCCATCACACGCCCCACCTTTACCCGCAGCGAGAGCACGAAAATCAGCGGGGCAATGGCGAGTTCAAACACTCCGGTCGCCCATACGACCCACTTGGGAAAGGGCAGCATCGGCGGCACAATCGCCGCGAAATCATCGACAAACAGGAAGTGCGCCAGTCCACCGCTAATAAAAAACAACAGGATCAACCAACGCATTACACTTTTCACATTACGCCCCAAATCGCCGCCAACAGGGCAATTGTCCAACACCCCGATTATCACCGACCATCCCGGTCAGCCGTCCATCGCCCAACGCGTGAACACAAGTTCCCCCAGTATCGCCTCTTGCGCTACGTTTGCCAAACCGATCGTGCAGTTCGGGCGCGCTAAATACACGTCCGTGCTTGTCGCCCCGCGCCCGCACCGATACCATGCAACTATCTATACGGAGTATTGTAGGCCAATGACTTATAAGAGCATGCCGGAGTTGATCGGCAACACCCCACTGATCCACCTCAAACAAGTGTCTGAACTCACCGGATGTACCATTCTTGGCAAAGCGGAATTTCTGAACCCCGGCGGATCGGTAAAAGATCGCACCGCTCTCGGTATTATCCGTGATGCAGAACAGAACGGTACGCTGCGCCCCGGTGGCACGATTGTCGAGGGCACCGCGGGCAACACCGGTATTGGCCTCACGCTGATCGCCAACGCCCTCGGCTACAAAACCGTGGTCGTCATGCCCCAAAGCCAGAGCCGGGAAAAAATTGAACTGCTGGACCTGTACGGCGCCGATTTGCGCCTTGTTATGGCAACGGGTTACAGCGACCCGAATCACTACATACACACTGCTCGACGACTGGCAGAAAGCCTGAACGAGACCGAAGAAAACGGCGCCATTTGGGCGCGCCAGTTTGACAATACCGCCAACGCCAGAATCCATGAAGAAACCACTGGTCGGGAAATCTGGGAACAGACCGACGGCAAGGTCGATGGCTTTATCTGCGCGGTTGGCACCGGCGGCACCCTGGCCGGGGTGAGTCGGGCCCTGAAAGCCCGCAACAAGGATATCCGTATCGGCATCGCCGACCCCCAGGGCTCTGCCTTGTACAACTACTACACTACCGGCGAGCTGCACGGCGAAGGCCGCTCCATTGCCGAGGGCATCGGTATCAGCCTGATTACCGATAACCTCCGTCTGGCCGAAGTAGACTTCGCCTGCCAGCCCACCGATGCCGAAGCCCTGCCCTATATTTTCGATATGCTGAAAAACGAAGGGCTGTGTCTGGGTGGCTCCTCTGCGGTGAATATCGCCGGGGCCGTGTCCCTCGCGCGGGAACTGGGGCCGGGGCACACAATTGTGACCATCCTCTGCGACTACGGCGATCGCTACAAAAGCAAGCTTTACAACCCGGTATTCCTTGAAAATATGGGTTTGCCGACCCCAAGCTGGAAAATAAACTGAGCTCAACCGCGACAGGCGCCGCAAAACAGACTTTTTTTGCGGCATTTCCGCCAGCAAGGATTTAGTGCAGCACCTGCTTGGATATACTACATACTGCTATTCGCCGTTACAGAGGCCATCGTGGCGACGCAGCGCATGTGAACAGCCCCCGCAACCCCGATAGACATAAGACAAAAGAGAGAGCGATATGGAAATTGGCACTATGGTATTTCTCGCTGTGGTAGTGTTTGCCGTCCTGTACCTGGTCATGATGTATAACGGTCTGGTGAATCTGAAGCACAACGTCTCCAAACACCTCGCCAATATTGACGTATTGCTCAAGCAACGCCACGACGAACTACCTAAACTGGTGGAAACCTGCCGCCAATATATGACCTTTGAGCAGGACACTCTTGAAAAGGTGATCAAGGCACGGCAACAGGTGGCCACCGCCCAGGCTAGCCACGACATGCCCGCGCTGGGCCAGGCAGAAACCGGGCTGCGCGCCAACCTCGGCAGCTTGTTTGCGCTGGCAGAGAACTATCCTGACCTCAAGGCCGACAGTGCTTTCCAGTCACTGCAGACGCGCATTTCTGCCCTGGAAAATGCCATTGCCGACCGCCGCGAGGTCTACAACGAGGCGGTCAATAACAACAATGTGCGCATTGAGCAATTCCCCGATGTCATTATTGCCCGCTGGTTTAACTTTAAAGCCTTTGACCTGCTGCAGTTCGACAAGGGCGAATTGACCGACGTGGATATGAAATCGCTGTTTCGCAGCTAAGGCTGCGTCGGCGTGGACTACCTCCCCCATATTATCTGCGGTCTGATCGCCCCGCTGGCCGCCTGGTTCAGTATTCGGCGGCTGACCCGCGCCCGCCTGATCGAAGACACCCCAACATCGAAAATTCGCTCCGCCCCTCAGGGCTATGTCGAATTGATGGGGCACATCAGCCGCGAGGACAACACGCCCCCACTGCTCAGCCGCCTGAGCAACACCCCCTGCCAGTGGTTTCGCTACCGTATTGAACGCTACGAGCGCCGCGGCAAGAATTCCAGCTGGCGCACCCTGGAAAGCAAAAGCAGCGAGCGCGCCTTTATCCTCAGCGACGGCACAGGCCAGTGCTACGTGCAGCCCCAACGCGCCGACATCAGCAGTCATCGTAAAAGGGTCTGGCACGGGCATTCCCGCTACCCCGGCACCGACGATGGCGGACTACTCTCGGGCCTGCTCGGCTCCCGCTATCGCTATACCGAGGAGTTGCTGTGTGACAACGACCTGATCTATGCCCTGGGTTATTTCCAGACCCGGCACCCCCCCAGCGACAGTGAGCTGAATCAGCAGCGCATGGCCGACATACTCAACGAGTGGAAGCAGGACTACGACGGTCTGATTGCCCGGTTTGACCGCGACGGCGACGGCAATATCGACCTGCAGGAGTGGGAACTCGCCCGTCGTGAAGCCCTGCGAAAAGCGGAGCGGGAACGCCGCAACCAGCCCCCCGCCGACGCAATTAATATGCTGAGCTATTCGCCGAGCCGCCAACAACCGTTTATCATTGCTACTTCGGAGCCGGAATCCCTCAGCCGCCGCTACCGCTGGCAATCCCTGGGGCTGCTTATCCTCAGCCTCGCCTGCGCCGCCGGATTGGCCTGGCTCCTACTGCAAGAGCGCACTATCGCGCCACTGACACACTGAATAGGAAAGCATCATGGCCAGGCGCCGCAATACCAAAGAGCGCATACTCCAAGTCGCCGAGGAACTGTTTGCCCAGCAGGGCTTTGCCGCCACATCAGTCAGTGAAATTGCGGCTCAGGTGGGAATCAGCAGTCCCGGCATTTACAAGCACTACAACAACAAACTGGCGATATACGAAGAGGTTTGCGGGCGCCTGATGGCCCCTCTGGCGGAAGCCACCGACAAGCTGGACGCCGCATCGAACTTCCACGAAATGAGTCAACAGATTCAAGTGGTAATGACTGAGTTAAGCACCAAACCCAATATTGCCAGACTAGTGCAACACGCCACCCTCGCCAGGGACGAAACCCTCGACTTGCTTAGCGACCGTTGGTATCGCCGTTTTTTTTCCTTTATCAGCGACAGTGCCAACAACCCGGACAGCGAATGGATTAATGTGCCGACCGCAATGGCCTTCCACTGCATGATTCTCGGCTACGTCACCCTCGCTCCCCTGCACGAATCAATTTTTGGTTTCGACCCCCTGCAAAAGGAGTCGCTGGACGACCAGCTTAAGCTGCAACACAGCCTGGTAAGCGGACTGAACCGTTTGGTGGAAAAGTTCCCCAAGCGGGATTAAGCGCTCGCTCCCAGACGCTGTGCAGCCTCCAGCATCTGTGCTTTGCTGTTTTCCTCGATACTGTCCATCTCCGCGCGAAACTGATCCCGCTGTTCGCGGCTCAATTCCCGCCACTGCTGGTGGGTGGGAATATGTGCCAGCGCCGCCGCCACGTCGCGAAATACTTGCCCCTGAGCCACCACCGCGGCGGGCACCTGCGGCTGGTCCAGCAATACGGCAATACGCAGTGCTGCCTCGCTCGCCCCAACCTGACCGTCGATGAAACAGCGCGCCAGCACCTTTACAGATTCCACCGCATCCAGCGACTGACTTGCAGGCGCCGCCTCAGGTTGCTGTATCTGCACCACCGCTGCCGCAGCTTGTTTCTGGCGGCGCAGCGCCAACAATAAATACCCCGCGTAGGCGGCCAGAGCCAAAATAATCACCCCGGCCAGTACCAACCAAAACCACACCGATTCCATCATCGCCCTTTACCCGTTTCCAGCATACGAAATTCGCTATTTTACCTGCTATGAGCCGAAGACACCCTGCTTTATAATGGCGCCCCTGAAAAACGGAGGCTGCCCCTTGTCTACACCCGATGCAATCCGCTGGCACAACGACCAACTGCAACTGCTCGATCAGCGCCGCCTGCCGGCTCATTGTGACTACCTGAGCTACGACGATGCAGAGTCCGTCGCCACGGCTATTCGCGATATGGTGGTACGTGGCGCCCCCGCCATCGGTATTACCGCCGCCTACGGCATGGCTCTCGCCGCCCGGCGCTGCACCTCACAACCCAGTGTGGCGGCCTGGACACAGGCCCTCGACACACCTCGCAGAGCGCTGGCCGACAGCCGTCCCACCGCGGTAAATCTGTTCTGGGCCTTGCAGCGCTGCGACAGCATCATTGAGCAATATGGCAATGGCGGCGATGTTGCCGGCGCACTGCTGGAGTTGGCCAAGGCGCTCCACGCTGAAGATATTCATATCAACCGGCGTATCGGCGACCACGGGGCAAGCCTCATACCAGAAAACAGCATTGTTTATACTCACTGCAATGCCGGTGCACTGGCCACCGGCGGTTACGGCACAGCGCTGGGTGTCATCCGCTCAGCCTGGCGCGACGGACGGCTGCGCGGCGTTATCGCCGGGGAAACCCGCCCGTGGATGCAGGGTGCCCGCCTCACCAGTTGGGAATTAATGCAGGACAATATTCCGGTCACCCTAGCCATAGAGGGCGCCGCCGCACAGTTGATGCGGGAGTTGCGCCCCAGCTGGGTCATTGTCGGCGCCGACCGGGTCGCCGCCAATGGCGATGCCGCCAACAAAATCGGCACCTACAACCTGGCCATCATCGCCCGACATCACGGCGTGAAGGTGATGGTTGCCGCACCGACAAGCACCTTCGACCGCAACATCGATGGGCCTCAAATCCCCATCGAGCAACGCCCTGCCGAGGAAATTACCCACAGCTACGGCCAACGCGTGGCCCCGGAGGGCTGTCAGGTCAGCAATCCGGCCTTTGACGTTACCCCCGCCGCCCTCATTGACGCCATCGTTACCGAGCACGGCGTTATTTACCAGCCAGATCGCGAGCGCGTTCTCGCCCATCTGAATGCCGCCGAGGATGCCCAGTAATGAAGAAAACCAAAACCTTTTACGACAAAGCCATCGCCCTGGCCGCTGCCGGCAGCGAACTGTATGACCGGGGCTGGGTACCCGCGACCAGCGGCAATTTTTCACTGCGGCTGGACGACGAACTGGCGCTGTTGACCGCTTCCGGCAAACACAAGGGTCGCCTCGCGCCCACCGACTTTATCGCGGTAGATTTCGACGGCAGGCCCGTCACCGACGGCAAGCCCTCAGCGGAAACCCTGCTGCACACTCAGTTGTATAAGCGTTTTCCTACGGTGGGCGCGGTGCTGCACTGCCATTCGACAAATGCCACCCTGTTGTCACGGCTGCTGGCCGACAGCGGCGCCATTCAACTGACCGACTACGAACTATTGAAGGCCTTTGACGGCATAGACACCCACGCCGGCAGTGTGGCTATTCCCATATTCGACAATACCCAGGATATTGCCGCGCTGGCCAACGAAGTGGATCAGTATTTGCTAGAGCACCCTGAGTGTCCCGGTTATCTGATTCGCGGACACGGACTGTATTGCTGGGGACAATGTCTGGACACCTGTATGCGCAATCTGGAAGCACTGGAATTTATGCTCCACTGTGAACTGGAAATGCATCGGCTCACTCGCTAACCCCGGATCAGAAGACGAACCCTATGACTCAACTACAGATTTTCGCCGACACGTCCCCCGCAGCCGCCCTGAAAACGAGCACTGATGCCCACGAAATTGGCGCACTTATGGCCGAAGTAGGCGTGCGCTTTGAGCAGTGGCCCACCCGCGACGACGTCAAGGCCGGCGATAGTCAGGAAGCCGTACTTGCCGCCTACCGACCACAGGTCGAGGCACTGGTAGCAGAGCAGGGTTACCAAACCGTGGACGTCATCAGCCTGCGCAGCGACAACCCCGCCAAAAATGAACTGCGCCAGAAATTCCTTTCCGAGCACCACCACACTGAAGACGAGGTACGCTTTTTCGTGAATGGTCAGGGTCTGTTTGCCCTGCATATCGGCGACAAGGTTTACGAAATTTGCTGTGAACAGGGCGATCTGCTCAGTGTGCCCGCCAATACGCTACACTGGTTCGACCTGGGCCCCAACCCGGAACTGGTCGCTATTCGCTTTTTCAACAACCCCGACGGCTGGGTGGCTCACTACAGTGGCAGCGACATCGCCGACGGTTTTTCTCGACTGGAAAATACATGATTAAAGCGATCGTCACAGATATAGAAGGCACCACGAGTTCTATCGATTTCGTGCACGAGGTGCTGTTTCCCTATTCCACGGCGGCCCTGCCGGACTATGTGCGCCGGCACCGCGGAGAAAAGCGCGTGGCCGCCCTGCTTAACGATGTCGCCGCCCGCGCCAAGCTCTCGGTTGATGACACCGAAGGACAAATCCAACAGTTGCTCGACTGGATTGCCGCCGACAAAAAGATCACCCCACTGAAAAGCTTGCAGGGACTGATTTGGGAAAGCGGCTACCGCAACGGCGAGTTCAAGGCCCACGTCTATGCCGACGCGGTCGAGCAGCTGAAAGCCTGGCACCAGCAGGGTATCGAGCTCTACGTTTACAGCTCCGGTTCAATCTTCGCCCAGAAGCTGTTCTTCGGCTACAGCGAGGGCGGCGATCTGCGATTTCTGTTTAACGATTATTTCGACACTACCAGCGGCCCCAAGCGCGATGCCGCCTCCTACCGCAATATTGCGCGCAGCATCGACAAACCCCCACAGGAAATTCTGTTTCTATCTGATATTGTGGAAGAACTGGATGCGGCACAAGCAGCCAATATGCATACCGTGTGGGTACAACGTGAAGCGACAGGCACCGCTCTCGTTGAGCAGCCTCCCCATGTGTCAGTGAGCAGCTTCAATGACATTGCCCCCACCAGCTTCGGCAAAGGCGGCAGTAAAACCGCCCCCCGCCAACAGCAGCAACAGGCTCAACAGTAACCCCCAGCCACTTCAATCGCTTAAATAAAGGCGCTGCATATGCGCCACTGCGCACTCCCGGTCACCGGATTCACCGGTCAGTACCACTGGATCAACGCGGGTAAACAACTGCCCGCTGCCAGCCAGGGAGACCTCGCGCATATTGGGCTCGACCATACAGTCGCTGAAAAATCTCAGCAGATAATTGCCGTACTCGCTACTTATCACCAGATGACGGCTATCGACGTATTGCCAGGCGCGAATCCCCAGCCGTTCAATTGCCGCGACGTTCTGGCCGGGGCGATAACCTAGATCAGCAAGCGCTCCTCCCAGCTCGGGCGCTCGGTCGGAGTTTATCGACGTGCAGCCTGATAACAACACTACGCACAAAAACGCACGGCTCTTCATGGAATTTCCTCTGCTTGGCAAGGACTATGACCGGGTCGACACCGGTTCGTTCGCCATAGTCCTTTCCGGGGAAATCCCTATTCTACGGCTTTCGGCCCACCGTTTTCACCCGGCCAACGAGAGCCACCGATAGTGTCTGCAAAGGGAATGAAGGCCTCGGGATCCAGGGGCGCGTCCAGGGTGATTTGGCGATCCAGAAAGATCGGCGTCCACAACCAGGCATCTGCCTCGCCACGCATTGGCAACTGACTGGCTACCGGGTCCCAGGGGCTATCGATCAACGTCACCTTGCCCTGCAATTTTTCCACATGGGCGGTGCCATATTTGGAATACACCCGCACAACATGGGGTGGAAAATCCCAATCAGGCTTGGTCATATCGACACCGCGCAGATGTTTTATCCACCATTCATTGGTCTCTATTTCGGGGGGAATCTCCCCTTCACCGGTCACCTGCCCACTGAACTCCAGAAACGTATAACCGCGATGACTGACCTTGGCACTGACGAAATCCATCAACCGAAAGTACCGGGTTTCGCCATAGTATTTAGGCTGCCCCCAGCGCTCGTGGCTACCGTAAATGGCCGCCTCCTGGTCGATAGCAATACCCAGGGTGTACTCCCCTTCAATGCCATTGAAGTTCGCATCGACATTCACTACGCAGCCATACTCCGGTTCATTCAGCACCGGAAAGTTATAGATTGTGATGGTCACTCCCGGTTGTCTACCCGGCTCAATACCCGGCGGCAGCAGGCGAGCGATATTTTCCGGGTCCGTCATATAGCGGATTTTCAGCATCGGCCAATTCAGAATATCACCGGGTTTACCCATAGGGGCCGTGGTCGTTGTCATAGCATGTCCTCGTTATTATTGATGTCGCAAATGCCACCGTCGCAATCAGGCAACATAGAACTGGTTAAACCATTTTCGGTATTTGGCAATCGGACCGTCGCCGTCGCACAGGGTGGGTTCTTCGAGATAGATCTTGTTTTCCCAAATGGGAATATCCTGCCCCACCTGGCGCACAATCTCGTCGCGAAAACCATTGCCGTACAACGCGTTTTCCTCGCTCTGCTCCCGCGGCATACTGAAATTGAAGCGCATATGAATACGCTGGTCGTCGATGGGGGTAATGGTGCCCATCATCACAATGTCGAACATGCGGGAAAACTTCTGAAAGGTTTGGCCGGGGCCGTAGGAGCTGGTTTCCAAACGTCCCATATCGAAATTTTCACCACTGAGGTCGACATTGCCGTGCTCATCGATAGCGTGCTGCAAACTATCCATTACCGTGCTGCGTCGATAACCATCAATATTGACCTCGCCCACCGGCATCTCCGGCGACTCGTGCACTGTCACAAAGTGGGCGATATCTACCGCATTCTCACCGGTCTCCTGAATGATCGCGTTGATCTGCCATTCATAGACATCAATGGCCGACCATTCGTCAGAATGCAGTTCCGGGTGCTTCTCTACCTCCCATTGCGGGGGCGCGTCGCTGGGGTGATACCAGGCCCAGATCATCTGATTCAATTCGACCACCGGGTAGGTGCGCAGCGCCTGTTTATCAACCACCTTCGGCGGCATATTTTTGGCGTAGGGCACATTCTTGCAGAAGCCGTCACCACCAAACTCCCAGGCGTGGAAGGGGCATGCGATATTCTCGCCCTTCACCTTGCCCCCGTGCCCAAGGTGGGCCCCCAAATGGGGGCAATGGGCGTCGATCAATGAGGCCTCTCCCGACTCAGTGCGAAACAGCACCAAATCGCGACCGAAGTAACGCAGCGGCTTCACCTCGCCGACATCCAACGCCGTACAGTAGTCAATGGCAAACCAGCCACAGGGAATGGGCTTGTTATATCGCTTATTCATGCTTTCCCTCAAAAAAGGTAACCGTGATGTAAAAAAAGTATACGGTTTACTTATTTTGGTCAAGCACCAATTTCGGGGACAGACCCCGGGGTCTGTCCCCGAAGCCAGCTTTTCGGCATAAGACGCCTTTTATAAATTTTTGGTAATGTTGGGGACAGACCCTGGGGTCTGTCCCCAAAGGGGATTATTGGCTGGCGAGTCGTTTTTTAAGGGGAAGGAGTTCGGTGTTGAGCTGATCGATAACCGCCGGGGTTTGGCGACGTTGGGCGAGAAGGTTTTCGGCAATGGCGATGTGGTGTCTGGCGCGGTCGATATCGCCATCGGAATAATACAGTGCCGCGGTTTTGCTGTGCCAGAAAGGGGAGCTATGGCTTGCGGCGGACAGCGCTTTCATTCGAACAATCGCGGCGGCATAGCGGCCCTGTGTCTGCTCGATGGAAATCGCCAGATTCTGCAACTGGGGAATGGGCCCTGTCGCCGCCATGCGTGTGTCGAGTAGCGCCAGTGCCTGTTCCGGAGCCCCGCTGGCAAGGTAGAGTTCGGCTGCCTGGCGGTAGTAGCCGCTCGCAGAATTCGGCCGCACTTGGAAGAGCCGCTGGTAATCGGCCAGGGCATCGGCGTTTTTCCCCAGGCTAACCAGCACCTCGGCACGCTTCATCAATGCCTGATAGTGGCGAGGGTTTTCCACCAATACCTGGTCAAATTTACGGCGGGCAGCTTCAAGACGTCCGGCCCTGCGAAGCAATTCTCCCCGCGCAAAATTCGCGCTCTCGCCATGCCCCAGCCTTTCTACTCGACGCAGATCCGCAAAAGCATCTTTCATATGGCCAATTTCCGCAAAGGAATAGGCCCGGCGAAGATACAGTTCAGCATTGTCAGGGCTATGGGCGATTTTGCTGCTCAGATAGCCCAGCAAACGCCCTTCCGAGGGGCCGGCCTCAACAACAGCACTGAACGGTACAAGACCCCAGACCAGCAGGCCCAGCAATGCTCGCCGGACCGACAGGGTGTTAACGCTGCATAATAAAATGGTCACGAACTTCTCCTGAGTCATCGATAAACCGCGCTACCAAGGTGTTCTTTCCAGCATCGACCACCACCGAGCCGAGGATGTCGCCGGTGCTGTAGAAAAATGCCGGATGTCCCTCGGGATCAGACATCCCCGTCGCCTGCCCGGAGTTACCCGCCACGGTGTACACCACCTTGTCATCGGCACCGCTATTGGTGATCTGGCGATACGCTTCATCGCCCTGCCCTGTAGCAGGCTGGTTGGCGCTGTTCAGCTCTGCATGTTCCTCGGGATCAAAGGTGGTCGAAAGGCCTGTGTGGCCACTGAGATAAAACGAGCGCTCATAGGAATGGCTGTGGCCGCCATAGACCAGGTCCACACCATAGGCTTCAAACACCGGGTTAAACTGTTCACGCATATCGAAAATAGGCTGATCCACGCCACCTGCTGTACTATCCGAGTCGTGGCTGCCCTTGGTGTAGGGAGGATGATGGAAAATCACAATCGTCCAATCGGCGACGTTGGCTTGCAGGTCGGCAGTGACCCACTCCCGCATCGCTGCCATATTGGCCGCATCGCGGGTAGACACCTGGGAATCCAGGCTGATGACATGCACATTGCCGTAGTCAAAGGAGTAATACTGCTCCGTGCCGCTGGGCACCCCGCCATTTTCGCCCTGGGTAGGGAAGGAGTGAATATTCAGGTAGGGCATCGGCGAATCGGGAACCGTGTCGGCAATCCCTGTGGCAGGGCTGTAAAGATCCACCGAAGCCGCGGTGGACAAACCGCCGCTGCCCATTTCATGGTTGCCAATGGTCGACCACATACCTGTTGTAGCCAGAGTATCGGTGTACAGGTCAAACACCGCCGTTTGAAACTGGGCGTCGGTTCCATCCAGGTAGGCATTATCACCAAGCATCAAAAACAGATCAGCCGCTTCGCCGCCGTTCGCTGCCACCCAGGCATTAAAACCATCGCGCACCGCCCGCTGGCCACCGGCATTATCCCCCCTATCCAGCAGTGGTGAACTGGAGGTACCCGGATCACCCACGATCCAGATGCGCGTATTGCCATCGGCGGGGACAGCACCGGTCAGCGGCGCGGTGCGAAAGCTGAAACGCGGGTCAGTACTCGCGGCACCGCCCACAGAATAATAATACTTTGTGTCCGGTTTAAGCCCGGTAATCAAGGCTTCGCGATGGCGTGTTTCCGTGACCACCGCCACCGTCTGGCTCGATGCTGGCAGGGCGTTGTGATCGACGCCAAAGCACACCACGTCGCCGCTCTGCGCGACATCAAGCGGTGCGTTGCGCCACTTGATAATGACCCGGTCGCTACCCAATTGCTGCAAAAACAGCCTTTCAGGTGCTATGGCTTCGCCGTCACAAAGGGCGACTGGTTCAGCAGGTGGCCCGGCATTGCGCGCCGGTGACGAACTGGAGCCGCCACAGGCCGCCAGCAGGCACAGGCTGAAAGCACAAAGTGTAGAGAGAGGAAGAAAAGAGGGTTTCATAACCAGAATTTCCGACACTGATTCAAAGCACCATGTATTCATGGCGCAGGGAGATTGGAGATTGCGAGACAGACGAGTACGTTGACGCCCTGAATCCTAGTCGAGAAATATTTCAGCTACGTTACAAACTCCACGGAATATCCCGATGGCATAGCCCGAAGACGACGCCCCCTACAACATGCTGGCCGACAGGAACTCCAGCAGCTCAGCATAGCGATGGGCGGAGTCATAGTCGGGGTCGTGTACCCAATTCAGCGTAATCGCATTGAGCATGCCCACGGTCATTTCGGCGCAGAAGGCCACGCTGAGCCCTGGGCGCAATGCTGTCTTGTTGTGCTCAAACAAACGCAGAAAGATGCCGTTGATTTCCGCCAATTGCACACCGCCCTGCTTTAGGTTGGCGGAGAGTGCCCCTACCGAATAGGCGATAAGTTCCCGCTCAACACCACCGGCGTACTGCTCGCGGTGTACAAACACGTCGATAATATCCCGTAACTGCTCCTTGAACGGCTTGCCACTGGCAATCGCGTCGTCAATCAGCTGCGCGGTGCTTTGCAGCAACTCTGCCTGCACCAGCTCCGCCATCAGGTCATGTTTGGTCGCGTAATAGTTGTAGAAGGTTTTCTTGGCGACATCGACACAATCGCAGATCGCGTCAATGGTCAGTCCCTCCACACCGTGCAGTTCTATCAGGCGCAGGGTTTCCTTGCGAATAGACTCCCTGACTGCGAGTTTTTTACGCTCGCGCCGCCCAAGTTGCGATGCTGGCACGACATTCCCCCTCGACTGAGACAAAGCGGGAATCTTAGCCTATTGCCTGCGGCGGAGCCATTGCCTGCGGTTTACAGAACATCCGGCACCGTGGGGGTAGTGCCCTGCAAAATGCTGTCGGTTCTGGCGACAAACGCCGCTCGCGACTTGTCCGACATCGGGCTGATCCAGAACTTTTCGGCGCGAATTCCGTCCAGGGCAAACCGGGCCACTTCTTCCGGCTCAGTGGTCTGCAAGGTCATCTCATACTGGGCCATAATGGCTTTCATATCCTCCACTGAATGGATACCGGAATCCGGCTTGTTCGGGTCTTCGGGCAGGTCCTCGGGGCGATTGCGCTCAGAGTTAAAAATTCCCGTGTTTACCACGTGGGGACCGGGGAACAGCGCATTGACCTTCACCGGCGACTGGGCCGCCTGTAACTGATAGTGAAGGTTTTCGGTAATGGCCTGCACCGCCGCCTTGCTGGCGGTATAAATCGGAGTGTTTGGCAACATCAGGAAGGCACCGTTGCCCGAGCCAGTGACCACAAAATGGGCCTCCCGCTGCTGCGCCACCAATTGAGGCAAAAACGCATTGATGGTGTGAATCAAGCCCCAGGTGTTAACGCGAAAGCCCCACTCCCAATCATTCAGATTGTATTCCCACATATTGCCCGCCTCGCCGGTGCCGACCCCCGCATTGGCAAACACCAGGTCGATATGGTCGAAGCGCTGCACCGCTCCACTCACCAGGGCGGCCATTGACTCAGCGCTGGTGACATCGGCACGCAGGGCCATGCAGTCGCAGTTCATCGCCTCCAGTTCAGTCACTGTGCGATCCAGGGCAGCCTGCTCAATGTCAGCAATAACAACCTTTGCGCCCTCCGCCGCCAATGCCAGCGCCAACGCTCTGCCCACACCACTGCCGCCACCCGTAATCACTGCGACCTTGCCGGAAAAGTCCTTCATTGCTCTGCCTCTTTATTGTGGATTGTTGGTTTGTTACCTGCACCGGAGTTCAGCGCGACAACACAAATAAATCTACTTGTGAATAAAATTACACTCTAGTATATTTTTGTCAATCCACGAACAAGAATAAATTGGAGTCACACCATGCTCGACACCCCAAAGCAGGAAGATACCCCGGCGATAGAAACCATTTTCAACCCCAATTCGATGAGCTACGCGATGAACCCGGGCCCTCAGTGCATAGCCCTTGCCAAACGCGGACGTCTGGTTTGGTATGCACCGTGGATGTGCTGGATTATGACCCGCATGCCGGACATCATGGACTGCTGGAAGCGGGAGTATCTCAGCTCCGACTTTTACGACTGGGAATTCGCCCCGCCCCGCCCCGATGAGGCCACCTGGACGAATTTCGAAAAGGCCCTGGTGGGCCACAGCTTGCTGGCCGATCCTACCCATCACCGCCTGGTTCGCAAAATTACCTCACCGGCCTTTTCCCGCAATGTGGTGGACAATATCAATCGCCGTATTGAACCGGATATTGCGCGCCTGTTCGCCGACCTCGGCGATCCGGAAGAGTTTGACTACATCAGTGAGATTGCCCGCCACATCCCCTTTATCTCCATCACCCGCATGGTGGGTATTCCGGAAAAATACTGGGAGCAGATCAAGGCCTCGGTGTTAACCTTTACCGAAACCTGGAATCCGACAATTTCCGAGGAACGCCGGGCCAAGGCACAGGAAGACAGTAACCGCGCTATCGATGTGTTGATTGAAGTCATCGCTGAACGCCGGGCTGCACCGGTGGAAGACGGCGACTTTCTCAGCGCCCTGCTCAAGGTAGAGGCCGAAAACGACGACTTCGACGAATGGGATATTATTACCCTTATTTTGGCGTTGATCGGCGCTGGGGCAGACACCACACTGATCGCCCAGCAATGGTCCGCCTACGCCCTGCTGAAAAACCCCGACCAGGTGGCTCCGGCGCTCGCCAGCCCCGCAGCCTTCAGCAATGCCTTCAGCGAAATTATGCGCTGGTCTGCCAACTCCAAAATGGGCTTCGCCCGCTACGCTCCCGAAGATATGGAGCTACTCGGGCAGCAGGTGAAAAAAGGTCAGATGGTACTGCTGATGCCCCACCTGAAAGACCATGACCCGGCCCACTTCCCCCACCCGGACACCCTCGATGTAGGACGTCAGATCGACCCCGATGTATTGTTCGGCTACGGCCCACGCTACTGCATTGGCGCGGCGTTGGCCAAACACCAGCTTTATCTGAGCATGCGCGAGCTGTTCAAACGCTTCCCCAACGCACGCTTGGCGGTCGAACCCGAGCGCGACCTTGAAGACCACAATGCAATCTGTTTCAAGTCGCTGAGGGTCAAAACCGGGCTCTAGACCCACCACGCCCCCATCCCTGGGCGGCCGACACCCTCGGCCGCCCTGCCCCGACTTTGCCCACAGGCACAAAGCTTGCTACTTTGAAGACATCGGTGACCACCCTCGGTCACCGTCCTCGGCACGAGGTATCCATGACCTTTTCAGTACAGCTGGGCATACGGCGTCACACTTTCAGCGACCTGCGTCAGCTGTTGGCCAAGGCGTCTCCACCCCGTTCCGGCGACACCCTCGCCGGCATCGCCGCCAACAGCAATGAGGAGCGCGTCGCGGCGCAAATGTGCCTTGCCGATGTCCCCCTCAAGCATTTTTTGGCAGAGTGGGTCGTACCCTATGAAAGCGATGAAGTCACGCGACTGATTTGCGACAGCCACGACGCCACCGCCTTTGCCCCGATCAGTTCGCTGTGCGTGGGCGAATTCCGCGACTGGCTGTTGTCCGATGCTGCCGACAGTCCTGCCCTGCACAAGATTGCCCCCGGCATCACCCCGGAAATGGCCGCAGCGGTAAGCAAGCTGATGCGAGTGCAAGACCTTGTTCTGGTGGCCAAAAAATGTGAAAACATCAGCCGTTTTCGCAACACCATTGGCCTGCGCGGCCACCTGGCGACCCGCCTGCAACCGAACCATCCCAGCGACAACAGCGCCGCCATTGCCGCCAGCATTATCGATGGCCTGCTCTACGGCAGCGGCGATGCCGTAATTGGTGTCAATCCGGCGGGGGACAATATCGGCGGCGTCTGCCACCTTCTCCACCTGCTTGATGATGTGATCCAGCGGTTTGCCATTCCCACCCAGAGCTGTGTACTGACCCACGCCAGCACCAGTATTGAAGCCATTGAGCGAGGCGCACCGCTGGACCTGATGTTCCAGTCCATTGCCGGGACCGAGGCGGCCAATCGCAGTTTTGGTGTAGACCTGGCATTGCTGCGCGAGGCCCAGCACGCGGCGTTGTCCCTCAAACGCGGCACCCTCGGTGACAATGTGATGTACTTTGAAACCGGCCAGGGCAGCGCCCTGTCAGCCAATGCCCATCACGGTGTCGATCAACAAACACTGGAGACCCGCGCCTACGCAGTGGCGCGAACCTTCTCGCCGCTGCTGGTCAACACCGTGGTCGGATTTATTGGTCCGGAATACCTCTACGACGGCAAACAGATTATTCGCGCCGGGCTGGAGGATCACTTCTGCGGCAAACTTCTGGGCTTGCCGATGGGGTGCGATATTTGCTACACCAACCACACCGAAGCCGACCAGGATGATATGGACACCCTGCTCACTGCCTTTGGCGCAGCGGGGGGCAGTTTTATTATGGGCGTACCCGGTGCCGACGATATTATGCTCAACTACCAGAGTACCTCCTTTCACGACGCCCACTATCTGCGCAAGGTGCTCGGTCTGCGTCCGGCACCGGAATTCGAACAGTGGCTGATTGCCAGCGGTGTGTTCGACGGCAATGGGCAACTGCAACACCACGCGACATTACCGCCACACTTTGCTGCAAGCCTGAAATTGGATGGGGGAGCACTCCCATGACGGACCCTGATTATTGGCAGACATTGGGCCGCTACACCAATGCACGCATTGCGCTGGGCCGCAGTGGCAGTTCGCTACCCACCGCCGCCCAGTTGCAATTTCAGCTCGATCACGCCCGTGCCAAAGACGCTGTACACACCACGTTAG
Organism: Spongiibacter thalassae; assembly: GCF_012272835.1. Lineage (GTDB taxonomy): Bacteria > Pseudomonadota > Gammaproteobacteria > Pseudomonadales > Spongiibacteraceae > Spongiibacter > Spongiibacter thalassae. The sequence continues at coordinate 484,615 of NZ_JAAWWK010000001.1, read as the reverse complement.
CCATTTCCGAGCTGCGCGCCGCGCTGGCGGAACAGGGCGGCGAGGCAAAGCAGGAGATGATCGAAGTACACAGTCGCGCCGCAGACCGCCGTGCCTACCTGCACAACCCTCAACTCGGTCGCGAACTGAGTGAGCCACAGTGGCAGCGTCTGCGCGAGACCGCGACACACGACGGCTGGGCGCAGTGCGACGTGGTATTTATTCTCGGCGATGGTTTATCGGCCCTGGCCAGCCAACGCCACGGCCCGCCCCTGTTTCAGGCCCTTCACACACGCTGCGGGGAACGGGGGCTGCGCTGTTCGCCACTGATTGTGGCCCATCAAGCGCGAGTGGCCCTCGCCGACGATATCGGCGAAGCCGTCAATGCACGGCTAAGTATTATGATGATTGGTGAGCGCCCTGGGTTGAGCGCCGCCGACAGTCTGGGGCTGTATTTATGCTACCAGCCACAGCGCGGCCGCAGCGATGCCGAGCGCAATTGTATTTCCAACATTCACGGGGCGGGACTCGACTATGAGCAGGCCGTGGCGACCTGCTGCTATCTCGTCGACCACGCGTTGAAACGGCAACTCAGTGGCGTACAGCTCAAGGATGATACCGACACCCTGTGTGCGGATGACCACCGCAGAATACCCTTCTGGCGAGATTAATCGGCGACTATAAGCTCGCCATATCAATTACAAACCGGTATTTCACATCACTGCTGACCACTCGATCAAAGGCCTCATTGACCTCCTGCATATTAATCAGCTCAATGTCGGCGGTGATGTCGTGGGTGGCGCAAAAATCCAGCATCTCCTGGGTTTCCTTGATACCACCGATCATCGAGCCGGTGAGGCCACGACGGCCCGCGGTAGCAAAGGAATTCACCATTACCGGCTGGTCGGGCATACCCACCATGCACATCACCGCATCCCGGCGCAGCAGCTTCAGCAGACTATTGACGTCATGCTGGGCTGACACAGTGTCGATGATAAAATCAAACTGCCCGGTCAAGCTGCGCATCATCGCCTTATTGCTGCTAAGTACCACGTGATCGGCTCCGAGTCGGCGGGCATCTTCTGCCTTGCCCTCGCTGCGGGTAAACAGGGTAACCTCGGCGCCAAAGGCATGGGCAAATTTCAAGGCCATATGGCCGAGGCCACCCAGCCCCACCACCCCGACTTTTAATCCGGGGCCTATTTTCCAGTGCCGAAGAGGCGACCAAGTGGTAATTCCCGCACACAACAAGGGTGCGGTGGCCGCCAGATTGAGCTTATTGGAGATCCGCAGGGCAAAGTGCTCGTCAATCACGTAGTTATTGGCATAGCCCCCTTGAGTAATGCGGCCGCTGCCGTCTCGCTCCGGCGCGCCATAGGTGCCGGTCATGCGGTTTTCGCAGTAGTGCTCATCACCGACGTCACAGGGTGCACATTGGCGACAGGAATCGACAATACAGCCTATGCCCACGAAATCTCCGAGGGTAAAGCGGGTGACCGAATCCCCCACCTCCACCACCCGACCGACAATTTCATGGCCTGGCACAATGGGATAATTGGTAAACCCCCATTCATTGCGGGCGGTGTGGATATCCGAGTGGCAAACGCCGCAGTAAAGAATTTCAATTTTAACGTCGCCGGGGCCGAGATCGCGCCGTTGGAAGTCGAAAGGCGCCAGTGGTTTATCCGCCGCAACGGCGGCATACCCTTTCGCGGGAGTAGGCATATTCAGCTCCAGTACCTGATGAGCGCGACACCATTACAGGCATCGCCAAATTGTTGTTGTATTCAGCGGCACGCGATCAGGGCAGCCATCCACTCATGGCGCTTACCCTGAGCGACAAAGCTCCGGCAACCAGGCCTGACCGACTACCCTGCAACGGCTTCCAGCTGCACCGGCACCCCGTTCAGTGCCGCATTGCCGGAAAGCACATCAAGATAAGTCTCGTCGGTCAGATCATTCACACTGACCCCTGCATGGGCTTCCGCTCGCTTCCATTGTGTACCGATACCGTGATGACCCCAGCCGTGGGGTATGCTCACCACCCCCGGCATGATCTCATCGCTGATGACGGCGGGCAAGGTAACACTGCCCACCCGTGAGGACACCTTTAACAGGCTCATTTCCTCTATTCCCAGCTGCGCCGCGTCGTCGGGATGTACCAGCACCGTACAGCGGTTTTTCCCTTTTACCAGTCGCTGGCTGTTGTGCAGCCAGGAATTATTGCTGCGCACATCGCGCCGGCCGATCAATACATAGTCTGCGGCCTGGCGGTCGCGGAAGAAAGCCTCGTTGACACGGCGCAGGTCGTCTAGGAAAAAATCCGCACTGAGATGTATTTTTCTATCGGAATGGAACAGGGCAGCGGGCAGCTGCGCTTGCAGAGGACCGAGATCAATGCCGTGGGGCGTGCGCTTGAGACGACTCAAGGTGACACCGCCAAAGGGCTTCCAGCCAACGCCGTAAGGCCCCTGACGCAGCAAAATCGCCAGCATCCCGGTGGGCCCGAGTCGCTTCTCTATGGCACGGGTCAATCGCTCTTTCAGATTGCGCGGCGGCTGCAAGCGGTCTCGCAGTCCCAGCGATATCTGCCAGTCATGACGGGCGTCTTCCCCGGGGGGGAACAGGGCCGGGGCATATCGGGCATTATTGCGCACTGCCAGTAAATTAAAGATCACATCGTAGTGCTCGCGCTCCAGCGGACTCACCGGCGGCAGAATAAAGTCGGCGTGTCGGCTGCTTTCATTGATATAGAAATCCATCGACACCAACAAATCGAGGCTGGCAAAGGCCACATCCAACTGCTCGCCGTTCGGGGTAGACAATACCGGGTTGCCCGCCTGCAACAGCAAGCCGCGAATCTGTCCGTCACCGGGGGTAAGAATTTCCTCCGCCAGCGCCGCCACCGGTAGCTCGCCACCAAACTCCGGTAAACCCCGCACACGGCTATGATAGCGCCCCATATGGCCGCGGCCGGTTTTGGGGAGGATATTGGCCGCCGGAGTAGTGAACATCAGCCCACCCTCCCGATCGAGGGAACCGGTAAGAATATTGAACAGCATAATCAGGTACTGGCACAGGGTACCAAACTCCTGCACCGACACCCCCATACGACCGTAAAGCACGGGATTACTGGCGGCACAGAAATCATCCACCAACTGTTTGATGGTGTCCGCCGACATACCGGTATAGTCCGCCACCCGCTCCGGGCTGTACTCAGCGAAATACGCGCGCAAACTGGCCGGTGCCGCATCCAGATGGGCCGCGCACTGGCCAGCATCGGCCCGATCACTGGCAAACAGATAGTTGAGCATGGCGAGTAATATCAGCACGTCGGTGCCCGGGCGAACAAAGTGGTGCTCATCAGCCAATTCTGCCGTGGGTGTACGACGTGGGTCGACCACAACGACTTTGCCCCGAGCCTTGACCCGTTTCAGGCGGCCGCGAACATCGGCCACACTCATAATGCTGCCATTGGAGGCCAGCGGATTGGCGCCGAAGATCAGAAAGTGGTCGCAGCGATCGATATCCGGAACGGGAATCCGCAGCTGATGACCAAACAGTTTCCACGACACAATATGGTGGGGCAACTGATCCACCGAGGTCGCGGAAAATTTGTTGCGGGTATTCAGCGCCCGCAGCAAACCGCCATTGAGCAGCATGGAGCCGGTGTTATGTACATTTGGATTGCCCAAATATACCGCCATCGCGTCGTTGCCGTGCTCGTCCTGCAGGCTTTTGATTCGCGCAGCGACCTTGTCCAGGGCCTCGTCCCACTCCAGTTCGTGCCACTCGCCATTGCGTTTTTCCATGGGCTTGCGCAGGCGCTCGGGGTCTTCGTACAAATCCTTCAAGGCCAGTGCCTTGGGGCAAATATGCCCGCGGCTGAAGGGATCCTGCTCATCGCCTTTGATGCTGACGATTTCGTCGTTCTCCACCTTCACCGCGACACCACACATCGCCTCACAGAGATTACAGGTTCTGAAATAAGTAGCCGATTTCACGGTGGTCGTCCTCGCTTGTTATTGTATCGACGCCAGGTCAATTGTAAGGGCCGCCAAGGCCAGCAATGTATTCACCGAAAACACACTAGCAAGTTTGCAGCGGCAATGCACTTGTTTATCACGCCTGGACAAGCCCCCGCTGTCGCGCTCCGCTAGCTGGAAATATGCCCACCCCGCGGCCGCAGCACCCACTCTTCGGTCACGACGTTTCGGTCTGCCTGGTAGAGGTGAACAAAGGCCCGGGCAACGTCTTCGCAGGGCATCAATGTCTCCTGCGCCACCCCGGTATTTTCCCAGGACGGAGACCAGGTCGGCCCCGGCAACACACAGCACACGCGAATGTCTTCGCCGCGCAATTCTTCCCGCAGGGCTTTACAGAATCCCATCACCCCGTGCTTGGCCGCGCAGTAGGCCGACACCCCCGCATACCCCTCAATGCCCGCCGTTGATGCCATCGTGAACACATCACCCCGCCCCAGGGTGCACATATCCGCCACAAAGGCCTTGCTCATCAAAAAGACACTGCGCAGATTGGTGGCCACAATGCGGTCAAAATCCGCCACCGCCATCGCCGCCACCGGATCGCCCAGCCACTGCCCGGCATTATTGATCAGCACCGACACTGCCCCCTGACGCCGATTCACCTCTGCGTGCAGCTGGGCCACCTGATCGGCGTCGCTGACATCACAGGGGTATAGCTCAATATCAGCGCAGGAGCCCACCGCAAGGCAGGTCTCACGCACCTCGGCCAGCTTGTCAGCATTGCGGGCCACAAGGGCAAGCCTCACCTTCAGCGCGGCAAACTGGCGGGCGATTTCGGCGCCAATTCCCTGTGAGGCGCCACTAATCAGCACCAGTGGCGCGCTATGTGTTTGACTCGGGGTCATATTCTGTCCTGTTGCATTGTTTTGAGAATAACCAAGAGCGTAGTATTGTGCACAGTCCGCCCGCCCTCAGCCAATCCGTATCCCGCTATGATCGACAATATCGTTAACAACCGCGCCAACAAACTGTTCGTATTACTCGGCGGTTTCTTTATTGCCAACGCCCTTATCGCCGAGTTTATCGGGGTAAAGATTTTCTCGCTGGAGCAAAGCCTGAATATCGAGCCGGTGTCATTGAGCTTCTTTGGCGTCGACAACCTGGCCTTTAACCTCACCGCCGGTGTGCTGCTGTGGCCCTTTGTCTTTGTCCTTACCGATCTGATTAACGAGTATTATGGCTCACGGGGAGTGAAGCTGCTGTCATTCCTCACCGCCGGACTGATTATTTACGCCTTTGCGATGATTTACACCGGCATCCACCTCGCCCCCGCTGACTTCTGGCCCCAATCCCATATCAATCCAGCACTTTCTGCCGCAGAGCAGCAGGCCATAACAGCAAAGGTCAGCGACTACGATTACGCCTATGGTCTGGTGTTCGGCCAGGGGCTATGGATTGTGGTCGGCTCACTGACCGCCTTTCTGGTGGGCCAGATTATCGACGTGATGGTCTTTCAGCGGATCAAGCACTACACCGGGGAACGCTTTATCTGGCTGCGCGCCACCGGATCGACCCTGGTCAGCCAATTTATCGACAGCTTTGTGGTGTTATTTATTGCCTTTTACATTGGCGCGGACTGGGGCCTGTCGTTGGTTCTGGCCATCGGTATCGTCAACTATCTGTATAAATTCACCATGGCCATGGCACTGACCCCGGTGCTTTATCTGGCCCACGGCCTCATCGAGCGCTATCTCGGCCACGAACAGGCCGCCGAGATGAAGCTGGCCGCACGCCAGGGGCATTAACCGCCCCTGGGCAAGTGCGACCCAACGCACAAAAACCGGCACCCAAAAGCTTCCCCGAGCACGACAGCAATCGAATGTCCCGATATGTCATTGTTTGCATCCGAGGGCATAGTGCTAATATGTTAGCAATGAGTACACCCTCCGCCCCCAGCGATATAACAAAACCTGCGGAGTCTGGTGACGACCGTTAACAGTCTGTGGACCTGCCTATGAAAGTTGCCCTGCCCTTACTCGCTGCCGCCTACCTGACCCTGTCTGCCTGTGGCGGCTCGTCCAGCGCCAATTCCCCTGCTACCCCCGCGACCGGAACGCCTTCCGGTGGCGGTAACGGCCAGACTGAGGCGCCGGTGAACCGCTTTGCCGCCAGCAAGGGCTGCTATGCACTGCAGTCGCCAGAAACCGGGCAGTTTGCCGTTGCCACCGCTGACGGCTACACCCTGTCGACGGCGGAACTGAGCAGCGCAGAGGGTTTTTACATGCAGCCCTCCAATCTCGGTACTTACCTGCTGTACACCAAAGACGAAAAGCTGCTCACCGCCAATACCGGCCTCACCAATGCGGGCACCGTCACCGCCAATGATGCCGCCAGCGACGACGCGATCTGGGCATTGGATATCAGCGGCGACAATGCCAGCTTTATCGCCGAGAACAGCGGCCAGCAACTACAGGTGAACGACAACGGCGAGCTGGTCATCGGCGAGCCCGGCAGTGAGCCCAATACCCTGTTTGCCCTGGTGCCCAGCTCGGGTTGCGCCACCTATCCCGAAATGCCCACCGGCATTATCGGCGACACCTACAAAGGTCAGGGCGTGAACAAGCCTATTGTCGGCTTTGCCGATGTCCACACCCATATGGGTATGTCCAGCGAGATGTCCTACGCCGGTGATGTCGGTCCATCGGCCGGCGGTGTGCTCTACGGTGAGGTCATCCACCGCTTCGGCGTTCCCCACGCACTGGAGGATTGCGAAGACTTCCACGGCCCCAACGGCTCCCGCGATGCCAACTTTATCCTCGACCAAAGCACTGCTGGCGGCCATGACACCCAGGGCTGGCCAACCTTTGTCGATTGGCCGCGGCGCAACTACCTCACCCACCAGGTTATGTATTACCGCTGGGTTGAGCGCGCCTACCTCGCCGGCCTTCGGCTGATGGTCAACCACGGCACCAATATTGCCGCGCTGTGCCGAGTGGGCCAGAGCTACGCGGGGCGGCCCGACGCCGACTGTGACGATATGGGCGTGGCGGTAAAACAGGTGCAGTATCTCTACGACGTGCAGGACTATATCGACGCCCAGCACGGCGGCCCGGGCAAGGGCTGGTATCGCATTGTGAAAAGCCCGATGGAGGCCCGTGAGGTCATCAACGACGGCAAGCTGGCGGTAATTCTCGGCGTGGAAGTGGCCCAGGTATTAAGCTGCGGGGTGACCTTCAATCCCGACGGCAGCGAAACCCGTAAATGCGACCAGGATCAGGTTGACTCGGAAATCCAGCGCCTGTGGGACCTCGGCGTTCGTCATATCTACCCCTACCACGACATTGACAGTTCCCTCGGCGGTACCGGGATCTTCAACGGCAGTACCATGAATTTTCTCAACTACATGGACACGGGCCGCTTTATGACCACCTCGGAATGCCGCGAATACCCCACTGACGAACCGGCGGTGCGCACCCCCGGCGCCGAGATGGCTACCGCGATTCCCGGCACCGGCAGCGACCCGCTGACCCAGGCCATTATCGAGTCTACCCAGGGCGCTACCCCCACCTACCCGCCGGGGCGGCGCTGTAATGCCCGCACGGTTACCGATCTGGGAGCCTACACCCTCAACGCTCTGATGGATCGTGGCATGGTCATTGATATTGACCATGCGGCCTACCACAGCAAAGACATCATGCTGGATATCGCCGAGCAGCGTACCCCCGTCTACCCCATGGCCAGCTCCCACGACGCCCACGGCGGCCTGACCAGTGACCAGGCAGTGCGCATGCTCAAGGCCGGCGGCACTATCTACCCCTACAAGGGCAATGGCATTAAACACGTCGAGTTTATGGAAAAACTGAAATTCTGGCGGGAAAAAGCCGGAGTCAATACCACCCAGGTAATGGGACTGGGCTATGGCGCTGACGCCAATGGATTTGGCGGTCACCCAGGCCCCCGTGGTGGCGACTCGGAACCGGTAAGCTATCCCTTTACCCTGTTCAGTGGCGATGGCTGGGGCCCCCAATTCAACAACATCAAACCCGTCACCGTGGAAATGCTGACCATCCCCGAAAGCGGCAAGTTCTGGCATATCGACGAAACCGGCATGAGCCACTACGGTCTGGTTGCGGACTTTGTTGAGGAGGTACGACTGGAGGGCGGACAGGAGGCCATCGACGCCCTCTTCAATTCCGCAGAAGCCTATGTGCAAATGTGGGAACGGGCCTACTACTCTGCTAACCCCGCGCCCTGACCGGCCGTGGTCACCGGCCAGCTGCACTGGCAGCGACCGGTGACCCACCAACGATACAGCCCAGTATGAATCGACTACCCGCCCTGATCCTTGCCGTCAGTCTGTCCCTTGTGCCACAGACGCTGCTGGCCCATTCCTTCGGCGAGCCCTATAAACTGCCCATGCCCTATTGGATGTACATCTACGGGGCACTGGCGGCACTGATTCTGTCGTTTCTGGTACTAGCCTGTTTTTATCAGTCAGAGCCACAGGCCACGCCCTGGCGCAAGGTGATTCAGCTGCCACGCTGGCTGCGACACCGGGCCGTTACTCTTGCTTTGAAGTTGTCCCTGCTGATGCTGTTTGTTCTGGCGGTGACCACCGGATTGGTTGGCAATCAGGACAGTTACCGCAATTTCAATATGACGTTTTTCTGGATCGTATTCGCTCTGGGTGGCTGCTATCTCAGCGCGCTGATCGGCGACTGGTACCGCTACCTAAGCCCGTGGCGCACCCTGAGCGACGGCATCAACATCCTGGCCAAGGGCTTCAATCAGGGGCGCCTTCGCTATCCCCGGCGTCTCGCCTACTGGCCGGCACTTGTGCTGTATATGACCTTTATCAGTCTGGAGTTGTTCGGCGAAACCCGGCCCTTTTCCCTGTCGATCATTTTGCTGGCCTACACCCTCATCAATCTGCTGGCAGTGTGGCTGGTCGGCGCTCAGGCCTGGTTTCGCTACGGTGAGTTTTTTGCGGTCATGTTCCGCCTGACTGCGATGATGTCTCCGCTGACCTTTTCGCGTCGCCCCGAGGACCAGTCCAGGCGCATACACATCGTGCTGCGCGCCCCCTTTTCCGGCCTTATCGACCAACGTGTTGAGCACCCCAGCCTGCTGGTGTTTTTGCTGTTCATGCTGTCCTCTACAGCCTTCGACGGCTTGCGGGAAACCAGCCTCTGGTTCGGCCTTTTCTGGAAAGACCCCCTCAATATCCTGACACCACTGATTGGCGAACCACCGATCTACGCCTACGTCTGGCTGCGCCCTTGGTATCTGTTCTACGAATTTATCACCCTGCTGCTGTCACCCCTTATCTACCTCGGTCTGTTTGTCGGCTTTCTGTGGCTGGGCAAATTACTGACCCGCAGCGCAATCCCCCTCGGCCAACTGGCGATGCAATTTGGCTATAGCCTGCTGCCAATTGCCCTGGTCTATCACATCACCCACTACTACACCCTGCTGCTCAGCCAGGGGATAAAAATCCGCGCACTGGCCTCAGACCCCTTTGCCTGGGGCTGGAATCTGTTTGGCAACGCCATTACCGGCCGCATCCCGATACTTCCCGATATGGGCGCGGTGTGGAACAGCCAAGTCTGGCTGATTCTGTTGGGACATATTGCCAGTGTCTACCTGGCCCACGTCGAGGCCCTGCGTCGCTTTCCTTCTGCCCGTCAGGCGGCCCTCAGTCAACTGCCCATGTTAATGCTAATGGTGATCTTTACCGCCGCCGGACTGTGGATACTGGCCCAGCCGTTGCAGGGCTAGTGCCACCTGCTTCGGCCGGCCAAACGTTAATTATCACCCTCCGCAAACTCGACGCAGGCCCGGCAAACCCTTATAGTGCGCCCTCTTTGCGTCATTCAGTACGCCCGCCCTCCACTCAGCCACGCTCGGGAATATTCCATTGATCTCTACCGCCAACATCACCATGCAATTTGGTGCCAAGCCCCTTTTTGAAAATATTTCGGTCAAGTTCGGCGACGGCAATCGCTATGGCCTTATCGGAGCCAACGGCTGCGGCAAGTCCACCTTTATGAAAATTCTCGACGGCAGCCTTAAACCGACCTCGGGCAATGTTTCCATCACCCCGAACGAGCGCATCGGCAAACTCCACCAGGATCAGTTCGCCTTTGAGGAATTCTCGGTGATCGACACCGTTATCATGGGCCACACCGAACTGTGGGAAGTAAAAAAGGAGCGCGACCGCATTTATTCGCTGGCGGAGATGTCAGAGGAAGATGGCATGAAGGTCGCCGAGCTGGAAACCCAGTTTATGGAAATGGACGGCTACAGCGCCGAAAGCCGTGCCGGGGAAATTCTGCTGGGTGCAGGTATTGCCCAGGAACTGCACTTCGGCCCCATGAGCGAAGTCGCCCCCGGCTGGAAACTGCGGGTATTACTGGCCCAGGCGCTGTTTTCAGACCCTGATATTCTGCTGCTGGACGAGCCGACCAACAACCTCGATATCAACACCATTCGCTGGCTGGAAGATGTGCTCAACGAGCGCAAAAGCACCATGGTGATAATCTCCCACGACCGCCACTTTCTGAATGCGGTGTGCACCCACATGGCAGATATCGACTACGGCGAGCTGCGGGTCTACCCCGGCAACTACGACGACTTTATGCGCGCCGCCACCGCTGCCCGCGAGCGCCTGCAGTCTCAGAACGCGAAAAAATCGGCCCAGATCGCCGACCTCCAGCAGTTTGTCAGCCGTTTCTCCGCCAACGCCTCCAAGGCCAAGCAGGCGACCAGCCGGGCCAAACAAATCGAGAAAATCCAGCTGGACGAAATCAAGGCCTCCAGCCGGGTGTCTCCCTACATCCGCTTCAAGCAGGACAAAAAGCTGCACCGCCAGGCACTGACACTGGAAAATGTCGGCCACGGCTTTGACCAGTCGCTGTTCACCAAGGGCAATATGATTCTCGACGCCGGCACCCGCCTCGCGGTCATCGGTGAAAACGGTGCAGGTAAAACCACCTTTCTGCGCTGCCTGATGAAGGAGCTGGAAGCCAAAGAGGGCAATGTCAAGTGGGCTGAAAACGCCAGCCTCGGCTACTGCCCCCAGGACAGCAGCGACGATTTTGACACCGCAATGAATTTGTTTGAATGGATGAGCCAGTGGCGCAAACCCAGCCATGACGACCAGATTGTCCGCGCCACCCTGGGCCGTCTGCTGTTCTCCTCCGACGATTTCAACAAGGAGGTTCGAGTGTGCTCCGGGGGAGAGAAAAACCGCCTGTTGTTCGGCAAATTGATGATGATGGACACCAATGTGTTAATCATGGATGAGCCGACCAACCACCTCGACATGGAAGCCATCGAGGCGCTGAACCTTGCCCTGGAACACTACGAGGGCACGCTGATTTTCGCCAGCCACGACCGTGAGTTCGTTTCGTCGCTGGCCACTCGCGTGGTGGAAATCAAGGATAATTCACTGGTGGATTTCCAGGGGACCTACGATGAGCTGCTGGCCAATCAGGCGGCCAACAGCCACTGAGCAGACAGGGAGGCGTTGATCTCCCTAGCTCTGACAATACACCACATTAGCCCCGCCATTTTGCTGGGCCAGACTCAAGGACGAACTGGCCCGGGTCACCCCCGCAGAGAACTCTCCGGGGCGGGCGGCGACCGCCACACCGCTACTGATGGTAATCCCCTCATCGACCCCGCTCAGTACCAGCGCCTCGACGCCCTGGCGAATGTCCTCCGCGCGGCGTCGGGCCACCTCCATCGTGCCCCGCTGACACAACACGGTAAAGGTTCCGTCATCCCCCCGACAGATCACGTCATCGTTTTCGGTTTTCGCCGCAATCACCGCCGCCACCGATCGCAGCGCATCCTCGGCAACAGCCTCGCCACTGCGCTGCACGATTCCTGAATAATCGTCGATCTGACAAACGATACATCCCATCGGCAGCGCGGATTTTTCGGCCAATTTGGCCAGCGGGTAAACATAGTCGTTGAGAAAGGCCGGCTTAAACACCCCGGTGACCGGGTCGGTCAAGCTCCCTTGCAGACGGTCAGCGTGTTTGCTCGCCGCCTCTTCCTGAGCCCGCTGGCGGGCATACTCGCTAAAAAAGTTAATCACTACCAGCAGCGCCAGCAATACACAGCTGCCAACCACCTCCACCACGGTGTAGTCAGCGCCGGGAATGGCCGGCCACAGCAAACCGATGTAAACCACCGCAAATATCGCAACGGCGATCAACATGCCGCCAAAGGCCCCGAGCAGAACAAACTGCCAACACAGCAGTGGCGCCAACAAATAGAGTTCAAAACCATGCAAATCGCCGGCATACATCAGGCCGACGAGCAGCACCGCAACAATACCACCGAGGTACACCGCCGAGCGCGGCAGGTTCCTGCGCAGCAGCTCGTAGCCGAGGGTCGCGAGAATCGCCACACCACCGCCACCGCTAAACAACAGCACCGTCAAATCGAGAGCGCCGATGGCGTATTTGGCATAGGTAAAGCCCGCCAAAATCAGACCGGCAAACAGCACTGAGGCGTAAAACACCAAACTGCGACGATGGCGCTCGGCAAGGCTGGCGTCGCTGTAGCGCCGCAACAGTACCGACACCCGGGCATAGGCCGGAGCGGCAACCACGGCACTTCCATGTGCAGGATTTTCTTCCCCCTGTTGAGGGGTTTCGGCGGGGGCCTGATTCAAAATCGTTCTCTCCATGATGCAAAACCAATCCTGTCGCCACGTTTTTCAGCGGACAGGTGTTAGGGGACGATAACCGCGCAATGATAACCGAATTCATTTTTAGCGGGTATTTCCGTGCACGCTTTATACCAGTATTTGACCGTGCAAAACGTGCCTGACAGCAGACATCGGCTCGCTGCCGGACTAACGAGTCGCGGCGGTGGCGTGGTAGTATTGCCTGCGATAACAACAGACCACGACGGTCAGCTGAGTTCAACATCATCGAATTTTAATTACGTGCGCTCATCACCACACCTTCTCCGGCAAACATACAACAAGGTCGGTTTTTTCCGAGCACACATCAACACCGGATTAAACTGTGACACAAGCCGCCGACAAGCCTGTAATCGCTGCACCGTCTCCCCTGGCGCCCCTTAAAGAACCGGTATTCCGCCGCATATGGACCACCAGCCTGCTGGCTAACTTCGGCCAACTGGTACTCGGTGTTGCCGTCGCCTGGGAGATGACCCGATTGACCTCCTCTGCCAGCATGGTAGCGCTGGTACAAACCGCCATGATGTTGCCACTGATGCTGGTCGCCCTTCCCGCCGGGGCCATCGCCGATATGTTCGACCGCCGCAAGGTCGCCATGGTCGGCCTGGGCATCGCTGCACTGTTTGGCTCCATTTTGTCGGCACTGGCCTTTTTCCAACTGACCAGCCCGTGGATACTTTTGCTGTTCTGCTCGCTGATCGGCTCCGGTGTGGCGCTGTACGCCCCCGCCTGGCAGTCATCGATCGGGGAACAGGTCAAACCGGCGGATGTCCCCGCCGCCATCGCCCTGGGCACGGTGAGCTACAATATTGCCCGTAGCTTCGGTCCGGCACTGGGCGGGGTTCTCGTCCTGGCTGCCGGGGTACAGACGGCCTTTGCCTTTAACGCCCTGGCGTATTTGCCGCTGATTGTTGCGTTTTTTCTCTGGCGACGCACCCAGACCACCTCGCGTTTACCCCCGGAGCGGATCACCCGCGCCATGGTCTCCGGCGCGCGCTATGCCTTCCACTCAACGATTATTCGCACCGTGCTGATCCGCATTTTTATCTTCGGTGTAGCCGGTGCCACCGCCACCGCGCTGGCGCCGTTAATGGCCAAGGATTTGCTACAGGGCGACGCCAGTATTTACGGCATTCTCCTGGGCGCAAACGGTGTGGGCGCGGTCTCCGGCGCGGTGCTAATCAATCGTATGCGCGCCAATTTCAGCGTTGAAACCGCGGCGACGATACTCGCCATCGCCGGGGGACTGTGCCTGATTGTCATGGGCGTCAGTCGCTCACTGCCATTAACCTGCATCGGTATGTTTCTGGTCGGCGGGGTGAGCATGTTGACCATCTCACTGTTCAATATTGCGGTACAGATATCGGTGCCCCGCTGGGTGACGGCCCGAGCGATTTCGCTGTATACCTCCTCCTTGACCGGCGGCATCGCGGTAGGCGCCTGGTTGTGGGGAGTCGTTGCCAACCACTGGACAGTGGGCAATGCGATTATCGCCTCCGGCTTGTTTATGCTGGCACTGCCACTGTTTGGTTTGTTCCTGCGCCTGCCCAGGGAAATTACCGCGAGCACCGATATGGTGTCGATTGCCAACGAGCCCGAAGTGGCCCTACCGATTACCATGCGCTCAGGCCCCATTGTGATCGAGGTGGAATACCGCATTGCCGCCGAAAATGCCCGTCCGTTTTACAACGCCATGCTCGATATTCAGAACCTGCAATTGCGCAACGGCGGCTTCGACTGGTCTCTGACCCGTGACATCGGTGACCCGACCCTGTGGGTGGAGCGGTATCACTGCCCCACATGGGCCGACTATCTGCGAATGCGCGACCGCCTCACCCTGGCGGATATGGCCGCCCATGAGCGGGTTAAATCCTACATGATCGAGGGGGAATCACGGCGAATTCGCCGCAGTTTGGAACGGCCCTTCGGCTCGGTACGCATGAACGCGGAAACACCGGACCTGCTCAAAGATCCCGTGGTTTACAACGGGCCTTGAGATTATTTCGATACGCGGGGCTTATACCCCCTCCAGATGCTCCGTGTTCAGGCCCGCGGCCTTCGCCTGCTTTAGCACGGCGCCGGCCACAGGCAGTTTGCCCCCCTGCAACAGGGTGAGGTTGCTTTCCATTTGGCGCAGATTGTAGCCGTAATTCACCATCATACCCGCGGCATTGCGCAGGCCGTTTTTCGACATATCGCCGAATAGATTGATGCGATGAATATAGGCCCCATTGCGCAGATGAAAACGCGCCACCGAATTGAGGGGCCGGCCTCCCTCCATCGTGGTCAGGTATTCCAGACACTTCCGCGACAACAGCTTTTCCAGCTCAGGGCGCCACGGCGGCTCCGGCGTACTCACCAATGAGTCCAACGCGGAATCGAGGGTGACCGGCGAGAATGGCAGGTTGTCGAAATCCGCCTCGACCACATGGCTGTCCAGCCAACTGCGAAAACCAGGCACCGGCGACAGGGTAACGAAGGTGTGCAGATCAGGCAGTTCACTGCGCAGCTCCTTCACCGCCTGTTTGATCAGGTACTCACCAAAGCTGATTCCCCGCAGCCCCTTTTGGGGACTGGTAATGGAATAAAACACCGCCGTATCTGCCTCCTCGGGGTCGGTAATCGGCGTCTCCACATCCAGTAATTGTTGCACATTGGCGGCGATACCACGGTTCAACGCTACGTGTAATATCGTCAGCGGCTCCTGGGGCATACGCGGGTGAAACAGGGTGTAACAGCGACGATCACCGTCCAGCCGGTTTTTAAGATCTTTCCACGACACGATGGAATGATTGGCCTCGTATTCGGTCAACTTCTCCAGTACGCTACCCGGCGACATCCAGGTAACCCGCTCAATATCCAGAAAGCCGGGATCGAACCACAGTTTGAACAGATTGGCGAAATCCGCATCCAGGGTTTTCAGCTCCCGGTGCCTGCGCGTCAGCGCCAGTATTTCACTGCGCATATCCACCAGAAACTTGACCCCATCGGGCAGGCTGGTAAACCGTGTCAGCAGCGCCATGCGCCGGGGCTGCAAGGCCCGGCTCAGCGCCAGGGCCGCACCCTCGCAGTCGTCGTCGCGACACTGCTGATAGCGTTCAATACAGCGATCAATCTCGCTTCGATCCGGGCCGAACTCCCTCAGCAGCATCAGTAATACCTCGGCACGGGTTTCTTCGTCGAAAGCCGCATAGGCCGCCCCGAGGCGAGCGGCGCGATTGCGCGCATCGACCTCGCCAAAGGGCGCATCGATACAGGTCTGGGCCTCCCGGCGAAACTCCTCCAGCGTTAATTCCGCTTTTTCTGCTTTACCGATGGCGGGTGCAGCGAACAAATACTTTTGCACGCTCTGCTTCCAGCGACTCAATTTGGTGTTAACAGTTGGCATAGGCACTTCTGTATTCAAGGAAAAGATTCCGGGCGCAGTCGCACCGGTTGGCGGCGAACACCACCCCATGGTGAAAATATACTAGCAGCTGCCCTGACGTATGTCGCGACAGCCTCCGCCGATCAACTGCGCATTCAGCCCGTCCCCCGCGAAGTGAATTTTGCGATTGACACGGGCCCTGTAATTTTATCTAATACTTTTAGATTTAACTTAAAAGGGGCTCCGCAGGGCATGGTGAAAATAGTTTTTGAATCCCACGATGGCAGCGAACGCACCGAACTTGAGCTCAGCCCCGGCGGCTCAGTGATGGAAGCGGCCGCCGCCAATAACATCGATGGCATCCTCGCCGATTGCGGCGGCTCGATGGTATGTGGCACCTGCCACGCTTTCGTCAGCCCGGAGTGGTTCGAGAAATTGCCCGAACAAAGCGAGATGGAGAGCGCCCTGCTGGAGTACGTTCCCGATCCCCAGCCCAATGCTCGGCTATGCTGTCAACTTGAGGTCAGCGACGCCATCGACGGTATCACCTTCACCTTGCCCGAAAGCCAGCGCTGAGCCGCTGCGAAAAGCGTCAAAAATTTTATCGTTCAAGACAATAACATTTCCGAGGACACGCTCATGAACTCAACCGTCAACGACCATATCCCCGACCACGTCCCCGCCGACCTGGTGGTCAGTTACGACTATCACGGCGACCCACGCCTCACCAACGAGGTTCACGCCAGCCTGCAAGTGCTGCACGATGAGGCGCCGCCAGTATTTTATACCCCCAGGAATGGCGGCCATTGGGTGGTGACCCGCTTTGACGAAATCAAAAAGGTGGTCGAGGACTATGAAGTGTTTTCCGCCAAGGAAATGCAGATTCCGCGCATCGAGAATCCCCCTTACTTCATTCCATTGAATGTCGATCCACCGAACAACATCCCCTAC
This sequence comes from Spongiibacter thalassae, assembly GCF_012272835.1. Classification (GTDB taxonomy): domain Bacteria; phylum Pseudomonadota; class Gammaproteobacteria; order Pseudomonadales; family Spongiibacteraceae; genus Spongiibacter; species Spongiibacter thalassae. The sequence continues at coordinate 467,613 of NZ_JAAWWK010000001.1, read as the reverse complement.
CGCCAGGCATTGATGCCCGCGTTTTCACCCAAGGCCATCAAGGCGCTGGAAGCTAAGATTCGCCAATGGGCCGGGGAAATTATCGACAACGCCCTCGCCAAGGGCGACGGCTTCGACTTCATTCAGGAAGTGGCCTCGGTTTACCCGGTGAGCATCTTTATGGAGTTAATGGGCATGCCGATGGATAGGCTGTGGGAGTTCCGCAATCTGTCCGATGAGTTTTTCTCCACTAACGACCAGCAGAAAATCCATCAGCTGAGCGGCCAGATCATTATGGCCATGACGGAAATTCTCGAGCAGAAAAAGGCCGCCCCCGCCGACGACCTGATGAGTCACATCCTCAATATCAAGGTAAAGGGGGAGCCGATCAGCCTCGAAGAAATGCAGAATATGTGCTTTTTGCTGTTCCTCGGTGGCATGGATACCGTGGCCAACGTCACTGGCTACAGCTTCCGCCAGCTGGCCAATATGCCCGAGCTGCAACAGCGTCTGCACGACAACCCGGCAGATATCGCCAAATTCACCGACGAAGCCATTCGCATGTTCGGCGTTATCAGCAATCCGCGCATTGTCGCCAAAGACGCCGAAGTGTTTGGTGTGAAGTTCAAAAAGGACGATATGGTATTGTGCCTGCTGCCGATCTCCGGCCGCGACGATCGCAAAAATGGCAATCCCCATGTATTTGACATCGACCGCAGCAAGGAAGACGGTCATACCCTGACTTTCTCCTCCGGCCCTCATATGTGTCTGGGCAGTTTCCTCGCCCGCTCTGAAATTCGCATTCTGGTAGAAGAGTGGTTCAAACGGGTCGCGCGCTATGAAATCGTCCCCGGCACCGAACTGGGCTATCGCACCGGATTTTCACTGGCACTGACCGAGCTGCCATTGAACACCGTCAAAAGCTGACGCCGGCGCCCCTGCCCGCGCAATTACCGTGGCGCGTTAGTTTTACTCCTCCCCTGATTGGGCTTGTCTGTTACAATCGACAGCCCTGACAGGGGCGTTTTCCTCATCGGGCGGCGCTAACACCAGTTTTTCAAACAAAGGGATTTTTCAGTGGGACGACCATCAAAACCGATTATTTCCAAATCCAGTGCGGCGCGGGCAGCCCTGGCGGTAATCGATGAACAGGGCATTGACGGCCTTAGTCTGCAACGGGTCGCCAAGGAACTCGGCGTAAAAGCGCCGTCCCTGTACTACCACTTCAAGAACAAGGCAGAATTACTCGCCGAGGTCGCCCGACGCATTCTCAAAGATGCGGAAGTGCCAGACCTGGAACAATATGACAACTGGCGTGAGGCGCAAATTTCCCTTGCCCTTGCCACCCGCGCGTCGATTCTCAAACACCCGAAAGCAGCACCCCTGCTGCTACAGTTTTTCCCCCGTCACTTGATGCTCGCTGCCTATAACACCTGGACTGGGCGTTTTGATGTGCCGCTGAATCAGCGCATGGTGATTATTGAAGGGGTCGAAAAACTGACCTTTGGCTCGGCCCTGCTCGGCGCGATGAGTCGCGGCGCAGGCACCCCGCCGATGCCCGACTTCGATGCCGAGCAGTTCCCCGACCTGGCCGCATCAATGGCGGCAGACCCCCACAGCGAAGCGGAAATGTTCGAGGAAACCCTGCGCAAGTTTCTCTACGCTTTTTAACAACTTTCCCGAAACAAACTACGCCGCTGACAGGGCGCGCCAGATGATGTTTTTCTGAACTTCACTGGTGCCGCCATAGATGGTTTGCGCCCTCTCGAACAGATAGGCATCTGCCCAGACCGGGCCCTCCGGGCAACTTCCCGCCAGAGCGGCGCTCCATTGCGACTCATCCCGGGCCGGATAAGCCAACGCCGACAGGCCCGCAATATCCACCCCCAGGCGGGTAATTGCCTGAGCCAGCTCGGTGCACTGAATTTTCAGCGCCGATACCGCCGCTGCCGGCAAGCTTCCTCCCAGGCTGCGGAACACCGACATTTCCGCATTGGCTACGCGCACTTCCAGGACGGCGAAACGCGCCGCCCAAAGCGGTTCTTCAAGCAAGTCCTGTGACAAAGCCCAGTCACGCAGCGCCTGCAAATCCCGTTTTTTACGCCCGATGTGGGCATAAGAGAGGCGCTCATGCTTCAACAGATAATTGGCGTAGTGCCAACCCTGCCCTTCATCACCGATACGATTGGCCACCGGTACCCGCACGTTATCGAAGTGAACACGGTTGAGTTCGTGGCTGCCATTCATAGTAATAATCGGTTCAACGGTGACCCCGGGGGCACTCATTTCCACACAGACAAAACTGATGCCCTGCTGCTTTTTCTCTTCACGGGAGGTGCGCACCAGGCAGAATATCCAGTCCGCCCAGTGGGCAAGGGTCGTCCAGATTTTGCTGCCGTTGAGCACATAGTGATCGCCGTCGCGCCGGGCCTGCAAGCCGAGACTGGCCAGATCCGAACCCGCTTCCGGCTCTGAATAGCCCTGGGCCCAAAATGCTTTGGAGGACAGAATATTCGGCAACCACCGCTGCTGTTGCTCAGGACTGCCAAACTCCGCAATCACCGGCGCAACATAAATTATCGCCATCGGCACCAGATTGGGTGCCCCCGCCAGCTCCAGCTCCTCCTCAAAGATATAGCGCTGTACAGGACTCCAACCGGGGCCGCCAAACTCCTGAGGCAGGGTGAAACCCAGCCAACCACGGGACTGTAATGCCTGCTGTGAGAGTTCCTGGTCGAGTTTCTCCAGGCGCTGTCCTCGACGAATTTTGTCGAGAATCGACGCGGGATAGTCGCGTTGAAAAAACTCCCGCACCTCGGCGCGAAAGCGTTCTTCCTCCTGGCTAAAACCCAGTTCCATCGCACCCTCTCTGGCATATGTGTGACGGCGACATAACAGACAGCTGCCGAAAATTTGCTACATCGTTACCACAATTTTGCCAAAGTGGCCGCCGCTCTCCTGGTAGCGAAAGGCCTCCGCCAGCGACTCCAAAGCAAATATTTTGTCGTCGATCACCGGGCGAATGCCATTAACGTCGATGGCGCGAATCATGTCCTGCTGCTGGCGGCGACTGCCGACGGTGATCCCCTTAACCTTCAACTGACGCCCCATAATAGCGGCAGTCGGCACTTCGCCACTGAAGCCGGCCAGCACACCGATCATTGAAATATGGCCACCGTTGCGACAACTTTGCATGGACTGGGCAAAGGTGCCCGCGCCACCAATCTCGACTACATGGTCTACCCCGCGTCCCTGGGTCAGCGCCATGACCTGGGCCGACCACTCGGGATACTCGCGGTAGTTCACCACTTCGTCGGCACCCAGTGCGCGGAGTTTTTCCATCTTGGCCGGCGACGATGTGGTGGCAATCACCCTCGCCCCCGCCGCCTTGGCAAACTGCAGGGCAAACAGTGATACACCACCGGTGCCTTGAACCAGCACGGTGTCACCAGGTTTGATCCCGCCCTCGTATACCAGTGCCCGCCACGCGGTGACCGCTGCGCAGGGCAGGGTCGCCGCTTCTTCGTGACTGTAGCCCACCGGAGCGTGGGTCAAGCCAGTTTGCGGCACTGTTGCCTCGGTGCAGGCAAAACCATCAATGCCATCGCCAAAGGTCAGGCTATGGTGTCTGTCCTGAACGTCACCATCGACACAGTCACTGAAAAAGGTGCTCACCACTCTGTCACCCACGGCGAATTCGCTTACCCCTTCGCCCACCGCGGTCACCACACCAGCGCCATCAGACATGGGAACTCTGCCATCTTCGCTGGGCAAATGGCCTACCGCCACCAGGTAGTCGTGGTAGTTAAGTGAGGTGGCATGCACCCGCAATGAGACTTCCCCCGGGCCCGGTGCAGCAACACTGCGCTGATCAACATATAAATTGTCCAAGCCACCGGGCTTTTTCACACGCACAACGGTCATGCAGTCGCTTCCTGTTTTGATTATCTGGATTGCCGCGGGGCGCACCCCGCCTGCGATTATTTGGGTATGTAGATCGCCTTGGGCAGAGTGAATTCCAGCAGGCCGTGCAGCCCGTTCTCACAACCAATGCCCGACTGTTTATGTCCCGCCAGCGGCGTCATCGGCGTCGATTGCAGATTCTGGTTTATCCACACTGTGCCAGTGTCCAGTCGGTGAGCGATCGCCACAGCCTGGTCGATGTCCTTCGACCACACCGCCCCGGCCAGACCATATTCACTGTTATTTGCCCGCTCGACTACCTCATCCACCGAGCTGAATTTCAGTAGAGGCAGAATCGGACCAAAAGCTTCCTCGGTGACCACGCGGCTATCTTCAGGAGGATTGTCCACCAGGGTCAAGGGCAGGAAGTAACCCTTGTCCGGCACCGGGCCACCCTCCAACACAGTCAAGCCAAGCTCCCGGGCCTCATTCATCAAGCCTTTCACCCGCTCGTACTGGGGTTTGTTCTGCACCGGCCCAAATACACTGCCCTCGTTCATGCCATCGCCCACCGGCATCACCTTGGCCAGTCCGTGAAGCTTATCCCGCAGGGCATCGTAGATATCCTCGTGGATATACATACGCTTGGTGGCGATACAGATTTGTGCAGTATTGTAGAAGGCGCCCATAAACAGGGTTTGCGCAACTTCGTCGAGGTCGACGTCGGGCATGATAATCGCTGCATCATTGCCACCCAGCTCCAGGGTGATCCGCTTCAGATCGCTGGCCGCCGAGGCCATGATGCGCTTGCCCGTAGCGGTAGAACCGGTGAAGGAAATTTTGTCAAAGCCGGGGTGTGCGGTCATCATCGGCCCCAGTGCGTCACCGCCGCTGATAACATTCAGCACGCCCGCAGGCAGAACATCCAGCAGCAGCTCGGCGATACGCAGCATCGCCAGCGGGGTGAACGGCGAGGGCTTCAATACCATGGTATTACCCGCCAGCAACGCATGGGAAATTTTCCAGAATGCCAGCAACACAGGAAAATTCCACGGCACAATAGCGGCGACCACGCCCACGGGTACCCGGTGCACCTCGACTCGACGCTCGTCGGTATCTTCGGTGACATCCACCGGCAGTGAATGCATACCCATGCCCTGCAACCAACCGGCTGCGCCGAGTATTTCTTCCTTGGCGAAGGCCAGTGGCCTGCCTTGCTCAAGGGTAAAAATACGCGCCAGCTCGTCGGCATTTGCAGTAAGGACCTTGGCCGCCTCGCCCAGCACTTTGCGCCGTTCATTGTAGGCCGTGGCCTTCCAACCGGGAAACGCTGCGCGAGCGGCCTTTACCGCTGCATCCAGATCAGCCTGCTGGGCATCCGGCGCAGTGGCAAACACTTCACCCAGCGCCGGGTTAACCACATCGATGCGCGCGCTGCCGCGCACACGCTGGCCGCCGATGGTCATGGGGAAATCAAATTCAGTGGATTCTGTCATGGGTCTTCGCTTCCATTATTGGTTTTCGGTGAACGCCAGCCAGTTCAAGTCATCGACCCAACGGGCTGCCCCCTCGTGTGATTTCGATGACCGTTACAGTAGCAGTTTCGGCGAGGAATCGCTTATCCCTCGCCGCCAATTATTGATCATGGCGATGACTGCACAGGCGGCCACAGGAACCGCTATCGCACCTTGGGCAGGGTCTTATCAGCATCGCGGTAGGTTTCGCGCAACTGCATTTTGGCGATTTTCCCGGTGGCTAATCGCGGCAGAGGCTGGTTTTCAACCACAATGTAACGGGGGACTTTAAAGCCGCTTAATTCGGCATTGCAGTGGGCCACAATCGCCTCTGGCGTCACCCCTTCAGCGCTGTACACAATTGCCATTGGTGTTTCGCCGAACTTGGCGTCGGCGGCGGCAATAACTGCCACCTCGATCACACCGGGCACTTCAGCCACCACCCGCTCGACCTCCGCAGCGGATATATTCAAGCCTCCGGAAATAATGATGTCCTTGAGACGGTCGATAAATGTCAGCAGCCCCTGTTCATCAATTTCGCCGAGGTCACCGGTGCGCAGCCAGCCGTCGACCAGGGTTTTTGCTGTCGCTTCCTCGTCCTGCCAGTAGCGATCCATCATGCCGGCACTTTTAATTACGATTTCGCCAGGGGTGTTGGCCGGCAGAAAGTCTCCGTCCGGACCGATGACCGCCAGCTTGGTGAACGGCGCGCCACGACCGCATTTTTCCGGGCTGTTAATTGCGCCGTCATCGGTATTGATAGTGGCCTGCCCACCGGCTTCGGTCTGGCCGTAGAGCTGTCGCAGTATCACGCCCTTATTCAGCCAGCTGTCCAGTAGTTTACGCGACACCTGCGCGCCACCGACCAGACAGTAACCCAGACTCGACAAATCGGCGTCGGCGAAATCCGGCAAGTCCATAATCCGCTCAAAGAAGATGGGAGCACCCATCATCACCGAAATTTTTTCCCGCTGAATTTTGTCCAGTGCCACCTGGGCATCGAAGATCCCTTCGATGTACACCGTGCCGCCGTAGTTAAGGTATTGGGTCATGACGACATAACCCGCAGAGGTACACAGGGGGCCGAACAAAAACACTTTGGCATTGTGGATCGCGCCGGGCCGGGCAATGGCAGTATCAGCAGCGTAGTCCACCAGCCCACCGTGGGTATAGACCACCCCTTTCGGACGCCCCGTGGAGCCACTGGTGGGAATAATCACTGCGTCACTGCGTCGAGTAATCTTCGGTCGCGGTTGCTCCATGCGCGGCGTTTGGTGACGCAGTTCAGTTACTTCTTCCAGGCTGCGCAGGCGGCAACCGGGAATTTTCCCGGCGACTGCAGCGGCCAATGGCTGGCGCTCATCGTCGTGGAAAATCACCGCCGACTGATAGCGGTCGGCGACGATAAAACTGGCCTCACTCACGGTAAAACGCGGGTTCACCGGCGCGACAATACCGCCCGCCAGCATTACGCCCTGGGCGGCAATCACCCACTTCATTGAGTTGGTCGCAATAATCGTCACCCGATCCCCCGCCTGGAGACCATCAGCAAGCAGGCTGTCGGCCACGCATTCGGCCCAATCGTTGAGCTCCCGATAAGTGAGACGGTCATCCCCTTCGACAATGGCGGCCTGATCGGCGCGCTCCACTGCCCACCATTTAAAGGTATCCACTAACGTGCCCGGCATTCTGCGACTCCCCTGCTAACTCCCATCGCCATGATGGGTCGTGGTGATATCACCGACAGATCGATGCTGAACAGCGCCGACCCGTGGTGTCTCATTAAATCTTATGATGATAGATTTAATCCCAAGCAGCCTCGCTGGTCAAGGTGAATCGACGATGAATCGCCCAAGGGGAGCAGAGAAGGCCGCCACCCCTTTTAAATCTATCAACAATAGATTAATCTACGCCATGCGCCGATTGACCCACCAGCCCGACAGGCAAAAATTGGCGGCAATAGACAACGGCTTACACGGACGGCACCGTACACTGGACAACGAAAATTCGTTGCAGGCAGTGCCTGAATGATAATTAAAGCCCGATTTGGAGAATTAGCATGGTAAGTCCGGAAAATATTCCCGTAATTGTCGGTGTCGGCGAGTTTATCGACCGACCCTCTGCCCCGGAAAACGCTCTGGAGCCGGTTGCGCTGATGGCCGAAGCCATTCAGCAGGCCAACAAGGACGCCGGCGGCGACATGCTGAACCGCTGCGCCTCTATCGAAGTGGTCGGGCTGATGAGCTGGCGCTACCAAAACCCGGTTGGTCTGCTATGCGACAAGCTCGGCGTGTCCCCTCCCCGCCAGATCAACGCCAGCTTTGGTGGCGAAACCCCTATACGCCTGATCCACGAAGCCGCCCTGCGCGTTGTCGAGGGCGACCAGGGCAGCTCGATTATTGTCGGTGGCGAGGCGATGAACTCGCTGAACAAGGCCATGAAAAGTGGAACCAACCTGAACTGGACACCGCTGGCCAGCAAGGAGGACACCGTGAAGGTAAGCGGCGACCGCATTGAGCGCAGCGCCATAGCCAAATCATTAGGGGTCAACGACCCCGCGGCGATGTACCCCCTGTACGAAATGGCCCTGCAAGCCGCCGAGGGTAAAACCCCCGCTCAAGGCACCGAGGAATCCGCCAGACTGTGGGCACAATATGCCGAGGTGGCCGCCAACAATCCCTACGCATGGATCAAGTCGGCCCCCAGTGCCGAGGAAATCGCCACCGTCAGCCCTGGCAACCGCATGATTAATTGGCCCTATCCCAAATATATGGTGGCCAATCCGGCGGTGAATCAATCTGCCGCCATCATCGTCACCAGCCTGGCCAGCGCCCGGGCAGCCGGTGTCGCCGAGAACAATATCGTCTATCTCTGGGGGGGTGGCAATGCCGCCGAGCCCGACAACTTCCTGTTCCGCGACCAATACGTTACCAGCCCGGCAATGAACGCCACCCTCGACCGCGCGGTGGAAATCGTCGGCGGCGACGCCAAACGTTTCAGCAAAGTCGAGCTCTACAGTTGCTTCCCCGTTGTACCCAAAATGGCCCTGCGCCAACTTCAGCTCGACCCCCGCGAGCACTGTCCAACGGTGGCCGGTGGCCTGACCTTCTTTGGCGGCCCACTCAATAACTATATGGCCCACGCCACCTGCGCCATGGTGAGAGCGCTGCGCGCCGCCCCCGGAGAACTGGGCCTGCTATACAGCAATGGCGGCTTTATCAGCAAGCACCACACCATGGTAATAAGCACCCAAGCCCCGGAAAACGGCATTGCCCCCGGCTTCTCGGTACAGGACGAGGCCGACCGTCGCCGCCACACGGTGCCGCCATTAAATGAATCCCTCAGCGGCCCGGTCACCGTAGAAACCTTTACCGTAATGTATGAGCGCGACGGCAGCCCCAAGCAGGGGGTTATCGTCGCCCGCAACAGCAAGGGCGAACGCGGCATGGCCTGCGTTCCCGCGACCGATACCAGTACCCTGGCCATGCTCACCAGCACCGAAAAATCGGTCATTGGCATGCAAGGTACTATCACCCCGGACGCCGATGGCACGCCGGTGTGGCGACCCAACTAAACGGCAATAGCGAGGCAAAGCATGAATATAGAGTGGTCACCGGAAGAAAAGGCCTTCCAACAGGAGGTCAGAACCTTTCTGGCAGAAAAACTGACCGACGACCTGCGTCAGGCCGGACAACTGATGACCAGTGTCTACGCTGACCACGATGCGAGCATGGCCTGGCAGCAAATTCTGTTGGAGCAGGGCTGGCTCGCGCCGTCGTGGCCGGTGGAGTACGGTGGCTGCGACTGGACCGCTGCCCAGCATTATATTTTTGCCAAGGAGAAAGCCGCCGCCGGTGCCCCTCCCACCTCGCCAATGGGTATTCAGATGTGCGCCCCGGCCCTGATCGCCTTTGGTACCGAAGAACAAAAATCCTACTTTCTACCGCGTATGCTGAGTGGTGAGCACTTCTGGTGCCAGGGCTACTCCGAACCAGGCTCGGGTTCCGACCTGGCATCACTGCAAATGCAGGCGGTTGACGATGGCGACCACCTGGTGTGTAACGGCGCCAAAATCTGGCAGACCCATGCGGATGAGGCCAACTGGATTTTTTGTCTGGTCAGAACCAGCAAACTCGATAAGCCACAAAAGGGTATTACCTTTCTGCTTATCGACATGGCCACCCCCGGCGTTGAGGTACAGCCTATTGTCGGCCTCACCGGTGAGCACATTCAAAACCAGGTGTTTTTCAACGATGTGCGAGTGCCCAAGGCCAATGTGATCGGCAATATTGACGAGGGCTGGACAGTTGCCAAATACCTGCTCGAATTTGAACGTGGCGGCGCTGCCTATGCCCCACTCATGCAGGTGCGCCTGGAAGAAATCCGGCGCGCGGCTGCGGAGGTCCCCGGAGACTGCTGTGACCGGCTGATTGACGACCCGCTGTTTGCCAGCCAACTGGCCGACACCGATATAAAGGTCAGCGCCCTGGAAATGTACGAGCTGCAAACCCTCGCCGAATTAAGCAAGGGCCACTCGCCGGGGGTCAATGCCTCGGTGATGAAAATCCTCGGCACGGAACTGCAACAGCGGGTGACTGAACTGGGTATGCTGCTGGCCAACCACTATGGTCTAGCCTTCCAACCTCAGGCCGGCCGGCCCGGTGGTGCCGTGAGCTACCCCTACAACCGCGAGAGCTATGTTGGATCGGCGCTGTCGGCGGTCTCGCCACTGCGCTACTTTAATGAACGGGCAGGGTCGATCTACGCCGGTTCCAATGAAATTCAACGCAATATTCTGGCGAAATCCGCCCTCGGCCTATAGTGTTCACGCCGCCCTCCCTACCGAAATAAGGGCGGCGCTTCCCCCTCCCCTGACACCGCAGATTTCGCTACACTGCGGCAGGGGTACTCCCCTCTACCTACGCACCAACCCAGGACAACCCCGTGCCGCAACCCTCCGCAGACACTCCCAACTCCTTCGGACACCACATCAGTTTTGCCGAAGCGCTGAGGGTCTGGTTTAAAATCGCCCTGCTCAGTTTCGGCGGTCCCGCCGGGCAAATCGCTGTGATGCACCGTATTCTGGTCGACGAAAAACAGTGGATCAGCGAGAGCCGCTTCCTCCATGCACTGAACTACTGCATGGTGCTGCCCGGCCCGGAGGCCCAGCAACTGGCCACCTATATCGGCTGGCTACTACACGGTGTCAGGGGAGGATTAGTCGCCGGAGGTTTGTTCATACTACCCGGCTTTCTCAGTATTTTAGTGCTCAGCCTGCTCTATGCAGGCTATCAGGACGCCACCCTGGTACAGGGTCTGTTCTTTGGCATCAAGGCGGCAGTGCTCGCCATTGTGATACAGGCGGTAATTCGCATTGGCCAACGCGCCCTGAAAAACCATTATATGTATGCCCTGGCCGCCACCGCCTTTTGCGCGCTGTACTTATTCTCCGTCCCCTTTCCCGCCATTATCATGCTGGCGGCCTGCGCAGGATTGATCGGCTCGCGCCTGGCGCCCCAGGCCTTCGCTCACCATGACGCCCACGCCCCGGCGAAGCACCACGCGATTGACACGATGATGCAGGGCGAACCGCGCCACACCCAGGCCTCCTGGTTGCGCGCCGGAAAAGTGCTGTCTGTCTGGCTGTCCCTATGGCTGGTGCCACTGATTGCCATGCTCGCCACCCTCGGCGGCGACCATGTCTTCACCACCATCGGTTTGTTTTTCAGCAAACTGGCAGTGGTGACCTTCGGCGGCGCCTACTCCGTGCTCGCGTATATGGCCCAGGAAGCGGTACAACATTACGGCTGGCTGGCCCCCGGCGAAATGCTCGACGGACTCGGCATGGCCGAAACCACCCCCGGTCCATTGATTCAGGTCGTTCAGTTTGTCGGCTTTATGGGCGCCTTTCGCCAACCCGGCAGTCTGGACCCCTTCACAGCGGGGGTACTCGCCTCAATCCTTACCACCTGGGTGACCTTTATTCCCTGTTTTCTGTGGATATTCCTCGGCGCTCCCTATGTGGAATCACTGCGCGGCAACCGGGCGATAAGCGCCGCCCTATCCGCCGTCACCGCCGCGGTGGTTGGTGTGATGCTCAACCTGGCGATTTGGTTTGCGATTCACGTGGCCTTTAATGAAGTGACCACACTTGAGCACTTCGGTATGAACCTGCTCGCCCCGAACTGGCGCAGCATAGACCTGGCGAGCACCGCCCTTACCCTGGCGGCCTTTGTCGCCATCCTCCGTTACAAGATTGGCGTGCTGCCCGTCATTCTCAGCAGCGCCCTGCTGGGCATGCTGATAACCCCCTTCCTTTAACCTAGGTAACCTAGGGGACAGACCCCGGGGTCTGTCCCCAGGATTTATTTGTCGAGGTTGAGCGGCCCCAGTTCGCTCACCTTGAGCCTCACTTCCTCCATGATTTCACCCTGCACATTGCGTACTTGCAACTGTAGCAGGGCCTCTTCTCCCTCACGGGTAATCTGGATTGTGCCGAAATTATCGACAACGATATTGCGCGGTGTGGTGCGCAGGGAATTGGTTTCATTGGCCAATGCCGTCAGATCACTCAGGGCCGAGTTCAGGCCACTGGCGGTGATTTCATACAGGGGATAGGACAGCGCTCCGTCAAGTCTGGAGATTTCCGCCATATGCCGGTCGCCGCTGATCAACAACACGCCATTGGCCTCGGTGCTATTCAGCAGGCTGAACAGGCGCTGGCGTTCATGGGGAAAATTGTTCCACTTTTCAAAACAGTGTTCGGTGGGTAATACCTGAATGCTACTGGCGATAATGCGCAGGTCAGCGGGCTTTTGCAGCTCCAGCTCCAGCCACTGCCACTGTATATCTCCGAGTACTGTCGCGCCGGGGTCGGACGTGGGCACCCGGCGATTTTTCGGGCAGCTGCTGGTCGGCCCAGTGCTCAATGGGCTGCGATAGCTGCGGGTATCGAGCATGATAAATTGCACGGTTAAACCGCCGATATCGCGAAAATCCGCGTAGAACACCCCGCGTTTTTCCTGGTCGCCGATGCGGTCAAGCTCCAGACCGAAAAAGTCGGCAAAGTATTCCCGGGATTCTTGCTGGTAGGGAAACTCCGCCCCGCCATCGTTCACGCCGTAGTCGTGGTCATCCCAGGTAGCGAAAATGTCGATTTTCTTCTGCATACCAAAGCGCTTGAAGGCCTTGTCGCGGGAGAGTTCTTTATAAGCTTGGCCGATACGTCCGGGAAGCTCTGTCGAAGTGTAGGCACCCACATCGGTGTACACATTGTCGCCGAGAAATACAAAGGCCTGGGGTTCCAGTGCGGTGACCGACGCCCACACGGGTTGTGGCTGCCACTGTTTCAGGCATGATCCAAAGGCTATCGTGCCGGTTTTCAGGGTATGTTTGAGGGAGTAGGCTGATGCCGACAGCGGTAGCACCACTAAGGCAGCAATGACGACAAGGCTTCGAATAGACACAGGCATGACGGCTCCGAATACGAGTATTAGGGAATTATTGGGGACACCAGACAGCTATCGACGTCGTAATACGATACCCGCTTGGTAATAAGGCCAGCATAAATCGTGCCCATGACAGATTTGCGTATCACAGATTTATGAAAGCCCTGCACCCATTCCCCGTCGTCGACCAATGCGCCACAGGCACTGTCCACTCGGGACAGGCGGCGAAGGGCCGCCCGTTCAGCGCGGTGTTATTTTGGTTTTTTGAGCTGCATCTTCAGCATATTTTCCATGGTGCTGCCATAAGGCGGATCCATCATTGCACCCAGTTTTTTATACCAGCCCTGACGGAACACCGACTTGGCGTGGGAAAAGCGATCAAAGCCCGCTCGGCCGCCCCAATAACTGCCCATGCCACTGTGACCCACACCGCCAAAGGGCAGCTGTGACATCATCAACTGCATCATCACTTCGTTGATTGCCACACCCCCGGCAGAGGTCTGATCCAGCACCTGTTGTTGCTTGTCAGACTCGTTACCGAAGTAATACAGGGCCAGCGGCTTTTCCCCTCGATTGATATGATCAATCGCTCCCTGAAGACCATCGCAGGTGAACACTACCAGTATCGGCCCGAAGATTTCCTCCGTGGCCAAACGACTGTCAGCGGGAGGGTTCACCACGATCAACGGGTTAACCTGGCGTTTGGCCGATTCGCCGCCCACATCAATCTCGATGCAGCGACAGCCGGAATCCAGGGCCTCCTGACGCAGGCTAAGCATACGCTGGTAATGGGCGTCGGTGGCGATGGCCGCGTAGTCGCGCCCGCCGAGTGACAGGGGATACATCTCCCGGGTCGCAGCCTCTGCCGCCGCTAAAAAATCTTCGAGACGGGCCGCTTCGATCAACACATAGTCCGGGGTAATACAGCCCTGCCCGGTATTGATCAGCCGCCCACTCATTGTACGCTGCGCCGCGTAGTCGATGTCGCAATCACTATCGACAATCACCGGCGATTTGCCGCCTAGTTCCAAGGTCACGGGAGTCAGGTTCTTCGCCGCGGCGGCCATGATATGCCTGGCAGTGCCACTACTGCCGGTGTACATCAAATGGTCGAAGGGCAGCGCCGCAAATTGCTGGCTGACCTCCAGCTCGCCAGTGACGATAGCGAGTTCACTGCTGTCGAAATATTGGGGGATTTGCTGCTCCAGCATGGCTGCCACATGGGGCGAGAATTCCGATATTTTCACCATGCAGCGATTACCTGCGGAAAAGGCATCCATCGCCGCGACCATCGCCATCGCCACAGGTCCGTTCCAGGGCACCATCACCCCCACGACACCCAAGGGTTGATAACGCACAAAGGCTTTCGCCCCCATCAGGTTGAAGGGAAAGTCTGCCGCTCGGGGTGCATCCTTCATCCACCCGGCCAGATGTTTGCGGATGTGCTTGGCGTGATTCAATACCGGTAGCAGCTCCATCGCCTTAACGAAGGAGGCGGGCTTGTGCTGCCAGTCGGCAATCGTTGCCTCTACGATGGCCTCCTGTTGCTCAACAACAAAATCGACACAGCGGGCGATACGCGCCAGTCGCCAGTTGCGATCCGGCATAGGCAAGGCCTGATGCGCAGCCCGTTGCGTATGAAAAATATCGGTAATTGACTGAGCAACCGCAGTGTCCATGTCCAGCTCTCCGGTAGTGACGTTCTGCTGAATAGTGCTTATCACGCGCTGCGCCGAATGTCGGCGTGACGTAACAGGTGATAGTCGCGACTGCCGTACTGGGTTTCAATGGCGGTGGCGCGCTTGAAATAGTGGCTGACCGCAAGTTCATCGGTCATGCCCATGCCGCCGTGAAGCTGCACCGCATTCTGACCGACAAACTGACAGGCTTCATTGATTGTCGCCTTCGCGGCAGATGCTGCCAGTGCCCGCTCGGCGACCTCCTCACCCTGGCGCAACACCGCTGACAGCGTCGCCGAGCGCGCCATCTCCAGCTGCATATACATATCTACCATTCGATGTTGCAGGGCCTGGAAGTTGGCAATCGGCTGGCCAAATTGACGGCGTTGCCTGGTGTATTCAACGGTATCTTCGTGCATGCGGGCCATTACCCCCAGGGACTCCGCCGCCAGCATTGCCGAAGCCAGATCCTGAACTTCCGCCAACAACGTCTCTGCTTCACTACCAGTGGCAAGCAAGGCGTCGCTATTCACGGTGGCAGCAACGATGGCAAGGTCCCCGGCACGACCACCGTCGATACAGGGGTAGGCATTGATGGTTAAACCGGCTTGGCTTGCATCGACCAGGAACAGTGCCAGCTCGTCATTGAGTATGGCGCTGACAATAAAACGGCTCGCCCAGGGCGCACCGCGCACGACGATTTTACTCGCATCAATCAGAAAGCCTTCGGTCACGGACTGTGCCCGCCCCTGCACCTTGTGCAGATCAAACCGGCTGGCGGCTTCGTTCAATGCGGGAACAATAATTTCGCTACCATCCACCACTCCGGCCAACAGCGCCCTGGCGGCTGAATTGCCGCTGCGCTGGAGAATACGCACGCCAAGCAGCGAAGACTCCAGATAGGGTTCGACCACCAGGCTACGCCCCAGCTCTTCCATTACCACCATGCAACTGACCGCATCACCGCCGATACCGCCATCGTCCTCTGCGACCGCCAGACCGAGAATACCAAGCCGGTCAGCAAAATCCTGCCACACCTTGGAATTGCGCCCCTCCGTCGTCGCGATCCATTGCCGACGCTGCTCGAAACTGTAGTGATCGCGCAGATAGGCCCGCAGACTGGTGCGCAGTAATTCCTGTTCTTCTGTGTAATCGAAGTTCATTGATCTCTCGCATAGAGTTCCGGGCAGTGAAAGCCACTGCCGGTATGGGGTTCAGTCGCCGCGTCGAATAATATCTGCGGCGCGCCACGCCATCGCCATTGTCGGGCCGTTAGTATTTCCCGAGGGAATTTGCGGCATAATCGATGTGTCCATTATTCGCAGGCCGGTCACACCGCGCACTCGCAACTCAGGGTCTACCACCGACGCCGCGTCATTGCCCATGCGACAGCTACCCACAGCGTGATAGCCACAGGTGCCGTACTCATCGTAGGCCGCGATAATATCGTCGTCGCTGGCGCACTGATTACCCGGGTAAGTTTCCGCCTCAATAAACTGCTTCAGCGCTGGCTGCCGGGCATATTCCCTGGCGAGATGAACGGTTTTCACCATCAGCTCACGATCACTCTCAGTGCTGCGATAGTTCGGCCGCAGAATCGGCGGATCGCGGGGGTCGCGGCTGCGGATATGAATGCTGCCCTCTGAGGTTGGCCGCAGGGGGTAAGCAATAATGCTCATGCCGGGGAAGGTTTCGAGTTTTTCCCGGCCACTGGGTAAATCAAAGCTGAAAGGCGCTACCAGAAACTGGACATCGGGTCGCGGCACATCGTCCGAGGATTTAAACCAGGCTCCAACCTCGTAGGCACCGGATGACATGGGGCCGGATTTGTTCAGAAAATACTGGAGCACATTTTTTAACAAACGCAGTCCAACGTATTCGCGGTTTTCCGACAGTGGCGCATTGAGCTTCCACTGCACGATCAATCCGCGGTGGTCGATCAGCTTATTGCCCACATCGGGGCTGTCTACCTTGAGCGGAATACCGGCGGCGTCCAGCACCGCTTTCGGCCCAATGCCTGAGCGCTGCAAAATACCTGGCGAGGCCATCGCCCCGGCGGCAATAATAATCTCCCGGCGGGCATTGAACTCCACCGCTGCACCACATTTTTCGTCAATGGCCACAACCCGGCAGGCACGATCACCCTCGAACTCCACCCGGTCTACCAGAATATGGGTAAACACCTTCAGGTTGGCGCGGTCTTTATAAGGGTGAACAAAGGCAACCGCCGCACTTTGGCGACGGCCCTGATAAATCGTTCGTGAAGCATAGCCAATACAGGGCGCATCGGTGGGCGCATTAACGTCTTCCAGCCGTGGCACGCCCATGCTCACGCCGGCCTCTATCATTGCCTCTGTGAGCGGTGTGCGGCGGTCCGCCAGCGTAACCTTTAATGGTCCGCTGTCGCCACGACTGTCGTCGGCTCCCAGCTCGTGACTTTCAAGGGCTTTATAGGCGGCGGCAATATGCGGCCAGGCCCAGTCATCGCTGCTCTGCGCGGCAATCTCATTGAAGTCACTTGGTTGGCCACGTACATACATCAGTCCGTTCAGAGAACTGGAGCCGCCGAGTACTCGGCCCCTGGCCCAGTTCTCGTCGGTTTGAAAGCCATTGCTCTCCTCTGGCTCAGCAACATACGACCAGGTGTGCTTGGGGTCGGTCATCAATTTACCGATGCCCTTGGGCATATGTACCAGCGGGTTGCCATCGGGGCCGCCGGCTTCAAGCAGGGCTACCGACACCGAGGGGTCCTCTGACAGGCGGTGGGCCAGTACACACCCCGCCGCACCGGCGCCGACAATAATGTAATCGAACTCATGCATGGTCGTTGTCTCGCATCCGCGCAATGGCGGGACTGTTGTTATTGTTGGACGGCGCAACCGACGTCTCAGCTTTCCGGCTTATCCAGGAACGATTCAATCGACTCGTGGAAGGGCGTTATCATTTCTTCCAGACCGCCGAAGTACAATGTCTCCACACCACTATTTCCGTTACCAAGCGCCGCCGTTTGCAACTCTGCCGCACGGAAATCCTCGCCGCCAAATACCTCGTGAATCAACTCAAAGGAGCGGGCAAACAGCTCTTTTGCTTTGTCGCTGTCCGGCTCGGACTTGGTCAGCATAAAGTAGTCCACAACCGTGCGGTTCGCACCCCGGGGCATCAATATCATTATGCTCATATAGTAGGGGCTGGTAATCACCACAGTGTTCGGGAAACACAGATAAGCGTGGGTAATATATTTGTGCAAATTATCAATATTGCCTTTGAGCAGGTCAGGACTGAAGTTGGCCTTGCCCGAGGTCTGCCGCTGGTGGTGCCCAAGGAAGCCGTAGACACTGGGCACATCGAGGAACATATCGGCGATGGAGTCTGCGTGTAAACGCTGAATGTGATACGCCTCCAGGAAGGGCTCCATCACAAATTTCCAGTTCGCTTTCAAGTCGTAAGTGCGGCGGCCATACATATGCATGGTGTGCAAACCAAAGGCTTCAAGGTCGGCGTGCAATTGATCGCTACCTTCCAGCAGACCCGGTTTTTCCTTGGGGTCCATACCCACCCAGATCATGCCGCCGGCTTCGTAACATTCCAATGTCACCAGCCCAAGTTCGCACTTCTTCGCTGAGGGAAAGGTTTCGGGGCGGGGAATGCCGATCAAGCGCCCGTCAGTGGCGTAGGTCCATGCGTGATAAGGGCAGGAAAGGCGCGCACTCGCAACCGGCTCGTTGCCCTCAACAATCTTTGACCCGCGGTGACGGCAGGCGTTAACAAAGGCCCGCACCACGCCGTTTTTATCGCGAGTGAGTAGCATGGGTATACCGTAGCCATCCTGTGCCAGGGACTCACCGGGTTTCAAATAACAGGAGGGTGCCGCGACCAGGGGCACTTTTTTAAACAGCTGTTCGATCTCCGCCTTATAGCGCTCTTCGCTGAAATAAATCGACGCTGGACGCTGGCCTTCCGCGGTGGGGCTTATCGCCTCATCGGCGGGACGCAGGGCACAAATTGCCTCCCACTGGCTCTCGGTCAAACCCAAAGGCGCTGTAGCGTTATCGTTAGCATTCTGCTGCATGCTGTATTCCTCGTAATGTGGCTCACTGCCAATGCTCACGCACTGGCCATCGTCGGCCCGCACGACCGGACTCCTATGACATGACACAAAGGCTAACCAGCGCATTATCTAATGTCAATAGTTTTATTGTCCCAAGCACACTTTCACCGGAAGAATTTTCGGGGTTCAGCGTCAACATAATTTTCAAAAATCCGGCGCACGGCAATTCCCTCGCGCGAACAGGCCGACGACAAAAATTGCGGTAACAAATAAGACAAAAAGAAGAAAACGAAGGGTGACACCGCGCCGGTAAAGCGCTGTTATAGCAGCGCTCCGCACGGTGTATTCAATAATCGCTCAGCGACGTCAGACAGAAGCAGTGGAGCAATAATTGCCGCTAAACGCGGTTATTTTTTCTCGAGCGCCCGCTGCAATGCCGCGCGCTCTTTCAGGCGCGATAAATACGCTTTTACCCCTTCGGGGTAGTGCTCCGACACCCCAAAAGTCTCGCCGAGAATCAAAGCGTAACCCACCGAAATATCCGCCAGACTGAACTCCCCACACAGGTAGTCGCGGCCCGCCAACTGCTGTTCGAGTCGCGGCAGCCGGCCGAGCACCATTTCCTGATAGTCCTTGGCCACTGCCGGTTGGCGCAGCTCCTTGGGCATAAAATACTGATAGCGCAACACTACCGACTGCGGCATTGCCAACGAAGCTTCGCCAAAATGCAGAAATTCAAGAAAATTTCCGAACTCGGCGCTGGCCGGCTCTACCGACAACTCGCCTTCGCCATAGCGACTGTCGAGATACTGCAGAATGGCACCGGACTCACTCATCCTGGTATCGCCATCAACCATAAACGGCAGAGTGCCAGCGGGATTGATTTGCAAAAATTCCGGCGCTTTCAAGCGCGGCGGAAATGGCAGGGAATGCAGCTGATATGCCACACCCAATTCTTCCAATGCCCACAGGCATCGCAGGGAACGTGTACCGGCGCTGTGATAGAGATCGATCATAATATTTCCTTTGTTATTGCCGTTGGCTATTGGCGTAAGTGGCGAACCATCACATAAATCTAATGACAATAGATTCAACTCTTAGTATCCTTTCTGCAATCCAATACGTCAATAAAATCAGCGACAGGAGCAGCGTATGAAAGGGCTCGGTGCAGACGCACCCTACTGGCAAGCACTACAGCAGGGGCAACTGAAACTTCAGCAATGCAGTGATTGTAGTCAATGGCACTGGCCTGCGGTGTGGCGCTGCGGCGAATGTGGCAGCTGGGAGCAACAATGGCGGGAAGTGACGCCCAGGGGCCGGATTTACAGCTGGACCCGCAGCCACTACGACTTCGGCGCACCCAAGGGACTACCCCTGCCCTACGTCAGCGTTGTCGTTGAACTGGCCGAGGCCGGCAACCTGCGCCTGCTGGGCCACCTTGCCGCAAACAGCGATAAACAACCCGCCATTGGCATGGCTGTCGAGGGCGAGCTGTTTCACTGCGAGGTCGATGGCGAATCCATACCCGCATGGCGCTGGCAACCCGGTAACACCACTACGGAGGCGGCACAATGAGCACACAGAAATTTTGCGGCGGCGTATCTGCCGTCGGTGTCGGCCTGCGTCAATACAAACGCGGTGAAGCACCCATGCCGGAACAGGGCGTACTGGTGCAGGCCATAGTCGATGCCTGCGAAGATGCCGGTATTAATCCAGCCGACGTCGACGGCTTTGTTTCCTACGGCGACGACAAAAATGAGCCTGTGCGGCTGATGTCCGACCTCGGCACCAAAAACCTGTGCATCAACACCCAGGTGTGGGGTGGTGGCGGCGGCGGCATCGCCGCGGCCTTTGGTCTGGCCGCAGCGGCCATTGGCAGCGGCCAGGCACGAACAGTGGTGGTCTTTCGCGCACTGGTACAGGACAACAGCGGCCGAATGTCAGCGGCTGTCATGCGTCACCACCTCAACGATCATATTATTGGCGCAGGCTTGATTGCTCCGGCACAAATCTGCGCCCTGCGCGCCCAGCGCATGTTTGAGTATCACGGCATTTCCAATGCGATTACCGAAGAACTGGTACGCGCGTCCTACTACCATGGATCGCGCAACCCCGAGGCCACCAGCTACGGCAAAGAGCTGGACATCGACGCCTATCGCAATGGCCGCTGGATTGCCGAGCCCTTTCGACTGTTCGACTGCTCCCGGGAAAACGACGGCGCCGGCGCCATTGTGCTGGTGGCCGACGATGTCGCCAAGGATCTGCGTAAGCCACCGGTACGTCTGCTCGGCGTGGCCAACGGCTGCGAAAAAGGCTGGGGCGACCTGCTGGAAAACGACACCCACTACGATTCGGCGGGCTTCCGCCCGGTCGCCAAACGCCTGTGGGAGCAAACCGGCCTGACCCCAAGCGATGTTGACGTCGTCCAGCTCTACGAAAACTTCAGCGCCCAGGGCATCGCCTCGCTGATCGACCACGGCTTTTGCAGCTACGACAATGTCGAGGAATTCGTCCGTTTTGAAAACCTGATTGCTCCCTCCGGCGCACTGCCGGTAAACACCTCCGGCGGCAATTTCGCCCAGGGCTTTATCCACGGCTTTGGTACGGCGGTCGAATCGGTACGGGTACTGCGCGGTGAATCTGCCAACCCCGTTGCCGACGCCAGGGTGTGTTTGCTCGCAGGTGGCCCCGGTGCACCCACTGTCAGCTCAGCGCTGTTTGGCCGAGCCGATCTATAACACTGTAAAGGAGGCAAGCCACATGAGTGAAAACGATACACTGAAATACCGGGTTGACGACGGCATAGCCTTTATCACCATTAACCGGCCCGAAAAGCTCAACGCCTTTACCCCGAAAATGGCCCGGGACTTTATCGGTCTGCTCGACCGTACCGATGCCGACGACGATGTGAAGGCCGTTATCGTCACCGGCGAAGGCCGGGCCTTTTGTGCCGGAGCCGACCTCGAGGGCGGCAGCGACACCTTCGCCGACATCAGCGGCGAAGACGCCGTCGTCAACGAAGATGGCAGCCTGAACTACGCCGCAGAGTCGATTCGGGATATCGGCGGTTTGGTTACGCTGCGAATTTTCCGTAGCCTCAAGCCCATTATCGCGGCGATCAATGGCGCCGCAGTCGGCGTGGGCGTCACCATGACCTTGCCGATGGACATTCGGCTTGGCACCGACAAAACCCGCGCAGGATTTGTGTTCGCCCGCCGCGCCATTGTTCCGGAAGCGGCATCCAGCTACTTCCTTCCCCGCATTGTGGGTATCTCCCGCGCACTTGAGTGGAGCTACAGTGGCCGACTGGTGCCCGCCCGGGAGTTAAAGGAAGGCGGTTTGCTGCGTGAGATCTACGCCGAAGACGAACTTATTCCCGCGGCAGTAGCCATCGCCCGCGAGTTGATCGACAACTGCGCACCGGTGTCCATTGCCCTGATACGACAAATGCTATGGCAGGGCCTCAATATGCAGCACCCGATGGAGGCCCATCGCCTCGACAGTCGCGCTGTCGCCTGGCGGGGACGCAGCAATGACGCCAGGGAAGGTATCGACTCCTTCCTCGAAAAACGTCCGCCACGCTTTACTGACAAGGTTTCAAAAGACATGCCGGATTTCTTTCCCTGGGTGGACGAACCGCCCTACCAGTAAGCCCTGCCGCCCTCCCCTCAGTAGGACAAGCCCCCACTTGGAAATGAATGCCGCGCACCCGCGCGGCAACCCCGCGTACAGAACACGTCACACCAACCCGCCAACACTGCGACGAAATCCAGACAAAAAAAAGCGCGACAGATGACTGTCGCGCAAAGCGGGTCTATGTACTGGGTGCCTGACAGGCGTTTGAGTTTCTGCCTGTCAGACCGTTGCAGCCTTTAGTATTCCCAATTAATCCGCAGTCCGTAGGTAGTGGGCGGCGCCAGATAATCCGAGCGGCCCGCATCGGTATGGAACTGGGAGTAGGTGTAACGGGCATCATTCAGGTTTTTACCGTAAGCCGTTACCCGCAGGTTACTGTCGAAGTGCAGGAAGCTCAGCGACGCATCCACTACGTAGTAATCTTCCTCAAAGGAGATCGGCGAGTTCTGGGCGAGATAGTAGAAACCGTCGTTGTAGTACACGGTTGAATTCAGCTCGAATTCGCCGGCGTCGAAGAACGAGAACGCCTGGTTAAAGCCGAAGCTGCCACTGAATTCAGGGGTACGGGTAACCCGGTTGCCGGTAAAGTCACCGTTACCGTTGTTGTACAGGCCATCGCCTTCGTTGTAACCACTACCATTAACGTAGGAGGTGTATTCAGAATCCAGGTAGGAGCCGCTCAAAGCCAGTACCAGACCGGGGTTGGACATCGGCATGGGCACCCACTGCACATCAAAGTCGAGGCCCTGAATTTTCGCGCCACCGGCGTTTTCCAGGGACACCGCACCACCACTCAACAACGAGATAAACTGTACTTGCAGCTCGTCAATTTCATTTTCAAAAATAGCCGCATTAAAGGTCAGTGCGTTGTCAAACCACTGGGATTTCAAGCCCAGCTCCATGGTGGTTACCACTTCGGGTTCAACATACTCGGGCTGGTCATAAACGTTAACAGTATTGAAAGTACCGCTCTTGTACCCCTGGGTATAGGTCGCATACACCAACATATCTTCCACCGGATTAATACCAAGGGTCACCTTCGGTGAGAAGTTATTATCCAACTGCCGCGGACGATCAAATTGCTGGATTTCAGTAATCGAGCCGTCATTATTGGCGGTGTTAATGCTGGATTCCACCACACGGCGGTCTTCTTCCTGATAGCGGCCACCCAACGTCAGGTGAACCCAATCGGCAAAGTGGAGGGTGGTCTGGGCGAAGTACGCGGTCGAGTCGGTGCTTAGTTTTGACACCAAAGCCAGTGAGCCACCGTCCGGCAGCGCCCCCAACAAGGGGTTGCTCTGGGCGAAATCAACCGCTGCAGGCGGCAGAGGCACACCGAGGAAGGAACCATCGCTGAAGTCCAACCCCAACGCCGACAGGCGGTTAAGGGGGAAGCCAGACAACTGATTGATATGATAAGCACCCACAATCCACTCTAGCCAGTGTGGTGAACTTTCATTGGAGAGAAACTGGATTTCCTGGGTTTTAACGTCAGCGAACTGGCCTTTGGCGTCAAAGGTAATAAACGGCGTATCAGAACCATCAAAGTCGTATACGTTATCAGTCACGATATCCTGCTTACTGGCCAGCACTTTGACATCAAACCAGTCGGTGCGCCACTCGATTTCACCGTAAAGCACTTCGTTATCCAACGCGAAATAGCTCGGCACATCCACATCAACATGGTGGTCACGCTCTTCCGCTTCAATACCCTGAGCCCGGGACAGTGCACTGGGTGCAACGTTAGGCATGGCGGTTGAACTCACCCCGTACTGATCGAATTTGATGTAGGCCGCATTGAAATCGATGTTATCGGTCGGCGAGATACGCAGTTTGTAACGCACGCCCTCGGCTTCTTCGTCGGGAAAGGGCTCGCTGCCACCGGCGCCGTCGCCACGGGTACCGTCATAGTAGTTTTCTGATTCGCTACGAGTGTAGGACACGCTGGCCGCAAGCCAGTCGGCAATCGGGTAGCTGCCGTACAAGCGTACGCTGTTGTCGTCAAAACGCGGGGCGCTGACGACCTGTACCGATGCCTCAGGCTCTACACCGGGCTTCTTGGTAATTATATTGATGGCACCACCGGTGGAGTTCCGACCAAACAGGGTACCCTGTGGGCCCTTCAATACCTCGATGCGTTCAACCGCACCAAACGCCTGAGATTGACCGTTAGCAAAGGGGTAGTAAATGCCGTCGATATACGTTGCCACACTTGGGTCAGAGTCTGGCAGGAAGGCATCACTACCCACCCCGCGAATATAGATTACCGCGAAGTTAACCGTCTGCCCGTAGTACATACCCGGAGTAAACTGAGCCAGATCCTTCGGGTCATCAATACCCATGGCGTCGAGCTTTTGCTCACTAAATGCAGACAGTGCAATAGGCACGTCCTGGGCATCTTCCTGTCGCTTCTGCGCGACAACAATCACTTCTTCAAGCAAACGGTTTGCGGGACGCTTCTTTTCTTCGCCCGCATCCTGGGCAATCGCGCTGCCGGCGCCAAAAATCGCCGCGCCCACAGCTAGCACCAAAGCATTGACGGTAAAACCGGGAGTCATCTGCCGACGGGGGGAATTAAATATATTCACGCTTAGCCATCCCTTTTATTAAAGTTATGAACACATCGGCTGTCGTACCACTTGGACTGGACAATTATCCGCGACAAGCCGATGCAAATCTTTCACAATTAAACCTTACTGATACAGGATTCTAAATTCGTACCAAGCGCGGGTCAACTAAATCTATCGTCATTCGATAAAATAATTTAACGATATTAGATTTAGTTCTAAAATTGCCATAGAATCCAGCAACATGCTCTATTATCCCCGTCGCATTGGCACGGCTTTTGACTACGCGCCATTCACTTAATAATGCTTATTGGATCAATGTGTTATGCCAGCTTCCACA
Organism: Spongiibacter thalassae; assembly: GCF_012272835.1. Lineage (GTDB taxonomy): Bacteria > Pseudomonadota > Gammaproteobacteria > Pseudomonadales > Spongiibacteraceae > Spongiibacter > Spongiibacter thalassae. Next base: position 442,499 of record NZ_JAAWWK010000001.1, on the reverse strand, counting down.
AAGCGAGCACGCCTCGACTCAAGAGAAAACATTATTGAAAAAATAATGGCCTATATCCGCGACCACGATATAGAAAAGTGCAGCATGGACGATTTCGCCTCAGCGGCGGGTATCAGCCGAATCAGCCTGTATCGCCTGTTTGGCAACCGCAATGCCCTCATCGACGCCCTGGTCAGCCACCGATCAAAACAATTCAATACACTGATGGCAACCCGCTTGCGCGACTATCACAATATCGACGATGCTCTTGTTTATTATTGCACCGCCGCCGCAAAACTCGCTGCCAAAGACGGCACCATCGCCTATTTTATTGAAAGTCAGTATGTGTACCGCGCAGTTTTCGGTGACACGATGTCATCAATACGGGGTCATATAGAGCGCGCCTGGCTACCTGTTATTGAAGACCATTTCGATATGGATTCCAGCTGTTTCCGAAAAAACAGCGCCGAAATTACCGAGTGGATAGTGATCAATCAGGCCACCCTCGCCCGGCTCTATATCGACTCCGGTTGCTCCCTCGACAAGCTCAAGCAACTTGTCGAGGACTTTATTCTTCCCGGGCTGCGCAGCAAGCTGGGGTTGCCGGTCGACTGATTCAGTCAGCCCGACCCGGCCCTGCCACTCAATCAGCGGCTTCCAGAACACCCTCGGCAATATACTGCTCAATCTGCTGAACCGACAAACCCAGCACCGACTCAGCCAGCAAACGCGTGTCGCGCCCCTGTAGCGGTGCCGGCCGCAATTTCGGGTCGGGTAACTCACTGATGCCCGCAGGGCTGTTTTCGGTGAGTAACTCCCCCAGACCCGGCTGTTCAAAGGTGCGGAAAAAGTGCCTGGCCAATAGTTGAGGATGCTGTGGCAACTCGACTAGACGCAGCATTTTACCCGCCGGCACCCCCGCCTGTTGACACTGTTCTACCACCGCCTCGACTTCCCGCGCACGGGTCCATTTGGCAAGGCGCTCGTGGAGGGCCTCGCGACACGCGACACGCTCCTCTGCACTTGCCAGGTTTGCATCACCGAGCCAATCGCTATAACCGGTTGCTTCACACAGTGCTCGCCAGTGTTGCTCATTGCGTACATCGATAACACACCACTGGTCATCACCGGCACAGGGGAAGACCCCGGACGGTGCATGAAAGACATCGACATTCCCCGTCGCTTGCAGGCTACCCGGCTTCAGCGACTCCCGCAGGAAGGGGGCTGCCATGCAATTGAGAATCGCCTCTGCCTGCGACAGGACCACCTTCGCCCCCCGCCCCTCTGTCTCTCTGCGCCACAGCGCCGACACCACGGCAATTGCGGCCAACCTACCCGCGAGGTGGTCGGGAAAAATAGTGGTGCTGTCGCTATAGCTGTCCGCGAGTTCAGGGTAGCGCCACAGTCCGGTCAGCCCCGACGACGCCCTGACCAGTGGGCCGTAACCCATGCTTTTTGCCAGCGGACCAGTGTTACCAAGAGCACTGCTTTCCACCAATATGATTCGCGGATTCAATTCGCACAGGCGCTCGTAGCCAATGCCCAGAGATTCCATGGTGCCCGGCTTGAAATTAGTCAGCACAATATCGGACTTCGCCACCAGTTGTTCAAATAACTTGAGCCCCTGCTCGTGGCGCAAATTTAAACCCAGCGATAGCTTGTTGCGACTGCCCTGGGCAAAGGACTCGCTGATGGGACTGCCGTCGGTGGTTTGCCGCAAGCCGTCGGGAAAAGCGGAATTTTCCACCTTGATCAATTCTGCGCCGTGATCGGCAAACATTCTGCCCAACTCAGCACCGGCCACAATGACCCCAAGATCCAGCACCCGCAGCCCCTCAAAGGGGCGTTTGCGCGCTGGTGTCGGCCCCGCCTGCGCTGTGCGCTGTTCGGTGATCAGCGCTTCCAACTCAGGCTGGTGCTCGCCTGCCTCGGGGGCGGTAAACCTCGGCCCCAGCCGCAGCCCGTCCACTTCGAAAAAGCCCGACGCAAGGCGTCCGACGGCATTATCCAGAGGATAGTCAACGAAAGCCTTTCGCGCCTTAAAGTGTGAGTTAGCCAACACTTGCTGTGGTGTAGACACCGCGGCAATCGGCACTCCCCGGCGCTGCCCTTCGCTGACCAGTTCCTCAGCGGTAAATTTGCTGAACAACTCGGATATCAGCGCATTGATGTCACGTATTACCGCGAAACGTTCAGCCAGGCGGCCATATTTCGGATCGCGGAAGGGGTGATCTGCACCCAGCCAGTCAGACATGCCCTGCCACTGACGAGGGTTCAGTACGCAGATTCGTACATGACCATCGGCACAGGGAAATATCGGGTACAGCTTGCCTACCGGCGGGCGCCCCAGGGTCGCCATTTTCGTGGCACTCTTGCCCCCGGCGGCACTACCGGTAACTCCCAGACCGGGATCAAGTATTTGCGCGGTGGCCTCCAGCAGGGAGAAATCCAGCAGATTGCCGCTGCCCGTACCCTGACGCTGCCACAGTGCCAGCATAATCGCCCAGCAGGCCTGCACCGAGGCCGCTACATCGGCGAGGTTACCCGGTGGCAGCAGTGGGTCGTGCCCCTTGATTCCGGAACGCGCCAATACGCCCCCTTCCGCCATCAATACGGCATTGGTCGCCTGCCAGTCACACCACGGACCGGTCAGACCAAAATCGGTGATCGCCACTACGATTACCGAAGGGTAGTCCTGACGTAGCTCGGCGGGTTTCAGCCCGGAAGCAATACTCTCTCTGCCCAGAATGACCACGTCACAGTTCGCGATCAGGGCCTTGCAAGTCGCGATACCCTCATCGGCTGACAAGTCCAGGCACAGGCTTTTTTTGTTGCAGTTTTCCACCTCGAACTGACAGCTCCGGCCCTGAACGATTGGCGCAGCCCGCCGGCCTGCACGACCCTCGGGGGGTTCCACCAACAGCACATCCGCGCCCATATCAGCCAGCAGACGACCGGCATAGCCGCGACCGTCATCTGATACATCGACGACCCGCAGTGATCCCAGTGGCAGTTCATCTATCCGCGACCAATCAAAGTCCAAGCTATTCATTCTTCATCCTCATCGGCCGACACCTAGCCTTTACATAAATCTACTACAATTAGTTTTAATTGTCACACGAACCTTTAGCTTTCTGCCAACACCGAAGGTGACGACCGAGGATCGCACCAGCCATCCAGCCGTCATCGCGACTCATTACTGACGAGTCGTTATTTATTTGCCACCACAAACATCGCCACATTGTTCATGCCGGTCAATCAATACACATTTTTGTGCATTGCGCGGCGGGATACACTGTCACAACGAGCGCGAAAAATCACCCCAAAACACCTCGGCGATAAACAGGGCTAATACGGCAAAATAAGCAGAGCTGATGCGGCCCCGGCTTTTGATTTTTGTTTGCGTAATTCCCGCGAATCTTTGCCGCATAACGCCCTAAAGCATTGAACTGGGCAAGCCAGATCAAGCAAACTAAATACTCTGCCGGAGCATTAATAACCGCACTACAAGTACACAGAGAAAACATTCAATGTGTAATCTTGCGATCAATGCGTAGCTAAAAAATAACAGGTCGTCACTATTTGGCAGTGGCAGGTTTTACTCAGGTTGTGCACGTCAATTTAAAAAGGATATTTGATATGAAGCAGTTGTCGCAGTTTGATTCCATATTCATCTATAACGAGAGTACTGACACTCCACTCCATATCAGCCCCATCCTCATATATGACCCCAGCTCAGCCCCCGACGGGGTAGTGCGCTTCAAGGACATCCTCGCCAAGTTCAACGAGCGCATTCACAAGTCGCCGGTATTTCGCCGTAAATTGGTACGAGTCCCGTTTAATCTGGACAGCCCTTATTGGGTGGAAGACAAAAACTTTGACCTTGAATTTCACGTGCGCCACCTCGCATTGCCTCACCCCGGCGACTGGCGCCAGTTCTGTATTTTGCTCGCGCGACTGCACAGTCGACCGATCGACCTCAATCGTCCGCCCTGGGAGGCGTACATTATTGAAGGTCTCGACAATATCAACGGAATGCCTTCCGGTTGCTTTGCCATGTACCTGAAGATTCACCACAGCGCCATTGACGGCGCCACCGGCAATCAGATCATCGAAGCCCTGCACGACCTCAGCCCCGAGGGGACCGTTATAACCGAGGCCGACAACTGGCAGGGAGAAGACGACCCCAGCCAATTTGCCCTGTTGAAAAACGCCTATTTCAACATGTTCAAATCCCCCAAAAAGCTGGCTCGCGTGGTCAATCACGCGGTGAAGTCTCGCCGCCAGGCCAAACAGGGCTTTGACGGCAAGTCCTTTGTTAATCACAGCGTGACCGAACGCACGCGGTTTAACAACGAAGTCACCCCCCACCGGGTCTTCGGCGGCCTGCGCATGGATCTCAACGACCTGAAACACATCAAAAACACCGTGGGTGACTGCACACTGAACGATGTCATTCTGTCTATCGTTGGCGGAGCCATGCGCCGCTACCTCGACGCCAAAGGCGAACTGCCCACCCAGTCGCTGGTTGCCGGAGTGCCAATCAACACTCGCAGCGAAGCCAACACCAATGCCGACGGCGGCAATGAGGTGGCGGGAATGCGACTGTTCCTGCGTACCGATATCACCGACCCGATTGAACGACTAAAGCTGATCCACGCCGACGCAGTAGCGAGCAAGGCCTACGCCAACGCCATTGGCGTCGAGCGGATGTCCGCCGTGGTTAACTCGATACCCTCTGGCCTGGCATCACTGGGAATGCGGGTGGTCGCCGCCACCGGCCTGAGCACCAAAGCGCCGGTGTTCCACACCATTATTACCAACGTCCCCGGCCCTTCTTTCCCGATGTATATGTGCGGCGCCAAAGCCGGTTTGTGGCTGGGTGCCGGCGCACCCATGCACGGAGCGGGACTATTCCATACCGTAAACAGCTACCACGGCAGCGTGATGCTAACGTTCCTCTGCTGTCGCGAAATGCTGCCCGACCCCGACTTTTATCACCAGTGCATCAACAGCTCCTTCCGCGAGCTGCTGGAGGCCACCACACCCAAGACCAGCAAGGCACCTCAAAAAGCCGCACGAACCGCCCCGGCGAAGAAGCCTCCGGCTAAAAAAGCCAAGGCCTGAGCACAGATAACCACGAGGGCGGATCGCCGCCCTCGCCGATCAGAATTCAGAAGCAACACAGAAAGGAACCCCTTATGACCATTGACCACTTTCAACTCAGCGACAAAGTTTGCCTGGTGACCGGTGCCTCCAGCGGACTCGGCGTCCACTTCGCCAATGTTCTGGCCGACGAGGGTGCCATTGTCGTACTCGCGGCACGCCGGGCCGACAAGCTGAGCGCTGTCGTCGAAAGCATCCGCGACAAGGGCGGTCGCGCCTCAGCAGTCACCATGGACGTTTCCAGCCCCGACAGCGTCAGCGCCGCCTTTGCTGCCATCAAAGAGGAACACGCTTGCCTCGACGTGCTGATTAACAACGCCGGGGTGGCCGACGACCCCAAATCCTTTCTCGACACCAATGAAGAGGACTGGAACTGGGTTGTAGAAACCAACCTGAACGGCGCATGGCGGGTAGCCAAAGCGGCGACAGAGTTGATGGTCGAAGGCGGCCGCGACGGTTCCATTGTCAACATCGGCTCCATTTATGGCCTGCACACCGGGGTGATGAAGGTGGCCTATAACGTGTCTAAGGCCGGTGTTGTCCAATTAACCAAGTCGATGGCCATGGAGCTGTGCCGCAAGAATATTCGCGTTAACGCACTGTGCCCCGGCTGGTTCCTCACCGATATTAACAGCGACTATTTCGCCTCCGAGTCCGGGCAACGCTATGTGCGCGGTATCCCCGCACGGCGATTGGGACAAATGGAGGACCTGACCGCCCCGCTGCTGCTTCTGGCCAGCTCCCATGCGGGTAGCTATATGAACGGCACGTGCATCACGGTAGACGGCGGCATGGTGGAATCTCCCATCTAAACTGGCCCCCGAAGCGGCGACACCAGCCGCTTAGCTTACCCACGACTCACAACCACTGGATGGAATCATGGACACGCCACTGACTGCACGTACCTTCAGCGAACTGATCGACCACCACGCGACGCGCCGGCCCGATCATATCGCCACCCACTTCAATGAGCGGCAATTGAGCTATTCCGGGCTGCAACAGCAACGCGACAGCGTCGCCACGGCCCTCCAGGGGACGGGTATTGGCCCCGGGGACAGGGTCGGCATATTGGCCAAAAACTCGGATCGCTATATCGAGCTGCTGCTGGGAGTGACTCATGTCGGCGCAGTGGTGGTGGGCCTGAACTGGCGGCTCAGCGCCAAGGAACTCAGTTACATCAGCAATGACAGCGATATGCGCTGCCTGTTTATTGACAGTGGTTTTGCCGACGTTGCCGAACAGCTTATCGACAGCTCCCCGTCACTGACACAGGTTGTGGTCATCGACGGCAGCACTCCAAACTGGCCTAATCTGGATGGCTGGTTAGGCGATACGCCGCCAGGCAACAGCGCAACAACGCCCGCTACCGCCGATTCCCCCGCCTTGCAGCTCTACACCAGCGGGACCACCGGCAACCCCAAAGGGGTGGTGTTACCCCACCGGGCCTTTTTTGATCCCTGGGTCTACGACGAAGTGGCCAACATGGCCTGGAACCGAATAGCTCCCGAGGACAAGGTTCTGCTCGCTATGCCCTTTTTCCATGTAGGCGGTATTGGCCTTGCGTTTATGGCCCTACGTGCCGGAGCATGCAGCGTGATAGTGCCCGAATTCTCACCCGCCGCATTTATTGATCTGGTGCCCGCCCATAAAATTACGCGAACCTTTCTGGTACCCGCCGCCCTGCGCGCCGTACTGCTGGACAGCCGTGCGGCAAACGCCGACTGGTCGTCCCTCTCACATGTGATCTACGGCGCTGCGCCCATGCCCGAGGCCCTTCTGCTCGAGGCGCTGACCCTGCTGAAATGCAAATTTGTGCAAAACTACGGCATGACCGAATTGTGCGGCACCGTGGTGCATTTGCCCCCCGAGGATCACCAGCCCGGCAGTCCGCGTTTGCGCGCAGCGGGCCTGCCCACTCCTACCACCGAGCTTCGTATTATCGACCAGACCGGCAACGATGTGGCCACCGGTGAAGTAGGGGAAATTATTATCCGCAGCCCCGCCACCATGCTCGAATACTGGCGCAATCCTGCTGCCACTGCCGAAACACTGATCGACGGCTTTATTCATACCGGCGATGCCGGCTATCTCGACGAAGACGGCTATCTGTATATCTTCGACCGCATGAAAGACATGATTATCAGCGGCGGTGAAAACATCTATCCGATTGAAGTGGAAAATGCCGTGTTCAACCACCCGGCGGTAAGCGATGCCGCGGTGATCGGCATTCCCGACGACCACTGGGGCGAATTGGTTACCGCCGTGGTGGTACTCAAAGAAGGTAGCGCCGTTACCGAAGCCGAGCTTATCAGCCACACAAAAGACCAGATCGCCTCGTATAAATGCCCCAAGCGGGTCATATTCACCGACGAGCTCCCTCGAAATGCCTCCGGTAAAATTCTCAAGCGGGAACTACGCCAACCCTTCTGGGCTGGGCGTGAACGCAGTATCTGATCCCTTCAATCGTAGCTGACCCCATTGATCCCCCGCCGCCGATAATGGTGTCGGGGGACAGCCAGGCATACAAAGCCGGCCCGCTCTGCATTAAACTAGGCGCACTCATAACAATGCCTGCGCACCACGGCTGTCGTTTCGCGGCCCTTTCAGCCCACCGGAACATGGGCATCTTCGGCGCGCCATTGACCTAAAATCTGTTACATCACCACCTGGAGGGCCAAACACGCATGAGCAGCATCGGTACAATGCGCAATATTTCGCTTTCCAACTACTTTGCGCGGGCGGTGTTGGAGAACGTCGAAAAAGCCGGTATTAGCAGGGAAAGTCTGTTAAGCAGCGCGGGTATCGCACCCGACCTCCTGGCCCAGCCCGACGCGCGCATACCCGCTGTGCAATTTGGCCGCTTGCAAACCAAAACCATCTTGGCGATGCGCGACGAATTCGTCGGCTACGGCCCCCAGGCCTATCTCCCCGGCACCTGGACCAATATGTGCCATTCGGTGATCCACTGCACTTCACTAGGCCATGCGCTCGCGCGCTACTGCCGCTTTTTCCAGATGTTTGAATGGGGTTTTCAAAGCGAGTTAATCATAGACGGTGAGTTCGCGCACTTGCGCGTCAAGGCGGGCAACGGAGTTGAGGATTACGGCATCTATGGCTGGGAGATGATACTGTTCAATGCCCACCGCTTTGCCAGTTGGCTGATTCGCCAGCACCTTCCCCTGCAGGCGGTAAATCTCTCCTACGATGCCCCTGCCCATGTCGCGGAATATCGGCATTTGTTTCTGGGGCAGCCGATTTTTTTCAATAAACCCCACACTGAACTGGTGTTTCATCGCAGTCTGGCGGAACTGCCCCTGTCGCAAAACGAAACCTCCCTACGGCGGTTTCTCAAGCACCCTAACCTGGTATTTCTGGTTCAGCAATACCCACAAAAAAGCTGGTCAACGGAGGTGCGATTGATCATCAACAAGCAACTCACCAGTACTCCGGGAATTGAAGACATTGCCCAGACCCTGGGGTTGCACCCGCAAACCCTGCGCCGTCGCCTGGCTCATGAGGGCACCACCTTCAACGACATCAAAACCCAATGCCGTCGCGACACAGCGCTTTACTTCCTCGGCAAGTCCAGCTTTACCATTGAGCAGATCGCACTGCGCACCGGGTTTTCCGAAACGAGCGCTTTCACCCGGGCCTTTAAAACCTGGACCGGCGTACCACCACAAAGCTACCGCCAGCAGCTTGCGGAAAACTGACAGACGAAAAAAAGCCCGTGACACATACATGTCACGGGCAAAGCTACCGCTTTTTACTCGGCAAAGGAGGTTAACAGCCTCTCGGCAATAATTTCCTTCGCCTCAGTAACCATGCGTTGAAGAAGCTCTTCACAGCTGGGAATATCGTGGATCAAGCCGATTACCATTCCCGCTGTCCAGATACCGTCATCGGTATCGCCCCCTTCAAGCACTTTTTCACGACCCCGCACACCCGCTACCAGCGGTTGCAGGTCGGCAAAATCGGTGTCGCCATCCTTGCCCTCGATTTCCAGCACCTGCTCCGCAATGGCATTGCGGAATACCCGTGCGGTGTTATTCAGGGTGCGGAAGATCAATGCCGTCTGGCGCTCGTCGGCATCCACCATTGCCTGCTTTACGCGATCATGTACCGGCGCTTCCCTGGTGGCCACAAAGCGCGTTCCCATATTGATGCCTTCGGCACCGAGGGCAAAGGCCGCCACCATGCCCTGGGCATCGCCGATACCGCCAGAGGCGATCATCGGAATGCTCAGTTTGGCTTTGGCCGCAGGCAGCAGAATCATATTGGTGACATCGTCTTCGCCTGGGTGACCGGCGCATTCGAAGCCATCAACACTGACGGCGTCGCAGCCGACCTTTTCTGCCTTAACCGCGTGGCGCACCGAGGTACACTTGTGAATCACCCGCACCCCGTTGGCCTTGAACATCGGCATAAAGGGCTCGGGACTGCGCCCGGCGGTTTCCACCACCTTCACGCCACCGCGAATAGCGGCCTCGACATATTCCTCGTAAGGCACCGGGTTAATCGTTGGCAGAATGGTAAGGTTGACCCCGAAAGGCTGATCGGTCATTTCCTGGCAACGCAGAATCTCCTTGTAGAGATCCTCCGGTGTTGGCTGAGTCAGCGCGGTGAGAATACCCAGTCCACCGGCGTTCGAAACCGCCGAGGCCAGCTCTGCGCGACCCACCCATTGCATACCGCCCTGAATAATCGGGTAGCGTATGCCGAGCATTTCCGTAATTCGCGTTTGCATCTGCACTGTCCCTTGTCGGTTATATGCGCTCGATAATAATCGCAGGGGCCATACCGCCCGCCGCACACATGGTCACCAAACCGCGCTTGAGGTTGCGACGCTCCAGTTCATCCAGCACGGTGCCGATCAGGATAGAGCCGGTTGCGCCAATCGGATGACCCAAAGCCATTGCACCACCGTTTACATTCACCTTGTCGCGGTCGAGGTTCAGATCGCGGATGAATTTCTCGGCAACTACAGCGAAGGCTTCGTTGATTTCAAACAGGTCGATATCGTCGATGGTCAGGCCTGCTTTTTCCAATACCTTTTTCGCTGCTGGCACGGGGGCATTCAGCATCAGCGTGGGCGAGTCGCCCATATTGGCCATTGCCACAATACGCGCGCGGGGCTTGAGGCCGTTCTTTTTCGCGTACTCGGGAGAAGTCAGCAGCAGTGCCGCGGCACCGTCTACCACACCTGAAGAGTTACCACCGTGGTGGACATGGTTGATTTTCAGATCGGGGTAGGCTTTTTGTACCAGACCGGCGTAAGTCGTGCCATGCTCATCCAGCGGGTGGTAGGCCAGTTGCTCAAAGGCCGGCTTCAGCTGCGAGAGCCCTTCCAAAGTAGTGCCCGGACGGGGAAACTCTTCCTTGTCCAGAGCCAGTGTGCCGTCTTCGTGATACACCGGAATCAGGCTTTTGTCGAAGTAGCCGTTGGCGATGGCATTGGCTGCGCGCTCCTGACTGGTCACTGCCAGTTTGTCCAGGTCTTCGCGGCTGATGCCTTCCAGAGTGGCAATCGCGTCACCACACACACCCTGATGGGGCTGGGGGTGGGCGTCGCGCAGACGGAGGTTGCCAGCATCCAAAAACATTGCGGGATCGTTACCTGCAGTGCCGTAGTTGGACATCATCTCAGTACCACCGGCGATCACCACATCTTCCATTCCAGACATGATGCTGGCGGCCGCGATATTGACCGCAGTGATGCCTGAACCACAGAAACGGTCCAGTGTGACTGCGCTGCTGCGCACATCGTAGCCGGCATCCAGCGCCGCCATACGACCCAGGTCGCCGCCCTGCTGGCCACGCTGGGAGCTGGTGCCCCACACGATATCATCGACATCGGCAGTGTTGAGGTTGTTGCGCTCGGCAATCGCCTTCAGTACCGCCGCGCCCAGTTGCTGGGGGTGAATACCGGCCAGAGAACCCTTGCCTACTTTGCCGATACCGCGGGGAGTGCGGCAGGCGTCGATAATCCATGCTTCAGTCATAATCTTTACTCTCGTGTTAGGTTAAAAAATTACTTGCCCTGCCAGTTCGGCGCACGTTTTTCAGCGAAGGCGGTTGCCCCCTCAATGGCGTCCTGGCTGGCCAAAACCGGGTTGGCAATTCGTGATTGATTGGCGTACATATTGTCGTTGGTCCAATCCTGGGACTCGTGAATAATCTGCTTGCTGGCGATCACCGCCAGTGGGCCGTTGGCTGCAATTTTTGCCGCCAGTGCCTTGGCCTCCGCCAGAGTAGCACCGGGCTCAACAACGCGGTTGACCAGACCCAGCTCATAGGCCCGGGCGGCATCGATAAAGTCGCCGGTCAACGCCAGCTCCATTGCCACCCGCGGGGCAATCTGCCGTGGCAGACGCATCAAACCACCGGCGCCGGCGACCAGACCGCGCTTGGCCTCGGGAATACCGAATTTCGAGTTATCGGCGACAACCACCAAATCACAGGCAATGGCAATTTCACAGCCGCCGGCCAGGGCGTAGCCCTCAACCGCCGCGATCAATGGTTTCTTTGGCAGCGCCTCAACCAAACCGGCAAAGCCACGGCCCTTGATACCCGGTAACTCTCCGGTCACAAAAGCTTTCAGATCCATGCCCGAACAGAACGTATTGTCGGCGCCGGTAAGAATCGCCGCGCGAATCTCATCGTTGCTGTCCAGCTCGTCCATCGCCGCAGCAATGCCCTCGGCCACTGCACGGTTTACCGAGTTCTTGGCTTTGGGGCGATTGATGGTCACCACCATCACGCCATCTTCTACTTCTACCAACACTTCATCAGACATGGTTTTCTCCTTTTTTATTAGGACGTTAAACAGCGACACTCAACTGCGAAAATCGCTTATACCAGTACGCCGAGCTCTCGAAGCTCTGCAATTTTTTCTTCAGAGTAGCCGGAATCCCTCAGCACCTGTTCGCTGTCGCTGCCCGCTGCGCGGGGCGCTTTCGGCACGGCACTGGGAGTACGGCTGAAACGCGGCGCCGGTGCAGGCTGCAACACGCCCTCGAGTTCAAGGAAGGTCTTGCGCTCCACATTGTGCGGGTGCAACGGTGCTTCAAGCATCGACAATACCGGCGCAAAGCATACGTCAGTGCCCTCGAGCAGCTCACACCACTCATCGCGGCTGCGCTGCTTGAATACTTCGGTAAGCAGCTCGGATTTTTTCTCCCACGATGCGCTGTCATTCTGATTGCCAAAGGTGTCCTGATCGAGGCCCACCAGGTCGAGGAACAGTGCATAAAACTGCGGTTCAATGGGGCCTATGGAGACGTATTTGCCATCGGCGGTTTCGTAGGTGTCATAAAAATGGGCCGCACCGTCGAGCAGGTTCACACCGCGCTCGTCCTGCCATGTACCTTCAGCGAGGAAGGTATACATCAGGTGCATCAGATTGGCCGCGCCTTCGACCATTGAAACATCGACGACCTGCCCCTGCCCGGAGTTCTTCGCCTCGTAAATCGCAGCCAGAATGCCCATCACAAGGAACATGCTGCCGCCGCCGAAATCTCCCACCAGATTCAGTGGTGGCACCGGTTTTTCTCCCTTGCGGCCCATGCCGTGCAAGGCGCCGGAAAGCGCAATATAGTTAATATCGTGACCCGCTGCCGAAGCCAGCGGGCCGGTTTGCCCCCAACCGGTCATGCGGCCATAAACCAGCTTCGGATTACGCGCAGAACACACCTCTGGCCCAAAACCCAGACGCTCGGCGACACCGGGGCGGAAGCCCTCGATCAACACGTCGGCGGTATCACAAAGTGATAGCAACGTTTCAACACCCTCAGTGGACTTGAGGTTCAATGCTACGGATTTCTTGCCACGTTCACTGATTCTTTCTGCTCGCGAGGCGTCACTGGACTTCCGGGTGATCGAAATCACTTCCGCGCCCATATCCGCCAGTAACATGCCGCAGAACGGCGCCGGGCCGAGGCCCTCAATTTCAATAACCCGCAAACCTTTTAATGGTCCCACACTTACCTCCTGTTATTGTGACCGTGCGGCCACTGGCCGCAGAGCCTGTACTGTAGCCTGCTGCCGAAAAACCGCAAACTATTTGCCCTTGAACACCGCTGGACGTTTTTCCATAAAGGCCTGAATCGCCTCCTGGGAATCCTCACTGGCGACGCACACCAATTGCGCTTTGGCCTCTGCCGCCGCGGTGGTGGCATAGGATTGTGTCGCGGCATTACGCAGCAGGGTTTTCGCCTCCCGCAGCGCTATGGGCGCACGTTCGGCAAGCTGTTTAGCCCAGGCCTGCGCGGTACTCAACACTTCGTCGGCGGGCGCCAACATGGTCACCAGACCACAGTCGAGACAACTTTGAGCATCGAGACTGCCGCCCTCGGCGATTAACTTGAAGGCCCTTTGGTAGCCCAGATTGCGCAACAAATTCCAGGTGGCGCCACCATCGGGCACCAGCCCGACGTTGCTGAATGCCATAACCATTTTCGCGTCGTCGGCCATCACCGAAAGGTCACAGTGCAGGGCAAAGGCCGCACCGACTCCGGCCATGACTCCCGGCACGGCAGCAATCACCGGTTGTTCCAGCGATTCAATGAGGCTCAGGATCGGCACATACTCATCGAGCAACAGCCGCTCAACGGTCTGCCCCTCCTTGGGGGCTTCTGCTAAATCTGCACCGGAGGAGAAGCCGCGACCTCTTGCGCCCAACACAATCACCCGCACCTCGGGCTGTGCCGCCACGCTGCGTAGCCCAGCTAATAACTCCTTACGCAATTCGCTGTTAAAGGCGTTCAGCGACGACGGGCGGTTCAGGCAAACGGTGGCAACGCCACCGTCTACGCTGACGTCAATCGTATTAAAGTCACTCATCGTATCGCACTCCTCATCCTCTCCCGCTCTTAGCGGGGCTGCATTCGAATGCCGCCATCCATACGGATGCACTCACCATTGATGTAGTCATTATCAATGATCGCTGCGGCCAGCTTGGCGATTTCTTCGGGCTTGCCAAGACGCTTGGGGTACAACACCGAGTTGCACAGCGTCTGGTGGATTTCCGGGGTTACGGAGTCAAACAGTGGAGTGTTAATCAAGCCCGGCACGATGGTGTTAACACGAACGCCAATGGCCGACAGGTCGCGGGCGATAGGCAGGGTCATACCGACAATACCGCCTTTACTGGCGCTGTAAGCGGCCTGGCCAATCTGACCTTCGTAGGCTGCAACAGAGGCTGTGTTAATAATGACGCCGCGACCGCCATCGTCGTTAACGGGGTCGTTCTTCGCCATTTGCTCAGCACACAGGCGCAGCACGTTGAAGGTTCCAGTCAGGTTGACCGCAATGGTCTTATTCCAGTCTGCCAGCGGAAACGCACCTTGCTTGGGGCTGTAGGTCTTGTGGGCTGAGCCGATACCGGCACAGTTCACACACACATGGATTGCGCCAAAACGATCCATAACCTGAGCGATACCAGCGGCGACAGAAGCTTCGTCTGCCACGTTAACACTGGCGAACAGCGCCGCGTCACCCAGCTCGCTAACCATTGCCTGGCCAGCCGCTTCGTTCATATCAAAGATCGCTACTTTGCCGCCATCGGCGACGACGCGCCGGGCAATCGCCTGGCCCAAACCTGATCCACCACCGGTGACAACAGCAACTTTACCTGCGATATCCATCTGATCTTTCCTCTAGTAATTGGGTTGAGTCAACATCGAGCCGAGTGTTAACGCTTCTCGAAAATCGAGCGCGCGATGATTTCTTTCATAATTTCAGAGGTGCCCGCCAGAATGCGGCTGATACGGGCATTGGCGTAGAGATTACAAATTTCGTATTCCTGCATATAACCCGCACCGCCGTGGAGCTGAACGCCCTCATCGACCATGCGCCCCTCGACCTCGGAACAGTAGAGTTTGGCCTGGGAAGCCAGCACTGCAGTCAGCTTGCCATCGTTATGCTGCGCCACACACTGGTCGATAAACGCCTGGGCAACATCAATTTCGGTGCGCAGCGCGGCCATTTTGAAGCGGGTGTTTTGCTGTTCCGACAGAGGCTTGCCAAAGGCCTTGCGCTCCTCGACGAAGGATTTGGTCAATTCAAAGGCACTTTGCGCAGCGGCGAGGGAAATACACGCCGTAATCAAACGCTCCTCGGCCAGGCCCTGCATCAACTGGTGCATACCCTTGCCCACTGTTCCCAGCACGTTTTCCTTGGGGATTTTCACATCGGTGAAGAACAGCTCGGCAGTATCCTGAGCCTTCAAACCCAGCTTATCGAGGTTGCGACCGCGCTCGAAACCTTCCATGCCCGCCTCAACAATAAACAGCGTCATTTCGCGGGGCTTTTCGGGGTTAGTCTTCGCTGCAACGATCACCGCGTCGGCAAGAATACCGTTGGAGATGTACACCTTTGAGCCGTTGAGCAGCCAGTGGTCACCCTTGTCCTCGGCCCGGGACTTCATCCCCGCCAGATCACTGCCCGCATCCGGCTCAGTCATGGCAATCGCCAGAATACATTCGCCGCTGACACAGCGCGGAATAAACCGCTGCTGCTGTTCATCGTTGCCAAAATGCTTGAGATAGGGAGCAACCAGGCGGCTGTGCAGAGTGTGGAAAAAGCCGGGCTCACCGTAGAGGCCATCTTCTTCGATCATAATTTGCTGGTAGCGGAAATCATCAATGCCCAGGCCGCCAAATTTTTCGTCCGCCCAGGTTAACAAATAGCCCTGCTCACCCATTTTGCGGAACAGCTCCCGGGGCACAATGCCGTTCTTGCGCCATTCTTCCCGATGGGGCGCAACTTCCTGCTCAAGAAAGCGACGGTAGGCATCGCGGAACATAATTTGGTCTTCAGTAAAACAGCTGCGCAGCATACAGATACCTTTGATAACAAGAGTTGAAGTTCGACCAACCTGGGTCTAAAACGCCCAGCATAATCAGTGAGATGCGCGGCAACAGCGGCCGACAGCAGAAGTGGGCATAATTCTCCAGCAGGCGAAGCACAGCGACAATGACGGTGGGGAACAGATAATTTGATAAAAAGTGACAGTGCATTGGCTGCCCTGTCTATTTACGTCAAGGCTAAAAAAGCGGGGAAACGCCCCAGAGTCAGGCGATCAGGACTTTGCAGGAAGGAAAAATGCTACGTTGGCACCCTCGGCCCCGAAGAGGGTAAACTCGAGGACAAATTTTGTAGAACGAAACTTCGCTATTCAAGGAGCCGACAGAAACCGGTTTTCAGCCGTTTTCACGCTCCGATTGACATAACATGACATTTCTCTGTCCGCTACTTCACCGATATTCCGGCAAAGTCCCGAACAAACTCCGCCAAGCGTAACGGTGCGAAGTTTTGTACAGAATGACCCGCCTCAGGCACACGCTCAACCCTTACATCAGGCACACGCCGGCGCAACTCGACTTCGTCGTCGTCACGCACAAACCTCGACCGCCCGCCCCTCACCAGCATTAGCGGCGCGGTGATTTTCCCGACGTCGTCCCACAAACTGGCGTAACGGGCGGCATCAATGGGATCACTCAGGTCGAGACGGTCGTAGCGCCACACCCACTCGCCGCTCTCCCGCTGCCGGGCATTTTGTCTGACACTGCGCAATGTCGCCGCCGCCGGGCGCTTGGGGCTGGCCGCCAGTGCAGCCGCAGCCATAGCCTCGAAGCTGGGGAAGCATTGAACTTTATCGTAGAGCGACATCGATCCCCTACCCGCCTTCTGCATTTGCTGAGCCGCAGCGCGGGTACCCGGGGTAACATCAACCAATATCACCCGCTTAATCAACTCGGGCCAGCAAGAGGCCAAACGGATTAGAGTGGCGCCCCCCAACGACATGCCCACCACCACCTTTGCCTGTGGCGCAAATTGTTGAATCACTGGCGCCAGGGCTTCGGCGTTGGTGTGGGGGGAATAGTCACGGTCGTCACGCCAACTGGAATGGCCGTGGCCGGGCAAGTCAATGGCCAGAGCGGGCCGACCCAGCGCCAAGGCCAGGGCATCCCAGGTGTGGGCGTTTTGGCCAGAGCCATGGAGAAAAACCAGTTCAGCCGCTGAATGGCCCCACTTGATCGCACTGATATGACCGTGATCCGGCCCAGCAACGCCTATACGCGTCACCTCGGGCAAGTCACCGAAAATACCGACTTCCTCGGCTACTTCAGCCAGCGTTGCAAATTCATCGTAGTGGTCGCTATCGAATTGGCTGTCGCTGTCGTTCTCGCTGCTGTCTTTCATTGCCGTTGTGGGCCTGCGGTTTATCACTGTAAAACCCCATACTACCCGATCGCCGCCCGGTTAAAAATTCAACGGCCTACCTCGGTTGCCCAGGGGATTCAGTCTCCCAACAGCGAAGCGATCACCGCCACATCGGCAATGTCGTCGGCAGAGCAGCCCCGCGAAAGATCCATCCACGGTCGGGCAAAGCCCTGTAGCAACGGCCCCAGCGCCTTGGCACCGCCGATGCGCTGGGTAATTTTGTAGGCGATATTGCCCGCATCGAGGTCGGGGAAGATAAACACATTTGCCGCACCGGCGACCGCAGAGTTCGGCGCCTTTTTCTGAGCCACAATGGGGTCAAAGGCAGCATCAAACTGCAACTCGCCATCCACTCTCAAGCTCGGCTGGCGACGGCGAACGATGTCAAAGGCCTCGCGCACCTTGTCCACCTTGCTGTGCTGGGCCGAACCCCGAGTGGAAAATGACAACAGCGCCACTCTGGGCTCTGCACCGGTCAAACGCTGATGACCCGCCGCGGTGGCTATGGCAATATCGGCCAGCGCCTCGGCATCGGGATCGGGGATCACTCCGCAGTCGCCATAGCTCAGTAGGCGACCATCGGCCAGCGCCATCAGAAAAAAGCTCGACACCTGGTGGGCATCATCAGCCAAACCGACGCCGTGAAGACCTGCCCGCAGCACATCAGCGGTGGTGGCCACAGAGCCGGCCACCCCTCCATCGACATAGCCGAGACCAACCAGCAGCGCCGCCAATAGCAGGGGGTTATCCAGAGACGCCCTGGCCTGCTCAGCGGTCGTCCCCTTAGCCGCCCGTCGGGCAAACAGCTCTGCCGCCGCCCTGTCGCGCCACTGCGCAGCATCGCTGCGGCGGGAAAAAATCTCTACATTGTCGGGAATAGTCGCTGTGTCCGTCGTCGGCGCATCCAGCAATACCGGAACCACCGCGCCATTGCTGGCCAGCCGGCACACCGCCTGCAACACACGTTCGTCGCCGTGCTCCGGCAGAATAATGCGTCGCGGACGCTGCTTCGCCCGCTGAGTCAGCGTACTGATAATATCGCTATCGACGGACATAATGCTCTCATGAATTCGGGGTCTGTCCCCGGGGTCTGTCCCCGGGGACAGACCCCCTTTACCTATGTCAGGCCAGCAGGTGGTCTGGCACGTCCACTTCCATAAACAACAGCGCGAGGCTGTGAACCTTACCCTGGGCATCCATAATCAGGGTTTCCGTGCCCCCGCCGCCGAGGGAGTCCTCGAGGATGAAGTTCAGCGCGTTAAGGTTGTCCAGCTCATAGCGGGTAACATCGCCAAAGCAGATTTCGCTAAAGTGTTGTTTTACCTTTTCCGTAGTCAGCGTCTCCTTGAGAAACTGATACAACTCGGGCGTACGCGCCTTGATACCCACGTTACTGCCATCGCCTTTGTCACCGCTGCGGGCAATTGCAATGTCCATTAATTTAACCTTTGCCATGACTACACCTCCTCCACAGTGACAGTGGTAGTCACCTTGGTTTTGTCGATCAATGCTGGCCAGTAACCAACGATTTCAGTGGGACGGGGACGCCCCGCCGCGAAGCCTGTCACCCCCACTGGACCGCTGGTAATCAGTGGTGCCACTTCGCGGCCAAGCAGATTCAGCAGGTTTTTATCCGCGCTTTTTGCGCCGACTCGCAGCAGGACTTCCGCGGGCTCTTCCGATTGTTTAACGATGCCCTTGTAGCAGACGTTGGTGCCAAAAATTTCGACAAAGCGGTCTTCTTCCGGAATAGGCGTGCCGTACAGCGCTACGCGGTCGAACAGTATCTGCGCTGCCAGCTCTGCCTTGGCGACAGCATCGGGGCCGGTATAGGTCAGCTGCCCGACAATTTTGTAGCCGTTTTCATAGGACATTGACACCTTGTAGGTCGGCGTTGGTGCACTGCCCTTGATTCCCCATACCTTGACCCGGTTCTCTCCGTCCTGGGCCAGCTGGATGGTGGTGAAATCGGTTTGGCAGTCGGGTCCGAGATACCCCTTTGGGTCGCCCAGTTCATACAGCAACTGGGAGGTCACCGTGTCGATATTCACCAGACCGCCGGTGTTGTCGTGTTTGGTGACGGTGAAGGTACCGTCTTCCTTCACCTCGACAATGGGATAGCCGATGCGGGCAAAATCCGGCACCGATTTCCAGTCGCAGTAGTTACCACCGGTACACTGGGCCCCACACTCAAGGATGTGCCCCATAACAGTACCTGCGGCGAGACGGTCATAGTCGTCCATGGACCAGCCGAACTCGTGAATTAGCGGAGCCAGTACCACCGAGGGATCCGTAGCGCGGCCGGTCACCACAATATCGGCCCCCTGATCGAGCGCATCGGCAATCGGCTTGGCGCCGATATACACATTGGCGCTGGACAGGCGGTCGAGAATCTTGTCTACCGATTCACCGGTATCTAAATTGTTAAACGCCTCTCCCGACTTGATCAGCTCGGGGATTTGATCGAGGATATCGTCGCCCTCGACTATGCCTATTTTGATACCCGTCAGACCCAGTTCCTTTACCACCGCCTTGATGGCCTTCAGGCATCCCTGTGGGTTAACACCGCCGGCATTGGCAATCACCTTGATGCCCTTTTGCTGGCAGGTGGGTAGAATTTCCTTAAGCATCGACACAAAGTCGGTGGCGTAACCCGCTTCGGGATTGCGCAGCCGCTGCTTTTGCATAATGCTCATGGTCACTTCCGCCAGATAATCCAGTGTCAGATAATCCAGAGGCCCTTCTTCCACCAAACGCTTTGGCCCCAGCAGGCTGTCGCCCCAAAAGCCCTGGCCGTTGGCGATAAGTACAGTTTTGTCGCTCATAGTCGCTACCTAGATTCAGTCATCAGTGGGTAAATCGAAGTGTCGCAAGGCAACGAGAGACATCCCGAAAGGCCCTCGCCGCCAAAGCGACTATCCAATCCAGTCAGGTTTTCGTTTTTCAAGGAAGGCGGTCAGCCCTTCCTGCCCCTCGGCGCTGCCGCGGGTTTCTGCAATTCGGCGGCTGCTGTCTGCGATTAGCTCCGCATCGATTTCACGGTTGGCGTAATCCAGAATCAGGCGCTTGGCTTCGCCGACACCGCGGGGGCCGTTGCGCAGCACACTGCGTAAAATGCCGTCAATAGCGCTGTCCAATTCCTCTGCCGAAGGCACCAGCTCGGTCACCAGACCCAGCTCCCTTGCCTTCTCGGCACTGATAAGTTCAGCCGTGGTGAAATAGCGACGCGACGCCCGCTCACCAATAGCATTAATCACATAGGGGCTGATCGTTGCCGGGATCATGCCCACCTTGACTTCGCTCAAACAAAAGGCGGCTTCCGGCGCGGCAATCGCAATATCACAACAACTCACCAAGCCCACACCACCGCCGTAGGCCGCTCCCTGCACTCGGGCAATAGTCAGCTTGGGCAGGGTGTTCAGCCGGCGCAGCATCTCTGCCAGCAGATTGGAGTCGCGCAGATTTTCCTCATAGCCGTATTGCGCCATGCGGCGCATCCAGTTCAAGTCACCACCGGCACAAAAGCTTTTTCCGGTAGACGCGAGCACCAGCGCACGCACGCTGGCGTCTTCCGCCGCCGCGGCAAAGGCTTCACTCAGCGCGGCGACAACCGTGTCGTCAAAGGCGTTGTGGATGTCCGGCCGGCTCAGGGTCACCGTCGCCACGCCACGGGCATCAACTTCGTACTTTATTGCGGCATCAGCCATAAACTGCTCCTTATACCTCTCGGCAAACTTCATACCGAGCAATATACTAGCCATACGTATTGTTAGCAAGCTATCGTTTATAATAGACGGGTATCCGTCTATCGAGGTGGCTTTAATATCCTGCTAATATTTCGCCTATAAACAATAAAGAGGAGTCACAATATGAAATTGAGTTTCGACCAGATCAAGGCGGCCTACGAGCGGGAAGTCGCCCGGCGCGCGCCGGTTCAGCAGCGCGAGCAAATCCCCCTGGCCTTTGAAGACATCACCCTGGAATGGCTGAACAACACCGTGGGCGACAAGCAACACGGTGACATTACTGGCTTTACCCTGGGGCCTGAAGATGAGGGCACCTCCAGTCGCCGGCGCATTGAACTGACGCTTGACGGCGACGCGACCCACCTCCCCTCCAGCTTGTTTGCCAAAGCCACCTTCACCCTGCCCAGCCGCTGCCTACTGGGTATGAATGGCGCCATTGAGGCCGAAGTCCGGTTTTATAATGAATTGCGACCACAGCTGAATATCGAAGCGCCCACCGCGCGGTTCGCAAACTTCAACCCAGACACCCTGAACTCGATTATTTTGCTGGATGATATGACCGGCCAGGTTAGCTTCAGCGACCATCGCACTGCCATTTCAGAACAGCAGGCCAAGGAGCAATTGAGCATCCTCGCCACCCTTCACGGCAAGTATTATCAAAGCCCCGAACTGACCCGCTCACTGTCTTATCTGAATACCTGGAGCGATTTTTTTACCATTACCGCCAATGAGGCGGGCTTTGGCCCCCAGGCCGACATCGGCTTCCGCGAAGCGCAGGCAGTGATACCGGATCGACTGTTCAAGAAGGCCGATAAGATCTGGCCCGCCACCCTCGCCAGTGTCGCCCGCCACGAGTCCTTGCCCCATACGGTAGTGCACTCCGACGTTCATCTGAAAAACTGGTATATCACTGCCGACCAGCATATGGGCCTGAGCGACTGGCAGTGCATGTGTCGCGGGCACTGGGGGCGCGACCTCGCCTATGTAATTTCAACCAGCCTGACCACCGCCGATCGCCGCGCCTGGGAAAAAGACCTGATCCAGTACTATCTCGCGGAATTAAAAGCCAGCGGCGGCGCGGAGACCACCTTCGACGACGCCTGGACCTACTACCGCCAGAACCTGTTCGGCGCACTGGCCTGGTGGACGCCCGTGCTCAGTCCCAACCCAGACGTGCCAGACATGCAGCCCCGGGACACCAGCCTGGAGTTTATCAGCCGCATGACCCACGCCATCGACGATACCGACGCCCTGGATAGTTTCTGATTGGGAGACGCTGTACGGGAGACGCTGTGCAGCGTTCGTGCGTCTCGCGTCTCGCGTCTCGCGTCCTGCTTATTCCTACCTAACCAAACAATCCTCGCACAAGCCCTGTTTGTCGATTCACCCCTAAGTTGGCCCCCTTGGCCATCTTAGGGTAAATATCTGCAACGGCCAGCATATGGTAAATCACTTCACAAGTGGCGCAAGTCAGGTCGGCTGCTGGTCAGAAGCGGACAGTCACCAGCGTCCTTTCGGGGAAAACAGCCACTCAGCTTAAAAAAGCTGCCCCAAATCGGCACTTTCCCCTTTTTCAGGAGCCACGAGCTCACTATCACCTTTTTGCCGGTGCTAACTAATTGATTTTTATATGAGTGGGTATATGATCAGGGGAAAAGGAGCTAAAGCAGATAGAGGGAACTGGTCTTGCTATCATCAATCACTAACTCGACGAAATTCATCCAAGCCTTTGAAATCTTCAGGATTCCTGGTTCCATTCCAATTTTAGCCCCCGAGATAAGGAGCCTCAGTGATATAAGGCCCCTGTCTTCATAATAAAACAGTTATGAGCTACCAAGAATGAAGAATTTTGCGCTATCAATGTTATTTCTTTCGGCCCATGCATTGGCTACTGGTGGCCCTGAAATTGTGGAGTTAACTCATTCATCAGCAAATGAATTGGGTTTTACCGTTGCAACCAAACTCGAAGGTCTCTCTACCCAAGTACAGCTAAAAGGGCCAGCAAAGAACATTGATTCCTGTCCCGCATCAAGAAGCGGGACATTCTTACTTGATGCCGAAGGTCAGGAGCTTATGGTTCACATTACTGAACTTCCACCTTCACAAGAGCAACCAGAGGCATTGGGTTACTACATTAATAAAAGCCACACCATGGGCGTATTTATAGATTACATATGTTCGCAAGGCAGCTTGGCTAAAAGTAAACGGTACACCGTGCCATCAATTAGCAACTGGCTCATAACAAGGCCATCAAATTGACCGCTTTACGCTGCGCTTCAAGCGGCAATTTATGGCGGCGTTATGTGAAAACAAATGGTTCTCAAGCATGAAGCATGATGTATACATCGAAATTCTAAGATATGGCCGCAGTAAAATAGGTGAGCCAATCACGTTTGATGAGTTGAAAAGTCATCTTGAAAGCGAAGGTTATGAATTTGATGATTTCGCTGCAGAGCAGTTCTTTTCAGACCTATTTGTAGATAAAGGCCTTCCGAGAGGAAACAAGCCTGGGCAGCTACGTAACGAGGGTGAATTTTTTCTTGAGCACGAGGGTTACTTTAATTTACTTGAGTATGAAGAACTGATTGAGGCAAGACGATCTGCAACTCAGGCAACATTGTTTGCTGCTATCGCAATAATAATTTCTACCGTTTCAACAGGCGCATCTATATATTTTTCGAGACTTCAACTGGAAAGACCTACGCAAATAGATGAGTTTCAAGTGCATAAGGTTTTAGCGACTATCGAGCTAGAGCGTAAATCCATAAATGGTCAAATTCAAGGAGTTGAAAGCGCCGTTTCTGAGTTGAAAATGCAGGTAGAAAATTTAGGCGCACATAACAAGTCAATGCAGCCGACGCCTCCGGCGGCGGCTGATTGAGGCGTTAGAGAGCCATGGTCTACGTTCCACCGCCAATACATGGCCTGCAATGTGAATGCTGTGACAAAAAATTTGAGAATTATTCTGCGAAAACGACAAGCAAGTGGCGCACAGACGCGGTATTTGAATGTCCAAGATGTGGTGTGAAGCTTCAATATCCTCCCAGCTGTCGTTTGCCGGGACTGTTTGTCCGCTCAGCGCTAATGATTCTTACATTTTATCTGGTTCACTCGTTTATTGAATTTTGGGACAACGAGGTGGCCACGTGGCTTGGAATTTTGGTTTTACTTTTGGCAGTGTTTGCGCTACCAAAGAGTATGGGTGTTAAAAACCGGTACCTAGTTATGCGGCGAGTATAGAAGGTGTATTGTCTCTCTAACAAGGGCCGGCACCCTCGCGCAGTAAGCTGCGCTGGACTCGCAAAGGCTGTCGCCTTTGCTCGCCGGTGCGGTCGACGTTATGCGTGCGGTATTAACCAAGCAAGGTCAAGATATTCAAAGGAGACACTCTGCTAACGACAACCTCAGTCCTATCGAGTTTGAGGAGACTGCTTTGGCAGCTTAGTTATGGTGTCTAATTTTTGTGGGGCAGACCAAACCGAATTAAACGAAATATGAGATGAAAATTCAAATTGATATTGGAAGAGTTTTTATAGCTATAGGTGCGTTAATCGTATGTCTCTATTTATTCAATAGTATATTTAGAAGTGAAACAAAATCATTCAATGGTGTTGTTGTAGATGTAAGTTGTAAAGAAAGAATGCATGGGTATGATTTTGATATGTCACTTGCTCTCGATAACGGAGAATCGAAGAGTTTTTCAATTGGCTCTATCTCTTGCGGCAGGTTGTCGGTTGTGGAAGTTGGCCGAACCGTAAGCTTGAAGCAAAGAGTATTCAATAACGGTGTGGAAGAGCTTATTGTAGATGAGTATCCTGTGTTTACTGAAAGAGAATCATTTATTAATGCTCTACTGGGTTTAATTTTAATATTGTCTCTATTCTTTGGGATTGGAATAGCATCGATAAAAAATGCAAGAACGCGGGAGGCGGAAAAATTAACATAACAATTTTGTCGTGAGGGACGTGTGCTGCTGGGACGCCTCCGCTGACGCTCCGGCGCCCCAAAACACGGCGTTGAGGATGTAGTGCGGCCATGTTATAGGCGAATCAACATGCATGAAGGCGCATATCGGGGCCTATTGACAGGCCCCGGGAGTGGTCAGAACCGATACTCAGCCTCTACCCCGAAGGTAGCTGGCGGCGCCGACGAGACGAAATCACCAAAGGTGCTTTGCTGCGAGTAATAGGAGTACTCGCTGTCGAGCATATTGCGGCCATACAGACGGAAGCGCCAGGTCTCGTCCTTGGTAGTCAGCGCCACTTCGGCATTCAACACGTCGTAGCTGTCCTGTTCGGTGCGGTTGTCGGGCTCCCAGTAAAAGCCGTCGTTATAGTAGTAGGACACGTTATAGTTCACCTCACCCAAACTGGTGTCCTGACGATAGTTGGCGCTTACACTTGCAGTCGTTTTTGGCGCTCGTGTCATTTCGTTTCCGGCCAGATCGGCAAAGGTCTGAGTATTCCCCGAGCCATTCTGATTCGGTGAAATTACCGGTCCATTGTCAAAATTGGTGTACTCCGTATCCAACAGTGCCAACGATGCCGTCAGGTCTAGGTTTTCCGTGACATAGTACTGGGTTTCAATTTCGGCACCGTACATCTCCGAGTCACCCACGTTGAACAGGAATACCGCGCCACCCAAAATCTGTTGCAGCTGCAAATTCTGGAAGTCGTAGTAGAACGCCGCGGCATTGACCCTCAGGCTTCGGTCGAGGAAATCGCCCTTGAAGCCCACTTCGTAGGCGTCCAGTTCTTCCGGGTCGACCGGTTGCGGCGCGTTGCCCGTTACGACCAGGGTGTTGTACACCCCGCTTTTGAAACCGCGACTGTAACTACCGTAAAGCAGCACATTGTCGTCCAGCTGGTGATCCACCGCCAAGCGCCAACTTGGCGATGACCAGCTTTCATCAGCCGCGAAGGGCGAAACGTTTGTTCCCACCGTAGTCGTGCCACTCAGCTCACGGTCGTCCTGGGTATGGCGTGCACCGAGGGTCAGCTTGGTCGCTGAGGTGATGTCGTAACTCCCCTGAGCGTAGACCGCATAGGAGGTGGTTTCCTGCACGGAATCCACTCCGATATCCGCATTGGGCGTGGTCACCACGGTATTGTCGTAGGCCGCATCAGCATTCAGGTAATACAAACCGGCGGTCCACTGCAATGGCCCATCACCCACTGAGTTAAACTGAAATTCCTGGGTCAGCTGCTTGGTATACTGGCGAATGTAAAAGTTAACAATTTGTGCTGGCCCCGAGTCCTGATCCAGCAGATAGTCGAGGTGGGTCACTGTGCGCGCCGTCGTCGAGATCAACTCAAAGTGCTCAAAGTCGCGACGATATTTCGCGCTGTAGGAGTCGGTGTCTGTATCGGCCAGAGGCTCTTGGTTGGTGTTCACATCCTGAAAATCACCGGTATTGGTGCCACCGCCGGTGGCGGTTGTGCCCTCGGCGGGCTGCCGGGCCACACCGACGTCACTGCGTCGATTGGTTCTCAGGGCGCTGAAAATCACGCTGCTTTTATCGTCGATATCGTAAAGCAGCTTGCTGCGCAGTGAGCTGCTCTCCTCTCCGGGGCGCTCTTCGCCACGGGTGAGATTGTCGCCATAACCCTTATCGCGATTCAGGTAAAACGCCGACACATCCACCGCAACCGACTCGGACAGGCCAGTGCTGAAGTAACCGTTCAGCTGAGCCTCGTTATAGGTGCCGTAGCCCACACCCAGCATACCGGTGGTATCGAAAACCGGGTCCTTGGTAATCACGTGGATCAAACCGCCGGTGGCGTTGCGGCCAAACAGCGTGCCCTGCGGCCCGCGCAACACTTCCACCCGCTCGATATTATTAAAGTCCATAACAGAGCCGGCCATCGACGAGTAATACACCCCATCGACATAGGTCGACACGCTACTCTCGTCACCCACTGACGAGTTCTTGGTACCCACCCCGCGAATAAACGGCGTAGCCGAACCCACCTGGCGGCTGAACTGGAGGTTTGGCACCACCTGGGTTAGCTCATCTGAGCCGGTGATACCGGTTTTTTCCAACAACTCCGCCGTGGCGGCAGTGATCGCGATGGGCACATCCTGCACATTTTCCGCCCGCTTTTGGGCCGTCACCACTACCTCTTCGAGCAAGGCATGGGTGGTTAGGGGTCCGACGAACAGAGGCAGGCTCCAAACAATAGGCGAATACTTCACGAATTTACGCATACTGATTCCTTTTTGATTGTTATGGCTATAAGAACACGCCAATCCAAGTTATCAGATTTTTTGTTTGCTTGCGATTCTTTCGTTTACGTTTTTTACGCCTACTACTTAACAATGCGAGACCAGCGACTCGAACTTACCCTCCGCGCGCCGCCGCTGACTGGCGCAGCGCCGCAAGCAGGGCCGTACGGCTGTGCACAGCAAACTTGCGATACAAGCGGCTGAGGTAGTTTTCAATGGTGTAAATCGACAAATGGAGGTCAGCGGCGATCTGCTTATTACTACTCCCCCGCAGCAGCTCGTTGACCAATTGCTGCTCCCGGCGGGTCATCGATACTGGCGCAACAGGCGCGGCGGGGGGCGCCGCCGGGCGATACAGTGCGATATGCAAACAGGCATCGACAAGATAGTCACTGCCCTGAGCCAGCCATTGATCCACCTGACCAGTAACGCTATCTACCGACAGACTGCCGCGAAATTGTTGGCGGTGGGCCAACAAGCCCACCACCAGATGAAAACTGCGCCCCAGGGGGCGCGACAATGCCGCGGCCTCGACAAAGCCCGCCCGGCCCAGGCGGGAAAAATACACCTCGTTCGTCTCGGCAACACTATTGGCCGGGGCCACGATAGAACTATGGCGCATCACTTCGTCGTGGCAACCGGCATCAGGCAACAAGGGGTCACAGGTAAACCATTGGGACGAGTAAGAGGTCACTACCGACTCGGGGATGCCGCTGTTGTGCAGAAAGTGTATTGCCGGAGAGGCGGCGGAGGTGTCGTACAGCATCAGCGCCAGACCGGAGGCTCGGCTTGCACTGGCGACTTCGCCACCATAGCGGGTATTCAGCTCGTGAAATTCCTGCGCTGCTGTCAGGTGCATGGGCAAACCTCCCGCAGACTGGATAATTATTATGTTGCAGCCCCTGCATCCATTTGCACAGGGGCTGCCTTAGCCGCGCGCGCGTCGGCGATCAGTCAATAAACTTTCTGAAATCCGGCTTGCGCTTTTCATTGAAGGCGTTCACGCCCTCTTTCGACTCTGCCGTGTCGTAATACATTTTCACCGCATTCAGCGCCATCATGCTGGTGCCGCGAATAGACTCGGTATCGCAGTTAAAGGAGCGTTTGGCCAGAGCCATGGCGGTGGGGCTGTGCTGCAACATGGTTTCGCACCAGCTGGTGACCTCGGCCTCCAATTCAGCGGCGGGCACGACTTTGTTCACCAAGCCCATATCAGCCATTTCCTGGGCGGTATAACGCTTGCACATATACCAGATTTCACGAGCCTTTTTCTCGCCGACAATGCGCGCAAGATAGGCGGTGCCCCAGCCTGCGTCTACAGAGCCGACCTTCGGCCCCACCTGGCCCATTTGCGCTGTGTCGGCGGCAATGGTCAGATCACAGATTGTCGCCAGCACGTTGCCGCCACCAATCGCAAAACCATTCACCGCCGCGATAACCGGTTTGGGAATGTCGCGAATCGCCGACTGCAGTTCGTCAATCGGCAGCCCCACAACACCGCGACCATCATAGTCACCGTCGTGGTTGGACTGGTCACCGCCGGTACAAAACGCCTTGTCGCCGGCACCGGTCAATACCACCACACCCACTTCCTTGTCGCTCGCGGCGGTCAGAAAAGCGTGAATCAATTCCTCGATGGTTTTGCCGCGAAAGGCGTTGTACACCTTGGGTCGGTTGATGATAATCCAGGCCGCGCCATTGCGGTTTTCGTAGATAATGTCTTCATAGGGGGTAGAAGCAAACATAATCCTGTCCTTACCTGCTGCTAGTGATGTTTATTCAGAGTGCAATGAGCCTCAGCTCATTGTCAGCCCACCGGAAATCGAAATCGCTTGCCCGGTGATATACCCGGCATCGTCGCTGCCGAGAAAGGCGATCATTCCTGGGTAGTCCTCGGGCTGGGCCATACGGCGCAACGGAATTCCCCGCGCCATCGACTGCTTCCATTTTTCCGCTTCCGGCCCGGTGCCAGCAACCGCCGCCATAGCGGGAGTATCCGTTGGCCCGGGGCACACGGCGTTCACCAGAATATTATTTCGCGCCAATTCCCGCGCCATCGACTTGCTGAAGGCAATCGTGCCACCTTTACAGGCCGAGTAAACCGCCTCGTTGCTGGTGCCGACACGACCGGCATCCGACGCCACATTAACAACGCGTCCCTCGTTTCGCTCTGCCATACGTTTGCACACCGCAGCGTGCAGGTTAATAGGACCAAATAAATTCAGGTTAACGATTTTCTGCCACAGCTCGGGGCCGGTACTGAGGAAGGGCGCGGGCTGATCCCAACCGGCATTGTTCACCAGCATCCACACCGGCCCCAATTCAGACTCCACCTTTTCCACCGCCGCTTCGACCGCTTCCAGGTTAGTGATATCGGCAACGTAAGGCGACACCGAGCCAGCGGCACCAGCCGCCCTTGACTTCTCGGCAACCGCTGCAGCGGCGTCACTATTGATATCAAACAGGGCGACCTTGCAGCCCTCTTCTGCCAAACGCAGCACGATGGCCTCGCCAATACCACTGCCACCGCCGGTTACTATTGCGACCTTTCCCGTCAAGCCTTTCAAAATACACCTCTCTGCTGCAATTTGAGTCCAATATGACCGCCACCGGAGGGCGGCAATATCAGAGTGGTTAATCTATCGAGCACCCCTTTACGACTATGGGCCACCCTGTCGGAAATCATTATAGACACAGATTTAGCATACGCACAATATGCTTGCTATTATTTCGCTTGCTTATTATTATCACAACCCATCATAAATTTCATCATCTCGGCCGAAGGCCCGCTAAAACCAGCACTAGGCCCGATATTTGCACGATAACCCATACTATCGCACAGGGCGAATCCTTGTCCGGACAGTTATCGTTGACAGTCTCGGGGCATTCGTAGAAATTACTACGCTATAGAATATTAATGGATACTAACAATGTCGAGCCTTGAAGAACTTTACGCCGAAATTGCCGACACCCCCGAGGGACCGGACACCCTCGCACTGTTTGATTTCGACGGCACTCTGATCGCAGGCTACTCCTCGATATTCGTTCTACTGGAACAGCTTCGTCGTGGCGACATATCCAAAACCGCCTTTGCCAACACTTTTCTCAGTGCGCTGAACCACCGGCTTGGCCTATTGGACGATCAGGGGCTAATGGAAGTGGGCGCGTCGTTTATCGCGGGTCGCAGCGAGGAAGAGTTTGCCGAGCTGTGCCAGGCTGTCTTTGAAAAGCAGCTATACAAACGCATTTACCCGGAAGCGCGGGCGCTGATTGCCGCCCACAGAGCCAAGGGACACACCGTTGCCATCGCCTCCTCAGCTCCCCGACAGGCCATTGCTGCTACCGCGGCAGAGCTGCAAATCGAGCATATTGCCAGCTCCGTCTATCTCCTTGAGAACGGCGTCTTTAACGGCAAGGTCAGCCAGCCAGTGTGCTGGGGCTATGGCAAGCGCAGCGCCGCCGAAGACCTCGCCGAGTCGCTGCAGTGCTCCCTCGACAACGCCTTTTTTTATTCCGACAGCGACGAAGACCTGCCACTACTGGAGGTTGTCGGCTGCCCCGTAGCGGTCAACCCCAATACCGGGCTGCGCCAGCGCGCAGAGCAGCAGGATTGGCACTGTTTCGACTTCGCCCCGCGCAAGTGGCGACTGCGCGAGCTGGGCGGCACCGCCGGGGTTTACGCCTCGCTGGTTGCCACCTATCTCGGTGGGCTCGGAGTTGCCCGTTTGCAGGGCGACCGGGACAAGGGCCGCAGTTTTATGCTGAACGCTTTCACCGACAGTGTCAGCGCGCTGACCGGCATGAAACTTAAGGTGGTGAACGAGCACTACCTCAATGACAGTCCGGCGGGCGTCGTGATCTTTAACCATCAGAGCACCGCCGACGGTTTTATTATTCTCAAGCTGCTCAAGGAAAATTACGCAGGAATTGGCAAACGGGCCTTTGGCCGCATTCCACTGCTGTCCGACGCCTATGAATTTGCCGGCGTCATTCCCATCGACCGCAGCGACAGCGCATCGGCCATCAACAGCATGGCTCCCCTTGTTGACGCCATTAAACTGGAAGGCCGCAGTGTCGCCATCGCCCCGGAGGGCACCCGCAGCCAATCGCGCAAACCCGGGCCGTTTAAAAAAGGCGCTTTTCATCTCGCCCTCGACGCGGGCGCGAACATCATTCCAGTGGTGATTCACAACTCGATGGATGTGCAGGGCAAGGGCGATAAATTTTTCCACCCCGCCACCGTCACCGTTGAAATACTGCCGCCAGTCGATACCCGTCGCTGGCAGCGCGACACCCTGGACCGCCACATTCACGACGTGCGCAACCTCTACCTTGAGGCGCTGGGCTACCCCCGCGAAAAGCCCCCCAGACGTCCGCGCAAGACCGCCTCCATCAAGTCCGACAGCACGCCGGCAAAACCCGCAAAGGCCCGCAATGATAAGACAGCTTAAGCCCCAGGACGCCCAGTTTCTGTATATGGAGACAGAGAACAATCTGTCTAACGCCACCATGGTTTGCGTCTACGCGCCACCGACTGACAATACGTTTTCTGCCGCACGCGCGGTGCGCCAGCAATTTGAACAGCGGCTGCATCTCAGCAGTATTTTCCGTCACCGGATCAAAACACTGCCCTTCAACCTGGACTATCCCTATTGGGAGAAGGCGCCGCACTTCAATCTCGATAATCACATCAGCAACGTTGCCGCGCCGGCCCCCGGCGACCGCGCGACACTGAACCGCATTACCGCCCAATTCCACTCCCGACCACTGGATCTGCGACGCCCTCCCTGGGAGGCGGTGGTAGTCACCGGACTGAATCATCTGGAGGGACTGCCCACTAACAGCTTTGCAGTGTTAATCAAAATTCATCACGCCGCCATTGACGGCGTTGCCGCGATGAAACTTTTTCTGGGCCTGCACGACAACAGCCCGACCGCCGAAACATCCACTGATACCCCATTTGATGACACGGCTTATAATCTGCCAACGCGCAAGCACCTGTTACACAATGCCAGACGTAATTACCTGAATGCCCCCGCCTCGGCAGTAAGCCGTATTGCCAAACAGCTTGGAGCCCTGCGCAAGGCATCAAGCGATGACGGCACCGCAGGCGACAAAAAACACCCGGTTCCCAAAACCCGTTTTAATCAGCCGGTAGGGCCAGAGAAAAAGCTGGCAACCACCTTCTTTCCACTGGATCAGCTCAAGGCCCTGCGGCAACTACACCCCGGCGCCACCCTCAACGATATTATTCTGGCGATAAGCAGTGGCGGGCTCCATCGCTATCTCAGCGGTCACAAGGCTCTGCCCAATATTCCGCTGGTAGCCTGGGTGCCGATCAATGCGCGGCAGCCAGGCAATGCCGACGCCGATGGCAATAACATCAGTGCCACCGCCATCGCTTTGGCCAGCCAGATTCGCGATCCGATGGAGCGGCTCAAGCGCATTGTCGCCGCCACCCGCGACGCCAAGGAAGCCAGGTCAGGGCTCGCCGCCCGTATGGTGACTGACCTCACTCAGCATCTGCCCAGCACCGGCATGGCGGCCTTTACCCAGTTACTGTTGGCGTCGAACACCACCGGTAAGCTGTGCAATCTCGCGGTATCAAATGTGCCCGGACCACAGCAAGCGCTTTACCTGGCCGGCGCCGAGTGTCGCGAGCAATTCGGTATGGTGCCACTGGCCGACCGCATGGGTTTGTTCTTCGTAGTCATGAGCTATAACGGTCGCCTGAGCCTGAGCATTACCTCTACCGAAGACATCCTGCCCGACCACGACACCTTGATCGACGCCCTGCACAGCGAATTCCAGTGGCTGTGCCAACAACTCGGACAACCAGCCTGATGACCGCCCTTCGCACACGGCGCCGCCCACGGCATCAGCCCACGCCCAGCCGGGCAATGGCCCAGGCAAAAAGCTATGCCCAGTGGTGTGAGGCCGCCATGATTCGCGACCAGAAAACCGGCATGGAGGCATGGAAACGGGCCGAAAGCAGCCGCCTTTACGATTATCGCTCAATTCGCAACCGACTGACCAAACTCCGCGACAAGCGCACCAGCGGCGACAGCAAGGGGCTGCTGTTCGTTCTGAATGAAGGCATTCACGGCAATATGGCGGGCATGGGCAACGACCTGCTGTATCAGCGGGCGGCCTTTGGCACCAAGGCGCTCATTGAGGAATATGTCACCGAAATCGGCGATGCCCTGGAGTACCTGGCCAGCGACGAGGCCAACGCGATCAGCGAAGCCGAAAAACTCGATTTCTTTCAGCGAGCCAGTCATTGCTTTGGCCGATCAGCACTGATGCTCAGCGGTTCCGGCACCCTGTTTTACTTTCACCTCGGCGTCGTCAAAAGTCTGTGGGAGCAAAACCTGCTTCCGCGCATTATCTGTGGCTCCAGTGGTGGTGCACTGATTGGCTCGCTGGTAGGCACCCACTCCCACACCGAACTCGAAGGTATCTTCGACCCCGAATACATCCGCTTTGAGGTCGAAAAGGAAAACGGCATTCTCGGCAATATTGGCCTGCTTCGCCGCAAACCGATCTCGGTGGATGGCGTCAAGGAACTCTACCATCGGCTGATTCCGGAAATGACCTTTCAAGAGGCCCAGCAGGCCACCGGCTTCGACCTCAATGTGTCGGTCGCACCAGTGGAAACCCACCAGTCGTCCAGACTGCTGAACTCGATCGCCTCACCCAATGTCATGGTGCGCGACGCGGTGATGGCCTCCTGCGCCTTTCCGGGTTTTTTCCCCGCTGTGGGCCTTCGCGCCAAAGACGAATACGGCAATATCCGCCCCTATCTGGAAGACCGGCGCTGGATGGACGGCTCGATTTCCGACGACATGCCAATTCGTCGAATTACTCGCCTGTATGGGGTGAACCACTTTATTGTCAGCCAGACCAACCCCGCCGCGCTGCCCTTTATCAATCGGGAAAAAGACCCGGTGGGCCTCGCGGTGCTGAAAAAGGCGATGAAAAACACCACACGGGAATGGCTGGTGGCCGGCAATAAACTCATCAGCCACCCCGCCGCCAGCCAGTCACCGCTGCACGTGGCCGCCACCATGCTGGGGCGCGTGCTGTCACAAACCTATACCGGCGACATCAATATTTTTCCGCCATCCATGCTGCACAATCCCATGAGCCTGCTCTCGGGTCGCAGCAGTGAAGAGGCCCTCGCCCTGATTCATGCCGGTGAGCGCGCCAGTTGGCCCCATATAGAGCGCATACGCATACAAACCCACATCAGTCGGGTGCTCGACAATATTCTGCGGCAGCGCGATGCCCTCGCGCCCCAGCGCCGCCCACACACATCAACGCCCCCTAGCGCGAGACCACCGGCCCATGACTAATACCGCTCAAGGCTTTATTAATGCCTACGGCAAGAAAATACACACCCACAGTTGGCCCGTTACCCAAGCCAAGGCCCAGGTAGTTATTGTGCACGGACTGGGTGAACACGGCGGCCGCTACAGTGAGTTGGCAAGCTCATTGAACCAACGGGGTTACAGCTGTTACGCACTCGACCACCAGGGCCACGGCAAATCAGAGGGCGAGCCGGGTTTTATCGAAAGCTTTGCAATATTTGTTGATACCGCAGCGGATTTTATCGAACGGGTCAAAGCCCAGGCTCCCGACCTTCCCTGCATTATGATTGGCCACAGCATGGGCGGCGTCATCGCCAGCAATCTGTTGATTGACCACCCCGGGCTGGTCGATATTTGCGCCCTGTCCGGCCCGGCCCTGGCCACTGACGATGCCATCGGCCCCCTGCAGCGACGCTTGCTGAAGGGGCTCGCCGTCCTGTTGCCCAAAGCCAGGGTATTCAGTGTTGACCCCACACTGGTCAGCAGTGACCCGGCCACGGTAGCGGCCTATCGTAACGACCCGCTGGTACTGCAGGGCAAGGGCTGCGTAAAACTGATTACCGAAATCCTCAACGCCGCCGGGCGTGCCCTGGAGCGCGCCGATGCTATCCGCATTCCCATGTTGTTTATGCATGGCGGCGCCGACGCCCTCGCCCACCCCAATGGTTCTGTGCGCATGCACGACGCCATCGCCAGCACCGACAAAGACCTGGTGATTTATCCCGACCTCTACCATGAAATTTTCAATGAGCCGTGCCGACAGGACATTTTCACCGAGCTGGGCGACTGGCTGGATCAGCATTTATCGCCACCGAATTAGTCACTACAGGTAACCCCCATTATGAGCCAAATCAATAAAAACCCCTGGCCAACCGATACCGACTTGCCAGTGATTTTTATCGCCGACTGTTCCAGCAAGCGGGAGATGAAACTGCTTAAACAGTTTATCGACGCCCACCGCCCGGCGAACCGCATATACGACATTGTCTACCGACCGCTGCGCACCGCGAGCCGGCGGCGGCTGAGCAAAGGCGATTTGATGGCCGCCATCGAGCGCTTCGACAACTGCTACCTCAGCCCGATACGCTTGAACTGGATTCCCCGCAAACAAAAGGACGAAGGGGTGACCTTTCGCGATCTCGTCGCCGGCCACACCGCCAATCCCAACGCACTTCAGCAGCTGGTATCCAGCGTCGCTGGCGGCCTGGACACCGGAGTGATTGTCGGCCCCGGCGCCACCGCTGATGAACTGCGTGAGAATTTCGAGCGCAAGAAAAGCAAGGGCTTTGAATACCCCGACCTCGCCGCCTTTATCGAACGATCGGCCCTGCTGGCGCTGGAAAAGGCCCACCGCGACCTGAGCGGCGCGCGCTACCGGGTACCCCGGCTGATCGACAACGAAGTTATTCAACGCCCCGCCATGCGCGAGGCTCTGGAACACATCGCAGAGTCTTGCGGCAAAAACCTTGAGTCACTGGAAAAATACGCGCGCAAATGCCTTCATGAAATGGCGGCGACCCCCTCCCCCATTGGCAACGATATCGCCGCAGCACTGGGCCGCTTTATGTTTGAACGGGGTTTCGACCCGGACATCGACATCGACGAAAACGACATCGCCCGCATACAACAACTACTGAAAGAAAAGCCCGTCGCGTTTTTGTTCACCCATAAATCCCATATCGACGGCTTTTTGTTGATCTGGCTGTTTCACCAATACAACCTGACCCCGGCGCATATCTTCGGCGGAATCAATATGAGCCTGCCCGGGCTGGGACAATTGCTGCGCAGCTCCGGCGCCATTTTTATTCGCCGCAGCTTCGGCAACGACGAAGTCTACAAAGCGGTGTTTCGCAACTACATCGACTATCTGGGAGAAAAGCGCTTTCCGGTTATGTGGGCGATGGAGGGCACCCGTAGTCGCACCGGCAAGCTGATGCCGCCACGCTACGGCTTGATAAACTATGTTGCCAGCGCCTATGCCCGGGACGACGCCCAGGACCTGATGATGATGCCGATTTCCATTTGCTACGACCAGGTACCGGAAATCGCCGACTACGATGCCTTGCAGGCCGGGGGCAGCAAGCGGCCGGAATCCGCCTCGTGGTTTATGGAATACATCAGCGGCTTGAAAAACCCCCACGGCAAAATCCACGTACGCTTCGGCGAGGGTGTACCCATCAGCCGTTATATCGACCAGTCGAACCCCCGTGTGGACAAGCGAGCGGTTCAGAAGCTGGCCTTCGACCTCGCGGTGGATGTCAACCGGGCGACCCCTGTCACCATCAACGGGCTGCTGTGCTATGTGCTGTTGGAAAACGGCCACCGCGCGATCAATTTCAAGGAATTGTCCGGCGGCGTGTACGCCCTCTGGCGACTGGCAAAATTACTTGATGTTCACCTCAGTGACGAGGCCAGGGAAATTACTGAAGACTGCCTGCGCAAACGCCTGACCCAGCTGGGTGGCACCGGGGTTATCAAAATCATCAACGACGGTATCGAGACCGTTTATATGATCCCCCACGACAGTGGGCGAATGGCAGCTTACTACCGCAATGGCATGCTTCATTTTTTCACCACCAGTGCGATTGCCGAGCTGGCCCTGCTTGCGGTGCGTAGTGAGGGCGAGGCCGCACTTGAGGAGTTCCACGCCGAAGCCCTGCGCATTCGCGACCTGCTGAAACACGAGTTCTTCTTTGAGGGGTCTGAAAATTTCCTTGTAACCCTGGAACAGGAAATGGATCTGCGCATGCCCGGCTGGCAACAGGTGATTACCCGGGGTAGCGAAGCTGCCCGCGGCCTGCTCACCGAGCTCGACACCCTGATCGGCCACGGCACCCTGCGCGCCTTTATCGAAGCCTATCTTGTGGTGGCGCGCTCCCTGCGTATGGATACCGGCGTGCAAGACGTGCAAACCAAAACCCTGATTGATCGGGCACTCACTCTGGGCAAACAGCGGGTGTTACAGCAGCGCATTCATTGCGAGGAATCGGTGTCGTCGGTCTACTTTGAAAACGCGGTAAAAATCGCCGACAGTCTCAAGCTCTTGCAGGCCAGTGAATCGGCTCCCGAGCTGCGACAACAATGGCTGGATGAGCTGCGCGCACTTACCGCCAATATCCGCTTTCTGGCGTCGATCAGTGAATCTCGCCGTCTGGCGGAACGCACTCAACTGGAAGACACAATGGCATATTCCTGAGAAGACACAACGGCGAAACCCGGCAACCCCACCCGAAGGGGTCAGTGCCGGGCCCAAGCCTAATGCAGGACAGCAATCAACACCGAGCACATAATGATATTCCATGCGTCAAACCCATGGCGCAGCCATTTCGGTGCGTGTTTCAGTTCCATAAACTGAAACCCGATCACCCAGGTTTTAACAAACGCGGAAATCACCACACCGTACATCGCCAACGAGGCCGCGTCGCCGGTTCCGCCAAGACTCCAGGCAACACATGTAGTGCCGACCAATACCAGCCATGCCAGGGTCATCCCCCGGTGCTGCGTGAACAGAGATTGAAGACCGGATATGCTCATAACAAATACAACAACGCGAACAGTACAACCCACAGTAAATCGACCAGATGCCAGAACAGCGCACCGTTCTCTATGGTTCGAATATCACCGGAACTCATGTTATCGCGACGACTCGCATGCCGGGCTATGGCAAGCACACCGACACCGACCAGCACATGTATAAGATGAATACCGGTAAACACAAAAAAGTACATAAAGAATTCGTTGGTCGCAGGCGTCACACCCATATTGAGCTTCAGTCCCCATTCAAGGACTTTATTCAACACAAATGCCAGACCACAGAGCATGCCCAAACTGAACAGACGACTGGTTCGCGCAGAATGCGCTGATCTGCACCGCTCAACGCCCAGGGCGACGCACCACGACCCGGTCAGCAAAATAAGCGTGTTGACCACACCCAGCCACTGATCCAGCTGTGCACGGGACTCATTGAACAACTCAGTATTCTGGTGCTGCCCCATGGCGATTAGCACAAAGAACACACCAAAAACCAGCAGATCCCCAGCGATAAAAAACCATATGCCTATTTCACCGGGAACCCTAGATGTCGGTTCCTGCTCGCCCGAAACGGTCTCGCTGGACAGCGGCAACCCTTGATTAGCCGCCATCAATCGAGCGCAGTGTTAGTCCACTGCAGCTTTGAAATTTTAAACATTTCATAGGACATAATTGCTATCCACAGAAAGAAAGCCACAAAGGGAATCCACAACGCGACAATGCCATGCCAGGAGAATGGGCCGTCCTTGAAAAAGATTATCATCTGTCCCGGCGCAAAGAGCAAAACCGCCCAGAGGTTTACGTAAGCCACCCAACGGGGGAATGGCTCGCGCCCCTCCTGCGCGAACAGGATAGGCAGCGCGATAGTCACGCACCATCCGCCAAACACAGGAACCGAAAATACCGCCAGAAAATACGCCGCGTCGGCGAACATCTGCACCAGCGAGGGGTGATATTCTACTGGCCTGAACACCATAAGCGCCCAGGCAAAGGCCACCAACAACGCAACCATTGTGCCGCAGGCGGTAAACATCAGTTGAATGTATGAGAATACCGGTCGCTGCTCCCCACGCCGGGTTTGAGCGGCAATACCGGCGCCAAACGCGCCAAAAAGGGCGAAGGACATCATCAGCACAATGGAGCCGATACGAATTTCAAAAAGCTGACCGGATACCTTCTCGACAAATACCGCTGCGGGATCACTGGCATTCAGCAATGGCGGCAGCATTCCCCCGAGCAGCATTCCGCCTATTATAAAAAAGACTATTGCCAGAAAGCCCGCCCAGGCGCAGCAAAGCATTGACCTTTGAAACAAGGTATCTTCCTGAACACTCACCATAATATTGCACTCCTGTTATTAATTTTATTCACGGCATGCCTTGGGGTTACCGATCCGGCAACCCCAAGACTCACTTTTTAAACATGTCTTTCGCAATAATCGTCTTCATAATTTCGATGGAACCACCTGCGATTTTGACAATTCGGGCGTCGGCATAGGCGCGGCAGATCGGGTATTCCCACATATAACCCCAGCCGCCAAACAATTGCAGACACTCATCTACCGCCTTGCAGTGAAGGTTGCTCAATTGCATTTTGGCGATAGCCGCGGTGACGGAATCCAGCTTGCCCTGCATAAACATTTCTATGCATTTGTCGGTGAACACACGGCCCACAACGGCCTCGGCCTGCAATTCAGCAAGTTTGAATTGAGTGTTCTGAAAATCGGCAATCGTGCCGCCAAAGGCTTCGCGCTGAGAGACATAGTCACGTGTCCACTCGATAACGGTTTCCGTTACTGTGGCGCTGCGAATAGCCTGGGCCAGTCGCTCCTGGGCGAGCTTCTGCATCATTATTTTGAAGCCCTTGCCCTCCTCGCCCAGCATATTGCTGGCCGGCACCCGCACGTTTTCAAAGAACAGCTCGGAAGTGTCCTGGGCCTTCATACCCAGCTTGTCGAGGTTTTTTCCACGGACAAATCCCTCGCGGTCGCCCTCAACAATAAACAGGGTTACCCCGTTAGCACCGGCCGCTGAGTCGGTCTTGGTCGCGCAGACCAGTATGTCGCAGTTCTGACCATTGGAAATAAACACTTTCTGGCCGTTAATGACATAGTCATCACCGTCGCGAACTGCCTTGGTGCGTATATTTTTCAAATCGCTGCCCGCGTGGGGCTCGGTCATACCCAGCGAACCAATCCACTCACCGGATACCATTTTCGGCAGAATCCGCGCCTTTTGCTCGTCGGTGCCAAAGGAGTTGATATAGGTGGCGACGAGGTCGGTGTGAATCAAAAAGCCGGGGCCGGAAAAGCCCGAGCGGAACAGTTCTTCAAACACGATCACGTCGTAGAGGTAGTCTGCGCCAACGCCGCCATATTCCTCAGAGATTGTGCAGCACAACAGGCCCATTTCACCGGCTTTGAGCCAAAGCTCCCGAGGGACAATGCCGTCTTTTTCCCACTGCTCATGGTATGGGGCGATTTCCTTGTCGATAAATCGCCTGACCATATCGCGGAACATATCGTGTTCTTCGTTGAAAAGCGTTCGTTCAATCATTAGCCGCAACCCTATTAATGCACATTCGTAATTTTCGCAATCGAATTAATTCGATAAATTTTTACCCGCTGCGGGTGCTATACCGCTTGCAGGTGATAACCCCATTCATTTTTAAAGCGCCAGGCACAGCGGGACAGCAGCTCTGCTGCGCCGGGACAATTCAACTCGCCCCGCTGGAACATGGTCAGGCAAGACAACGGCCCGCCCGTCCACTTGGGAAAGCCCACTCCGTAGACCGCCAGCAAATCGACACCCGCCAGCAGCGCATCAACGCCCTTAGCGCCAGGGGTCAGCTCAACACTCGGCTCATTGCTCAGCCATTCCGCGACCGCTAGCGACAGGTTGAGTAACAGGCGGTATGCCGCCTCTTTATCCGGCTCCACGCCTCCCGTGGCCCCCTCTGGGTGATCCAGCGTCAGACTGTGCAAGCGATCCAGACCCAACGCTGCGCACTGGGCAAAAAACTGTTCCGGCGACGCGCCGCTGCCCGCACTGGCATCCCGAAGCGCTTTCGCCAGCACCCCGTTTACACTGTTTTCAGTTCGCGTCAGTACAATGGTCTTGCCACTGTTTTCCAGCACCGCCAGCGCGCGGGCATCGGCCTCATCACTGCCACTGGCAGCCAGCTCCAGCACTTCGCTTTGTTCAAATGGCTGCACCAGTCGCAACACCGGCTCTGCCGTGCCGCCCTCGGTATTGCATTCCAGGGCCGAGACAACCCTCAGGTCTGCCACACCGGGCTCCCGGCCCGCCGCCGCGAGGATAAATTGAGCCTCACCAGGAGGCAGCTGGGATAAACGCCTGAACGGACGCTCTCCCAGATCCAGCCCTTCGCCAAGCGCAAAACTCGACACAGGTTCGACTGTGGGCAAATCCGCCAATGACTGTTTGGTTGCAGCGGTTTTAGCAAGGAAGCAGGTCGTAACCATATTGGAGGACACCGGGTCGCTCATCAGGTCGACAAATACATCCCACTCAACATCGCAGGCACTATCTATATCCTTGCCATAGCCGCCCTTGATGCAATTGATAATCGCAGACACCGCCGGGTACAGCGCGAGTTCCCCCGCGCTGATTCCCGCCTGCTCGCAGGCCCAGCGGGCAAACTCGTCGTCTGTGGGATCGGGGCTGGCCGCGGGCATGTTGAAATCAGGCCGATCCCAGAGAGCACCGGGGGCCAATGTCAGGGCCAATGCCTTGGCCTGCTCAATAAGTTGGTCTGGTGCTGCCACGCGATCGACCAGCCCCAGCTCAAGAGCCGCCGCCGGCGATACCGGCTTGCCGTCCAGCAGCATTCGAGTACCGCTCTCCAGGCCAACATAGCGCGGCAGCCGTTGGGTGCCGCCCGCCCCGGGCAACAACCCGAGCAGAATTTCGGGCAAGCCCAGTTGCACATGACGGGCATCGGCACAGACCCGGCCATGACAGGCCATCGCCAATTCCAGCCCGCCACCCAGGGCCAGACCGTTCACTGCAGCCACCACCGGCACCGGCAAACGCTCAAGACGACGGAACAGCTTGCCTAAATAGCTGTAGCGGTCGCGCATTTCCTGCCAGCTTGCGTGAAAGCGCATGGCGCCGAAATCCTGAATCATGCCGAGATCGGCACCGGCTACAAAACTGCCCTTGCCCGAGGTGATTACCAATCCCGTTGGCGCATTGCCCTTTGCAAACGCGTCATTCACCGAGTCAATCAACTCGGCCAGGTCAGCCATCATATCTTCCGAAAACACATTGAAGGGCCGATCAGGCATATCCAACGTGGCCAACATTAGCCCCTGAGCATCGTTAGTAACCGTAATATTTTTCATTTAGCGAACTCTGCAAACACGACGAGCCAATCCCAGCACGCTCGCCCCAAGGGGGATAAAGCAGCATTTCGCCGTTTATTGGCGTGCGAATGGGCCTTGATTATCAACAGTATAGCTATTCGTTTGCAAAAGTAAAGTTCGCTAGCTATCTTTTATTTTGAAAAGCCCAGTCAACCGTTTCAGGGCGTTTTCGCCATTGCCAAAGATACTAGCCTTCGGCCCAATGGGCCTCGGACTCCAGCAAGCCCACAAGGGTGCGAATAGGAGGGCTGGGTAAAAAGCGCGAATGATATGCTGCCACCAAGGGCACTGGAGAAACGGTGTCGACGGTATCCAGTGGGGTGAATTTCCGTAAAAACGCCGCGTTGTTGCGGTAGGAAGCTGCAACCGTACCAATGGTGTCGGAGCTGGCCACAATGCGGCAGGCCGAAGAGAAGTGATTAATAATGTGCAATTGTTTGTCCGGCGGCACCTCTCTGCTGCCGAACAACTGATAAATCAGCTCTGGCGACGCCACACTGCGGTCGGCCAGGGCCATCGGATAGTCGCTCAGGTGCGCAACTTCTATTTCGCTTTTACCGCACAGCGGGTGACCCTTGCGCACAAAAAAGCAGATCTCCAATGGCGGCAAAGGATGCAACGTGAACTGGTCACCATAGCGCTGTATATGCGGCATTGGCCCTACCAACAGGTCGATATCGCGGTTAGCCAGGTGGTGAATACTCTGCTCGATCCATCCGGCGGTTTGCTCAATACACACCCCGGGGTGGAGGTTCAACACCTTGGGCAGGGCTATATTCAACAACGACACCAGCGACGGGGGACAGACCCCAATGCGCATTTTCAGGTCATGCAAACCCTTGGCACTGCGGGCGTCAGCCACCAGTTGCTCGAGGTCTTCCACCACCCGCGCCGCGCGATCGAGAAAGGCCCGCCCCTCAGCGGTGGCCACCACCCCGCGTGATCGCCGTTCAAACAGCGCAAAGCCCACGGTTTCTTCAATGTCGGCAATGGCCTTGGTCAACGCCGACTGGGTGATATGCACCACTTCCGCCGCCGCGGTGAGTGACCCGAAGCGGTCAACCGCCACCACATACTTGAGTTTGTTGGAATTCATAGATATTCCAATTACGACTATTAGTGAATATTTATCATTAGACGGAATATCTCATTAT
Source organism: Spongiibacter thalassae (assembly GCF_012272835.1). Classification (GTDB taxonomy): domain Bacteria; phylum Pseudomonadota; class Gammaproteobacteria; order Pseudomonadales; family Spongiibacteraceae; genus Spongiibacter; species Spongiibacter thalassae. The sequence continues at coordinate 398,716 of NZ_JAAWWK010000001.1, read as the reverse complement.
TGTCAAGCTCAGGGGGTATTTACCCGGAATCACCAGAGAGCTACCACCATGCTGACAAGGTCAATTTACACCGAGGAACACCACCAATTTCGCGAGAGTGTACAGCGCATGTACGCTCGGGAACTCCAACCCTATGTTGAACAGTGGGAAACCGAAGGCATTGTCAGCCGCGACTTCTGGCGTGCCTGCGGCGACAACGGCATGTTGCTGCCCGACATTCCCGAGCAATACGGCGGCTGTGGCCTCGACTTCAAATTCAACGCCATTATCCTTGAAGAAACCGCCCTCGCCGGCACCACCGGCCCCGCCTTTGGCGTGCACAACGACATCGTCGCCCACTACATTAACAACTATGGCAGCGAGGCCGTTAAACAGCACTGGTTGCCACGTATGGCCACAGGCGAAGCCATCGGCGCAATCTGCATGAGCGAACCCGGCACCGGTAGCGACCTGAAAAACATTCGTACCCGCGCCACCCCGGTAGACGGTGGCTATGTGCTCAACGGTTCCAAAACCTTTATCACCAACGGCATCAATGCCGATGTTGCAGTGATTGCAGCGCGGGTCGGTGACGACAGCGGCGCGCGGTCAATCTCGCTATTTGTATGCGGCTGCGATCAACCAGGCTTTACCAAGGGACGCAAACTCGACAAGGTGGGCAACCGCTCCTCAGACACCGCCGAACTGTTTTTCGAGGACCTGTTCATTCCCACCGAAAATTTGCTGGGAAAACAGGGCGAAGGCTTTATCTACATGATGAAGGAACTGCCCCAGGAGCGCCTGTCTATCGCCATTTCCTGTCAGGCCGCCGCCCAGCACGCCTACGACATTGCTGTGGCCTACGTGAAAGAACGGCAGGCCTTTGGCAAAGCGGTATTCGACTTTCAGAACACGCGCTTTGTATTGGCCAATATCAAAACCCAACTACAGGTCGGCTGGCAGCACCTGGACGCCTGCATTCAGGCACTGGTTAACAAGCAATTGAGCACCGACGAAGCCGCCGCAGCAAAGCTCTGGCACAGTGAACTGCGCTGCAAGGTGGTGGACGACTGCCTGCAATTGTTTGGCGGCTACGGCTATATTGAGGAGTACGAAATCGCCAGATTGTGGCGCGACGCTCGAGTAATGCGACTCTACGGCGGCACCTCGGAAATCATGAAAGACCTTATCAGCCGCTCGATATAAACCTGGCGGCCAACACAATACCAATACCTACAACGACAGACATAGCAAAGGTGGAACATGACATATCAATCTGTATTCAAGCCCGGCCTTTTTGATAACCAGGTGATCATCGTGACCGGAGGCGGCAGCGGTATTGGGCGCTGCACTGCCCACGAACTTGCCGCCCTGGGCGCAACCGTTGCGCTGGTGGGTCGCAGTGCCGACAAACTGGAAAGCGTGCGCCAGGAAATTGAAGAAGACGGTGGCCGCAGCGCGGTATACGCCTGCGATATTCGCGTGGAAGAACAGGTGATCAGCATGGTTGAGGGCGTGCTTGAAAACCACGGCCGCATCGACGGGCTGGTCAATAACGCCGGCGGGCAATACCGCCAACCCCTGCATGAAATCAGCAGTAAAGGCTTTGAGTCAGTGGTGCGACTCAATCTGTTTGGCGGCTTTATGGTGATGCGCGAGGTCTACAACCGCTGGATGGCCGACAACGGCGGCAGCATTGTGAATATTATTGCCGACATCTGGAACGGCTGGCCCAACTACGCCCACTCCGGCGCCTCCCGTGGCGGCATGCTTACCCTGACCGAAAGCGCCGCGTCTGAATGGGCACCCAGTGGCGTGCGTGCCAACAGCGTCGCCGTAGGGGGTGTGGCCAGTAGCGGCTTCGACACCTACGAACCCTCTGCACAAAAGGAAATTCTCAAATTCCCCAAAACCATTCCCATGCAACGCTACGGCAATGTCGCCGAAGTATCGTCGGCTATTGTCTACTTGCTCTCCCCCGGATCTGCCTTTATCACCGGCTCATGTATACGGGTAGACGGCGGCGCCCCCAACGCGCGCCTGTGCTGGAACCCACCGACACCCCACAACAACTCCCCCACCTTTGAAGGATTTCACCGGGACGAGCCACCCAGGTTGTTGACCGAGGGAGTGAAAAAAACAGGCCGCAGGGAAGGATAAGGCTTGCATGCACTACCCCCGCTAAAAGCGGGGGTCTAGCGGGCGAAGACTTGCCCGCCAGGGATACTACCAAAAAAGGCGTTTACGCCAGGGCTGTTCAACTACTTGCTGCATTGCCCCGACAGAGCCAGCTTCAACTTAGCGACGTCTTTCTTTCCTTCTTCCTCAGATTGTAATCTCAGGTTAGCGCCTCCGACAAACACGCCCATTTTCATGTATTGTTCTATAAAGTAGTTTTCCCCCGCTTTGGTCTCTACCATGAGGTCATCAGGCGAAAACTCAGACGCCGTAGACACCTTATGCTGGGTATTTCCGGCCACACCTCGTTGTAAAAAATACATTCGGCGCCGACTCCCCAGGCACTCGTCATCGACCCGAATATCCCTTTTTAGCGCAGCTCCCAATCCAGACGATCTATAGACGTAAAGACCGGCCTTACCCTCTGCTGCTGCGCTGTAATTTTAAAGTGCATTTGAACGCTCACCATTTTCCATAGGCACTAAAATCGGTAAAGCCTGAGAGCTCGCGAGCAGGGCAAGTTCCTGCGGGTGAGACTGAGGGTTCGCGTGCAGGGCACGCTCCCACAGGCCGGGGAATTGAATTGGCTATCGGGAGGATTGGTGATCGGTGTTTTGTAGGAGCTTGCCTTGCAAGCGAGCTTTTGCGGTTAAAAAAAAGCCGCCTTAGGTAAGGCGGCAAAGAGGCATGATCCGGGTTGCGTTTAGTTCAGGAATACGTCGAAGTCCCACTTCAATTTCAAACCGTATAACCGGGGTGGTGCCAGGGTTACTGAGCGACCGAAGTCCTGTTGCAGAATACTGGCGTAGTAGTCTTTGTCTTTGGCGTTGTCTACGAATGCCGTGAGCTGCAGACCCCAGGGGTCATAGAAGTAGCTGGCACGGGCTGACCACAGCTCATACTGGTCTTGCACGTAGTGCGGGGAGTTCTGTGCCGTGGTGAAGTATTCCGATTTGTAGGAATAGTCCACACCGAATTCCAGTGCGCCAAAGTCACCCACATTGACAAACTGGTTGAGCGATACGGTTGAGGTAAAGTTCGGCGACCGAGGCACGTCGTTGCCGGTGAAGTCTCGAGGGCCATTGGCGCCATCGGTGGTGGATACCGGCAAACTGGGTAAACCCAGAACGTCGAAAGGAATGTCTTCCGGCGCACCGGGGCCGAAGTACAGACCCGACTCGTCGTCGAAACCTTCACCTTCTTTATATTCGCTAAAGATGGACTCGACATAGGTCGCACCGCCGGTAATCGCCAGACCGGGGTTCCAGTTAGGCATGGGCTGCCACTGGAAGTCGATCTCGGCACCTTCTACCTCTGCCTCTTCGGCATTGGCATAACGCACAATCGCGCCAGAGGTAAACGATACCAGACCGGTAAGCTGGTTCTTTGTCCGTGATGCGAAGATCGCACCATTCAAACGCAGCGAACCATCGAGCCACTCGGATTTCACACCGAGCTCGGCCGCTGTGGTTTCTTCTGCCTCCACCGCATCGGGGTTACCAAAGAAGTTTACGATGTTGTATGTCGGGCTTTTATAACCGCGCTGTAGCGATGCATAAACCTGGGTAGTAATCGTCGGGAACCATTGCAATGAGATCTTGGGAGAAAAGGTTTCCTCTTCCAGAGGCGGCGCACTAAAGGTCGACAGGCGAGTGTTACGCGAATAATCGTTGCTTTCGTAGTAGGAATCATCGAAGCCCGGGGACTGGTTGTCCACGTAGTCCAGATACGTGCTACCAATCGATCGCGTTTCTTCCTGATGTCTTGCCCCCAAGGTCAGCTGCCACTCTTCGTTGAACATCCAGGTGCCCTGGGCGAAGAACGCGTCGGCCTCTGTGGTGAGTATCCCCGCCGACTCCAGGGTGACCTTTTGCTGGTCTGCAGCCCCGGCACCAACCGTGGGAGGTAGCAATGCGGTCGCGAAGCCATTGTTGAGGAAGAAGAACAATCGACCAAAGCCACCTTCAGCTTTCAAGCCGTAGTAACCTACAACCCACTCCAGCTTGTCAGACCAGGGTGTATCTTCGTTCGACAGAATCTGTAGTTCGATAGTTTCCTGCTCGTTGTACTGGTCGTAGGTAAAGAAGCCGGAACGGTCTTCGTCGGTTGAGTCGTAGTCATACTGCCCCCAGTCAACATCGGCGAGCTGGTCGGAGTAAATCAGTTTGACGTCTACCGGGCCGGGGCGCCACTCGAAGATCGCGCCATACATGGTGTTGATCGTAGCGTTACCACCCTCGTAGTTGGTGTGGGTATCGCGATCGGGCTCGTCGGGTTCTGCACCGTTGCCAAAAAACGGCGAGGGCCGGGTGTTTTCCTGCACAAGGGAGTTACCATTGAACTGGTTAACGTAGGAGCCAATCAGCGTGAGGCTGTAGTCGTCGAGGAAGTCCCAACGAACCTTGACGCGACCACCCTCAGAGAAGTCTTCCCGCCAGGGCATCGGTTCACCGTTATTAAAGTTGGTGCCGTAGTTTTCGTGGGTGTCCTTAAAGCCCGCCAGGGTCATGCCCAGGCCTTCGACACCGGGAATACCAAAGCCGGTGTAGGCCTGATATTCAGCGGTATCATAGTTACCCGCCGTGTATTTGATATTGCCGACAATTTCGTCCACCGGTGGATCTTCGGTGACAATGCTGATCGCACCCGCGGTGGCATTTCGACCAAACAGCGTGCCCTGTGGCCCCTTCAGAACCTCTACCCGCTTAACCGGCCCGAGGGAGTCCTGCTTACCCTGGCTGGCAGGAATGTTTATTCCATCGATATAGGTGGCAACACTGGGGTCTGCGTTAGGCAAAAAGGCCTCGCTCCCCACACCGCGCAGATAGATCAGGGTGTAGCCGTAGGTGTAGGTAAAAGTCAGCCCCGGGGTTATTTTCTGCAAATCGGCGGTGTCTTCAATATTGAAGGCGTCGAGTTTTTCTCCTGAAAAAGCCTGTATTGCAATGGGTACGTCTTGCGAGTCCTGCTCACGCTTCTGAGCCGTTACCGTAACCTCTTCAAGCAACCGGTTGGCGCTACGCTTTTTAGTCGCAGGCTCGTCACTTTGAGCGTGTGAGTGGCTGGCAAATATTGGTGCGGCAAGAACCGCCGCAGCCAGTATGGTCTTTTTCATATTTTCACCCTGCATAGTACAATTTTAATTTTTAGTTCAATGCAAAAATTTACGCGTCAGTACGTCGTTAACAATATTTTATTTATGCTTGCTATTTATTCATGTGCGAACGTTTTTGTCAAACATTTGTCCATGAGATCTGCCGTTTATTGACTTGCATCGCAATAACGGCATCACAAGCGCAACGATCCAGCTCTTCGCCCGATGGACTTTGAGCTTACTTTTGCCACAACAACCCTCGTCGATGTGGCAAAAGAGTGGCTATAGTTTGAGTATTGCCTTCACCGACTTGCCGCTGTGCTGGTCTGCAACTGCCTGATTAATCTGATCGAATTGATAGAAATCACAAAGCTTGTCGAAGGGGAATTTGCCTTCCATAAACAAGTCCACCATCACCGGTATAAACTCAGCGGGGTGAGCGTCGCCCTCGCAAATCCCCTTCACTTTAATACCGCACAACAGCATATTCAGCACATCCAGCTTGAGCATGGCGTCGTCTTCAGTGCTGGGAACACCCACAATGCCAATCTCGCCACCAGCGCCCATTGCTGCAACCAGCCCCTGGAACACAACCCCTTTTCCGGTGGTATCCAGTGCGTAGTTCAAACCATTGGGTTCAATTTCGCGGATCGCTTCTGTCATATTCACCGACATCGGGTCTATCACATGGGTCGCCCCAACTTCCAGCGCCAACTGACGGCGATTCTCGTGGGGTTCAACCACGATAATCGTTTTGCAGCCCTGGGCGACGGCGCCCAATACAGCGGCAAGCCCCACCGCCCCGCCACCGGTTACGGCAACGGCTGAACCAGGCTCACAGGAAAAGGCGCGCATAAAAGTGCCTGCGCCTGTTTGAATTCCGCAGCCCAGCGGCCCGAGGAGTTCCAGCGGCGCATCGTCGCGCACTTTCACAACATTGTTTTCATAAGCCAGTGCGTAGCTCGCAAAGGACGACTGACCAAAGAAGTGGCTACTGACCGGGCCCTGACTGTCTTTCAAGGCCTTGCTGCCATCGGCACGCAAGCCGACAAAATTCAACGGCGCAAATTGCTGACAGTAGTTGTGGTGATCGTGCCCGCAGGGAGCACATTGTTCACAGAAGGTATAGGACAACACGACGTGATCGCCGGGTTTGACCGAGGTCACTGCCGAACCGACCTTTTCGACGATTCCTGCGCCCTCGTGCCCCAATACAATCGGCATTTCGGCGGGAATAGCCTGGTCCCGGGCAGCAATATCCGTATGACACACTCCCACACCCACAATCTTGACCAACACTTCATTGTCGCGGGGGTCTTCGAGTTGCAGTTGCTCTATCGAAAAATCGCTGCCGGCGGTACGGCTCACTGCTGCTGTAATTTCCATGCTTCAATCCCGTTATTGTGTTATCAGATTTATTTGCTTAGTCGTCCAACAGGGCACAGACTGACTTGGATTCGGTAAACATCAGAACGCCCTCGTCACCGACCTCACGCCCAATACCCGACTCCTTGAATCCGCCGAAGGGCATCGCAGAATCAACAACAAAGTAGGTATTGATCCACACAGTTCCGGCATGAATCGCCGCCGCCATTTTGTGAGCGGTTTTCACGTTTTTACAGTAGAGGTTGGCACCCAAACCAAAGCGCGACTTGTTCGCCAGCCTGATGGCTTCTTCTTCGGTGCTGAATTTGGTTGCCGCCAGCACAGGGCCGAAAATTTCTTCGTTGAATACCCGTGACTGCTCAGTCGCACCCGACAGTATCGTCGGCTTGACGAAGTAGCCTTGGCCGGGTAATTCAGCATCCGGGCTGATAGCTTCGGCGCCCTCTTCCTGGCCTATTTTGATATAACTTTCAATACGCTCGCGCTGCTTCTTATTCACCACCGGGCCGATCATGGTGTTGGCATCCTGCCCCGGACCGATGGGCAGGTTTCGGGCGACTTCGTTAATACCGGCAATCACATCGTCGTAGATCGACTCGTGGCACAGCAGCCGAGAACCGGCAAAACAGGTTTGTCCTGAGTTAAAGAAAATCGCCATGGCCGCGTCGGGGATCGCCTTGTCGAGATCCGCATCAGGCATGATGATGGTAGGCGACTTGCCTCCAAGCTCAAGGCTCACTCGGCGCAGGTCATTGGCGGAGCTGCGGAGTATGTGCTTACCGACGGGGGTTGAACCGGTGAACGCAATCTTGTCGACATCGGGATGGGTAATCAGTGCTTCGCCTGCTTTTTCACCAACACCGGTCACAATATTCAGCACCCCCGGTGGAACACCCGCCTCCAGCATCAACTCGGCTAAACGCAGGGTGGTCAGCGAAGTCACCTCCGAGGGTTTAAGCACCACGGTGCAACCCGCCGCCAGTGCCGACGCGATTTTCCAGGCAGCCATAGACAAGGGGTAGTTCCACGGCACTATCGCGCCGACCACACCGATAGGCTGGCGCAGGGTGTAGGCATGATACTGGCGTCCATCACCGGAAACAGGCAGGGTTTTACCGTAAATTTTGGTACACCAGCCCGCCATATACCGGAACACTTCCACCGCCGCGGGTACATCCACCATCATCGCCAGATGTTTGGGCTTACCATTGTCGTAGCTTTCCAGCAGCGCCAGCTCATCGGCGTGGGCTTCAATTTTCAGCGCCACTTGCTCCAGCAAACGGCTGCGGTCGATGGGACGCATTTTCGCCCATTCCGCCGACTCAAAGGCTTTGCGTGCGACCTTTACCGCCGCATCTATTTCCGCAGCACCACCCGCCGCGATCGACGCGAAAATCTCGCCGTTGGCGGGGTTTTCTACATCCAGTCGCTCGCCGGACTGGGCGTCGCACCAATCCTGACCGATTAACATTTTGCCCGACGGAATTTTGAGATCACTGATAGAGTTCATGGCTTGGCTCCAACTTTTGTTATGGGGTATACAGCGTGCCGCGTCGTTATGTTTAATCCTGCCTGGACAAACCGTGGCTGGCGTCCAGAAATTTGTCTGCATGGATATTGGCTTCGTCGATACCCAGTTCCAATACGGTTGCAGTGACCGCGTCGATCATGGGCGGTGGGCCACATAAATACACCTGGGCGTCCTCACCGATATATTTACCTGCCACAGTGTCGATGGCGGTATTCACAAAGCCGCGCAAGCCCTGCCAATCGCTGTCTTCAGGCTCGTCAGACAACACCGGCACGAACTGGAAGGCACCATCCCAGGCTTCCTCTATCTGTTTGATACGATCAAGGCAGTACAGATCTGCCTGGCTGCGCGCCCCGAAAAACATCACACAGGGTCGGCCATGAGGTGCTTTTGCCGCCTGCTCAAGCAGGCTTACAATCGGTGCCAATCCACTTCCCCCACCCACACAAATAATGGGGCCCTTGCCCTCGCGCAACCAGAAGTTGCCAGCGGGACCGTGGATTTTCACCTTGGCACCATCCAGCTCGCCGGCAAACAACTTACCAGTGAATTCACCGCCTGGAACCAGCCGAATAAACAGCTCTACGTCCTGATTACCGCCTTCGGCAGGCGCCATGGCAAAGGAATAGGAGCGAATACCGTAAATGTCCTCGTGATGCACTTGCACATACTGTCCCGCATCAAATTTCATCGGCCGATCGAGACGAATCGTCACTCGGCGAGTGTCGTGGGTCAGCTCTTCCTGAGCGACGATTTCGCCCTGAAAGTCCTCTGGCGGTGTGAGCTGCTTCAGTTCGAAATGAGGAATATTGATGACCGCATCGGCCTTCAGAGCCGCCTGACAGGTCAGAATCACATTACTCTGCAGCTCCTCCGCCTCCAGCACATAGGCAAAATTTGTTAACTCACGCACCTTACCCTCAGACAACTTGCACTTGCACGTACCGCAGGTACCCACAGTGCAGCTATGGGGCATGGCATAGCCCGCTGCCAACCCAGCTTCAAGAATCGACTGACCCGGCTGGACCTCAAAACTGACCCCCGCTGGCATCACAGTGACCTTCTTTGGTGAAGGCTTAAGAAAAGAGAATATCGACACAACGACTCCTTACCCGGGGTGAACCGAAACCAACGCGGCAACGGCAATTCATTATTAGTTAATGCAAATAATCTTAAGTATGCGAACCTTTTATGTCAAGCATCCAGATTTATAATTATCACAATGCTCAATAGGGCAACGACCTGCTAAAACCGACTATAAAACGACCGTAGTCCTACCACCCTGCCCCCGCCTCATCGGCGTCCTTCTTATTTTATTTCGCTTACTTATTGTTACCCATCGTAAATTAACGGAAATACTCTCCGAACACTTCCCACCCCGGGTAACGCTCCGAACTACCCACGAAGACTACCCCAAGCCACCTGCAAGCCTTTTAGTCCGACGGTATCGCACCGTTACTGGCTACTTGCGACTGACAATTCCTATCGGACGACTGCGCCTCACCCATCCCTCGACGCACCAAAGCGTTCTGGCAAAAGCCCGAATGCCGCCCTCACAACTACCATCACCCAACCATCAGCGAATTAAGTAACATACCGTGTAGACGAACTGTATTTAAACAATACAACCTTGTCAACAGCTATCTGCACTAACGTGGATAATCCTCGCTCACCCTCCGCCAATCGGGCCTCTGGGGCCACCCAGACCCCATCCGCCCAGCAGCTCAAAACACCGCAAGCCGTTCTGCCCGATCGCGAAAACAGCGACTTTATTTTAAGCAAGCGAACTCTTTTCATCAGTTCAACACGGATGGGGCGGCACGCACGCCGCTCACCGCCTGCGCCGACGGGCCTGAAAATAAAAATTTTTCGATGAATGGATAGAAGGGCAATAAAATAGGTTTACGAACTTTATTCGTACGCGTACTATTAATATTAGTACTAAATTGGCGCCTGGCGACTGACCCAGTTCAAGCATCAGGCCTATAACTGATAAGCACAAACCTATTCGACGGGAGTCCCGGATGTTTAGTCACAATACGCTCACTCAAAAACGCATTCTTATTACCGGTGGCGGCACCGGTCTTGGCAAGGAAATCAGCCGGGGCCTGCTACAGTGCGGAGCAGAGGTTTATATCTGCGGTCGCAGGGAGTCCGTATTGCAGGAATGCTGTGAGGAATTGAGCGCCGACACCGGCGGCAAAATTCACTACCGCATTTGCGATATCCGCGACCCCGACTCCATCGAAGCCATGGTGGACTCCATCTTTCAGGAAGGCCCATTGACCGGCCTTATCAACAACGCCGCCGCCAATTTTATTGCGCCGACCAAAGACCTGTCCCCCCGCGGCTACCAAGCCATTCGCTCGACCGTGATGGACGGTTCCTTTTATACCGTATTGTCAGTTGGCAAGCGCTGGATCAAACAGCAGATTCCCGGCAGCATTGTCAGCAATCTGGTGACCTGGGTTTGGACCGGCTCGGCCTTTGTTGTGCCCTCGGCGATGGCTAAAACCGCGATTGACTCCATGACCAAATCCCTCGCCGTTGAGTGGGGCCGCTACGGCATTCGCGTGAATGCGGTTGCCCCCGGCCCCTTTCCCACCGAGGGCGCTTGGGACAAGCTCAACCCCACGGGCAAGTCCACCGGCGCGACTGACTCCGAGAGTGTCCCCATGCGCCGCTACGGCAAAATGCCCGAGCTGGCCAATTTAATGACCTTTTTACAGGCCGATGGCTGCGAGTATTTGACCGGGCAAACCATTGCCATCGACGGCGGACACCACCTTGCGGCGCCCAGTACCTTTGCCAGCCTCGCAGACCTGAACGACGATGACTGGCAGGAAATACGAGACAGCATCAAGGCTTCGGCGGAAAAAGAGAAAAGCCAGCGCAGCACCGGCTAAAGGCGCGGAGCTATCCAATAAAAAGGGGTTAAAAAACAGTTATGGAACTATCAGCCTTTACATTTTCAGTCAGCGACGGGGTCGCTCATATCACTCTCGCCCAGCCCAAGCGGGGCAATCCCTTCGATGCCACGTTTTGCGAGGAATTCAAGCGCATCGCCATCGAATGCGACGAGCGCCGGGATATCCGCGCTGTATTAATCGACGCAGAGGGCCCCTACTTCAGCGTGGGTGGAGACCTTAAAACCTTCGCCAATGGCGAGCGCGACGCTCTGCCGCGATTTATAAAAGACGCCACCGCCAATATTCATATGGGATTGTCGCGCATGGCGCGCATGGACGCCCCGGTGATATTGGCCGCCAACACCCTGATTGCCGGAGGCGGCGTCGCGATGGCAGCCGCCGCCGACTTTGTACTCGTCGGCCCGGAGGCGCGGTTTTACGCCGCTTTCGCCGGCATCGGCTTCTCCTGCGACTGCGGCTCTTCCTATTTCCTGCCGCGGCGAGTGGGCAGTCGCAAAGCCTTTTCCTTTTTCGCCCGCAACGAAAACTGGACCGCGCAGCAAGCGGTGGATTACGGGTTGGCCAGCGAGCTGCATCCCGCCGAGACACTGGCCGACGCCGCAAAAAACCTCGCGGAAGAACTGGCGAAAGGACCGACATTTACTATAGGTAAGTACAAGAACCTGTTCCTGAGCAGTTTTAGCAATACCCTGGAAACGCAAATGGAAGCCGAGGCGAGAACTCTGGCAGACTGCACCCGTACTGACGACACCTGGAACGCGGTGCTCGCCGTTGCCCGTAAAGAACCTGTTACCTTCAAATACAAATAAAAGAGGATCGACACCATGTGGGCCTTCCCCGAAGTCAAAACCGTTGCCGACATTGTTCGCTATAATGCCAAGCACTACGCCGACCGCCCAGCCACTCAGTTTATGGGCTATTCCATCAGTTGGGCGGAAATGGATGAAAAGTCGAGTAAACTGGCCAATGCCATGCGCGCGGCCGGGGTTGTCGCCCGCGACCGTGTATTATTCTACGGCGGCAATTCCGACGATTATTTTATTACCATATACGCCTGCGCCAAGCTCAATGCGGCGTTTATTCCCATGAACTGGCGGCTTGCCGCAGCAGAAGCGGCGGTGATTCTAGACGACGCCGAGCCCGCTCTGGCCATTGTACAAGACAGCTTTGCTTCGCTCTGGGAAAAGGCCAGCCAGTCCAACAGTCGCAATATACCCGTAGTGGCCATGCAGGCCGGCAAGCAGGACAGCAATCCGCTGTGGCAGTGGTTTGCCGACGCCGACAGCAGCGACCCCCGCGCTTACTGCCAGCCTGATGATACCGCCTGGCAAATTTATACCTCGGGTACAACCGGTGTCCCCAAGGGCGTCGAAATGGTTCACGGCGGTATTATGAATATGCGCCTGTGTGAACACCTCGAGCCCGCCTATACCTGGGGCCCGGAGGATCGCTACCTCTTCTGTGTACCCAGTTTTCACCTGCTCGGCCTCGGCTTGTCCATGCAGGCAATGTATAACGGTGCGGCCATTGTCATCGCGACTCAATTTGACCCCACCGAGGTGCTGCAACTGATTAACGAGCAGAAACCCACCCTCGCCGGGGTTGCACCGGTGATGCTGCAGTTTCTGCTCGACCACCCGGAAACCGACAACACCGATTTCAGTTGCGTGCGCGAAATCATGTACGCCGGCTCACCGATTTCAATGGGCCTGTTGAAACGTGCCATGGAAAAAATCCCCTGCAAGTTTATGCAGTTCTATGGCTCAACCGAGTCGGGTGGTGCAATCACCCTGCTCCGCCCCGACGACCACGACCTGAGCAACGAAAAGCGGCTAACCTCCTGCGGTAAGCCGCTGCCGCTGATTGACATTCGCATAGTGGATGGCGACGGCAATGTCCTCGGCGCGAACCAGCCTGGCGAAATGCTGATAAAGCTGCCCTCCATTGCCAAGAGCTACTGGCGCAAGGCAAAAGCCTGGGACGAGGTGTATAGCGACGGCTGGTATAAATCCGGCGACGTGGGTTACTTCGACGAAGATGGCTATTTTTATATTGTCGATCGCGCCAAGGATATGATTGTCACCGGTGGCGAAAACGTCTACTCCACAGAAGTGGAGAATTGCCTGTCTCTGCACCCCGACATTGCCGCCTCAGCGGTTATCGGCGTACCCAGTGAAAAATGGGGTGAAGAGGTCAAGGCGCTGGTAATACCACGCCCGGGCAGCACCCCGAGCGCTGATGAGATTATCAATTACTGCAAGGAGAATCTGGCAAACTACAAATGTCCGAAATCCGTCGAGTTTGTCGAGGACTTTCCCCGCACCGGCGCGGGCAAGGTATCGAAAAAAGACCTGCGCGCGCCCTACTGGGAAGGACAGCAACGTGGCATTGGCTAACCAGCCCAGTAACGCACACAAAACACCACGCGTTGGCGGGCACAAACCTTGCCGCGCCACCGCAATTATTAATGAACCGGAAGAGGCACTTTAACTATGGCAACAACCTACAATGACGCATGGTTGATCGACGGTCGCCGCAGTGGCTTCGGCGAAGTCAACGGCACCATCGCCCACCTTTCTGCCACCGACCTCGGCATCGCCGTCGTCAAAGGGCTTTTTACACAAGCCAATATTAACCCGCAGGATGTCGACTGCCTGTTTGCCGCCAACCTGGCGCCATCGGACTTCGACGCCGGCTACCTGCCCCGCCATATCGGCCTGTACTCCGGTATGAAGCAAAGCGCACCGGCCTTGATGCTGCAACGGCTGTGTGGGTCTGGCTTTGAACTGATCGCCGCAGCCGCCGACTACCGGCAATTGAACAAGGCCGAAGTCATGCTGTGCGTCGGCAGTGAATCCATGTCGCGGATGCCGGTAGCCAGCTTTACCAGCCGTGGCGGCTTCAAACTGGGGCAGGTGGATTTTCGCGACTATTTGCTGGAACTGCTCTACGACGCCGCTGCTGATATTCCAATGGGTTGCACCGCAGAAAACCTGGCCAAGCAATTTAATCTGAGCCGGGAAGAGGTCGATGAATTTGCCTTCAACAGCTTTGAGCGGGCATTGGCGGCGCAGAAATCCGGCGTACTGAACGACGAAATTCTGACCCTGACCAACCAGACCTTTGAGTGTGAAGGTTTGAAAACCAAGCAATTCAAATTGCCCCGGGGAGTTGACAGTTTTGCCACTGATGAGCACGTGCGTCCGACGAGCCGTGAAACTCTCGCCAAATTGCGGCCCTCGTTTGCTAAAGACGGTGTGCAAACCGGCGCCAACAGCTCCGGTATCGTTGACGGTGCCGCCGCCGCGCTGGTGGCCAGCGCCGCCTATGCCGAGCGCACCGGCGTAAAACCACTGGCGCAGATCAAGGCGTCCGCCGCCGCGGCTGTTGACCCCCACTATATGGGCATAGGTCCCGTACCGGCGATCAAGGACATTCTCGCCAGCACCGGCTTAGCGCTGAGTGATATTGGTTTGTTCGAAATCAATGAAGCCTTCTCCGCCCAGTGCCTGGCCGTAGCAAGGGATCTTGACATCAGCCTCGACAAACTTAACGTTAATGGTGGTGCCACCGCCTATGGCCACCCCCTGGCCGCAACGGGCGTGCGCTGCACCACCACCCTCGCCAAGGAAATGAAACGCCGTGGCATCAAGTACGGCATCGCCTCTGCCTGTGTCGGCGGCGGCCAGGGTAGCGCCCTGCTGCTGGAAAACCCCGAGGCGTAAGCCTCCTGGCGCACCGGCAAAGCTGCCGGTGCGCTCTTTCCCCTGCCACATTTCCCGGCCTCAGCTCAGCTCGTTGGCCTTCGCCCCTGCTTTCAGAATATCACCCACAGCGGGTAATTCCCCGGCATTGCTGTCAAAGCCCATCGGCAAACACCAGGCTCGCCCCATTTGCGTATGCGCCTTGGCATAGCGGTACAGTGCTACCGCGCTCTGTGTTTTAAAATCGTCGCTAACATCGGTCAGTGCCAACAGCCGCTCGCAGTAAAAACCAGCAGCATGCAGATCGCCATCACCACAGGCCGATTCCAGTTGTTCACGCAGTGCGCGGACCTCTGCATCCTGCTCGTTGCGACTCAAAGCCAGCAGCGACTCACACAGATTCTCCAGCAGCGTATCGCAATAATTGTCGACGGCCTTCTCCTGACCGTCCTGCTGCTGCAGCGCGGCAAGATGCCCCAGCAGCAGGCCAGCCTGCTCCCTGGCCAGTGGCTGATCGTCGCCGATGGCGGGCATAATACTGTCCTGTAGTGCACGCATCATTGTGGATACACGCAGGGATTGTGATGGATTCATAGGGGAGACTCCTCCAGCAGCGAGAGTAATTCGTCGGAAAAGGCGTGCCCGGCGGCGGTCAGCCAGCTCAGCAGAATGTCCTGATGGCTGTGCTGACGCTTTGCTGTTTGCGCGGAGGTCGCCAGACAAATCGCCACACACTTGTACACGCTCAGCACCTTGTAAAAATGCAGATGGGCGGGGTTGACCCGCCGTCCGGTAGCACGGTGGTAGCAGTCGCACAGCTGCTCCGGGGTGAGCAGGCCCGAAGCCATGATCTCTCCCTCGGCAGTGACACCTTTGTGGCAGATTATCCAGGCAAGATCCTCGTGATAGTCACCGATATGGGCCAGTTCCCAGTCGAGAATGGTAGTAATTTCCTGGCTGTCTTCATCGAACAGATAATTGCCGGTACGAAAATCCGCGTGAACTACCACCAGCTCATCGGTGTCGGGCAAATGATCCCGAAGCCACCGCTCGGCCAGCCCCATTAGCGGACTGCCTTCAATGGCGTCATCGCGCCACACACTGCTCCACCAGTTAACTTGCCACCTGGCGGCCTGCTTAGGGTCGGCATCGGGCACATGAAATACTTCGGGGTCGAAATCCACCGGCACCCCGTGCATCGCCGCCAGATAGTCGATGAATTGCGCCGACAATTTCTCGCGAAAGGCTTCCGGCACCAGGGTGCCGAGACCGGAGACATTGCCGCTGTCCCCCGAGGGCTTCGTCACACCACCAATAAACCCGGCAATAAGGGCCGGGCGGCCCAACTCGCTGCCGTCGACATCAGCCCACAGGGCCGGCGGCACCGGCAGCACGGACTCCATCCGTCGCAACACACTGACCTCCTTGCGGCGGTCGGAGACGACGGCGCTTTCCAACGGGTCCATACGCAGCACACAGCGTTGGGTCGGCTGGCCTGCCGCGTGCAAATCGAAAACAAACTGCTCTTTTGATGCGCCGCCGCCCATACGGCGTAGCCCCTCTACCCTGGGCTGCGCTACCCCGTTACGGGCGAGAAATGCCTCCAGTTTTGGCCCCATTTCCGCCGCTGTCACCGAGCGGTACGCCGGCTCGCCCTTGTTGCGAGCAGCCTGTTCAAGCATCGCGACCACGCCGGGTTCGATATCGCGGCCCGCCACATAGTTTGAAGCAACCGATAGTGTTGTCATCACGCCGCCTCCCGCTTGGCTTTCACGTATTCGATCAGGCTGTTGGTCCACATCACCTCGCAGCAGCCGCCGCCGGGAACCCCGTCGATGTGGGCGGTAATCGGCGATTCAAACAGGGTTATCATCGGGTCGGGGCTGAGGTAGAACGTCGCGTAGGGGATGCCCTGAAAGCGCGTAAGCCGCCCCGCCGAATCCCGTATATCGGCGTTTACAGAGCGCGTAGTCATATCCTCATTCATGGCAAATTCGATATCCACATTCACCACCTGAGCGATATGGCCGTTTTTATCGACATAGCCACGGGTCAGCGTCTGTCCCATCGACTCCAGTTTCCAGAAATGCACACTGAGTTCCGGCCCGGCCTGAGCGTGTATCCACTTCCAATGCTGATTGACACCCCAGTCACGAGTGCCCCATGAGTGATCGCGCTGGGTATAGCCGCGCAGGGGAATCTCGCGGCCATTAAAACGAATCCAACCGGACTGAGTGCCCTGCTGTTCAAAGCGATCGTGGGCAATCCACTGGGGACAGCCTCCCGCGTGAGAGCTATAAGCGTAGGCGGGTTGGGCGGCGGTAAAGTGATAATCGATTTCGAAGTGTTCCGACTGATATTGAATATGCGCGGTGTCCAGTAACTCGCCAATACGCAGCTGCAAACGCTCAACCCGCCAGTCGTAAAAGTCCATATCAGCGGGCACCGCCACTCCGTCAAGCATATCTACCAGAGGTTCCGGCCCCACCCCTGGCCCGTACAGAGTCACGGCACAGCCGGCCTTGCCTTCGCCATTCACCCAGGTGTAGATAATCCCGGCAATGCCCTCCTCGGGCAGCTGCAGTACATACGCAAGAGACTCCCGCGCAAGCGGACCGCTGCCCAACTGATGACGATTGTCGTGTATTGGGTCAAGGGCTTTAATATCTGTGGTGTATTTTCGCTTCATGATTGGCTGCTCCCTGTTATTTAAATCGTTATGGGCAACAGTATTAGCAAGCGAACTACTTGAGGCAATAGACCAATTTCAGTCTATCGGGGCAGTATCAATTCACGAAAACGGGCAGTGACAGGAGGAAAGGGCGGCATTAGCACCGCCGCCCTGCTGATTTACTCGGTGCGATGCCGGTCGATATAACGCTCACGCACCACGAGATAGACAGGAAAGGTGAAGGACACACCAATATACGACAGGGCCACAAAGAACCAACCCCATTTCATGCCCATGCCTATCCTGGCAGTATCGAACACCACCCAGATCATAAACACTACCCAGGCAATCATCATATCCAGACTGAGAAAGGCCGCCGTCTCGCCCGCGTCGATGGCATCGGTAAAGAAAGACAGCGGGTCGAGAATATTCCCGCCATTGCGCATCCAGTCAAAAGCGTGGGGCCAAGTGAGTATCAGTGCGGCAATACCCAGGATAACGAAAATTATATGTTTGATATTCTGTGCGGTCATGGTGTCTCCAATATTGTTATCAATTTCACCAACACCGACGCTATTACCAGCGCGCGGCCAGCACCACAATATCTCTTATAATTTCCGTTCGCAAGCTAATATGTATTGTAATTCAGGCGCCTCGAGGCAGATGATAGATCGCCGACGATCTCGCCACCAATGTCTCATCGGCATAGAGCTCGGCCCGAGTGAAGGCCATACGGCCGGTGCGCTTTTGCAACTCTGCCCGACACTCCAGCCAGGTGCCCACCGTGGAGGGGGCAAGATACTCCACCGAAAGACTTATCGTCGGCGTAATCACCTCGGCGGAAATACCCAGCTGTGGCCTGACTCCTTCCAGTTGCCAGTCGGCCAGGGTCGCCATTACGCCACCGTGCAAGGTGCCACCGTCATTCAGGTGGTGGGGCTGAACACGAAAGCCCAACAAAAACCGGTTTCCATCTTCCTTGCAATACACGCCGCCAAAACGCTCATCAAAGGGCGAGCCAGAGCGGATGGGGCGGAAGCCTTCGGGGATAGCAAGCGCAGACTGTGTGTGATCGGACAATGGGCGTACTCCTGTAAAACGACATGAACTAACACTTCACAGCGCGATCACGCCCGTCGCCGATAACAAAGCGGTACGGTTATTCACCCCGAATTTTTTAAACAGTCGTTTAAAGTGATTTTCAATGGTGTATTCAGACAGGGATAACTGCGCTGCGATTTGCTTATTACTGTACCCCCTCGCCAGTGCATTCACCACCTGTTGTTCCCGAGGTGTCAGCGCCGGGGGTCTGTCCCCATTATCCTTCTCCGGTGTTGTGCAAATCAATGGCGACAGCCAATTTGCCATAATGGCGTTGGCCGCGGCTGCGGTGAAGGTGTTCATCGCGTCAAGCGTATCGTCGGATACAATGCGACGACATGGGCCATCGCCTTCCTGGCGCATCAGCCCTCCCACCAGGAAGGTATCGGCGCTGAAGGGGTGGATCGCCGCAATAATGTCCCGGTAGCCAACCCCGTTGATAAAATGCCAATAGGCGCTGTGGGGGTCGTTCTTTGTTTCTAGCTGACCCCGTTCTAACAGCAGGGGAGTCGGTTTGTCCGTCGGCCAACGTTGGCAGTGCAGAAAGGGGTCCTGGCGCCACAAGCTCCGAGTGTAGCCCTGGGCAACGGGTCGACTCATGCCATAATTACAGATAAACCGCACCCCTGCGCGCTCAGGGTGGGCAGAGAACAGGAACAGGCAGAAGTTATTGGCGCCGGAGCGCGCCATGATTTCCTGGGCACTTAAGTGCTGATCAGCAGTGAGTTGGTACATAGCGATATTTTTATTTATCTCGCGAACCATTAGCAAGCAAGATACTTTGCCGACACAGGGCTTGTCAACGGCACAAATCCCCATAACGCAGTCGCAGCGAGCCGGTGCAAGCGGCTATAATGAGCCAGCAGTCACTGATGATTCAGCGCACAGTGCTGACGATACTCCAGGGTAGACGGTATAAGGATAGTAGCTTGACTGAGAAGACTAAAAAGATACGGGTCCCCCAGGCGCAGCGTACGGCTAATATGCGGTTTCGCCTGTCGAAAGCAGCCTTTGAAGTCATTCAGGAGGTCGGCTATGCCAACTTCCGCACCTCGGCAGTTTCCAAAAAGGCCGGTGTCTCCCAGGGTGCCCAGCTACATCACTTTCCCACCAAGAACGACCTGACGCTGGCAGCAATGCAGTACGCCTATGAGCAGTCCCACAGTATTTTCTCGCGGAATATCTCGGCCTTCAAAGCCGGCGACGACCCGATAGACGCGGCGATGAAAGACGCTGAAGACTTTTTTATGTCGGACTATTTTATGGTCGCACTGGACATTCTGATGGCCGGCGGCAAGAACGAGGAATTGCGCGACCAGCAAATCAAACTGGCCATTGCCAGCCGCTCAGAGGTTGAAAAGGCGTGGATCGACCGGCTGATCGCCCTGGGCTGGGACAAGGAACTCGCGGAAGATATTTTAAACCTGAGCTTTTGTGTCGTCCGGGGCTATGTGGTGAAAATGTTGATTAGCGAAAACCCCAAGCAGTACCAGCGGCTGGTCACCCGCTGGAAGCAGATGGTGAGCGCCGCGGTAGTAAGCGGTCAACCCGCCCACTCCGCTTAGCGCTGTCATTAACCGCTGACAATGCTCAGGATTGTAGCGCGGCTTCTGCCAAACCCAGCGTTTCGCTGATCTCATCGAGAATTGCCGCGTCATCAATGGTCGCGGGCACCTTGTAAGGCTCGCCGTTCAGCATTTTTTGTAAGGTCGCCCGCAGAATTTTACCCGAACGGGTCTTCGGCAAACGTTTCACCGCCCTCGCCTGTTTAAAGCAGGCAACCGGGCCAACCTGCTCCCGGACCAATGCAATGGTTTCCTGTTCTATCTCCTCCACCGGGCGGGCGACCCCGGCATTGAGCACCAGCAAACCGTAGGGCACCTGGCCCTTCATGGGGTCGTTCACCCCGAAGACCGCACACTCAGCCACGTCGTGATGGGCCGCCAGCACCTCCTCCATACGCCCGGTGGACAGCCGGTGACCCGCCACATTAATCACGTCGTCGGTGCGACTCATAATGTGAACATAGCCCTCGTCGTCAATAAACCCGGCATCACCCGCATCGTAGAAACCCGGATGACGACTGAGATATTTTTCGATAAAGCCCTGATCGTTTTTCCACAGACTGGGCAGGGTTCCGGGTGGCAGCGGCAGGCGTATGACCAGCGCGCCCATTTCCCCGGGAGGGAGTTCCCTGCCCTCCTCGTCGAGCACCACGACATCGAAGCCCGGCACACATTTACCCGACGACCCATACTTCACCTGGAACAGTTCCCGTCCGGCGCAATTGGCCACCGCCGGCCAGCCCAGTTCGGTTTGCCACCAATGGTCGATGACCGGAATACCAAGCTGTTTTTCCGCCCAGTGAATGGTGTCGGGATCGGCCCGCTCGCCGGCCAGAAACAGGTGTTTCAGGCTGGACAGATCGAAGTCCTCCGGCCCATGGCCCTCGGGATCTTGCTGTTTAATGGCACGGATGGCAGTGGGTGCGGTAAACATCGCCTTGACCTTGTGGCGTTCGATCAAGCGCCAGTACGAGAAGGCATCGGGGGTGCCCACCGGCTTGCCCTCAAACATTATCGCTGTGGCACCGCGAATCAGCGGCCCGTAAACGATATAGGAATGACCCACCACCCAGCCGATATCCGAGGCCGCCCAAAATACATCGCCGGGGTCGATGCCGTATATCGCCCCGAGACTCCAATTCATCGCCACCAGGTGGCCGCCGTTGTCCCGCAGCACACCCTTGGGATTTCCGGTGGTGCCCGAGGTGTAAATAATATAAAGAGGATCGGTGGCCTGCATGACTTCGCACTCGGCGGGCGCCCCCCCTGCCTCGCATTCGACCCAATCCAGGTCACGCCCCACCACCATCTCGGCATGCAGCTGTGGACGCTGCAAGATGATGCACTTTTCCGGTGGGTGCTGGCAGCGTTCAATCGCCTCGTCCAGCAAAGGTTTGTAGGCCACCAACCGACCGGGCTCGATGCCGCATGACGCGGAAATAACGAGTTTGGCACCGCAGTCATCAATGCGCGAGGCCAGCTCATTGGCGGCAAAACCACCGAATACTACCGAGTGCACCGCACCAATTCTGGCACAGGCCTGCATTGCCACCGCGGCCTCGGGCACCATTGGCATATAGATCACTACCCGATCGCCCTTGCCTACGCCCAGAGCCTTCAGGGCACCGGCAAATTTGGCCACTCTCTCCAGCAATGTCTGGTAGCTAATGTGCTCGATCGTGTCGGTGACCGGACTGTCGTAGATCAGAGCGGTTTGCTCCCCCCGTCCAGCAGCAACGTGGCGATCCAGGCAGTTATAACTGGTGTTGCACTGGCCGTCGCTGAACCATCGGTATAACGGCGCCTGACTGTCATCCAGCGTGACGGTGGGATTGTGAAACCAGTCGATTTCCTTCGCAGCTTGCTGCCACTGCGCAATATTTTCCTGCATGCTCATTATTATTCTCTCCTCACGCGTTATTCAAAATTGATCGCCACTGTGCCGATCCCTGAAATCTCCAGTGACATGGTGTCACCCGGACGCACATCCTCCAGGGGCACCAGCGAACCAGAGAGAATAATATCTCCCGCCGACAATGAAATATCGTATTTGCCAAGGGTGTTGGCCAGCCAGGCGACACAGGTCAGCGGGTTGCCCAATGCCGCAGCACCGCTGCCTTCACTGAGCAGCGCCCCGTTTTTGAAGACCTTCATTTTGCACGAGGGCAAATCCAGATTTCGGGGGTCAACCTTGTCTTCTTCATTGACTACGAAGCTGCCGCAGGACGCATTGTCAGCTACGGTGTCCTGAATCTTGATTTTCCAGTCGGCAATACGGGAGTCGACAATTTCAAAACAGGGCATGACGTATTCCGTCGCCGCCAGCACGTCGGCTTCCGTCACCCCAGGACCCTTGAGGTCGCTGCGCAGGCAAAAGGCGATTTCACCTTCAGCCCTTGGGGCGATCATTCCCGCCAGCGACAGGCTGCCCTCGCATTGCATAGCCTCAGTGAGAAAGCCGAAATCGGGCTGGCGAACATTCAGCATATTCTGCACCGCCTCGCTGGTCACTCCGATTTTCTTGCCGATAAGTCGTTCGCCATCAGCCAGACGCTTTTCCAGCATGGCCAAGGAAATGGCATATGCGGCGTCGATATCCAGCTCGGGATGTCGATCCGTCAGAGGCGGTACAGCAACGCCCTGACGCAGGGCGGTATAGAGTTCATTGCTGAGCTGTTCAATCTGCTGAGTATTCATAAAACGTGCGCGGCTCCGGTTACAGAATAATGCTGATTTTGGCCTGGGGTCTAAGCCCGTCCAGCGCCAGGTTGCAGGTCTTTTTCACTATTTTCAGTTCGCCCTCGACCTCTCTGAGCAGGTAGCGATAATGGCCAATAAAAGTATCGGTGTGACCATTCTTGGTACGGTAGACCACAAACCCTGCACTGACACCAACCTCGGTGCCGTTGTCACTTTCAAGTAGAATATTGCTGACCAGATGCTGCACCTTGGAACGGGGGAACTCCGCATGGCAGGTACGTTTATCCAGCCGAATCACACGTTCCTCAAGGCGGGCACGGTTATCGGCGATGTAGTAAAGATGCTTGGCCGGGTCGGCCTCCTCGGCGGAAACATCGGTGGGCGGCACAAAATAACCGCCGTCTTCCGTAAACAGATCCAGCCACTCATTCAGCCGCCACGAATCGAGTAACTGAGCTTCGTGAAACAGTAATTGTTGAATCTGGAAGTAACGCAACAGCGATTCCTGGGTCGCGGTAATTTTCATTGTTATTTCTCCCCTTCAGTCGCAACTCGACGATTCCACTCCCGCCAGAAGGCGCGCATTTGCAGTTCGTCATCAAAGGACGGCTGCGAGGCTTTCATACCCTTGGAAATATCGTTCCACGGCACATTCGCATGGGCCTGAAAGCCTCGCTGACAGTGCTCCAGCGCCTCAACGTCGTCCGGTGTAGCAAACCCGCCGGGGCCGATAAATTCGAGAAAGTTGGACAGGCGATATTCACGGCGCCATTCACTTTCATCACACACACCGAGAGCAAAGGCGTTAATCATCATTTCGTCAGGCGCAGTGGGATAAAAGGTGCGCACGGTAATCGCCATGATGTCGTTAATCACCAGGTTGGGAAAAATAATCATATTGCGATTCAGCGTTGCCATCTGTTTGGCTTTGTCCTCACCCAGACGCTCAACCAACTCGGCGTAGACCCGGTCCAGTTCTTCCTTGCCCTTTTCACCCCACATCGGAATCCACTGGGCAATGGGTCGTCCCCAGGGCGCACTGTATTCAATAACCGCATGACCGTTGCCCAGATCGTAGCCCTTGCCGGCCAATTTGGTCGCGGTAAGACTGCCATTGGTGTTCATCAGGTAGTCGAGGTAGGTGGCGTGGGTTGACTCGGCATGGTAGCCATCGACACTGTTCTCTACTAACAGTTTCCAGTTGGCGCGAATGGAATACTCCTGGGTACCGCCAACAATCTCCATTCCCGCGCTGGACTGGTCTGCGACGATATCCAGATATTCCTTGGCGCCAGCCAGGTAATCCGGCAGTGGCTCAATATCCTCCTTAAAACTGACGAAATAGAATCCCGCATAGCTGTCCAGATGCGGTACCGCGCGCAGATTGCAGTTGCCGTTTTCCTTGAAGTCCTTGGCGTAGGCCGGTTCACCGCTGAGGTGATTGATTTCACCGTTATTTTTAAACACCCAGCCGTGGTACATACATTGAAAGCTCTTCGCCTTGCCTTTTTTCTCTCGGCAAACCGTTGCGCCACGGTGGGGGCACACATTGAAAAAGGCACGCACTTCGCCGTCTTTGCCCCGTACAAAAATCAGGTTTTGTCCCGCGACGGTGCGTGTAACAAATTCGTTGGCATTGCGCAGCTCCGACTCGTGGCCGAGGTACAGCCAGCAATTCTGGAAGATTCGGTCGCGCTCCTGCTCAAAAATTTCCTGGCTGGTAAAGCTGCGCCGGGCAACCTTGAAGACGCCGCGATCGTTGTCATCAATAATCAGGGGATCAGTCATCACACTTCCTCTTTCTTATGCTTTTAGTTCCGCTTCAGTTTGCCCCAGTGTGGGCGTGTCAAATATTGTGATGGCGCCAAAGCGCCATCTGCCAGCACAGCTAGGCTGCGCTGGATTCAGGATCGTCATGGGTCAGGTGCAGCCACATTCGCCGAAAGACATCCGGGGTTCTTACCTGGCGGTCGCGAATCTCCTCGGTATTAAGCAAACCTTCGCGGGGGTCAAATGCCGCCGCGCGAATTTGTAGCTCAATGCGCGCGCTGTCCTCAAGAAACCAACTGTAGGTCAGCATTTCCTCCAGCGAGGCCGCGGCGACAACCGCGCCATTGCCGCGCATCACCAGTGCAGGCCGATCGCCCATCAATTCAGCCAGGGCACTGGCGGCGGCATCATTGCGCAGCAGTCTGGGGTCGTGCCACAGGGGAATATAATTAGCGAAGTAGGCGCCGATGCCGTGGCGACACATCGGAGTAAGCCCCTGAGTAGACAGCGCCATGATCGACGGCGGCATCATTCGGCCTATCGCACCGACATCAGCGCGCCGCTGATACAGGTACTGGTGAATTCTCACCTCGCCCAGCACCCCTTCCGGCAAGGGCTCGCGAATGGCCACCCGCTGATTGTCGGCCCCGGCGGGTATACACCCCATCGGCAATGGCGGGCACACCCAAAAGTAGTCGTCGTTTTCGCGGAAACTGCAATGACCAAAGGCATGGGCCAGCCCTGCCCGAGCCATTGCCCGGGCGGCCATGCGCAGTTTGCGCTGCTGCTCGGCAAGGCCGGGCGTCATCACGAGCCGGCTCCCGCTGCGACCAGTCCCTTCTCTCTGGCCATTGTCAGCGCGAGGTCTTCGATCATATCTTCCTGCCCCCCGACAGTGCCCCGGCGCCCCAGTTCGACCAGCACATCCCGTGCGGAGATACCGTAGCGCTGCTCGGCGCGCTTGGCGAACAGCAGGAAGGAGCTGTATACACCGGCGTAGCCAAGGGTCAAGGCATCGCGATCAATGCGAATGGGCTGGTCCATCATTGGCACTACCCGGTCTTCGGCAACGTCCATGATCTTGTACAAATCGATACCGGTAGCCATTCCCATGCGATGCATCACCGCGACCAACACCTCCAGCGGAGTATTTCCCGCCCCGGCACCCAAGCCGGCAACCGAGCCGTCGATGCGGCTGGCCCCGGCGCGAATGGCGGCCACCGAATTGGCCACTCCCATCGCCAGGTTGTGATGGCCGTGAAAGCCGATTTCGACATTGGCGGGCAATTTGTCACGCAGCAGGCCAATTTTTTCACTGACCTCCTCGGGCAACATAAACCCGGCCGAGTCAGTGCAATACACACAGTTGGCACCGTAGCTGGCCATCAGACTTGCCTGTTCCAGCAGGGCTTCAGCGGACACCATATGGGCCATCATCAGAAAGCCCACTGTGTCCAGGCCCTGCCCGGCGGCATACTGGATATGCTGCTGGCTTACATCCGCTTCGGTACAATGGGTAGCTACACGAATGGTAGACACTCCACAGTCCTGCGCCATACGCAGGTGATCCACTGTGCCGATCCCCGGTAGCAACAATGCAGAAACCTTTGCTTGCTTCATTTTCGGCACTACCGCACGCAAATAATCTTCGTCGGTATGGGCGGGAAAACCATAGTTGACGGAAGCACCGCCCAGGCCGTCGCCGTGGGTCACCTCAATGAGAGGCATACCCGCGTCGTCGAGGCCGGTGGCAATATTGACCATCTCCTCAATCGAAATCTGATGCTGTTTGGAATGCATACCATCGCGCAGGCTCATATCGTGCAGCTTTACCCGAGACTGTTGCATTGCTGATTCGCTGCTCATTACACGGCCTCCTGTGCACGCTGTACCAACATTTCCGCCGTGCGCAGAGCCGCTGCGGTCATAATATCCAGATTGCCGGCATACTTGGGCAGGAAATCCCCTAGCCCTTCAACCTCAAGAAACAGTGACACCCGCTGGCCATCAAACACTGGCCCATTGACCAGTTTATAGCCCGGCACATAACGCTGAACCTCAGCCACCATGGCGTGCACCGACCGGGTAATGGCTTCCTGCTGTGGCTCGCCATCGACAAGGCAATGCACCGTGTCGCGCATCATCAGCGGTGGCTCGGCGGGGTTGATGACAATAATCGCCTTGCCCTGTTCAGCGCCGCCAACCAGCTCTACCGCTTTGGCCGTGGTGCGAGTGAATTCGTCGATATTCATTCGAGTACCCGGCCCTATCGACCGCGAGGCCACGGTAGCCACAATCTCCCCGTAGGTCACCCGCTGCACACGGGACACCGCCGCGACCATCGGGATCGTTGCCTGACCACCACAGGTGACCATGTTTACATTGTTTACGGTGTCGCCCCCAAGTGCGGCGAGGTTGACCGGCGGCACACAAAACGGCCCGATGGCCGCCGGTGTCAGATCGATCATCGTCACCCCCAGGGCGTTCAGCTTGCGGCTGTTCTCTGCGTGGGCATAGGCCGAGGTAGCATCAAAGGCTAATGTAATGCCGTCGCGCTCGACCATTGGCAACAGGCCGTCCACTCCATCAGAAGTGGTTTTCACCCCCAGTTTTTCTGCCCTTTTCAACCCTTCGGAATCGGGATCAATACCCACCATCCACACTGGCTCGACCCATTCAGAACGACTCATTTTCATTAGCAGGTCGGTGCCGATATTGCCGGAGCCGATAATCGCAGCCCGTTGTTTAACCGCCATGTTTCACCCATATATTCCGTTGCGTTATTGGTCTGTGGTACATCGACAGCTCAGTCTCTCAGCAAAAAGCCGCGCACCAAATCAGCAAAGGCCGCGGGCTTTTCAACCTGAGTCCAGTGGCCACACTCACCGAAAATATGCAGCTCGGAATTTTTCAGCAGACGGTGCGCCTTGATCGAATTATCCATAGGGACAATCACATCCTCCCGTCCGTGCACTAGCAGTACCGGATGGGAAATTTTTTCGATTTCGCTTTCGGGAATCGATAGACCATCGAGTTTTTCCTGCATTGGTTCGGGAAACAGCTTTTCGTAGGCCTCCTGATACCCGGGGCGAATACTCGCCTCGTAGCGCGACTTGATGATCTCGTCACTGACCAGATCCTTGCGGTAGGCAAATATCGACATCAGTTCGCGCATCGCTTCGACCGAGGGCTTGTAGCCCCAGACAATACGCAGACCTTCGGTAATCTCGAAGCGGATGCCGGCCGCCCCCATCATGACAAAGCGCTCCACCCGCTCGGGATGGCGGGCCGCCATGGCCAGACTCAGCGCACCACCAAAGGAATTACCGACAAAGTGCGCTTTTTCAACACCGGTGGCATCCATAAAGTCGCAAACGAAAGCCAGCCAGTTTTCCATGTTGTAATCGAAATTTTCCGGATGATCGGTGTAGCCGAAACCGACGACATCGGGGGCCAGCACGTGAAAGTGCTGCTCTAGCTGGGGAATCAACAGACGCCAATTGGCGTAGCCGGTTACACCGGGGCCAGAGCCATGTAGCAGAATGACAGTGGGATTTTCCCGGCTGCCAGCCTCAAGATAATTCGCGCCATAGCTGCCCAGCTCTGCGCGCTTGCCTATTTCCGGATTGGTAGTGCTGCTCATCATCTTCTCCCGAAGCGTTAGCCCGTAAGGGTCAGGGGATTTATAGTTGTTTAAACCGTTTGGGACGGGGATTAATATAAATATCGTCGCCCACCACCTTCACATCAAAATAGGGAAGTGGTGCTCGGCAGGGCATGGTCAGGGCTTGACCGGTGCGCACATCGAAGCGACCGTTATGCCAGGCACATTCCACCTGATAGCCGTCGAGTTCACCCTCGTCGCTGAGAGATGCCGCACCATGGGTACAGCGGTCGGATGTCACATATATCTCACCATCAACCTGGTAGATGGCCAGATCAAGGCGCCCACCGGGATGTTTGGCAGTGCCGATGTCGCCCTTTGGTAACTCGGAGACCTTTGCAATGAATTTCCACTCGTCGGCCTGGGCACTGTCGGTGGCGATGACTTTACTATTCATTATTATCACCTGTTGAAACTTGTCGTCGTGATGCCCCGCATCACAGCATGGTTGAGCCACCGTTCACGCTGATAACCTGACCGGTAACAAAGGCGGCGTCTTCACTGGCCAGATACGCCACCATCGACGCTACTTCGCGGGTTTTCGCCGCCCGCCCGGCGGGAATGACACTGAGGAATTTTTCGGCAACGTCTGGCTGCTCGTTGAGAAATTTATCGAGAATTGCAGTCTGCACGGCACAGGGTGCCACGGTGTTAACGGTGATGTTGTCAGGCGCAAACTCCCGTGCCAGCCCGGTGGTCATGCCGTGAACCCCACCTTTAGCTGCGTTGTAGGCCGCGTGATTGGCCAGGCCATTGCGCACCGAATCGGCACCGATGTTTATAATGCGGCCATACTGTCGCGATCGCATTCCCGGCAGTACGCACCAGCTACACCACAGTGCCGTCCAGAGATTGCGCTCAACCGTTTTTACCAGTGTTTCCGGCGTATGCTCCAAAAATGGCAGAATGATGCCACCCCCGGCATTGTTCACCAGAATATCGGCCCCGCCCTGTTCCTCAGCCAGTGCCACCAGTGCCTGCGCGTCAGTCTGAGACGACAGGTCGCCAGCCAAAGTACGAACCCGAATACCCAGCTTCTCTGCTACCACCGCCAATTCGTCAGACAGGGCAGTCAATTTGTCGGCCTCCAGATCGGCCAGCACCAGATTCGCCCCCCGCTCAGCCAGTGTCGCCGCAATGGCACGACCGATATCACTACAGGCGCCGGTGACGATGGCGAGTCTGTTTTTAAGCGAATCCCCAGCCATTATTCCGCGTCCTCGCCGATAATTTTTCCGGCACTGGAAAATTCCGGTTTGGGCCGCCCACCCCAGAGATCCATGGTCGATGCGGAGTTTTCCAGCATTCTCGGTTCGCGGGCACCCTCGACGGGGAACTCCTCCATACCAAAGCTGAACTCGGCGGTCATGCCGTCGGGGTCAAGGAAATACAGAAAGACACTGCCCGAGGGCTTGTGACGACCTGGGCCAAAGACGATTTCCACTCCTTCGTCCAACAGGCGATTGCGGGTTCGCCCGATGTCGTCAATTTCACTGACCATAAAGTTCACGTGGTGCAGGCCGTTTTCCGCACTTTTCACCAGAGCCAGACTGTGGTGCAAGGGGTTCGGGTAACAGCGCGCCCACACCGCCTTGTCCTCGACAAAGTCTGAACTTAACAGGCCGAAATCCCGCTCCAGCACCGCCCAGCAGGCGTCGATGTCTGCCACCCGCAGCACCACATGTCCCAGCCGCTGGATATTGGCAAGGCCCGGTTGATAAGGCCGACCCAGCTCCATTACCGAAGCGAAATACTCAAACACAACACCGGTGGTTGGCTCATACACCCTGAAACCTTCCGCCACCCGCAAAAAGCCAAGCTCCTCTGCGGGAATATCGCGCACCTGATAATTCAGCCCCTCAAAGTGCTGACGGGCCTTATTCAGTTCCGCCTTCGCAGCTAATTGAAAACCCACCCTGCGCAAGCCAGGCTCCGACGCCTGATAAAGAATCAAGCTGGCGGCATGGTCGTCGCAGCGCAGCGCAACGCACTCAGGCTGCTCACCACTGACCTCCAAACCCAGTAAATCGCTATAAAACGCCCTTGAGGCCGACAGATCACTGACGTTCAACGCCACGTAGCTGAGCTGACGATATAAAAATGGAGCACCCATATTGATCTGCCCTTCTCGTTATTCTGAATAGGTCGATGCTTGAAGAAAAACTTACAAACCGTGTAAACGAACTGTATTTTAAATAGAGAGCTTTTGTCAACACTATTTTTGATGGAACAGGTGAGCCTGTAACGGCGGAGAGGTGCAGCAAGACAATGCAACGCCACCACATATGCCAATAACCCAGCACTTGCGATTCTTTGCTATGTGATTGAGGCAGGGCGGCGTTTACTGCACCGCACGGGAGTTAGGGGAGAGCAACAAGGCGTCTCGGAACCGATTCGCCAACGATACAACCAGCGCAATTAATGATCACGCCCGGAACAAGGCTGAAAGTTACGAGACAAACACTGCGAGCGTGATCTTTGGGCCACGATGACTACCTGGCAAGAGGCATCAAAGCCGCCCAAAAATACTATTACTTGTCCTTGACCAGCAGCTCACTCTTCATCGACTTGAGATTACGATTCAGCTTCTTGAGCACCTCGACGGTTTGAACCACCTCTTCAAGACTGATGTCTTCCAACATTTGCCTGTTGTTTTCAAGGGTAATGACACGCATTTCCTTGATCACCCGACGACCTTCCTTGGTAATAAAAATCCGCTTGATACGGCGGTCGCTGGGGTCGGGGCGGCGCTCAACCATACCCACGTCTTCAAGGCGGTCAATCAGGCCACTGAGGGTAACCTTTCCCAGATCCATGTCGTCGGCGAGATCAGACTGGGTGAGCCCATCGCGGCGAGAGAGATAAGCCAGCGCCCACGCCTGGGAGCGCGTCACCTTCAATGGCTTAAAGATCTCGTCAATGACAATCCGACGCAGGCGAGCGGAGTCGTGAATCATAAACCCCAGACGGATTTTGGCGTCTTCATCGGACACCGTCGCGTCACTGGACAACGCAGCATCATATCCCTTTGAACTCGGCAGCTTAGCCATATCAACACTCCAATCATCGACAGCTTGAAAACTGTACTTACACCCAAATATTAACCTTTCATATAGTAACAATTCCCATACGGAAAGTACGCATATTTGTCGGAGAATTTTATCAGTAACCAACACAGGATCAGTTAGCAGACAACACCGCTGACGGCCTAGGGTGAACCCCTGAAAGGTAACGCCAGCGCGACACTCTCGCCGCGCCTTGAACGCTGCCTGAATTCATCGGGAGACATACCAAACCAGCGTTTGAAAGCGCGTCGAAAATTCGAGCTGTCATGATAGTTCAACAGTGATGCCACCGCGTCAATGCTCAACTGGGAGTTGCATAAATAGCCCTCGGCGAGGGAAATTAACACTCGATCGCGCACCTCTCGAAAGCCAGTACCCTCCTCTTTCAGCCGCCTCGCCAGAGTTCGCTTACTCACGAATAGCGCGGCAGCAACGTCCACCTCTGCCATTTGATGGTTGACGTTGGACAATAGCAGGCGGCGCACCTGTACCGCCGTACTGTGATATTCACTGGTCATATCGCGCAGGAGATCGCGGCACTGAAGCAAGGCCAGCTCATAGTTGCGAGGGTCGGAGGACACATTCGGCGTAGGCGCCAGAGCAATGGGAATGCGCAGCACATTTTCGCTGCTCTCAAAAGTGACCGGCAGAGGGTAAACATCGCGGTATCGCCCCGCGTATTCCGGCGGCGCGTAATCCAACTCCAGCCTGGCGTCCGAGAGCGGCCTGCCCAGCAGCGATCCTGCGATGGCAATCACCGCCAGACTGAGAGTTTCAATAAACAATCGATACACTTTGGGTGTGACACCGGGGCTGGCAAACATGCGGCATTCCAGCCACTTGTCACTTCGACGCAGGGTGATGGCGGTGAGGTTCATACGCAGAGGCAGGTAATCTTCGAAGGCTTCCAGCGCTTCTATCAGAGTCGGGCTGCTGTTCACCAGGAACCCCAGTGGGCCGTGAGTCGCCGGAGTAATTCGCTGGCCGTAATACAGGCCAAACGCGGGATCACCCGCCAGATCCAGGGCATTACTCAAAATCTGCACTTGCTGACGCCCATTGATATGGATGTCGTCGCGAAGTAAGTCCTTACCTTCAATACCTGCGCCCATTGTCAGCAGGCCCAACTGTCGCTCACTAAGTCCCAAAGCACGGGCAGCCACCCGCGAGTAGGTCATCGGGATCGCCGCATTGGTCATTATGCTGTCGGAAAATTCCATTATCAGACCCAGTTCACATCAGGTTTCGATCACCCTGTGAGTATGGCACAAAATGACCCCTCAATGGCAACAAATGACCTCCCCAAATACAGGCTTTTCTCCATAATGAATCCACGGCTGAGGAAAACCCCACGCCACCGACAATAATTTTTAGAGGTGAACCAAGATGTTTGACTACCTGCGATATTATTTCGGGCCATTGCTTCAAGTTGCTGCTGCCATCGGCATTATTGCTGGCGGCATCTATACCTGGACCGGCCTGTCCACACTGTTTATTCTCGCATTTCTCGATGGCGTCCTGCCACGGGATATGCGCTCGCGATCCATTCGCAACGACAACCTGGCCCTCATTCCCATTTGGCTGGGGGCGATTATGGCCGTCGGTCTGTACCTGATACTTGCCTGGCAAATCGGCCAGGGCGGCATGAGCACGATTGAGATTGTCGGCGGCATGCTGTCGGCATCATGGCTGGGCGTTATTATCGGTGTACCCACGACCCACGAGCTTTACCACAAGCAAGGCGCCGTGAAGAAATTCATCGGCACCTACTGCCAGGTAATTTATCTCGACTCCACGCGGAACATCGCTCATATGGTAGGTCATCACCTCGACGTGGGCACCCCGGAAGATTGCGATACCGCTGAGCGCGGCAAAACCCTCTACACCTTTGCCCCGGCAGCAGTGATCGAAAGCACCAAGACGGCCTGGCGCCTGGAAAGCGAAGCACTGATGAAGCGCGGCTATTCACGCTGGTCGATTCACCATCAGGTATGGAAGGCACTGATTGCCCTGATCGTGTTCGCTGCAGCGATGTATGCCCTGGGTGGCGCTACAGCAATGGGCTTTGGTCTGCTGGGCGCAGCACTGGCACGCCTGTGGGTAGAAACCTTTAACTACTTCCAGCACTACGGTCAGGTGCGCGTAGCCGGCAAGCCTATCGGTCGCCGCCATGTATGGAATCACCTCCAGCCCTTAAGCCGCCTGGTTGCCTTTGAAATTACCAATCATGCCGACCACCATCTGGATGCCTATATTCCCTACTACCGTCTGAAGCCGGACACCTCTGCGGTAAAAGTTCCCAATGTATTCATCTGCTTCCTGACGGCATTGGTTCCGCCGCTATGGCACCGCTTCGTCATCATGCCAGCGCTGAAAGAATGGGACCTGAACTTCGCCAGTGCGGAAGAACGGGAACTGGCTCGACAGCAGAACCTCGCCGCCGGCTGGCCAGACTGGTTCGCCGAAGCGCCTCAGGCACAAATGAGCAACGCCTGATACTGGCCACTGACTATCCCAACCCTTCGGGCAGCGCTATCGCTGCCCTTTTTTTGCGTGTTGACCACACCGGTCGCGAGCAAAGTACAAGAACACGCAACTCGACACCTTAACAATAAAAAGCGGAGTCGCTATGGCGCATCATGCTTCTGGTTTTACCCTAGGCTTACTTATCGCAATGACAACGGTCAGCAGCCACGCTATTGCCGGACTGGGCAGCTATCTCAACGGAGCGGGTACGAATAATCGTGCATTGTCCGGGGCTGGCGTCGCCTTCGCCGAAGACGGTATGGGCATGGCCACCAACCCCGCCGGCCTGGCCTCATTGACGCGAGATGGCTGGCAGATTGGTAGCATCTTCCTCACCGCGGAACAAACTGCCTACGCCAGTGATGTTTCGGCAGGAAGCTCCCCCTCCGGGGGATTGGTAATAGCACCGGGCAAGCGTACCGCGGAGCCCGATGTGCCCGCCGAAATTGAAGGCGTCTTCCCCATCCCCTTCGGGGCAATTCACCGGCGCATTGACGAACGCCATGCTATGGGCCTTGTGTTTTACGGCAATGGCGGCATCAACATCAACTACAAGACCTTCGACAATCCCAACTGCCCACAGGGTACACCGCAACAGGGTTATCTTTGCTTTGGCGACACTGGCTCCGATATCGCCCAGTTGTTTATTTCCCCGACCTGGGCCTATACCGCCAATGAGCATCTGCGCCTTGGCTTGAGCCCAACTGTTATTTACCAAACGATAGAAATCAATGGCTTCAGCATTTTCGCACCCGCCTCGCGGGCACCTGACAAGATTAGTAACAACGGCCACTCCGGCAGTATCGGCTACGCGCTAAAGGCGGGAGCCGACCTAGATTTCAGCGACACTTTGCGTGCCGGACTCACTGTGCAATCACGGGGGCGTATGCAAAAACACAGTGAATACGCCGGGCTGCTCGCAGAACAGGGCTCGCTGGACGTCGCACCCTATATTCAGTCCGGTATTGCCTGGCAGGCCAGTGCGACACTGACTCTGTTAGCGGATTTCCAACGCATCTATTTTTCCAAAGTGAAATCCCTGGCCAACCCCGGCAATGCACCGGGGAGGTACGGCGATCGCGACGGCCCCGGCTTTGGCTGGGACGACCTGACGGTGATTAAACTGGGTTTGCATTACCGCGCCAGCGACCGCACCACGCTTCGCCTGGGCTTCGCAGATATTCAACGCAAACCCTTTGGCCGGGATCAGGTGCTGAACAATCTGGTGTCCACCGCCGTCTTCGACGAGCGTATCAACATGGGCTTAAGCCGCGCCATGGCTAAAGGCACCTTCGATATCGCCCTCAACTACGTACCAAAGAAAAAAATCACCGGCGTTAACCCCGGCGTTCCCGATCAAACGATTACCCTGAGCAACACTCTTTTTTCCCTGGATATCGGTTGGCGACAGGGGTTCTGACAACTCGGCAAACAGGAACGATTGATAACACACCGGGACTCACTGCATTGCTTCCGCTAAAACTGTATCAACAGACATAAAAAAACCGCGACTCGAGGAAGTCGCGGTTTGATTCTCTTCCAGCCCAAACCTGAAGGCATACACCTTCAGGCCGACACGCTAGTACGACTTGGGCATACCCAGTACTTTCTCGCCAATAAACGACAGAATCATTTGTTCGGTCACCGGGGCAATTCGCGGCAGGATGGACTCACGGAACAAACGCTCAACGTGGTATTCCCGCGCGTAACCCATGCCCCCGTGGGTGAGCACCGCTTTGGTACAAGCGTCAAAGGCGGCGCGGGCACTGAGGAATTTCGCCGCATTGGCTTCGGCGCCACAGGCGTGGCCCTTGTCGTACAAGTCGGCAGCGCGCAGACACATCCAGTAGGCGGATTCGAGGTAGGTCCACGCTTCCGCCAAGGGGTGTTGAATCCCCTGGTTCTGGCCAATCGGTCGCCCAAACACCACCCGCTCACGGGCGTATTGTGCGGCCTTGTCGAGAGCGGCTCGGCCAATACCGACCGCTTCAATGCCCACCAGCACGCGCTCGGGGTTGAGGCTGTCGAGGATATAATAGAAGCCCTTGCCCTCCTCGCCGATCCTGTCACAGTCGGGAATAAAGTAGTCGTCGATATAGGTGGCGTTCGAGTCGACCGCGTTGCGACCGAGTTTTTTGATTCGACGCACTTCAATCTTGCTGCGATCGAGGTCGGCATAGAACAAGGTCATGCCATCGGTCGGACGTTTGCACTCTTCCTTGGGGGTAGTGCGCGCCAACAGCACAATTTTATGGGCTTCCTGGCCGGTCGAGGTCCACATTTTGCGACCGTTGACGATGTAGCCGCCATCCACCTTTTTGGCGAAGGTTTTAATACTTGTGGTGTCCAGTCCGGCATCCGGTTCGGTCACTCCAAAGCAGGCCTTTTCCTCACCTTTGATCAGCGGTTCAAGCCAGCGTTTTTTCTGTTCAGGGCTGCCGTGAACCACAATGGAATGTGGCCCAAACAGGTTGATATGGATCGCCGAGGCCGCAGATTGGCCGCCGCCACTGGCCGCCACGGCGTGCATCATAATTGCCGCTTCGGTCACGCCCAAACCCGCGCCACCCAGCTCCTCGGGCATGGTAATGCCCAGCCAGCCGGACTGGGCCATTGCGCTGTAAAACTCTTCGGGAAAACGCGCGTGCTCATCGCAGTCCATCCAGTAGTCGTCGGTGAATTCCCCGCAGACCTTGCGTACGCTCTCGTCGATTTCTTTCTGCAATTCAGTGAGATTCAAGTCCACTGTAGCCACCTCTCAAAGTATTCAGTCATTGCACTGAAAATTATATTAGCATGTATATTGTTCTAATACGAACCATTTTGCATGATAAGTGCTCGACAACATAGAAGCACTTAACGCAACCAGCGATGCTCAAATTCCGCCGCCAGCCGGTCGCGATGATTCGGGTGAGCGATTTCGATCAAGCGCCGCCCCCGAGTGATGAAGTCCGCACCGCGCAAATGAGCGCAACCGTACTCTGTCACCACGACATCAACTAAATATTGGGGCACAGAAATCGCACTGCCCACAGCCAGTTGCGCAACAATACGGGACTGCTCGCCACTGGGGTCAGCCGCCGGCAGGGCGATGATCGAACAGCCCAGCTGTTGCGCCCGGGCACCCGCGGCAAAATCCGGCAAGCCACCGGGGCCACTGACGTAGCGGCCACCCAGCATTTCGGCATTGACCTGACCCGACAGGTCGATCTCCAGAGCGGAATTTACCGCATGCAAACGCGGCACACCGGCCAACGCCTGCGGAGTATGACAGTCTTCAACACCACAGATTGTCAGTCCGTCGATATCGGCCAACTGCCCATAGAGCCCGGGCGAGCCCAGCGCAACAATACTGGTGATCGGCGCGGCGCTGTCCAATGCCCCCGCAGCCAGCAACGTCGACATACCATCGCTGGCCATGCCGCTGTGAATTCGTAAATGGCGGTGATTCTCCAGCGCCTTGGCCAGCAAGTTAGGCACCTTGCCAAGGCCACAT
This sequence comes from Spongiibacter thalassae, assembly GCF_012272835.1. Taxonomy (GTDB): domain Bacteria; phylum Pseudomonadota; class Gammaproteobacteria; order Pseudomonadales; family Spongiibacteraceae; genus Spongiibacter; species Spongiibacter thalassae. The sequence goes on along the minus strand of NZ_JAAWWK010000001.1, from coordinate 361,356 downwards.
TGCAGGGTGGCTCCATCGGGAATGATGGCGGCAATATTTTCCGCTATACGCTCAGACACACTATTGGGCTTGCCCGCATCGTAGCTGGCCAGCGCCAGGTCGCTCTCACAATAAGCATCGATATCCGCCAGGCGAATTTTCGGCGCGCCGGGAAACACGGGGACCTGTGGGTTAAACACCGCCAGAACTCGCGGGCGGTTTTTCAACAGTCCGGGCAAAAACTCGCCCTGAGGCCCCAGTGAACACCAACCCAACTCATTCGGCGGCGACACCTGTACCAGCACCGTATCAATAGCCCCGGGGGTGCACAGTTGCTGCTGAGTATTGCTATAGGACATAGGCGCGAATTTTACCTGCCCCGCCGCCAGCCCTTTTCGATAAGCACCCTGCATAAAGCTGACCGTCATGGTGCGCCCTTCACCGGCCAGATTTTGCACGTTGACACCGGGAATAAAACTGCAGAAAAATTCCACACCAACGGCCAGGTCGGGACGACTGGCAATACACTCGGTCAAGGCCCGTGGCTCTCCGGCACTGCCCGATACAAAAACCTTTTCCCCCGCACGCAGGGATTGCACCATTCGCTCGACGCTGATCGCCGTCATCGCACCACCCTCACCTGCTCGAGTGCATCAAGCACCCTCCAAACCCACAATACTGATCGCACACACGCCGTTATAAGGCACGCCACCGAGATTGTGACTAAGCCCAAGCTTAGGGTTTGGCAGTTGCCGATCGCCCGCTCGCCCCTGCAATTGCAGGTAGTGCTCGTAGACCATGCGCAAACCGGAAGCGGCAATCGGATGCCCGAAACACTTCAGGCCGCCATCAATCTGGCAGGGCAACTCGCCGTCGGCGTCGAACACACCTTCCAGTACATCGCGCCAGCCCTGACCCGGCGCGGATACACCCAGATCCTCCATGGTCACCAATTCGGTGATGGAAAAGCAGTCGTGAACTTCAAGGCTGCTCAGTTCTTGCCGAGGATTACTGATACCAGCCTCCCGGTAGGCCGCCTGTGCCGCATTGCGGGTATTCTGCACATAACTGCCATCCCACTCCTTGTACCCTTGCTCACGGCCCGAGCTGGCCGACAGCTGCAAGGACTTGATTGTCACCAGATCGGCCTTACCCAAACTGCGGGCAATTTCCGGTGTAGTGACAATGGCACAGGCGGCGCCATCGGAAACACCGCAGCAATCAAAGACCCCCAGCGGATCAGCGATCAGTGGCGCGTTGAGAATCGTGTCCATATCAACCGCTTTGCGCAAATGGGCCTTGGGGTTTTTGGCCCCATTCTGGTGACTCTTCCACGACACCCGCGCCATCGCCTGTTTCAACTCAGCCTTATCGACGCCGAATTTGGTGCGATAGCCTGCGGCCAACTGGGCAAAACCCGCCGGGGCTGAGCCATAGGGCAGCCAAAGGTCATTGAAGGTACCCTTGGGCATATGGGGCAGACCGCCGTAGCCGGTGTCCTTGAGCTTTTCTGCACCGATGGCCAAGGCGATATCCACCGCTCCCGAGGCTACCGCATAGGCGGCACCGCGCAGGGCTTCGGTGCCGGTAGCACACATATTTTCTACTCGCGTTACCGGAATTCCGTCGAGCCGCAGCGCCGTGGAAAGGGGAATGGCCGAGTTCCCCACATTGATTTTGTCCGCCGCTGAGCCAAACCAGGCGGCGCCGATGCGCGCCTTTTCAATGCCCGCGTCGGCAAGAGCCTCGTTAAAGGCCTCTGCCAGCAAATCCTCTGTCCCGGCGTTCCAACGCTCGCCAAACCGGGTACAGCCCATGCCGACAATCGCGACCTTGTCCTTGATGCCTGTTGCCATAATTACTTCCCCTCTGCCGCGGCACGTGGCCTGGCCTTCCAGAAATATCGCTGATAATGGCGCGTGCGATCACGCTCCTTGATACGGAAAGACATTTCCAGCGGCGTACCCACATCGACCCCCTCGGGGCCGACATCAACAATTTCCATCAATAAACGGGCACCGTTATCGAACTGGGCCAGGCCCATATACAGCGGCGGTGCCACCGAGAACATCAGCCAATCGGCGGTACAGGTCAGCACTGTCGCCTTCTCGTCAGCCATCGGCACAGGCTGCTGACTTTCAAAGCCGCCGCAGCTGACACAGTTCGGCAAACGCGGGAACTGGATCGTGCCACAGTCACTGCACTGACCGCCGATAAACCCAAACACCTGATCGGCCACCCGATACTGCTGGGTCAGTGCGGTTTTTTGATCTGTCTCGGCGCGCATGCCCCAATCAATGTCGATTTCGCCGCCAAAGCTGAGCATTTTCATATACGCCGTTTCTTCCAGACGACGCTCAAGGCTGCCCGCCAGCCCTCGGCGGTCAGTGCTGTTCGGCGCCCGTATCATTTCAAAGGCGATGGCCTCACAGCCCTGACCAAAGGCGGCAATCACAATAAGGTCGCCCGGCACTGCGCGTTCCAGCGCCGAAATCAACAACAGCGAGGCATGGGCGGCACCGGTGTCGCCCACTCGGTCGCGCAGATCCGGCAATACCGCCTGCGCGTCGATGCCCATTTTCTTCGCCGCAAAGGAATCGGCCCTGGGGCCGCCACCACTGAGACCAAAATGGGCCACATCACTTGCCTCTTTGCCCAGGCGTTGCAACAACCCCTTGACCGCTTCGGGAACCAGCTTGGCCACACCCTCGTCGCGAATCCACCGTTCCTCCCAGCCGTATTCATAGCTTTCGCGGGTGGCACGAAAATGGTCGATAAAGGGCACGGAGATTGATTCGCTACCCAGATAATGCGCCAGCAGGTCGTCACCGGAGTCGACCAGCAAAGCCCCTGCACCGTCGCCGAACAACATTTCCTGCGCGCTGCCCGGCTTTGCCTTACGCTGCTCACTGGCAATCAATAACTGCAGCCCACAGCCGCTTTCGCAGGCCTGACTGACGGCATTCAAGCTGGCGCGAATCGACGCGCTTTGATCGCTGACCGCAACGTTTCGGGGGGCGCTTATCGCACTGGCAATCAACGCCGCATTCTGCACATCGCCAAAGGGCGCGCTGGTGCTGGCCAGGCTCACTCGGGCCAATGCCTCGGTGGCTTCACCGCGCAGGCAGTCACGCGCCGCCTCCACCGCCATGGTAATGACATCCTCGTCCCACGAGCAAAACGCCTTTTCCCCTTTACCCAGGCCACGCAGACCCGGCAACGCCCAAGCGTGGGCCTTGGCAATTTCACTGCGCAACATGCGCCTTGCGGGTATATAGGCTCCAAACGAGCGGATACCTATCGGCTGCTGTGTGTTCATGTAGATCTCCAAAATGTACGGCGCCAGAAGCTCCAGCGGCGAATCCCTTAAACCGGATCCCAGCTAAAAATATCCATCGACCGATGCAGGGGGTACAGGTCGTCTTTAAACATAGGAAAGACCCTGTCGATGATGGCCTCGGCATTGATGCCCTCGCCGTCGCCGATATGAGCGGTGCGCACCGGGCGCGGTTGACTGAAGAAGTACACCTCATTGCCCCGAGCACCGAAAATTTGGCCATTGATATGGGCGCCGCCGTCAGCAATCAGCGCGCATACCAGCGGAGCGACTTTCTCGGGCTCCATTTTTTCAAGTATTTTCCAGCGCTCGCGACCCTCTTCCGTATCCCGGGGTATTCCCGCCATAATCATCGGCGTGAGGGCGAAAGGCGCGATGCAGTTGGAACGGACATTGAATCGCTGCATATCCAGAGCAATCGACTTGGACAATCCCACCAGTCCCATTTTGGCCGCCGCGTAATTGGATTGGCCAAAGTTGCCGATCAGGCCCGATGTCGAAGTCATGTGCACCATTGCCCCGGACCCCTGCTCCTTCATAAAGGGAGCGACCGCACGAGCGGTGTTAAAGCAGCCCTTGAGATTGACCGCTATCGACTGGTCCCATTCCTCTTCAGACATCTTGTGAAAAATGCGGTCGCGGAGTATGCCCGCATTGTTCACCAATCCATCAACTCGCCCCCAAAGATCAACGGTGGTTTGAATCATCTCTTCGACTTCAACGCGCTGCGCGATATTTGCGGTAGAGGCGATAGCTTGCCCACCGTTCTGACGAATGCCCTCTGCCACTGCTTCGGCGATCGGCTTGCCATCCTCGTCTCTGGCGAGGTCGTTGACTACAACCCTGGCACCCTGTTGGGAACAATACTCAGCAATACACTGCCCCACACCGCGACCGGCCCCGGTTATCACTACCACCTTGTCTTTTAATAAATCAGGCATTTCCACTCCCCTCGCGCCAGATTCTGGCGCGATTCTGTGAATCGACTGGCCAGTATTCGGCATTTACGTTATATTGCTAACTGTTCTCTAGCTTATAGTAATTAAATATTTGTTGTCCAGAGCCATTTGGACAAAGGGTAAAATTGCAGAAAAACAGTGATATGTGACCAGTTTATTCGCCATACCCCATGCCAACGATCGCTCATATTTTATATACGCATGCAAACCGATAACTTATTAATCATAAAAATTCGGGCCAGAAAGACCGACAAAGCAGGTGCCAGCCGTGAATAAACATTGCCAACCCCAAGCGCAACAGCAGATCAACAAACAACGGCTTAAAATTGGATTTTTGATCCACGACGTCTCCCGCCTGCGCCGGACCATTTACGACCAGTATCTGAAACCCCTTGGCATCACTCGCTCGCAGTGGTGGGTACTGGTCAATTTGTCGCGCCGCAACAGAGGGGATTACACGCAGGTCGAACTGGCCCGACAAATGGATCTGGGCAAAGTGACTCTGGGCGGTTTGATCGATCGTCTGGAAGAAGCCGGCTTTGTATCGCGGGTAGCCGACGCGCGCGACCGTCGGTCGAAGCGACTACTGATATCCCCGAAAGGAGCTGACGTCATGCAACAGATAGAAGCCATTTCCGCAAAATTGAATGGCGAGATATTAAAAAACATGACGCCGGAACAAGAAGCGCAATTGGCAGAGTTACTTTCTGCCATGAAACGCAACCTGCTGGAAATGGAATCGCCGACGGCCTCAACCCGCCCTGAAGCAACCTCTACCTTTACCTCTACAAAAGCGGAATGAAACGACTATGAACCTCGACGCCCTTCGCCATCACCAATTCGACGCCAAGCTGGCCTCTTACTCTGATCGGGATACCATGCTCTATGCGTTGAGCCTCGGCGCCGCCAGCCCACCTTACGACACCGCTGATCTGCCGCTGGTTTACGAGAAGAATCTCAAATGCCTGCCGACCATCGCCGCCGTGCTGGGCCACCCCGGGGCGTGGATGAGCGCGAAGAAATTCGACGTCACCATGACCAAGCTGCTGCACGGCGAACAACGCATTCAGTTCCACGCACCGCTGCCACCCACCGGTGATATTCGTTGCGAATATCACGTGCCAGCGGTAGTCGACAAAGGCGCCGACAAAGGCGCCTTAATGTATTTCGACAAAGTGATTTACGACCAAAACACCGAGGAAAAACTGTGTACCGTGAGCGCCTCATACTTCCTTCGCGCCGATGGGGGCTGCGGCAGCTTCGGTCAAGCACCCGCCCCCCTTGAGGCGCTACCGGACACCCCTGCGGATTTCACCGAGGAGGTGACCATCGATCCCCGGGCCGCACTGTTCTACCGATTGAACGGCGACCGCAACCCCCTCCACGCCGACCCGGACATCGCACAAAAGGCAGGCTTCAGCAAACCTATACTTCACGGCCTGTGCACCTATGGGATGTGCGGCCTGACACTAACCCGCAAAGTACTCGACTACAACGTCGAACGCGCCGCCTCCCTCGGACTGCGCTTCAGCGCCCCGGTCTACCCCGGAGAAACCTTGCTTATCGAAGGCTGGCGACTTGAGGGTCGTATTGGCTTTCGCGCGACCGTCAAACAGCGGGGCACAGTGGCCGTCAACAATGGCTGGATGACATTGCGGGAATAGACATACAGAGGGCGCGCTGCGGCTGAACTGGCCACAGCGCGAAACTTATTTAACATAGCGACAAACCAAACAGGGCACCCACATTTTCACAACGGGATGCCCAACGGTTGCTATTAATAAGTCCAGTTCAATCTGGCACCGACAATTCTCGGCGAGTTCAACACCTGATTCCGGCCGAAGTCATCGACAAACACTACTTCGTTGTAGACCTCATCGGTCACGTTTTCACCGAACACCGTCAGCTGCAGGCCCCAGGGATCGTAGAAATAGCTCACCCGGGCATTAATCAGGCTGTAGGACTCACGGGCATAGAGATCCGAGTTCTGCGGCAGGAAATAAAAGCCATCGTTGTAGTAGATATCCGCTCCCAGTTCCAGCGCACCTTCACCCAGGGGAATACTTTGGTTGAAGCCAAAGGTGTAGGTCAGCTCAGGGGTACGCACGATGTCGTTACCGGTGAAATCCCGGGCAGGCAGGGGGAAGGTGCCGCCGTTACCAAAGGCCAGACCAGTCTCCTCGTCATAACCGCGACCTTCTTCGTATTTGGTGTACTCAGAATCGAGATAGGTCGCCGCGCCGAACAACACCAGGCCGGGGTTCCACTCGGGCATCGGTGTCCACAGGAAGTCCAGCTCCGCACCGGAAATTTCGGAGTTGCCGGCGTTGTCGTAGTTCACCACCCCACCAGAGGCCAATGCCACAAATCCGGTCAGCAGATTTTCCTGCACGATATGGAACAACGCGCCATTAAGGGTTAAACCACCGTCAAACCACTGGCTTTTGAAGCCGAGTTCATAGGAATCCACCTGCTCCTCGTCAACTCTCTCCGGCTCGTCAATCAGGTTTACCGTGTTGTACGTAGGGCTCTTGAAGGCCCGGGACCAGGAGGCATAGATTTGATTGTCGTCGCCCATTGGCCGCCATTGCAATGCCACCTTGGGCGAAAACTGGGTCGACGACAACTCCGGTGGATTGTCTTCCCGGATCAAGGTGTTGTTGCCATCCTCCCCTTCGAACTCCGCTTTCGCGTTGAGCAAGTTTCGCTTCTCTTCCTGGTGGCGCAAGCCAATAGTGAGATCGATATCGGTGCCAATAAATACCGTCGCCTGGGTGTAAGCTGAGTAGGCCTCGCTATCCAGCACACCGTAGGCAAGTACCCTCGCCCCATCAGACAAGCCCTGTTGCCCCAGGCTCGTTGTCACAAGGTTGAGCACACCGCCCAACTGCTGACTGGCGGGCACACCCAATACATCAAGAATATTGGGCGCGATATCAAAGGCAATAGGGTTAAAGCCGCCGCTGGACTCAATATAGTAAAGGCCCGCCACCCACTCCATGTATTGGGAAAGTGGCGAATCAGCGTTGGAAAGGATCTGCAGCTCTGCTGTTTTCTGAAAGGACTCCTGTACGATGGACTCGATATTCACGATCGGGTCTTCACTTTTGTCGAAGTCGGCTCGCACAAAAGGTGCCGCAACTTCCTGATCGGAAACGATTACCTTGATATCGGCAAAATCCGTGCGCCAGTCCAGAATCAGCGACATGAGTTCGGCTTCTGACTGAGCACCCGCCATGGTGTCAAAACGCACGCGACGGTCGGCCTTGGGGTCCTGCTTTATTGTCCCTGCAAACACCGGAGCCACCCGAGTATTCTCGAAGGCCAACCCACCGTTATTACTGCCTTCCTGAATGGATGCCGCAAAGGTCAGCGCGATATCCTCGGAGATATCCCATCGAGCTTTAGCCCGTCCGCCCTTTGAATACACATCAATGATCGGCCCCACTTCGTTGACATAGTAGTTGTCGCGACCAGTATCAAAATATGACAGGCTTACCGCGAAGGTATCTGCCAGCGGCACACTGGCATAGAGCAACACGTTCTTCTCGTCGTAGTCGGCCTTCTCCAATTTAACATCCAGCTCCAGCTCCACCCCCGGGTCCGGGGTGATAATATTGATTGCACCACCCGTGGCATTGCGGCCAAACAGGGTACCCTGCGGCCCCTTTAACACTTCGACCCGCAGCACCCGCCCCAGGGTGTCAGTACTACCCTGAGCGCCCAGCAAGGCCACGCCATCAAGATAGAACGGCACACTGGGATCAGCGCCGGGCAGAAAGGCATCGGTACCCACACCACGGAGATAAGCGACATTAAAACCCACCGCATTGGTGATAGTGAGTCCTGGGGTAATTTTCTCCAGCTGCTGGGCGCTTTCTATACCGAAGGCATCCAGTTTATCCGCGCTAAAGGCCTGTATAGCGAGTGGGATATCCTGGGCTTTTTCTTCGCGCTTTTGGGCCGTAACCACAACCTCTTCGAGCAAGCGATTGCTACTGCGTTTCTTTTCACCACCATTCTGTTCGCCGTTGTTCTGCGCGTAACAGAGCGGGGCAACCAAAAATGCTACAGCGAGCCCCGTCGACATGCGACCCAGTGCTTTTAAAGCCATTATTTTGAACTCCAGATGATTTTTTTATTCTCTATCGCCAGGTATCCACCCATCAGGGCAAGCAACCCGTCAATTCCAGCTACCTAATCATGTTAGCTTTACTATAGCGTACGCTAACTATATTTATGCTGATCGTCGGAACCGACGATTTTCTTTGGCCACCATTGGGCGAACCTTGCCACGTGGCCTGAGCAGGCTTCGATTGATATAAGCGTAAGCTTGGTTACCGGTAGCAATTGACACTCCGCCCGGCGCGGGCGTAGACTAGCCAAAATACTATAACGAGCGCTATATACAATCGAGACCAAAAGCAGCTAACACCATCCATTAAACAGTTGAATATATTGGATTTTTACTGACTCCGACGTATAGCGAATAGAGGACCGTTTCAGATGCAAGAGCATGCAAGCCCCCAGGGCGACTATAAAGACATCGACGTCATCGTCGCCGGCGCTGGCCATAACGGCCTGGTGGCATCCTGTTACCTGGCCAAGGCCGGCCTCAAGACCCTGGTTGTTGAGGCCCATGAAACCGCCGGCGGCATGACCGCCACCAATCCCATGGCACCGGAAGCTCCCGAGCACATCATCAACGAAGCGTCTATTCACGCGTCACTGTTCCGCCTTTCGCCCATCGCCCAGGAGCTGGAACTGGAGACCAAGTACGGTTTGCGCCAGCGCCGCATCGACCCCTGCCACGTGCAACTGAGTCAGGACGGCGACGAGTCCATTGGTATGTGGAACGACCCCCGCAAAACCGCGGAAGAGATCAAGTATTTCTCCAAAAAGGACGCCGCCGCGTGGCTCGACCTCTCCAATACAATTGATCGGGCGATGAAGATCGGCCTGCCGCTGATGAACACTAACGCTCACCGCCCCAGTCCTGCGGCGGTGCTGCGCACTATGGGCGGGGCCATTCGCCACGCCCGGCATATTCCGGCCATTGTCAAGCTGATGACCAATTCCCACGCCGCCGTGCTTGAAGAGCTGTTTGAAACCGATATGGTGCGCGCCTGCCTGCTGACCGGCCTGCCCTTTATGGAATTCCGCTCTGACCTCAGCTCGTTCTGCATGATTTATCTTTCTGCTTTGCAGAGCACGGGCATTACCATGTTTGAAGGTGGCACCGGCGCCTTCCCCAAAGCCCTGATCCGCTGCCTTGAAGACCACGGCGGTTCTGTTCGTACCAGCGCCAAAATCGACGAAATTATTATCAAGGACGGTCGCGCTGCCGGAGTTCGCCTCACTAGCGGCGAAGAGATTTTCGCCAGGAAAGGGGTCGTGACCGCCTTCAGCCCGAAAATGGTGCTCAACCACCTGCTACCAGATGGCATCCTTGACCACAAAACCGCCGTAACCGCCAAGCACATCCCCACCGCCAGCCGCGGTATTGCCGATTTCAAATTGAATATCGCACTCAAGGGCAAGATTGAACCCCGCCGACACTCTGAGTGGCGCCGCAAACGGGGCTGGGATGCCGATCTGCGCCTGCCCACGCTGCAATGGGCCACCTACGAACAGGGTCTAAAGGCGTATCAGGACTGTATTCGTGGCGAAATTCCGGAAATCATCGCTGGCCTCGGCCAGGTAACCACCGCCTTCGACCCCAAAATGGCCCCCGAAGGCCACGACACTTACTGGTTCTGGTCGGGTCTCGTGCCCTTCAATCCAAATATCGGCTGGGAGAAAGCTCGAGATCAGATCAGCGACATGATTACCAAGGATTCAGCCAAGTACTACGACGGCATCGAGGAACTTGAAATCGCCCGTCGTCCTCTGGCGCCGCCCGATATCGAAAAACGCTTCCATGCCATAGACGGCAGCGTGTACCACGTTGACCCCTACGTTACCCGGTTTGGACCTGGCCGCCCGGCCTTTGCCCTTGGCGGCTATAAAACCCCTGTACCCGGTTTGTTCCTCAGTGGTTCCGGAACCCACCCCAGTGCAGGCATCTGCGGTATGCCGGGACGGAACTCGGCCCTGACCGCCATTAAGAATATGAAGTAAACCACGCTTCATTTGTAGAGATAATCACAAGAGAGGAAAACACCATGTCACTAATCGAGAAGTGGATGACACCGGTAGTCGCCGAGCGGCTGCCGGTTCCCGCAGACTATATGGCCAATGAGCTGGTCGGTAATTTATTCACTGTATGGGCCGGGGGCTTCGGTATCGCCGTAATACCCTGGGCCATCTATTGCTATATGAAGAAAGGCAACGATATTCCACTGTGGATGATTCTCGGCGGTTTGATTTGCTCGCTGATCGAGCCGATGCTCGACCACCTGGGACACCTGTGGTACCCCACCAACCTGCCCGGGCCTGCGTTTATCGGCTATGACCTGAATATTCCGGCGCTGATACCACCCTGCTATGTCTTCTTTATTTCGATGACCGGCTACTGGGCCTATACCCGAATGAAACAGGGCCTGACCGTGAAAGGCGTGTTTATCACCTGGTTCCTTATCGCGATGACCGACGTCATTATGGAAATGCCTGGCACAGCCACGCAGGCCTATATCTACTACGGCGATGCCTCGTTCAAAATCTTTGGCTTCCCGCTGGCCTGGGGCTGGCTGAACGGCACCTCAATGCTGATGGTAGGTTTCCTGCTGTATCTGGTAGAGCCCTACCTGAAAGGTCGCAACCGTATTGCTTTGGCGCTGGTTTCAGTGGTCGCCATGGGCGCATCCTACGGCATTACCGCATGGCCCTACTTCATGTCGCTTAACCACGACATGCCGTGGATCGCCACTCGCCTGCTGACCTTGCTGTCACTCGCTCTGTGTCTGCTCGTTGTTCGCTTTGTCGCGGCACTGGTCGCCGACAAGTCAGTGTCTGCGGAAAACCCCGCTGCCGCACTGCGCACACAACCCGCATAACCCGCTCCAATGCACCGGCAGTCTTCGGGCTGTCCGGTGCCCTGATAAATTCATCGATTGCTATGACTGCTTTTGAACCTTCACCACAACAACCTGGATCAGCCAACGTGAGCAAGTCACCCGCCAACGATGCCAATGGTGTTGCCCCGCACATGCCCGGCGATGAAATGGTGTGGTTGTTCCTGTTAGGTGATATGGCCTGTTTTTCGCTTTTCTTTGGTATGTTCGCCTACTATCGCAGCGAGGCATTGGAGCTATTCCGCGAGTCACAGGCCCTACTCGATATTCATATCGGCTCGGTGAATACACTGCTTTTATTGTGCAGCTCCTGGCTGGTGGTTTTGGCACTGAAGGCGGTAAAGCGTCAACTTTGTCGCCAAGCCGCTCACATGTTAGTGGTTGCCGCTGCTTTAGGAACTGGCTTTCTTGTTCTCAAGGGCATGGAATACAGCGACAAAGCCGCCCTGGAAATTGACTATCTCAGCAATAACTTCTGGGTATTTTACTACCTGATTACCGGCATGCATTATTTTCACGTACTGCTTGGCGTGCCGATGCTGTTGTATTTTGCTTTCAGTCTTTACCGAACCGACAAGGTAGATGACACCGCCTATGCCAACATGGAATGCGGTGGCATTTACTGGCATATGGTTGACCTGCTGTGGATTATTATTTTTCCACTGATATACCTTATTCCCTGACACGGTGTTGTTGAAGCACTCAAAAAAATAACGGACCCGCCATGCGTGAACTGATACTCTCCAAGGAAACTGCAATCTGGTTACTGCTCACCGCCATTACCTTTTTTTCGTGGGCAGTAGGCAGTCACCACGGAATGCTGTTTGCCGATCATTTTATTGAATCTGCGGCTATTCTGATTCTGGCTTTTTTCAAGGCGCGGCTGGTCATCATCCACTTTATGGAAGTGGGGCACGCACCAAGCACATTACGCGTGTCCTGTGAAAGCTGGGTGTTATTCAGCTGCGTAGGTTTACTGCTCGCCAATAGCGGACAGCTGTCCCTCTGACAGTAACTACCGCGCCACCGTACCAAACGACGCTACGAATAACCAACACATCTTCGCCGCCGCGCAGCCAGATCGCGCCAACACCACGGAATAATTATGCTGAAAAACTTCGCTTACCACGCCGTTCTATCGGGCGGTCTGTGCTCGGTTTTGTCTGCACAGGCCGCCAATGGCATTTACCTTACCGCCTATGGCGCTGAAGCCACTGCTATGGGTGGCGCGGAAATCGCTGCTGTCAGTGACACCGGCGCACTGATCGCCAACCCCGCCGGACTCGCCAATATTGCTAACAGCCGCACTGACTACAGCGCAACCGCCTTCTCTATTGCGCGCACTGGCCACAAAGACGGCTACAGCGGTCGTACCCGCGTTAGCAACGAGCTGGGGTCTGTCGTCGGCGCAGGCCATGCCCGCCGGTTCAATTCCGAAAGCCAATTTGTATGGGGCGCCGGGGTGAACGTTGCCGGAGGTCTGGGTTATGTTTATAACAATCTCGATAACGTATACGGCACCGTTGACGACGCCACCTCATTATTTTCACTATTCCGGTTTTCCGGTGGACTCGCCTGGAACTACAGTGACAAGCTAAGGCTTGGAGTCGTCGTTGCGGCCACCTATGCGGGTGCAGAACAGAGCCTGTTTGAAGACACATCTGTCGCCACTGCCGAGCAAACCTTTTTCGGCGTAAAAGTGCGGGACTTGAGTGGCTGGGGCGGCGATGTAAAGCTGGGCATGCAGTATCAGGTTAATGAACAAGTTATCGTGGGTGCAAATTACACCACAGAATCGAAGATTGATCTTGATGGCGGCTCAATGACCGTCAACTACGAGGCGATAGGTGCCGGTCGAGTGACCTATCAGGACGTTTCCATGGAGGGACTGGAAACCCCGAGGGAATTCGGCATTGGCGTATTCTGGAAGCCCCGCGCGGATTGGGGGCTTTCCGCTGAAGCAAACTGGTTCGACTGGGCAGGCTCAACACGACGGTTGACACTATCCGCAAGTGACCCCGACAGGACTGCACCGGCCGACGAGCTGGAATTCAGCAGTTCAACGAAAATGCACAGCCAGATTGTTTACAGCATCGGGGTGGAAAAACACCTGGGCAATAACCGCACGCTGCGCGCAGGATACTCCTACCACAGCCTGATTCTCGACAAGGCCAGCCTGTCCCCTACTTTTGCTCTCACCCCCCGTCACGATTTGTCAGTAGGGTATACCAGTAAACTGAATAGACGTTGGCTGATAAATACCGCTCTGGCCTATCAGCCTCGTACCGAAACCCGCTATCACAACCCCGAAACACCCTTTGGGCCTTCGTCGGAAATTAACGAGTCATTGGCACTGCACTTCACCTTTAGCCAGATAAACCAGGGGAGCCGCCCGCTATGAACGAGCCACGCACTGACACTCTTTCTTACCCCCTCTCCCACACTCTTTCTCATACCCTTTCCCACACCCAGGCACCGGCAGATCTGGTCATGCCGGCACTGCCGCAGCTTATCACTACGGTGGCCTATGGCATCGGCGCGGTGATTTTTGTTATTTACGCCCTTTACCTGAGCAAGCGACATCGCAGCGCGGTGCCCCTGTTACTATTGCTCGGCTCCGTGCTGACCCTCTACCTGGAACCAGTGGTAGATTTATTGGGCAATGCGGTGCACCCGCAGATTGCCCAGTACAATGTACTAACTACCAATGGGCACCCCGTCCCCCTCGCGGTTTTGGTCGGCTACATTTGGTATTTCGCAGCCCTGCCGCTGCTGTGTTTTGACAAAATAAGAGCGCGCACACTTAAGCAAAACTTTGTCTGGAAAAGCTACGCAGCAGTTGTGTTCACCGCAGCCCTGGTCGAACAAATACCCCTGCATTTCGGGGTGTGGGTGTACTACGGCTACCAGCCCTTCAAGCTGGGCTATATGCCGTCCTGGTGGTTCTTCGTCAACACCACTGCGGTGATTGTGCCCTTCCTGCTCACCTATGCACTGATACCCAAACTCAAGGGTTTAAAACAAATCGCTTTGGTACTGATAATGCCCAGCGGCGCATTTATGGGCCACGCCGCTGCCGGTTGGCCCATGTACAACGCCCTGGGCACCGACACCCTGAATTTCCCCCAGTGGATAATTCAGGGTTCCAGTTTACTCAGTGTGCTGTTATCCCTTCTGGTAGTCTGGGTAGTGATGGCAATTATCGACCTGCCACGGCGCTAATTCGCGCCGACCAACGCTGCCAATTCGTCGAAGGCTTCGCGGGTATAAACAGCGATTTTCTGCATTGACGGCAGGGTGTCACGGCACGCGGTATAGCCGATATTCACCTCATCGGCATAGCTGGCCATGGTGATATTCAATGCCTGCCCATGGAACAGCACCGATGGCCCATAAATATGCTCCACCCGCGCACCATTAAAATACAAACGCTCGCGAGGCCCCTGCACATTGGAAATCACCAGATTGGCCGCGGGCCGCAAATGGCCACCCAGATTTAATATCGTCTCGGTGATATAGGGCGCCAGCACAATGGCGGTGTAGGCCTCTATGGCATCGGCAGAAAGCTGGCTCTGCAAGGCCTTGGCAGACTCCGTAGAGGCCCGCACCGCGTGAAGACGCTCGATGGGGTCTTCAAGGTCTGTGCCAAGGGTGGCATAAACAAAACTCAGGGCATTCCCCACACTGCCATCACCGGCGGGACGAATACTTACCGGCACTTGGCCCACAAGCGAGTGGCGGGGCAAGGCGGAAATCTCACTGAGATAGCGCCGCAGTGCCGCGCCGGTAATCGCGAGAAATACATCGTTCACCTTTGCTTCTGCCGCGCCGGCGACCGCTTTTAACTCGTCCAGCTCAAAACGCTGGGTGGCATAGCGACGATGACCGCGAATACGGGAGTTGAGCACCGACTTGGGCCCTTGATACGGGGCGAACAAGGCGTGGTCGCGGGTAAAATAGGAGTGCTTGCCAAGTGTGCCCAAGGCTCCCGCTATATTCATCAACCGCTTGCCCTGCTTTACGCCGTTGGCCAACGAAAGGGCCTTCGCGTCGGCTTTAGGTGATGATTTACGCGCGCTGAGGCCCACGCTCCAGGGGGGCACCAAACCCCGTTGCCCGGGGTCACTACTGAAACAACGCGCCATTAGCCTGGCCGCGCCCATACCATCGAGTTGGGAGTGATGCAGCTTGAGATAGAGCGCAAAGCGATTGTCCTCCAGACCTTCAATGATGTAGACCTGCCACAGTGGCCGACGGCGATCAAGACGGTGTGAGTGCAGGCGCGACACCAGCACACCCAACTGCTGCTCTCCCCCCGGCGCGGGCAAGCCCACGTGCATGAGGTGGTATTCCATATCCAGCTCGTCATTGGGCACAATCTCCCATTTGGGCACCAGACCCTTGGCCAGACGGTAGTTAAACGGCGGGGCAAACTGCTGGGATTTGCGCCACTCGCTGACCAGACGCGCGACAAAATCCGGCTCCCCCTCTGGACAGCTCATAAAAATAAGCGGCCCGAAATGCGCCGGGGCTTCGCGCTTCTCGATATACAGCCACGCGGCATCCATTGGATTTATTGCTACCGTTTCCATCTACACCTCATTAGATCCGTCATATCAATCCGTTGGCGAACATAAACAAGCCCAAAACACTATGCACATGGCGGGCCAGCGCAACACCGTAGCAGGGTTATTCGCCGTTGCATTCGTCGCAATCGACGATTCGCCGACAACAGAAAAAATACGCTTAAAACAAGGAAATCGCCGTCACTTGGGTTAAAATAATCGCACTCAACAAAGTCTTAAACTCTTTGTCCGCAACAGTCAGGGAACCCCCATTGCCAGCGAAAAGACCCGGCGCCAGCAACGCGCGCAAAAAGATTCTCGACGTATCGACCCGCCTGTTTGCCAAACACGGTTTTGATGCTGTCACCATGCGACAGATTTCCAAGGAATCCGGTTTGTCGATGCCGTCAATCTATCACCACTTCGGCAATAAAGAAGATCTGTTTAAAGCTGTCGAAACCGAAATGTACAGCGCCCACGCGCAAACCCTGTTGCATGAAATTCAATCTGACGCCTCAACCGAAGAGCGCCTGCGAAAATTTATTGTCGCCATGTTTGAACGACTGGACAGCAACCCCGATTACCTCAAATTATTACAACGCAACCTGGTTGATGGCTGGGAAGAAAACCAGGCCTTCCTGGTGGAGCTGTCGCTGCAAGGCGTGGTCGATGAACTCAAGCTACTGCTTAACCAGTACTCGCCTGGAAAAGGCAACGGCATTACCCCCGTGGCAATCTTTTCCATGATTCTGGGCTTTGTCACCATGAGCCCGGTGATCCGTCACCTCAAAGGCGAACAGATCGCCGCCTTTACCAGCAACAACCGCGCCGCCTTTGTCGAAGTGGTCATCGACTTTATAAAGTCCAGCAAACACTAAGCTATCTCGTCGCATCCGACGAGTGTGGCTTTCATAACGCCGTTTACTATTACTCCATTGAATAATTGGCCACCCCGCTCCGACCATCACAGGAGCGCGGGACGGCTGTGCATGTTTTTTGGAGAGAGGAAATGACCGGGCAGGTTCTGTTTATTACTGGCGCTGGTAGCGGCATAGGCCAGCTTTCTGCAAAGCGCGCACTGGCGGAGGGCTGGAAAGTCGCCGCCATCGACGTTAACCAGAAGGGCCTCGATCAGCTTGGCAACAGCCCCGCGTTATTAAAACTGGTCTGTGATATCACTGACGCCCGCGCGGTTGAAGAGGCCGTCGCCCGCTGCGAAACCGAGCTGGGCCCGATTTTCAAGCTGGTCAATGCAGCGGCAATTATGCCGTTGGCGGAGATTATGGATCAGGGCCGCGATACAATTCACAAGATAATGGCCATCAACTATGGCGGCATGGTCAACGTCAGCCAGGCCGCCCTGCCCCGCCTGCTTGCTCGCAAACAGGGACAGTTCGTCAACTATGCGTCAATGGCCGGGCACTGGCCCATCCTGTATATGGGCGCCTACAACGCCTCGAAGCACGCCGTCGCCGCCTACACCGAAGTGCTGTATCACGAAACCCGCAATAGCGGTGTTCGTATCGTATGTGTCTGTCCACCGATTGTCGCGACACCTCTACTGGAACAGGCCCGGGATTGCTGGCCAAAAATCTTCGATGTGTTTCCGCCCATTACCCCCGAAGATGTCCTCGACGCGATAGAGCGCAAACTAAAGGGCAAGGGATTGTGGGTCTTCCCCGGCCCGATGACAGCCACCAGCTGGCGGCTGCGTCGCTGGATCCCCGGTCTGGTGTGGAAAATCGTGCACCGAATTGAAAAGCGATAGCCCCATCGCGATACCTCGTTGACCAATAAAGGTGATTCTGCAACACTCGATTTTCAATAATAATCAGGAGTCTCTGCGGGTATGGCAGCAGAACGCAGAAACTACACAACGCGCATCGCCAAGGCAAAAACACTGCCTCCGCGACGCTCAGCCATCAACCTTCAGCGTCAGGCCATCAGCGACCGCGAGGGCGATTTATCCCGAGCGCGCCTTGTCGTAATCCAGGCACCCGCAGGGTTCGGCAAGACCACCGCGATGATGCAGCTGATTGACGCTGACCAGCGCAGTGGCAATCTGGTCGCGTGGTTGACCCTCGAAGAAGCCGACAACGACGTGACGCGCTTTTTGCGCGGGTTCGCTCTCGCTCTGCACAATGCCAACCCTGCCGCCCCCATGGACAGCGATCACAGCCGCAACGCCGATCTGGCGGATTGGATCATTGCAACCATTGAGGATGCACAGCAGCCCACCAGCATCTACTTCGACAATTTCGAAGCGGTGCACAATCCGGTGGTGCTGGGGTTGATCCAGCGCGGCATTCAGTCGCTGCCACCGGGCTCCCGCGCCATCATCGCCAGCCGCAAGCAAGCGGAACTCGGTCTTGCCAAACTCCGAGCCAGGGGCGAGCTGATCGAATTTGATGCCAGTCACCTGCGCTTCTCCAGCGAGGAAGCGGCAGAGCTGATAAACCGGGCACTGGGCAGCACGCTGACAGCCTCCCAGCATGAGCGCCTCTACCGCAGCACCGAGGGCTGGGCTGCCGCACTCTGGCTAGCCTCAATGGCATTGCGTGATAAAACGGACGCCGAAACCTTTATACAGTCGTTTTCAGGCTCTAACGCCGCCGTAGCGTCGTATCTTGCCGAGGACGTTCTGCGCGGTCTGAGCGAGGAATTACGCCAATTTTTACTGCGCATCAGTGTGCTCGACGAACTGACGCCCGAGCTCTGCGACGCCGTTACCCGACGCCGCGATAGCGCAGATCTGCTGACAACCCTGCATCAACAGGGTCTCTTTGTGCAATTGGAAGATGAAGGCCAGAGCAACTACAGCTTTCATGCGCTGTTTCGGGACTTCCTCAGAACCCAGCTGGAACGACAGTGCAGCGACGCCGACATCGCCGACCTTCACCATCGCGCAGCGGAGGCTTATCTGCAGCGCAAACGCCCTATTCCAGCCTTGCATCATCGCTTCCGATCCCGCGACTACACCCGGGCAATAGCCTTGCTGCAAGCACATTTACCCAAGCTGCTTGACGATGGCAGGCTACGTCTGACACTGCGACTTATCGACACCCTCCCTGGCTCCGTATTGGCGGAACACTCCTATCTCCAACTGGTACGAGCATGGTGTATCGCATTTACCCGAGGCCCCAATGAGGCACTGGCGATCGTCAGCGGTATTCAAGCGGAAAAGCTGGACAGCAATGGTCGGGCGAATCTGTTGGTGTTGCAGCCGATGTTATTGGCGATGACCGATCGCATTGAAGAATCCCACACCATCGCCCTGGGCGTGCTGCCAAAAATTGATGGCAGCCATCACTTCGCCCTGTCCATGCTTTACCAGTCGCTCACCCAAACCAGCATCATTCTCGGCGAGCACGACAACGCTCGAAAATATGTCGATAAAATTCGCGGCGGCAGTATAAAAAGCGGACTGTTCGGCGCTGTTTTAGCCGAATCAGCAGAAGGTCTACTCGACCTGATGAAGGGACAACTCAGCCAGGCGATTACTCGGCTGCAACACGCCATGGACACCTTCGCCTCTTCCCGCGAGGGCGACCGCCGGGGCATCACCCTTGCCGCCATACAGTTGGCCGAAGCCCTCTACGAAGCCGGCAAGGTCGATGACGCGCTGAAACTGGTCGATGCCTACTCTCCGCTGGTTCAGGAAATCGGGCCCGCCGATGCCCTTATCAGCGCCAGCGTAGTGCATGCCAAAATTGTTTACGAACAGGACCGCAATCGCGCAATGGAGTTGCTGCTGGAGCTTGAAGAACGGGGGCGCATACTCAAACTTCCCCGTGTCGTGGCGACCGCCCGCTTGCAACGGGCCAATTTCTGGCTGGCGGAGGGCAACGACAGCGGCGCCGAAGAGCAAATTCGTATCGCGGAGCAACTGTTTGAATGGCCTGATTTAAACCAATGCTGGTACGTGGCCAACGACTATCTGACACCGGAAATATGCCGCTTGCGCTGGATGCTACGCACGGGCAAGGTAAACACTGCCCTGCCTCAGTTACGCGACGCCACTCGGGAGGCCGAGCGCAGTCAGCACAACCGCCGTGCCCTGAAACTCAGGCTTCTATTGGCCGAAGCCTACCAGGAAGACGGGCAAACCAACCTGGCGCGCAGAACCATGGGCAAGGCGCTGAAAATGGCCCATAGCGAGGGATTCATGCGCTGCCTGACCGAGGAAGGCAACAATATCGCCGGCCTGATCAATGATATTCAAGCCGGCCACGATGGTGGCGAGGACGCGCCCTCACTAGCACCAGCAGAACCGGCCCACGCCGTTGGCAACGTACTTAACGACCCCCTGACACCCAAGGAAATGCAGGTGCTTAGCCTGCTCGCTGAAGGGCTGTCGAATATCGCCATGGCCGAAAAACTGTTTGTATCAGAATCAACAGTGCGCACCCACCTGCGCAGTATTAATCTCAAACTGGATGCAAAAAACCGCACCGAAGCAGTGGTTATCGCCCGACGACTCAAGCTGGTTAACTAGCGCCACTCAGCAATGAGCGGCGCAACCTTCACTCCGTCATCAAGTTCTCAGGAGGCGAGTGCTTCCCGATACTCCTGGATCAACAGGCGCTTCAGCAATTTACCATTTGGCTCTCTCGGCAGGGTGTCGCGGAAATCAATTTTTCGCGGACACTTGATAGAAGACAAGCGCTCCTTGCAAAAGGCGATCAGCTCTTCCACCAGCGCGTCATCGCCAGCAACACCTGCTTCGAGCTGCACAACCGCCCGCACCTCTTCACCAAAGTCCGGGTGAGGCGTGCCAATGACCGCCACATCGAAAACCTTCGGGTGAGTGATTAGCAGGTTCTCGGTTTCCTGGGGGTAAACATTCACCCCACCGGAAATAATCATATTGCTCTTGCGGTCAGTCAGATACAGAAAGCCGTCTTCATCCAGATGACCAATATCACCCACGGTCGCCCAACCTTTTTCGTTATAGGCTTCGGCCGTCTTGCTGTCGTCATTGTGATAGCTGAATGGTACACCATCGGCAAAGTACACCAGACCGTCCTGACCGGCAGGCAATTCATTACCGGCTTCATCCAGAATATGGGGCACACCCAGTAGCGGACGACCGACAGTTCCCGGGCGAGACAACCAGGCTGCGCTGTCGGTGAAGGTCATGCCAATAGCTTCGGTACAGGAATAGTATTCAAAAACTATCGGGCCCCACCAGTCGATCATCAACTGCTTGGTCTCTATTGGACACGGCGCTGCCGCATGCACAGCCACTTTCTGGGAGGACAGGTCGTACTTATTGCGAACATCCTTCGGCAAGCCAAGTAACCGATGGAACATGGTCGGCACCCACTGACTGTGGGTTACGCGATAGCGCTCAATGGCCGCCAGCGCGCCCTCGGCATCGAATTTTTCCATCACGACAACAGTGCCACCAATACAGGTGACGGCCTGGCCCCACTTCATCGGCGCAGCGTGATAGTGAGGAGCTGGCGACAGGTAAACCGTGTTCTCGTCAACGCCAAAGCCCTTTTGCAACAGCATGGCAATGGTGGAGGTGCTGCCCAGCGGCAGGCCGGTCATTTGCGGCTTGACACCTTTGGGCTTGCCGGTTGTTCCGGAGGAGTACAACATATCGCTCCCCTCCAGCGTGCCCTTGATCGGGCTGTCTTCAAAGGCGGAAATTTCATCCTCCAACACCGGCAGGCCCGCCACCGGGTCGAGGCTATAGATCTTCGGCGGATTTTTCAGCGCGCGCAGCGCATCCAGCACCGGCTCGGCGGTTTGGGCGCTGACCACCACCACCTTCGCGTTGCAGTCGCCAACTATATAGGCCACCTCGCCCGAGGTGAGTCGAGTGCTGACAAAGGTGTAGTACAGCCCGGCATAGTGGGCGCCCCACTGAATTGCGAGACAGTCCAGGCGATTTTCCACCAGGTAAGCAACGTGCTCTCCGGTTTTCAGGCCCAGCCATTGGTACATTCGACCCAGACGGTTGGCATAGGCGTCAAGCTCACCATAGCTGATGGACACTCCCGACTCGGCCATAATGGCGGCGGCTTTATCCGCGAGCCTTGGCACCAGCGCCCCCGGGTACAATTTTGCTTCATTATTTTGCTGACTCACAGTCTTCCTCCTGCGGTCGCCGCCGCGACCTTACCCGCTGAATAACTCGAATTCCGCAAATTGCGGTTCAATCTCCATAGGCTAATTGTTGAAAAGACGCCGCGTAATTGAATCGTCGGAAGCGACGATAACAAGCTCGGCCTCGCTTCCTATGATGGTTCCATATTCAGAACACACGCGAAAACAGGTTGCACATGATTGATAATTATCGCCCCGGCTGGATGGACGACGAGCTCGAAGCCGTACAAACCATGACACGCCGCTTTGTTGCCGAGCAAATCACGCCCCGGCAGGAACAGTGGTACGAACAGGGCTATACCGACCGTGATGTATGGCGGCAGGCGGGCGAGCTGGGCATTCTCGCGCCGGATATCAGCGTGGAGTACGGAGGCTCCGGCGGTCATTTCGGTCACGAAGCGGTGATTGGCCACGAGCTTTGCGTAGCCGGCGACTCCAGCTGGCGTACCTGCAAACAAATTCATGTTATCGCCGCCCACTACATTGAAAAATACGGCACCGAAGCCCAGAAGCAAAAATGGCTTCCCGGCATTTGCAGCGGTGAACTGATTGCCGGTATGGGCATGACCGAGCCCAACGGTGGCACTGACCTGCAAAACATGCGCACCAAAGCCATTCGCGATGGCGACAATTACCGCATTAGCGGCGCAAAAACCTTTATTACCAACGGTTCGACTGCCGACATTCTGATCCTCGCCACCAAAACCGATCCCAGCCAGAAGGCCAAGGGCGTTTCACTATTCATTTTTGAAACCAGCACGCCGGGATTTGCCGTCAGCAAACGACTGAAGAAAATCGGCCTGCACGGTTCCGACACCGCAGAGTTATTTTTCGACGATTGCGTGGTTCCCGCCGACAGATTACTTGGTGAAGTTGAAGGCCAGGGCTTTTATCAAATGATGAAAGACCTCACCTATGAGCGGGCCCTGACCGGTGTGAACTGCGCCGCGGTGATGGAACACGCGCTTAAGGTGACTACCGAATACACCAAGGACCGCAGCATTTTCGGCGGCAAACTAATCGACCTGCAAAACACCCGCCTGGAACTGGCAGAAGTGAAAACACTGGCCACCATCGCCCGAGTATTTGTCGATTTCACCGTGGAACGCATGATCAACGGCACCATGACCAGCGATCTCGCGTCGATGAGCAAATGGTGGATGAGTGACACTCACTCAGAGATTATTAATCGCTGCCTGCAACTGCACGGCGGCCACGGCTATATTCTGGAATACCCGATCGCCCGAATGTATGTCGATGCTCGAATAGAAGCAATCTATGCCGGTGCAAACGAAGTTCTGAAAGACCTGATTGGTCGCAATCTTTAAGCTTTTTACATGCCCTTTGCGGCACCACTCCCCGGTGCCGCTTTTTTTAACTCACCCACTCCCGCCCTAAAAATTCGATGGCCTATAATGCTGAATATGTGGCCTTTTATGTGGTTTTTACATTAACCTAATCGCCATATAGTGATACCTGTACATTTACCAACTATAAAAAACACAGGTGGCTACATGTTGAATATCAACCACTACACAAGGATGTGCGCTGCTGCGCTCATCGCCTCTGCCAGCTACAACACCTTTGCCCAGCCCCCTGAAGGGAAACCACGCAACCGGGTAATGGAGGAGGTGCTGGTTACCGCGCAAAAGCGCGAGGAAT
The DNA here is from genome assembly GCF_012272835.1 of Spongiibacter thalassae. GTDB lineage: Bacteria > Pseudomonadota > Gammaproteobacteria > Pseudomonadales > Spongiibacteraceae > Spongiibacter > Spongiibacter thalassae. The sequence goes on along the minus strand of NZ_JAAWWK010000001.1, from coordinate 337,724 downwards.
CACAACAGGACGTACCCATCGCAATTCAGGCTTATGGCGGTGAAGCGCTGGAGGCTTTCGGTATCGAGGACACCACCCAACTGGGCCAGGTGATTCCCTCACTGCAGTTTACCGGCGTTGTCGGCTACACCCTGGTGTACCTGCGCGGAGTTGGCACCGACGCCTTTGCCCCCTCCTCAGACCCCAGTGTTGCGACCTACGTCGATGGCGTATACATGCCTGCGGGACACGGTGTTTTCCAATCCTTTGGCGGGGTTGAGCGGGTAGAGGTACTGAAGGGCCCTCAGGGCACTCTGTTTGGTCGTAACTCGACCGGTGGGGCGATCAGCGTAGTCACCAAAGACCCTCATCCCGAAGAAATCGAAGCTGATTTATCTATCGAGCGTGCCAGCTATGACAAACGCGCATTCAAAGGCTATTTCAGCACCCCGGTCACAGACTGGCTGGCAGTAAGTCTGTCGGCAATCAGCCATACTGAGCGCGAGTACTACCGTCAGGCCAACCGTGACCTACCGGATATCAGCACCACCGCGGGGCGCATCAAGATTAATGCGCGGCCTACAGAGTCCCTGGAAATCAACCTCGCCCACTTTCAGTCGCGCCAAACCATACTGTCATCCGTACTATCGGAGAACAACAACCCCAGCGCACTGGGTCGAGCTGCGGGCATTGAGCCCACCCCCGAAGACGACTACTACACCGAAATGGATTTTCCCGCCGAGCTGCTCACCCATCAGGATGTGACCTATGGCACTCTCACTTGGTACGCGCCTTGGTTCGATGTAAAACTTATCGGCAGTGACATTCTTGCATTGACCGACTTCGCCTCCACCGACTTTGACGCGTCGGCGCAGCCTATCGCCTCCTTTGACAGTACCAATCAGTACTCGGACTACCAGACCGCCGAACTGCAACTGTTATCCAATGAAAATAGCTGGGGTGCCAGCCACTTTAACTGGATTACCGGGTTGTACTATCTGGAAAGTGAAGTTGGCTACGACCCCGCACACCTTCGCCTTGGCCCCGGCTTTACCGGTCAGATTCTCGCAGGCACTCTGGGTCTGCCCGACACTGTCACCGACCGGCTGCTCGACGCCCTGAGCCAACTTCCTGTTGGGTCAACACCTTTAGGGGAAGATGGGCTGAACTTTGAGTTCCGCGGTCTACTTGGCACCAAAAGTCTGTCGGCCTTTTTTCAGACGACGATCAATGCCACCTCGTGGCTCGACATCACACTGGGCGGCCGCTATCAGGACGAGGAACGTTTCCTCATAAAATCCCAAACCGGAGTGTTGTCTGCCGATGGCGAGAGCACGACACCACTCTTTTTCTTCCCGCTGGAATCCAGTGAAGTCACCAACTTTTCACCCAAGGTGGTCTTTTCAACTTATCCTGCAGAAAACATGATGGTATACGCCTCATGGTCAAAGGGCTTCAAAAGTGCCACCTATAATATCGTCAACATCTACGAAGACCCCGACTATGTGCGCCCCGAAGAGGTTACCCTTTACGAGCTGGGTTTGAAGTCTGAGTTCAGGGATGGCCAGCTAAGGGTAAACGGCGCCATCTTCCAGACCACTATTGACGATCTGCAATCCGGCTTTGTTTCCCTGCTGGCCGGTGGCGCCGTGACTTTGGAAAATGCCGGCCAGGCGCAAATCGAAGGGGCGGAAATCGACACCCTGTGGGTGCCTATGCCGAACTGGAACCCCGGCTTTGTTATCGCCGCCAATGCGGGCTACCTCGATGCCATTTACACCGATTACCGCAACGGTGCAGGCTACGATGAAGAAACGGGCGCATTCACCAACAACCTCGACTTCACCGGCAACAATATCGTTCGCGCACCGGAAATTACCGCAGGGTTGAGCCTGACCCAGACCCTGTCAGTGGGCTTTAATCACGAGTTTGAAATTGCCACCGATGGCTACTACAACTCAGGCTTTGCCTACACGCCGCAGAACACTGTTACAGAACCCGCGTACACCTTGATTAACGCGCGCCTCAGCTACCTGCACATACCGACCAATATACGGGTGACCGGCTTCGCCAAAAACCTGACTGACGAGGTGTATCACTACGGCAAGTTCCAAACCGATTTCGGCGTGAACCAGACTCTGGCAGCCCCTGCCAAATACGGTCTGAGATTGCAGTGGAGCTACTGATATCATCGGTAAAATGACAATAAGTACAGGGAGATCGACGAGATGTTCAGACCGACAAAAATAAAACATTATCTTCGCTATATGGAGCGTCTAGGCTTTGACGCAAAACGCGTTCTAGCCGACACGCGCATACAACACGATATGCTCGACGATCCCGCCTACCTGATCGACACCAGCCAGTCTCAGCGGGTGGTGAGTAATATGATTTCGCTGACCGGTAACGACGAACTAGGTTTTGATATCGGTCTCGACGCCAACTTCGACGACTTTGGCATTGCCGGCTACGCGCTGATGTGCTGCCGACATCTTAAAGACGTGTTCGACACCTGGGCCGCATTCGGGCCAACCCTTGTCGGCTCTCACCTGACTCTGCAACTGGAGGAGCGTGGCGGCGGGCGCTGGCGGGTCACTTTCAATGAAAGTGTTCCCCTCGGCCCGCTGTTACGCTTCTGCGCAGAAGAAACCCTGTCCGCGGGGGATTGGCTCAGCTGCACGGTCATCCGCGACGACATCCATTACGAAAGCGTCGAGTTCGCCTACCCTACGCCGGACAATATCGAACGCTATGAGAGAGTCTTTAATGCACCCGTCATTTTCGATGCACCGGTAACCGCGGTCAACGTCGCATCACCGTCGCTTTACCAGCCTTGCCCCGACCACCGCGACACCGAGTTTTTTAACCTGTGTCAGAGTTATTGCCACGAAGTGATGCGTGAAATTACCGAGGGGCGCCCGCTAAGCTTCAAGGTTAGACAGATCTTCCTTAACAGCGCGGGAAACCTGCCCAATCTGGAGACGACCGCTGAGCTATTGCATATGAGTTCGCGCACATTCAAGCGAAAATTACAGCAAGAGGGGGTCAATTTTAACGAATTACTCAGTGAATTCCGCTGCGATCTGGTCAAAAAATATATTGAAAGCAACAAAAGCCTGCCACTGGAGAAAGTCGCGCTACTGACGGGCTACAGTGACGCCAAATCACTGAGCCGCGCCTTCAAAAACTGGACGGGCCAAACCGTCAGCGACTATCGCCGAACACATTGATTATTGAATACAGGATTTCGCAATGAACTATACCGTCGATTACCCACTTGCGCCCTTCGATGCGGTGATGCCCGCCACAGCGCAAAATGTTTTGCTTACCCTCGTCGTTATCGCCCTGGCTGCCTATAGCGTGTACGCCCTGGTACTCGCGAGGAAATACAACTCCTCACTACCCTTATTTCTGCTGGTTGGCGGCTTCGCTGCCTGTCTGATGGAACCGGTCATCACCCATCTGGGTCACGTCATTCACCCTGAAATCGGGCAAATCAGCTTATTCAAAACAAATAATCGCGCGATTCCTCTGCATATTGCGCTGATTTATCCGGTGTATTTCTGCACCGCTTTTTTTGCGATGTACAGCCGCATTCACAAGCAGTCCTTTGACGCTGGCTATGTCTGGAAGTCCTATTTTATTACCTGCGTATTGGCATATTTACTGGAAATCATACCAGTTAGCATTGGCCTGTGGGTCTACTACGACAATCAGGGACTGTGGATCTGGCGCGGCGGCATGCCCCTGTTCTGGACCTTCGTCAACGCCTGCTGCGTACTCGTTTCGGTGACTCTGGTTAAAATTTGCTACCCGCTACTCCGGGGCTGGAAGGCCGCATTGGTCATTATTCTGGTCCCTGCCGGTGGCTTTATGGGGCATTTTGGGGCGGGCTTTTTCATCTACAACGTGGTCAATTCCGGTTCACCACAGTGGCTGGTAGAGGTTTGCGCCCTGCTCTCGGTGTTCACCGCGCTTGTCATCGTCGCACTGTGCGCACGGTTGTTGAGCAATGACACCCGCGCTATTGCACACGCCGCTGCATCGCCCGCCAAGGTCTGATAGCCCTATAAATTATCTTTCGGGAGAAAAACAATGAATATTAGAAAAGCCTTCCTGTGGACACTTGGCGTGCCCTTCCTGTTGATGCAAGCCTATTGGACCTTTAACCCCAGCAACGGCATCGTCGAGACCTATGGTTTCTGGAACGCCTTCCCCCAGTATTTCGCCCTGCATTGGGGCAACGGCCTGCTTATGGCGGGTCTCACGGATTTTATGCTGGTGATTATCGTAAGTTTTGTGTGGATGTGGGCCGAAACACCGAAAGAAGAACGTCACAGCTGGAAATTCCCGGTTTGGCTGGTGAGTTATGTGGTATTTCCAGGTCTGGGCTTTCTGGTGTACTTTCTGCTACTCAACCCCAAACACCGGTTTGTGGCTGATTGAATGCAGCCTCAACGGAATTCACTACCGCAATGCCCCTGGGGTTGATAGCGGATAAAGCCCAGGGCGCGCCAATGGTATCGGGGATACAGTTAAACAGGCTCGCCACCGACGTAAAGGCCGAATCCTTCCGTTCCACCCGTACCAAGCATTCCGGCGCACCGTCAACGCGCCAGTCAATTGCTCGGTTTCGTTGGCCTAGAAAAAACGATCTCAAAGGTTTCGGCCAACGATATCCAAGCGCCATAAATTAAGGCGAACCACCCTTCCCGACGCTTCCCTGAACCTGCTTTCACACCAAACATAATCTACAACCCTTGGTTTTACTGGGGCCGGGGGGCACACCAAAACGTAAACTAGACAACATCGCCTCATGGGTTTATATTTGAACTCATAAGCATAAATGACATAATAATATTTCGGAGAGCTATTCAATGCACTGCAACCACATGCTAATGATGGTGTCGATATCGGCCGTGTTAATTTCCAGCCACGCCAATGCTGCCGATGCCACCCCGGAAAGTAGCCCCAAAAAGCGCAACGCATTAATAGAAGAGGTTGTAGTTACTGCCCAAAAACGCGAAGAAAATTTGCAGGACGTGCCAATTTCCATTGCTGCCTACACTTCCGAAGGTCTTGCCGCGCGAGGCGCGACTGATACCAAGGATCTGGCAACAATTACACCCGCACTGTCAATAACAGAATTTGGTGGCTTTACGTTTATCTATATTCGCGGCGTCGGTTCCGATAGTTTTATACCGTCAGCCGACCCCAGCGTCACCACCTACGTAGACGGTATTTACGTTCCGACATCACAGGGGCTTCTGACCTCTTTCGGTGGCATTGAACGCGTTGAAGTATTGAAAGGCCCTCAGGGTACACTTTTTGGTCGAAATTCCACTGGCGGCGCGATCAACGTCATCACTAAAACACCAGGCAACGAAATTGAGGCGAATATTTCCGGTGTTGTCGGCAACTACCACGAAAAGCGACTAAAGGGATTCATCAGCGCGCCGGTTACCGAATGGCTGGGCGTCAGTGCTGACTTATTAAAGGACACCATTGACCATCAATATACCCACGTTTCGAGGAAAATACCTGCAGAGAAATCTCGTTCCGGTCGATTCCGACTTAACTTTCACCCAGTAGATAGCTTTGAGATAGATCTTTCATATTTTAAATCCGAACAGAAAGGCCAGGGAACCCTGCTGACAAAAAACACCGACCCAAGTTCATCATTGGGCGCCACTATTCCCGACGAACCAGATAATCGCGAGGCCAACTCTGACTTTCCAGCAGGCCTGCGAGGCACTCACGAGGTCTACGCTGCGAGCATTTTTCTGGAATTACCATGGTTTGATACCAAGTTAATAGCCAGTGATCAGCTTATTAATACAAGCTATACGGCTTTTGATTACGACGGCTCACCCCAGCCATTGGTAGCCTTTGTTGTCACCCCAAAGGAATTCACAGATGCAAAGTCTCTGGAATTGCAGGCCCTATCAAATGAGTTCAGCTGGGCTTCTGATAAACTGGACTGGGTAGTCGGCGCCTATTATCTCGAAAGTGAAGGCGGCTTTGCCGATATAAACATTCCACTCACCGGCCCCTCACTAAATACCCTGGGCATATCAGGCCTATTGGACACCGTCGGTGTGGACTTAAACAGCGCCATAAGCCCAACGATAATTGCCACAGGGTTACTGGGAACTGAATCAATATCCGGCTTTGCCCAGGCAACATGGCACGCTACAGCGGAATTGTCTTTTACACTGGGAGGGCGTTATCAGGATGAGAAACGATTTCTGACAAAAGGCGAACTTTCCTATTCCAACGATGGCGGCGAACAGACAGACCCTGTTGAACCCTTCCCTCTGGAGAGTGATAGCAGAGACAATTTGATTACCAAGGCGGCGGTAAGCTACACACCAATAGATGACCTTATGATTTACACGTCGTATTCTCAGGGCTATAAAAGCGCGACCTACAATATCGTTAATCTGGCGACCCCTCCAGAGTTAGTGCTACCGGAAGAAGTCGAAGCCTATGAATTAGGGCTAAAGTCTTCCCTTTTCGACCGAAGCTTGAAGCTAAATGCCTCAATTTTCAGGAACGATATCGAAAACAAGCAAACCTCGATCGTGTCGTTAACAAGCGGCGGCGTAATCGAGTTCTATAACGCGAAGAGCACCAGAATTGACGGCATTGAAGCCGATCTCACCGGGGTTCCGTTTATAAATTCAAACTCCGGGTTTGCTATCACGGCTAACGCAGCGTATTTGGACGCCAACTACATCAAGTATACCAACGCACCTGGCTTTGACGAAGAAAACGGGCTTTATCAGAACGGACTGGACTTCTCCGGAAACAAAGTAGAAAGGACGCCTGACGTCAGTGGAGGACTTGGAGTTAGTCAGTTAATAAACCTTCCCCACGACTCTGAATTGGAAATAGCGGCAGATTGGTACTATAACTCCGGCTTCTACTACAGCGCTCAAAATTCAGAGAACTATCGAGAAGATTCATACTCCCTGCTCGACCTTCGACTCAGCTATTTCCATATTCCTTCAGACATCAAGCTGACGGCACTGGTCAAAAATGCCTTGAACGAAGACTACCATATAGGGCTATTTCAAACAGACTTCGGCATAAATAGCAGTCTCGCATACGAAACCCAATACAGCCTGAGGCTGGAGTGGAATTTGTAAATGGCATGTCTGAATGGGGTTTGCAGATAACTTTTTTGGAAAGTTTTTCTGGCTGAAAACGCCAAAAAGAGGCCACTTGGCAAGCGTGATGACCTGACAGGCTTCTGGAAAACGTCCTCGGCTGTCAGGTCAAGCCTGAATTACTACAGCTAAGCTGGCTGATAAGTGTCTATTAAGGCCTCAAGCCCTGCACGCAGCTCTATGTCGTCGGTCAAGGGGCCTGCGATGGCAAGTGTCGCGGCTTCTTTAAACGACAGACCGTGCGCCATAAGTTTTCCTGCGGCAATCAGGGTACGGGTAGACGCCACCTCGCGAAGCCCTGTGATAGAGCCCCGCCTGATCACCGCTCCCAAACGGACAAGGGCTACGGCTGAATCTGCCTCTACGCCTGACTCAATGAGTATTTTCTCTTCAATATCCGGCTCGGGAAAACCCAGTTCAATAGCCACCATCCGCTGACGCGTACTTGTTTTTAGATCCTTTAGAACGCTTTGATAGCCGGGATTATAGGAGACAACTAGGCTGAAATCCTTGGAGGCGCGCAACACTTCTCCCCCCTTACGTTCAAGAAATAATTCTCGCCGATGATCCGTAAGTGAATGAATGGCAACCGTTGCGTCCTGACGTGCTTCTACAATTTCGTCGAGATAACAGATCCCTCCGTCACGAACGGCTTTCGTTAAAGGCCCATCAACCCACTCTGTGTTTCCATCTACCAGGACATACCTTCCCAGAAGATCAGAGGCCGTCATGTCTTCATGACAGGATACCGTATACAACGGCACACCGAAGCGGTGAGCCATATATTCCACTAAGCGGGTTTTGCCGCAACCGGTCGGCCCCTGGAGCATAACCGGCAAACAGCTATTATAAGCCGCCTGAAAGGCCTCGACCTCGCGCCCGGTAGCGATATAGAAGGGAGTATTGCTTTTGGCCTCAGATAATGGGGCTGCGCTCATGACGTTCTCCTGTCAAATTTCATATGATCGTACCGAATTTATTGCCGTTGACGGCCGTCACGACCCATCGACGCTGCCTGGTGCAATCCGCCGCGAAATACCGGCATAACAACTCTATGCAGCTCGTTGGTGTCGGTTAAGCGCAAATAGGGAACCCCTCCCCATGCGCGAGCTAAAACCACTTCATCCGTGTCGCTATTAACCGCGACACAAACGCAGCCTACTCCCGATTCAACCGCTTCGGAAAGTGCCTTGGAAACATCATCCTGCGCATAATCAGACTCGTAGCCGTCATCAAAGGGAAAACCATCTCCAACGACAATCAGCAGGCGATTATCTGTACCACCCTGGTGTTTAAGGGTTTGGGTGCCATGGCGAATCGCGGCACCGAGCCGGGTGAATCCGCCGGGAGAAAGCGCCGACATTTTCCGGCGAGCACCCGCATCAAATACCTCGCCAAATTCCTTAATCTTCAAGAGTTGCACATTGTGTCGCCCCCAGGATCGAAAACCATAGGCGGCGACGCGGTCTCCAAGATCATCCAATATCGAAACCAGACCCGCCGCGACGCGGCGTTGTGCCTCGAAAACGCCGCCTTCATCCGCTTCCTTAGCCGTCGATCCAGAGGCATCCAGCAGGACTAAAGCGCTGAGGTCTCTGGCTGTGCGACGGCGCATCTCATACACTCGGGTATCTGCTGCGCTACCCAGAGTGCGGTCCACCGCGTAATCGACCAATGCTGTCACATCGATGCCATCGCCATAGGGTTGGCGTCGATGGCGCTCGTAGGCGAGACCAAGGGTAGCCAGGGCTCGGCGCAGGCGCTCATCTCTTCGCAGTTCGACCGGCTGGGTCCCCGTGGGCACATCGACGTTGCGCTCAAAAACTGAACACCAGTGAGGCCTGAATACACCACAGCGACTATCCCATTCAGGGTAGCTGTGCTGCTTGAACGACGGCTCCTCGCTAGCCGGCTCCTCAGAACGATTAATCTGTGTATGAATCTGAGTACCTGTGCGCGCCGAGACTCTACCGACAACCCCGGGAAGCTCTACCCCACCGGTCGAAAAAGTAGTACCGCTCCGTGAACTGCCAAGCATCCACCTAAGTAAATTGGCGAGCGGGTTGCTCATCCCCGCACCATCATTTTTTTGCTTTTCTGAAGTATCGTCCTCTGCTGAATCAGATCCCTCATCCTTTGACGAAGAACGTTCACCTTTGGCCTGCGCATCGGCAGCGGGCGGCTTATGCCGTAAGGAATGTGCGAGCACCTGGGTGGGCTTTATCGTGCCAAACCATGAGGGCATTTCCGGCAAGGCTTCGGAACCTTTGGCGCGATGCAAGGAGTGAGACTGGGAGTCCGGAATGTCGGCAATCTGCAAATTATCGACCGCCCTGACAACTGCCGGGGGGGCAATCCCCCGATAGACGTGCAGAGCGCGTACCACCTCCAACAGCATATAGCGCCTCTGGGTGCGAAGACGTCCCAAGGTTTTTAACACACCCATCGTTGCGAAACAGCCAACACCGACAAGCGCAGCCTGAATGACTACCGTATGAGGGCCATCGTCCGCAGCCAGATAAATCGTTTGGCCGTCAGTCCAGGAGGTATCGCTGTCAGCGGAGTCAACCTCAAGAGTGCGCCCGGCAATTGCCGTTGCCAGCACTCTCAGGTGACTCCGCTTATCCCCCTCCAACTCGCGCATCACTGCTCTCGCGTGAGAGTTCCTGACTTAAGATCATTAGCTACTGAAGGAAGTGACACGCCTTCAGGAATAACCAACCGGCCATCCGGGCCTATATAAAGCGACTGCTCACCGCGGGGAAAGGGAATTCGGGGGTCCGGGCACGCCACATCGCTCCAGGGGCCACACAGCTCGGTAACAAAGTATGAACGCGACTGCACATCCTCTGACCACGCGTCTCCTCGAAGAGCAATCATGGCATTGGGGATATGGTAAAAGACGAAAAATATTCCCGTGATTGCACCGGACACCGCAAAGAATCGCATCCAGCCCTTCACATGGTTGGAAACATTCAATCGCTCAATGCCGTTTTCAGCAAAGCTCAAACCACGGTCGTTACGATAAAATCGCATTGCGCCCCAAGTCGTGTACAACAAGCTCGCGGTAATCCCCTGATAAATCGGGAAGGCGTAATAATGGCCGGGGTTAAGACTAAAACTACGGATAGTCGATGCGTAGGAATGAGAGCCCATTACCATGAAAGATGCTTCCCATATGGTGCCGGCAACGACCATCGGGAAAAAGGCGACCAACCACATACCAACAGGGCTCATCGACGGCCATCTTTCACGGGTTTTACGGAAAATCCAGTTAACGATCAGCACCATGGCGAAGAAGGCGCAAGTATACACCCCGGGCAACCAAATCAAGGGCTGAGCGATTTGGGTCGAGTTGGGCGACATCCAACCCGGTGCGTGTCCGACCCAGGACCCCAGATTTATGAAGTAGGCGTTGTAGTTAAAGCCGGGTGTAAAATAGTTGTAGAACGGATCAGACCACCACATCAGTGAAAATGTCATCACCATTAGGCCGTCAAAGGTAAAAGATCCGGTTTGTAAACGCGGACGAAACGCCTTGAACCAGAGTAAAGCCAGCATGCCTAAAAACAAGCCCCATTGCTGAACCTCAAGACACACCATCATCCACCCAGGCAGGGGTGTATCCCCCGGAAGCACGCGCTGAGGGTCGCCTGCGGCGATCCAACTGATAATCATATAGGCCGCAAACGCGAGAAAACTAAAACCGAGAGCAGCCCACCACGTAATCGCGACCGCCTTATCTGGCTCTGCCGCACCGCCGACATTCTTTCCTGCATTAGCTGTTGATGTCATAGTATTGTCCTTCGTCGTTAAACCTGACTTAACCACTTATTATTTAGAAAGTAACGCTCTTATCATGTACTTGGAGCAAGCTGTCTTGAGGGTCCGGGGGCGAACATCCCGGTACCGAAGCAGCTCGCTGCCAATTACCTAATACTTTTCAATAATCGTTTGGCGCTGACATAGCCAGGCCCCCCTGTGATGCCGCCGCCCGGGTGAGTACCGGCACCGGTAATAAACAGGCCTTCAATTGGAGTTTTGTAGTCCGATAAGCCCACCGCTGGCCGCAATGGCCCGGTCCTGCTCAACGTCATGTCCACATGGGTGATATTTCCAGCGGAAACATGTGCCAGACGACCGATATCTTCATTACTTAATACCGCACGATCCAACTCCAGCTCCTTGAGACCCTCATAGTATTCGCTCGCAGTCTCTATAATGGTCTGCGCTGCTTCGTCTCGACGGGCTTCCCAGCCCCCTTCCGGATTCAAGGGCGCAACGGCACTATAAATATAAAGACTGTCCTGCCCCTCAGGCCCCTGAGAGGGGTCAGCTGCGGTGGTAATAACAGGCCATAGCGAAAAATCGCCGTGCAGCGGCAGTAGACCCGCTTGGGATCGTGCGAATGTACGAGCCATACCGGCTTCGGTGCCTATCATGTGGGAGGGTATACGCAGATCAACGTCGTCTTTTCGCTCCTTCTGATGGCGCTCCAGTGACAAACGACCTGACAGGGCGACGTCAACCTTCATCTGACCGATCCCAAGGTTGTCCTGAGGAATACTGTCTACTTTGCGTTGTATATCTTCCGGTAGAGCACCGGAGGGCAGGAGTTTGGACAGAGTGGTAACGGGGTCACAGGAGGCCAGTACCGCTTTGTTTACCGAAATGACCTGTCCATCTTCAAGTATGACTCCAGTCGCCCTGCCACCTTGCATCTGAATATCAACGACCTTGGCGCCGGTTTGAATTTCACCACCTTTCGACTGGAGTCGCTTCGCCAGGGCATTGGGAATAGCCTGTACGCCGCCGATTGGTCTACTGGAAACATGCCGATGCATGGTTCCCAGCCAAAGAAAGCAAATTCCGGTACTACTCGCGTTATTTGGAATGGTAGCGCCGGCAGTCGCGTGCATGGCATCTCTGACGACGGGGTGCTTAAAGCGCTCATCGATAATTTCACTTACGGATAGCGCCAAAAAGCTGCCAATTTCCTTGAGGTCCTTTCGATTCCTTACGGCCAGCTTGGCAGCCTGCCATAACACGGCTGGCTCTGGCTTTACCGGGCTTGTTTTCGCCAGAGTTAAAAATATATCCGATAGCTTGCCCAAAACATCGGCAAACCTCGCATAGGCGTGAGCGTCCTGCTCTGAGTAACGACGTATTTCTGCGATGGTCTTTGAGGCGTCCTTCCAATAGCCAATAGACGCACCACTGGGATGAAGGTATACGTGTCCGGGATCAACCGCTACACGCTGCAATCCGTAATTGTGTAACTCGAGTTCCCAGGAAGGCGGAAAGGAGTCCCAAAAAAAAGCATCTACGGAGTATGGATTGGACGCGTGGTCGGGTGCCAGGGTAAATGGATATCGAGTCGCCGTCAGACCGCCAATTTCGTCGCAAGCTTCTATGACGATAACCCGTAAACCAGCGTCCACAAGATAATTTGCCGCGACGAGGCCATTATGCCCTGCACCGATGACTGCAACATCATATTTTTTATCTGACATATAAGTTCCTGCTACGTAACAAAATGGCTGCACAAATAAACCAGCGTGAACGAACGCTCTGTTAATCAGGTTTTAAACTACCAGCGATATACCAGCATCAATTGGGCGACCATAACCTCCCACCTGTTTTCGGCGTTCTCGCCATACGGCAAACTTTCATTGGTATAGACAACCTTAACTGGCGGCTGATAAATATATGTGCCAACCACCTCGATATCCTGCGTTATTTTATTTGAATACCCTATAGTAAAATGCTCTTCCGCTGTTACCGCCAGCAAGGGATCTGTACGCGACTCTGGCAACGGGTTTCTGCCATAGTTGTAGCCCAAATACAGGTTTGAAAAATCGTTAATCCTGTACTGCGCACCTATAGCAATCACTTTCTGGTCTCGCCAATCAAGCACAGACTTGTAGCTCAATTCACTATCGGTCGCTGCTGGTGAAACGGGCTCGGACAGATTCAGCACCGAGGACTTCATCGCCTTGGACCACATCACAATTTTGTAATCCGCAGAGACCGTCCATTTGTCAAACCCCCTGTATGCCAATCCGACACCGAAGTCACTGGCAATATTGAGCCCTTTAATCGACGCATTGTTGTAGCGGACTTTACCAAAGCCACTTGCGCTCTGGTCGAGAACAGCATACCCATCTTCCAGTTTGATCTCTGAATCGGTGGCATAGGACGCGCCGACAGTCAACACAGGATCGATGTCATACTGAAAGCCAATTCTACTGCTGAATGATTCGCCGGAAACTCCGTCCACTTTAATCCCATAAAAGACGTTTCCATTGCCGTCGTCGACAGAGGTATCAGGGAAAAGTTCTTGAGCTGCCTCTGAATAGAGAAAGCCAAACGCCCCTCCCAACCTCAGACGGCCGTCCAATGACTCCCATGCCAGTGCACTTTGTAGCTTAAAAGAACCAAATGAGGACGACACAGTATCTTCGTTACCGAAGGCAGTGTTTATGTCTTTGTACGTAAAACCGACCCCACCCTGTGCAAACAAACCAAGGCCCAGTGTGAATCCAGAGTCCTTCAAAGGATGAGCATGTGCTACGCCGAAGACCGCCGAGGCCTGTGGATCGAGGTCCTCACGAGGGCCATACTGGTCGTCATGAGAATTAAAATAGTAAAAAGGCTGTACATTAAATTCCGTTTTAGTCTTATCGGTATAGGCCAGAGCTGCCGGATTAATATTCAACGCAAAGGCGCCGCTATTTATAGCGATGTCCGCGCCCCCCAAACCTGCGGAAATCGCGCCATAAGCAAAGTCGTTGATTCCATTACCTGCATAGGTTAATGAACTCAACAACAGCGCGATAAATGTACCGATCAGTATTTTTATCATAATTCCCTGCACAAACCCTCACGAGTATCACAGCGATACCGCGACAAGATTAATAATGTAATTTCCCTTAAGGTGACTCTGGAACCGACCGAACTAACGAACCTTTAAGTGCTATTTACCATCTTGGTCTTAATCAATCGCACTACACGCAAAGCTATCCATGAATTGAAACAGTATTCACGTATAGCGCGACAGACAAATTTCACCAATTAAGCTCAGTGTTCACTGGGAACGTCGAAGTAATCGATGTATTTTTTGAAATCCCGCTCGGCTTTTGCGATAGACTCTGGAGTACCAGGGTTGAATCTATGGGGCGGCCGTGAATCGCGGGGATTATCACTTAAGTATTTCTCCATACTTGCCTTACCTTCTGCGGACAAACCAATGCCGAAGTGTTCCAGCATTTTCTCCACTTGAGTAATTGGACTCGCGACAAAATCCTTATAAGTCAGATTGAAAATCTGCGATGATGGAATTTCTCCATTTTCAATCTGTGATATAACGGCATTAAAACGCGCCGCCGACGTTGCCGAGTCGGTCATGTATTCCAATGAACCGCCTTTAAACGGGTGTTCAGAGCGCCCCCATTGAATCGTCCCAATAATACTGACAAGGGATGCAAGTGCACGTACAGGATCGCGGTGAGGCCAAACAAAGCAGGCATCTGGATATACTTTCAGAATCGATTTCATCCGATCGAAGTGAAGCGGGTCTTTAAGCACCCAGTGTTTCCTTGGATTTTTCCACTGAAGTAACTTAAGCACTTTTTTATGGTAGCGGAATGCAGGCTCCCAATCCCATTCCGGATTGAATACCATCGCGTCGTAGCTCGCTACCTGCCCCATACAGTCAAACAGTGATGGTGACATAAAATTAAAGCCCATAACCGCCATATCCTCGTGGGGTAGACGGGCTGAAAACTCGTGCATTGAATCCAATTCAGGCGTGATGCGTGACCACTGACAAATGCGTTTATCTGCTACCTCTATGCGCGGGTCAGAGAGATAAGTCTCCTGCTCTGGAGGAGGACAAGGGAACATTGCCTCCCAATGCATCAATCCACCAAAATCAACGTTGTGCGACAAAAGATTCTGCATGAAAGAAGTACCCGACCGTCCCTGTCCGATGATAATCACAGGTCGAACGATCTCTTCATCCTCTATTTCCGGATGCTTTTTATAGGTGTCTTCAATCTTAAGGCGGCCTTCCAGCAGCATGAGAATCTCGGACCTGGCCACCAGGCGCCCCATAAGATGCAGATCGGCCTCTTCATCGAGCGATTTAATCAGCACTTTGAAAGGCTCGTACCATTCATCATCACCGAAATCTGAGAGGCCGGTATTACGCTTTGCGGCCTCAAGCAGAGAGTTCTCATCCAAAGGCACTACGCTTTTAATATCCATAGTGTGACCTTCCTCGATAACTCGAGCTACCCAATCAGGTCTGGCTGGCGGTGTCCATTCCGCGCGATGATCATTCTTTAAGTTATTCACTTGTAATACCTCTATCGATCTAATTTAGACGTTACACCACGTATCGATTATTAAACTGCTCGAGGCGCTTGCTTAGGGCCTGCTCGCGCTCTTCAGGGGATACCCACTTTGTTTCTTTCGGCAGAACGTCCTTTAGATCGCAAAGCTTAACAACCTGGGTATGTATTTCAGTCTCACCAAAATCATGATCTTTGGTTTGCGGCAACTGGTTCAGACGAATCATAAACAGTGGTTCGTAGGTATCCAACATGTCTATCCAGTTGTGCACACCCGGGTCTTTCAGCGAAAACACATAGGTGTAGGAGCCGTCTTCATTGGCAATACTTTGATCATTGTTGAGGGTACTCTGCCGGCTCCAGTAGTTACCGCTCATCAACCAATAATCGTAAAGCACAGTGACAAAATATTTTGAGCCGCCTGGCTTTAGCGTGAGTACAAATGCTTCGTTGTCATTAAGCTTTAAATGCCCCCGCGCCAACTTCTGAATAGCCATACCGCCAAAAAAAGTCGTGGTTTCGGGCTCGGTACAGGTATTTATATCAACGCAGGCCACCATCCGGTGGAACCAAAAATTCTCGGATATATCGTCGATAATGTAGCGATTCGCGAGTTCGGCAATCTGGTCAATGGATTGAGGTGGCGCAGTCGGGGGTGTAACCCGTTTGATTCGCAACGCATGGGGCTTTTGATCCCAATTCACTCGGCTCGCCCGAACGAATATATACCGCGCGTTAATCATTGTTTGTATATGGTTTTTACGACCGTTGGCAGGCTCAGGACTAATGGTTATAACAAAGTTGCCATCTTCATCAATTTCGACGTCCTGCCAGTCGAGGCATGCAAGGTTCATCCCCATTGAGAGATTGCCGACAATATGAAATGGGCACTCACCTACAGGCTTATCGCTGAGTTTACCGTGCAATTCAAAATGAGAGCGCCCATCAACCGGAATCCAGCTATAGTTGTTATCCGGATTTTCAGCGGTACCAGGCCCACGGCAACCCGGCACATCCATTCCGAACCAGTTGTGCGGTGGCCCATAACCGTGATCCAGAACTTTCGGGTAATTAGAGTCGCCATTTATCGCCAACAGCAAATAGTGGAATGTCCATTCTTCCATTTTCTTCTCAAAACTAACCCAAGCCTCGCTGGGAACCTCATCAGTGCACATCATTCTCCAACGACGCGCTGCGGCCTGCTTCGCGGCGAGCACACGTGGATGACTCATCATCTCGAGAGCGAGCTCTTCTATTTCCTTTTGGTCTAGCGTCGCGGTGTGATTATTCGGGGACAGAAAATGGGGATCATTCAGGTCCAGGACATCTGTAGCACCCAGACATTTTGATCCAACTTCGTCAAAGGACGTTATATTTTTCATATTTTAGAACCTCTTGATCTTATAACTGAACAAATTTGTGAGATTGGCCAACCGCTCTACTCGCCGTACATTCTCACGAATCCCTCTCGCCTGTACCGAATTGCCGCCTTGCGTTCTTCGGGACTCACCAGTGCCGTATCACCGGGCAGGTAATCGAGTAGCTTGTCGAGCTTTACTTTCATTACATCAGGAACGACAGTTTCCGTAGTGAAGTAATTTCTGAAAAACATCTCGCCATGATTGTGCTTGGTAGGATCCAGCCAATTGGCGACGCCGGGATCCTTGATTGAGAGTACAAATCGATAACCCCCGTCAGAATCCTGTACAGCTTGCGCGTTATTCAAGGAAGTCTGGTAGCGACTGAAGGGGAGCGCACGCGACCAGGTATCACCCAACATGATCCCCCAGTAAGGACTGGTAGGTGCCTCTTTAAGCTCAATGATAAGCGCCTCGTCCTCATCTATGGAGAACGCGCCTTGCGCGTAGACACTGAATGAACTACCACCCACAAATGTCAGCCCTGGCTGCGGCGACATAACATTTGGCTTGCCCTGGCTTCCGGCGTTGGCAAAGTCCCAAATGCCGATAGTGAATTCCTTGATGTAAATGCGCATTAGCATTTCTGCGCGATGAATTCGCTCTGCCATCACCGCCTCATCAAACTCTTCCTGCTCGTAAAGGTCAGCTTCTACCGGCGCTAAATGTTCGATTCGATACTCGCCAATGTCTTCATTACCAAATTTCTTGATTTGGGTTCGAATGTATAACAAGTTCCAGTTTGAATTATTGTCTAACGCAACCCAATTTCGCTCTCTTGGCGGACCGCCGATAATGACCTCATAATTGCCATTTTCGTCGAAATCGACAATATCGTTAAAGTCATGCATACCAATAGTTCTATGGTCCGGCATGCCGAGGGAATCGCTGCAAACCTGGAGGAGAAGCAATTCATTTTCGCCTTTTCTGCCGGACAGCTTGTAAGCATAGGCGCCGTCCAGATAGAGAAGGCCGTAGTGCCAATCCGCACCCACTAGTCCCAACGAAAAAATGTCGTCGTGCCAACCTGAGTTGGTGTGAATTCGTGGCGTAGCGGTACGCGGAGCGATGGTCATACTATAGGCAATAGCCTGTATCTCCATCATGACGTGAAACGCCTTGGCTCGATATCGCGGGTTTTTAAACATCGAGGACTTCTCGAGTAAGAAGCGCATCTCATCGACAGCGGAATGATAGCTTTGCCATGCACTTCTTAGCGCTGGGCTCGCCTGATCCGGCCTGGCAGTCAATGAAGCGGGAGGCGCGTCCATCAATGCCTTCCTAACCTTATTTGTCTCGTCTTCCGGAATTGAAAAGTTTGAACCGCTAGCCCCAACACCATATTCCGTCTTATTTTTGTTTACCGACATACCAACTCCTGCCATTTAGTCAACGCCCGGCCGCATATTCTTCTTACATGGGCCGATCTGATCACCGTGTAGCGATCGGCCTTCAAACAACACTGTATGCGACATGCATGAAAGCTGAAAACTACGCTTACGCCATGAGTTCAATTTTAAACACATAAAAAATACTGTGTCTATTTAATTTCAACGCTATTTCCCGTCTGATCCAGGAGCGATGAAATAGCGCCTTTCATAATGCCTACAAGGGAAGATAGCCTACGCATGAACGACAACCCTTGAGCAAATCACGCATTGGAACCGATCAACTTGATACCGCTATACTGCCTTTGCGAGGCTATACAAGCTTTTAGTACACAGCCTCGCGATAGTCCGACAGCTTTAGTTAAAGAGTTGTCACCTAGAACGCCTCCCACTTCAAACGCACACCGTACATTTTTGGCGGCGCGTAGCGGCCACTGATATTGAAATCAACGGGGAAGCGACTTGAGAAGTATTCTGACCCCTCAAGGTTAGAACCGTATCCGGTAACTCTTATTTTGGTGTCTTCATGGTAGTAAGAGATCTGCGCATTCACTAAAGAGTACTGAGGTTGAACGGCAGCATTTTGTGCATCAAAAAAGAATCCATCGTTAAAGTAATAACCCGCACCCAGTTCAAACTCGCCCCCCAAAGCAAAGAATGAATAATTCATGCCAAAGTTATAACTCCACTCCGGAGTTCTTACTGTTCTGTTTCCTGTGTAATCCTCAGTACGACTCGCAAAAGTGCCTACTTCATTAAACCCTGAGGCATTCTGATAATCGGTATATACCCCGTCGAGATAGGAGAAAGAGCCACTTACCACAAAACCTGGAACTGCCTCCATAAATGGCACCCAAAGGAAATCCCCATCGGCGCCTTTTATTTCTGCCGCACCAGCGTTTTCAAAACTTATTGCACCACCATTTTGCAATGCAATTATTGCCACCTGAACGTTATCAACTTCGTTCTTGAACACACCGAAATTCATGCGTAACGCACTATCAAATAGCTCTAGCTTGGCGCCTACCTCAAGAGAGTTGGCCTTTTCGGGCTCAACAAACTCAGGCTCAGTGGTGATATTAGCGACCTGAAACGCGCCCGATTTCACGCCTTTCGATCCTGTAAAAAATATCAAGCCATTATCAAGGCGGTAATCTATAGTTAACTTGAAGCTTTCATCGTCGCTGTCTCTTTCGTCTGGCTCATATTCAATAAGGGGTTCTGAATTCGTGCCATCTCCGCCAACAAAGCCAAGTTCAGACTGAGTGATTTTCTTCAACTCGGTTTGATAACGCGCACCCAGAGTAATGCCGACTCTATCCTGGAACAGGTTTTGAGTGACTTCCGAAAATACGGCATGAGCATCTGTGTCGACCAGCCCATTAAAATACACCGTGCCACTTGCGGGTAGCGGCACTCCAGCCGCACCTGCAATAGTAGCCAGCGGCACTAATACCGGGGCTGCTATATCGGTAGCGCTACCCGCTACGGCAAGTTCGATATTCCGGAATCCGGCTTCTCGTTGCCGATAGAAGAAATAGCCTGCGATCCACTTTAGCTCGTCTGAGTTCCACGAGTTCTCATTAGAGATAAGTTGCGCCTCTGCGGTGACATACCGCGCGCCCTGATCAGTGGGGGCAAATCTCGCTAAAGGCGCATTGTCTCCATCGAAATCAACACTGAAGTCGGTTCTTATACTTTGGTAACTGGCAAGCAGCTTGGTATCAAACGGCAATTCCGACGCCCAGTTGTATTCCAGATATGACAATTCATTCACGTTTTTACCAAAAACCGGGTCGTCCGGGTCTGCCTCATAGGCGTCCCTATTCTGCAGAATCGCCTGAAAAGTCGGACGCGTCTCTTTCGAGGTTAGCAACTGTTGCGTAACACCATCGAACCGAGACTGCAGTGTCGTCGCGGTGATATCCATTGTGTCTGATATATCCCAGGTAACGCGTACCTGGAAACCTCTGGAGACATCGTCGCCAAACGGCTCCTGCGTTTGTGCATCCGCGGGCCTGTTATAGTAACTTTCCTCGCCATTTCTAAATACCGACAGTCCCGCTTTAATGTTCTCTGTCAGAGGGCCGGCAATATAGGCTTTATAGTTTTCGCGATCGTAATTACCTTTATCAATTCCCAAGGAAAAATAAAACTCGTCACTGGGCTTTTCAGTGATAGTGTTGATCGCACCACCGGTAGTGTTTCGACCAAACAACGTACCCTGTGGGCCTTTCAACACCTCAATTCTGCTGATCTTACCCAGATCCTGAGCCAGACCATGCGCGAATGGGGTGTATATTCCATCTATGTAGGTCGCCACGCTACTATCAGCGGAGGGAAGAAATATGTCCGAGCCGACGCCCCGCAGGAATATAATGGTGTAACCGACGAGATTTTCAATCTGCAAACCCGGAGTGATGGAGGGCAACCCCTGAATGTCGTCTACCCCAAGCGCTTCCAGCTTTTCACCGGAGTGAGCCGAAACCGAAATCGGAACACTCGCCATGGATTCCTCTCGCTTCTGAGCGGTTACCATTACCTCTTCAAGCACCCTGCTGGTCGATTTTCTTTTCAAAGGCTCCGCGCTGCTCGCCTCACCATTGACATTCTGAGCGTACGCGGCGTACGGAACCATCGCCGCCACGCATGCGAACATACCTATTTTTATACTCTTCATACCAAACACTCCTACCTATTAGCCGCGACAAAACGACAAAGAAATAATTCATTCAATTAATAAGCCAATCGCAATCACCCATATGCCT
Organism: Spongiibacter thalassae; assembly: GCF_012272835.1. GTDB lineage: Bacteria > Pseudomonadota > Gammaproteobacteria > Pseudomonadales > Spongiibacteraceae > Spongiibacter > Spongiibacter thalassae. The sequence goes on along the minus strand of NZ_JAAWWK010000001.1, from coordinate 316,645 downwards.
CTTAACGCCCAACCCAAACAAAAGTAAATTTATAGATCGGCAATTCGACCGCAGGCAAACATAATTTTTAGACTTATATTCTATTAATTTAGCTAAAATATTATTTACAAAACATTCTTGAAATATACTTTTCCGACCCTTTAAAGCTTACATACAGAGCGATAGATTCTTACCGCCTTTATTCCTGATCGGGTCGTATTTTTCTACCCTTACATATGGGGTGTGCACGCGCTTTTCGTCAAACTAAATCACAACATAAGGATGTAGAGAATTCGAAAAGCGCGTTCGTATCGCCCTTATCCCTGCACCTAGCTCAGGAATATCATATTCCCGGTTGACGTAAGCCAATACATGACTAAAATTGTAGACAGCGACACAAATAACCAAATATTACAAGCAGTCTTAAGAACAAATGGCCCGTGTGACACTTCCATAAAGTTTGACATCACGATTTTCACTTTAATAAAAGTCACTACCATTAACATACACACTGCGCCAAATGAGATCGCGCCAACATCAACTCTCGACATCTCACTTACAACCCAGGACAGTGCGGTTGCCGAGCCAAGTACGAATAGCGTCGCACTCTGTCTGTTCATTATCAGGTCTTTCATTTACTCACCCCATTAAGTAAATAAGTGGAAAAAGGATAATCCAAAGCAGGTCAACCATATGCCAGTACGTGGCACCTGTTTCCAGGAATTTAATTTCACGCTCCCCCACTCTACTTTTGGTCAGCTGGAGCCACATCAAGCCGAGCACACAAAGGCCTATAATGACATGGATGAAATGCATCCCGGTCGCCATAAAATAAAGCATGTAGAAATCATTGGTTACAATGGTTATTCCGGCATCGAACTTCGTCCAATACTCGTATATTTTCACCACTGAAAACCCTATCCCACATGAAGCTGCGCCGATCAATAGCTGCCGCGCTTGAACCAACTTTTGCGATCGCGCGGATTCGATAGCCATCACCACGCACCAGGAACTCATCAACAACAATATAGTATTCAGCGTTGCCAATGTTTCGCTCAGAGTTGCCTGCGAAGTTAGGAACTCTTCAACGTTATAGGCTCGATAGTACATCCATGAACCAAATAGCGCGGTAAATATAGAAAGATCACCAAACAGAAACACCCATATACCACCTTCGCCCGGAATACTCGTCGGCTTTTCTTTCAACTTACCCAGCTTAAGGTAGCTGCTTGAGAGGGTACCTTCTCCAATGCTCATATCAATTCCTCAAATCCAATTATAATTTTTCCCGAGAAGCAATGCTTAGCGCGCTCTCGCATCCACCAGACAGTCTTTATTGTCTGACTGCAAATTCTTGTCGTTGATGATTGCCTTTGACGTGGACCACATCATCACCAGGACCCAGATAAAGAATGTGAAATAGGGTATATAGAAGGTAAATATTCCATCCCAGGCAAACGGTCCGGTGTGGAAAAATGGCGTGCAGATATCAGGAACGAAGGATACGCCAACGAACACATTGAAATATCCCACCCAGCGGGGATAAATTGGTTCTTCACGGTTATCGAACAGAATTGCAATACCAATGGCGAAGTTCCAGACAGTGTACGCAATAAATGTAGTAACGAAGAATACCCAACCCAGATCATTTAACAGATATATAAGCTGGTCGTCTCTCTCCGGGCGGAATGCCGCGGTTAGCCAGCAGATCCATGTGGTAATAAAAACAAGAGAACCCGACGAGAAAGAAGCGATCTGAATATTACTCAGTACCGGAGAAACGCCCTCGATTCTTCTGGTTTGAGCGGCAATAACAGAGCCGATTGGCAGAATAAAACTAAATCCGAGGAATGCCAGCGCGAGGCCAAAGCGAATCGCCAAGACATTCTCACGGTAAAACGCCGCAATGACTTCTGCGCTCGCACTCGGAGAATGCGCCGGAATAAAATCGGCGATGGCCCATGAGCCGCCGAATAGCATTATAAGGAAGGGAATACCCGTCAGAATACACGCTAAATGCAGCAACTGGGTGTTACTTAGCTTTTTACCTTTGATAGTAATTTTTTCATCATCAACGTACACATCGTTGCTGCTTGTGAGTGGTATATCAGTACTTGTCATTGCAAGCTCCTCAGGAATCTATAGAAGGGCTGGGGGTTCGCCCTACACCTTATTAGTAATGACCCTGCTACCAGCGTCTGCCTAGCGATCATTACCAGCACTTACACTCGCAACGCCACCTTTAGACACTATTCGCTGAAACCTAAAATAGTAACTACTAATTTAAAAACAAGCTAACTCTCTTAGCGGATGATGTCAATAGTCAATTAGATTACTTTTTTTCAATCAATTTACTTATTCTTTTTTTAGCAGATGACTGGCGCTGCGTTATTCCCTGCCGCGTTATTCCCAGCCAAGGCAAGCTTGCTTTACCCAACCACAAGTTAGAAACAATCCAGCGCGGCTCTCACGCACTCTTATTGGCATTTTTGTAAGACGTTCTTCTGAGCTTCAGTCAGGATTATAGGTATAGACAATCCAATATTTGTGAGTTTACAATTGAACTCAGCAACGGTCAACGCTGATTTTGTGACGGACCTATCATCAACAACCCGTACAACCGACCGTCATTCAGCGGCCGCCAGGATAGACCAGAAGAAAGACGGCCGCAGGCCCGGAATTGGCATCATCTCGACGTGCCCATGCCGTGCGTCTATCGAACAAGGCTTCTGCCGGAAAATAAACATATTAATTTGAGGAAAAGTTATGTCTTTTATCGACGTTTTTAACGGAGATGCCGACGGCATCTGCGCACTGATACAATTACATTTGGACTGTCCCAGAACGAGTACTCTGGTCACCGGCGTGAAACGGGATATTGCACTTCTGGATCGCGTAACTGCTACTTCAGGTGACACCGTTACAGTGCTTGACATTTCAATGGACAAAAACCGCTCGGCGCTGGAGCGGCTTCTGGAAAGCGGCGTGGAAGTTAAATACTTCGACCACCACTACTCAGGAGACATACCGGATTCAGCCCGGCTGGACGCCAACATCAATACCGCCGCAGATGTTTGCACGAGTCTACTGGTAAACGGCCATTTAAAAGGGAAGTATGCTGAGTGGGCACTCGTCGGCGCTTACGGCGACAACCTCAAACAGTCAGCGATTCGCATTGCGAAACAGTGTGACATCAATACCACCGACCTTGAAGCTCTCGAAAATCTGGGTATTTATATTAATTACAATGGATACGGCAGTAACCTTGAAGACCTGCATTACCGACCCGAAGATCTGTTCAAAGAGCTCGTTCGCTTTAAAACGCCACAGGAATTCATTTCCAGCTCAACAAAGACGTTTAATAAACTCAAAAACGGCTACGAGGGCGACATGCACGCCGCCGGTAGTCTGGGGCCTTTCTCCCACTCATCCAAAACTGCTGTCTATGTTCTTCCCGACACCCCCTGGGCACGCCGTGTGAGCGGCGTCTTTAGCAACGACCTTACCAATCAATATCCGCAACGAGCACATGCGGTACTAACCGAGAAGCCTACAGGAAGTTATCTGGTCAGCATCCGCGCCCCACTTGAGAACAAGTCCGGCGCAGACGAACTATGCAGAATGTTTCCGACAGGCGGTGGACGAGCCGGTGCTGCGGGGATTAATGATCTTGAAAAGGCCGACCTCGATCGTTTTCTGCAAGAGTTTGAGAAGCGCTACGGATAGACATGGCAGAATATTATTAACAACAACGGGCCCCTGTTAGCAATGAAATATCGTCGCAATAGACGAGCTATCACAAAGAATACTTTGCTAGCCTCACCTTGCCAGCATAACTACCCTAAGGTGAGAACAGGGGCACGAGCATAATCTTCACCATAAAAATTTCACTATAAAAATAAAGTAACGAGATTGGCAATTATGGAAAGTAGACTCGGCACAGCGCCAGAACCATTCACTGATTCAGCCCCTAAACCAGTATCCGAACGTGCTATCCCTGGAATAATTTTCGCCACGGTACTACTTTCAGCATCTGTAGTCATTGCTCAAGAGACAAGCCCCATCAATAGCGATACACCTAAAATAAGAAATCGATTGCTAGAAGAGGTTGTGGTCACAGCCCAGAAAAGAGAAGAAAACATTCAGGATGTCCCCATTTCAATTCAGGCCTTTTCCGGTGACTTGCTGGCGGCCAAGGGAATCAACGACCCTATAGACCTCCCCACTATAACCCCCGGCATGACGTACAGCGCCATCACCGGCTTTACTCTGGTCTATATTCGAGGAGTCGGTTCAGATGTTTTTTTACCGAATGGTGAAGCAAGTGTCGCCACCTACGTAGATGGCGTTTATTTCCCCTTAAATGCCGGGCTGGCACAATCTTTCGGCTCAATCGAACGCCTGGAAATTTTGAAGGGGCCGCAAGGTACGCTTTTTGGGAGAAACACCACGGGCGGCGCTATTAACGTCACCACGAAGTCACCTACCGAAGAGTTTACCGCAGAGCTGAGCGGAAGTTATGCGCGATTCGAAGATATTCGATTTTCGGCTAACGTGGGCGGGCCAATAACCGAAAGCTTGATGGCAAACATTGGCATTATCGCGAATAGATCGGAAAACTACTACAAAAATGAAGGCCCGCCAATTGAGGGGAAGCTGGAAGACGCGAAAGAAGATGGGCTTCGAGCAAAACTCCTGTGGATGCCAACTGACGAACTTGAAATATTGCTAACCTATTACGCATTATCATCCGAGACCAGCAAGTTTAATATGACCGTGGCCGAGGCGAAACCGGCAGGAGCGACTGCCGGCGTAGCGCCCGCATCAAGCCCCTACCACGATCATACTGATGCTCCACAATACAGCACTACCGACGTGAGCGTCGGTATTCTAAATATTGAATACGATCTGGGCTGGGCGACATTTAAGTCAATCAGTGGCTGGCAAGATACCCAATACTTCACGCTGACGGATTTTGATGGATCAAATATGCCTATCGCGGCATTTGATGGAACTGCGATACTAAAATCTTTTTCTCAGGAAATCCAACTACTGTCAACTGATGCGCCAGAATGGCTGGAGTGGATAGTAGGTGCTTACTATATGGATGTGAGTGAAGCGAGTTTTAACCCTCAGTTGGCGCCTTTTTCTACGGATTCAATCTATGTTTCCATACCCCCGTTAGGTGATGCCCTCAGTGATCTGGATTTAATTCCACAATCCACTTTACAGATGTTTGGTCTTATGAAGACCAAATCAACCTCAGTCTTTGGGCAAGCTACCTGGGCGATGACTGACACCCTGAGCCTGACTCTTGGTGGTCGCTATCAGGAAGAAGAACGAGCGATTTCAGAAACGTCTTCAGTAATGGAGTTTGACGACGACCCACAGTCGCAGACTATTTGCTGCAATCCCTCTTCATTCTCCGAGGAGGAAACAAATTTCTCTCCAAAAGCAACATTGGATTATGCGCCCAACGACAGCTTATTGATTTATACGACATGGGCAAAGGGTTACAAAAGCGGTACATTCAATCTTGTCAACATACTTGTACCGTCAAATTACGTACATCCCGAAGTTGTTACCTCCTACGAATTTGGCGTGAAATCCGAGTTGTTTGACTCCGCCGTTCGACTTAATGCGGCGATATTTCACAATGAAGTTCAAAACTCCCAGCAACAGTTCATTTCCTTGTTTTCAGGGGGCATCACTCAGCTCGAAAACGCCGGGGGCCTTGAGATCGAAGGCGCCGAGTTTGACCTGACATGGCATATCACAGACCAACTGGCGTTTAACGCAGGCGCGGCGTATTTGGACGGTGTATATACGGATTTTAAAAATGCGAGTGGATATGAACCAGGGACCGGCACTTACACCAACACACTGGATTTAACCGGAAATAGTACGGTAAGAACGCCAGAGTGGTCTGCTAACGCCAGTTTAAGCTATACCTTCGCCGTACCGGGAGGCACGCTGGAGAGCGTCGTTGACGGCTACTACAATTCAGGATACTTCTACGACACACAAAACGTTGCCGAGCAGCCAGAGTATTACCTGATAAACGCGCGTTTTAGCTATTTCCACGAGGATACCGGAATACGCTTTACTGTGTTCGGCAAAAATCTCAACGACGAATTATATTACTACAATCGCTACCAAACAGACTTCGGAACGCTGGGAACAGTTGCGCCACCCATGTCAGCAGGCGCGAAGTTAGAATGGGCTTATTGACCCTTAAGTAGTGCTGCTTGAGCAACAACCAGCCACCTGCACGTCGTGACACAGGTGTCTGGCACCAAAGCTTAGTATGCACACTGGGTCGACCGAGCGCGCGACGGCGGAAATCAGCTAATACCTGATTGAATTCGAGCGGGGCCATCCACAGACGAAAATCGATGTTCTTTTATTACTTCTTAAATCACGCACCGTCAACCTCAGCTTAAAGCTGTGGCGATGGAGTCCCAATAAATAGTTACCTTGAACTGGAAGTTAACGCGTACGCGGCTGTAAGTATGTGTATAGCAGCGACAAGAGCCCAACCACAAGCAGGCTTATCATCCCGTACGCCGAGGGGAACAGCGCTAACCGAGGATCACCTATTACCGTCGTTGCAACGACTATTGCCAGCAATCCATTCTGCATACCCACTTCTACTATCACCGAAAGCCGCTGAGGAATAGATAAGCGAAATACTTTCGCCAGGGCGTAACTTAACAGCATGGTCACAATCAAAAGCTCAATAACTACACTGCCCGCAAAGCGCATATTATCGATCATGTAGTCACTTTCTTTAACCATCAACGCAACGACCATCAGCATCAGCACAATTCCAGAAAGGATGCGTGTTGGCTTTTCCATTTTGTCAGCAAAATCCTGATACAAATTACCAATCAACATTCCTATGGATACCGGCGCCAATGTCATTACGAACAGCTGAATCATGAGCTTGAATTTGGGAATTTCCACTTCACCTACTTCAACGCCGAGAAAGTACTCGGTCGAGAGATACAACGCAACGGGCATGGTAATAATGATAAGAAAGCTGCTCAGGGTCGTTAGAAGAATCGACAACGCTATATCTGCGCGCAAAATATAGGAGATAACATTGGATGTTGCACCGCCCGGACAGGTTGAAAGAATGACCAAGCCCAAGGCCAGCTCTGGAGGCAGGTCCTGTACAACCGCGATTGTTACTCCGATTACAGGAAGGAGTAAAATTTGCGCACCAAGCCCCAACAGAACGGCTTTGGGGTATTTTATTAGCTGTTTGAAGGACTCCAGTCGTATGCTAAGCCCCATGCCACACATAATTGCCGCCAACGCTACGGGAGCTACATAATTAAGAATAAGTTCCAGGGCACCCATACAAAATACACTCTTTTTATATCAAAGACGTTATTGTGTCTTCGAATTATTCAAGTAGTACAACAACGCAGCAATGCCCTAGTCGCCACGTTCTATCCTGTCGATAAGATCATTTCGAATTCGGTGCAACATTTCATTTAACTGCACCTTTTCTTTTTCATTAAGGCAAGAAACGATCAATTCCACTTCAACATCGGACTCTTTATCAATTTTTTTCGCGACCTTTCGACCTTTAGCGGTAAGAAAAACACGCTTCGTTGCGCGACCGTTTGTATTATGAGCCTCCCTCATCACCAGGTCTTTTTCTTCAAGCGTTCTTATCAACTTGGTGATGCCACCTTTGGCCATATCGAGTGCGTCGGCGATTTCCTGCTGAGTACTCCCCTCGATAAAACACAAATATGAGATGAGATACCACTCAGCGCGAGTAAGATCCATTCCCGACATTTTAGTATCAAAGTGCTTTCTTATTAGCCGTCCCAGATCAATTATCAAATACGCAGATAGATCCAGTAGTTTTTCTCTAGGTTTTATGGTTTCCATTAAATAACAATCCGTTCGCGATTTTTCTTGAAAGCCCTATTATCTCAGCGGTAATAACAAACAGTATCGTTAGCCATTGTTGATTCCTAATGGCGAACTCTCGCATACGATCAATGGACTGAAAATTGACCAAGCCATTTTCCAGCGTACGCTAGTCTGAAGTATCGGCGGCGACTAACTCTGTCAATGGCACTCGCAGAAAAATTAACAACCTCAGCCTACCAGGAAATGACCGAACCTTTACCTCGTGCGCTCGGGGGTCCCTCTTTGTATTACCCCGCTTCGTATATGACCATGCGCAACGCCATTGGCGCTCGCGGGGTGCTGCAACTTTGACAAGTTAACATACACTAATATAGCATTGTCAATTTTCCTTCGCTGGATAAATCCATGGTAACCAAGAAAACCAAGAATATTACTCGAAGGCTGCCTCCCGCTGAACGAAAACAGCAAATTGTGGAAGCGGCGCGAAGGGTTTTTATCCGCATGGGATTGAACGGCGCGCGAACAAAAGATATAGCCGAAGAAGCGTCCGTTACTGAACCCACCCTTTACATCTATTTCAACACCAAGCAGGATCTGTTCGACGCGGCGATTGTAGAACCGCTACAAAAGTTAATCAAACTGCCCAAAATGAAAGGGGTTGATTACGCGGAAGCCCCCTCTGCGAAAGAAAAGCGGGAAATTTGCCGCACTGCAATCAAGGAAATAGTAACGTCTATGGCTGACGTCTATCCCTTGCTTATTACCGCACAATTTTCTGACCAGGAGTCAGGCACAGCGATATACAATCACAATATTTATCCAATCCTAAAGGAAATAGGCAAAGCTGCCAGTGTCGGGTTTGATATTCCAGATAGCGATTACGCCGAATTTGTCGCGTTGTCCACTTTCGGATTAAGTTTTTCTATAGTGATGCATCACCATTACATGAACCTCCCGCTGGACATCGATAAGGCTTCAGATAGAATCACCGGCTTGTTACTTGACGGGGTGGCCTAACCCGGTTGCTTTTTGCTATTTCCCCCTTCCCACGTCATGCCAATCGGCTACTTCACGCCATTTTCTGAACTATGCCTTGCGCTAATCTATAGCATCACTATTTTTTTGAAACAATTCCCTTAGCCAGCAACGACCCAAGCTGTCCGCTACTCATGCCCAGCACATCCAACAGTACCTCCTCGGTATCGGCGCCTAAAGAAGGCGCAGGCTTTGCATCGACTCGACCGGTGGCAAAGTTCAGCGGCACACTGGGCGACAATAGCTCACCAATGCCCACTTGCTGCACACGACTGAACATCGGGTTGTCGGTCGAGCAGGAAGGGTCTTCCCTCACCAGTTCAGCCACCGTTTGATACTTGCCCCAGCATACACCGCAGTCATCGAAGCGCGCCTGCACCTCTGCGAAGGAATGGGTGGCGATCCACGGCCCAATGATTTCAGCAAGTTCTACCCGCGCCTTGAATCGTTCACCCTCAAGGTTCAGGTCTACCTTTAGTCGCTCGGCCAGTGCAGCAACAGCGGCTGCGGAGTCAGTGGCTTTCACCAAGGATTGCCACTGCTTTAATGACAGCCCCACAACCATCACCCGCGCGCCGTCGGCGGTGGCGAAATCCCGTCCAAAGGCGCCGAACAAGTCGTTGCCACAGCCCTTCCGCTCAACACCCAGCTCCGCTTCAGCGATAAAGCCCAGGTGGGCCATCACCGATAGCGCCACGTCTTCCAGCGGCAGTTGTACGTGCTGGCCTTGACCGCTACGCAAACGGTGCCGCTCCGCCGCCAAGAGGCCCACCGCAGCCATCTGTCCGGTCACTAAATCCCAGGCTGGGAGCACGTGATTAACCACTAGTTCCTTGCCCTCGCGGGCAGGCCCGGTTAAATAGGGTAAGCCAAGACGGGGGTTAAGGGTGTAGTCCAACGCGGAACCGCCGTGACGGTCGCCCTGAATGGTCAGCTGAATCAGGTCGTTGCGCTGTTCCGCAAGGGCATGATAGTCCAGCCACCCCCGCGCAGGAAAGTTGGTGAGCAGCATTCCAGCATCCTGCCCCGGTGCACAGATCAGTTGCTGAGCGAGCTCCCGACCTTCGGGTTTGGCGATGTCAATCGCCACTGAGCGTTTGTGTTTGTTCAGTCCCGCCCAGAACAGGGAGTCGTTGTTCTCGGTTACCGGCCAACGTCGGTAATCCAGCCCACCCTGGGGACGGTCAATGCGGATGACATCTGCGCCCATCTGGGCCAAGGTCATACCACCGAGTGGTGCAGCAACAAAGGCAGACAGCTCGACGACACGCATGCCCTCGAGAATCGCCGGTTTCTGTTGCGTCGTTTCGCGGTGATGTTCGCTGCTCATGCTGCGGACTCGGTCAGCGCGGATTCCATCAAACTGCGCGCAATCACTTTCAGTGCCAAGGTTTCTTCCGCTCCCTCAAAAATTGACAGCACCCGGGCATCGACGAAATAGCGGCTTACCGGCATTTCCTCGGCGTAGCCCATACCGCCGTGAATTTGCAGGGCCTCCCGACTGACGATTTCGGCACTGCGACAGGCGAACAGTTTCACCAGACTTGCTTCCATACGGCCACCACCCTCGTCGAGGATACGCGCCACGGCATAAGCGAGGTAACGACTGGCGGCATAGCGGGCGGCCATTTTGGCCAGCTTCGCTGAGGTCAGCGAGTATTCCAGCAGAGGCCGGGAAAACACCTTGCGTTCCTCGGCATAACGCAACCCCGCCAGTAAAGAGGCACGCATCACACCGCTGGCGCGAGCGGCGGTCTGCATCCGCCCGCCCATCATGCCGCTCATGGTGTAATAGAAGCCCTTGCCCAATCCGTCCTTCTCGCCAATCACATTGGCGTCCGGCACAAAGTAATCTTCAAAGGACACATCGAAGGAGTGCATACCGCGATAACCAATGGTTGGAATGGCGCGGCCAATAATGCGGCCACCGCCCTCCTGGCGATAATCGAATTCGTGGCCGTCAAAGGAGGGTTTTTCCGCCAACAGCAAGCTCAGTCCGCGATAGCCCTTGCTGACATCGGGGTCAGTACGGGTGACCACCATCATCACCCCGGCCTTGCCCGCGAAGGTGCACCAGGTTTTTGCGCCGTTAAGCAACCAGCCGCCGTCGGTTTTGGTGCCGCGCAATTTAAGGCTGGCAACATCGCTGCCAAAGTCCGGCTCGGTAATGGCGATGGCACACAATGGATCACCCTGGGCGAGGCGGGGCAGCCACTGCTGCTTCTGTTCTTCGGTACCGCCACTCATCAGCGCTCTGGACAGAATTTCGGGACGGGTAATCAAGCTCCCCGCAGCCGCCAGGGAGGCTTCCGACAGCGCCTCGGTGACCACAACCATGCCGAGGTTATCATCGCGGTCGTCCGGTGCACTGCCGCCGTATTGTTCTGGAATAGACAGGCCGAACACTCCCATTTCACGCAGGGGTTGCAGCAGGGTGTCCTCGGGCACCGTCAGGTCCTGACGGTGAATGTCCTCGGCCAGCGGAGCCACTTGCTCAGCGGCAAAGCGCTGGAACATATCCTGTACCATCGACAGGTCTTCGTTAAGGGTAATCCGTGCGATCTGCTCCGGGTTATCGGCCATCAACCGCGCGGTGGCCAACAGATAGCCGTCACTCAGGGCCTCTTTGCGCAGTGCTCGGCTTGCAGGATCACTGTGTATCGCCGCCAGTGCGGTCGCAGCGTTGCCGTTGATGTCCAGATCAATCGCTTCAAGACGGTCCCGCAGTAAAGTAAGAGCCTCGGCAACAAAAATCATCGCCAGCCGCGACTCAAGTTCGCCGTTACTTTCCTGTAAAACCCGCACCGCCTGCTCGGCGGCGAGCAGTTCGGCATTGGCCCAGGCCAATTCATAACAGGACACCTGACGGCGATCGAGTATTTCGCCGTCAAGCTTTCCGCCAGTGGCACACTGGGACGCCAGTTCACGGGTTGCGGTTTCGGTTTGTTCCCGCAATCTGCCCAGCAGATCGGCTATCGCTTTTACATTAATGGTGTCGGTCATCATTGTGTCCTATCACTTGCCACCGGGCGGTGTCGCTCACGGAGGTCAATAGTCATCGGTTTGTTCGGGGTCAGGCGGGCGCCCGGCGCAATAATTCCTGTGCGCGTAAAATCACCGGGCGATCGACCATTTTGCCGTTAAAGGCAAAGGCACCACGGCCTTCGGCCTCCGCCTCGGCCACTGCCGCCAGCAGGGCACGTGCCTCGGCGAGCTGCTCCTCACTGGGGCTAAACCCCGCGTTGAGCAGTGCCGCCTGCTTGGGGTGAATGCAAAATGCGCCAACAAAACCCATTTCACTCGCCCGCTTAACACTGGCAGCAAAGGCCTGTTCGTCACTGTATTCGGCAATACTCGAGGGAAAGCCAAAGGGCAAAATCCCCGCCCGGCGACAGGCAAACACCACCATTTGATTGGGTAGATACAGGGCCTCGGGGGTTGGCACCATCCCCGCCGATGCAGAGAAGTCCTCTGAGCCAAGGCTCATGCCTATTAGCCGTGGTGTCGATGTGGCAATGGCATCGAGGTTTGGCAGCGCCTGCACATCTTCAATTTGGGCAATCAATGCAATTCCGCCCACCGGTAGTCCCAGCCGAGCCTCTATGGCATCCAGTTTGTCGGCGGTACGTTTCAGCAAGGACCCGTCGTTTACCTTGGGAATCACCAGGGCGGCAACGCCGGGGCGCGCTGAGTATTCGAGATCAGCGTCCAGCAATGGCGAGCGCCCGTTGTGGTCGCTGTCGTTATTCACCCTTACCAGCACACCCACCTTGTGGGCAGCAATTTGCTGGGCCCCTGCGGCGATGCTTTCCCGTGCCTGGGCTTTTAATTCCAGTGGCACGCTGTCTTCAAGGTCGAGAATGCAGGCGTCGGCACCGCGGGTATGGGCCTTGGCAACGAACTTTTCGACATGGGCAGGAAGAAACAGCATCGACCGCCATACGGCTTTTGGCTTGTGGCTCATGATGGCTCTCCCTCACTATTTGACGAGGCCGCAGAGGTCAGCGTCGCGCTGGCCTTCATGCCGACAAAACCCTCGTGGTCCACTGTCCACAAGGTGAGCTTGTCGCCATCCCGTCGGCCGCACACCTGAAATGGCTGATCGTCAAAGGTCGGGCGCTGGGCGCGGAAGGAAAAGGTGTCGATACGCTCGCCGGGAAATTGCCTGCTGGCGGATTCCGCCAGCAGGCTGGCCAGCAATGGGCCATGCACCACCAACGCGGGATAGAACTCGGTATTCACGGCGTAATCGCGGTCGTAGTGAATGCGATGGCTGTTGTAGGTCAGCGCGGAATACCGAAACAACATCACCGGGTCCGGGGTAATGGTTTCGCGCCATTGGGCGCCAATGTCCGTTTTATCTTCGGGGGCGGATTCACCGGGTGGTAAAGGCGCGGCAGACTGGGGCATTTCCCGGTAGACGATATTCTGGGTTTCCCGCACGCAGAGCTGTCCGGCTTGCGCGATGTCATGCTCCACATTGACGAACAGCAGCACGCCACTCTTACCCGCTTTCAAATCCACCGAGGCGATGCGGGAGGTTTTCTGTGCCGTCTGACCCAGTTCCAGAGGGCGAAGGATAGAAAATTTACCCGCCGCCCACATCCGCCGAGGCAGCGGTGACGGCGGCAAAAAGCCACCGGTCGCCGGGTGACCATCGGCACCGGTACCGGCACCACTTGGGGTATCGAGAAAGTACAGCCACTGCCAACACGGTGGTAACGCTCCGCCCGGGTGCGGGCGCTCGTCGCGGTTGAACACCCCGGCCAGTGCCTGAGCCGGGAAGGGACTGAGCCCATCCTCCAGCTGAATCGTTTTGCCTTCCCAACCTTTGAGGTATTCGATATCAATTGGGGTTTCGGTATTACTCGTCATAATCACCCCCTTCCACTGCGCGGGGCTTCTGCCGTGAGCAGGGTCTGGCCCAGGCGGACACGACGGCTCAGCCACAGCGCGGGACGGTAACGCATATCTCCGGTCTGCAATTCCATCGCTTCGAGAATCGCCAGAATACGCTCGCCGCCGACCTGTTCACCGAGGGTCAATGGCCCGGCGGGATACCCCAGCCCCAAACGCACCGCATCCTCCAGGTCCGCCACTGAGGCGATGCCCCGCTGAACAATATTGCAGGCGATGTTCACAATGGTGGCAAGGATTCGCTGGCAGACAAAACCCGGACTGTCATTGATTACCGTCACCGCCGCATTCTGCCCCAGCAAAGCATGAGCAGCATCGCGGCAACGGGCCTCAGTGACCGGGCTGATCATCAGTGTGCGGTGCTTATCGAGCCCAGGCAGCGGGTCAACTGCAACACAGCGGCGGGCGTCGAGATCCCGTTCGGCACAATAGATACTGACATCCCAGCCCCAGGGTTGAATCAATATCAGCTCGGCGTCGGCGGGCTGCTCCACAAGACGGGCACCCCCGGCGCTGACCAGCTCGCCCAGCGCTGCGCACTGGTCGGCATCAGGATCTACCCACACTGCGATAGTACCGGCCAATGCCGGGGTTTCCGCTGTCGGCGAATCCACCCGCTGACCATTGTCATAGCGATACCAGCCCTCGCCGGTCTTGCGACCAAACAGCCCCGCTGCGATACGCGGCGCGACCAATGGCGATGGCCTGAAACGTGGTTCCTGCTGGAATTGCTCGTAGATAGAGCTCATCACCTTGCCCGACACGTCGAGGCCGGTGAGGTCCATCAGCTCAAAGGGACCCATTTTAAAACCGGCCGCCTCTCGCATCAGGCGGTCGACATCCTCTGGGCTCGCGCACTGATCTTCAACAATACGCAGGCCCTCGGTATACAGCCCCCGCCCCGCGTGATTGACCAGAAAGCCCGGCTGATCCTCCGCCACAACGCCGCGATGACCGCAGGATTCGATCAAGGTTTTCAGTGCAGCGATATGTTCCGGTGCACTGCGCACCGCTGCAATAATTTCCGCCACTTTCATCAACGGCACGGGGTTAAAAAAATGCAGCCCCGCGACACGCTCCGGGTGTTTGCAGGCCGAGGCGATTTCCGCCACAGTCAGCGACGAGGTATTGCTGGCAAGAATACAGTCGCTGGCGACCACCCCCTCCAGCATTTCGAAAACAGCGCGTTTGGCATCAATATTTTCGATGATGGCTTCCACCACCAGATCGCAGCCGGCAAATTCCGCAACATCGCTACAGGGAATGATTCGCGCCAGGGTCACATCGGCCTCCTCCCGCTTCAGCCGTCCCTTGTCCACCGCCCGTTCAATCAAGCCGCTGACAAAATCGACCGCCTTGGCAACGGCTCCATCGACCGCATCGTAGCTGTATACCTCGTAGCCGGACTGGGCAAACAATTGAATAATGCCGCGCCCCATAGTGCCGGCGCCCAACACGCCGATTCGACGAATGTCCTTCATATCAACGCCCCTTGAATTCCGCTTTGCGCTTTTCCAGAAATGCGCTCATGCCTTCGCGCTTGTCGTCGGTATCAAACAGCAATAAAAATTCGCGATTTTCCAGCATCAGTGCGGCATCCAGCGGCAGGTCTGCGCCCTGGGCCAACACCCGCTTGATTGCCGCTATCGCCTTGGGCGGCATTTTGCTGGCCGACTTCGCCAATTGCTGCGCCCGGCCCAATGCTTCGCCCTCGGCAACCAGGTCGCTGATCAAACCCAGCTGATAGGCGCGTTCCGCGGTAATCGGCTCGCCGCTCATCAACATCATCGACGCGGTGGCCTTACCCACCGCACGAATCAATCGCTGGGTGCCACCGGCACCGGGCATAATGCCCACCCGGGCTTCGGGCTGACCGAAGCGAGCACTCGGGTCTGCCACAATCATGTCGCACATCATTACCAGCTCGCAGCCGGCACCCAGAGCAAACCCGCTAACCGCCGCGATCACCGGTTTACGGCACTGGGCCAGCGGTGCCCAATACTGACCAAGATCAATATCCGCCACCTGTTGCGAGCCCTTATCGACCAGCAAATTCAGGTCGGCCCCTGCGGCGAAGACCTGATCGCCACCGGTAATAACAATGGCCGCAACGCTGTCGTCTGCACTGAGCTCACGCATACCTTCGGCGATGGCCGCGCGCAGGGATAAATCCAGCGCGTTGCGTTTTTCAGGACGATTCAGGGTCAGTGTGGCCACCGCGCCGTCGCGGCTGATTACTACTGCATCATTCATGATTTACTCTTTGTTGGTTCCTTTGGCGCCTGGGTCTCTCACGGACTGGCGTATCACGATTCGGCGTATTCCCGGCTGACTGACCAGATGGTCTACCGCTGCGGCCAGTGCACAGGGGGCTGCTTGATCCACCGGGCGGCTTTCGCCAAACCTGCGGCTATGTCGCGCCAGGCAAGCGGTGTCGCCACGCAAGGCGATACTCACCATTTCAGCGGCCACCGCCGTCGGCCCTTTCCGCAGGTAATGGCTGGGTAAAATCCGGGTCGCGTTTGTCGTTGAAGGCGGCGAAGCCCTCGCGGAAATCATCGCCCAACAGCAGACAGGCCTGGTCGTCTTCTTCCCTCTGCCACTCCTCATCAAAGCTTGCCGAGGGGTGCATCAACCGCTGCTTGAGACGATAAAATGCCTCCCCCGGCAGCTCGGCCATAGTCGCCGCCTGAGCCACCGCCGCCGCCATAATATCCTCGCCGCCGTCACTGTCGGCCAGACCGATAGCCAGTGCCTCGGCATCGCCGATGATCTTGCCGCTGGTCATAATGCGTTTGGCCGTCGCCACCCCGACCCGCTCGGGCAAGGTACGCAGGGTGCCCCAGTCGGGCACCAGACCAAGACGCATAAACGGAAACAGAATCTTGCTGCCCTTGCCCACCACAATATGATCGCCGAGCAGGGCGAGGCCCACAGCGGCACCGGCGCAGAACCCCTCAACCGCCGACACCACAGGCACCTTGCTGCCCGACACCAATCGGCAGAGTTGATGAATATGCTGCATCCGCGCCCGTGCTCCGGCCTCGTCCAGCCCGGCCATGCTGGGCACATCGCCGCCAGCGGAAAACACCCCCTCCACGCCGCCTAGTACGATGGCTCTGCAATCACTATCCTCCGCCACCTCCCGCAGGGCATCGATCATCGACTGGCGCACATCGTAGTCGATGGCATTGCGCTTGGCGGGGCGGTTTATCAGTAAACGGCGCACATGCGGTGCCGGGGTATCTACACGAATCATCGACATTGCCGCCCCCTATTCGCCCAGTCGTCCGACAATGGAAATCGAGCAAACATTCTGGTTGGGCTGGCCACCCAGGTTGTGGATTAATCCGGTGCGCACATTACTCAGCTGGCGCTCGTCAGCCCGCCCCTGTAGTTGCAGGTACATTTCATAGAGCATACGAATGCCACTGGCCCCCACCGGATGACCGAAGCACTTGAGCCCGCCGTCGATCTGACAGGGGATGTCGCCGTTGGCGTCGAACTTGCCATCCAGCACGTCGCGGTAGGCCTGTCCCTCATCGGACAAACCGAGGTCTTCCATCGTCACCAGTTCGGTAATGGAGAAACAATCGTGAACCTCGGTCATGCTGATTTCTTCACGGGGATTGCGGATTCCCGCCTCCTCGTAGGCTTTCTTCGAGGCGATGCGCGCGGTGTGAACATAGCTGCCATCCCACTCGCTGCCCGACATTTCCCAGCCGTTAGACACCGACAATTGCAGGGCCTTGAAGCTCACCAGATCGGTTTTGCCCAGTTCACGGGCAATTTCCGGGCGGGTGACGATCACCGCAGCCGCGCCGTCGGACACACCGCAACAGTCGAACAACCCCAGCGGTTCGGCAATTTTCGGCGCTTTCAGGCACTGCTCGATGGTGATTTCCTTGCGCAGATGCGCCTTGGGATTTTTCGCGCCATTGGCGTGGCTTTTTACTGAAACATGGGAAATGGCTTGTTTAAGAGTCGCCTTATCAACATCGTGTTTGGCGCGATAGGCCGCAGCAAGCTGGGCGAAGTTGGCCGGGGCTACTGCTGCGGGATACCACTGGGGAATGTAGGTGCCCACCGTTGCCACGGGCAAACCGCCGTAGCCGGTGTCCTTGAGTTTTTCGACCCCGAGTGCAATGGCAATATCGCAGGCCCCGGAAGCCACACCGTATACCGCTGCTCGCACGGCCTCGGAGCCCCCCGCGCAAAAATTCTCCACCCGCGTGACACCGATGTTAGGTAGGCGCAAGGCGATGCCCATGGGAATGCCGCCGCGCCCGGTGCCCACATCTTCCATATGGGTAGAGAACCAGGCAGCGTCGAGTTGCTCGGGGGTGATTCCCGCATCGGTCATGGCTTCGTTATACGCCTCGACCATCAGGTCTTCGGGACTGGCGTCCCAGCGCTCGCCAAAGCGTGAACACCCCATCCCCAGAATGGCGACTTTATCTTTAATACCTTGTGGCATAGTGTTTTACTCCAGCGTCTCAGGACTGCGCGTCATTCTCGGGATAGGTCACCGGCTTGGCTTTCCAGAAGTAGCGTTTAAAGCCACGCAGTTCATCGATGTCTTTAATGCGGAATACCATTTTTACTTCGCTGCCGTTGTCGATATCGCCGGGGCGAACATCAGTGAATTCCATCAGCAGGCGGCCGCCGCCATCGAAGTCCACCTGCCCGTAGTGGTGGGGCGGTGCCATATAGGACGACAGGTATTCCGCCGACCAACTCAAAATACGGCCGTGTACGTCTGCCAGGGGATAGGGCTGCTGGGTATCCTGCTCGGGTTTTCCGGGGGTATAGCTGATCCGCGTCGGCGGAAAATGCACATCGCCACTGACTGAACAGCGCCCTGCAACAAAGCCCAGCAGGGCCTCGCGGTGACGCCAGCTGGTACTCAGGGCGGTTTTCTTGTCCTGCTCGCCGCGCATACCCCGCTCCAGCTTCAGTTGGCCCTTGTAGGCGAGGTAGCGGGTGTAACTGGTTTCTTCACAGCCGCCCTCCAATTGCGCCGCCAGGCTGGTCGCCGGGCGGAACCGGGTAATATGTTCGGTGACCTTCAATACCGCGCAGGCCATGCCGCTGCCGAACTGGGTTAATACAATGGTCTGACCGGGCGTGGCTTTTTCCAGTACTCCATTGAGCATCAACAGCGCATGGGCTGAGCCACTATCGCCAACGGTGGCCGACAGATTGTCCGCTACGGCGGCATCGGGAATGCCACAGCGTTTGGCCAGTTGCGCATCGGCTTTTTTAAAGACGGTGGGGAAAATAAAGTGATCGACCTCAGCGGCGGCCACCCCCGCCCGATCCAGGGCTTCGCTGACGGCGGCGGGGGCAATCTTGCCGATACCTTCGTCGCGTACCCAGCGCTCCTCCCAGTGATAATCAACGTCTTCACCGGCCATACGGAAATGATCGACAAAATCCACCGTGCGGCTGCTGGTGCCCAACACCTCGGCAAGCACCGGCTGGGCCTCACTGTGACAGCCGATGCGCACGGCGGCTGCCGCGTCGCCATAGTCCAGCTCCGGGGCGCTGGCAGCGCGGGTACGGCGATTACTCGCAGCCACCAGCAAACTGGTTTCGCCCGCCGCTTTCGCAGCGTTCACCAGCTGGCTGATTGACGCCACAGCAACACTTTGCGCGCCACTCACGTCGGCGGCATTCACCGCGTCCGGCAAGCACAGCGCACCGGCAACCACCGCCGCATTCAAGCGCTCGGCAAAGGGCAGGGTTTCCGACACCAGCAACAAGCGGGCGATATTGTCCCGAGTGTCACTGGGCGGGGTCGCATGTCGCGCGGCGGCCACCGCCAGCGTGATGGCATCTTCATCCCAATTTGCCATACAGCGATGGCCACGACCCTTGCTGACCAAACCCGGTGCAAACCAGGCATTGGCCTCCGCGACGACGCGGCGGGCAAGACGAAGATGGGGCAGGTAGGCACCGTATCCGGTGATTCCAATCGTCACAGTATTACTCCACATCAAGATCTGCGCGAGCCCTGGCTGGGGACTGCCAGTGGTCTTGCAGAAAGTGTCCGATATCATTGATTGCCTGCCGGGCTTCCGGCAGGTCTTCGGCGAATTGCTGAAACACGTGAATCATGCGGTCCCACACGCTCAATGCGACCTCAACACCGGCCTGCTGCGCCCTATCCGCGAAGGCCACCGAATCATCGAGGCCGACCTCGCGATCGCCCACCTGCAGCAGCAGCGGCGGTAATCCCGCCAGCTCGGCAAACAGCGGTGATGCCAGGGGATTGCGCCGATCACCCTCCTTACCCAGGTATTGATTGGCGAGGGCGTCGAGCATAAATCGCTGGTGAATGGGGTCGGCACTGGCACGGGATTCATAGCTGTCGCCACTGAGGGTCATGTCCAGCCAGGGCGACAACAGTACAGCAGCCGCAGGCTGGGGCGCTTCGGCCTGACCCAGCGCCACTAACAGCGAGGCCGCCACACCGCCACCGGCGGAGTCTCCCGCCACGGCAATCTGGCCAGCGTGATAGCCCTCGGCAAGCAATTGGTGGTACACCGCCAGGGCATCATCGACCGGCGCCGGAAACCCGTGTTCGGGAAAAAGACGGTAGTTGACACCCACTACACGGCAGCCCGCTGCCGCCGACAGGCGCACCATCAAATCGTGGTGGGATACCACTGAACCCATTTTGAAACCGCCGCCGTGAAAATACATCAGCAGCCGGCTCGGGTCGCAGTCGGGGGTATCAATCCAGCGCACCGCAACACCGGCAAGGGTGTCGTCGCGGTATTGGGACGGCTGGGTATCCCGCCAGAACAGGCGGTCCCAGTCCTCGCGCATTTGTTGCGCGGAGGTATCCCGACGCCAGGTGGAATACACCTGCTGAACACGGGCGATCACCTGTTCTATCTGTGCATCGGAGGCGCGGCTTTCAGCACTCATCAACAGCCCATCCCGCCGGACACACCCAGTGTTTCACCGGTAATAAAGCCAGCATCGTCACTGGCCAGATAGGCCACAGTGGAGGCCACTTCTTCAGGGCGACCGAGGCGACCCATCAGGGTAGATGCCTGCATGGCCTGTAATAGTTTTTCGCCCCCCTGGTCCACCGCCGATCGTAGCAAGGGCGTATCGACCGGGCCCGGTGCGACCACATTGGCGGTAATGCCAAAACGGCCATTTTCCCGTGCAAGCGATTTGGTAAAGGCAATTACCCCACCCTTGGCAGCGGCGTAGACCGAGCCACCCTTGGAGCCCTGGCGACCGGCCTCGGAACCGATATTAATGATGCGACCAAAGCCCTTTTGCTGCATGGCAGGCAGGGCCGCGTGACAGGTGGCCAATACCGCGTGAAGGTTCACGCTGAGCAGGTAATGCCATTCCTCCGGGGTGGTTTTGGTGAAGAAGGCGTGCTGATCCATTCCCGCATTGTTAACCAGAATATCGAAGGGGCCATTGGCGGCCACGGCATCGGTACAGTCTTGCAGGTTCGACACATCAAGCTCAACGGCGTGGCTGCCAGTACGACTCGCCACCTCCGCCGCCGATGCCATATCCCGCGCGGAAAACACCACGTCGCAGCCCTCGGCTGCAAGCCGCTCCACGATCGCCAGCCCGATACCCGAGGCGCCGCCAGTGACAAAGGCTCGACGCCCTTGCAGAGATTGTCCTGCGCTCATATCACTCCCCCTTGAACTCGGGTTTGCGACGTTCGATCACCGCCGAGAGGCCTTCCTGAACATCGGCGGTTTTGCACAATTCAGCAACGGTACGCGCCTCCTCGGGCATGGCCGCGTCGATGCCCAAACCGGTGCCGGTCCACAACAGGCGCTTGGTGGCAGCCAGGGCCAGGGGCGCGCCCTTGGCCATTTTCCCGGCATAGGCCCTGGCCTGTTCGAGCAATTCATTTTCCGGCACCAGCTGATTAACCAGGCCCAGATCCTTGGCCTCCGCCGCACTCAAGGTCGGATTCATCAGCAGCAGTTCCGAGGCGCGACGGGCACCGATCAGCCGCGGCAGGGTAACCGATAGCCCCGCATCCGGTGCCATTGCTACCCGGGTGGCCCCAACCATGTACTGGCTGGTATCGGCAGCAATCACAATATCTGCCGCACAGACCAGTCCCATACCACCACCACCGGCGGCAAAGCCCTGCACCGCGGCAATCACCGGGGCATCCAGATGGACCATGGCGTTAATGACCACCTGCAGGTGCAGGGTGGCCTGACGGATATATTCCGACAGCCCGTCGCCCTTGTTTTTGAAGGTTTTAACGTCGCCACCGGCGCAGAAGTTGGCACCCTTGCCAGTCAGCAGCACGACCCGCACCCGGCGGTCACCGTGGCACACCATCAGGGCGTTATAGAGGTCCTTGAGCGTTGGAATGTCGAGGCCATTGGCCGACTCCGGGCGGTTCAACTGGAGATGAGCCACTCCGTCCTGAAGGGACAACAGTGCCGCCCCCTCTCCCACCAGTACTTCGGCATCACGACTCGCGTCACTCATCTGTTCACTCCATTATCAATTAGCGTCGTTAAACCCGCTTGCCCGGCGTGACATCACACCAGGAAGGACAGGGTGTACATGGGCTGGTCGTTGTTCACCAACACTACTTTTTTGCGCGCCATACGCAGACCGTCATCTGTGCGACGCAGCAGAAACTCATTGCGGGTGGCCCACACGGTTTCACCGCGCTGGCTGACTTCATAAATCAGCGCATTGCTGGCCACCTGGATTTCGCTGTCGTTGGCGTCAAGGATTTCGATATTGGATACCACTCGACCCAGCGACGATTGCGGCAACTGGGTGTGGCGCTTGCCCGTGTGGAACTGCTTGATGCGCAGACCGATGCGAGAGCGGTTGTCGTAGATAATCGACATCTGCTCTTCCGGGTCGATATCAGCGCCATTGGCCGGTACCCAGTAAATGGCATCGTCAGTCCACAGGGCTTCCCAGTCATCGTAGGCATGGCTGTCCTGCAAGCGCGCTTCGCGATAGAGGAACTGCTGTACTTCGGCCATCAGGGCCAGATCAATTGTGTTATTCATTACGACTCCATCAGCTCCCGGTAATGACGCCAAATTCCCCGCGAGGTCACTTCGTCGGTGGCATCGGCCACGAGATAACCCTCTTCATCGCGGCGTTCGCGGTGCTTGCCCCGGCCAAGGTAGTTCCACTCCGGCTGCTTTGCGGCCACACCACGCTGCGTGCGTTCGTACATTTCAGAGTCGTCGGCCAGCAAAAAACCCGCTGGCCCCACAGAGCCCATGGTTTGCTGACGCAGGCGGCGGTTGAGGTCGGGGGCACCCTTGAATTGCAGGGCCGTTACGTGCTGAATGGTTTCATCCACCGCCACCGCCTGAATCACAAAGATCTGGATTTCGGCAATAAACAGGTTGGGGAAAATCATCACGTGGGGAGTGCCGTCGATCATGATTTTGCGAGCCTGTTCTTCGCCGTAGGCCGCCTTCATTTTTTCGACGTATTCCGGCAGTCGCTGCTCGTTGGTGCCAAACCAGTTCATCGGCTTGTCGATGCGACGGAATTCCGGACGCAGATCATTCTCAGTGTGGCCATCGCCGAGGTCGCGGGCGACAGCGGTAGAGTCATTGCTGTAGAGATCGCCTATACCGCTTTTCGCCACACTGAAGATCGACGCGTGCACAAACTGGGGGTGGTAGCCGTCGGTTTCGTTTTCCACCAGAAACTTCCAGTTCGCCTTGGCCTTGTGTTGCAGAAAGCCCGCGGTAATTTCCACTTCACCTTCCGGCGAGGTCTGAACCAAACGGTCAATGGCATCGCGACCACCACGACCCAGGTGCTCCTCCAGCGAAGGGCCTTCGTCGGCGAAACTGCCAAAGATAAAGCCCTTGTACTCGGCCACACGATTGACCTTGGCCAGGCCCAGTTCGCTGCGATCAGCCGTATCGTAGCCATCGGGAAAGGGGAAACCGCGCAGTTCGCCGCTGTTGGAGAATGTCCAGCCGTGATACGGGCAGGTGAACGTGCCCCGGTTGCCCTTGGCCTGCACACAGACCTGGTTGGCCCGGTGTGGGCAGCGGTTCAGCAACAAGTGAACATTGCCGTCGCGCCCCCGGGTCATAATGACATCCTGAGGTCCTATCGACTTGCGTACGAAGTCGTTGGCATTGGGCACTTCACTGCTGTGGCCAACATAGACCCAGGTCTTGTACCAGATTTTCTCCAGCTCCAGCTGGAAAATCTGTTCGTCGGTATAGAGCGAACCGTGAATGCGATCTTCCTTCACCAGTTCGCTGAAATTGGGTGTAGAGGATTGACTGTCCATCACCGTGCTCTCAGTTAATTGGGTTGATGCGGCCTGACGACCAGTGCGCCAGACGCGCGCCCCGCCACAGACCTGCAATCAGGCGTGCATGGGGCTACTAATACCTATCCGCCAGCTTATCTACCCGGCGGTCTTCCCAGATCGTCGAATCCGACGAATCGCCGAAGGGGGCTTATTCTTCGATCAGGTCGTAATCTTCCTTGGCCGCGCCGCACTCGGGGCACATCCAGTCATCGGGAATATCTTCAAAGCGGGTGCCAGGCGCGATACCGCTGTCGGGATCACCCAGGCGCTCGTCGTAGACATGGGAACAAAAACGGCACTGATAACGACGCATCTTTTCTCTCCTTTCTCAATTTCGGCATTGACGCCGCCAACCACCTCAGCGGTTGGCGGGATAGATTGTGGGACGAATGGCCATACCGTGCTGAACGGCCAGGTCATGGTTATTCAGCTCACTTTCCAGCAGCCGGAAGACCTTTTCGTTGTTGTAAAACGGGGTCATCGGGTACAGGTGATGAATCAGGTGGTAGTTCTGGTATTGCAGCACCGGATTCATAAACCACTCCATGCCCTTGCGCACGGTTGTCGCCCGAGTGTAATTTTCTTCCTGGGACACATCGTGGGGTACGTGGGGAAGCCAGAAAAAACTGAAACCGAGGAACAACAGGATCAGTCGCGACGGCAGGAACCACAGCATGAACACTTCAAGGCCGTAGCCGAAGTAGGTCAATACCCCGATCACCGCAACCACCACAGCCAAACGGCGCAGGCAGGCATTGAGGAAGGGCCGCGCCACCTTGTCGCCATGCTTAAGAGCGTACACAAAGTAGCAGGCATCAATGGCCATCCAGCGAAATGGCAGGGTCCACCAGGCACCATTAAAGGCCTTGTCGGGATCACGCTCACCACTGGCAAACCGATGGTGCAGAATATGCGCCCAGCGGAACATCCGCAGATCAACATAGGGCAGCACCAGATCCAGCCCGGTTTGTCCGACCCGGTCATTAACCTTGGTATTGGTAGATACCGCACGGTGAATAGAATCGTGAATCACACTGAATGACACATAGCCAATAATCGCGTTAAGGATCGTACCGACCCACAATGGCAGGTAACCCATACCACAGGCCACATAGCTAAAGCCGTAGGTCAGCACCAGCGCCACCGTCATCGCAATTGTTGGCTTCGACAGTGTCGGCGCGCTGGTCAGCTGTTTAAATTGCTGTTTTTCCACATCACTGAGACCATCCAGTGAAATAAGTGCCCTGCTCATAATGTCCTCACTTGCAGTATTGCTGCGGATTAATATGAAGTTCCTGTAAAATCTGCGCGTCGTCGCAAGCGACGAGATATCACCCCACCGCCCTGTGCGCGGCCAGCAGCCGTTGCAACAGGGGGCCTACAATTTCTTCCAACGCCATGCCATGCACCAGCTGGTCGGCGGTATGCAGACTCAGCAAGCCGTGCAGAGCCACCCAGACATGGTGGGAAATTTCCCTGGCATTACCCTGTAGATCGCCGCACTCAACACAGCGCTGCACCGCGTCCACCACGTGATCAAAAACCCGGCAACGGGCCGCCAACACATCGGGGTACTGCTCCGGCGAGGGCTGCTCGGTGGCGAAAATCAGCATGTAGTCCTCGGGCAATTCCCGGGCAAAGGCCAGATAGCCCTCCGCTATCGACTGCACCTTTTCAAGCGCACCCTCCACCCGCTCCTCGTACTCACGCACGTAGCTTTCGAAGCGGCTCAGCGCATCGGCACGCATCCGTGCCAGCAGCGCTTCCTTGTTATCGAAATAGCGGTAAGGCAAGGTGTGACTGATGCCCGCTGCCTCGGCGATACGGCGAAAACTCAACGCCGACAGACCTTCCCGGCGATAGACTTCAAGCGCCGTCAGCGACAGACGCGAGCGCATCACTTCGACTTCTTCCTGGCTTTGTTGCAGTCTTGGCATATCGTCCTCTGCTTACCCACGACACCGACCCTTCAGCGGCTCTGATGATCTTATGCCGTTTAATTAACAATGTTTATTTAACATTGTTAATTTATACACCCAAAAAAAGACCTGTGCAACATTTGATCAACACAGGCCTTGTTTTTCAGACGCGATAAACCGTCACCACCGCCGCGCCACCCAAACCGAGATTGTGCTGCAAGGCTACTCGCGCACCCTCGACCTGCCGTGCACCGGCCAAGCCACGCAAATGCCAGCACAGCTCAACACACTGGGCCACACCGGTTGCGCCAATTGGATGCCCCTTGGACATCAGACCACCGGAGGGATTCACCACCACCTTGCCACCGTAGGTGTTGTCGCCGTCATTGATAAAGCGGCTGGCTTCACCCTCGCCACACAGACCGAGCCCCTCGTAGGTAATCACCTCATTCGGGGTAAAACAGTCGTGCAGCTCAACAACATCGGCGTCTTCCGCACCAATTCCCGCCTGCTCATAGGCCACAGCGGCGGCGCGACGGGTCATTTGCGCGCCGACCAGATTCATCGCCGAGTCCCAGCTATCACTGTGGTCGGTGGCCATACCCTGCCCGGCCATTTCAACGCCGTGCCCAATACCGTGACGAGCAGCGAACTCCTCGCTACAGACAATCGCTGCGGCGGCACCGCAGGTGGGTGGACAGGCCATAAAGCGGGTCAGATGGGGCTCGTATATCACCGGGGATGTCATCACCTCCTCCAGTGTCATCGGCTTGGTGAACAGGGCATAGGGATTTTTAACCGCATGGTTACGGGTCTTCACCGCCACCTTGCCAAAGATCGCCGGGTCAGCGTCATAACGCTCAAGGTAGTCCATGCCACCGGCACCAAACACACAGGGCGCTGGCCCCGCCTTGGTTACCGCATAGCCCAAGCGATTCAGGTGACCGGTAAAATCGTCGAAGGGGCTGGGGCGGTCATCCCACACCGTGCCCAGTGCACCGGGGCGCATCTGCTCAAAGCCGACCACCAGCGCGCACTCCACCGAGCCGCCCATCACCGCCTGGCGGGCCAAAAACAGTGCAGTGGAACCACTCGAGCAATTGTTGTTAACGTTGATGATCGGGATGGCGGTTTCACCCACCCGATACAGCGCCTTTTGACCACAGGTGCTGTCCCCATAGATGTAACTGGCGTAGGCCTGCTGCACCTCAGCATAGTCAATGCCCGCGTCCTGCAGGGCTTCGCGCACGGCTTTTTCTGCCATTACATCGTAGTTTTCGTTTTCGCCAGGTTTGGCGAACTTCACCATACCAACACCGGCAACGAGGGCTTTTCGGGTCATGTCGTAACTTCCAGTTGAATTCGAGTAAGCGGGTCAGCACCCCGCCAGACTGACTTACACTATGCCGTTACCGCTCTGCGGAATGGTCGTCGGATTCGACGATTTTTGCCCACCCAGAGCGCCACACCGTAGCCCTTCCCTCCTCGGCTATGACTATCGTCGGATTCGACGAGCGCCCCAAAACCATATTACGATAGATTTACAGGCCACAGGTTTCACCAATACCGGCCCTACCGACTCCACCGGCTTTTACAACTATCAGAAAAACAGGATCAAGGCCCATGCCCTACACCACTCGAGCACAACTTCTCGCCGTTGACGGCGCACTGGTAGCGGTAGCGCTAATGCTGGTGGCGCTGGTATTCGTCGCCAACTGGTTCCCGCCTATTGACCCGGCACTGGATGCCCAGGCCATCGCCCAGCTGTATCAGGAGAACACCAACCGCTACCGCTTCGGTGGTTTATTGGTGGCCTTCTCGGCGGCATTTTTCTGGCCCTTTGGGGTAGCTATCAGCGAGCAAATGAAGCGGGTCGAAGGATATCGTCATCACCCCATGTCCTCGTTACAACTCGCCTCAGTAACCGGCACCGTGTGGGCAATTCTGTTCCCCGGCATAATATGGATGGTGGCGGCCTATCGACCGGATCGCGCACCGGAAATCACTCAAGTGCTGAATGATATGGGCTGGATCATCTTTATTGGCACCGTCTCCCCGGCTTTGATTCAACTCCTTGCCATTGGCTTCTGCGCATTAAACCAGTCAAAGGACGCACCGGTATTCCCGCCCTGGTTCGGCTTTTTCAACCTGTGGTTTGCCACTGGCTTCCTCGCCGGCACGCTGGTGCCCTTTGTCACCGACGGCCCCTTCGCCTGGGACGGTTTAATCTCCTTCTGGTTAGCGGCAACCTTCTTCTTTGGCTGGATTCTTATCACCTGGTATGTCGTTCGACAGTGCATTATTCAGCAGGCTGAATCGTTACCCGAAAACTCAGGAGGCGCGCTGTAATGAATATCAGGGAACCCCTTATGGACACTCGTGATTCCACCGCCACCGCGCACTACAGCGGTGAACCCACACTGTGGGTATTACTGCTGGGTGACATCGTTATTTACTCGGTATTTCTGATTTTCCTTGGCTTCGACAGCAACCGCCAACCGGAATTGTTTCAGCAGACCCAGGCGCAACTCAACGCCGGTTTCGGCTTCTTTAACACTCTCGTGCTGCTTACCGGCTCTTGGCTGGTTGTGCGCGGCTTGCAGGTACTGGGCAAGGATGGCGACGCACCTACAGCGCAAATCAGGGCATCATCGGGCCGTTTTTTTGGTCTCGCCCTGTTTGCCGGTGTCGTCTTTGCGGTGTCAAAAACCGTGGAGTACACCCTGAAGGCCCAGAGCGGTATTGAAATTACCGATAATATCTTTTTCACCTACTACTTTGCGCTGACGGGCTTTCACCTGGTACATGTTCTGATTGGCATGGTCGTACTGTGGTATATGCGCTGCCACGTGCGTAACTCAACAACCGTTAGTCGCTCCATGCTGGAATCCGGCGCCAACTTCTGGCACCTGGTCGATATGCTGTGGATTCTCCTCTTTCCGATAATTTACCTGGTATAAGCCATGACAAAACTGCCAACGCTATCTTCAACCCACATCTGGCTGTTGCTTATGGCCTTGACCCTGTGCAGCTGGCTCCTCAGTGCCGGCCCCGATGTCGCGACAGGAAATATTGCGACCGCGGCTATTATCGGAATTGCCGTAATCAAGGCACGGATGGTTATGCGCTACTTCATGGAGGTGAAATCAGCCCCCCTGTGGCTGCGTCGCGGCACGGATGTCTGGGCGGGGGTGATGTTTGCTGCCTTGTTGTTTCAGCATATCTAGACCGATATATCGATTACCACGCGCAAGTAGCGTCTTACCGGTACGTAAACATTCCATTACAAATTTGTTGGATGAAATAAGTGAATTTACTATAAGTAATTACTTGCAATATCGTTCTGCATGGATTCACTTTCACCATATACCGGAGAAAACCATGCAGAATGAGCTAGTTAATAATATTGATGGCCTGAGAAAACAGGCTGAAGCTGAATTGGCTAGAAAGGCTAGCAATACACCTCCCGAGGACTTCCCCGCCTTACCCACCATCCCCGCAGCACGGTACACAGATCCAACGCTCTATGAGCTTGAAATGGATAATATCTTTATGAAACAGTGGCTGTGCGTGGGCATAGCTTCCGAACTGCCAGAAATTGGCAGCTACAAAGTTTGGAACCGATTGGGCATTCCAGTGATTCTCGTACGAGGCAAAGACAACACCATCCGCGCCTTTCGAAACAGTTGCCGTCATCGCGGCGGCTCTGTGGTACCAGGAGACACAGGGAAAGTAGGGAGCTTTCGCTGCAATTTTCACTGCTGGAATTATGACCTCGACGGGACGCTCAAAGCCGTACCGGATCAATACGAGTTTCCCACCCTCGACAAAAGCAAGCACAACTTACTGCCTATCCGCTGCGAAATGCTGGGAAACCTTATCTATATCAATTTTTCAGAGCGCGCGCCCTCACTTGAGCAACACCTTGGAAAGGTTGCGTCAGAACTAGCACATTTTGACTTCGAAAAGCGCTCATTTCTCAAGCGTGCCGAGTTCGATATGGACTGTAATTGGAAACTGGCGATAGATGCATTTGCCGAGTCTTACCATTTATTCTGGACTCACAAGAATACCGTAGCGCCAATGTTTCAATCACACGGCCAGGTATTTCGATTGTGGCCAAACGGTCATTCCCTTATGATCACGGCAAGCCAAAGAGAAAACCGCGCAGAGTGGATAATGGATACCGGCAGTAAAGATCCACGACATGAACTGTCACGCACAGAACAAGTTAGTGCGACAATATTCCCGAACTGCATTCTTCCTTTGGGCGAATTCACTTTTCCGATATTTAATTTTTGGCCTACCAGCATTAACTCTACGAAATTTGAAGTCATCATGACGACACCGCTTGATATTGATGACAGCGTTAAAGCCGAAGTTGACATTGTTCTTGAACAATTAGGAGTGATAACGCTGGAGGATATTTCCAATATGAACGATATGCAGAAGTCGGTAGAAACCGGAAGTTTGACGGATATTCAGCTTGGCTGCCAGGAACGTCGAATCTACCAGTTCCATGAAGAGCTCGATCGCCAGATCGGGGAAAAATCCGTCCCCGAGAATCTTCGCATCAAACCCGTTGTCAGCACGTATATCGATGATTAGCCCTTAACTTTAGTATTGATGTGGCGTGCCGCTGCTGAACGCTCTGTGGCGGCAAATTATCTATGATAGTAATTACCCTAAATCCGCTGTTTTATCGAGAACACACAACAGGATAGACAGAAGGGCTCTAATCATCTTGCCCTGATAAAACGTATGATTAATAGACCAATCCGCGAAAATGTAAAGTCTAATGATAAATCCAGGCGCCGTCCCAAACGCAGGGACAGCAGAGAGACCGTAACGAAAATATACAGCGCACTTCAGCAGCTAGCCGAGAAAAGAAGCTACAGCAAGATTTCGACGAACCATATCGCATCTCAGGCTGAGATAAATATATCCACAATTTACCAGTACTTTTCCTCAAAGGAAGAGATCGCCCTCGCGTTGTATCAGAAAACCTCCAGCGAAGTTTCTCGTTCTATGAAAGAGCACGTTCTCAGTAGAGTTGAAGATAATATTGACTTTGCGATGCCAGAGTTAATCAACACGCTTATCACTGTGTACGAAAAAAATTCTTCAGTGTTACTCAGAATGCCGGAGGAGCTTCCGGAACTGCACGAGCTAATATCGACAAGAGAAGTAAACAGGCTGGCCGTTAGTATCGGCCGTGTTTATATTGGACAACAAAGGCCTGATCTTTCTGAAGATCAATTAGAGTCGGTTTATCAGTTTTTGGCAAACAGCACGCTGGCAAACATTCGGCAGTATCTCGTCGGTTCTCCGTTCTATCTTCCCAAGCAGAAGTTTGTCAATGAATTATCCACAAGCATATCCAGCTATATCAAGCACGCAGCACCTTTCTGATAAAAATGACTATACTTCGCCAAGGTGTGAATCATAAAAACGAAGGCGAAATATGAGATCTCCGTCCGTCCAGAAAAGGTCGATCGAAACGGTAAACAGGATTCTTTCCGCCTCTGCAGACCTCCTTCGGGAGCATCAATTTTGCGACATTTCAACAACAATGATTGCCTCAGCAGCCTTTGTTTCCACTGGCACCGTGTACAAATACTTTGCTGACAAGGAATCTGTCTACCTCCGAGCTTATGAGGCCACAGCCTCCCGCTGCGCGAACGAAATGCGAAGAGCACTGCTATCCAGAGTTGATATCCCGATTGAAATTTCATTACCTCAGCTTGTCGAACTAATGCTCAGCCTACATGAAGAAAACAGATTGATTCTTATTGACCTCGTTGAACAAGCTCCCGATGTGGTTAGTTCCGTTCGATCTCTCGCTGTAGATAATTTAGTAAAGGAAACAAGCCACATCTATCTTCGATCTCAAAACAAGAACCTGGACGAAATGACATTAAGGAGCTGTGTTTATTTTTTAATTCGAAATGTAATTGTAGAAAGCATCAGACGATATATCCTTGAAAATAGGACAGATATAGAGCGCAGTGTTTTTGTCAACGAAACTGCCAAAATAGCCTACCTGTATTTTAGGTGTCATGATTGAGCTATCGAATAAAACAATGGCATGGAAAGTCGGTAGCTACTGCCTCTCCACATCAATCAAAGGCATAGCGCGCCGACACTCCATACTGGCGCGGTGCTCCGGCATAGCGCGCAGCACCGTCCCCAGCCTGAATAATGCTCACCGTCGAGAATTCATTGGTCACATTGCGCCCATACACGCTCACGTCCCACTTGCCTGAGAATTCCTCCAGACGCAGCCGAGCATTCCACAAACCATAGTCGTCATGTTTGAACAGTGGATCCTGATCAAGCGTCGAGTTGGTCTCGCTGGAATAGCTGTAATCCACCGACACGGCCATGGTCAGACCATCCGTTATGGGAAAGCTGTAGTCGGCAAGCACGGTCACTTCTTTTTCCGGCGAGAAATTGAAGGGGTTACCAGCAAAATCTGTCGGTTCACCGTCAAAGCCGGTGCTCTCGAATTCCAGTATTTCGGTGAGAATATAGGAGCCATTAACAGCCAGTAGCAAACCCTCAGTCGGCGCAACACTGAACTCAATCTCAGCGCCGTACACCTCCGAAGATGGTGCATTTTTGAGCACAGGCAGTGGTCCAAATACCGGATCAAGCAGCCTAGTCAGCAGTTGTTTGTCGCTGTAGTCATAGTAGTAGATGGCACCGTTAAGCTGGATGCGCTTTTCCCACAGTGAGTTCTTGGTGCCAATTTCATAGGCGAGTAATTCTTCCTGACGCACTGGCTCATACTGCTTTTTTGCCGATGAGCTCAGCACCGGAAAACCCCCGGATTTAAACCCTCGACTCACCGAGGCGTAGACCAAGGTGTCGTCTACTGGAGTCCAGTTCAGCACCACCCTCGCCGAAACATTTGATTCATCCAGAGTCCCGCGATAGGGAGAGTTGTCGCCGTTGTCATCGACAGTAACACACTCCCCTTGACTGATGGGTTCGCCGCCACGGGATACCGCCAAGACAGAAAATACCGGTGTAAGGCCCGCGCCCTCGGAATCGTCCGGCTCTTTGGAACAGCCCTCAAAGTCACGAATATCCTGGGTGTAGCGCGCACCCACACTTAGCTGCCAGGCTGGCGTAAATTGCCAGTTGTAGTTGCCAAACAGTGCATACTGGTCAGCGACGAAATCGCCAAAGGTATCAATACGGTTCCCCAGCGCCGTTTCCCCCGTTATCGGGTATATCGCGCTATTGGTGTCGACAAACAGTTTGTGGGATTCAAAGCCCGTATCCTGGCTGATATTAATGCCCAGCATCCAGTCCTGGGCGTCGTCGATAAACCCGTCCAGGCGTGACTCCAGGGCAATGGTGGTAATTTCCGCGTTCAATTCCTGCTCGGCGTTAAGCTCGGAATAACCCGACTGGGGCAGCAAGGTACCATCGTCATACACCTCGCCGTAGGACAGTATCGACACCAGCGCGACACTGTCACTGAAGTCCCAGCGGGAGCGGAAGGAAATCTGATCGAAGCCCTGATTGAGCTGCCAGTCGTATTCCGGCGACCAGTCCGCGACCCGGTTGTCGTCGCTATCGACTGGCACAAGTGGGTGATTACGAATGCGCGGGGATAACGCGGCTTCACCGGCGCTGGCATTCTGTGCAATCACGCCGATCGGCTGTGCGGCCTGGGGTTCGCTCTTATCCCGCCAGCCCTCGTAGACCACCCGCAGGGAAAACGTATCCTCAGGCAGCCAGTCCATTCCCAAACGATAGGACAGCTTATCTTTTTTGCCGAGGCGATCATCGGGACGAGTGAGGCTGTACTGGTAGCCCTCCCCCGTGTAAATCCCTCGCATCGCCACACGAACACCCACGGTATCGCTTAGCGGGGCACTGACAAAGCCCTCCAGCTCTCTGGTGTCGAAACGACCATAGCCCCCGGAAATTTCCGCTTCGAAGGCTTCTCCGGGTTTATTGGCAATATAGTTAATCAGGCCACCGGTGGTGTTGCGCCCGTACAAAATACCCTGCGGCCCCTTCAATACCTCAACCCGCTCAAGATCCAGGCTGGCCCCCTTCGACATTACCGCATAAGGCAAATTAACCTCATCGACGTACAAGCCCACCGTTGACGAGGCATTGTAGGTGGCGTCGTTAAAACCGACCCCGCGCAGGGTGTAAATCGGTGTGGCGTAGCCACTGTCGGAATAGGTGAAGCCGGGAATAAAATTGCCGAGGTCTCGAGTATCGACCACGCCAAGGTCATCCAGTTTGCTGCCGCTAAAGGCACTGATCGAAATAGGCACATCATTTATCGACTGGGAACGCTTCTGGGCCGTAACCATCACCTCCTCGATCACCGGCGCCGCCATTACCCCTCCGGCCAGCACCATTCCCGCGGTGACGCCCACCACACCAACTCCCTTGTATCCGCCCCTCATTCAAACCACCTCAAGTCATTTTTCGATTATTTTTCGCGGCCAACGGCCCTGTTACCACTGGTAGGTCGCACTTAACCCATAAGTCACTGGCATTCCGGTATAGCGCCCGACGATATCAGCAATCTGGTAAACATTGATCGCCTGGAATTCATTGGTGATATTTCGCCCCCACAGGGCCGCCTTCCACACCCCGTCATTGCTGCCAAGTTTTAGCCGCATGTCCAGCAGGCCGTAGGCATCCATCGCGTAAAGCGGGTTCCCCTCAAGAGTGGCGTTGCTGTCATCCCGATAGCTGTAATTCGCCGCCGCACCGATGTACAGCGAATCGTTCAACGGTGTCTCGTAGTCCACCCCGAGGTTGTATTGCAGCTTAGGCGAATAGTTAAACGGCCGCCCCGCAAAGTCTCGCGGCTCGCCATTAATATCAAGGCTTTCAAACTCCTCGATTTCGGTTTCTATCCAGCTGGCCGCCAGACTGAACAACAGGCCCTCCAGCGGTGTGGTATTCAGGCTTAGCTCCGCGCCACGCACATACGACGCGGGGGCGTTACGGAGTATCGGCAAGGGGCCGAAGAAGGGATCGTCCACTCGTGTCAACAATTGTTTGTCTTTATAGTCATAGTCAAACGCAGCGCCATTAAGCTGGGTAGACCCGCCAAACAAGGTCGCCTTTATCCCCAATTCCCAGGCCACCAGTATTTCCTGCGTGACCGGCTCGTACTGCGATTGATCAGAAGCCGGCAGCACCGGAAAGCCACCGGATTTGGTACCCCGAGCGAAGGACACATACGCCAGCAGATCGTCGGTCGGCGTCCAGTTCAGGGTGACACGCCCGGACAGATTGGATTCCTCCAGCTTCCCTTGATAAATATCGGTGCTCCCAGACTCGTCAAGGGTGAAGCACTCGCCCTTTTCAATGGCAACCACATTCCCTCTGCTCAACGCGACAACGCTGAA
The DNA here is from genome assembly GCF_012272835.1 of Spongiibacter thalassae. GTDB lineage: Bacteria > Pseudomonadota > Gammaproteobacteria > Pseudomonadales > Spongiibacteraceae > Spongiibacter > Spongiibacter thalassae. The sequence continues at coordinate 281,183 of NZ_JAAWWK010000001.1, read as the reverse complement.
CAATGGCCCAAGACCAGAGCCTTCGCTTTCGGGTTCATCAAAGGAACAGCCCTGGAACTCGGTGACCTCGTCGTTATAGCGGGCACCGACTGTCAGTTTGAAGCTCTGCGATATAAACCAGTCGATATTGGAGAACAGGGACATCTGCCGCGCCTCACTCTCACCGGCCACTCCGACATCGGTAAAGGCCGCAACCTGCCCGCCCACGGGGAATGCCGAACTCACATCGCGGTCATAGGCGTGGTTGTGCTGATCGCCCTCGTCAAAGGAGATATTCCCCCCGACCATCCAATCAACACCCTGGCCATCGGCCACGGCAAATCGCAGCTCCTGGGACACCGTGCGCAGGTTCGCGTCAATCTCGTAGTCACTGACCAGGGCGTCCAGTCCGGCGGGAATCACCGACTGATCTGACTCAGCCTGGGCAAGGGACGTAATCGCAACCAGCTCCGCATCCTCAGACACGTACCAATTTGCATGAAGCACCAGATTGAAGAAGCTGTCGTTCAATTTCAGATCCAGCTCCGTTGTCCAGTCCGCTTCACTATTGTCGTCGGTATCCTGATCGATCAATTGGGCATTTTCGACTCTGGGCGACATCACCGCGCCCCCGGTGAAGGGATTCTGGGGAATGATCGCTATAGCCTGCGGCGATTGCGGATCGCTTTTATCGATCCAGCCCGAGGCGGTCACGCGAAACTGCCATTGCTCACTGGCCTGCCAGTCAGCAATGCCGCGCAAAGCTAGTTTATTGACTTGCCCCAGTCGATCCCGGGGGCGAGAGACACTCTGCTGCCAACCCTCTGCCGCATGAATCGCACGCACGGCAAGACGCCCGTTCAGCTCCGCGGTGATCGGGCCTGTGACCATGCCTTCGACGTCCACACGCTGATAGCGACTGTAGTCCGCGTGCAAGCGAGCCGAAAACTCATCGCCGGGTTTGTTGCTGATATAGTTAATTGCCCCACCGGTGGTATTTCTACCGAACAGGGTTCCTTGGGGGCCTTTAAGCACCTCAACCCGCTCCACATCCAGATTTGGCCCCTTACTCATAAACGAAAACGGCAGCGGCGCCTCGTCTACATAGACACTGACCGTCGGCGACGCGAAGAAGCTCTGATCGTTGAAGCCCACACCGCGAAGGGTGTACACCGGCGTACCTACACCGCTTTTCGAGAAGGTAAATCCCGGCGTCACCTTACCCAGATCACGGGTATCGGTAAGCCCCAACTCGGCAAATTTTTCACCTGCCAGGGCGGTAATGGTGATCGGCACATCATTCACCGATTCAGAACGTTTTTGCGCGGTCACCAGCACCTCCTCGAGCACTGGCGCGGCGGATAGCGCCGGTGCACCACCAGCAAGCAGTAACATCGCGCAGGGCCGCATTTTATTCCATTTACCCAAAGCGACCTCCATCGCATATATAACGATCGCTATATTCTCGCCAATCACAAACTGATATATCGTCGGATCCGACGATTTTGTAAAACCTCCCAGGGAATCGTCTGAACGCCAGCGCAGAGCCACCTCGACAGAAACTCGACCACGCTTTCGCCATTTATACACTTTTCGTCGGAATCGACGAGGGGTATCCACAGCCTCCTCACTACACTGCCGCTATAGACCGACAACCCCGACCACGCCGGGGCGTCGCGCCCCCCATTCACCAAACGAGGTAGCACAATGACGATTTTCTCTGGCCATTTTCTCCGGGTAGACGCCCTGGAGAACGGCATTGCCAACCTGGTTCTGGACAATCAGAGCGAACCCGTCAACACCCTTGGCGACGCCTTTCGCGAGGAACTGTCCAGCGCCCTTGAACCCCTGCGCCAAGGTGATTTCAGCGGTTTGCTGCTGTCCAGTGCCAAGGCCGGCTTTTTGGCGGGGGCCAATATCAGCGAGCTGGAATCTCTGCTGAACACACCGGAGTCCGGACAGATCGCCTTCTGTGAAACCACCGCCAGGGTGCTTTGTGAACTGGAAGACCTGCCCTTTCCGATCGTATGTGCTATCAACGGCTTTGCCCTCGGCGGCGGATTGGAAGTCGCCCTGTGCAGTGATTACCGGGTCGCCACCCACAACGCACTGCTGGGCTTCCCCGAAGTGGAGCTAGGGGTATTGCCCGGTGTTGGAGGCACGGTGAAGTCAACCCGGCTGGCGGGCTTTGCTACCGCGCTGGAGTGGCTGACCAGCGGACGCAATTACAGCGGTGACAAGGCACTGAGCGCGGGCATGGTCGACGCCACCGCCGACGATGCCTCACTGCGCGACGAAGCGCTGGCACTACTGCAACAACTGATCGACGGCACCCTCGACTGGCAACAACGCCGCGAACGACGCCGGGGGGCCGTTACCATCGACAACGATGCTCTGGATGCCACCCGCGCCCGATACGCGCCCCGTGCGGAACACTATCCCGCCGCGGCGGTGATTACCGAGCTGCTGGCCGACAGCGCAGCCCTCGGACGCGATGAGGCCCTTAAAGCCGAAGCAAAAAGCTTTGCCCAGCTGGCACAGTCCTCCACCGCCAAAGCGCTGGTCGCCGTCTTTCAGGCTCAGCAAAGCCTGAAAAAGGCGAACAAGGCCCACGCCAATCGGGAAAAGATTGCCCAAGCCGGAGTACTGGGAGCGGGTATTATGGGCGGCGGCATTGCCTACACCACCGCCCTGCGCGGCACCCCGGTGTTGATGAAGGACATCGCCGATCAGGCCATCGACATCGGCGTTAAAGAGGCCAAAAAGCTTCTCGGCAAACAGGTGAAACAACAACGAATCAGCCAAGAGCAGGCCGACGCCATTCTTGGGTCGATTCACGGCCAGCTGGATTTCAGTGGCTTCGACAGCCTCGACATTGTTGCCGAGGCTGTGGTCGAAAAGCTGGACATCAAGCAGGCCGTACTGGCGGAAACCGAGCAGCATTGTCGGGCCGACACGGTCCTGGCGTCGAATACCTCGTCGCTGTGTATCGCCGATATCGCCAAAGGGCTGTCGCGCCCGGAGAACCTCGTGGGTATGCACTTTTTCAATCCGGTGCATATGATGCCCCTGGTCGAAGTGGTCAAGGGTCCCCAGAGCAGCGATACCGCGGTGGCCAAAACCATCGCCTACGCCTTGCAAATGGGCAAAACCCCGTTGCTGGTGAAGGATTGCTCAGGCTTTTTGATCAACCGTATTCTCGGCGCCTACTTTGCCGCGTTTAACCTGCTGGTTCGCGACGGCGCAGATTTTCGCAGAATCGACAGCCTGATGACCCAATGGGGCTGGCCGATGGGTCCCGCCTACCTCCTCGACGTTGCGGGGTTGGACACCCTCGACAAGGCCATGCGTATTCTCGGCGAGGCCTACCCCGAGGTGATGGCTGCAGACTACCCCACCGCCATCGCCACACTGGCAACTGCCGAACGCTTCGGCCAGAAAAACGGTCGGGGCTTTTACCGCTATGACGCCGACGACCAAGGCAAACCACGACGCAGTGACGACGCCGATGTCGAGCCCCTCATCGCTTCGATTCGCGCTGCCAACCCCAGCGTGCTCAGCGATGAAGACATCCAGCAACGCATGTTACTGGCAATGGTGTTGGAAGCCAGCCGCTGCCTGAATGAAGGCATTTGCGCCTCTGCCCAGGATATTGACACGGGCATGCGTCTCGGCACCGGTTTCCCCGCCCATTTCTGCGGGCCACTGTGGTATGCCGACCACCTCGGACTCGATACGGTGCTGGCTCTCTGCGAGAAATATCAGCACTGCGGCGGCCTGTATGCTGCCGACGCCGGCTTACAGGCGCTTGCCGAGCAGGGCAAGACCTTCTATCAGGGACGGCTCCAGCAGTAACCTCTCTCGGAGTGCACCCTGCGCTCCGCTGCGGCAAGTCCTTCTTCGCGCCATGCCCGTCATGGCGCCTTTTTCTCCACCTCCGTTTCGTCTGTACCGACGATGCCAGCGCCGGACAGCTGGCCGACTATAGTCACTGATGTTTATCCACTGACACTTATATCCACTGAAATTGATGCCCCACCCGCCATGAGAACGAATAGCCCTATGGAAAGCACGGTATCCGCACCTGACCAACTCGCCCCACTACCCGCAACCGAAACCCTAACGCCGGAATTACACAGTGATATCCAGCGTATTTTTGAGCTTCAGCAAAGCACCGCGCTGCGCCTGCGCCGCTCCACCGTGAACGAGCGCCTGGGTAAGCTGGAGAAATTGAAACAATCGATACTGAATCACCGGGAGGACATCGTCGCCGCCGCCGAGCAGGACTTCGGTCGCAGCGGTGCCGAGGCTGAATTTACCGAGATGATGCCGGTGTTGATGGAAATCGCCGACCATCGCAAACACCTCAAACGCTGGCTGCGCCCCAAGCGTGCGCCACTCTCTGCGATGATGCTCGGCACGCGCTCCGAGACCCGCTACGAACCCCGCGGTCGATGCCTGATCATCGCCCCGTGGAACTATCCGGTAACACTGACCCTTGGCCCCCTGGTGCCGGCAATCGCCTGCGGCAATACCGTAATGATCAAAACTTCGGAAATGGCTCCCCACTTTTCCGCTGTGCTGGTCACGATTATTCGCGAGTGCTTCAACGAAGACGAGGTCGCCATCTTTGAAGGCGACGCCAGTGTCGCCAAGGCGCTGCTCGACCTCCCCTTCGATCACATGTTTTTCACTGGCGCACCGGGCATTGGCAAACTGGTGATGGCCGCTGCCGCGCGCCACCTGAGCAGCGTGACCCTGGAACTGGGCGGCAAATCGCCCATCGTTATCGACAACAGTGCCGACCTCGAACTCGCCGCCAGAACCATTGCCTGGGGCAAGTACATCAACAACGGGCAGACCTGTATCGCCCCCGACCACATCTACGTTCAAAACGATATCAAGGACCAGTTTGTCAGCGCCATCAGCCGCGCTCTTAGCGAATGGTATGGCGAAGGCCTGCAGGCGCAGCAAAGCCAACTTGCAAGGATCATTAATCAGCGTCACACCGACCGGGTCGTGGGTCTGCTGGAAAACGCCAAGGCCCTGGGTGCCAAGGTAGTCTATGGCGGCGCCGTAGATCGCGAAGATCGCTTTGTTAGCCCCACATTGCTCAGCGACATTCCCGACAATGCCGACATTATGAGCGAGGAAATTTTTGGCCCGCTGCTGCCGATTATCGGTTTTAATCAGCTGGATGAGGTCATCGACCAAATCAACCGAGCACCCAAACCCCTCGCCCTGTATATCTGGAGCCGCAACGACAGCAACGCCGAAAAAATCATTCAAAACACCAGCGCCGGCGGCACCTGTGTGAACCATATCGCCGCCCACTTTCTTAACCAGAACCTGCCTTTCGGCGGCGTAAATAACTCCGGCATTGGCAGTTATCATGGCGAATGGGGTATTAGCGCCTTTTCCCACGAACGGGCCGTACTAAAAACCCAGTTCTTTACCGCCAAAATCTTCTTCCCTCCCAATGCGGAAAAGCTGCGCAAGCCATTGCAGTGGGTGATGGGCAAACTGTAACGCCAGGGAAGGAGTACGTTTTCGAGGAGAGAACGCCCGAATAAGATGGTGCTGTTTCGGGCCATCGATCGCCCCAACTGAGTTAATCCCTCAGCAATTTCAGCACTGCCTCCTGCAGGGAGGCCAACCGGGTTTCATTTGATTCGCCGGGGAGCTTTTCCCCGGCTTCCTGCACCAGGTTATAGAACTCACAGTAGCCCAGTAGCATGCCATTTATGATGAACACGGTGTTGGGGTCAGCGGTTCTGCCGAGTGCCTCAGAGGCGAGATCGCGGATATAACGCAGAAAAAACACGTGCTGCTGGCGACACAGAAACTGTCGATTGGGCAGCGACACTTCAGCGATGTCCCGCTGAACCAGCAGCAGCAAGGTGCGATCCTGGGTGAACAGCGAGAAAAAAGCTGCCACCATTTGCCGCACTTTCTCCTCGGGTGAGGCGCTATCATCCACCTGCCGCTGAATCTCGTCGATGGTGTCTTCCAGCTTATTGGAAAATGCTTCGCGGTAGAGGGTTTCCTTGTTGCCGAAGTGATAATAAATCGACGGCAATCTACAGCCGCAGGCTTTGGCGATTTCCCGCGTACTTAAGCCATCGAAGCCATGTTCAGCGAACAGATCTGCCGCCACCTGAAGTACATGGTCGATATCGATCGCTGGCGCCTTGGGGAGACGCTTTGCTGTAACGAGCGTCTCAGTGTGTTTATCATCGGGAGCTTTTCCTCGGGCCATTGAGAATGCCTGCCTGTTTATTATGATGTCGATGTACAGCCACTATAACCCTCGCGGCAACCAGGTAAAACCCACGGGATGAGGGCCGCGTGACCGCAGCCCACTGACGCCAATGAACCTGGGCTCAACGCGGATGGAAACCATTTTCCACCGGCGAATTCACCAGCCGCGTAGGCTGGCGCTTGCCTGCCTGAATATTGGCGGTGGACTCAAAGTCGCAGAAACCCACTTGGTCGCCACACCGCGCTTCGCACAGCACATCGACGCAGCAAATATCATGATGGTATGAGGTAAAGGCAATATCCGCCGCACGCTGGCACTCGATATCGAAGACCTCCCCTGTGGTCAACTCAAAGCGCACATGACCGCCGCGATTCACCATACCGTCAATTTCGGTATAGGTGACAATATCGACCGCTTTGGCAAAGGTTACCGTGTCACCTCGCACCACCCAACCAAAGCTGGCCAGGGTTTCGTCAGCGGCATAGAACGATAGCGCCAGAAAACTGAAATCCGGACCAAGGGTGCCCGCTACCCAACGGTGAGCCAACAGGTAGTCCCACTCCCGTACTCCCCAGCCACGGTCGCGAAAGCTCAGGCCCGCAATGTTATATTGCTTGCCCGCAACAGTGAGCTCGCCGCTAACCTTACCGGGAATATCCGTGTGAACATTGGCGAAATCCTCGGACACATTACTGTCCTTCGGGTAGCATTCAACATTGGCGTGAAAATCGTCGTGACGAATCACCGCATTGACCTGTGCGTCGTTGATTGTCCAGACGTGCTGGCCATCAATAAACTCATATTTGCAGGTCTCACCGGCACCGAAGCCGCCGTTGGCAAGCCGGTCTTCTTCACGTAAATCCAGATACACAACGTTTTTATAATCGCCCTCCGGGGCGGTAATATGCGACCACAGCGCAATTTTCGGTCCATCCTTGTAATTGGGTTCGTGCCCAATGCGGTGGAACCCGCCGATTTTGTTTTGCGCATCCCACCAGGTCAGCACGACGCTGTCCTGCCAGTTATGCTCCTTTACCGGCTCCTGCCAGTAATTGACGTTGTCTGGTAATACCGGCAAATCTGCTGCTCCGCTTACTTTCATCGTTATTCTCCATAATTGTGGGTAGTCATTGTCTGGCTGAATATCGGCAAGGACTTAGGCTTAGGCATAACACTGTCGAATCAATCGGTATTGCCCAACGCCAACTGCATAAACGACGGTGTAAAGCCCAGCTCTACCATCGCGTAGCGCAGATCCTGATTGCGCCCGGTTTGCAAATTCAGCGTAGCTTTATTGCCTGCCAGATTGGTGCGTAAGGCCGCATATGCCATGCCATAGCGCATCATGTCTTCACGAGGCTCGCGACCGCCATGCTCAAGGTAGTGGTCGAGAAAGCGCTGCCAGTCGATGTGCTGACTGATGTGGGGGCGGATATAGGCAAGGTCCTGCTCAGCGGCGCCAAAGCCCGCGCACTCCCAGTCGAGAATGCAGGAAATACGTCCCTCGTGAACCAGCACGTTATGAATATTGAAATCGCCGTGTACCAGTACCGGTGGACGCTCATCCGCAGGAATATTGTTAGCCAACCAGTGGATCAACCAGTGCAGATAGGGCGAGGGCAGATGCTCTTCATTTTGTATGTAGGCATCCCAGCCCGCCATATTTCGAAGGTAGGCATGGCGGGTATCGCCGTCGAGAACACCCGATGTCTCGCACTCCCTCGCATAGGTGGCAAAATCCGACACTGGCAGGCTGTGCAGCCTGCCAAGATAAGTGGCAAGATCGAGGAATACTGCTTCGGGAACCTCGCCACTCATACCGTGAAGAAATGCACCGGGCACGTCACCGAGACTGCGTTCCATCACATAAAAGTCACCGTCGACATTGCGCCAGTTTTCCGCGTAGGCGAAGGGCTTTGGTGCTGGATAGTCTTCGGGTAACGCACGCAACAGGGCGTATTCCCTTTCAAGACTGCAGGCGCCGTGACGCATAATTGGCTGGGGGTCCATTTTACGCACGACCAGCTCGCGGCGACGGTCACCCTCGCCAGTGTAGGCACACATATAGGTCTGTTTGCCAAATCCCCCTGGCAATGCCTGAAAGGTGTCAAGTTGTACCGACGACTGTGGCTCGAGGTTGGCACTGTTTAAAAACGATTCCAGCAAGGCTTTGTCCAGGCTTACCTGGCCTTCCTGCGCCGTGGCGAGATCAGCGTTCGCTGAGTCGACCACAGTGACTCCAGCCATTTTCTCGTAGTAGCTCAATTCCCATTCGGCGATTTTTCGCAGCAAAGGCGCCTTATTACCCGGTTCAGCAACCTCAAGTTTTTCCGCCACACCACTCAGCTGCCGCACCAAATTTTCGTAGACTTCTGTCAGCGCTGCCCACGACAGCGACGACAGATCTTCTACGACAGGCTCAGCCTGCTCACCCAATGCGTGCTTGACCTCGGTGTACAGCGCCTGGCCGTTGCCAATCACCTCGCGCAATACCTCCGAAGCACCCGCCTCCCGTTTGCGTAGTTCCTTCAGTGTGGTTTTTAAAATTTCAATGGTCGATTTCGCCGCTGACGACGAGACTTCAGGCATTAGCACTTCGTCAATGGCTCGCAAAGCGAGGCGAAGATAGTTATCGCTGCTGTTTATTTTCATGGTGACTCCCCCTTAAATTATTCCCGCTGGCCGCGTCCGAATCTGCCTTCGGAAACGCCAGCTTTGCTGTATACCGCGACACCCCGATTGAACTCCGCGGCAATCGAAAAGCGCACTACTCGTAGCGGTAATCCAGCGTAATCCCCCAGGTGCGGGTCATACCGGTGTAACGCGCGATGGTATCGGCACCGGTTTCAAACATGCCGCTGGTATACACTTCATCGACGATATTTCGGCCCCAGGCGGTCAGTTTCCAGCCATCGTGCACGCTCGACAGGTGTATGCGGGCATTGACGACCGCGTAGGCATCTATCGCAAATATTTCTTCACCGGTAATCACGGCATTGGTGTCGTCGCTGTAGCTGATATCTCCGCCCACGCCCATATCCAGCTCGTCTGACAGGGCCCAGGTGTAATCGGCAATCAGGGTTATCTCGATTTCAGGTGCAAAATTAAAGGCGTTCCCGGCGAGATCCACTTCCTCGCCGTCGCGGTCCAGTGTTGCCCCCTCTTTGACTTCGGTGTGAAGATAGCTCGCCGCCACTGAGACAAACAGGCCTTCCAGCGGATTGCTCTGCGCCTCGGCTTCAAGACCGTAGACCTCGGACTCGGGCACGTTAACCAGAATAGGGAGTGGCCCAAACACCTCGTCAAAGGTACGCCCCAGCAACTGCTTGTCTTTGTAGTCGTAGTAATAGGCAGCTAGATTCAGGTTCAGAGCACGATCAAAGAAACCAAACTTGGCCCCGGCTTCCAGCGCATCCAGCCTCTCCTGCGTGGCTGGCCGGTACTGCTTGCGGTCTGAGGAGGCCAGCACCGGGAAACTGCCGGATTTGAAGCCGCGGCTATAGGAGGCGTACAGCAGGTCGTCGTCACTCACCTGCCAGTCTGCTGCCAGGCGCCAGGACAAATTGTCTTCATCCAGAACACCGGTGTAGACACCCGGCTCCCGGCGCGCTGGACCACCTGGAGCCTGTGAGGGTTCGTCGCCAAGTATCAGACAGTCTCCCGGCTCGATACCGCCGGAGCCACCCGTGCTCAGACTGAGGCCATTGAGCACATTGCCAAAGCCGATTCCTGCTGAGTTATTGGGGCTGTCGATGGTACACCCCGCAAAGTCGCGCCTTTCGCGGGTGTAACGCAGGCCAGTCGTCAGTTTCACCGCATCATTGAGCTGCCAGTTGGCATTGCCGAACAGTGCATACGCGTCGGCGACCTGCTCGCCATAGGTATCTACCCGGTTGCCAATTAGCGGCCCCGGCTGCCCTAAATTCGCGGGATCAATGGTGAAGGAGGAACTTGCCTCATCGATATACACCGACTGGTATTCGTAGACATCGTCGTGGCTGACAAAGGTACCCACAAGCCAGTCCATGCCCTCCCCCCAGATGCCATCGACACGGGCCTCAACGGTCCATGCACGGGTGTCGACTATCACTTCTCGTTCCGCATTGCGCACCGACAAGCCGCTCTGGGGCAGGAAGGAATGGTCGTTCTCAAAGTCCGCGAGGCTCGCCAACACCGTCAGTGTGTTGTTGTCGGTGATACTTCGCTCATGACGCAGTGATGCCATCATAAAGGTTTCGTTCAACTGCCACGGGAGGTCAGCCCAATCTGCCTCGCGGTTGTCATCGGTATCACGATCTACCGTGGGATGATCCCGCACACGTTGTGGCAGTCCCATCTCCTCCGGCAAGCCCGCACTACGCAAGGCGCTGGATGCCACCGCGTTCTGCAGGCGAATCGCTATGGCCTGAGGCGCCTGTGGCTCCCCCTGATCGGACCAGCCCGACAAGGCGAGTTCGGTGGTCGCCGTGTCCGAACTATCCCAGACCAATGTGCCGCGACCGGATAACTTATCGACCTGACCGAGATTAGCCTCGGGGCGGGTAAGGCTGGTTTGCCACCCGTCCTCAGAGGTTATGCTCCGCAATGCCAGGCGCGCCCCAAGCCTTTCGCCAATTGGGCCGCTCACAAACCCTTCCACATCGTAGGTTTTGAACCGGCTTAATGTTGCAGCCAGACCGGCCTCCAGATTCTCACCTGGCTTCGCGGTGATATAGTTGATAACGCCGCCGGTGGTATTGCGACCGTAGAGTGTGCCCTGGGGGCCTTTCAGTACCTCAATGCGCTCAAGATCCAGGTTGGCGCCCTTGGAAAATACTGGAAAGGCGAGATTCTGCTCGTCGATATACACCCCAACCGTCGCACTCGCGGTTTGACTCGCCTCGTTAAATCCAACACCCCGCAGGGTATAAATGGGCACCGAATAGCCGCTATCGGAGAAACTGAAGCCCGGCACCAGATTGCCCAGATCCCGAGTATCGGTGAGTCCCAGCTCGCGAATCGTTTCTCCAGAGTAGGCGCTGATGGATATCGGTACTTCGTAAATCGATTCGGACCGCTTTTGCGCTTTTACGATAACCTCTTCTATTACCACGCCTCGACTGCGTCGCGCTGGCTCACCTGCTTCGTCTTGAGCCGAAAGGGTCGAACTGGTAAATGATGCAAGGGCACCGCAGACGGACACGGCCCAGGGAAAGCGGTAGAAGCCTATATTCTTCATCTCAACAACTCTCAGTGTAATTATAATTAGTTCACTGCGAAGGCCCATCAGGCCAACGATAGGAGAGATGCTAACGTAGTGCGAATTCGCCGTTTGAACAGCTGTTCAGAATGTACCGAGGGGGGGCGTTAGTGCGGGGTGAATCCCCTCGGGCAGAGCCAGAGGGGTGAATAAATCATAGCACGAAGTAGGCTCTAAACCCCTAACGCGCTTAGGGTTTCAAGGTCTTCCAGCGCAGCGGAAAATCTCTCAACATTTGCACCGACTATATCATCAGGCTGCATAGACGGCGGTGTCGCCACCCACATATACCCGTGCATAACTTGCTGCCGATAGGCCAGCCATGCCTCGTCAAACATTGGCGCACTCTCAACCCCGAGCCGCTGCAGCGCGTCAAGATAATGCCTCAGCAAGTCTCTTTCGTTGGATCGTCGGTCGGCGACCGTAAGGCCGCCGATCAATGCATAGGTCACATCGTCTGACCATGGCCCCAGCATCGGACTCTGCCAGTCCAAAAATCCGGGCGCATTATCTACGAAATACATATTCCCCAGGTGAGCATCACCATGAATAAAGGTTTTCGACTGAGAGCCAAATGTCTCCCACATACTCATTAGTGCCTTACGCACAACTTTCGGATCACGGGCCACTTCCGGCAATGGCTTGGCAAGTGGACGGGAGGTCATCGGCCCCCAATAATCATCGGCCAACATAACGTCGATCAAGCTACCTACAACCCCGGGCCAGGGAATGTTAGCGTCGACAGGAGGCTTGCTCCAGAATGTCGCATGAAGATGAGCCAACCATTCCATGGTTTTGGCCATCATATCAACACTCATGGGCGCGGTCGCATTGCCAAAGGTAGCTTGTCGCTGTGTTAAATCTTCAAGAATAACAATCGCTTGCCCGTTTGCGTCATTGGCTCCCGCGAAAAAGCTCTTCGGTATTTCAAGGCCGTCCAGCTGATTTTCAAAATTTTGATAGAACCCCACCTCTTGATGATAGCCAGCGCCCGCTAACTCCAGTTGCTCCGCACCATGAAAACCACCTTTGATATACATGGATTCAGGAAGGCCGTGCGGGTTGCCATTATCATATTTCAACGCAACATTGATCTTGCTCGCAGTGCCTGCGACGACATTACAGACTTCGCTGGATGCCAGCTTTACACTCGGGTAGCGTATCGACAGCGCCGACTCCAGCCACTCTGTTGTTAATCCCTCCGGGGCCAGTGGTAAATCCAGGGTTACCTTGGAACTCATACATAATCTCCTGCCAATTTATTAATATTAATGATGATGTGAGTGATCCGCAGTTGAACCGCCCATACCCAACTCATACGCGATATGTTCGCCGTGAAACACGACAACGTATCCCAGAAATACCACCGCAACAGCCAACACCGCGTTTCGACTAACCAAAGACACGGCCTTTTTCCTGATGCACGTTAGGTAGTAGATGAATAGGCCAGCCAGCACACAGCACGCCATCGCATTCTCCAAATTATTCCAGATTAAACCGGCGACAAGGTAATAGCCGTACGTCCATCAATATAAACATTCGTGCGAATTTCACCGGTATCACTTGCTACCGCCAGTACATCCTCGCGCCCGGAAACCTGCAATTTATACTGCCTGTTTTCCTCCAGCCGACTAACTACAATCTCTTGATCGCCTTTTTCATTACCGTTATAAAGCACCAAGTCAAGAGATACGCCGTCGTGACTATATGCTTTCGCCACCAACACATCGGGGTAGCGGCAGTCTGATAATATCGGCCCGGATTTTGTCGTACTTGATGGTCCGACTAGCACACTGTCTCGCCAAAAATCGGTTTTGATAATCCTCGCCAGAGCGTAGTCTGCCGCCGTAATAACCGAAACACCTTCCAACATGAGCGCGCCATTTTTCTCTTGCAGAGAATATTCCTTCTCAACCTTCTCCAGCGCTAATCGAGCAACCTCTCTATCTCCCATCTCTCCGGCCGCGGCAGCTACCCAACTGTAAGTAAAAGCGAAGCTTTTGGTATAGTTCCCTGGATCTACGGAATCCATATTGGTCAGGTTAAGATCGAGGGTATCTGAATCTACTATTTTCATATCCTCAGTACGAAATAGGCCGTATGTACGACGAGCCAGCTTGGGATCTACAACATTAAGCAGATGCACATTAGACAAATTTGCAACGACCGATGGCTTAAAGAGAAAGGGTAATCCGGTTAAGTTAGACAAAATAGGCTGGATGTCCCCTGTTGCCAGCTCAAATTCTTCTTTCAAGTTGTCTCTGAATCTGGAGTCGATATCGTTGGTATGATTTGATCCGGTGACTAGATCATAGGTCGCGAGCGCTCCGTATCCATAAAGATTACACTGCGCATATACAAAATTCGGCTCACACGGAAACAGGAAGTAATTACACTGATTCCAGTTTTTGAGCAGAGAGTCCACAAAGGTGTGGTTGCTATGTTTATAGCGTTTTGAATTTTCCTTTTTGAACGGTTTAAACGCCAGCGAACCTTCTTCGAAATACCGTGTATCTCCGGTATTGAGTGCGTAGGTTCCCAAGCAATGGCCCGACCAACCGGTGAGCATAATATTATCTTTGGTATCGACAGGATCAGGGTTCCAGGTAAAATTCCCCCAAACACTCTCGAGCTTCCAATAGCCACACACCTCAGGCAGAGTCAGGCTCTCTATGGTATAGCGTTGAGCCTCATTCAAATAGCCGTGAAAATTCGGCGTGTAGTGGCACTGCATAACACCTAAAGTGTACTGAATATGATTAAGCTGATAGCGCAATGCTGCCGGTTGAAAGTTGTCCTTTCTTACAAATCCATCAAACTTCCCGAAAGGCTGTAAGGATAGGTCGAACAAATAGCGCATCACCTTCAAATCGGTGTGGCTCAGCTCGCTCTCACCAGGATTTGGCTTGTCCTCACACATATTCGACATTAACGCGGGAATATTATCGAGCAATGCATTTCTTTTACTTTGGATTGCCATCTGCTTTTTCAACTTGGATTTTGATCCAAAAAAAGCCATAACCAGAATAGCAAGAGGTAACGCAATGACGGTGGGCAGCACCCAGTCAGCGACGTGATGACTGGATAGCGGAGCGAGCACGGCTGACAACAACCAAATGGCTATTGGCGCCATAAGGTTACCGGTAAACAACCATGCAGCCATTGCCACAAGAAATAAAACCATCGTCAATGGAACGAATAAGAAGGCCCACCACGACGCGGCAAAAAAGCCTGCCCCGGGAAAGGCCAAACCCAGACCAAAGACCTGCAGGTACGTTGTACTGCCCCCGACGACCAGCGCCGCCCCAACGACCAGCAACAGCAGGTAGAGAACAAGAGTTCGGCGACGCAGGCGCGACGTGATATTCCCGTGGAGCTTCTTCTTTGTAATTTTCGGCAAATTATCCCAAATTACACTTCTGGCGGCGTCTGTTTGCATATACCTACATCTCTTCTCAATAGATTGCTTGAAATTATTTATTACTTGCGTCGACAATTTTCCAGAGGAGCGACGGTGATAATCTACGCAGAAATTCCCCTGCCGCAGCCTCTCCCGGCAACACTTTCCATTTTCCTTTTTCCAATCCTTTTTCGATAGCCGAAATAATAGAGCCCGCATCGGCCATTTTCCCGGATTTGGCCGCTGACTCGAGGCCCTTTGGACCGGTATCAAGTGCTTGCTTAATCAGCGGGGTATCGACCGCAGGAGGACAAACCAGGAGGATCTTGATGTTATTACCACGGTTTTCATAGTGAAGCACTTCAGTAAAGGTGTTAACTGCGGACTTCGTTGCACAATAAGCACCGAGATTTGAGCTTGGCACTATACCTGCTGAGGAGCCGAAGATGATGATTTCACCAGCATTGCGTTTCAGCATATATGGCATAACAGCCTTAGTTAAATGAACGGTTCCGCCATAATTAATCATCATTAACTGAACAATTTTTTCTGATGGCATATCAACCAATGTACCACCGGGCATAATTCCTGCTGCATGGGCCATTCTCCATATCGGCCCGACATCCTTCTCAACTTCCGCAACAATGTTTTCAACCTGCTCTCGATTGGTAACGTCGCAGACAAAGTAGCTGATATTGTCATTCGACTTACAGGTCTCCACCATGCCGGGCTCGTTAACGTCGAGAATGACCACACGGTGGCCTTTTTCGGCCAGCTGTTTTGCCATAAGCTGGCCCATCCCGCTGCCGCCACCCGTGATTAATGCAACTTTTTTTGTCATAGAATTACTCTTCGCATAAAGGTTGTTAATTCAAAAAATGCCAATTTATGTTGTGCTATACGTGTCCGGTAAGGCCATATTTTCTGGCAAACAAAATTTGCTTTAACACTGAAAGCCGAGACGAATTTTGGCAGCTAGTGAACACATGCTATTCGCGCACTCGAACTATCACAGGAGCCTTGCTTAGCTAATTGTAGCGGGCCGCAGACATCGTCCTCGTTATAGTAATAATGCAAGCTAAATTTCAGCGAACAAGCGTTACCTAAACTGCAGCCCTTAACCACTGGACTCCGTAAAATTTTATTGCCACTGCAATCATTGTCAGTGGTTAACGATCTGCATTCCGACCCTGCCCACCAACCCTTTCACATTCGCCGTAAGCGCGATGAAAACGCATCAACACTTCACGGAGCCTGCAGTTGATAAAGGTATCACTGACATTATAAAAGCATACTTAGTATGCTATGTCAATAATGTTGGCGTTTACCGCGAATATCAACCGCATTACATTCGGCGCCGCACCCGGTTGCGCAGTAACGGCGCCTTTAGCTATTTATTACTCAGCGTTATTCAGTTTTCCCATCTCTGTCAGAACCGTTTCAGCAGCTTGGAGGGCCACTCCCGATGCTGGAAAGCCGCAATAGTAAGCAGAGTGCAAAATAAGAGCCTCGATTTCTTTCGCAGACAAGCCGTTATTGACCGCTCCCCGCACGTGATTTTGGATCTCGCCTTCAGCTCTCAAGGCGATCAGCATAGATAAAGTTGCGATACTTCGCTCTCGAGGCGACAGGGTGTCGTCAACCCACACCCCGCCAAAAATATCCCTTAAAGCCAATCTCGCCCCTTGAGACCCAAACCCCTCGGAACCTGCCTTCCCTTCAAGATAATTCAGTATTCCGTCACCAAACATCCGCTCTACCAGCTGCCTGCCCTTAGCTACTCTTTCTTCGTTTTGCATAAAACCTCCTTAAGCTCACCTAACTCACTACAACTCTGCGGGCGGCACGACCGCACGCTCCAGAAATTCCCACACACCTATATATAACCTAGTACACTATATATAAATTCGCGAACACAATACATGTTGACGAATTCTGCGAAAAACTCCCCCACAGCTAAACAAAGGGGGGAAAGCAAGCACAGCCTGCACACCGAAAATTGTCACTTAAATAGTTGCCAAATGATTTGCAAGCTTTTTATAGTATACTCAGTGCCGCAATTGCACTCCTATAACGCAACAGAATCGCGAGACACAGCTTTTGAACAACAAAACGATAGCGACCGCAAAATCAACAGCAAACGACAAGTTTCGAACTCCAAAGATCAGCGAACTCGTCGCCAAGGAGCTTCGTCGCCAAATTATTCGGGGCGAGATAGAACCGGGTGCGAACCTGCCCCCCGAATCTGAGCTAATGGAAAAGTTCGACATCGCTCGCCCCACTTTGCGCGAAGCATTGCGGATACTCGAATCGGAGTCACTGATCAGCGTCCGCCGCGGCGCCCGTGGAGGACCGACTGTTCACCTTCCCGACCCCGAGATCGCCGCACGACATTTCGGGCTCTTGCTCCAAAGCCGCAAGGTCACCACCATTGATCTTTTCAGGGTTTATCAATTAATTCAGCCTCCGGCAGTACGCCTTGTTATAGAGAACTCTTCCGAGGAAGCGGAAGCCGTACTTACCGAGCTTCACAAGGAAGAAGAAAAAGCCTTGTTAGGGCAGGATATTGGCGCCCTGGCCCAAAGTGTTTCACGCTTTCACTCAACACTTATCGACCTCACTAAAAACCAGACCCTCATACTCATGATGAGAATGCTGGAAAGCATCTATGAAAACCAGATTTATAAGGCGCCCGACGGTGGCTTCGACAGAAAATCGGCTGCCGACCATACCTTGAGTGCCCAGCGACGACTAATACAGCTGATTAAAAAAGAACGCGCTGATGAAGCAGTCAAATTCTGGCGGCAGCATCTAAACGAAGTCGAGGCCATCTTGGCCAGCCAAAGCTGGTCTGAAAATGTCGTCGATACCCTTGAATAAGCCAGCGTAGAACTGCAACCGGGCTGCCCTTTAACGGGGAGCAGCTCGACCCTTTTACCTACTTCTTATCCAGCCCATTACTTTACTGTCACCGCCAAAGCTTAATTGGCAACACATTCAGGCCAAACAACCTCTGACATCATCAAAAAGAAGGCCGGCCAATTAAACTAACAATTGTAAAAAAGAATGCGACCTCTCCCTGGAAAGGTCGCATTCACCTTACGCTTTTATGCCGGGATCAAGGACAACTCCAGCCGATCTCCCAATTCGATCGCCAACTGTGAACAGCCTTCACCGTCTGCTACGACTTCCGCTCCTGGCATACCCTCGACCTTATAACGCGTATCAGGCTTCAAGCGCTGGAATTTAAGCACCGCGTCGTGCTTGTCACTACCCGGGCGCAGCACCAGATCCAGGCGAGTACCGTCGGAAACCGCTTTGGCAACAAGGACATCGGGATAGGGTGCATCAGAAAGCAGCGGGCCATTCTTCCACTCCTCCGGCATCCCATTATTGATAAGATCCCGCCAAACATTTGGCCGAGCAAAGAGGCCCATAATGTAGATGGTGTTCAATATAGTGGACACCTCGAAGCGGCGAACACCGTCCTTCGTAACCGGGGGATTTTCCTTTTCTATATAGGCTTTCAACTTATTCCACAGCTCTAGATCACCCATCTCCGCCGCAGTTTCCATCAATACAGTACAGCCGCCCATATCACAGCCGCCCTTGTAGGTTCCCACGTCCATCTTATCGGGCCCTACCAGAGTTAGATCCAGTTCGCCTTCCGGCGTAATTTTGGCGAACTCCTTCCGCAAAATCGCCCACAAGCGGTCGGCATGACCAGGATCAAGAGCATTTAAGTACCAGATAAAGTTGGCGTCACTCGTCATCGATGTGAGGCCTGGCAAGGTAATACCCAAGCGACTGGAGCGTATGGCGACGCAGCGCCCGTCGCCGGTCAGGAACTCTTCATTCAGCGACTGCTGCCAGCGCTCATAGATCGCATCAACGTGCCTGGTGCCGTGCAATCTGTCATGCAATACCAGGCTGCTCATACCGATACAATTACACATGTTGTAGAGCCAGTTAGGCTCACAGACCATCAGGCCCATTTCTGATTCACGATAGTTTCTTGCTACCGCTTCGGAAATCGTCCCAAAGTCATACACGAAGGATTTCTTGTCATTCCATTTGAACGGCATGCTTCCCGGTGCCGAAAATTGATAGTCCTGGTTAACCGTTTCGTACAGACCAATCATCAGGCCGGTATTACCGGAGTACATCACGTTATCCTTGCGGATCGGGTCAGCATCGAAGCGGAAATTTCCCCAGAGATTTTCCAGAAACCAATACGACCACATGCGCTTATCCAGCTTTTTCTTGATCAGGTTTTCCTGGGCCTTCTGCATGTACCCGGTGAAGGCGGGCGTTCGGGTAAACTGTGCAATCGCCAGACCGTACTGCGCGTAATCGACCTGATAGCGGGTAGCAGCGGACTGAAACTGATCCAGGAAGTCAAATCCCTCAAAGCTTTCCAGGGGCTGCAAGCCCAGATCCAGCACAAATCTCAAGCTGGCCAGCTCTTCCGGCGACATTTCCTCACTGACAGTGATTGCGCCATCTCTCTCTCGTGAGGTCGCTTTCGCCAGATATCTGTTGCGCTCTTTTGCAACTTCCAGCTCAGCGAGGTGCTGCCGGCGACGTTTGTAAGCACCAACTACCGCACCAAGCACTACTATCGTGGGCACCGCATACACAAATACGTTCCAGCTATTATTATCAGCCAAACCGTAGGCGCCGAGGGCGGCCAGCCCCCACACAATTGGCGGTGCCACAATCATGCCCGCGCCAAACCACGCAAATGCCGCCAGACCAAAAAACACCAATGTCAGCAAGAAAAGAAATACACCAAGGATGCCACCCGTGTAGAGAAAGCCAGCCCCGGGGAACTGCATACCTACCCCTAAAGCGATAACATTTGGCGACTCAGAAAAGGTCAAGCCAAACCCCACCAGAAACACAAGTGTCAGAACGATAAAGAATCGGGTTACGCGCTTCCCAATCAACGGACCAAATGTGGCCTCCCGCAAGGGAATAGGTGGCACAACCGGCTGAGCACTTGAGTTCATACTTATCACCTCTTTATAGAATGTATATGCTTTATCTTACGTACGGTTATTTCAACAATTCTAAAACTGAAACGAGAGCAGAATCGCCAGGGTTCTCGGCGGCATAAGATTGCCGTAATAAGATGGCGTACTCGCAACAATGGAAGAGAGCGGCGCCTCCCCGCGTAATGACAGGGAGCGTTCATTCAGTATGTTTCGGCCCATTAGCGCGACATCCCAGCTACCCTCAATATCAGACAGTCCAAGGCGCATATTCGACACCCAAAACTCATCACGTCCACCGGTGGGGTCACCAAATACATTAAAGTTGATTTCATCTGTATAGGAGGACTGCAAGGTCGCACTAAACAGCAAATCACTGCCGATGGGTTGTTCGTAATTCAAACCAAAGCTACCGGAATATTTGGGCGCCGCCGCCAGCGATTCACCGGAAAGATCCTGAGTACCGTTTACACAACCCGCTTCTTCAGACTGGCCCGGGTAACAAGGGGCCTCTCTGAATTCGTCGTATTCTGCAATGACGTAGGATGCTGACATGTCAAAGGAGAAAGCATGGTTTATGACCCACTTGAGGTCGCCCTCTATCCCCTTAGTCAACGATGAACCGGCATTCAAGGTATTAATAATAGTCGCGTTCGGCGGAGTAAACTGGATTTGCAGATCATCGTAGGCCGTGTAGAACGCGGCGAGGCTAGCGCGGACCGTATTGTCCAAAGCCTCGACTTTCAGCCCCGCTTCATAGCCGATTACGGTTTCGTCGAAGAATTCATAAGGACTGTTGGGCTGGCCATTTTCGTCAACACCGGCTACGAGATCAAAGCCCCCCGACTTATAACCTTCTTTATATGAGAAGTATGTCTGCCCTGAATCGAGAAACGACAAGGGGAAGTCAGTGTAGAAATCCCACTTAACCACCACGGAAGGATCCAGGTGGCGAGAAATACGGCTTTGGTTTAGATTATCGATATCGGTCCTGTTCAACGCCCCATTAAACAATAACGTCCCTTCACCACCATCTGCATCTGAACCGGGGTCGCCATACTGACCTACCTCTTGATTCATCGTCCCTTCTTTGCGCTCCTCGGTATAACGCATACCGAAATTGACACTTAAGGAATCGGTAAGATCAAGAGTAAGATCGCCGAAAATGGCCACTGTCTCTGTCTGAGTAGCCAGCAAGGCAGACGAGGTTCCCGCCACTGATGTCAACGCATTCGGGTCAAGAAGACCACCGACATCAGCGGCCAACACCGCGTAAATCGTCGGATTATTCGGGCCGACACGGATATCGACATCTATGCCGTTATCGCGATCAGCGGTTTCATAGAACACACCAAAAACAGAATAAATACTGTCGGTTATCGGGTAACTCATTCGCACTTCCTGTGCCAGGGCCACGAGATCTTCCACGAAACCTGAATCAATAAACTGAATATTGGTAAAGTCGGAGTCCTGGGCCGTGTAAATATCCAGCGTCTGATACCCTGTCGTGGCGACGATGGAAAGATCCCCGATATCCCAGTCGACGTTTAACGCGTGACTTCTCATCTCCCCCTTTTGACCACTGATACCGTGCGCACTACGCTTTTTGGCAAGGCCATCGCCAAGCTCTCCGCCGTACAGCAAGTCGTCTGCGGCGCAATCATCGGTTGAGCCCAAGGTTGCGATAAAGCCCTGGTATTCGCTATTGCATTCAATCAGTTCGCTGCCAAGCATGCGCTTTTCGAAGTCGCTGCCGAATATCGTGTACTTTACGGTGAGGTAATCTGTAACATCCCAAAGCAAGGTACCACGGGCTAACAACCGCTCTAACTTAGGCGCATCTTCCCCAAAGATCGTGGTTTGGTAACCGGTGTTTTGCCGACTCTGAACAGCAAGACGAAAGCCCAGAGCGTCGCTCACGGGACCGCCGACACCAACCTGAAGAACTTCTTCTTTGGTTTCAGCTTCATAATTTAACTTTACTCCCGCCTCGAGTTCGGAGCCGGGCCCCTTGCTGCGCACGTTAATCAAACCAGCGGTGGTATTCTTACCGAAGTCAACGCCCTGCGGTCCCCGTAACACCTCTATCTGAGCCACATCGAACAAGCCGGCCTGAAACCAGTGAGAGTTCCCGAAATAAACCCCATCGATGGCAAGACCCACGGTTAAATCGAAAGGATTAAGGGTCGCGACACTGCCCACGCCCCTGATGACAATCGACGGCGCCCCCACTGGCGTATCCGTAATGATTAATCCCGGCGTTGATTCCGCTACATTATCGAAGTTTGATGAATCGAATTTCTCAAACTGTTCACCCGAAATTGCGAAAACGGAATAGGTTGTATCTGCAAGCGACTCGTCCCGCTTCCTGGCCGTTACCATGACCTCTTCTAGAACCACAGGCTTTCGCCTGGAGTTTTTAGCAGAAACGTCTGGTGCCGATGATGAAAGTGCGGAAGAACGCTCACTTTCCGTCTGAGCATAGGACGGCAAACTCACGAGCAGCATTGCACAAATTACTAGCGATGAAGGTTTGGTTGCTTTCACAGAACACCCTTAATTATCAGTTTTGGTATACGGACTTCCAGTGCATCTATTTAAAATATAGTATACTTAGTTGATTATATCAATCACCACCATCGGTTAATGTGACTACCCTCAACTACAAGCTACGATATTCGCACCCATTTCCATCGTCATAACTTGCGCCAATACAATCCAGCCTTACACCACGGGCGGTCCTACGGCCTCGCACGATAGTGGCCCCCTGCTACGACGACAATAACCCACCGATGAGACTCAGCAGCTATTCTTCAGCAGATGAACTATTTTTCAGCAGGCCCACCGCACTCAGGGCACCAATTTCGGAGACGCCGCCGTCTACAGGGAGCTCGACTCCCGTAATGAAACGAGCTTCATCGCTGGCCAGAAATCTGACCGCCTGAGCGATATCCCAGGAGTCCCCCTCAACCCCCAAGGGTGCAATATCACGTCTGGCCGCGCGTAACTCCGGCGTCACAAAGGCTTCTACCAGTGGCGTCAAAATGTGACCTGGCGCCACAGCATTGACACGGACTCCCTCTCGCCCATACATCACCGCCAGCTCGCGGGTTAGTCCAGCCAAAGCTGACTTTGACGGGCCATATGCGAGATTGCCAAATGCGCGAATGCCGGCAATAGACGAGATATTTACGATGGCACCACCGCGCTCCCTCATGGAGGGCATCACATAGCGACACATCAGCATGGCCGAGGTTAGATTTGTATTCAAAACTCTGGACCAAGCCTCTTCGTCATCGCCATCCAATTCCACCGGCGATGCAATACCGACGTTATTGACCAGCACACTGACGGGGCCAAATTCCGCCGTACAGGTTTCTACAATGCGACGACAAACGTCTCGATCGGTTACATCACCGGCGATCGCTATGGCTCGACCACCGCGATCCTTGATATAGCCAACCGTCGTCTCAGCTCGCTCCGCGTCCAGGTCAACCGCGCAGACACTTGCGCCCTCCATCGCCAGCAGTATCGCAATCGCGCGGCCAATGCCCATCCCTTCGCCCGCTGCACCCGCGCCGGTAACGATAGCGACCTTGCCATCCATAGTAGAGTTAAATTTGGTGGGTAAACCCATGATCGGAGCCCCTGCAATAATGGTTATTATTTAATTTCGAGTTACACATTTTCAGTCGGCATTAAGCCCTACCCGGACTCGCCGACTTACTCAAAAGCGTTACGCTAGTGAATGGAGCGCACCAGCGTAGCGGTATCTCCATCGTCGGAATTCACCAGAATTGTCTCTCCCGGTTTGAAGGTTTTTTTGATTTCCTCACCTTCGCGCTTTTTACCATCCGTGCCGCGCACATAGGTTTCTGTATTGATACGATAAACCCTTTCCTGACTGTTTTGACTATCAATCAGAGTGACCTGCTCTTCATTGATCTCCTTTACTGGACCAATAGTCGGCACTCGCCCGGAGGCCTCCGTAACACGAATATCAAAACTCATTCTGAAACGGTCTTTGGAGATATTCACCAAGCCGCTATGGGGGGTATTCAGATCAAATATAACGATATCGCCTGGGGAAAATTCAGCTGTCTTCCAACCATCGTCGGGGATCTTTTCCGGTGGAATCGGAAACAATGGAGGATTGCTCAAGTCGTGCAGAATTGGACCATTGTTCGCGCCCTCAACCCAGGCGCACCCCCCCATGTCCCCACTAATATGATCGACAGGAATCCAGCAAATCTTCATGTCCATACCCCGGCTATAGAAGCCGTCCTGGTGTGGGGCAATCAATCGGGAGCCGTTGTACTCAACGACAGGAGCATTCGCTCGATATTCGGCGATTGGTAACCAGAAGGGGTCGTCTCCAAGAATTTCCTTGAGCGTAGCGCAGATTTTCGGATTCTCTGTCAGTACCCGATGCAACTTGCGCTCGTTAAACTCTGCGACCCTCTCCAAATCAGCACGAGAGATCGGCTTACCCTCGAAACTCGCTCCATTGTATCGATTTTCCTCGACATTCTTATCAATGAAGCCCTGCCGCTGAAGGTAATCGATCCACTCACGTCGAAGTTGTGCTATCACATCCAGATCGAGTATTTCTTTAAAATACCAGTAACCGTCTCGTTGCCACGCCGACTCAAGCGCCGCTCGGTCGCCGAGCAAATGGTTGGATACTTTCAGCTCACCCATTTTAAGGGGGGGATTCACGTCCCTTACGCCATTTTCAATTTTGTTTATATCAGGCATAAATCATCACCGTGCTTGAAGAAGTGGTAACGATTTTGAACCCTAAACCCATAGCGCAATAGGGGTGAATTCGACATAATACAAAGGCATTTTCAACACTCAAGGGCTTTTACATGGCAAATTTCGCATTGCTGGGAATGGACGGCGTTTATCTGTCAAGCCTGGGAGCCTTTGCTGACGCCTTCGTCATGGCGAGGCACAGGGTTCATAGTGTTTTCCAGCGAAATGCTCCCATCGAGATGGACAGTCAAGTGCAGGTGGTCGCTCCCGCAGGACGAACAATCCACACGGCCTGCGGGCGCAGCGTTGCCGCCGATGCGCAAATAGAAGGCGAGAGACACTACGACATCGTTCACATACCGAGTTTTATTATTCACAACACTGATAGACTTTGGGAAATTCTTAAAAATTCCACGCGTGTATACGAGTGGCTACACCATCACTATGAACGCGGCGCGATCATTTCAGCCTCGGGCACAGGTGTTTTTCTGGTTGCCGAATCGGGCTTGTTGAATGGCGGCAAGGCCGCCATACTGCGTCAGCTCACCTCCGAATTTCGCAGCCATTATCCCGACATTACCTGCTGCCCTCTGGAAATGGTAGTGGAGCACCGCGGGATTCTGACAGCATGTGGGCTGGGTGCCGATAACGCTCTAATGGTTCGCATTCTGGAGCAGACTATTTCGCCGGAAGTTTCTCGATGGTATGGCGAAGTCACCGGACATTACCAAACTCCTGAACACTCTGTGTCGGAGGATGCGCTGACCGCCCGGGCGCAATTGTGGATGGAATTTCGGTTCACTCAGGGCATAACAATAGCCGAACTCGCAGAGGCAATGTCGGTAAGTCAACAGACATTACTGCGGCATTTCCGCAAGTTTCTTGGTATGACTCCACGGGATTATCTAAAGAAGCTTCGAGTAGACGCGGCCTGCACGATACTCACACGAACAGACCGCTCTGTAGACCAGGTCGCCGCACTGGTGGGTTACAGCGATGTTCAATCCTTTCGCAAAGCATTCCGCGAGCAAACGGGTAGCACTGCCATGGCTTATCGAAAGCAAGAAAAATATGCCGCTACCGCCAACGTCGCCAAGCCTGCTTCTCTATAGACTGGCAAGCAGCGCTCAACCCTCTTGTACCTCACCCAATCAGCTTGTCCAGAATTTTGGACTGGCGTTTTGTGTAAGGGGGATTGAATAATTTAGCCATACTGATTTTCTTTTGTTTCAGGATCGCTTTCGGATGGGTAAATTCCAGAAAACCGTGATAGCCATGGTAAGCGCCCATGCCGCTGTGCCCAACCCCTCCCAACGGTAAGGTCTCGCAGCTCGCATGGGTCGCAATATCATTGACCGACATCCCACCCGATACGGTGTACTTTTTCAAGCGGTCCAATTCACTGCTGTTACTACCGAAATAATAGAGTGCCAATGGGCGTTCGCGAAGGTTGATATAGTCAATAACTTGCTGAATATCGGTATAGCCCTTGAGGGAAAGCAGTGGTCCGAACACCTCATCGCGCATAACGCCAAGATCATCAGCGGGCTCAACAAATATATGCGGCGCAATCTGCCTGCCTGGCAGCGACATTGAAGAGGTTTTCAGGCTTTCCACCCTCGCACCCTTTTCTTGTGCCTCGTCGATATAGCCCTGAAGCCGCTGCAAATGGCGATCATTGATTATCGAACAGAAATGCGCGTCGTGTTCGGGCTTATTGTGCCACGCTGCAATTTTTTCACGGGCCCTGCTCAAAAACTCCTCTACATATCGCTGTGGTACAAAAACGTAGTCTGGCGCGAGACATATCTGCCCGGCGTTTTGCACCTTGCCCCACATTATTCTGTCCACTGCCAGGTCGAGGTCTCCACTATCACTGACCACTACCGGGCACTTACCTCCCAGTTCCAGGGTCATTGGCACGAGATTTTCCGCCGCTGCCCGCATGACATGACTCGCGATAGAGGGCGCTCCGGTAAAAAGCAAATGGTCAAAGGCAAGGCTACAAAACTCCTGCCCGACCTCGGGGCCACCAAGCACCACATCAAGTTCGGTTTTATCGAACTTTTCGCCGATTAACTCCGCCAGTAAGGCTGACACGTTAGGGCATAGCTCGGAGGGCTTCAGCATTGCTCGATTGCCGCCTGCAAAGACCCCCGCCAATGCGCCGAGAGAAAGTACGTAGGGAAAGTTCCACGGTGCGACCACACCGACCACACCCAGAGGCTGGTGCAGTATCTCCGCACTCGCACCGGTAAGACGATTGATAAATGGCACATCACGCTTATCGGGCTTCATCCAACGCTTCAGATTTTTGGTGGTATAGCGTATGGATTCCAGCGCACCAAATATTTCCATTCTGGTTTGAATAGCCGGACGGCCATTAAAATCCTTGTCGGCGGCCTCTATCAGTGCGGATTGATGGTCAACCAGAATAGCGTCCAGTTTCTTCAGGCGGCCAATGCGCACCTCATACGAGGTATACCCCTCCTGGATTGCGGCATTTCTAATGGTGGTTAAACGTTGTTTCAACATAATCCTGTCTCTTCGATGTTCACGACGGGCGAATATCCCCGTTGTCGAACCTGCACTATCAAAGTCAATGACGAACTGATCTTCACTGGGCGCTGGCGATCACTGATCGAACTCAACATTCAGCGCATCGGGGCCACGCAGAATAAGGCCATGTATGGTCGGCGGCGCACAATTCGGGTCCAGCTTCAGGTTGGGCAGGCGATCCAACAATATATTGATGGCAACAACCATTTCCATTCTCGCCAGATGCTGTCCAATGCAAATATGTGCGCCTGAGCCAAAGGCCAGATGGCGACGGTCGCGATGAACATCGAATTCGTGCGGGCGGTCCCATACATCGGGGTCGCGATTGGCTGACGCGATCATCACGTTGAGGTAGTCGCTGGTAGAGACCTCGACATCTCCCAATGTGACCGGAACCGTCGGATTTCGGAACAGGGTTGTGACCGGGCATTCCCAACGCAGGCCTTCCTCTATCGCCTTGGGTACAAGTTCTCTGTTATTGCGTATGGCTTCCAGTTGCGTGGGGTTGGTGAGCAAACCTGCCAGGATATTGCCCAGCCCGTGGTAACTGGTATCTCCGCCTGCGTTCATTAATTGGCGAAAAAAGGCTACCACCACATCGTTTGGCAGCCGCTCACCGTCGACCTCGGCAGTGGCGATTGTGTGGATAAAATCATTGTCACTGATAGGATTTTCCCGGCGCTGGTCTACAAGCTGCTCCAGATAACTACGCAGTTTTCGGGTCGCCTCTGCCCCGCGTGGCGGGTCATATGATACCGCCAATTGACCGACCGCCAGTCGATGAAATACTCCTCGATCCTCCAGCGGCAGTTCCAATAATTCGTTGATAAAATTGAACGCAAAATGCCGAGTAAACGCGGTGACCAGTTCCGCTTTGCCTTTATCAGCGAACTGATCTACCAAATCGTTGATAACATTGGGAACCCGCTCATCCTTGAACTTCTGAATAACCCCTGGCAAAAAGGCCTTCTGAAATATGCGCCTGTAGCGCCCATGTATCGGTGGGTCTATCGTCGTAATCGACGGACCAAAGGCCGCACCCAGGAAGTTCTGGTAGATAGTATTGGAGTAGGTTGCAGGATCGTTCAATACGGTTTTGACCAGGTCATGACCGAGCACCGTCACTCCGCGAACCGTTGTCAGGGTCTCATCACGGGGTATTCCAAACATATCCCGTATATCAATATCGTGTACGGGCCCCTCTCCCAAGCGACGCTGTAACTCACCATAGAGATCAGTGACCATTTCTTCCTTACCCATGACCAATTGCCCGGTAAAGGGGTCGTAGTCACCGTCAAAGTCCTCTATACGAATCGTCAGGCTCATAGCTTCACTCCAAATAGGTACTCATGTGCAGAAATACACCTGCATTTTTATTTGCTTTTGGCGCAGCACTGCCACGCAGATGAAACTCCTGGTGCTGAATTCAACGGACGTTTCATCAGTCTAATCCGAGGCACTCGCGTATGGCCCTGGCAATAGGAAAGAGCGGGTCGTCATCGACAGAATGGGGGTTGTACAAGCGGTTATGGCAGATCGCCACCGAAAGATTGTTGTCGATATCAGCCCAGCCGATCGAGTTTCCCTGCCCAGGATGGCAAATTGCACGGGGGTTTCCGACGCTACACACAGGCGGGTAATCCCCGCCCAACCAGAATCCCCCCGAACTAATCGGTAGCGGAATACCGAACATGACTGGGTCCGGTTCCTCACTGTTGATTCTGGGTGTACGCAAGCTATCCACCAGTTTTTGTGACAGCAAGCGCACGTCGCCCAATGCGCCGCCACCGGCCAACATGGCCCAGAACCGCGCTTCGCTACGCGCATTGAAAATGCCGCCAACACCGGCAACCTCCGCCCGCCGAACCTCCGGCAGCTCGAATACCGCAGGGGTCAGGGCGACCTGCGGGGGCATAGATGCCAGAAACAAAGGCGGCAACATGTCGGCTGGCGGCTCTTGCATTTCGTTTTTTTGAACCGCAACACGGGGAAGTGCGTCATCAGGTAGACCAACCCATAAATCAGTTATACCCAATGGCTCGGCAATTTCCTCCTTGATGAAGGTTCCCAGCGAACGCGCCTGTGGGTCAGTGCGACGCACCAGCTCGCCAATAATCCAGCCAAATGTCATCGACAGGTAAAGTGTCTTGCTACCGGGCTCGGCTAGCGGGGCCAGATCGGCTATGGCCGTTGTCATCCACTCCCAATCACACATCAATTCCGGGGTTACTGCATCGGGCATCTGCGGAACACCGGCGCGGTGGGTGAGCACGTCCCTTACCGTGGTCGCTCCTTTTCCATTCGCGGCATACTCAGGCCAATAGTCGGCAACTCGTGCATCGTAATCCACCAGCCCACGGTCAACCTGTATATGCAGTGCTGTTGCCGCCACCGCCTTGGTCACCGAGTACACATTAAATAACGTGTCGCCATCCACCGGTATATTGCGTTGCGGATCTGCCAGACCACCCCAGGTATCCAGCACCAGCTCGCCGTTATGATAGGCCGCGACCTGTATGCCCACTTCACCGCGCCCAATCGCCGCGGCGATAGCCTGGTCTACCTTTTCCGCCATAGCGAAATGCATTCTCAATCCCACTCGAGTTCGAGTTTCAGAATACCGTTGACCGAGCCACTGGCCATCTTCGGCGTAGTACCTTGTTTCACTCTGAAATGAGGGATGTGCTTGAGCCACTCTTTCAGAAATATCCGCACTTCTCGCTTCGCGAGCATCGCGCCGGGACAGCGGTGCGGCCCATTGCCAAAGCCTGCCTGGGGAATCGGTGCAGGACGAGAAAAATCCACCTCAAGAGGGTTATCGACGATTCGTTCGTCCAAACCATACAGGCAAGTTGGAATGAGGATATTTTCGCCGGCCTTTAAAGAGACTCCGCGAAATTCATAATCACTGACAATGTAACGGCTGGTATTTGGCAGAGCGTGCCGGCGCATCAGCTCCTCTAGAATTCGGTCTTCCTCCAGAAGATCCGGGTTATCAAGCAGCTGTTGGCGGTGCTCTGGATGCAGCGCCAAAAACCGTGCAATAAAGCCCATCATCGACGCGACGGTGTCGAGTCCCCCGATCAGAACCAGCGAGCACAAGCCCAGGACTTCCATCTGCGACAGAGGCTGCCCCCCCACCTTTGCCTGAGTGATCTTGCTGATAAGATCCTCGCCCGGCTCTTTGCTTCGACGGTCGATCCAGCCAATCAGGTACTCGCTGACTTTTATCTGTGCTTGCAGTCGAACATCGGGATCCTGCTCTCGAACAATGACATCAGCCAGAGGCAACAGCATCTCGCGGTCGCTGGCCGGCAAGTCGACAATGCTCAGGAAAACCTCAATGGGTAGCACAGAACCGAACTCGCTAACAAATTCGCATTCACCTTTTTCGGCGATCTTGCTGATAAGTTCCTCACAGACTTGCTGCGCGCGCGCGCTCAGCGCGACCAATGCCCTTGGGGACATCGCCGGATTAATCAAAGCACGGACAGGGGCATGCTCAGGCGGATCCAGGCACAGCGGCAAAGCAGGCACGGGGGAGTTCATCCACGGGATAGTAAACTGGCGGTGGGAAAAGTGCTCGTGGTCGAGTTCAACTTCCTTAATAATATCTCCGCGCACACCAACCCAATGTCCCCCGTTATGGGGCGTCCAGAAAATGTCCGGGCTGGAATCCTGAATTCGCTTCCAGGCTTGCTGTACATCCCCTGAACCGAAATCCATTTTGTAAAAATCGAAATCCACTACCCTGTCGCTGGGCACGTGGTCTGGAATATTCGCTACTTCAGCACTCATCATTTTTCTCCAATTCTGAACGTCGCAAAAATTACCGCGTCATTTATTCCGCGCGCACGTGTTTGGCAATTATTTGTAGTTCGTCGACCAAACTACAGGGTTCATCGACCACTGTCTGGTCTTCAATGTCGGCAAAGTGGGCAGCGACATCTTCAACCGACGCCGGCGCATCCCGGGGTCCAAGCCAACCCTTGGTCAGTCCGATGACGACCTTGGCGAAGCGACCGGCAACGGCAGAGTAAATGCTTTTATTTGCTTCGCACTCACGGCTCACCAAATATACAACTAACGGCGTAATATAGTCTGGCGTAAGCGCATTGCCGAAGGTGGCATTAAGCTCAGCGAATTGCTGCAACTGGGCCGGGTCCATTTTCTCGGCCATGCGACTTGCTGCCATCGGCAGCAGCGTATTGGTCTTGATACCGTGAGCTTCGCCTTCAATACCAAATACATTTGTTAGCCCAACCATGCCGGCTTTAGCTGCGGCGTAAGCGGCCTGTTCCGGGTTACCGAAAACACCTGCTGCCGACGAGGTAAACAGGATTCGACCATATCCCTGCTGTTTCATGTGATGGAAGGCCGCTCGACTCACATACAGTGAACCCTTGAGGTGTACCGAATGCAGTGAATCAATATCGTCATCGCTGAGCTTGTCGATATAGGCATTACGTAAATTGCCGGCATTGTTAATCACAATATCGACTCGACCAAACTTGTCCAAAGCGGTTTGGATAATGGCATCTGCGCCTTTGCTGTCCGCAACCGAATCGTAATTTGCAACGGCTTTGCCCCCGGCGGCAAGGATTTCCGCGACAACACTGTCAGCCATGGAGGTTCCTGCCCCATCACCTGAGATATTACCACCGAGATCGTTCACTACTACCGCAGCACCACGGGCAGCCAGTTCAAGTGCATAGGTTCTTCCCAAGCCGCCACCCGCTCCGGTGACTACGGCTACCTGCTGATCGAATCTTATAGACGTCATGATTAACTCCAGTTGTTATAGTATTTTGGATCGGCGATGATTTTTCCCAGATAACTGAGGAACCGGGCAGCGTCAGCGCCATTAATGACTCGGTGGTCGTAGCTTAAGGAGAGGGGCAGCATATAGCGCCACTCTATCTCGCCGCCTTCTCCCCGCGTTGGCTTCCAAACGGCCTTGGTCGCTCCAAGTATTGCGACCTCAGGGGCATTGATGATCGGTGTAAACGATGTACCACCAATGGAGCCCAATGCGCTTACCGTAATTCCGCCACCTGACATTTCCGACATGGGCAGGCCTTTTTCCCGAGCGCGCTGCGATTTATCAAGAATCTCCGCAGACAGCTCCGCGATGGATTTGCCATCGACATTCTTGACTACCGGTACAAGCAGGCCATTCGGTGTGTCTGCGGCGAAACCGATATTAAAATAACGCTTACAGATCAGGCGGCTTTGATCCTTACTCAGTGACGCGTTGAATTGAGGATATTCCCTCATGGCCTCGACCATAGCCTTCATTAAAAAAGGCAAAATACTGGGTTTCGGCGACAAGCCCTTGCGAAAGCCCTCCACATCGGTGATATCCACATCGTCATTATGGGTAACGTGGGGTATCCCCAACCAGTTGCGGTGTAAAAACGCCCCTACTAATTGTTGTACCTTACTGACGAGCTGTTCTTCGACTTCGCCAAAAATCCGGTGGTCAACGTCCGGCCAAGCCGGCAGGTTGGCGCCTATTGCAGTATTTTTTTCAGACATGTGCCTTTCCAATTCCCGCCTTAACTTTCTATGGTGGCGATAACATCGCCCACTGAGTAGGTTTCTCCCGCCTTGCCAATCAGCTTGATCACGCCACTGGCAGGCGACTCGACCTCCTGAACCGACTTCTCGGATTCAAGACCATAAATCGACTGCCCCTCGCTGACTGTCGCGCCATCACTGACATACCACTCTGCCAGCACGCCTTCGTCCATAGAGAACCCGATTTTCGGAAATTTCACTTCTGTGGCCATATCCCATCCTCACTTAAATGTCGATTTCACGGCGCTGATAACGTCGTCGTGACTCGGTAAAAAGGCAGTTTCCAGCGGCTTGGAAAAGGGCACAGGAGAAAATACCGATCCCACTCGCTTAACCGGTGCGTGCAAACTACCAAACAGCTCATCCTGCAAGTAGGCGGCAATCTCTGCGCCTACACCAAATGGAGTGACTGCCTCGTGCACAATGACACAACGTCCGGTCTTCTCCACTGACGCCGCGACTGTGGCTTTGTCGTAGGGTGCGATTGTTCGCAGATCGACGATTTCCGCCTGAATACCTTCCTCTGCCAACTGCTCTGCAACCACCAGACAATCACTGATTGTCCGCCCATAACTGATTAATGAAACGTCGCTACCTTCACGTAGCACTTTGGCTTTACCCAACTCAGCGACCGTTCCCCGTTCAGGCGCATCCCCCTGAACCCAATAGGAGGGCAGGTTTTCGATAAACAGACAGGGGTCTTCATCTGCGATACATGCACGCATGAGTGCGTACGCATCGGCCGGACTGGATGGCGTCACGACTTTAAGGCCGGCGGTGTGGGCAAACCACGCTTCAAGGTAGTCGCAGTGCTGGCCGCCATTGCCAAAACCTGCTCCTGTCATAGTACGGATGGTCAGAGGAACGCTGGTTTGCCCCCCTGACATGAACCGCAGTTTCGCCGCGTGGTTAATAATCATGTCCATCGCAACGGTGGTAAAATTCATCAACATAATTTCCGCTACCGGTCTGAATCCGGTAATCGCGGCACCGATTGCTGCACCCATTATGGCCTGCTCAGCTATCGGCGTAGACATCACACGCAGCTCGCCATATTTGCTGGACAAACCTTTGGTGACGCCAGCAATACCGCCTTCCTGGGGGTCGGCGACGTCTTCACCAAGCACCAGAACGCCGTCGTCTTCCGCCATCGCATCATCAAGCGCCATATTTATCGCTTGAATAAAATTCACTTTCGCGCTCATTAGTTTAACTCCTCTGCGAATACGTCACGTTTCAGCTCGGCAACGTCGGGCATGGGACTCGACAGGGTAAACGCCAGAGCCTCATCGATCTCAGCGGTGATAGCGGCCTCCATTTCTGCCAACTGCTCTTCCTGTGCATGCCCTTGATCCAGCATCCACTGACGGAATCGTGGCACAGGGTCGTTGGCCATAGCCTGTTTCTTTTCTTCCTTGTCCATATAACCATCGGCGTCACCCAGCACATGCCCCATAAAGCGGAAGGTTTTCGCTTCTATAAGCGTCGGGCCATCACCATTACGTGCCCGGTCAATGGCTTCCTTTGCCGCGACATACATCGCAACCGGGTCATTACCATCTACCGTTACTCCAGGCATCTGATATCCCGCGGCGCGATCGGAAATCTGCCGCGCCGAGGTAGACAGGCTATAGTGAGTGTGTTCGCCATAACCATTATTCTGGCAAACAAACACCACCGGAAATTTCTTCACCGCCGCCATGTTCATGGCTTCGTGTACCGCACCG
Organism: Spongiibacter thalassae; assembly: GCF_012272835.1. Classification (GTDB taxonomy): domain Bacteria; phylum Pseudomonadota; class Gammaproteobacteria; order Pseudomonadales; family Spongiibacteraceae; genus Spongiibacter; species Spongiibacter thalassae. The sequence continues at coordinate 246,685 of NZ_JAAWWK010000001.1, read as the reverse complement.
ATATTGGATGCGCCATCACCGAAATAGGCCACGGTAACCCGCTTGTCGTCACGAAGCTGTGACGCCCAGGCCAGGCCGTTGGCAATCGGCAGCGAGCTGCCAACGATCCCCGTGGTAACCATCACTCCGGTCGCTGGGTGGGTGATATGCATTGGCCCGCCTTTGCCCTTGCAGGTCCCTGTGGCTCGACCACCTATTTCTGCCCAGATTTCCTTTACCGGCGCGCCTTTCGCCAGCATGTCATGGACACCCCGATAAATCGTACAAATGTAATCTTCATCAGTGAGATTCACCGACACGGCAGCGGGAATAACTTCCTGCCCCCGGGGCGAATAATAGGTGGTAGCAATCTTTCCTGAGCGTATCGCAGAGCGCAGACGTTCGTCGTTCTGATATATCAGATTGACTCGTCGATACATATCCAGAAGTACTTCCCGGTCTGGCTGCTGTGTTTCTTTCATCATTACACCTCGCTATACATTCATGGCTTGCCGCTGGCATGAGCCGCAGCCAAATAGGAAAATACGTAGCTTGCGCCGATACTTGCACCCGCCCCTGGGTAGGTTTTGCCCATGACACTGGCGGTGCAATTTCCCGCCGCGTAGAGACCTTCTATCGGCGTACCGTCTTTACGCAGAACTCTGGAATTTTCATCGCAAACCAAACCACCAAAGGTGCCCACGTCTCCGGGGAAGGCCGTTATCGCGTAGTAAGGCGGTTTGCGTAGTGGTCCGAGACTCGGATTGGGTTTATTGGAAAAATCCCCATTCCAATGGTTGTAGGCATTAGCCCCTCGGCCGAAGTCAAGATCTTTTCCCTCTTCACAGTAACGATTAAAGCGGGTAACCGTCTGTTGCAGACCATCTGGATCGATACCGCACAACACGGCCAACTCCTCAATGGTATCAGCGCGTCGTAAATAACCACTTTCCAGCCATTTCTTCGGCGCACCCAATGTCGTCCCTCCCCAGGGATAGCGCTTTCTATTACTGTGGTCGGTGATAATCCACGACGGCACCGATGCGGTTCGGTACATTTCTTCGCCAACATGCATGTAAGAGGCTGATTCATTCACAAATCGCTGCCCCTTTTGGTTGACCATAATCAAGCCTGGTTTACCGATATCGATAACATGCAGGAAAGGGTAATCTTTACCGTTGATAATTTGCCCGGGCGCGGGGCTACCGTCGGGACAACGGGAGGTCAATACCCATATCGCCGCGTCGGTATTGTGGGTATCTGCGCCAAGTTGAATCGCCGCCTCCAGCATCTCGCCGGTGTCACCCTGATTGGCACTGCTCAGGTTTGCGTCGGTCGGCGTTGGCAGGTATTGGTCGCGTAATTTCTGGTTACGCGCAAAGCCGCCACTGCTAATCAATACCCCTCGACTCGCTGCGACACGAACCAGCTTGCCGTCCCGACGAACCAGCACCCCAGCGACTTTTCCGTTTTCTTCAATCAGATCAACCACCGGCGAATTCAGCCAGAGGTCTACCTTTTTATCGAGCAACAGCTTGAGCATACGCCCTTGCATAGCAGCGCCTTGCCCACGGGTTTTCCGCCCCAGGAAAAAATCCACTATGATTTGTTTCACCATTCTGCCGACGGCTTTCTTCCCAGCCAACGTGGTCATCATCGTGGAAATAGGCGACACGTCGTTGCTGTGTAATGGCATGTCAAAGCCAGGGTAGGTCGCCAGTTTTGGTAGCCAGCTACCCAGCTCCTTCAGGTTAAACAATTTGGGAACAACGGAGCGACTGCGACTCTCGCCACCGGGAAGGTCGGCATAGTAGTCCGGCCAAAATTCCACTGCCTCCATTTCCATGCCCTGGCGCATCAAAAATTCACACAGCCTTGGGCCATTTTCAATATACGCCCGGCGTCGCGCATCCGTAGAGCCTGGCTGCTCTTCTCCCACGACGGCGTCGAGATACTGCCGACCTCTGGCATAGGAATCCTCGTACCCACGCTTTTTCATCAGCGGGTTATTGGGAATCCACCACACTCCACCTGAAAGGCCGGTGGATCCGCCGAAATGCGGGTTCTTTTCTACGATCAGGCAGCGCATTCCTTCGGCATGGGCCTTCAATGCACCACTGGCGCCACCGCCGCTGCCTATCACTACAAAATCGTAGACTTCATCCCAGGAATTCACTTGGAAGCCTCACCGTTGAGATAGTTTTCAATAAGTACTTTGTGGAAATTTGACAACACTTTTTCCTGCTTCGGGTTGGTGCGAGCACCGGAGAAGCCGCTGGATTTCATGCCGCGCTGCACGTTGTGCATGTTTTGAAAATCCTGAGTCAGGATCAGACCGAAGTTATCCTGCTCTCGCCAATCGTCTTTTCCATAAAATTTTTCGTGCTTCAATTCGGGCTCGGCACCCGGCGCAAATCGCGCCAATGCCCAGATATCGTAGATACAGCTGTCGGGGTTATCGCCGTCCGGACGGGACCGATAAAACAGCGCCCCATCAGGATAGGGCAGGAATACAAAATTGGGAAACACATGCCAGTCTGTACCCGCCTTATAGACATCTTCAAAGGACATATCAGGCCAACCGGCGCCGTCTGCCACGGCGGCCTCCTGCATAAATCCGGCAAGCTTACCCAGCAGTTCCATTGGATCATCATCTGCCGAAGCGTCGGTCATCAGACGGCGTGAGGCCGCAGCATCGCGGTGGGTAATAATCGCATTCAGGGTTTTATCAATCTGGTCTATATATTGAATCAGCCCCGGACGGATATCGTCAGGGACTGGCTTTCCAGTGCGTGGACTCGGTGTACCCAGAGGTCGTGTGCCCTCGAAGTAACCAAACATCCCGTGCTTGTTAAAGGCAAAGGAGACTGTGCGATCGTCGCCAACGGTATCCAGCAGTTGTGGATGGGTCGCCGCGACATGATAGCCCTCATTAAATGCCTCAAGCGCAACTTTCCAGTTACACGGCAAACGCACCGACTTGCTCCAATGGAAACGCATTTTTGAGAATTCAAAGCCGTCGCAATAGCTCGGCACGGGGTCGAGGTATTTTTCCAACGGCTCGGCATTGGAGTCCATATTGATGAAGACAAAACCCTGCCAGAAGTCGATCAACGGTTCTTTCAATGCCAGATCGGCATCGGACATATCCTCACAGCCGTCCCAGTCGCTGCGATCCAGCACTTCCGCGAGGCTACCGTCCAAATTCCAGGTCCAACCATGGAAGCGACAGCGCAAGCGCGCCTTCCTGCCGCAACCTTCGACTAACCTTCTGCCACGATGCTGACAGACGTTGTGATAGGCTTTGATGGTTTCAGCATCGGTCCTGACGATAACAAAGGATTCGTCAAGCACTTCATAGGTCACGTAGTCGCCTACCCGAGGTATCTCCTCTTCACGGCAAACCACTTGCCAGACCTTGGGCCAAAGATACTCTTTTTCCAGGCGCGCAAATTTCTCGGACAGATACACGTCCTTTGGAACGAAATCTTCACGAACAGGTATTAACTCTATTTGATCGTTGGCCATATCTCTCCCGTCATCATTTATTCTTGGTCAGGCCCGGCTGTCTTTACCTATCACAGCCGCGGCGACCATCAGTATCAGAGGTTGTTCAACCCAATTCACCAGCCTCGCCCAAGCGCTCGCGTACTTCCTTGCGCCGCACCTTCAGTGATGCAGTGCGGGGAAGTTCTTTAAAGGTAAGAAAACGTGCTGGCACTTCCTGGGGACGCAATACCTGCCGCGCCAGATCCTCAAGCTCTGCTGAGGACGGCGGCGATAAGCCCTCTTTTAGTTCTATTACCGCAACGGGGATTTGCCCCAGACGATCGTCACGTTGACCGACAACAGCCACCTCCGATACCGACTTGTGGCGACGCAGAACGGCTTCAACTTTCTCGGGTTGCACTTTAAAGCCCCCCCGATTAATGGTGTCGTCCGCTCGCCCCTTTATAAAAACAAATCCTTCACTATCCATCATCGCCAAATCAGTTGTGCGCAACCACTCGCTACCAATGCGATCTACTTTCGCCTCAAGTATCCCTACTTCACCGAACGGCAGTGGATGCCCGCTCTCACTGTCGATAATTCGAATTTCAACACCCTCGCGGACGCGACCCACGCTGCCCAGCTTGACGTCGCCAAAAAGCTGATGCTCCTCAAGCGTCCACGCTACAATAACGCCGCCGAACTCCGTCGCCCCGTAGCCAATCAGGATGCTGATTCCGTAGTAGTCCTGAAACGTCTTTTGCACCTCCGGATCCAGCGGAGACGCACCCACACCCAGTGCAGCAAGGCCTTGCAGGTCTTCCTTGGCCACTTTTCGGTCCAGAATCATTTTTATCGCCGGCGGCGGCACCGCGCAGTAGCTGGGGCGGTAAGCCTTTACCGCACGCAGCCAATCATCGAGACGGAATTTTTCCAGCAGCACCAGCGCCTGCTGGTTAAGGCAGGCGGGAATGAGAAAATACAAACCACTGATATTGCCGATTGGAAAGGGCAGAATATCGACAGTAGGTGCGGCATCGCCCACCTTGACCATACCGGCCGCAGCCTTATCGAGCGTGGTGTAACTGATGGCTATGCGCTTGGGTTTTCCGGTCGTACCACTGCTAAGCATTTCAATAGCAGTCTCGGACTGGCCTACCAAGGCGAGAGATAAGTTAGTGAGGTCACAGATCTTTTCGACCTGTAAACCCGACGGCAGCCTTCCCGATACGGACAAGCCCATCACTCCGGCGGCCTTGACGGCGGATATGAGCCCCGGAGTCCAGTCTTCTGCGTCGGCGATCACCGCAGGAACAGCCATGTTGACCAATTCCGCGGCCAGCTCCTGCTCTGGCTGGGCCACATAAACCATTGCAGTGGTATACCGCGAGGCCATCAACCCCAGCAGGGCTGCAACATGGGCTGGCCGATTGCGGGCAACCAGCGCCACCCTCGCCCCCTCACCCAAACCGGCATGACCCAGCACCTGCTGGAGCGACCCGGCATGGCGACTTAAATCCTGCCAACTGAACCAGTTGCCTTGATACTCGAGGGCATTCGAGAGCCTGGCATCAGTGAGAGACTGCTTGATCTGGGAGCTGATATTCATAGCACTGCTTTTGATGTCGGTTAATTAGATATTGTTATTCGACTGACCACGCACAGGCGCATATAACGGCAGCGCGGACCAACCATATACAAATAGTATAATAGGTATTCTATTTAAGCAACAAGAGACTTACAGCGGACAACATCAAATAAAACGGCAACTCGCTCCGGCATTCAAACCCGGCGCGCCGCCAAACTCACTGCAATAATGAAGGGTATTTGAAACGAATAAACAGGAAAGTATCGAGCTGGCATGCCTAACGCAGTACCGTTGCCTAACCAGACTTAACAGGCAATCCCGACACGTATAAAAAAAAGCCCCGCGTACTCCGCGGGGCAAGCATGAGAGCCTAGAAGGATTTACTGATCGATACACCAAAGGTACGTGGCGCACCCGGCTGATACGAGGTGATGCCCAGCGGTGTATTTTCCAAAGGCAGCAACCGGGTTTCATACTCTTTGTCCAGGACGTTTCGACCCCATAGCGCGACCTCAACGTCGCTCTTGCCAAAAGACAGGGCCAGCCGGAGGTTGAGCAATCCATAACCATCCATTTTGGCAGTGTCCCTCAATTCACGATTTTCCTCATCGTTTAGTTCGGGGTCTTTCAGTGCCAGCGCGTACATATCATCTTTATACGCATAGTTAACGTTAAGATTGAGCAGCTTGTCGCCGGACATTGGTATGTCATAATCTGCCGACACGCCGTAGGTCATTTCAGGCGAGTATATAAAGGGCGTATCCGACAAATCCTGACCGTTGATGCTGTTGATAAACTCTTTGTATTCATAAACAGTCAAGCCGACGTTGGCGGATAGGGTCAAATTTTCCACAGGCAGTAACTGCAATTCAAACTCTGCGCCCTGAATCACCGCCTCTGCCGCATTATCAATACCCGAAACTAGTCGCCCGTCATCGGTGACACCGGTCAGGTTGCGCTGAATGTCCTTGAAGTCAGTGTGGAACACAGCTGTATTCAAGCGCCCACGCCCTTCCCAGAAGTCGAACTTCGCCCCCACTTCCACATCGGTTACTTCTTCTGGGTCAAAGCCAATCGGCGGCGTTCCACCCGCTACCACCCGAGTATTAAGCCCGCCTGAACGGTAGGCCCGACTGACCTTCAAATAACTGAACAGCGAATCGCTGATCTGGTAATCAAGACCGAACATTGACGACCAGTAATCATAGTCACGCTTAAACGTTGCACGGAAAGGGTCATTCGGATCCCCATCCAGAGTTTCCGGTGGCAGGGAACTGGATTCCGCGCCGGTAAAGGCATTACGATCGCGGTTTCTCGATATCATTTCCCGCTCGTCTTCAGTGTAGCGAAGACCCGTCGTCATTCGCAGACGCTCTGAAAGATCAAAGTTGAGCTGGGCAAAAACCGCGCGACTCTTGTTGGTGATCTCAGCATCGACATAACCGATAGCTGGATTTATCGGAAACAACGCGCCACTAATAGAGTCATCGTCGCCTTCTTCAATGAAATAATACAAACCAACAATCCAGCTCAGCCGACTATCCAGCGCGGTACCATTCAGCTGCAGTTCCTGACTAAACTGGGACTGCTTGATAAAGTTACCGTGATCGTCTTCTACGCCACCGGTCAACACATAGGGAGTACCGTCGTTATCCGTCAACGACGCCATCTCCACACCACGGACACCGGTTATAGATTTGAAGTAAAGCGTTTCGCTGAGATCAGCATCCACCGTGGCCGAGAAGCCGTAATTCTCAACCTCACCATAGGCCGCCGCTGGAGAAAACGTATCGTGAAAGTCATTAATCAGACCATTTCCCTGTAAATAATTATCGTAGGTATCCCCACCAGGACGACCATAGGGGCAGGCCTGAGCCAAGGATTCTGCGCCGGGAATCTGCCCGGAACACGCCGCAATCACCGCCTGGTTAGCCTGGGTTGGACGCCAGGATTTCAGCCCCACAGTCTCCCCGGCAGTGCTCATTTCAAATCGATCGGCAGCCAGTAAAACGCTGTAAGGAGCATCCTCAGGCGAGAACTCCGCCGTCAACCGCAGGTAGTCGTTATCAAAACCACCCGTCTCGCGATCAAGCAGCAGGTTTTTACCGAAGCCATCCTGCTCCTTGTGCTGGTATGCCGCACGAACCGCGAAAGCGTCATTCACTGGCAAGTTCAGCACGCCACGAAACAACTTGTGGTTGTAGTTCCCGACATCCACGCGAGCCGAACCTTCCAACTCCTGGGAAGGCCGAGTGGTGATTACGTTAACCGCACCGCCAGTGGTGTTTCGACCGAAGAGCGTACCCTGCGGCCCCCGCAACACCTCAACTTGCGCTACGTCAAAAAACTCCAGCAAGCCCCCCGTCGAGCGTGCAGCATATACGCCGTTGACATATACACCAATGGCCTGGTCAATCGCGATCAAACCATCAAGCGACCCTTGCCCACGCATAAACAGGGTGGCTGAGCCAGGCTGCGCGACAGCGCTGGACACCACCAGATTTGGAACTGCTGCAGATAGCGCTGATATATCAACCAACTGCTGTTTATCAATGGCAGCTGAAGTCACCGCCGTAACAGCCACCGGCGTAGACTGCATTGATTCTTCAACCTTCCTCGCTACAACAACTACTTCCTCTATGACCTGTGAACTCTGGGCAAGTGGCGACACTGGCAGGGTCGCCGCCAACAACGGAATATAAGCGCACTTTTTAAGACTGTATAAGGGATATTTATGTGGCACAGAGAAGCCCTCTTGAAATGCTCATTATTAATTAAGGGTATAAAAGGTAATCTATTTATTGGTCTTTCGCAAGCCGCTCGCCGCACCCGCCATTCCCAACACCAGAATGCTGACCCTATTAGCCGAACTCAAAGCCTGTCACAGTAAAACGATATATATCAGCATGTTACGCTCACACCATTAAGAAACTCCCAATAAACCGCTCCAAATCTACCTAAGTTAAACCGACTTTACTCGGCCCCGTAGGTACAATTACTTAGACCGCACACTGGCTGCCAGCCTGACATTTACCCATTGCGCACCAAACGGCTCTGCCCCTACAATCAACCAATTGGTATACTAGGTATAGTTTTTGTTTGATCTGGACATTTCCGTTCACCTGCAATCAACCCATAAACATAACAAGAGGATGCTTACGATGAATCAACAGCAATTAGTTGCCACTGTAACCGAGCTGGCAGACCGACAGGCCATACTGGATTGCATGCACCTTTACTGCCGGGGCGTCGATCGCCTGGACAGGGAACTATTGGTATCGGTCTATCACCCGGATGCCATAGATGATCATGGCATGTTTGTCGGGGACCGCGAGGCCTTCGCCAACTGGGCCATTAACCACCACACCACCTATCAGCACAGCACCCAGCACATTGTCACCAATCACACCTGCGAACTCGACGGCGACACGGCTCACACCGAAACCTATTGGATGTTTGCAGCAATGAACAAGCACGGCGCACCCCTCTCCCTCGGCGGAGGACGCTACATCGACAGATTGGAAAAACGCGATGGGCAATGGGGCATCGTTACTCGCAAATGCCTCATCGACTGGTCAGGTGCCCCAGGCGAAGTACCGATGCCACGTGAAGCCCTCGACGCGTTCCTCGGTACTGGCATCCCCCGCAGAGACAAGCTGGACCCCTCCTATGAACGCCCCCTGGCCGTTGACCCGAAGCGGATCGGTTTACGCTTTCCCGATAGCATTGACGGATAAGCCGAACTCCTGGCCACCGACAGATCGTGCCGCGCCCGCAATTTGACGACACATCCGTTAGCTACACGGCAAGCCACCGACGCCCCCTGTATTTATTACACATAGCGAGGCTCACTGTGGCTATGTGAAATGCGAAGGATCTACCGCTTGCCGACAACTATCACTTAGATTACTATTTTTTTTCAAAATAATGATGATAACAATGGATAGCATCCTTACCATGAAAACGCACCGAGTCCTGCTCTCTTCCGTCCTGGCCTTCTCGCTTACCCCGTTGGACGCACTGTCACAGATGCTGGAAGAGGTTGTTGTTACGGCTCGCAAGCGCGATGAATCGCTGATGGACACCACCTATTCGGTGTCGGCCATTTCCGGTGAAGAACTGGACGCCTTTGGCTCGTCAAATTTCAACAATATTGCCGAGTCGACTCCCAACCTCGACATATCAAAATCTCCTACCGGGGTGCCCTCTGTCTCCATGCGCGGAATCGGTACAATAAGCTCCCTGAACCCCTTCGACATGACCGTTGGACTGGCTATAAACGGACAGTTCTACACCAACGCTCAGTGGTTCCAAAGTGGGCTGTTCGATATTCAGCAAATCGAAGTCTTGCGAGGCCCTCAGGGAGTAGACTTTGGCAAAAATACGACGGCCGGTCTGATCAATGTGATGACACGCCGCCCCGGACAGGAACTGGAAGCCTCCCTGCGCACCAGCTATGAGCCAGAGACAGAAGAACAACTGTTCGAGGTCGCGATAGCCGCACCTCTGACCGAACGCATAGCCGGAAGGATCGCCGCCCAACGACGGAAAAACACAGGGTATCAACAAACCTATTTAGGCAAGAATTCGCCCAATTTAACGCGAGACCTGCTCCGCACCACCCTCACATGGGCAGCAACTGATAATCTGTCTGTCGCCCACATCTATTTTCACAGCGACTTTGAGGAGGTCGGCATCGGGTCAGAGCTTATGCAATGCGATCCAACCTACCGTAGCTTTCTCGGCTCGATCGGCAGCACCGACGACTGTCAGGCGAATGACGTTCTTTATGAAGGGCAATTGATCGGCGGCATCACCGCGCAGCCGCTTTATCAACGTGGAATCGACAACTCTGGCAAATTCGGAGAACTGTCAAGCCACACATTAGCCCTGGAGGCCGAGTTTTCACGATTGTCAGTCACATCAACTACCGGCTACCAGACTCTGGACACCTACTCGGGGGTCGATACTGACTATACCAATACCGAGTTTATCGATGCGGGCTTTCCCGATAAAAGCCGCACGATATCTCAGGAAATTCGTGTCGACTTTAATGAATTCAACAAGCTAACCCCCATGCTGGGTATTTACTACGAATCGCAGAATAGAGCGGCGGGGACCTTTGCCGATTTCCGCTTACCCAACGTCGTTGCCGAGATATTACTGCCTGCCGCACTGCTGGATACATTGAGCGGCTTAACCCTGGATGGAGCGGGCTTTAGCTCTGCCGCGAGCCTTGAAACCACCTCAGACACCTTTGCTGTTTTTGGAGATGTAACGTGGGAAATCACTTCGGCACTAAGCCTGAACTTCGGCGCACGCTACAACATCGAGTCCAAGGATGCACTTTATAACCAGATATCCGGAGACCTTCGCGACCCCCAAAGTAATGAGCGCGGCGGGAAGGCGGTCGGAACCTTTATCGGTCGCACAGACATTAACAACCTGAAGGGCACCCGCGAGGTTGAATACTTCCACCCTTCCGCAACCCTTCAGTGGGATTACTACGAGTTGCTCACCGACTACCTAGACTCCGCACAACTCTATCTAACCTATAAAGAGGGTTATAAATCAGGCGGATTTGAAAGCATTTCGGGAGTAGACGCCAACGGCGAGCCCGCTCAGGAATTTGAGTTCGACGATGAAACGGTAGACGGGATTGAAGTCGGCACCAAAATCGAGGCCTTTAATGGCCGAATGCGATTATCTCTAGCAGCATTCCAAAGCAACTACACCAATCTGCAGCTTCAGTACCTGCCGTCCAGCCAGTTTACTCTGATCGCCACCAACGCAGGCAGTGCAACGACCGAGGGTTTTGAGTCAGACTGGCAACTCGCTCTGACCGAGCAATTATGGCTCTCCATCGCTTATGCCTACACCGTCGCTGAATATGAGACATTTGCAGACGCCCCATGCTACGGCGGTCAAACAGAAAGCGAAGGCTGCACAGACGGCGTCCAGGATCTATCTGGACAGGGTATGGCAAATGCTCCGAAAAATACCGGAAGCGCGGGTATGCGCTACAGAGGCACGGTGCTTGATTCTTACAGCGTGAACGCCAGTGTACAGGCCTCTTACACCGATGACGCACTATTTGATGCTTTCGGCGACCCCAACACTTATCGCGACGCCTTTATGACGGTAAACGGAAATCTCTCTTTCGGCAGTATTAACGAAAGCTGGACGATTTCGCTGATCGGAAGAAACCTTACCAATGAGCGCAATCTGTCATTCAAAGCGACTGCACCGCTTTCCAGCCTGTTGCCGACTTTTGAGAACCCCAGCTACTTTGGCGCTCTTGCACCACCACGAACTATCGCCGCGCAGCTAACGCTAAAGTACTGACATATGACGTAGACCGCTCCCTGCGAACACGAGTGCGATTTTAGCACGCAGAGCATGCCGAACGCGCAAGCGCTCTCAGGGGCGCACGCCATATCAGCCCAGCCTGGGTAAACAAATGTCAGCGCGCTGGCAATTGTCTTTGTTCTGTATGAAAACCGCTTATCACGTATCGGTATATGGCGAGTGACTGCCGGGTTTTCATTAATTCTCGGCGTATCGCTCTTTATGGTTATTCCAGGCGAGGAAGATTACTACGGCCTATCGGGATTAATTCACGGAATACTGCTTTTACTGTCTGCGCTGGACGCACTCCAGGGCAAACGGATGTCCTTGGTTATAGCATGGCTTGTTATCGTAAAAATCGCATTTGAAACCCTGGTTGGCACCTCGATTATTCCCATCGCTCCGCTGATTAATGCACGGGTTGCCGTAGAAGCACATCTGCTGGGTGTCATTGTCGCGATAATAGCATTGCTTATATGGCGTATATCCCAGACTTTCTGTCCCGGCCGAGGGAAATAACAGTAAAGGGTTACGTTTGCTCCCTGACTCGCCCAGGAGTAGCCCAAGCTTGTTATATACGTGGCAATAGGCTATTGTATAACTAGGTATGCTTTTTAAAAGACTAAAAACGATTGGCAATTTGTTCCAAAAACGATGCCCCAGCGCGAGCTCATTGATCGGAAATGTAGCGGCTGAACGCTGAGACACCTATATGCGCATATTTCACAAAACCAAAGCGACTCTGGTAGCTACGCAAGTATGCTCACACACATTTATCAGTGCTACTGAGGAACGTCATGCCTTATTTCGCGATCGCCACTCTCACTGTAATCCTCTGCGCGATCTATTTGCTCAAAAAAAATTCCGCAACGAATCAGGAACGCAGCGCTGTTCCCGAGAGTCTTCGCCGCACCCGCTACGGAGAGGTTATCGGCTTCAGGGATAAAAATGGCTTGCTGTCCTGGCAAGGGATCCCCTATGCCGCGCCCCCCGTGGGTGAACTACGCTGGAAGGCGCCCCGCCCACCCACGCCGTGGACTGGGGTGCGCGACGCCCTGCAGGCCGGCAACAAACCCGCTCAAATCGGCAGCGCCAGCGGCGGCTTCCCCAAAGAAGCCTACAATCGGCCCGCCGGCAGCGAAGACTGCTTGTATATGAATATCTGGTCGCCGGAAAAGTCCGGTAAGAAACTTCCTGTGATGGTGTGGATTTATGGTGGCGGTAACTCTGCCGGCGCGGCCGACCTTTCCGCATACAACATTCCCTACTTCGCCGCCAACGGTGAGGTGGTGGTCGTCACCTTTAACCACCGCCTCGGCATACTCGGCTGGTTTTATCACTCGGCGTTGAGCGCGGAGGCCGAAACACCGGAAGACGCTTCTGGCAACTTTGGCACACTGGACTGTGTACAGGCATTGCGTTGGGTACAGGATAATATTGCCGAGTTCGGCGGTGACCCCGACAACGTAACCGTATTTGGCGAATCGGCAGGCGGGATCAATACGCTGAGCATGGTGTTGGTACCTCAGGCCCGAGGGTTATTTCATCGCGCGATTGCCCAAAGCGCGGTGACCATCCATCACACCATCGACCAAGCCCAAAACTATGCAGATGCCCCCTCTCCCGGCCATCGCCACAGCTCCAGGGAGATGATTAATCTCTTCCTGCAAAAAACAGGTCGAGCAAACTCCGCTGTTGAAGCACGCACACTGCAGGACGCGATGGACGCCGATGCAATTAGGGATTTTCTCTACAGCCTGAGCGCCGAAGAACTATTGAGTCCCTTCAATGAAGTGATAATGGGCATGTATGCTACACCGAGCCCCATAGCCGATGGTGCCGTGTTCCCCACTTGCTCATGGCACGAGGCTTTCGCCGACCCCGACAAGCACAATCCAGTACCCCTGATGGTCGGAGCCAACCGCGACGAATTCAAACTGTTTATGGCCGGCGATACGGACGACTACGTCAATATGCGCTTTGGCCGAATACCCACGCCGAAGGACCCTGTTATATACGAACGCGATGGACGTTATCTATCGGAAATGTGGCGGGCAGCTGCGGTCGATGAAGTCGCCTTAAGTCTGGTCAAACACAACACTGCCCCGGTCTTTGCCTACCGCTTTGACTGGGACGACTGGCCGCGACTGCCCTTGATAAACCTTTCCGTGCTTATCGGTGCCGGACACGGGCTTGAAGTTATGTTTATGTTCGGGCTGATTGCCGAGCGTCCCTGGCTGCGCTTTCTTCTGGGCCGCCGGCGTTTTCGGGAAATGACTGCGCTCAGCGCAGCCATTCGCCAATACTGGATTTCCTTCGCCACTAGCGCCCACCCCAGCTCAAACGGCAAGCAAACACTCCCGCAATGGACGCCCTGGCCCGCCGACAGTGGAACCTTGCAAGCTAATCTGATGATACTCGATTCACCGGTGCATTCCGCCTGCCGAATGGAGCGGAACATAGTCAGCGTTGAACACATTAAAGGAAGAATGCTGCAAGACCCCCGATTGAAGACCTCATCGGATGAACTTTGCCGCCTTTACGCCAGGCTGTTTATCTATGGCGTACAAGGCGACTACTGGGACTCAATACCCTATCCCGGTCTGGAGCACTACCAACCGGGAGGAAGCAAAAGAAAACAAGCAGAGGCCTGCAGGCCAGCGCAAACTCGCTGACACACAATAGAAATAACACAAACACTAATAAGGTATACACCATGCAAAAGCTAGGCTTACTTGACGCGATGTTCGTCCATACAGAGGCAGAAAACGCCCCCCGTCACGGCTGCGGCCTGCAGATCTTTTCTCCCCCTGCCGACGCCGGCCCCGACTTCCTGCGCAAACTCTACGACGCGATGCGCGCAATCCCCGTCAGCGAGGCACCCTGCAATTGGAAACTAAACCAGGACTCGCTGATACGAAAGCTCGCTCCCGTTTGGGAAACCCTTGATCACGTAGATTTGGATCAACACTTTTTCCGCTGGGGCTTACCCTCGCCCGGTGGCCAGAAGGAGCTTGGCGAACTTGTTTCCCATATTCACTCTCAGCCGCTCGATTTTTCCCGTCCCCTATGGGAATGCCACCTGATAGAGGGGATGGACGATGGGCGTTTTGCCATTCTGACCAAAGGCCACCATGCCATGTTCGATGGAATGCGAGGCCTACGCTGGCAAACTTGTATGCTCAGCACAGACCCGGAAAAGCGGAATATGGTGCCATTCTGGGCGGTTGGTCTACCAAAATCAGTCCACAAGGAAATCAAGGAAAGCCCTAGACTTCTGCCGGACGTGCTGCGCAAGCAAATTAAAAGCAGCTTTAGCTCAGTAAAAAGCCTGACAGCAGCAGCCCGCGAATCACTCATCGCGGCCACAGATAAAAACAGTGAATTAATCGCACCCTATACTGCACCGAAATCGCCAATGGGCGATTCTCTGACATGGCGGCGCCGCGTCGCTACACAGTCGATCAGTATAGAGCGCCTGCGCGCAGTCTCGGTGGAAGGCGCAACCATCAACGACGCCGTGCTAACCCTGATCGGCGGTGCTTTGCATCGCTTTTTGCCCGAGATCGACGCCCTGCCTGAAAAATCATTGGTCGCAGCGGTCCCGATGGCACTTAAAAGCAATGATGCCTCAATGAGCGGCGGAAATGCCTTGGCAAACCTACTGGTTCCCATTGGCAGCCATATCGAAGATCCCCTATTGAGAATGCAATACGTCATGGACTGCTGCAAAACGGCAAAGGAGCACATGCAGCAAATGTCTCCCCAGGGCATGCAGGCATGGATGGTTATGACTGGCCTTCCCGCCATGCTGGATCTGGCGTCGAAGGAAAACAGTATCGCTCGGCGCTTCAGCAATCTGCTCATTTCAAATGTACCGGGTTCAAAAGACGCGCTCTATTACAACGGCGCCAAAATGGAGTCCTGGTATATTCCATCAGTGTTAGTAGAGGGTGCTGGCGTCAATATCACGGTGAGTAGCTACAACGGCAACCTCGACTTCGCGTTTACCTCCTGCCCGGACATTCTGCCCCACATCCAGAAAGTGTCGGTATACCTCCTTGATGAGCTCGAAGCTCTGGAAAAAAAGCAACAGAAGAAGAAAGTCCCGACACGCACCAGATCAACCAAAGCGGGAAAAGCCAAGCAGTAATCGCAGCCGCTGCGGCACTCACTTCCGGAGACTCAAATTGAGCGTTCATAAAATAGTATCACTGATGAAGCAAGCGCCCGACCTCGACAGTGTGGGTCGCGCCATGGCCAACGCAACTCACTATGACGAATGGCTGGCCCTAGCTAATCGACACGACGAAATCAGTGGCCTGTACCAATGGCGGGCCGTCGAACGCACTCGTCTTTACGACTACGCCGAGATTCGGCGCAGGAAATCTCGGATCGACACCTTGCTCCACAGCGGAGATGTCAGCGCTCTCCTGCGTCACCTCAATGAAGGGGTTCACGGAAATATGGGGGGAATGGGCGATGCCCGCTTATACCACCGCAGCAAAGTCGGCACCAAGCACCTGATCGAGGAGTATATCGCCAGTCTCACAGAGGCGTTCGAGCTCATCAGCAAGGACCCGCGCCAAGGTCTGAAGCACAACGAAAAAACCGACTTTCTGCGCCGAGCCAGTCATTGCTATGGTCGCTCAGCGTTAATGTTAAGCGGCGGTGCAGGTTTAATTTACTTTCACCACGGGGTGGTCGCGGAACTGGCAGAACAAGGTTGCCTACCGAATGTAATCTCAGGTGCCAGCGCCGGATCATGGGTCAGCGTCCAGGTTGGCGCAATGACAGATGAAGAATTCGCGTCGGGCTATTTTGAGCGCAAACGTTATTCCCGACTTACAGGCAAAGAAGTCTGGCAGAGCCTCAACGACCGCAGCGGTAAAATCTCTGCCGAAATCCGAACCGAACTTATCGATAGTTTTTGCAGCAAAATGACCTTTCAAGAAGCCTACGAACACACCGGACGCTATATCAATATTTCCGTAGCACCGGTGGAGCGTCACCAAAAAGCACGACTGCTGAACGCCATCACCTCACCGGATGTGACACTTCGCTCCGCTGCTATGGCCTCTTCCGCCGTTCCCGGAATGACCAGCGCTGTACAATTGGAGTGCAAAGATGGTCACGGACGCCTCATACCCTACCTGCCATCACGCCGCTGGGTAGACGGTTCAATGATTCAGGACCTACCCGCTAAACGTCTCGCCAGACTCTATGGCGTTAACCACTATATTGTCAGCCTGATCAATCCCTTGGCTCTGCCTTTCACCGCAGAACCCGCTGTTTCACGCAGCAACCTATATAGCTCCGCACGACGATTTTTTTATAACGCTAGCCTTGAAGCGCTAAAACTCGGCCAGAATACTTTGGAAAAAACACCCCGCGCTCAACCTCTGGGGAACATACTCACCATCGGCCACCGCCTGCTGGATCAAGAGTACACTGGAGATATCAATGTCATCCTACGCCGCGAGGACTACCGACGCTCCAACATTCTGTTTATGTACAAAGGCAATGAAATCGAAAATCTTATTCTGGCAGGACGACGAGCAGTGTGGCCCCGACTCGCCCAGATTAAAAACTCCCTCAGCCCGAGTCGAAAACTGGATGAACTGATAGAAAGCACAGATCAACCAAAGGGAATTCAGTCGTCTATAATGAATTCTCCCCGATAACATGGATACCGATTTCAAATCACCATACAGCGCTCAAATTCTACCGAGATAAGCCCCCAATACCTGAGTGCAAATGGCATTCGTGATGAAATTTATAGCAGCACAGTTCAGCCATGAATTTCGAAACCGGTGTTGTTTAGCAATCCTTGATCGCTGCCAGTATCCATGAACTCGCTATAGGTCGACTGGCTACCTTTAGCGTTCTCCTCGGCAACAGATAACAAAATCCGTTACACGCTGAAAAGAAGATATTTCCCGGGACTTAATTAGGGCCGGATTTTATCCGTTCCGCCGCAAGCCACGCCATCGCCATTGTTGGCGCATTGGTATTGCTCGATACCATTGTCGGCATCACCGAGCAATCCATAACCCTGAGCCCTTGAACACCTTTGACTTTCAGGTCAGGATCGACCACCGCACCCGGACCAGTGCCCATCGCGCAGGTGCCGACAGCGTGGTACCCGGATTGGCCGAAGTTCCGATATGCGTCGAGAATCTCCTCGTCTGAATTAACGCTGGGGCCTGGGTGTATCTCCTCTTCGACAATCCGCGACAAGGAGGGCATCCGCGCGAAATCCCGTATTATCCTCAACGCATCAATACTCACTTTTTTGTCATAGTCGTGAGCCAAATAGTTAGGCTGAATTACCGGCGCAACACTGGGATCGTGACTGACAATGGCGATATTGCCCTGACTTTCTGGCCTGAGTGGATAGGAAAATATCTGGATACCCGGGCGTTTCTCAAAGGTCACCTGTTCGCCAAGAGGCAAGTCCAGCGAAAACGGCGTCATCACAATCTGCGCATCAGGACGATCTAGCTCCTTGCGGGTTTTGACGAAGGCTACCGCTTCATGGGACGTTGACGCCAGTACACCGCGCTTGCTAACAAGATAGCGCAGCGCATTCTTCACCAGATTAATACCGCCATACTGGTGATTATGGCTGAGATGCCGTGCATTCACGCGGTATTGCATGGCATGCAAAAAGTGTTCTCGCAAATTGCCACCGACACCCGGCAGGTCAGATATAACGTCAATACCCAGTGGCGAAAGTTGACTGGCATTACCAATACCGGAGCGCTGCAGCAACACAGGGCTTTCAATCGCGCCAGCACAAACAATAATCTCACGTTTTGCCGAAAAACGATTTCGCTCATTTGCTGTACGACACAAGACCTGACTCGCGCGGCGACCGTCAAACTCCACTTTTTCGGTATAGGTATCCACCAAAATTGTCAGGTTCTTTCGATGCTTTGCCGGATGCAAAAAAGCCACAGCAGCGCTTTGTCGTTTGCCCTTCCATATGGTGCGCGGGGAATACCCGATGCCTTCCTGGTCAGGTTGATTTACGTCCTCCCTGACCTTCAGCCCAAGCTCACCACCCGCCTTGATAAACGCATCGCAAGCAGGATAATGCTCCGCTGATAAAGACACTTTCAACGGTCCGTCACCACCTCGGTAGTCATTACCCCCAAGCTCGTGACTTTCTATGGCCTTGTAGGCTCGACGCATATCTTCCCAGGCCCAACCACTGCAGCCGGACGCTGCCCACCCATCGAAATCCTCTGGCTGACCGCGGGTATACATCATACCGTTGATCGAACTCGATCCGCCGAGCATTTTCCCCCGGGACCAGGCTTCCTGCCGGTGCCCATTACCCTCCTCGGGACTTACCTGGTACTTCCATGAGTGCTTCGGATCAGTGAGCAGCATGCCGAAACCCTTCGGCATATGAATGAGCGGGCTGCGATCCAGGGGGCCGGCTTCGATAAGCAGCACCGAACTTGTACCATCGGCAGACAGTCTTTCTGCAAGAACACATCCAGCGGAGCCGGCACCAATGATAATGTAGTCAAATTCTTTCATAATTTATCTTTTACGCCTGCTCATTCTACTCTGTTATTTTTTGCTCAACTCAACCGTATTTCGGTGAAAAGCACAGGGGAAGAACGCTATTGTACAGTGATATAATAATGCCACGTGGTTACTATCTCGGCAGCCCCAAAGCCCGCTCGCCAATAATATTTCGACGAATTTCCGAGGTCCCACCACCAATTGTATGAATAAAGGAATTAAGGTAATTGAACTGCATACTGCCGGGATGGCCGGGCAACAACAACGCATCACCACCCTGTAGCTCCATACCCAAACGAAAGGCCTTCTGCATGGTTTCGACAGTATACAAGGCCACCATCGTCGCCTCCGGCCCCGGCGCTCCGCGCTGTGCGGTGGAAATGGTTTTATAGCTCATGGCGCGAAGCGCAGTGACTTCCGCTTTCAGATTACCGAGCCTGGCTATCAGCTCTCCGTCGTCGATGGCTCTACCCACACTCCCGGGCAGTGCTTTATTTCGGCATAGCTCCAACAGGTGCTCGACATAATTATTAAGTTCGATCTGATCGAAGAGCAAGCCTGTTCCCCGCTCAAAGCCCAATGTTGTCATGGTGACACGCCAGCCATCATTGATATCGCCCACAACATTTTTCAGCGGAATACGGACGTTGTCGTAAAACACCTCACAAAAGTGCTCTGTACCATCCATACATTTGATCGGTCGAATATCAATGCCTGGTGACTCCATATCACAAATGACCCAGGTAATACCGTGGTGTTTCTTTGGGCCATTGCTATCGGTGCGTACCAATAACTCCTGATAACGGGCGTGTTGAGCGTAGGTGGTCCAGATCTTTTGACCATTAACGACCAAATGATCGCCGTCGATTTCCGCTCTCATACGCAAGCTGGCCAGATCGGAGCCAGCACCCGGCTCCGAGAAGCCCTGACACCAGATCGTTTCGCCACTGAGTATTCGAGGCAGATAAAATGCCTTCTGTTCGTCTGTACCAAGCGCAATCAGGGTCGGCCCGCCATGGTTTAAGGCTACGTAGTAACACCCCACCGCAGGAGCGCCCGCGCTGGCGTATTCTTCAAGCCAAATCAATTGTTGCAACAGGCTCAAGCCCCTTCCGCCAAATTCCTTTGGCCAGGCCACCCCCGCCCAGCCTGCATCGAATTGCCGACGCTGCCAGGCGCGGTCAAATTCTACCATTGCCTCGCCATGGTGAGGCCGGGGCTGCATAGGTACATTGCTGCGAAGCCAGTCGCGGGCTTCTTCGCGGAAGGCCTGTTCTTCGGCGGAAAACGAGATATCCATAATGACTTACCCTACTGATTCAAAACGCCCAACCGGCAGACCCAGAACATGGCGCTGGAGGTGCCGTGGCGGTGCGCTGACCTGCTCGAGCAAGCGAGCACGCTTCAGAAACCAATGCGCATTACATTCAGCGGTGTAACCCATCGCTCCGTGAACCTGAATATTGCGCGTGGCGTTTTCCCGAGCGGCCTCTCCCGCCAGCAGACGCGCCGCAGCCGCCTGCACCAACAGATCTGTCTCGCCACTGGATTGCGAAACAACAGCCATACGCAGCTGGCAATCTGCGGCCTCTACGCGGCAGGCCATATCGGCGCAAGCATGTTTGATCGCCTGAAACGCGCCGATGGCTTGCCCGAATTGCTCGCGAACCTTGGCATAGTCCACCGCCATATCACGTACACCTTCCGCCAATCCGGTTTCCATCGCGGCAAGCAGAACCAGCGCTCTCGCGTAAATATCAGCTTCTCCACGTGTAGCTCTGACAAAGGGGGCGACACTGCCGCTCGCCACAGACAAGCCAATGCTGTTATCGACACCAGCCACGGCTACCTGTTTTAACTGCGAGGCCGATAGCATCACTGCGGCCTCTGTATCCCACAGCAGGACATACTCGGCATTCTCGGGATCGATCAACAGCAACTCAACGTCCAGAAGATCCTCGAGTAGAGAAACCGGCTTGCGGGGAACCGCCAGAGCAACCGTCGTCTCTCCTGCAACAATGCCCGCGACTGCCTCAGGTGCGTTTACCGCAGCAACATGTGCTCCCAGTATTGCGGCCAACAGCGAAGGCGACAAAAGATGACGCTGGGAGGCCCTGCACAACAGCATCTCCTCGGCTAAACCGTAGCCAACCCCACCAACCCCATCGTCAAGACCCAGACCCAACCAGCCCAGTTCGGCTATCTGCTGCCACTGGTTTGGCGCCATTGTCGCGCTGCCCCCATGCAGGCGATCAAGCGGGTATTCTTGAAGCAGCACATCGCCGATGGCATCAGCTATCATTTGCTGCTCGTCGCTTAACAGTAGATTCACATTGCTACCTCGTTGCCTTCGTTTGGAAACACCCGCTTACCAGCCAGCCAAATCGGCGGCGCGATCGAAATGAACCGCAGGTTGCCCCATGAAGGCAAAATTAAACATCGCGCGTTTCACATAGATTTGCACGTCGCACTCCCAGGTGTAACCAATTCCACCGTGGGCTTCGACAGTATCCCGTGCCGTCTGCAAATAGCGATCACAGAGGTGGGCTTTCGCCAGCGCCGCTGCATGTTCTGCCTTGCCGGCAATGTGGTCAAAAGCATGAGCCGCAAACCAATACAGTCCGCGACTAGGTTCGACCTCTACAGCGGTATTGACCAATTGGTGTTTAAGACCCTGAAAGCGACCGATAGGCTGACCGAACTGCTCGCGTATCGTGGCGTAACTCACTGCACTCTCTACCGCGCGACTGGCACCGCCAAAACTGTCTGCAGCCAACAACACCAGAGCGGCGTCCCGCACCTTTTCTGCTAACCCCTCGGCGCCCGGCAAAGGGTCAGCGACCACTTGGTCAAACACAAACTCCGCCACCGGACGGGTCCGATCGATGCCATCCTGAGCACAGCGGCTTAGCCCTTCGGCACTGGCATCAACCAGAGCAAAGCCCCCCCCGCTGAGCCCGACCAATATGAGGTTGGCCTGCATACCGTGGGGAACAAAGCGTTTACGCCCGGAAAGCCTCGTCGAGGAAGACAAGCGCCACTGCTCGGGCAGCCAGGTTTGGCCGCCTTCATCAAAGGCGACCGTCGCGACCACTTCACCAGCCGCCAGCTTAGGCAACCAATTGGCTTTTTGATCGTCGCTACCGCCATGCATAATGGCCAGTGTAACCAGGGCATGGCCGAGCAAGGGTACAGGCGCAGCATTGGCGCCGAGCACTTCGCTAATCAGTGCCAAATCGATCATTTCCATACCGAGGCCACCGAATGCTTCGGGAACGATCAGCGCCCCGACACCCAGCTCGATCAGCCCTTGCCAGATCGATGGTTCATAAGGCTCTTCGCGATCATAAATCTCGTGCAGTGTTGTGGACGGACAGGATTTAGACAGAAACCCCGCTATTGCACGCTGGATTTCGACCTGTTCTTGAGACAATAGAAAATTCATGGCTGACACTTACTCCCGCGGTAAACCTAGTCCGCGCTCGGCAATCACGTTGCGCTGAATATTGGACGTACCACCCGCAATGGCAATCCCCAAAGAGCCAATAAACTGGTTGATCCACTTTTCGTTTCCATCTTCTTTCTTTCGATCCTGTGGCGGAGACAACATCAAGTCATCTCCGATCAGATCGCGGGCAAGACGAGCCACATCGT
The DNA here is from genome assembly GCF_012272835.1 of Spongiibacter thalassae. Classification (GTDB taxonomy): domain Bacteria; phylum Pseudomonadota; class Gammaproteobacteria; order Pseudomonadales; family Spongiibacteraceae; genus Spongiibacter; species Spongiibacter thalassae. The sequence goes on along the minus strand of NZ_JAAWWK010000001.1, from coordinate 224,088 downwards.
GGCCAATATTGGTGGAAATCAACTTATTCATACTCGTCACGAGACCGGGGTCCTGCTGGTTGACCGACATCGACAACTGTCGGTAGCTCGAGTAAAGGTGTGACGAGACATATCCATCGAGAACAGCAAGACGGCGACGGATTGTCGGATCGACTATCGCTGGCTCGCCATTTATTTCAACGGATTTCGCCAGCGCGACCAACTTTTCAAATAGCGACACCGAACCGCTGGCACCACCCAAGGCGCTGCGTTCGTGTGACAGCGTTGCCTTCGACACCGCCCAACCTTCGCCGGGCTTGCCCACTATCCAGTCTTCCGGCGTTTCTGCGTTATCGAAAAAGACTTCACAAAACTCTTCGCCACCGGTGATCTGTTTGAGCGGGCGTATCGTCACACCCGGTTGCTTGAGATCAACCAAAATATACGACAGCCCGGCGTGCCTGGGCTCAGCATTGGGCTCGCTGCGCACCATCACGAACATGAAACGTGCATACTGCGCGAGAGTGCTCCAGATTTTCTGACCATTGATAAGCCACTTGCCATCTTTCAATTCGGCTCGGGTTTTAACCGATGCCAGGTCACTACCGGCATTGGGTTCACTGTAACCCTGGGCCCAGAGGTATTCACCACTCAGGGTTTTGGGAATAAAGTACTCTTTCTGCCAGTCGCTTCCACACTGCAACAGGGTGGGCACAAGCATGGCTGTGCCTACACCCGGCAACTCTACAGGTGCCCGCACGCGGCCGAACTCTTCGCGAATGATCTGCCCTTTAAGTACATCAGCAGGCTGCTCGGAGCCACCGAATTGTCTGGGTACAGAGCGATACAGATAACCGACCTCAACCGCTCGCTGGCGGAACAGGGCCTGCTGCTGATGGCGCCTTAACTTTGCCTCCTCGCCTTTCAGAGGCCAATTATTTTCCAGGAAGGCCTTCACTTCCTCCCTAAACGCTTCGTACTCCGCGCTGTACTTCAAGTCCATGGTGGAATTCCTATCTCGATCGAACCACTGCCGGCATTATTGTTTCCACGTACAGACAGAGGCAGACCACAGCCTACCTCTGTCACCTTGCTTATTTTGCCGATAGCTCGCGATGACGACTTATCATTTCGACGGCACGGCGCTGCAAGTCCCGAGGTGGTTCAGGCAACACAACTACACCATTTTTCTTGCTCGGCAGCACTACGGTTGCATCACAGCGCACCGTTTCTTCACCACGCTGATTGATCATTTTCAACTCAACGTCGACCAGACACTGACCACCCTCTTCGCGTTTTCCGGTAACCTCACCAGTAATAAACTGGGTATCACCCATAAGGTTGAACTTGCGTATCTCGTCATAAAAACGCGATACCCATCCATTGTCACCCACCCACTCGAGGAGGTAGTGATACAGGTAATGCTCGCGCATAACCCCGTAGTCATAGGCGCGGGGGTTACCAATGGCCTTGGCCCACTCGCTATCCCAGTGCAATCGTTGAGCAACATCGGGCACGCCCATCTCATTTTTCACATAGAAGGGAGCGATGCGTTTACGATTTTTGTGCCACAAACGACCTGTACGAAGGCCGTAGGGAACCCAACCATAGCCACCCGCATGGAAGTTCACTACATCGGTAACCGTCAGCGGCCCGCGTACTGAATCAGGTAGGGCGCTGCCAACCTCAAGATCCTCGAAGAATAATTTATCAGCTCCACGCGGATTATCGTTGGCGTATAGCTCATCGATCTTCGCGATATCCTCATCGCTGTAATTGGCTGGCTCGATGGACAGGTTCTTGCCTTTTTCCCGCGCCTTCTTACGCTCTGTCAGAATCAAGCGATAGGTGTAAATTGCGACAATTTCACCGCGCTGATTCATTTTTACTGAACGGTTGAAGCGAGTCACCTTGGTTCCCGCAAACTCCGAAGGCGTCACCTCTATGTCGCTTTCTCCTGCGAAGCTGTACACCGTATCTCCGGGATACAGGGGCTTGAAGAACTCCCATTCGCCACCGGAAATAAATGCGTGAATTCCGCGAAAAATGCCCTTGGTTGCTTCCTTCAGCGCTGGATCCATTTTGTCCCCGAGCATCGGAGCGTTAACGAAACCGGATATCATCGGCGGCGCAAATACCGAGCCCCACCGGGTTGATGCGGCATAGTCCGGATCTACAAATAGCGGATTATCGCTACCGCAGGCCTGGGCGTAAGTGCGAACATTGTCTTCACTAATAGTCTGGATTTGTTCTTTGTCGCGACAGGCGATATCGACGCCAATTAGCAGTTTGGCTTTTTCAATATCTTCATCCTTCAGCTCGTAGCTGGTCGCCTTTTCAAATTCCTCGCTAATCTTATTGTCTTCAGCCACGTGTTTTACTCCTTGGAAGTTTACTGGTGATTGTTAAATAATGCTTTTACGCCAGGCTGGCTTATTTTCATGGACGGTGTCCGGGGTAACTCATCGACTACCAGAATTCTCGCTGGCACCTGGTAGGCAACCATTCGCTGTTTAAGAAAATCCCGAACGTCACTTTCATCGGGCTTTCTGGCGTCAGACTCCAGCTCAAGCGCCGCTACCGGCAACTGCCCCAGGCGCTCATCGGGTAGGCCCACAACCGCGGCATCCAGCACGCCGGGATATTGCTTCAGCTCGGTGACGACGGTCTGGGGCGAAATCTTGAATCCACCGCGTATAATGACGTCGTCGGCGCGCCCCAAAATGTAGAGAAAGCCATCCTCGTCTATTTTTGCCAGGTCTGTTGTACGCACCCAGTCACCATCGCCTATTTGCTTGCCTTGTACCTCAAGGAGGCCTTTCTCCCCCGAGCTCAGGACACTCCCGCTGTCTTCATCAACAATCCGCAAAGAGATACCGGGGTTCGCTCGCCCTACCGAGCCCCGCTTGCGATCGCCAAATACTTGATAGTCAGGCCAAGTCCACCCGGCAACGCCACCACCAAATTCAGTCGCGCCGTAGGAGTCCAGAATGGGAATGCCATAGCGCTCCTTGAAGGCGTCGGCAAAATCAGGCGACAGCGGCGCCGACCCGGCACGAATCGCAATCAAGCTGGAGAGGTCCTCCACCGGCACGCCTGCATCGTAGATCATGCGAATGGCGGCGGGTGCCAGCGACACGAGCTTGGGCCTGTGCTGAATAATCGCGGCATGCCAGTCCTGCACATTGAATTTGTCGAACATGACAATTCCACGCCCTACCACCAGATTCATAAAGGCGGTAAAGATGCCGCCAATATGCACCAATGGCTGCGTGCTGAATGCCAGCGACCGTTTCAGAGAAAGCTCACCGGCATTGCCGGCCTCGTAAAATGTCGCACCCAGGATTGCGTGCTCGAAGTTTTTGAATTTCAGGGCGATGCGCTTCGCAGGACCAGTAGTGCCACTCGACAACATCAACATTGCAGTGTCTGGCAGTGACTGGTGAAAGACGTTATTCGGGGCCGTCACCTTTTCGGCTACGCTTTCAGCCAATGCCGAACCACGGGTAACGATCAGCTGACAACCGATCTCCCGAACTACCGACAGCAATAGCGGATTTTCCGCCCAGACCTCGTCAACGACCACAGAGGGGAGCTGTAGCCTGCGCAACTCCATAGCCAACGCTTCGGCAGATTGATGCGGGTTAATGGTCACCATGCAGCGACCACTGAGGATCACGCCCATGACGGCAGCCAGCATTTGTGGTGAGTTACTCACCACTACGCCCACCGCAGCACCATCTCCCAGTTCCGCTCGATCAAGGCATGTGCTCACGCAGGACATTGCGTTGCCAATGTCACCCCAGCTAAAGCCTTTGCCACGATATTCCACAGCGGCTCGGCTGGGATCAAGGGTCAATACTCGCTCTATCTGAGCGGCGAGCTCACTTTTAATCAAAACATTCTCCCAAGGCCAGCAAGCAGCCTTTACATCGGTTGACGCCGCAATGGATTAATTGTATTACTAAGTTATCTCTTAATCAACAATAGATATATTGATACACAGCATTAAGCCCAGAGGGGGCGTCACAGCCTTCTGTTTCGTTATGCACTTTTTGGATTTCGGCTGGGGGAGGGAACCAACGAGAGAAAGTCTCACAAACGCGACTCTGTTCAATTGCGTTCGTGTATTTGCAGTACCGCAGCATCAGCCCAACAGCGGCAAACGCCTGACAACAATAATTGAATGACCATAACAACTGGAACGACGCAATAAAGGAGACAATAAGCCATGCAGCAATCTCTTCCGAACACACTGGATGACATCAATACCGAGTGGCTATCACAGGCCCTGCAGAATGATTTCCCCGGCGTAAATGTTCGCTCTCGCACTGTAGATCAGATTATTCAGGGCACTTCCACCAAGGCGAAATTGACGCTGGATTACCACGACCAGCAGGGCAATGCGCCGAGAAGCCTTTGGGTCAAAGGCAATTTCACCAACGACCGCCAGTATATGGCCGATCTCGGCATCTACACCGACGAGGTGCGCTTTTACCGCGACCTTCAACCGGAATTAAATATTAACTCCCCTGTTTGCTACTACGCGCAATTGGACAGCAAGTCACAGGGCATTTTGTTGCTGGAAGACTTGCTGGCCAAAAAGGTGGAATTTGGTTGCGGCGCCTATGACGTCAGCCAGCGCTCTGCGCAACAGATAGCAGAACAACTCGCAGCACTTCATGCCCGCTGGTGGCAGCATCCAACACTGGACACCGAGTTTGCCTGGGCGGATGACCCGCTATCGGATGGGCCACGGGGAAGCTACTACCACGCCATGCGCCAGCCGGAGACCTGGTCGCAGCGCTGTATGCAGCCCCATGCCCTGGCACTGCCGAGACGACTGCTGGATATTCGCAATATCGCCCCGGCAATGGAGCAACTGATGCAGCTCCATTATCAGGAACCTCGTTGCCTGCTCCATGGCGATCCCCATATCGGCAACATCTACTTCGAGCCCGACGGCACACCGGGCCTTTACGACTGGCAATGTGTTCGTCGTGGGCACTGGAGCCATGATCTGAACTATGCGCTGGTGTCGTCCCTCGACATTGCTGATCGAAGGGAGTGGGAGCAAGACCTCCTGCGCCACTATTTGGCTAGCCTTGAAAAAGAGTTTTCGCTTCTGGAAAAAAAGTGCGCGACACCCTCCTTTGAAGAAGCCTGGACGGCCTACCGAAAGCAGAATCTGTACGGTCTGTTTTTCTGGATCACCAATACCGAAGACCTGCAACCTTTCAGCAATAACGCACCATTGGCCAATCGTTTTGCGATAGCAGCCCTTGACCACAACACTTTGGAATTATTGCGATGAGCCGACCTGACCTTCCTATGCCCTTGAACCTGAAAGGACTGAATGCCGAGTGGATAGGCAATGCCCTATCGATACGCTTCCCCGGTGTTACGGTCACTGACAGTCGAATCATTGACGTTATTCCCGGTACGACCACCAAAGTTCGCGTCGCTGTAAAATATAATCAGGCGGGGCTCGATATGGGGCTTCCGGGCCGACTCATCGTCAAAGGCGGATTCGAAGCCCATAGCGAAGCCATGTCCAGTGCGTATGTCGCGGAAAATCGCTTTTATGCTCTGGTTCAGCAGCATGTGGATTTACGCTCACCCTCCTGCTACTACGCGGACTCCGATCCGGATTCCTGGCAGAGCATTATCATCATGGAGGATCTCGTGGCCCGCGGCGTGACCTTCTGCCACCCGCTGCAAACTCATAGCTTTCAGCAAGTGGCAGACCGTTTGCGGGCCATGGCTCGCTACCACGGGCAAAGCTGGAACTCCCCTGAATTCCAACCCGGCGGGGTTTTGGGAAATATCGACATTCCCTTTACTGATAGCGTGATGGATTATATCGATTTCTACCTTTCAGCCGAGCAATGGAATCGACTGCTGGCCTTACCACGGGGCGCCGCTGTGCCGCGGGCCTTTCACGACAGGGAATGGCTGCGGGAAAAACTATTGGCACTCAAAAAATACCATGAAGGGCAACCTCGCAGTATTCTTCACGGCGACACTCATCTGGGGAATCTCTATATCGACGCAGACGGTACTCCTGGATTTTTCGACCCCCAGGTACGGCAGGGCCCCTGGCACTATGAAGTGTGTTACCACTTGATAGCGGCTTTAGACGTATGCGATAGACGTCGCTGGGACCGCCCATTGCTGGAAGTTTATCTGAACGCTCTACAGCAGCAAGGCATCAGCACACCGGACTTTGACCAGGCGTGGGACGCGCTTCGTCGGGAAGTTGTGTGGGGGCTCTTTATTTTTCTGATTAATGAACCCACCTTCCAGACCGAAGCGGTAAACACTGCCTACGCCGTGCGCTATGCCATGGCTGGCCTGGACTGGGGCATCGTGTAGGGCGAGACGTGATTTACGTCTATGTAACCCGGCCAACAATACCCCAAAAGGAGTGCCGGGTTTAAATCGATAAATTCAGGAATCAGGAATCAGGAATCAGGAATCAGCAACACCTTGCCATTGAGTCCGCCACGCTTGACCATGTCTTGCGCCTCGGCCGCGTCGCGCAAAGGAAGACGCGCCGCAACGGGAAAAGTCAGCCGCTTACCCACCATCCACCCCATAATTTGTTCAAGGTCAGCGGCACTTGGCACAAAGAATGTCTGACTCACTTCCACCCCGATGGGGGGCGCAGCGCTGATGGGACTGGTCGCGACCGTAGATAAACAACCACCGGGCTTGATTTTGGACATCAGACTGTCGGCCAGAGCGCCGCCGACGGTATCAGCGATTCCGTTCACCGGCTCCAGCGCAGCATATGAAGAAGGGTCATCGACGGCGAAGATTTCATTAGCGCCAATAGCCGCCGCGCGTTCGCGGTACTTATCGCGCACCGCCGCAATCACAAATGCTCCAGCCTCCTTTGCTGCGACAACCGTTGCAAGCCCCACGGCGCCCGTCGCGCCGGTAATAAGTATTCGCTGCCCGGACTTTACTCCCAACCCGTCCCTGACGAGCTGCACCCCCGTAAGACCTGCCGTCGGAATAGCGGCCACGTCTATCAAATTCAGAGCGTCGGGTACGACGGCGAAATAATCAGCATTTGCCGTGACATATTCTGCGTAAGTGCCTTCATCCATAGGGGTCAGTGCTGCAACGACTCGATCGCCTGCCTGAAGCCGAGTCACCCCGGAGCCGACCTCAACCACCTCACCGGACACATCCAGCCCGGGACAGAAAGGCAATGATTTGGGCAAAACGTCTTTCAAAAACCCTTCGCAGATCTTCCAGTCAGCAGGGTTAACCGATGCTGAAACCACTCGAATGCTAACCTCCCCGGCCTTGGGCGGCCTGCGCTCTGCATTGCGTAATTTGAGGTCGGCGGGGCTGTTATAGTTATCCAGCATGATGCGCTTCATTGCAGACTTCTCCTATCAACGCCGTTGACCGGCGGCCTTACCATTTGCCTTTACGGTGCCGTTTGGCGCAATAGCAGTGTGTTAACGCGAGCAAGCTGGCCACGCAAACCTGGAGCAACCACTGACTACTTCGGCGAGACCTGCACCACCAAGGTCGTGACTTAAATAGAATACTTAGTTATAGTTTAACGTATTGGTTTGCAGAATATAACAGCCACTCATAATTGCCAGAGAAAATGATGGCGGTGGCCGCTGAATGGATGACCGAGTACCGGGAAAGCCTGTACCACTCAACCCGGGAGTACAGGCGGCTTTCGGGGAAACTCCCCTACTCCGCCATTCACACCGCCCTCCAATTAGCTGTTTCACATTATTTCAATAAGAGGCCGAACAAGTGAAAGATACCTCGCTCCCCCTTGAGGGCATACGAATTCTGGACTTTTGCGACCAGCGCGGTCAGGGCTGCGGCCGACTGCTGGCCGACCTGGGTGCGGAGGTCATCCTGGTCGAGCCCCCGGCGGGAATGGCCTCACGGGCCAAGCCGCCACTTTATGATGGCGCCAGCCTGCACTTTATTGCCCACAATCTGAACAAGCTCAGCCTGACCCTCGATCTTGCCAGTCAGGCCGGCAGAGAAGAGTTGCTCACACTATTGCCTTCGGTAGATATCTTACTGGATGGCAGTGCACCCAATTACTTATCCAGTCTCGGACTCGACGTAGCAACCCTGAGGCAGGCGCATCCAGAGCTTTTATACTTGAGCATTACCGACTTTGGCTTGGCGGGGCCACGGCGAAGCTACGTTGCTACGGAATCGGTGCACATGGCTCTGGGCACTATGCTGTCTCGCTCGGGCCGCGCCGGTCGGGAGCCCTTGTTACCCCCCGGCGACATGGCACTGGAAACAGCATCAGTGCAGGCTGCCTGGGTGGCCTTGCTAGCCTACTGGCAGCGGCAGTTCGTTGGTAGGGGCGATTTACTGGATTTCTCCATCAATGACGCGGTCGCTCAATTACTCGACCCGGGAGTTGGCGCGACCGGCAGCGCCTCCGCCGGACGCACTGCGGTGGAGGCAGCCCCTCATAGCCGTCCCCTCGTCGAGTTTACGCCAGGCGAACTCCCTTCCGTCGCACTGATGTACCCGGTATTTCAATGTGCTGATGGCGCCGTCCGCTTGTGCGTACTCAACCCCAGGCAATGGCATGCGATGTCGGAATGGCTCGGACCAGACCACCCATTCAAGCATAAAAAGTATGATGGCACCGCCGGGCGACTAATGAAGATCGACAAGATCAACGCCCTTATTGCAGAGCTTTTTAAACACCAGACCCGCGCACAACTTGTCGATGAGGGGCGAAAAAGAGGGATTCCCATCGCGTCGTTGGCACTGCCTCACGAGCTCTTCAACGACTCGCATTTTGCAGCGCGAGAGCTGTTTACCGAGGTGGACGCAGGCACAAAAAAGGGCCTCATGCCTTCGGGTTACCTGCGCATGGATGGACGGCGCATCGGCGCAAGAACGCCGTGCCCAACCGTCGGTCAACATACGGAAGTGTTAAGCAATAAACCTGCGCAACCACTCGAACCGACGCCGGAAAAGCAAAGTATAGGGCGACGTCCGCTGGAGGGAATCCGCGTGCTCGACCTCGGGGTTATTGTCGCCGGTGGCGAACTCGGGCGACTCTTTGCCGACCAGGGCGCCGACGTCATCAAACTCGAAAATAGAGCCTTCGGCGACGGCCTGCGGCAATCATTTGATGGTAACCCGGTATCCATTCCTTTCGCGCAAGCATCCAGGGGCAAGCGTTCACTGGGGCTGAACTTACGCTCGGACGAGGGCAAGCATTTATTCAATGAACTGGTAAAAAAAACCGATATTGTCCTGACAAATTTCAAGCCTGGAACCACAGAATCGCTGGGTATTGACTATGAAACGCTGAAGCACATTAACCCGGGCATCATATGCGCCGAGAGCAGCGCGATGGGCAGCGTCGGGCCAAATGCAAAAACGATGGGCTACGGCCCACTGGTCAGAGCCAGCACCTCGTTGACGGGGCTGTGGCGCTACCCCGATCAAGCAGATGGATACGGCGACGGGGTGACGATCTACCCCGACCACTTCGTCGCCAGAGTCAGCGCCGTGGCGATACTGGCAAAACTCATTGAACGCCGACGAACCGGCAAGGGCGGATTTATTGATCTCTCTCAGGCTGAATGCATTATGAATGTGTTGGCCACTGAGTTTTTAAGGGAATCACTCCAACCCGGTTCGATGGTTGCCAAAGGCAATAGCGATGAATTTGATGCACCTAATTCAATATTCCCCTGCTGGGGACATGACGAGTGGTGTGCAATAAGTGTGACCAATGACCAGCAATGGCAAGCGCTGTGTAAGGTGATGGACAGACCTGACCTGAGTAGCAATCACGACTACAGCACCTGCGATGGACGGCTCGCCCGGCGCGAAGAGCTGGAGGCAGAAGTACGCCGATGGTGTCAGGACAGAACCCCTCAAGAGGTGATGGAGCAATGTCAGTCTGTCGGCGTACCTGCTGGCAAGATGCTCCGCCTGTCGGAGTTTATCGTTGACGAGCACTTCCAGGCCCGAAAATTTTTCCGGGTGCTTCAACAGCCGACAGCTGGCCGGCCACTGGAAACTGAAAACGGCCCCGTTGGGCATTCAGAAACGCTACCGGAGCCAGATATTCGGCGCGCACCGGCCCGCGCCGAGCACACTCGCGCGGTTGCTCGGGAAGTCCTGCAATTAAGCGACGACGAGATTGATGAACTCATCGCCAAAGGAGTGCTGGAACAAGGAAATTCCGCCGAAAAAGGTGCGAAATCCCAAAAGTTCAAAACTTTCGCAGCCCGGGCAGGCGCCAGCCTGGTGGTGAAGATCAACGCGCTTCGAGGTTAATGAATCGCCTTGAATGGGCTCGTTATCGCGGTCGCAGAACGATCAGCGCCCAGTATATGGCACTGGGCCGAATATGAGGAAACGATGTAATGGTAAAACCTAATACGCCCGTTATTATTGGCGTCGGCGAGTACAGCGAAAGGCTGAATGACAGCAACTACCAGGCGATGAGCCACGTTCAATTGGCGGTAGCCGCTGGCAAACAGGCACTGAATGACGCCCTGTCTGCAGACGCCCTGACTCCCCATATCGATACCATAGCCGCTGTCCGCACATTTGAAGACACATCGGTTGCGCTTAGCGGGCCCTTCGGCAAATCGAACAACTTCCCGGGTTCCATCGCCAGGCACCTCAACATTTCCCCAAAACGCTGCGTGCTGGAGGTCGCTGGAGGACAAAGCCCCCAGCACCTGGTGAACGAGTTTTGCGAGGAAATTGCAGCAGGTAATGCCAGCATGGTGTTGTTGGCCGGTGCAGAAGCGATTTCAACCGTACGCCACCTCGTTACCCAGCAGCAAAATGCCGATTGGTCCGAGACCCTTGACGAAGCGTTTGAAGATCGCGGCGCGGGCATCGGCAATATCAACACTCGCTACCAAATGGCCCACGGCTTAACGGCTGCCCCGCCCAGTTACGCCCTTGCGGAAAACGCCCGGCGTGCTCGACTGGGCCTATCGCGCAACGATTATATTGACCATATGGCCCAGCTCTTCGCCCGCTTCACCCCGGTTGCCGCCGACAATCCTCACAGCATGGCAAAGGAAATTTACTCCGCCGAGCAACTCGCCACTATTAACGAGGATAACCGCATGATCGCGGATCCTTATCCCCGCCGTATGGTGGCACGAGATCAAGTCAACCAGGGCGCCGCCGTGCTACTGACATCCTTTGGCAAAGCTCGGGAGCTGGGTATTGACGAGCACAAAATGGTGTTTCTGCACGGCTACACCGACCTGTCAGAAAAAAGCCTCATTGAGCGTCCTGACCTGGGTGCCTCTCCGGCAGCACAACTTGCCAGCCGCAAGGCCCTCGAATACGCAGGCATTTCAGCTGATGAACTTTCCTGTATCGATCTCTACAGCTGCTTTCCAATTGCCGTACTGAACGTATGTGACGGCTTGGGACTTAAGATAGACGACCCTCGCGGCCTCACGGTAACCGGCGGCCTCCCCTATTTTGGTGGTGCGGGCAATAATTATAGTATGCATGCCATCTGCTCCACCGCGCAGCGGCTGCGTCATCAACCCGGCAGTTTCGGCTTTGTCGGTGCAAACGGCGGCACACTGTCCAAATATTCGGTAGGGATATATTCAACAACGCCAACCGAGTTCAAGGTGTGTGACAGCGCGGAATTGCAATCCCAACTCAATCAGCAGCCCGGCGCACGTGTATCCGTGAACGCAAAGGGAGTGGGAGTTATTGATAGCTTCACTGTCATTTACAAGAAAGGCGCGCCCAGCCAGGCGGTGATTATCGGCTCTCTTAAAGAGAGCAGCGAACGTTTTTTCGCCACCCCCGAGATTGACGACACAGAAACCCTGCAAAGACTCCTCTCCGAGCGGGAACCCGTTGGCATGACCATTTATGTTGAGCCTACGCCCAGGGGTAATCGCTTTGCGTTTGATAAAGCCTCGCTGACCCAACGCTTTCCCAAGCACGCCCCGGCGCTGCGAGAGAGCTACGAGTTTTGCCAGGTGAAGCGGGAGGGACATCTGCTGCAGGTCACGATTAATCGGCCCGAGTCGCGCAACTGCTTGCATCCGCCGGCGCACCTGGAGTTGGAAAGTATTTTCGACGCCTATTACGCCGATTCAAGCCTCTGGGTTTGCATCCTCACTGGCGCCGGTAGCGAGGCCTTCTGTGCGGGCAATGACCTTAAGTACAGTGCATCGGGTAAACCCGTATATATGCCACTATCGGGCTTTGCCGGCCTCACCTCCCGCAAGACCCGAAACAAACCGGTTATTGCAGCCGTAAACGGCCACGCCATGGGCGGTGGGTTAGAGATATGCCTTGCCTGCGATATTGTTGTCGCCGACGAGACCGCAAGGTTTGCTTTAAGTGAAGTCAAAGTGGGTGTCATTGCCGCCATGGGAGGTCTGGTGCGATTACCGCGGCAACTCCCTGAAAAAATTGCCTCTGACATGGTGCTCACCGGTCGCAGTATTGACGTCGACACAGCTCTGCACTACGGACTGGTCAGTCGCAAAGCCTCAGCCGGTCAGGCTCTGGCTACGGCACGACAAGTCGCCGAAGAAATACTGCAAGCCTCGCCCACCTCGGTAAGACTGTCACTGGAATACATGAACGAAGCGAAGGATTTTGCATCAGAAAGCGAAGCCATTGCCCACGACTATCCACAACTTGACGAGTTGATAAATAGCCACGACATGCTTGAGGGAATCATGGCGTTTTCCCAGAAGCCCAAACCAAATTGGAAAAATCACTAAGCAAACCGCAGATACTACCGAGTAACAGCGGGAACAGGAGCTAGCTCCAGCTCCCGCTTTCCCGCGCTTTTAACGCCACCGCCATTCCGGCGGCCGCTTTTCCAAAAAGGCGTCCCTGGCTTCCCGGGAGTCTTCATAGTTCATTAACCGCGCGGTGTAATCCTGCTCGGTGCGATACGCCTCTTTCAGCGGCAATCCCTCCACACGATTCATTGACTCCTTGGCCAGACGCATTGCAATAGGGCTTTTCTCCGCCAACCGCGCGGCCAGCTGTCGAGCCTCATCGATAAGATGCTCGCTCCGTACGACCTTGCGCACTGCGCCAAGGCGGTACATCTCTGCCGCCGAGACTTTTTCCCCAAGGAAAAACATTTCCCTCGCCTTGTGCCGACCGACGAGCAACGAAAGGTGAGCACTTGCGCCCAACAAACCGACATTGATTTCCAAGGTTCCGAAACTCGCATTTTCCGCCGCCAGCAACATATCGCAACAGGCAGCGAACGCGACCCCTGCGCCAATAGCCGGGCCGTTGATTGCTCCTATTACGGGTACAGAGCAGTCAGTGATTGCCCACATGGCATCGCGAGCGACCTTGCCGGGATCGGTTATGTACTCGGGCTCCTGGTTTGCCGCGCTGCCAATCTCCTCCAGATCTGCGCCCCCCATGAACGCACGGGTTCCCGCCGCGGTAAAGATAATAGCGCGGACATCTTTCTCTCGCCCAAGACGGGTGAAGACGTCGCGAATTTCCAGCAGCGTCGCATTATCCACTGCGTTCACCGGTGGTCGATCCAAGGTTACCGTAGCTACAAATTGCTCTATCTCGACATTCAAACTTGCCATCTTTCCTCCACTGGCTACCGGCGGCGGCACCCTGAGTTATTTGCCTTCTTGAGTAAGTCCTGTGTCCTGCACTTTGACTTCGACCACAAATATATATCATACTTAGTTATCTTTGTATGCTTAAAGAGATTTTCGCGTCCTGACGCCTTGCTACAACGGAGACAATAAAGTGGCAATTCCGAACGACCTTCGGCAGCAAATAACTCTCCCGGTGATTGCTGCCCCGATGTTTTTGGTGAGTGGGCCCGAGCTCGCCATCGCGGCGTGCCGAGCTGGCATAATTGGGTCGCTACCGGCACTGAATGCGCGAAACCCTGAGCTGTTTGAACAATGGTTGGAGCAGGTCTATTCAGCAATCGGCAACACGCCGGATGCCGGCCCCCTAGCGGTGAACTGCTCGACCAAAAAATTTGGCGGAAAGCGCTGGGAAGCCGATATGGCGCTGATCGAACGCTACCAGGTGCCTATCGTTATTACCGCGATAGGCGACCCTACGGAAGTCGTAGAGCGTGTACACGGCTACGGTGGTCGTGTATTTCATGACGCCACCACGCTCGCCCACGCCCGAAAAGCCGCCCAGGTAGGCGTCGATGGGATCAATGTCATTTGCGGCGGCGCGGGAGGCCACGCGGGATTACTCAATCCTTTCGCCTTTCTCCCGCAGATTCGCGAATTTTTCGACGGAATACTGTGCCTGGCGGGGTCTATCTCAAACGGCGCATCAATCAGAGCTGCTCAGGTACTGGGGGCAGATTTGTGCTACATGGGCACACGGTTTATTGCGACCCAGGAGTCCATGGCATCGCCAGAATACAAGCAGATGCTGGTTGATGAGGACAGTAGCAACGTACTGTATACCGACTCAGTCGCCGGGATGCCCGGCAATTTCCTGAAAGCTTCGATGGCTTCTGTGGGCATTGACCCCAATAACCCGCCTCCACCCAAAGCACCACATATTCCGAATTTGCCCGAGGGCGTCAAACCCTGGAAGCACATTTGGAGTGCTGGCCAGGGCATCGGCTTGATCAAGGATGTCCCCTCTACAGCACTGCTCGTGCAACGGTTGCAACAGGAATACCACAGCACTTTCACCAATCCCGTCCACGAATACGGTAACCGGCTATGACAGACGATATTCTGCTAAAGGACCTTAGCGATAACATACTCACCCTGACCTTGAACCGGCCAAAGCATCGCAACGCGCTCAACCCAAACCTGATGCGTGCACTTCTGGATGCCTTGAACGACGCCACAGAAGACGCTCGAGTGCGCTGCGTCATATTGCAGGGAGTGGGCAAGGACTTTTGCGCTGGCGGCGACATTGCAGCCGCCAAAGACGCCAACAACACAACCGAGCTTAGCGCCGAGGAAAAAGCCGCTGCCGAACTTCGCGCCGCAAAACGAGGCCCAGTTTCAGCAGAACTGATGACTCGCTGGCTACGTCGTAACGCCGAAGTAGCTCGCATTATTCACACCATGCCCAAACCCGTTATCAGCGTATTGAAGGGGAACGTGGTTGGCGCGGGTATTGGGCTGGCGCTGGCATGTGATTTTCGGGTAGTCGCCGACACCGCCAAATTGACCAGTGGATTCGTAAAGGTCGGCTATTCCGGCGACTTCGGCATATCCTACTTTCTCACCAAGAACCTTGGACCGGCGAAAGCAAAGGAAGTCCTCATGCTAAACAGACCCATTTATGGTGAGACCCTCAACACTCTCGGACTTGCCACGCAGTACACTTCAGCCGACGAGGCCTCTTCCTGCGCGCGGGAATTGGCGATCGAACTAGCGAACTCCGCACCCATTTCACTTGCCTATATGAAGCAAAACGTTCGTATCGCGATGGAAAAAGAGCTCGACATCTCGCTGGATATGGAAAGCATCAATCAAAACCGATCCGGCTCAACCAACGATAGCAAAGAGGCGATAAAAGCGTTTTTCGAGAAGCGACAGCCTGTTTTTCAGGGAACATAGCTCCCCAAATAAACTCTATTTGAGCCTAATCCCCGACAGCCCAGAGCGTAAAGAGTTTTCCACGGCGCCAAATAATAAAACAGGGCACATTGATAGATTCCTTGCTGGAGGGTGCGCCCGCCAGCGGCGGCAACAATCATCGCCCCTCCCCCTGCTTCTCGGTGTGGAGGGTGCTATCGCCGACGGCGCTTTGAATCGAATCAGCGCGAACCGGCGCCAAGCCAACATCTCAGCGATGGCCTGAATACTCTAGTTCGAATCTCCGATCAACCCACCTCTTTACCCGGGAACGCCAATTCTGCATGGATTGCGCGCATGTCTAAGCTCCCCTTGGCAAAGGGCTTACCCAGAATGTGAATATAAATTCACCTCTCCACGTCAAACCGAATGCGCCCCGCTCCCCTTGCTTGTTGACTTAGGTATTATTGTAATACAATATTATGCTGAGATGACTGGAGGCAAATAATGAAAATCGAATCACATGTACTGAACGACTTACATGCCCTTAGGTATGCAGAAGATGACCAAGAGTCCCGATATGCCCTGGTGATCTCACACGGCTTGGGCGGCCACGGTGGAATATACAATACCTTCTGTGAACACCATGCAGCCAAAGGCGTTGAAATCTGGAGTTTCGACGCCCCTGGCCACGGACGCTCTACCACAAGCCGTCCGCGCGGCCAGTTCAGCATGGAAGAGTGGGCACAGGGTACTCGCGACTTCGCCGCCCACGTCAAGGCAAAAACCGGCCTGCCCGTTTTTGCGCTGGGGTCCAGCCTCGGAGTTTCTGCAGCGATCTCTGCCATCGATAGCCCAGACCTATCCGGCGTTATCTGCATGGGCTCGCTTGCGGTTCCCGGCAGCCCCACAATCAAGGCAATGACCGAAGCCTGGCGCAGTGAGCCTGTTCAGCAGTTACTGGCACAATTTGGCCGAGCCTTACGCATTGACCTACCGTTGTTTTTCGATTTTGACGAGGACTACGGCTACAAGGGCGCCGCCGAAGCCAAAAGACAGGACCCGCTGAATACATGGTCTTACGACGCCGCTTCCTGGGCGTCAATCATGAACTACGTTCCCCCCGTACCACTGAGCGAAAACACCAAGCCAGTATTGTATACGGCGGGCTCGAAAGACCCGAATATTCCGGACGGTGGACTAGAGCTTATAGTTTCCGAAATTGGCGGGCCGGTGACGCTTAAAATATTTGAAGACGCTACCCACCAGCTTATGCTTTTTAATACAGAAGAGTATTCCAGCTGCATACATGACTTCTGCATCGAAAACTCCTAGCACACACGAAGCCAGTAGCGGGCAATAGTGCCCGCTTTTTCCAAAGCAGTCGCCAAGGCGTCACCTTGTCGACTGGCTCGGGATTCTATCCGCGGCATAACCTTGCGCGCCCTCCTCTCACACAGTCAATTTTCCAGCCTGTAATTGACATGGCGTTATTTAATGAGATCCAGTGATGCAATTCATGCAGGTTTCACTGTCAAACATGATTCTTGAAGCTTCAAAGCCACGCCATCGTCTTGTGCCGGGACGGCAGATCATAATTTCTACACCCTGAGTTATTGTATTACAATAATACCTGTCCTATATTATGGTTATCAGGAATAACTATAGAGCTAATAAGGACTATGAAACCAATAAGCAATAAATATACTAAGCTAGCACTATCCTCGACGCTGACTTTGGCAAGCAGCGTGGCATTCAGCGCCCCCGCGCTGGAAGAGGTAATAGTTACCGCCCAGAAACGTAGCGAGAGCATTCAGGATGTCCCTGTTTCGATCAATGCTGTTTCTGCAGAAACAATGGCGAAAAATGGCATCTCAAACCTCGAGGAGATGTCCACCCTGGTGCCAAACCTGAATATAAGTGACTCACCCGATGCCAACATAATTATGATGCGTGGTCTGGGCTCTGGCGCAGGAAATGTCTCATTTGAACAAAGCGTGGGTCTATATGTCGACGGAATTTATGCGGGGCGTTCACCGCAGTTCCAAATTCCATTTTTAGATGTGCAGCGTGTTGAAGTGCTGCGCGGGCCTCAAGGTGTAATTTTTGGCAAGAACTCTATCGCAGGTGCTATCAGTATTCACAGCGCCAGACCCAGCGAAGAGTTTGAAGGCATTATCCAAAGCAGCTATGAAGCGAACTATGGAAGCACGACACTCACCGGCATTCTATCGGGTCCAGCTCTCGAGTCAGCCGGCCTTGGCGCGCGCCTTGTTGTCAGCGACACAAAAGATAAGTCCTTTGTAGAAAACCATTACAATGGAGAGGGGCCAGGTGAGCCCGACTACGCTTCTTCGGCTCAAGCTATACGTCTGCTTGTGGATTGGGCGGCAACTGAAAATACTCTACTGTGGGCAAAATTTGAGCACAGCACTGTCGATGAAGAAGGCGTCAAGTTTCAGTTGATTCACCGTGATCCAAACACCACACAAACTGACCCAATATTATTGCCGTTTACTAATAACATAATCGCCGCACAAGAAGCTGCAGGTGAAGACTATAAATTCGACACCAAAAATTTTGCAGACGGCCAAGGGAACGACAGCTTTTTGAATCAGGAGGCCAGCAGCTTTACCCTCAATGCAGCACACATGATGGGTGAGTTTGAAATCACCTACATTGGCGGATATTCTGAGTATGACCGGATGATCGCCGTAGACGGCGACTTTAGCGGCTCGAATCTACTGGTCACAAACAATAACGAAGATTTTGAACAAGTTTCACATGAATTACGCTTTACCTCCCCATTAGGCGGCCGCATAGACTATATGGGCGGACTTTATTACTTGAAGCGGGATTTAGTGCTCCCGAACACCAATGTAGACATTGATCTGCAGACCCAACTTCCGGGCGGCGCGGGTATCGCCTTCACCATGGTACGAGACTATTTTGAATTTTCCGAAGGCTACTCAGGATTCTTCCAGGCAACCTGGAATATCACTGACACCTTCAGCGCCACGCTCGGGGCTCGTAGATCTTTTGAAGAAAAGTCGGCATCTGCCGTGCAAACCCTTAACGATTACCGTTCGGAAGAGCCACTCACCAACCCCATTACCTTATTAGTCGCTAACGCCTCAGGTACCAACAATTACAACTATGGCGAACAAATTCGAAAAGAAGCGAATACCGACGGCACTTTCAACCTGCAGTGGGTTGTAAACGACGACGTGAACCTGTATTTCACCCATGCGCGAGCAACTAAGGGTGGCGGATTCAATGCCTCTGACTCGTCGGGCAATATTGATGGATTTGAATACGACGAAGAGCGCGCCAGGAACTACGAGCTCGGTGCCAAAATGGAACTGTTCGACCGCCGTCTACGACTTAACACCGCGGTATTTTATACAGATTTCGACGATTTACAGGTGTCGACCTTTACCGGAGACGACTTTATCGTAGGAAATGCCGGCAGTTCCGTGAGTAAAGGTGCTGAGCTGGAACTCACATTCCTCGCTACCGAAGAAATATTACTGGGTGTCAACGCCGCCGTTCTACGAGCCCGGTATCGCGAATTCCGAGGCCAGTGCCCAACTGTTCAGAGTGAGCAATCCGCGGAATGTCAAGCCAGTGAAGACGGACTTCAAGACTACCGAGGAAGGCCTTTGCTGGCGGCACCGGATACCAGCGCGAGCGCCTTTATCGACTACACAAAGGCCTTTGACAGCTTAATATTCAATGTTCGCCTTGATGCCAAATTCAGCGACGAGTATTACTTCGCACCAGCCCAGGAGTCCACTACCCTTCAAGAGGCATACTGGAAATACAATGCAAACATAGGCCTGGCCAATATTGACAATACCTGGAGTGTCAGTCTGGCGGCGTTAAACCTGACAGACGAGCGGACGATCAACTTTGGTGGACCGCAGTTTTTAGTGCCCGGCTCATTCTTTGGAAATCTGGAAGATCCAAGAATGTATGCTATGAATTTCCGCTACGCCTTCTAGCGTTAGTGAAGTAACTCAATATTGCCACCGTTTCATCGATGAAACGGTGGCAATATGTCACCATTTCAGCTGCAATTGCCTTTTTTCCTCGCCTTTTACCTTTCCCTTGCCTTTTCTGCTACTTCAGTGATGACAGACATCCCATATAAGAAAAGCCTCTAACCACCACTCGAACTCACCAAACAAGTTATAAGCAACGGTGCAGCAGGTGTTGACCTATGATCATGCACTAGTGCATTATTGGGCAACCTGAACCCTCATAAGCAGAAGCATTTGGCTTGGAGTGGCGAAATTGGTTGCTTAATGAGCATCCGAGCAATGCCTCCAAGCACTGTAACCAAGAATAATTTTGTGAAGCTCCAGCTTAACCCGGCTGTTTTCAAACAGTCCGTTATTTCCAGATTTGACCTGCTGCGCGACAGAATCATCAGAAAGACGATAAGCAGAGCACTGAAATAGCAAATAATTACCGAATATTTTTACAAACTCGTAATCTCTTTAACCGCAAAGGTACGATAAAAATGAGACCCACACCGATAAATAAAATCATTTCGACTTGTCTCGCAATAATGTCCTTTAGCTCGACAAATGTAATGAGCGCACCACAACTAGAAGAGGTTATTGTTACGGCCCAAAAACGTAGCGAAAGCATCCAGGACGTACCGGTGTCGATCAACGCCGTTTCTGCTGAAGCAATGGAAAAAAACGGCATCTCGACTCTTGAGGAAATGGCGACTATCGTGCCAAACCTGAATATCAGCGAATCACCCGGTTCCAACATTATCTCGATGCGTGGCCTGGGCTCCGGCGCGGGCAATTATGCGTTTGAACAAAGTGTGGGGCTTTACGTCGACGGTATATACGCTGGCCGCGGGCCGCAGTTCCAAATTCCATTTTTAGATGTGCAGCGTGTTGAGGTGCTGCGCGGACCTCAAGGCGTAATTTTTGGTAAGAATTCCATCGCAGGTGCTATCAGTATTCACAGCGCCAGACCCAGCGAGGAGTTTGAAGGCAGCGTTCAAAGCAGCTATGAGGCCAATTATGGTAGCACTACACTCTCCGGCACTCTGTCAGGCCCGGTACTCGAATCAGCCGGTCTTGGCGCTCGCCTGGTTGTCAAAAAAGCAGAAAATAAAGCGTTTTTAGAAAATGACTATCGGGGGGAGGGCCCAGGTGAATCCGATTATTCTTCTTCAGCTCAGGCTACGCGCCTGATCATTGATTGGGCTCCGTCTGACTATACTGAGCTATGGGCAAAGTTTGAGCAGAGCAAAGTCGATAGAAAAGGAGGCAGGAACCAGCTTATCCACCGTGACCGAGACACAACACAAACAAATGCAGCGTTGATTCCCTTTACTAATGCTGTTATCTCAGCACAGGAAGCCGCAGGCGAAGACTACGTTTTCGACACTACAAATTTCACTGACGGCCAAGCGAAGGACAGCTTTTTGAATCAGGAGGCCAGCAGCTTTACGCTCAACGTCGCGCAGCAGATAGGTGAGTTTGAGGCCACCTACATTGGTGGATATTCCGAGTATGACAGGATGATCGCCGTAGACGGCGACTTAAGCGGCTCAACTTTGCTGGTCTCAAACAATAACGAAGACTTTGAGCAAGTATCACACGAACTGCGCTTTACATCCCCTGTTGGCGGCCGCATAGACTATATGGGCGGGCTTTATTACTTGAAGCGAGATTTAGTGCTACCGAACACCAATCTGGACATTGACCTTCAGCTCCCGGAATTCGCCTTTACCATCGTACGAGACTATTTTGAAGCTACCGAAGGTTACTCGGGCTTCTTTCAGGCAACCTGGAATATCACTGACAACTTCAGCGCCACCCTGGGGGCACGTCGCTCGTTTGAAGAAAAGTCGGCGTCTGCCGTGCAAACCATTAACAACTACCGCTCGGAAACGCCAGAGGACAACCCTCTTACTTTATTAGTCGTCAACGCAACAGGCGTTAACGCATACGATTACCCGACGCAAACGCGAAAAGAGGCAAACACCGACGGCACGTTCAATCTGCAATGGATTGTAAACGACGATATAAACCTGTATTTCACCCATGCGCGGGCAACCAAGGGCGGTGGTTTCAATGCTTCTGAAGCATCGGGTGATATTAATGCGTTTGCATTCGACGAAGAGCGCGCCAGGAACTATGAACTGGGTGCCAAAATGGAATTGTTCGACCGGCGCCTACGACTAAACTCCGCTATCTTCTATACAAATTTTACCGACTTACAGGTGTCAATCTTTTCCGGAGACGCCTTTATCGTAGGCAATGCCGGTAGCTCCGTGAGTAAAGGTGCTGAGCTGGAACTCACATTCCTCGCTACCGAAGAAATATTACTGGGTGTCAACGCCGCCGTCCTACGAGCCCGTTATCGCGAATACCAGGGCCAGTGCCCCACCGTTCAGAGTGAACAGTCCGCAGAATGCCAGGCCAGTGACGACGGACTTGAAGACTACAGTGGAAGGCCTTTGCAGTCAGCCCCGGATACCAGCGCTAGCGCGTTTATCGATTATACGAAGGCATTTGGTAGCCTAGTGTTCAATGCTCGCCTTGATGCCAAATACAGCGACGAGTATTACTTTGCACCAGCTCAGGAGAGCGCCACGCTTCAGGACGACTATTGGAAATTCAATGCAAACATCGGCCTGAGCAATATTGACAACACATGGGGTGTCAGCCTGTCGGCGTTGAACCTGACAGACGAGCGGACGATCAACTTTGGTGGCCCGCAGTTTATAGTCCCCGGCTCATTCTTCGGTAATCTGGAAGATCCGAGAATGTATGTTATGAATTTCCGCTACGCCTTCTAGTATCAATTCGCTTGTCAATACAGCTACTGCCTCACTTTCGAGGCAGTAGCTGATTGCACATCCAGGCATAATCTTGCTGTAAAATAAAAAAAACGTGAAACTCGCTACCTCCAAATTGGTCGTGACCGCATGATGCACTTAAAGTAAAATGTAGTCCGCAAAGATCTATGACCCACAACTTCCATGACCAAAAACATAATAGGAATTGAACGGTGATAATTAGCTGGAAAAAATCCGTACTAACTGTTTCTATAGCGTCGCTAATGGGTTTCGCTGTATTTCAATTTGTTGTCAAGCCCAATGCCAGCAAGGATGCGCTGCCAGAGGTTCCTTTCCCCAGCAGCCCTGTCTCTCAAGTGGCGGACAAGCCCAATATCGTCGTCGTTGTGGCGGATGATCTAGGCTACACCGACTTAGGCAGCTACGGTAGCGAAATCGAAACGCCCAACCTCGACAATCTCGCAAAAAACGGCGTCCAATTTTCGCAATTTCATGTTGGTGCAGCATGCTCACCAAGCCGCGCAATGCTAATGACAGGCGTGGATAACCACCTCGTTGGCCTTGGTGTCTTCAATGAGAACACTATTGCATCCAATCAGAAAGGCATCGAAGGATACGAGGGAAAGCTTAACAAAAGCGCCGCGTCATTGAGCGAGGTCTTTCTCGACTCGGGATACCATACCTATATTGCAGGGAAATGGCATTTAGGCTACGGCGCAGAAAATAGCCCACCTGTATTTGGTTTTCAGCGATCCTTTGTACAACTGGAAGGCGGAGCCGGTCATTTCAACGAACTGCCAGTTATTCCGTTGCAGCGCAAAGCGCGCTACCGTGAAGATGGACGGAACGCAAGCTTGCCGAAGAACTTCTACTCCAGCGATTTTTACACTGACAAGCTTATTAGTTATATCGACCAAGATGCGCCATCCGGGCGGCCATTTTTCGCAGTTCTCGCCTACACAGCACCGCACTGGCCCCTGCAAGCCAAGCAAGAAACGATTCAAAAGTATGAAGAAAGGTACCGACTGGGCTACGAGCTACTAGCCAGGCAAAGAATGCAATCGCTCGTCGAAAAAGGTCTCCTGGACAGTCCCAAAGAGCCCCATCCATATGTAAACGATGATCTGAAGCGATGGGACAGCCTTACTGCAGAAGAACAAAAATACGAAGCACGGCGCATGGCAGTTTACGCTGCGATGATCGATGACATGGACAACGCCTTCGGCCGTTTCGTGTCGCATTTAAAAGACGTAGGGAAATACGAGAACACACTCTTTGTCTTTCTATCCGACAATGGCGCCGAAGGGCATGAAATGGATTATTTGGTGCCACTAATTGAACTGAGCACGATGTTCGGAATAGACTGCTGCGACAATAGTTACGAGAACCTCGGCAAGGCAAACTCCTTCATCGATTTAGGGCCTCATTGGGCTCGCGCGTCGATAGGACCACATAGAATTTACAAGGGTTTCCCTACACAAGGCGGAATAATCGCACCTGCTTTTATTAGCGGTAAAGGTGTTCAGAAAAACCGGCAATTCCACCAATTTGCCAGCGTCAAGGACATCTTCCCAACGCTGCTCGACTACGCTGAAATAGATAGGCATGGGTCATATTATAACGGGCGAAAAGTACACCCGATAGAAGGTAAATCCATGCTGGAAATGCTATCCGGCAATAGCGATACCGTCCACAGCGGTAAAGCCATGATGGGCTGGGAGCTTTTTGGAAAGCACAGTGTACGATTCGGAGATTGGAAGTTATTGCGGATGCCCCCACCCTACGGAGAAAACCAATGGGAGCTGTACGACCTCTCGAACGATCCTTCTGAAAGCAACAACCTGGCAGCCACCCAGCCGGAAATGCTCGAAAAAATGATTGGGAAATGGGAGGAATACCAAAAAGCTGCGAACATTGTACTACCCGGAAAAACGTGGTGGACATATTGATATAACCCCGATTAAACCGGTAAAGCTTCAGTAGCGGCTTGCGTAGAAGTGCCGATCAGCCTTGAAGGAATCGATTACGCCATTCCTTCACTGGAAAATAGAAATACATTGAGATCAATGGGGTTAATCATCCAGACCTTAATCGCATATTCGATAGACAGCACAATCTCGATAAATTTGGGCACGATATTTTGAAAATGTGCATAGTATTATGAAAGTATCGAAACGGGCGGGAGTTCTGCTGGCGCTTTTTTTTGCTCTGGTATCTTTTTATCTATTTAAATCTGTCGCAGTTCCGTCAACGCCTGAAGGAATGGTATTTATCCCGGGGCAAGTCTTTACTATGGGCCTCGATCATCCGATGACTCCGGATGCCATGCCACTTCATAAAGTGCGAGTAAATTCTTTCTATATCGATGCAACCGAAGTAACCAACGCCGCATTTCAGGAATTTGTAAGCGCCACAGGGTATATCACCACGGCGGAGCGACCGCTGGATCCGAAGGATTACCCAGGGGTTGATCCCTCATTACTGGTACCCGGTTCTTTAGTATTCACCGCCCCCAAAATACCGGTTAATAAGCGCGATTACACTCAATGGTGGCGCTTTATCCCCAACGCGAACTGGCGTCACCCGGAAGGCCCTGGCTCCACAATCTCGGAACGGATGAACCACCCCGTTGTGCACGTCACATGGGAGGATGCATCGGCCTATGCAAGCTGGGCAAACAAACGACTTCCCACTGAAGCCGAATGGGAATTAGCGGCACGAGGTGGGCTATCGCAGGCAGAGTTCTCATGGGGTAATCAACAACACGGCAGAGGAAATTTTTTAGCCAATATATTTCAGGGCATTTTCCCCCACAAAAATACAAGTGAGGACGGATTTTTCGCCACCTCACCAGTAGCCACTTTCAGTGCGAACGGCATGGGCCTATATGATGTTGCAGGAAACGTGTGGGAGTGGGTTCAAGACTGGTATGACCCCACCTATTACAAGCAGCTGGAAAACGGGGTTGCGGACAATCCAAAGGGCCCCTCCCCCAACAGCAAGCTAGCGCCTTTTCGAGTACAAAAAGGAGGCTCCTTTTTGTGTACCGACGATTACTGCGCTCGATATCGTCCAGGGGCAAGGGGAAAAGGGGATCCCAATACCAGTAGCAACCATGTTGGCTTTCGTCTCGTAAAGGATATTAACTAAGGAAGGCTAGCACGAGCTTTGAGGCCAACCAGGCGTGAGTACCACCCCAATTTAACTTCTGTGCAGGTGCTTCGAATATCGCTACCGGACGCGCACCGTATCAAAATTTTTGCTCGGACATCTAGACGTCAGGTTTGCGTCTATTAGGCGAGATCAGCCTACAACGCAAACGAGCCTGTTATTTCTGCTGCTCACCTATAGTGCCCTAGCTTAACAAAAGCCCTGCAGTATTACCTTGAATGCGCGGCCGAACCATCGCTCCGCAGCCGCATACAATATATGGACGGGCCATATTACTTAAAGCGGAATTTTCTGGCACTCAAAAATCGCGCCAGAGCCCTACCTTCAATCACCACCCTACCCTAGCTCTTATCTATCAACGTGAGTGCACGAGCGATTAGCCTAAGCGCGGACTCATGCAGTCTTTCAGCGACATCTTTTGGCGCTTTTCCTGCGCAGTACCTGGCATAAGTACCTTCGAGGATTATCGCGAGCTTGAAGCATGCCAGTACGCCGTACCAGTTAATATTGCTCAGGTCTCGATGTGAATGCTTACCGTAATGTTCGATCAGCTCTTCAATCGTCGGTCGCGACTCCCAACCTGCAACCTCAAGCATCAACGTTTCGGTGCCATCCACCTCTGGCCAGGTTGCGATAATCCAGCCAAGATCAATAAGTGGGTCGCCAATTGTGGCAAGCTCCCAGTCGATCAATGCAGCAACTTCACCGCTGTCGAGCCTGAACATAACATTGCCCACGTGCGCGTCGCCATGGAGTACACCAGGCTCAAAGGAAGCTGGGCAGTTTTCGTCCAGCCAACCAGCGATGGCATCGATACTTTCGGCATTACCCAAACCTGGCCACTCTGTATATTTTTTGTAGCGCTCCAGCTGTTCCAGCCAACGCGGCGCTTGCCTTGTCAGGAAGCCGTCAATCTTGCCAAAGTTTTCCAAGCCAACAGCTTTGTAGTCAATGGCGCCAAGCGCTGCCAGCGCTTCCATGTGTGAGAAGGCCATTCGACGCTGCAGGTCTTCACTGGACTGGTGCAAATCTGGTAAACCATTTAACACATTGAAACCAACTATTGGCTCCATCAAGTAAAAATTAGCGCCCAGCACATCGGTATCGTCACAGGCCGCGATAAAACCCGGGTGGGGCACATTGGAGCCAGAAAGAGCCGAGAGCACGGTAGCTTCTCTTTGCATGGTCTTGTTGGAGTTTTGCCGAGTGTGAATGGGGGGACGACGAAGTACGTAGGATCTGCCGGAGCGATCGAACTGCATTAGTATGTTCTGCGTGCCACCAGTCAACAGGTGGGAATTAGTAATTTCTCCACTACCCAGTTCCTGGGAATCCATCCAATTCTTCAAAGCATTAAGGTCAACTACATCGGTCATGGCGGTCAATATTACTCCAGGTTTGTTGCCTGATACTCAGAAGGCGCAAGCACCTCTGGCGGCCGTCTTATTTTGTAATACAATATAACATACACACATGTAAATACAGCAATTCTTTGTCTTATTGCGGTGCGAAATAAGTACCATTTTTGCCAGAGATCAACACACTCACCATTAGCGCAATTAATTAGTATGCAGGCTTTTCAAAGACGAGCGAGGGCAGCCAGCTCGATTAAAGCACAGGAACACCGACGCAAATTATCTCGTCCGTAAAAGCGGCATTACGGTATAAGCCAAGGCTTGCCCGAAGGTAGTTCTGATGGCTTGATAACAGCAAGCAGGGAATGGGTTACGAGTTGAGTATATACACAATTTAACAGGGCATTCCGCTTGTCGATTTTTCCGCCCTGCTTACCAAGGATTCACTTAATTTTTGAACCCCGTTGCAATCGCAATTAGATTTTCCGAGCCAAGCGTATTTTTATATTAATAACTTTAATTTAAATCACACTGTGAAAGTGGCATGGGGATAAGTCCATGGATGCTGCTTGGCGACGCAATTCATTTTCCGTTATTACAACACTACGATATCGACAGTCGACAGGAAACACATGGCTCTGGCCATACTTCTGGAGCATTGCCGATTGGCCTTTAACCTGATCCCAGACTGAGCAAGCCCGCAGAAAAAATCACACCAGTGACCAGAAATATCATTACGGTATATCCCATGATTTGTCGCAATTTTAAACCCGCTATCGCCAACAAGGGAATCGTCCAGAACGGCTGGATCATATTGGTCCATTGATCACCGTAGGCAACAGCAAGCACTACCACTGAGTGGTCGACCTGAAGCAGATTTGCGGCTTCAACAAAAATGGGACCCTGTACTGCCCACTGCCCCCCTCCGGAAGGAATGAACAGGTTAATTAATCCTGCGGAAAAGAATGCTGCCATACCAAGTGTTTCTGCGCTTGCAACCGACGCGAAAAAATCGGATATCACCCCAGCTAAACCTGTTCCTGTCATCAAGCCGAGGATACCTGCGTAGAACGGATACATCAGGATAATCGGACCGACGGCACCACCAGCGCCTTCAATGAGCTGGACATAATGTCGCGGTGATCGAGCGAGTAGAAGTCCTGCTGCAACAAAGGACCAGTTGACGATATCCAGCGTGAGATAAAACCCCTTTTGATGAAAGCTATATGCAATATAGGCGAGCAAGGCAAGTCCAATAGACGCAGATAGCGGTCTAAGATTTTCCAATTTTTGTGCGGGGGTTTGGCATACGTCCTGGCTAGTCACTTCATTATTGGAAGGTTCATCAAGCAATGCGCGATCGACTTCAATAATATCTTTCTCGTCTGGTCGCATCAGCGGGCATAAAATAGCGACGGCTGCGAGTGCTATGCCGGCAAGTACAGCGTTATTCAGCGTAAATATAGTTTCTGTAATCGGGATAATACCCATTTCGGCTTGCAGCGAGTGACCCTCGGTAGCCACAAAAAGCGGGGCAGAAGCTGAGTAACCCATATGCCAGATAACGAATCCGCCGTAGGCGGAAGCGACCAACAAGGGGTAATGGACGCGTATGCCCCGTTTGCTGCACTCAATAGCGACATGACGCGCAATTGCGGCGCCAACAACCAAGCCCAAAGACCACGCAATCAAGGATGCCGTACCTGCGGTAAGTGCAACGAGAGAATAGGCTGCTGAAGCGTTGCGCGGTATGCCACCAATCTTTTTAAGTAAGCGTTGAACCTGGTCGGTGTGCGCGAGCGCATGAGCGCTCAACAGTGTAATGCTTAATTGCGCAGTGAAGGACAGAAGGCTGGGTAGGCCATCACCCCAGGCCTGAAGAGCACCGGCAGGTGTGGTGTCTGTCGCCAGTAGCGCACACACTAGCGTCAGCAACGTCATCACAACTGCAAAAACAAATGGCTCTGGGTAATAGCGCTCAGCCAATGTGGTAAAAGGGCTGAGTAGCCATTTTGGGAGTTTCATATTTGCTATCTACGCCTCAAATAAATGGACTCAGGTTTCCCAGGCCATTTCCAAAATTTGCATGATCTGACTCTCGTCAGAAATAGGACGGGGGTTATTGCGGACAAAGTAGCCAGGTAGCGCGGCTTTAGCGATTTGCGCGAACTGTTCTTTTTTCACCCCTGCACTTTTAAGGCTGTCGGGAAGTCCGAGCCTACGAATTAATGCAAGTACTGCATCGGCTGCACTACTTCCAGGCGCTCCCAACGCTTCCGCTATCCATCCGTCTCGCTCGCCTGAAACCTCGGCATTATAGCGCAGCACCGTAGGGAGCATGGCGCAGGAACAGATGCCATGTTGAACACCAGCGACGGCGCCTACCTGGTGACCGATGCCATGACTTGCGCCGTAGGGTGCCCGCATAAGTCCCATCGTAGCTGACCAAACCGCAAACTGGCTCTCCTGAATGGACTCCAGCGATAGACTATTTTGGTTTCCGGAGTTAAGTGAACGGCCGAAAAGCCGTAAGGCATGGAGTGCGGGCCCATCCGTAAAGGGTGTCGCCCCGACTGATAATACGGTTTCGACCGCGTGATCGACAGCCCGCATCGCCGTAGATAACCACAATTCATTTGGCGTCAAGCGGCACAATTCCGGGTCATAAATAACGCTGGCGGAACACATTTGGGGGTGGGCGTAGATATCTTTAATATTTCTGCGCGTATCCACCGCGCCACCTATGGTGCCGAATTCAGCACCGGAAAGGGTCGTTGGAATAGCGATTTGACGCAAAATGGAATCAGGCTGGAAGGGCGCCACCTGCTCGCCACTCTCTCCTACCGTGACTCGCAACGTGGAAATCTCTTCCGTAGATTTCGCCTGTGCGGCGAACGCGAGTGCAGCAACCTTGACGGTGTCAATAACACTACCGCCGCCGATGGAAACAACGAGATCGGGCTTCTCTCTGTCGAAGCACTTACTTAGCTCAAGTATATTTTCAAGGGGGGCATGCGGTTCTATATCGTCGTATATATCGAGTAAACGACTGCCCAGATGAGACCTGAGCGTTTCAGTTGCACCCAGCTTTCTGTTAATTGAACGCGATGACACAACCAAAACGCGGCTCGCATTCCGACGGGCGACCTCTTCTGCCGCAGCGCAGCCCGCTTCTTTTCCAAAAATAACACGCTGCTGGTCAAGGAATGAATACTCACCGCGTTTAAGCATAACTTACTCCGTTTAACTCATTATTTTAATTTTTAGGGTTTGCTATCCGTTGCGAAGTATCCGCTTGGCAATTGCCCAGCGATGCACTTCAGATGGACCATCGTATATTCGGAATGAGCGCGCTTCGCGGAACACCCATTCGACTACCGTATCTTTTGTTACGCCGCTCCCTCCGAGCACCTGCACGCAGCGGTCGGCGATACGAAATACCGCTTCTGACACCAGGGTTTTCGTCATACTGGATTCATGGCGCCCTTTCTCACCTTTATCAAGTGCTGCTGCTGTCCACCAAATCATTAGCTGGCTTTGTTGCAACTCCATCTCATTGTCCGCAAGCATAAAGCCAATGCCTTCGTGCTCGCCAATGGGTTTGCCAAACGCGTGGCGACGACGAGCATAGTCACATGCGATGTCATGTGCCCGACGCGCTGCGCCAAGCCAGCGCATGCAATGTGTCAGCCGAGCCGGTGCCAAGCGTACTTGAACATAGCGAAAACCTTCTCCCACCTCACCCAGAACATTCTCAGCCGGTATCCGCAGGTTATTGAAGGTGATTTCAGAGTGGCCTCCGGTGAAACTGTTGTCCAGAGATTCCAGATCACGACTTATGGTTATACCTGGCTGATCCATATCGGAAATCAGCATTGTCGGACCACCCGGCTTGTCGCCCTCGGCTTGAACATCACAGAATATAATTGTGAATGACGAGCCTCGTGCTCCCGTTATCAACCACTTGACGCCATTGACAATAAAGTCGTCACCATCATAGGTCGCCTTGGTGTACATCCCCGACGGATCTGCGCCTGCGCCTCCGGGCTCAGTCATACAAAAATTGGAGCGTATATCGCCGGCCGCGAAGGGCTTTAGCCATCGCTCTTTCTGTGCCGTTGTACCTACCTTGCTGAGCAGGTTCATATTGCCTTCATCCGGCGCAGCACAGTGCAGCGCAATTGGCCCCAACGGTGAGTACCCTGCCGCTTCGAATGCGATAGCCATATCTACGTGATTCAGCCCCATACCACCGAGCTCTTTCGAGACGTGAGGAGCAAACAAGCCCGCTTCCTTTGCCAGTGCGTTAAGCTCAATGCGCAACTCATCGGTTGGGCCGTGAGACGTTATTCTGGAATCTTTCTCGTAAGGAATGATTTTTTCAGTAATGAACTGCTTTACGCGTTGCTGCAGTTCAAGTTGTTCATTGGTTAAGTCAAAATTTATCATTGGGCTATTCCCGTGGTGCTACATTAAAGTGATACCGCCATCGACCAGCAGCATTTGCCCTGTAACATAAGAGGACATTGGCGAGGCCAGGAAAAGTGCTGCATTCCCCATCTCTTCGGCTTCGCCCCAGCGCTTAAGCGGGATTCTGGCTGACGATGCCTTATAGACCTCTTTATCTTCCCAGCTTCGCTGGGTAAGTTTTGTTTTGACAAAGCCAGGAGCAATGCCGTTAACGCGTATGCCCTTGCGCGCCCATGCCTGAGCGAGCGATTTTGTCAGGGTTAATAGCGCTCCTTTGCTGGCGCTGTAGGCTGGTTGGCCTGGCGTCGCGATAAAGCTTGAAGTAGAACCGACCAGTACGATTGTACCTTCTCGCTGCTCATTCCCCTCGAGCAGTCCCCGAAAGCATGTGCACAGGTGCATAACGCCATTCAAGTTGACGTCTATCACTTTTCGAAATGTCTCTATCTCATACTCGGCCCCGCCGTAAGCCACGATACCAACGCTTGAAACAAGTATGTCCAGTGACTCGAAGCTATCAGCAAAAGCTTTCACTGCGTTCGTGTCCGCCACATCGAGTGAATGAAAGATAAGTCCATTCAAATCACTTTCGTTGTAGTCAGAGCTACTCGCGCGAGTGCCAGTAATATGGACGACAGCTCCGGCTTGCTTGAGCTTTTGAGCAATACCCAAACCAATGCCACTGGAACCCCCGGCCACCAGGGCGGTTTTACCGTCGAGATTTATACTTACCGTCATTTCACCCATCCAACTTTCAACTCTAGTTCTTCGAACGCAGTATATTTCTGCGAATTTTTCCGGTCACAGTCTTCGGCAGTTGGTCTGTAAATGCGATGCGGCGCGGGTACTTGTACGGGGCGGTGGTGCTCTTCACGTGACCCTGCAATTCTGCAATTAAGGCTTCACTTTCTGTAAAGCCATCCTGGAGTACAACCCATGCCTTAACCAGCTCACCTCGTTCGCTGTCTGGAATACCTACCACAGCACACTCTCTGACCGCACGATGGCTGCTGAGCGCGTTCTCTACTTCCTGGGGGCCGATTCGGTAGCCGGAGGAGTTAATGATGTCGTCGGCACGCCCCGTGAAAAATACGTAGCCTTCGCTGTCGATTTCTACATTATCCCCGGTGACAAACCATTCCTTACCATCATGTTTCAGCCGTGTAGACGACGTGCGTTCCGGGTCCCGCCAGTAGCCGAGCATTACCTGTGGGTTTGGCAAGCCCACCAGCAATTCCCCGGAAGCATTTCGTTGCTCAACACTACCTTCAGCCGTTCTTACAGCGACTTCGATACCCGGAAGCGGCAAGCCCATAGAGCCGGCCTTGACAGGGTTCCTCGGTCGATTGGTGACGGTCATCAGCGTCTCGGTCTGGCCATAGCCATCGAGAACATCAGTCCCGGTGAGCTCTTTCCAGCGCGTCAGAATTTCAGGGTTTACTGACTCACCGGCTGAAACGGTGTGGCGGAGATTTGACAGGTCATACCCAGCCACATCCTCCAGTATCAGTTGGCGTAGCTCGGTAGCCGCTGCGCAGAAGCAGGTAATCTTATGGCGAGACAGAATGTCGAAACGCTTCGCAGGGTCAAACGGGCCATCATAAAAAAGGACGGCGCTGCCTCGACTCCAGGGGCCGAATAGTATGCTGGTGCCAGCTTTTGACCACCCGGTGTCGGCGGTGCACCAAATTCGGTCATCAGGGCCAAGATCCAACCAGTGTTTAGCGGAATGTTCCCATGCCCACAATGCGCGAGATGCGTGGGTTACGCCTTTGGGTGAACCCGTCGAGCCGGATGTATAGTAGATGATTGCAGGATCGTCTGCGTGTACCGTCGGGGACCGAAATTCAATGGACTGGCGCTCTGATTCGCTTATGCTCGTCCAGCCAGAGGGAGGTTCACCCACGCATATGCGGGCCTTAAGTCCGGTAATGGTGTCAAACTTCACGCACTCACTTGCGATGGTGACTACACCGCTGGCTTCGGCATGCTGAGCCCTGTAAGCGAGATCCTTTTCCGTCAGCATCGTTATACACGGGATGGGAATCGCACCCATTCGCAGAATTGCGGTCATTGCGATCTGCCATTGAGGAATACGCGGCATCATCACGATCACGCGATCCCCTTTGCCGATGCCCTGCTCTGCCAGCAAGTTTGCCATTTGGCAGGACTGTATAGATACTTGCCTGTAAGTGAGAACCTGCTGATCGCCGCGTTCGTTCTCGGCGATCAGAGCTACCTTGGCGGGGTTTGATGCCCAATGATCTACTATGTCGGTGGCGAAGTTGAAGGTTTTTGGCGGCTCTGAGCCAGAGCTGTTGCCCGCATCGAATACAGGCCGCAAATTATTGTCACTCATCATTATATTCTAGGTGTCATTATTAATACTTACAATGTAATATTGTAATACACATAATACAAGCCCAAGATTAGGTTCGCAATTTGCACACAGCAGGCTATTACAGCAAAGCCACGCTTAACCAAGCGTTCGAGATAGCTGCCGCACAACCCTTGAGCAGCGCTCTAAAAAAGTGAGCCTAGCATGCAGTTAAGGGCCTGATTACGCGAAGCCGGGAAGCCCTGATGCCGCCATCTTGGGAACATTAACCCCAACATGCCTTGCCGATAGCCACAGATCGTCATTGCTGGCCGCGACCTGCCCCCGGTAGCCGTACCAGCCTCGACTTAGTATAGTTCGCACACAAAAAAACGCAGGGGCAACTGGCGGGCCAGAAGACCCAAACCCACTGGCCGCAAGGGCTCGAACGTCGCGAACACCGTCCAGCCACAGATTGAATACGTGCTCAGTCGGCCAGCTGTATCGCTCGAAGGAGCCCGGATGAAAACCTAGAAAGCTGGTTGCCATACACTGCAATCATATATACTAATCATATTGTCTTTCATCGACGCAGACTGATGAATCTACAAACAGCTATGGGCATCACATTTTCATGACCAAAAAACAGACTTTTAAAGCAGTATCCCGAGTCCCGGCTTATCAACTTGTCGAAGAGTCTATTCGCAGAATGATCATGGGCAATGAGCTTTCAGCTGGCGACCTGTTACCACCTGAAACTGAGCTAGCCGAACAACTGGAAGTCACACGCCCCACAGTTCGCGAAGCTTTCCGGTCATTAGAGGGCGCAGGCCTTATACAGCGCGGCCCTCGTCGCCGCATGGTTGTCACCGCCCCCTCCCCTACCATTGTTCACAACGCGATGCATGAGGCGATAGTTTTGCACGGCGTCACTTACCGGGAGCTATGGGAAATCAACATGGCCCTGGAGCCAATGGCCGCCGGGCTGGCAGCCAGCAAGATCTCACCCGAGATACTTGCAGAAATCGAAGACAATCTGGCTCGTACCTCAGAATGCCTCGACCATCCGGAAAAACTTGCAGAGTGTGATGTTGAGTTCCACGAGCTGGTTGCCAAAGCAGCATCAAACCACGCAATGCTACTTGCCAGAGAACCCTTGGGCGAACTACTTTTCCCAGCCTACGCAGAGGTCATTCGTAATATTGGGCCAGGTCAGCGGCTGTTTGAGGCTCACACCAAAATATATCAGGCCCTTAAAAAAGGCAGCGAAAAGCAGGCGACCACCTGGATGACTAAGCATATCCATGATTTTCGTCGTGGATGCGAGCTAGCAGGCCTGAACCTTGATGCACCGGTTCGAGCCAAGCAGCCCCAATAAATTCCTGAGGCGCACCTTCGAGTCATGTGTCGTTGCGACAGTTTGACTCCCGACTCCTGTTCTTGCTTCGAGCTGCCCATTTAAGCCCAGCCACGCTGATGACGATCGTAGAAAAATGCGAACAGCGATCAAGCCAAGTATTGCTCACCGGACATAAATCAACTGCGCCTGCCGGAATCGGGTAGGCAAAGTCCATCGGGCGTACATATTACTCGATGGCTGAATTCCTTTATTTAACGCATGGCCGCTATCCGCGCGATCCAAAGCCATACTTCGACAGCTGCGACCGCAAGCTGAGACAAATCTCATTCGCACCTTGACCTGCGTCAAAAACATAGAAGTCAGGGCGAAGCAAAATAACATCGGCATTATGGCTTTGAAAGTATTTCGTCAATACACCACGGCTATCTTCGATATCTGAGCCTATCGTCAGACAGATGCCACCGAGTTCGGTCTGCAGCCATTCAACACCCTGTCCTTGAACAGGACCCCTCGAAATAATCGCGAATCGATCACCGATAAGCTCATCAATAACGAGCTTATCTCCATGTGAATTTCGAAGCGTCGGCGGAAAAAACCGAGCGCCAGACAGCGGATGGCTCTTGCCTATCAGGCCGTCTTTATACGGCGCCATATTCGACATATTTTCCGTCATAAAATAAGCCAGCTTGCTACTCACCCGGCCAATCAAAAAACTCAGGTTCCGCGCCAGAATTTCCCGCTTACTGGAGGTACTCAGCATAAGCCCTCGCTTCGTCGCGCCATTTATCATGTGGGCACAATTTTCCCAACGCTCTTCCTGATAGGTATCCAGAAAGGCATCACTCACCATCCCCTTCAGCACCATATCCAGCTTTATCGATAAATTCGCCGCATCGCGTATGCCCATATTTAAACCCTGCCCCGCAAACGGTGAGGTTTGATGCGCCGCGTCACCGGCGAGAAATACTCGACCCTTTCGCCATTGGTCTGGCATGCCGGCGTAGAACTTATAGGGCTGGCGTCGAATAATTTCTATGTGCTTGCTGTCGACGTCGATGTATTCAGCAATTAGTCTATGAGCATCTTCCTCGGTAAAAGCCAGTGCAGCCTCCGCTGAGGGCTGTTCAAAATCCATGCGAATATGACCGTGCACGCCTTTGACAACGACTACGGCGGCGTTTGGCTCACAGGTAAAGGCACTGCCCTCACGAAAATTATTCCACCATTCTCGATCATGGATAATGAGGTCCATCACGATCCAATCTCGACTGTAATTTAAATCGACGCGGTTTGCGTTGATATATTTCCTGCACGTGCTCGCGCCGCCGTCAGCACCCACAAGATACTGTCCAGAGAACGATACTTCCTCACCTGTTTCAAGATTCCTGGCGATCAGCGTTGCTTCAGCCCCCTCGCCATCAATACTCAAAACTTCGTAGCCCAAAAAGGCCTCTACACCCGGGCCCTTCTTGAAGTCCTCCCGCAGCATGGCTTCAAACGCGGGCTGATGAAACATGACCGGCTCGTAATCATGCTCGACTCCGACACCGGAAATATTAACCTCCATCAGGAGTTTATGCTTAGCTGAGACGAAACGATGACAGTGGAATGGCACAGCATCTTCTTTCATTAAGCGCTGATACAACCCCATTCTGTTGACAATGCGACAGCTTTCCATATCCATCATCATGGCTCTGGGGGCGTGAAATATGTCTACATCCCGATCGAATATGGCGACCTTATGGCCTTTTGCGTTAAGTAAGTTAGCCAGGATTGCACCGGAAGGGCCACAACCTACAATTAAAACGTCGTATTTTTTTGAGGATTCCATAAGATACCCAAGTATTATTTAAACGTGTTTTTAAAAATCCGATTTTCGCGCGACCTGACTTTAATCCAGCAGATGGCTGCAGCGCGCCATTGAGAGTGGTTGAGTAACTTTCCTTCGGCAATCACCGCTACCATTTATGCTCAGGCATGCGGTTTATTCATGTATTAGAGCAATGAGAATGTGAGCAACGTGGCGTCATTGGTGACCCTCTTCTCAATACCGGTCTTCGCAGCACTGGTCTTCGTCATACTGGCGTCAGAATTATTGTCATCATTGGTGACTATGTTGCCACTCGAGATTATCCAGTGTCAACACACTCAAGCGCTTTTAGTAAAAGCAGATACCGCTTTCCAGCCACCTCAACGGCGTCAGCATCTCTACAGCGAGAATCACATGAGCGGCGAACACCACTAAAGCCATCGCAATGCCGAACCGCCGAAGGACAAACTAAAAGAGGCCTACTGCAATCCGGGCGCTTAGCAGGGACAGGACACGCCCAGGACAGGAATCTATAAGAAACGTCTTATCGGAAAAGATAAACGACCGGAAATTACGCGGCATATCGTCGAGCCCACAAACGCTAAAATCACGTCCTTATGGCTATTTTTATGTGTCGAGTAGTACTGCTCGCGCGCGAACTTTCGGGCCAAAAAGGCCCTGTGCGAAGAATTCCCCTACCGGCGTCGGGCAATTTTTGTGGTGATCCCATTTCTGTAGAACCCAACTGCAAGCGAGCCTGCGGCGATACTCACCAGCGTTATTAGCTTCCTTGTTTTCACCTTAGCTTCCTTATTTTTATCTCAGCAAGCGAACCCGATCAAACTCAAATTTAAGCTTCTGTCAGGGCCTGCTGACGGCCCTCAGAGCCTTAAATCCCAACAAGCAAGCGAGCTGGCTCAAGAAAGTAAAGAGTGACAAGCAGCATGGGTAAAGCAAATATAGCCAGAACACCTATGGCCACTTTGGCACCCCGCCCCACGGATACCAAATTCGTTGCGCTCGCACCAAGCATAGCGAAAAACATAACACCTGAAGCAACGCCCGCATACGCAGGGAACCAAATACCTGCGATCAATAATGGGCCACACACTATCTCAATCGCGCCGGATAGATAAGCGAGTGAGTAAGGCACTTTCATGCTTTCGAACTCCTCGATAAAGTGCTGGTGTCTGGTCAATTTGAGGATGGCGGCACCGGTGAAGAATACACCAAAAAGCATCAGGGCAATGTAAATTAAATAGCTCATCGACGAGTCTCATACGTTTTATTTAGCGGGAGGGATCTCGGGAAGGTCACCCCAATGTTCGGCAAGGCAACCCCGAAGCGCATCCAGCTGTTTTCCACCCAAGCGTTTTGCCAATTCCTGCTCCATTCCCGCAATGATCTCGGCGGCATCTATGCCGATGCTGACACCAGATTCTGCTGGAAATATTAACTTTCTGCGGCCATCGAGTGGGTCGGGTTCCAGACGGATCAAACCTCGTTTAATTAACGGCTTGGAGGCCTGATTGATCGCTTGTGGCGATAGACCCAAGGCTCGCGCGATCTCAACAGGACTTCTGGTGCCCTGGGCGACATAGACCATTATCTGCGACTCAGTGCGGGAGAGGGCTTCCCAGCCTCGGGCTGCGATGTTCTTCTGGAGGCACTGATCCATCCAGTTGAAAGCGCGTAGCAAGCCCCCCATCAGGTCCGCCCGCAAGGCCTCAACAAGCTCCGGCTTTATTTCGTCCATAAGCTCTGAGTCTATATCTACTGTCATGAAGCACTTTTTATCTACCTGGGAAGGTGCTTAGTTTGCTTAGCCCTATCATACTTGTCAATCATATTGATATTCAATTTGGTTGATAATCATCATAGATGACAATATGATAAGGAAGATCAAGCCACGGAAAACCATTAGAAGCGCAATGGCCAATACTTAACGGCGCATCGACTCAGTACTGCGTTGTTGAATAAAACTCTAGTGGCACCTTGATTGCTATAACACATAAATAGGAAAGCATGTCATGTACGAGACTCTTCATCTGGCGCTTGCGCCGTACTACCTTTATATAAAAATGGTTCATGTGCCCGCAGCATTTCTTTGGTTCATGAGCGTGTTATCAGGCTTTTCTTACTACCTGGTACCGGTCATGCAAGCGTGGCGCAGAAACCAGAATGACCGAGGCCATACGGAAATGCGCAACTGGGTGTTTGAGCGTTTTGACCAGTCCGTTTCAGTAGAGCATGTCGCCTACCCGCTGGTGATGATTTCAGGGGTACTATTATTCGTTGCCGGCGGGTGGAACGCTGAAGCGGGTTGGCTCATGCTGAAGTTGGCGATTGTCGTAGTAATCACCGTGCCGATGGAAACATTTGATTACTACATTTCCCACCTGAATGGAAACAAGCGCTACCAACGCGACCTTGATGGTGAGCCTGATTGGGGGCGATATGAGGACGCGATGCACAAGCACTGGTGGTTCTTCCTGGTTACGACTCCCCCCATTGGCTTTATGTTGTTTAGTGTTATTTACCTTGCTTTTACCAAGCCTTTTTAATGGGCAGCCAACCCTTACTATCAATAACCTATAACCGCTTCATATTGGAGAAAATATGGAATCCGATACCACAAAGACACAACAAAGCGAACTTGCATACAGCCGCCCCTTCGCTGGCACGCCGAAACACTATTTTTGGGTTTCGGTGGCTGCATCATTGTATTTGAGTATGGGTATATATCTATTTTATGCCTTGGTGCGTTACTACTTTGCCGGGGATGGCGATGTTTTTACCTGGCAAGTATTCCGCTATGCATTGCTATGTTTTCTGCTTTACACCGCATTCAGCTACAGGACTATGATGAAATACGATGGTGCTTATGCCGATCCGGATAAATGGGTGGAAAAGGAAGTGACCGTGAAATTGCTTGAACCGAAAGAGCATCGTCGCTTTGGATAAGGAATTAATAATGAATGCTATACATAAAAATATTCTAACTTGTACGGTCACCCTGGCCGGTGTGTTTGTGATGATGACACCGCACTCTGTAAGCGCTCAAGAAGCAGACGTAAAGGCTGGCGCGGCCAGAGCTGCGGTATGCTTTTCCTGTCACGGTGAAGATGGCGTATCAAAAAACGCGAGCTGGCCAAACCTTGCTGGACAAAACGCTAAGTATTTAGCGAAACAAATGAAGGATTTTCGCGAGGGTCGTCGCCAGGATCCAACGATGGAAGCCATGGCGCGACCCTTAAGCGACAGTGATATTGCTAACATCTCTGCCTATTACGCCAGCTTGAGCGACTGCGAGCCAGAATCCAATCAATAGCGAAGGTAATGGCGATTTGCATGCAACTACCTGAGATGTATAAGTTCAGACCCAATCTGACACTTCACATTGAAAAATTGAGGGTTACCGGTTTTGATTGAAGGTGACCAAACCTGAAATCAACCCAAACCAGAGGCAACCCTCATGCTCCATACTAACGACAAGATTGTTAAACACAAGGTAGGCCTGCACAATTTGGCGGACGAGTTGGGCAAGCGTGCTTATCCGTACCAAGTGTTGCAAGGTGTTTCTCCTGTTTTCATTTCCTGTGTAGTAGGGGCAGTGAGGTTTTCATCACCTCACCGCACGCCTGCCGGATCGCCGCCTGCCAGCTGGCACGATTGTGTTGGGCATTGTCGCTCAGCGCAACAGGTTGCACGGCTTCACTTGCGGCCAGCTGCCGGCCATCACTGACGGCGAAGCGCTCAGCGCGCACGACCACCTGACCGGGATCTCCCACCGCCTGCATCGCAACCGAAAAGAACAGGATTTCACCACGGGCCAATGCCGGGTGGAAACGGGCGGCCTGCAGTGCCTGCTCCCGTGGCGTGAGTGGTGACGACGATTCCACTTTGTGGGCGTAAAACGCAACGTCGCTATACCGGTAAACGGTTGCACCCCGAGACGATAACAATGCGCCCAGCTCGCGCTCCGCCTCCTGGTAGGCCTGCCGGGCCGCGTGCCCCTCCTTGAGGGCAATCACCGCGATATCGCCAGTGGCCGGTGGCGGCGGTGTCATGGTGGAGCAGCCGCTCACTATGACAAGCAGCGCCAGTAGTATGCCGGGATCGAGTCGCTTCGGGTTCAACACGGCGTCACTCTCCTGCTGCAATTATCAACGGCCAGCCTTGTCAGGGTTGTGGATCAGCTTGGGCGCATTGCTCGTCGCAGCGCTGAATAATAGGGCGCGACCACTGCGAGATTTCTGCGTTCACCTTGAGCTGCTCCTCATGCGAGCTGTAGGTGTCGCCCACTTTGATATGGCTCGGAATCTGATCTCTTGTGGGATAACACGCCTGGCGACAGGCTTCTCGTTGGGGGGCTCTGATCTGCCACTGCCGATACGCCATCGAGACGCTGCACCCGGTTTTCTGGCCGGCGGCGCAATCGAGGTTGCGGGCATTGACGGCGTCACGGTTTACGAGCTTCAGTCTCAGCAGCTCCACATTCCCCCGCTGCTCTTCTGCCAGGTAGGTATCCGAGTGATATCCCAAAACCTTATCCACATAATCGAGCAGGGTTTCAGGCTCGCCATCAACCATCTCGACGGCGTTGATATCGAACCGCACTCGGCGCTGACCAGCGCCGGTGCGGTAGCCGTAGTCATCGAAGAGGAACTGATTGAAAAAATCTTTGACCTGTCCGGTGAAGATCGCGCGTTTGGCGATATTCCGCTTTTGATGGTGAAACGGGACATCAGACAGCGCATAGACGCTTTTAATATCACAGGAATAGGTCATCAGCTCGTTGAGCAGCGTAGGCAGGTTGCGCTCCAGCACCTCGCCGTCGGTGATACGAAAGCCCTGGGCGATGGTCGCGCGAACAATGCCGCGCATATCCAGATATTTGTCGCCGCGCTCACAAGCCTTGGGGACGGCGGTGCACATCGGAGGCCGGATCGGGAAGCCGGAGCTGGTCTTTTGCTTATAGCGATCGAGCGGGTACAGATCACCCTCGCCACTTTGTTGTACTGCTCTGGGCTGTAGTGAAGCTCCTGGCTGATCGCCAGTGTCGGCAGCAGGCTGGCGCTGAGAGTAAGGAGCAGTATCAAAAGCGGCGGCAGTTTCATCGTGAGTCCATTCTTAGCGAGTTCGTTCCTGTCTCGTCTAACCGTAGCGCAACTTGCGGGCCGATTCCACAGGGCGGGTGCGCTCCGTTGTGGGCGCTTTGACATCAATATGGTGGACGGCTTCCACCCCGACTCCCAATGGCAGTCAGACAAATACACAGCCCTACGTGACGCAAATCACATTCCGCAAGGCCATTGCCGGCCCCGCCGTGCCCCCCGCTCCAGATTTCGGCTATGGTTACCTCAGGATTAATGACAAAAATACGCCATGGAGGCAACGATGATCTCTTTGCTCAGACTGCTCGCCCCCCTTCTAGCTGCTACCCTATTTGCCCAACTTGCCCACGCCCAAGCAGCGGCCGCTGGAGGTGGCGCTGCGCCGGCTGTTCCGGCCGCCGACCAAGCCAGAGAGAAAGCTGCCATGCAATCATTTGCGGGCCTCAAGTTCGGTATCGGTTTGTCGCTCACAAAGGACAACGGGAACAATGACCGCGTGGTGTCGGCCACCCTCGACGAAAATAACATTGTCAGGATCGAAGAGGAGCAGAACAGCGTTGCACGGATTGTCCTCGAATCCCACTTTTTCTTCCCTGGAACTACTGCTAGCGGACTGATCTGGGGGCATGGCCCATTCGTAGCGCTGCAACCGGGCACAGATGAACTTATCGACGCACTGGGGATGGGCTATATGGTAGGCTGGCGCCGTAATAATAGCACCGACGACAATTCCAGCTTTAATCTCGGAGTAGGCGTCATCGTCGACCCCTCCGTGAGAATTCTCGGAGACGGTATCGAACCCAACCAGCCACTCCCCGCAAACGAGACCGCTATCAGGTACAAGCAAACGAGCCAGAACGGCTGGCTGGTGATGTTTTCGTTCGGATTCTAATAGCACTCACATACATTGGGTTGAAGATT
Organism: Spongiibacter thalassae; assembly: GCF_012272835.1. Taxonomy (GTDB): domain Bacteria; phylum Pseudomonadota; class Gammaproteobacteria; order Pseudomonadales; family Spongiibacteraceae; genus Spongiibacter; species Spongiibacter thalassae. The sequence continues at coordinate 181,220 of NZ_JAAWWK010000001.1, read as the reverse complement.
CTACACCCTGTCAAGACTGGTTCTCGTTGGTCGCTGGGACACTCAAAACGCTGCACTTATATGTCTGCCGCAGCAGGACGCTAGAGGTATAAAATATGCTTAAGCTAGTAATGATTGCAAAGGTTCTGCTGTACTTAATTTGTAGTAATTCAGACTTGACCTGACAGACACCTTCTGAAAAACCGGTAACTGTCAGATCAAGTCTGAATTACTACATTTGATGCAACAACCTGAGAATATCAAGAGCACTCCTTAGGGGTGCTCTTCACTTGGCATTCTTGAAAAGATCGTCACTACCGCATCCGCCTAAGCTGTTATCGTTTTTTAAGATAGCCCTCTACGCCGCCAGCCGTCATCATATCCAAGGCAATCGGTGTCACTTCTTTTAGCTTAAATTCTGTTCCCTGTGTGATATTTCTCAACAACCCCTGATGCACATCGATATCGAGTTCATCCCAACGAGAGACATTGGTCGATATATCGGCGCACTCCAACAACTTCATGCCACTGGCCAATTCACTGCGATAGAATGGGAATGCGTAGGATTCTGCAACGATAACGTCAATACCTACCGCGCGCATGCCAACCATGGCCTGAGGATGCGGATGGCCATATCCAAAGTTCTTGCCACCAACGAGAATATCACCGACATTGATATTGCTTTTAAATTCGCTATCGTACTTATACATTAGAACGTCGACGATTTTATCGGTATCAGAAATTGATATATTCTCGATCCCAATAATCAAATCAATATCGTAATTATCGCCAAAGACGTAAGCGGCTCTACCTTTTAATGACTCCATTTTTATAGCCCCTTACAGATACTTTTTAGGGTCTGTTATCTTACCCTCAATCGCCGTAGCCGCCACTACAGCGGCGTTCGACAGGTAGATCTCGGCATTGGTATTCCCAAGGCGACCAGGTACGTTTAAGGTCTGGGTGGATATGGCTTTTTGGCCATCTCCTAACACCACGCCTTTACCGTAACAATAGTCACAGGTAGGCGAGCTCACAAAGCCGCCTGCTTTGACTATTTTCTCCACGTAGCCTTTGCCTAGAGCCTCTACGAAAATCTTATTGGTGGTGGGGACAACAAATAATTTGAAGTTAGGGTTAACAGTCTTGCCGTCAAGTATTTCCGCAGCCCATTTTAAATCTTCAATTCGGCCCGATGCACAAGTACCGATAATCCCTACATCGACCTGCATGTCTTCCAATTCATTGATGGGCACGATATTAGCAGTATCGGGATGCGCCGCTATCATTGGTTCAATCGTTGCTAAGTCATAATGAACGACATCATCAAAGGCCGCATCAGGGTCACTGCTAACAAACTCAATGTTTTTCTGGCCCAGACCCTCCAGGTATTCCCGGGTACGCTCATCGGGCTCAAAAAGTGCTGTAATGGCACCAAAATAATTGGCCAGATTACAAATCACCATTCGGCTTTCAACACTGATGTTCTTGGCGCCTTCGCCGCCGAAAACAAATATTTTCCCTAAACCCCAACGCGGACCATGATCTGACACGACCTTGTGGAGCAAATCCCGTCCAGACACGCCATCTCTAAAATCGTTATCGAGGTTGATTCGAACCACACTCGGTGCGGTGAACCACATTTCACCTGACACGGTCGGCATGAGCACTTCTTTCATAATGCCGATGCCCAGTGCGCCAATGCCGCCAACACAACTGATGTGCGTATCAAAATGCGTAGCCAACATGCCGGGCTTAACCATGCCCTCTTCTACAATGACCTGATGACCGATGCCTTTTCCCTCGACATAGTCCACGTCGTGCTTTACACACCAGTCTCGCGTGTCTTTGTGAAACTTTTCTTCTTTAGGGTTAGTCACCGGCAGCAGATGATCCAGGAATACGACCAAACGCTCCGGATCCGGAATTTTTCTTTGCTCAGAACCACCATCAACAGCTTCGGCGAGCCAATCTGAAATTGCCGGCCAATCGTAAAGCACGATTTTGTCTGGCTTAAACATGTAAGTTAAGCCAGCATCCACTCCTACCGAGTCACTCTTACTCTCAAGGATTTTATATACGATATTTTTTCCGGCCATCTCAGTTCTCGCGCTTCAGTGACGTTTCGTCGATACCGAGTAGCCTTTCGTACTCATGCAAATCCACCATTTTATCAGTGATGCCTTTTGTCGTGCCTTGGCTCTTGATAGTGCTAAACACCTCTTTTAACGCTTTGGTGTAGGCAAATGTAGAAGACAAGCAATGAAACGAAATGTTAAAACCCATCTCGCCTAATTCTTCGTAGGGTATTAAGGTCCAGGGCCACGCCTCAAGCGAATCAACCATAATCGGGATATCTTTGAATTCTCGGCCAACGATTTCCATCTGCTCCCTGCTCTGGAAATTTTCGATGTACACCATATCAGCACCGGCCTCGTAGAACGCATGAGCCCTTTTAATGGCCTCGTCTATCCCTACAACAGAAATCGCATCTGTTCTGGCGATAATGACAAAATCAGGGTCTCTTTTGGCGTTGACTGCCGTTCGAATGCGCGCAACGGCCTCATCTATGTCAACCAGTTGAACCCCCTTCATAGCGCCGCATCGTTTGGTGGGTGTCTGGTCTTCAATATGGATACCCGCCACCCCCGCGCCTTCCCACTCGCGCACTGTTCGCACTATACTGTCTGCGCTACCAAACCCGGTGTCCGAATCGCAAATCAGTGGTATATCGAGCACATTGACGATGTTTCGCGCATGATCAACCATTTCTCTCATCGTAATATAACCAATATCCGCCATACCTAACTTGGCAGCCGTGGTTCCATTACCAGACATATAGGCCAGTTCGAAGCCTTCGTCCTGCAATATTCTCGCGCCCAAGGGATCGTGCACACCCGCGGTCGGCGTAATTCGGTTTTGCTTTAGCAGATTTCTGAGTTTTGTGGTGTTTTTCATCATTGGTTTCTGTCGCATTGCTGAAGGTGTAATTAGCCAGACCGGTGCCAAGCAACTGTAAATTATGTATGATTGTAATACAATTAGTCAAGAATATAGCGAATTCAGGACAGCGCAAAGGCTTTTGCCTGCACGGTTCTTTTTACTAATAATTGGAGTAAGCAATTCATGACCCTACCGCACACTCTCCGGGACGCCCTGTCGCTGCCGCTGGTCTCGGCGCCGATGTTCATCGTATCCAACCCCGACCTGGTTATTGCTCAGTGCAAAGCCGGCATCGTCGGATCCTTCCCGGCGCTGAATGCGCGCCCTGCAGCCGAGCTGGACGTCTGGCTGCAGCGGATTACGGATGAACTGGCCGCCCACAACGAGGCCCATCCGGAGCAGCCCGCAGCCCCCTTTGCCGTCAACCTGATCGTGCATGGCTCTAATGACAGGCTGCAGCACGATCTGGAGGCGTGTGTGAAGTTCAAGGTGCCCATTGTGATTACCTCACTGGGAGCAAAGGAATTCGTCAACGAGGCGGTCCACTCCTATGGCGGTATCGTGCTGCACGATGTTATCTCCGACCGTTTCGCCCGCAAGGCCGTGTCAAAGGGCGCCGATGGCTTGATCGCTGTGGCCGCCGGAGCCGGCGGCCACGCAGGCTCAATTTCACCCTTCGCACTGATACAGGAAATTCGGGAATGGTTTGACGGCCCCCTACTGCTGTCCGGGTCGATCGCCACCGGAGACGGGATCCTTGCAGCAGAGGCCATGGGAGCAGATCTCGCTTATATCGGCTCTGCCTTCATCGCGACAGAGGAAGCCAACGCCGAGCAAGCCTACAAGCAGTGCATCGTCGAGCATTCCTCAGCGGATATCGTCAACAGCAACCTGTTTACCGGTGTACACGGCAACTACCTGCGACCCTCCATTATCGCTGCGGGCATGGACCCGGACGCTCTGCCAGAGGGCGAGATCTCCGCGATGAACTTCGGCTCAGGCGGCAATACCGATGCCAAGGCGTGGAAAGACATCTGGGGTTCAGGCCAAGGTATCGGCGCCGTCAAGTCTGTGGTGCCGGCAGCCGAACTGGTCGCCAGACTGCAGCGCGAGTACGACTCTGCCCGAGCCAGACTGCTTAAAAATCGGTGAACATTTCACCCCTTGGGCGAATACCGGGAGGATGCAGGCTGAAGGCCCCACTCAAGGACCTGCGGCCTGCGACTTAGGGCCGCTAGGCATCTTTATAGGTAGGTTGGCGTCGCTCAGCAAAGGCCGCCATACCCTCTTGGGAGTCTGCGGTCTGCGCACAGAGTATCTGGTTGCGATCCTCCAGTGCGATAGCCGCCTCCAGGCAGCCGGTATCAATATTTACGTTCAAGGCTTCCTTGGACAAACGTAAACCCAGGGGTGAATTGGTCAACATCAGTTGCAGATCTTCTTCCACCGCCGCTTCAAGTTGGCCTGGCTCAACCACCTGCGATACAAGCCCCAACGACAAGGCGCGCTCAGCCCCAATGAACTTGCCGGTGAGAATCAACTCGGCGGCCAAAGAAGCGCCCACCAGACGGGGCAAAAAGTAAGACGAGCCCATATCACAGCCACCCAGGCCAATGCGGATATAGGCGCAGTTCATCTTCGCGGTCGTGTCCGCAATTCGAATGTCGGAAGCCATCGCCAAGGAAAAGCCGCCACCGCAAGCCGCCCCACTGATCAGGGAAACAATAGGCTGCGGACAGCGACGCATGGCCAGGTAAATCTCGGCAGTCGTTCGCTGTGTGACCAGACCCTCCTGCACTGTGCCCAATTCCAGCGCGTCCGCTGCGCTGCCGCTGGCTTTGATGTCCAAGCCCGCACAGAACGCTCGACCAGCCCCCCGAAGCACCACAATACGACGGTCAGGGCGGGTGGCCAGATCGCGAAAATAGCTCGTTAATTCTGCAATCATAGTTGGGTTTAGGGCGTTCAAGGAATCCGGCCGATTGAGGGTCAACCAATCAACGGCCCCCTTCTCCTCGACTACCAGGGTTTCAAACGATGTTCTGCTCATAAAAATCTCTCTGGATATGATTAGCGATTACTTTTTTTGACCTGCCCAAGCCGACCAGCCATGGCAGAGAAGTCAACTGCGTCGTTAAAGGGACGGGACAATTTATCCTCCAGCTCCAAACCACCTGCCAGGCTGGTTTCCCAACCATCGTTCATCAGTTTTCTGATACCGACCACGGCATCAGCATGGTTTTCGGCAATTTCCCGAGCCTTATCCATGGCTTCTTGCAATACACTCTCGCCGCTGCAGATCTTGTTGACCAGCCCCCACTCAAACGCCGTCTGCGCATCTATCGGGCTGCCCGACAAACTCATTTCGCGCGCGCGATTGATGCCAATAATGCGGGAAAGCCGCTGCGACATGCCCCAGGTCGGCATCAACCCCACCTTGGCGTGGGTATCACCAAAGCGGGCGGTGTTCGCGGCATAGAGAAAATCACAGTTAAGTGCCATTTCCAGACCGCCAGTGAACGCCGCTCCATTAATGGCACCAATCAGGGGCTTGCGGCAATTGGCAAACGCGCCGGTAAGGCTGACATCATCGTCCAACACAGAGCCACCCTCGCTCAATTCCTTGAGATCCACACCGGCACAAAATGCCCGGCCCGCGCCGGTAAGGACAATAACCCGCACATCATCATTGCTGTCCGCCTGGTTCAAGGCGGCTGACAGACCATCCACCAGCCCCCCGGACATGGCGTTGAGACTGGCAGGGCGATTGAGGGTAATCAGCATGACGCCGTCGGCTATTTCAGTCAGTACAGGTTGTTGATCGCTCACAATATATTCTCCGATTATTTTTACAGGCTCGCAGTCAGACAGCAGCCTTGATCAATAGCCCGCTTAGCGGTGATTTCCGCGCCGCGGCTAGCTCTTTTTCCGTCCGGCGTCGACGACCTGCCCCCGACGATCCTCCAGAGAAGCTGCGCTGACATTTGCCGCGTGCGCTTTGCTGAGCCGGCTTTCCTCCACAAGGCCTTGTTCCAGGCCATGGTCCAGGGTGTAGTCAATCAGGTGCTGCACCGCCTGAAGGGTTGCGCGATCTGCTAACTGGATCTCGCGAGCCAGTTGTAAGCAGTATGGCAGCAATTCTTCCGCCGGTAGGACGCGGTTAACCAAACCCCAACTCGCCGCCGTGTCAGCATCCAGATAAGCGGCACTAAAGCTCAGCTCCTTGGCTCGTGATGGGCCGACCAAGCGCGCCAGACGCTGCGTCAGGCCCCAGCCCGGAACCACGCCAATGCGAGTGTGGGTGTCGGCAAACTTCGCCTTTTCCGATGCAACCAATATGTCGCACATCAGGGCTATTTCGAAACCACCGGTCACCGCAAAGCCATTGATGGCACCAATAATCGGCTTGCCGACACTGCAAATGGCGTCCTGAACATCGATGCCGCCCAGCTCCTCACTCGGAAGACCAGTCTCCCCCAGCTCCTTAAGATCAAGGCCCGCGGAGAACGCTCGTCCTGCACCGGTAAGGACAATCACCTGAGTATCCGGGTCCCTGGCCAGCCTGACAAACTCCTCCACCAGGGCTGCTCTCAATTCCCCCGACAGCGCGTTCAGTTGATCCGGCCTGTTCAGTGTGACCGTGGTAACGCCGCTCTCGGTCTCGCTCAGTAATACACTCATGCCACTCGACCTCTTAAAAATGTGATTTCCCTGCCGCCATCAATGACCAGCGAATTTTCCGGGCTAGCGCCCGGTCGGGATATCCTCGAATGCCAGCCCCTTGTCGGCGCGCATCTCCTCGGGCAAGCCAAGCACTCGCTCAGAGATGATGTTGCGCAGGATCTGGTCGGTGCCACCTTCGATTCGAACAGCGGGTGAACGCATTAAAATGGCCTGAAATCGCGCTTGCCCGTCTGCAATATTGGGGTCATCAATCACCGCGCCAAAACCCTGCAGGTCCATGGCGTATTTGGTAACTTCCTGCAAAAGCTCACCGGCAACCAGTTTACCGATGGAGTTTTCAGGCCCCGGAGTACCACCCTTTGCAACCAGATTGATTGCGCGATTGCCCGAGTTTTTCAGGCCAGCGGCCTTCACATAAAAGCCAGCAAGACTGGCCCTCACATCGGCGCGATCGATGGCCTGCTCACTGTCGAGTACCAGGCTTCTGACCAAGTCAATAAACTCCGGCACGCCGGTATTGATGGCGCCGCCAATGGCCAAGCGCTCGTTCATCAGGGTTGTGAGAGACACCCGCCAACCGTCACCCACTTCACCCAGGCGCTGGGCGTCGGGTATCCGTACATTATCGAAATAGACCTCGTTGAAGGAGCTGCCGCCATTGATCTGTTTGATCGGCCGCACATCAACGCCCTCTGACCGCATATCGACAAAGAACATGGTTAGCCCTTTGTGCTTCGGCACGGTGGGGTCGGTGCGTGTAATCAAGATGCCGTAATCGGAGTTATGGGCCTCAGAGGTCCAGATTTTCTGTCCATTGACCACCCAGTCATCACCGTCTTTAACAGCCTTGGTTCGCAAGCCCGCCAAGTCTGAGCCACTGCCAGGCTCAGAGAACAACTGGCACCACACCTCTTCACCACTCGCGATCTTGGGGAGATAGCGCTTCTTCTGCTCCTCAGAAGCATAGGCCATCAGGGTCGGCCCGCACATTCCATGGCCAATGAGGAACCTTTCGGAGAGCTTGCCGTAGTCGCCCTCTTCCTGCCTCCAGATAATGTTTTGCATTGGTGTGGCACCGCGTCCACCGTACTCTTTTGGCCACATCAGCACAGCCCAGCCGTTTTCCGCCTTTTTCCGCTGCCATGCCCTTGTTACTTCGAGGGGATCCTCATCACCGAAATTAAACTTAGCGCCGAACACACTTGTTTTGAGCTCCTGCTCCAGATGAGTGGGAACGTTATCTTTAAGCCAGGCCCGAGCCTCTGCCCTGAACGCGCGGCTCTCTTCGTCTGCGTCCTCTACGACTGTATTCTCGGCCCCTACCTCTTGAGCAGACAGCGACTCGACCAAGCGGCTCTCCCATACACTCAGGCCGCCCAGCTCCAGCGTCTGGTAATTGGAGCGTCGGTAATAGATGTGGCAATCAAACTCCCAGGTAAAGCCCATACCGCCGTGAACCTGGATATTGTCCTTAGCGCAGAGTTGAAATGCTTTGATAGCCCCCACTCTCGCCGTTGCCGCCACAAGCGGTAAATCATCAGACTGCTCTGCCAGCGCGGTGGCCGCAGCGAAACAGTTGGACTCAGCCAATCTGAGCGACGTGTACATATCGGCCATCATGTGTTTGAGCGCCTGAAATGAACCGATAGGTCGGCCAAATGCGTAACGCTCCTTAGCGTAATTCACGGCCATATCTAGCGCCGCCTGTGCGCCGCCAATTTGTTCAAAGGCGAACAACACCGCGGCTCGGTCATAAAGACGCTCAAGCTGGTCCCAGCCCTCGCCATCAACACCGAGCAGGTCTGCACCGGCATTTTCAAAGCTGATTTGCGCGGTATTCCGAGTGGGATCAACGGCACTCACAGCACTTCGCTCAATTCCCGGCCCATTCAAATCAACGAGGTACATCGCCGGGCCGTTGTCACCCTTGGCCAGCACAACTGCAACATCCGCTATACCGCCTTCCGCGACGGCCAATTTATGACCGCTCAAGGCTCCGTCAGTCACCGCGCAGCGTATATTCGTTGCGCTTATCTGCTCAAGACTTTCGGTCACTGCCAGAGCACCGATGAGCTCGCCACTGGCCAGCTTAGGCAGCCATTCACTCTTTTGCTGCTCGCTACCGAACTGCAATACCGCTTCAGTGACGAGGTAGACGGTCGATGAAAAAGGTATTGGTGCCGCATACTTACCAATACTTTGCGCCACCAGGCAAAGACTTTTGTAGCCGCTATCCACGCCGCCATACTCAGCCGGGACATTCATCCCCATCAGCCCCATTTCGCCCAGCCCGCGCCAGACCTCCTCGGAAAACGTCTTCTCGCCGTCCAGTACAGTACGAACTTCATCGATGCCGCAGTGCCTGGACAGGTATTTCTCTACCTGGCCCTGGATGAGTTTATCGTCTTCGGAAAATTCCAGATTCATTGCATATACCTTTCTAAATACTATGGAACTTAAAGATGCTTAAAAGCAGTGCATTAATATCCGCACTGCTGCCCACATCAGCAAGCAGCCCAATGCACTCACATGAGTGACCTGATTCAGTGACCTTCTGGTCGAGATTTTCGTGTTTTCGAGGGGTAATGTAGACCTTGGCAGCGGTGCTGAGCTGCTTCTGAGCAGTCATCTCGCCGCCGCTGCCGCCAGCCAGCCAGCGAGCCAGCAAGGCTACCTCGCCAGCGAAGGAAAACGTTGTTCAATGCTTTTTGTGTTCACGCTGCCAAGACTCCTATAAACCGCATCCCACTAGCATGCACCGATGGAGTCTTTGTGTCGTTAAACTGGTTTAACGAACAGCGCTATTCAAGAGACGTTATTTTAAACCAGCATCAAGGCACCCACTGCTGCGACAGTGCTCTCAGTTGCGAGACGTGCCTGAACGCAGCAGCGCTCGCTGGAATTCCTGGCGACGGGTGATATTTCCTGGCTAGGCTCTTATGGCCTTTTTACTACCGGAGGCGTGTTCGGCAATCATGTCCACAATCCGTGGCACCAACGGTTTCGGCAAGTCGTGCCCCCAACCGTCAATAATTTCCAACTGTGCACGCGGAATCCAGCGCGCGGTATCGACACCATGCGCCACTGGAATCAAGGGGTCATTCTTACCATGTAATACCAGACTCGGAGCCTGGATGCGCCTCAGAAGCCGTATACGGCTACCGCCGGCGAATGCGGCCGCGAGTTGCCGTGAATAGCCGAAGGTATAGTTCGAACGACGGGAAGATTCGATGATTAGCGTCCTCGCATCTTCTTCCGAAGTGGGGAACTTAGGGCTACCGATCAGGCGATACATCTTGACTCCGTGCGCCAAGCGACGCTCCATGTCGTTAGTCATCGGTCGGCTCATCAATTGCCTGAAGACCTTTGGCTTCGGACTTGGCAACCCAAGTCGGCCGCTGCTCGACATCATCGATGTCAACGACAGGCATCGGCTGGGGTAATGCGCAGCAAATAACTGGGCGATCATGCCGCCAAGTGAGGCCCCGACAATATGTACGGCGTCGATATCCAATGCATCCAGCAAACCAACCGCGTCTTCGGTCATATCCGTGAGGCTATACGGCACCGGTACGGGCAAGCCGAAAAACGACCCCATACCCACGAGCAACATATTTGGCTGACCACTGTGATCAAATTTTTCAGAAAGGCCGACATCCCGATTATCGAAGCGCAAAACATGATAACCTTGGGATACAAGGCCCTCGCAAAAGGATAAAGGCCAGAGAGTCATCTGTGCTCCCAGCCCCATCACCAACAGAATGGTCGGATTGCTACGGTCACCGAACTCTTCGTAGGCAATGTCGATGCCGTTGGCCTTAATTATTTTTTCAGTCATATCTCTGCCTACCTATGCACTTTCTTTTTTACGCGTTGTCGTGGCCAACACATCGACGGCATCAATATGCTCCTGAAGGGAACGATTAATACACTGGTGATAAAATTCCGGGTCGTCCATGATTTTCCGACATGAGACGAAGGTCAATGAAGCATAACCGTTGTAACTGGTCACGGTATGAAACAAACCCTGGCCATCCATCAGACAACCAAGCCCCATAGCCAAAGAGACCTTGGCTCCACAAAAATACAGTGGAAACTGCGGCCCAGGGACATTGGTAACCGTGGTATGCGGCATCGGCGCTTTCGACTGCAAGCCCGTATCGGCCGCCACCCTCATCCCCAGCGACATTAAACTCGTGGGAATCGAATCTATCACGGTGGAAATACGTTCAATGCCAATCGCTTGTGCGTAGACCTTGGATCGAACAGCATCCTCATTGATTGCTCTGGCCCGCTCCAGCGGATCAGCAATATCAGTACGCAGGCTCACATTCATCGTAGAAGCTTCATTACCGCCTTCTGCGTTGACATTGTCTTTGGTTCGCGTACTTATCGGCACCAGGGACACCAACGAACTATCCGGCAATTCTCCCTTCTCGCTGAGATAATGCCGCATTGTGCCGCCGACAATGCTCAGCATGACGTCGTTCAGCGTGCAATTACCTGCTGCATTCTTAATGGCTTTCAGCTGAGCCAATTCCATACGCAAACCACCGAATACACGGTGTGGGCTGACATTGCCGTTAAACCGTGTTCGCACTTTCAAGTCGTGGTCCTGCTCAGCTCCCTTAAGCAACTCACGGACTTCTTCGCTTCGGGACTTGACCGCATGTCTTACTAAAGCGCTCACTTGCTTAGGCGTTTTAAACAGCTTGATATAGGCTTTTCCCAGTTTGGAGAAATGACCAGGTTCGCTTTCCGGCATCCATTTGTCGATAGTTTTACTCAGTACCGGCTTCGGCTCAATATCATGCAGCGCTTCGCCCATTTGCGAGCCGGTCGAGCCGTCGATTGCGGCGTGATGGGTCTTGCTGAATACTGCCCAGCTACCTTTGGGTAGACCATTAATGTTATCAAGCCCCTCGATAACATAAGCCTCCCAGGGTGGCCTGCCGAGATCCAGGGGTCGGCTATGGAGCCGGGCAATCAATATACACAACTGACGCCAATCACCCGGCGACGGCAGGGCAATATGACGAACGTGGTACTCCAGATCGAAGTCCGGATCTTCTATCCAGTAAGGAGTATCAAGATCAAAGACCACCCTCGAAAGTTTGCGACGAAAGACCGGTGACCTATCTAACCTTTCTTCATATCGCTGCAAAACGTCTTTGAATCTGACCGAGCTCTCCCCTTCCCCCGGAGGGTCGTAGATGGACACACTTGAAATATGTAACGGGGTTCTTGAGGACTCGTTGTAAACAAATACCGAGTCCATGGCGCTAAGTTGTTTCATACAAATTATCCTTACTGTTTAATTCGACAGAGCACGACTACTCATTCAGTCGTTTGCCTGGGAAATCCCTCATCAATTCGATCTAACCCTCAGACGATATCGCGACCAGTTGCTCTAAAAGGTCAGTGAAACTTGCAACACTTCAGTACCCTCACTGTTGTCAATATCAGCGAGATATGCCAATGCAGTCACGGCACTAAAACTCCTCGCAACAGCATGCACGGATGGAATCTCTTTGTCGTTAAACTGATTTAACGAACGGGCTATCACTGAGACATTTTCTCAATCCCGACTACAGTCCGAGTTAAGGAATTCAATGCGGTTGTCGGCGAGAATCTCTTGGGCAGAATTAGTGTTACCCATCGTCTTTTCATTATTCATTATTCGGCAAATCTGTCGCTGGCAATGACGGCTCACGCCACATTGGCCCCAAACAAGCTCGACCTACCGACCAGGCATACTGCACTATTGTATTACTATGTTACTATAATTTTTGCAACAGAGGGAATACCTGCTTTGATTGGAAGCATTGCAACAAGTAAAAAGACCTGATGGCGGACGCCAGTATTCACGGCCAAATCAGGCACGCGCCCCCTCCTCCGGCGGCCCATAAATGGCCCCAAGGCAAGATCACAGATAGTGCAAATTTCAGGGAATGTTTCGAAAGCCGCCTTAATAAGGACGCTGCTGAAGGCATCGCGCGGCCATTCCAAAACACACTAACTTATTGATATTTATTGATAATATTTGAAATTGGGCACACACCAACCCCAGCATTGCGAATTGCAGCTCGGCGCGCACCCGAAGACGCAGGCAATGGATACCGATAGTTAAGTAGAAACCCGGCCCTACTCCTCTCAGGTGAGACGCTATTTTCCGCTACCCTGCGATCAGGTCGGAAATGGTCTAGGGACAGCCAATGGTGGAGGGGCGGCCGGTGGGCTGACAAATGCGGGGTTGGTCCAGGTGATAGGGGCGCGGGCATTAATAAAGCCAGACAACAGGGAGTGGCTCTACAGGTTACCGGATCTGGACAGGCCACCAGCCCTCTCGCTCAGATAGCAACCTGCCTCCCTCTTGGCCATTCTCTCCCGCGCTTCGTTTTCAGGTGCTCAAAATGCGGTATCGCGAATTTTTCCTAGCTCGGGGAACACTGCTTCGCGCTTTTCCATACTGGCAGTGAACGCTTCTTGCATATGACTTTGCGCAAGCATCCCGGCGTTCCATACACCAATATAATCCAGCGTGTCGCTGGTAGAGTGGTCACGGCCGTAATTAATGAGCGTTTTACACCCAGTGACGGCCAGAGGGCTCTTGCGGGCAATTTCGCTGGCGATACCCATAACGTGTGTCAACATCTGCTCGTGTGATTCAAACACCTCATTCACCAGACCAATCTCCCTGGCCTTTTCTGCGCTGATGCGCTCGCCGGTATAGGCCATTTGCTTTACCCAACCTTCGCTGACATAGCGCTGCAGCCGCGGAAATGTGCCGACATCGGCGGTCATGGCAATATTGGTTTCCTGCACACAGAAGAAGGCATCACTGGTGCACCAGCGGATGTCACCTGCGCAGATCATGTCAATACCGCCGCCGACAACCCCTCCCTGACATGCCATGAGCACGGGCATGCGAGCCTCTTCGATGACGTTAAAGCTATGCTGTATACGCTTTACGTTATTGCGAAAAATATCTGCGCTAATGTATTGGTCATGCTGCTCGGCACTCGTGAGATCATCTCCGGCAAAAATAGATAAGTCCATACCGGCAGTGAAGTGCTTGCCTTGAGCGGAAATGACGATAACGCGCGCAAGGGCCCCGCGATCGATTGCCTGTATGATTTGAGGAAGATCATTCCAGAACGCCTTGTTCATGCTGTTCATTGCTTTTGGTCGAGATAGCACAATATGAGCCACTTTGTCGCTTATGGTGACTTCAAAGCATTCGTAGTTGTCTTTCAGCATCATGGATTCCTTCTATTGGTTATCTAATGCGCCGATACCTTTCAGTTCAGCGATAATGTCTTTGTGAGCTTCTGGCGTAATAGGAAACCGCCAGAGAATCAGCATTGCCACAGTATTGGCCACAACCGGTATAGCGACGACAAGGTACAAGAGGCCCTGTATGGCGTCAGGCGAGTTAAGCTCTGCCGTAGAATCGAAGCCGATAAGGTTTAGCAAAAAATAGGTCGTACCAATCGCCATGGCTCCGGCTAATTTTTCCCCGGTTGTAAAGCAGGCGAACATAAATCCGGTGCGGTAGACCCCTTTGTTTTGCAAGGCGTCAAAATCAGTGGTGTCAGCCAGTAGTGATCGTAACAAGATGGGGGATGAACTGAGGCCCAAACCCATTAAGGCAAACAGCATCGCGATAGAAACGATGTCGCTGTGAGGAATAAAAAGCAGTCCCAACTGGCAGCAACTACCGTACAGCATCGCAATGAGCAAGGCTTTTGGCTTGCCAAGCCTATAGCTTAATGCCATCCAAAGAGGCGCCCCGAAAATCGCCGGCAGAAAGAACAACAATAGCAAAGAGCTCGACTGCTCCTCCAATCCCCAAACCCACTTCAATGCAAACAGCAATACGCCGCTTGTCGCCGATGCCGCAAAGAACGTCAGGAAAATAGCAAGCAAACACCGAATATACGCCGGATTGGTACTAAAAATGGATTTTATGTCGGCAAGACGGGTGTGCACCTGCGTTACAGCGGCCTTGTCGGGCACAAACTTAAGGCAAAGCAACACGGCAATCGGCATGCTAATGATAAGAAACCAGCCCATGCTGGCCACTTTTTGTCGAGCGCTTACATTCCATAGCTGTTCTGCGGCCGCCGGCACAATTAGCACCAGAAGCATTCCCAGGCTCATGATGATTTCACGCCAACCGTAGATGCGGGATCGCTCGTGATAAGAAGTCGTGAGATCAGCGCCCCAGGCCTGATGAGTGACCGAGCTAATAGTCATGCCAAGGTAAAGCACAAAAAGCCAGGCGACTAAATACAACGGCGAAACCGAATCTGGCGGCATATAGATCGCGAATGCGCCGGCTATGGTGATGGGCACACTGAGCGCAATCCAGTGCCGGCGCTTGCCCCATCGACTGGGAAACCGATCCATCAAATAACCGATCGTCGGGTCGGTGATAACGTCCCATATTCGAGCAAGCGCAAAAATCAGACCAACGGTCGCCACCCCCAAGCCAAGGTCTTGCGCAAAAAATGGTGGCAGGTATACCGCCAAGGGCAAACCAAGCGCGGCAAAGGGCAAGGACACAGAGCAATAGCTCGCCAGTACCGAAACTTTAGTGCTGTTATGGTTTGAGGGCATGGGCTATATCGCTTGCTGGTTGCACTGAAGAGGCCGTAGCTTGACCCAACACCCAGGCAGGACAGGTCACGCCTTGACACTCAGCACCTGAGTGCAGGTGTTGGCAATCATATCGAAGGCTGCATCGACATCTACAGTGTTGTCAATCAGGTGCAGCGACCCAACTCCCCGCAACATCCCAATAAACGTGTAGGAAAAAGCCCTGGGGTCTACATCCGTCTTCACTTCGCCGGCTTTCTGGCCGCTTTCCAGTAGCTCGACAATCATGTCGCTTATCTGGCGGTTATACTTGCGGAAGGTGGTAAGCAATTCGGGAATTAATGAGCGACCTTCTGACATCAGTCGACTTTGCGCCAACACCAGCTCACTGCGCTTGGCAACGCTGTCCAGATAAAATCGGCTCATGGATTTCAGTGTCTCGATACAGGAGTCAGAGTGCCCCACTGCTGACTCACGCAGCATATTTGTCCATTCTTCAAGCACCCTCATACAAGTCGCCTGGAGCAGATTGCTTTTCGAGCCGAAACGATGGTTGACGAGCCCAGGACTAACCCCGGCCTCTTTGCCCAGACTGGCAAGCGTCATCTTGTTGGGGCCATCCCTTGCAATTAACTTGATGGCGGCCATGTACATCGCCTCTTCAGTCGCTTCGATACGCTCTGCCTGGGTGCGGCGTTTTTCTGGAGCTGGCATGGGATGCTGATTCCTCTGTGGTCAATAACACCAAAGTGTACCCGACAGCCGGCCGAGAAGTCATTGAATTGGGATTTAATATCATGTATTGTCACAACATACTAAATACCCATTTATTATTATTCAAGTCAGAGGCGCGCCGCGCTCGACCTGACGAACAGGAGCTCTTATGCCTAAAGGATTCACCGACAAGGATGTGCCGAACATGGCGGGGAAAGTCGCTGTAGTAACGGGCTCGAACACAGGTTTGGGGTTTGAAGCAGCAAAAGTACTCGCCGGACGTGGTGCTGAAGTTGTTGTGGCGTGCCGATCCAAAGACAAAGCGGAAGCCGCAATGGCGCAGATACGGCAGGAACACAGCAATGCATTGCTCAAATATGTGCCTCTGGACCTCGGCAGCCTGTCTTCGGTGAAGGAAGCTGCCGCGCAGATCAATGCACTCCCCCGCCTGGATCTTCTGATCAACAACGCCGGCATTATGATTCCGCCTTACGAGCTAACCGCCGACGGCTTCGAATCACAATTTGGCGTAAACCATCTAGGCCCCTTTGCCCTCACCGGCCTCCTGCTTGATAAGCTAAATGAAGCCCCAGCGGGGCGCATAGTAAACACCAGCAGCCTTGCCGCGAACAAAGGCCGGTTCCTGTTCGATGACATTAATGCCGAGACAGGGTATGACGCAATGGAGCGCTACAGCATGAGCAAGCTGGCGAATCTGGCGTTTTCCAACGAGCTTGATAAACGCCTGAAAGCCTCGGGCTCAAAATGTGTCTCGATCGCCTGCCATCCTGGCATAGCCACAACCGAGCTTTCGCGACACTTCCCATGGTGGGTAATGCTAGGCGCGCCATTGTTCTGGCTGTTATGCAATTCACCCAAGCAAGGTGCGTGGCCGACATTGATGGCGGCTACAGATCCTTCTTTGCAGGGCGGGGAATTCTGCGGCCCTTCCAAGCGAAAGCAAATGGCGGGACCGGGCGTGTTGGTCAAAGCGTCAGCTAACTATAGCCAGGCAGACGCGAACAAACTCTGGGATCTTTCTGCTGAATTGACAGGAATAGACTACCTTCGCAATGCTGGCTGATCATTTCCCGCCGGACATCGCCCTTGTTGTTGCGACAGACCCCATGCAGACCCAACGGCTAAGCGAAGCTGAAGAGGCGTGTGTCGCTAACAGCGTGGAAAAACGTAAACGTGAATTCCGCAGCGGCCGCCATGCAGCGAAAGCAGCATTGCGGCAGCTAGGGCTGAAAGAAGATATCAATCTACTGCCCATAGCAGGAGGCACACGCCCGGATTGGCCTGCCGGGTACGTCGGCAGTATCACCCACACAACGGGGTTTTGTGCCGCAGCGGTTGCGACGCAAACCCATTACCAAGCCATCGCTATCGACGTGGAGCCACGAACGCCGATACAACGCAATGCTCTTGCCGCAATTTGTACCAATCGTGAACAACAGTGGATCGCACAACAGCCGGATGACCACTACAAAGCGGATTGGGGAAAAACTTTTTTTTGCATCAAAGAGACGCTTTACAAGGTATTTAACCCTATTCACGACGTTTATTTGGACTTCCAGGAAGCCGAAGTTCAGCTTAGTCGCCAAGACGGGAGCTTTACGGCGGATATTCATCAACAAGCCAAGGGAATAACTTGCCGCTATAGCGGCCGCTTCGGTATGAACGAGCGGTATATTTATGCCAGCACGCTGTTGAGGCAAGAGTTACCGCAAAAGATTAGGCGAAGCGTCCCTTAACGGCCCGGTGACTAAAGCATGCCACGCATTTTCGCCATTTCAGACCTCCACGTGGATTTTCCCGAAAATCTGCAATACATGCTGTCGCTCTCCAATCACGACTACCTCGACGACACGTTGATTATCGCCGGGGATGTGAGTGATTCCCTCAGCCGCCTGGAACAGCTTCTCGTCGACGTGAGGCAAAAGTTTCGCCAGGTCGCCTTCGTTCCGGGCAACCATGAACTGTGGGTGCGAGATAAGACCGCAGCGAACTCACTGGAAAAATTCAACACCATAATGACTCTCTGCCAACAAGTTGGCGTTCACACCGAACCGTTTAGAGTCGAATATGGGCAGCGCTCCGTCTGGCTTGTACCACTGTATTCCTGGTATCGAACAGGCGAGGCCGATAAACATTCTCTACTCATTACAAAAGAGGGAGAGGATTGGAAAAAAAGCTATTGGATGGACAACTACAACTGCCGCTGGCCAGACCAACTTGATGCAGAATCCGGCGCTGTTGCAGATTTTTTTCTATCACTGAATAAGGACGCTGTCACGCGCGGTTACGATGCTCCCATTCTGAGTTTCAGTCATTTCCTTCCGCGCAAGGAATTGATCTTTGACGATCCAGTGATTGCGGCACGCTTTTGCCAGGCCGATGCGGTCATCCCGGCTTATCCCGGCGACCCTGCCCCAACATTCAACTTCACGCGAGTTGCTGGCTGCGACAAACTTGATGAGCAGATCAGGCAATTGGGGGCTGTGATGCACGTCTACGGCCATCAGCACCACCAGCGCAATCGCTCAATAGCGGGCGTTTCCTATGTCTCCAATTGCCTGGGTTACGCCCGTGAGCGACGCCGGCTAGGGGGCTACGCAAGCCCCAAAATGCTATGGAGGGATGGTATTTTCCTCGAACCCGAGGAAACCGTAAGCGACACATTGACAACACCAAATCTCAAGAGGACTTAAAATAATGCCATCCACCAAAGAACAAAACGCCGTTGATAAACTGAGGGCGGGAGCACCGAAATTTATAGAATTGCTTGGCGGGCGCTTACTGACTGTCGATTTCGAAACTCAATCCTGTACTTTTGAATTCAATGTCAGCACAGATTTCTGCCATTCGGTCGACATTGTCCAAGGCGGATTTACAACCGCCATGCTGGATGCAGCGATGAGTCATGTGGTGTACGCCTGCGACGACAGCGTGAAGGGCTTGTCATCACTTGAGATAAAGACGAGCTACCTTGATGTAACTCGAGCAGGTGTATTGAGAGCCGAGGGATACATCGTCAAGGCAGGCTACAAAACAGCCTTCCTGGAAGGGCGCCTTTACAATGCAGAAGGTGTGCTCTGCGCCACAGCAAGCTCTGTTGCCAAGATTAGCAGAAAGTAGGCTTTTTATTCAGAGCGACCCGCTACAGCTGGCTGAGCAAACACTTACGCCTCAGCCCGGTGGAAGCTCAGGATTATACGACCACGTAGTGGTGGTTTTACAATCATCGCCGCCCCCAACAAGGCTAATGGCGGCGTAATATCTGCTTTCTCGGCGCTAAAAAAGTCGCAGCCCTCGGGCACCCCTGAATAATCAAAAGCGCCCTGGATCACAGGGAAAATCTCACCCATTACGACCGCTTGGTAAACGGTAACATCCGCACCAAAACATCATCTTTGTCGACAAAATGATGCTTCAGCGCAGCGACTATGTGAACTACCAAAAGAGCGACGATGGTCCAGTAGATACCTTTGTGAAAGGTGAGCAGCGTGTCGTACATGGCGTCATTCACGAGATCAAAACTGCTGTAATTGATGTTGTAACCCCGTGCAATAAAATCCTGCTTGGTGGTTGAGGCCAGCATTATGCCAACACTGACCTGGGCGAAAAGACAGATATAGAGCAGGTAGTGCACGGCTTTGGCTGCCAACTGCTGCATGTCAGACATCGTTGTCGGCAGAGGCGGAAAGCCTTGCCGCGCCCGCCAGATCGCGCGAATGATCAGGCAGATGGCGATGGTGGTTACGGAGGCGCCGTGGCCGCCATATTCTTCAGGCTTTAATGGCTCGGGCAGGTCTGACATACCGTAGGAAAGTATCAGTGTGGCAAAAATATTCAAGGCCATGAGCCAGTGTATGAATTTATCGAATTTTCCGTAGGTGCTTGTGTTGTCCATCGAGAATACGCCTCAATCAGGTTGGGAGAATGGTTAAAAAAATGCCCTGTTGTCTACTGTGCTGCAAGCCTTTGTGTGCAAAGGAAAAGGCCGAGCTGAATAGAAAGTAGATGTTGTTGCTCCCCATATTCTTAACCTTCCTTCTCGCTCATATATTCAAACTACTTAAGCTCAATCTCTATTGAAATTAGTGTAAGTGCCAGGATCAGCTGCTCGAGCCGAGTTTCCACCAGGAAAGTTTATTGTACCAGCGTTTAATACTTATTGTATATCCATTTAATAATATGTATGCTTTCCATGAGAGCTAGCGAAATACTATACAAAAGACGCGATCTGCGAACTATGAACTTGAAGACCAATAGGAATAAACCATGAGCGGATTTGAACTTAGTACCTATGAAGTACTGGCAGGCGTAAACCTCGAGGGCAAGCAGGCGATTATCACCGGTGGAGCCGCTGGACTGGGCTTTGAGACCGCACGAGCCCTTGGAAGCAAGGGTGCCCATGTCGTTCTCGTGGGCCGAAATGCCGACAAGCTGGAGATGGCAAAGATACAGCTGATGCGGCTCGGGCAGACCAAGGTTGACACCGAGCTGATGGATTTGGAGGACTTGGAGAGCGTCAAAGGTGCCGCCGAGCGCTTGCTGAAACGCTACCCAACCGTGGACATCCTGATCAATAATGCAGGTATTATGGCCTGCCCGCTGGCCCGTACCAAGCAAGGTTTTGAAAGCCAATTTGGCACCAACCACCTCGCTCACTTCCTGTTTACCTGCCTTCTCGCGCCATCGTTGATTGCGGCAGGTTCAGCGCGTGTGGTTAACCTGAGCTCTTCAGGGCATCACGAAGGGTCAGTCAACTTCGAAGACCCCAACTTTGAAACAACTCCCTACGAAAAGTGGGCGGCTTATGGCGCATCTAAAACCGCCAATGCGCTGTTTTCAGTAGGCCTCAACGCACGCCTTGAATCCAAGGGCGTTCGCTCATACGCCGTCCACCCGGGCATGATCGCTACGGGCCTGGGGCGTCATCTGGTGCCCGAAGATCTGGCACGTTTTGCCGCTGCGCCGGAGCCTTTTAAAACCGAACCCCAGGGCGCGGCGACCAGCGTGTGGGCCGCGACGGCACCGGAACTGGCCGATAAAGGTGGAAGCTTCCTAGCGAATTGCCAGGTAGCGCCGATCAATGACGGCCCCAAGCATTACGGCGTTAAAACCTATGCTACCTCGCTGGATAACGCGGACAAACTTTGGACACTTTCTGAACAGCTGGTAGGCGCCACGTTTAGCTGGTGACCGCTCCGAGAGACCGACGAACTGCTCGGCACATTCATCAGGAAGCCCCCAAGCGGGCTCTAATATAAAGAACAGAAGAGGAAGGCACCGTGACGAACGCATTTGAAAATATAAGCGACCCGCTGGAACGCATGATGGCGAGGTTTCAACACTTGCTGGAAACCGATGAACAAATACGCAGCATCATGCCCCTGCCAGAGGTGGCTCAGGCAGCAACAGCTGAGGGCTTGAGTACCGCGGAGCGTATAGACACGGTGCTGACCGGCTACGCAGATCGAGAGTCGCTGGGTATGCGCGACTACAAGCTGGTCAGTGATGCCCGCGGCAGGCAGGTGAAAGAATACCTTCCGGCGTTTTCCACCATCACCTATGCCGAACTCAGAGACGGTGTGCGCGCTATTGCCAATGCATGGCGGAATGAGGAAAGCATTGCGCTGAAACGTGATGAGTTTGTGGCCATTATCGGGTTTACCAGCACTGACTTTTTTATGCTGGATTTGGCCTGCTGTTATGCGCAGACGGTCAGCGTTCCTCTGCAAAGCGCGACCTCTGGTGCAGACCTGGACGAGATATTCGCCAAGGTAAACCCCGCTGCGCTTGCCGCAACAATTGATGACCTGGTTATCGCCGCCAAACATGCCGTGGTCCATGGCGGCGTTCGCACGCTGATCGCGTTCGATTGCGATCTTGGTGCGGACTACGACAAAGAGCAAATACAGGAAGCACAGGCGATTCTGGATCAGGGCGGCGTAGCGACACGCCTGATTACCCTGGATGAAATAAAAAGCCTGGGCAGCCAGTATGAATGGGAATTCATGCCTGCACACCCGGATGGCGAGGAACGTCTGGCGTATATTCTGCATTCCTCAGGCTCCACCGGTAAGCCTAAAGGCGCTATGAGTACCGACAGGATGCTCGCCCAATTTTGGGATGCCAGAAACGACAAAGCACCCGGCGTCGGTGTCAATTTTGGCCCCTTGAATCACGGTATGGGCAGGGTCTATATCTGTATGCATTTACGCAAAGGTGGCATCGTGCATTCGACCTTGAAGTCGGACATGTCTACCTTATTCGAAGATATTCGTATTGCGCGGCCAACTCACCTGTCTATCTTCCCTCGTGTTTTTGAACTGATCTACCAGTATTTCCAGAATGAGGTAACTACCCTCAGAGCGAAGGGCGTTGAGAAGGAAGCCGCCGAACGCCAGGTGGTAGAAAGTATGCGCTACACCTTCCTGGGTGATCGTCTGCTCAGCGGCGTTTACGGCTCTGCCCCAACATCACCTAAAGTGGTCCAGTTTATGGCCGATTGCTTTTTGGTGCTTCTGATCGACGGCTACGCAAATACCGAAACCGGCGCCGGCTCCATCGCGATGGATGGACATATCAATAAGGAAACGATACAGGACTACAAGCTGGTTGACGTTCCCGAGCTTGGCTACTACAGCACCGACAAGCCAAACCCCAGAGGCGAGTTTGTTTTCAAAGGGCGCTGGCAAATTAAAGGCTACTACAAAGACCCGGAGGCGACCGCCGGACTGCTGGATGAGGACGGGTATATCAAAACCGGCGATATTGTCGAACTGATAGGCCCTGATCAGATCAAGATCATTGATCGCCGTAAAGACGTTATCAAACTGTCACAGGCTGAATATGTTGCCGTCGGGCCTTTGGGTACAGTGTTTGAATCAGGCAGCCCGCTCATCAAGCAGATCTTTATCGACGGCAGCTCTCTGCGTTCCTATCTGCTGGCGGTCGTTGTTCCAGACCCCGAGGCTGTCGTGAATGCCCTGGGAGAGAATTACAGTGAAGATCAGCTAAAACGCCTGATTCGTTCGGAAATGTTGCGTGTTGGCGAGGAACGAGAACTCAAAAGCTTTGAAATTCCCCGCGACTTTATTCTCGAATATGAAGAATTTAGTCAGGAAAATGGTTTGCTGTCCAGCGTGCGCAAACGCCTCCGCCCTGCGCTGAAGGCAAAATATGGCGATCGCATGGAAGCGATGTATCTGGCTCATGAAGAGCAGCAAAACCAGGCCTATGAAGCGTTGAAGGACCCGGAATCAGGTCTGTCCATTGAAGAAAAGCTGGTGCGCCTGGTAGAACTGACGCTCGGCGCGGATTCCGCAGATGTCTTGCTGGATAGAACGTTCAACGAGCTGGGCGGCGATTCAATGGGGGCCGTGACCTTTTCGCTGGATATTGAAAATATTTTTGGCGTCAAGTTGGCCGCCGATAGCGTACTCAGCCCAACCGGCTGCATCCGCAAGTGGACTCGGGAAATTGACGCTGCGCTGTCAGGAACCGGTACACAGGCCAGTTTCGAGAGCGTTCACGGTGAAGGGGCCACCGAACTTCACGGCGCTGATCTCGACATTTCAAATTTCCTCGATGATGAGACCCTGCAAAAGGCGCAGGCGGCCGAAGCCGTTGTTGATGACGAGCGCACCGTATTGGTGACAGGGGCCAATGGTTTCCTGGGCCGTCATGTCTGCCTTCAATGGATGGAGCGCCTGGCGACCGTCGGTGGCAAGGTAATCTGTATCGTTCGCGCGCGTAGCGACGAAGAAGCCCGCGCGCGGGTAGATGCCGGCTTTATGGGTGTTGATGCCGCGCTTGAGGAGCATTACCACGCATTGGCAGCAAAGCACCTGGAGGTGCTCGCCGGCGATGTGGGCGAGTTCAAGCTCGGCTTGTCCAATGAGGTTTTTGAGCGAGTGAGTGCTGAAGTCGACCGGATTTGTCATATTGCGGCACTGGTTAACCACCGCTTAAGTTATGAGCATTTGTTTGGGCCCAATGTTGCCGGTACGGCTGAAATTGTCAGGTTGGCGCTTACCTCAAAAATCAAACCTGTCGACTTTATTTCCTCAGAGGGGACCCTGGGGATGATGGACTCCTCTAGTGGCGATATCGAGTCAGCGCTGCCACTGCCTACCGTCTCCATCGGTGAAGATGCCTACGCGGTAGGCTATGCCGCGAGTAAATGGGCCGGCGAGCACATGTTGCGCATGGTTCATCGAGATTACGGCGTGCCCGTGAATATACTGCGCGGCAATATGATGCTTCCCCACCAGAAATATCTTGGTCAGATCAATCACACCGACATGTTCTCACGCTTGTTGTACAGCGTGATTGCCACTGGCCTGGCACCGGAGTCGTTCTATGTGCCCGCCGAAGACGGCGGCAAGTTGCGGGCGCACTACGACGGCAGCCCAGTCGATGTTGTCGCTGCCTCAGTGGTCGCCAACGCCAACTTCAATCACCGTGACTGCGTCGCCGTCAACATGACCAATTATCACGATGACGATGGCTGCTCACTCGACAGTTTTGTGGACGCCATCGAAACGGCGGGCTATGACATCATCAGAATCGCGGACCACGCCGAATGGCGTACTCGTTTCGAGGAGAAACTGAACAACCTTTCCGAGGAGCAAAAGCAGCGGTCTGCCAAGGAAGTTATGGGCGCCTATGCGAGGCCGCGACCGACGGAATCTCTGAGCCATGCGGCAAGTAACTACAGGAAGCTGGTACCCACGCTGAGCACTGGACCTGAAATACCGCATCTGGACGAGGCATTTATTCATAAATGCCTGCGCGACTTGAAGGCACTGGGGATGATTGACGAGAAAGGCATCTTATAGACACCGTGCATTTAGCTTCACCAATAAGAGAAAAGTAAATGTCAGAAGCGAACAATACCAGGGTGGACGAGCAAGAAGCTCAGCCGAACTCACAAAAGGATAAGATTGAGCCTGGTATTTACCGCTGGTACGTACTCGGTATGCTGGTGCTTGTCTATGCATTCAGCTACATGGACCGGCAGATAGTATCCATTCTGCTGGAGGACCTGCGCCTCGAGTTCGCTATGACAGATACCCAATTGGGTTTGTTGTCTGGCCTTGCATTTGCGCTGTTTTACGCCACCCTCGGCGTGCCTATTGCGAGGCTGGCAGATCGCAGTAACCGAGTACGGATCGTTGCAATTGCCGTTGCCGTTTGGAGCGGCATGACTGCAATATGCGGGCTGGCGGGCTCGTTTTGGCAATTGTTTCTTGCCAGGGTGGGCGTTGGTGTTGGCGAGGCGGGTGGCGGCCCACCTTCATTGGCCATCATATCTGATTACTTTGGCCCCAAAGAGCGAGCCCTCGCCACCTCTATCTACGCAATGGGGCCAGTTATCGGCGGTTTCGTCGGTCTTGCTGCAGGTGGTTGGGTCGCACAGGAGTATGGTTGGCGCTGGGCTTTTTTCGTTATGGGGCTACCTGGCATCGCGCTGGCCTTGCTTTTGTACACTACCGTTCGCGAGCCAGTGCGCGGCGCGCTCGATTCCGTTACCAGCTCTAAAGAAGAAAATTTTCTCAATACAATACTCCTGCTGCTGCGTAATCGCCTGTGGTTGTGGCTCATCCTTGGTCAGACCTTTGCAATATTTGTTGGCTATGGCTTCTCGTCGTGGAAACCGTCGCTTTACCTTCGCCAGTTCGATCTCTCTCAAGCTGAAGTCGGTAGCCTGTTGGGTATAATGAGCTTGCTTGCCGGAGCGCCCAGCATGCTCGCTGGTGGCTTCCTAGGTGATCGCCTCATCGCAAAGTCACTTAAATTAGCCATACGTTGCATTGCTTTCGCAGCACTTCTCGTTATTCCGTTTTACGGTTTAGCATTGATGCAAAGTAGCTGGTTAGCCACCACCCTGCTTTTAGGTGTTGGCTTGGTGTTTTATTCGCTCGGATACGGCACCGCTCTGGCGATAGCTCTGTCGGCGGTAGCAGCTAATCAAAGAGCACTCGCGGCTTCGTTCGGTTTTCTTTCTTCAAATTTGCTAGGCCTGGGCTTGGGTCCGCTTTTGATCGGCGTCATCAGCGATGCCGCTGTCAGCAGTTTCGGTGACGATTCACTCGGCTTTTCTCTCGGCGTTTGTCTACTAAGCATGGTCATTTCTTTCGCATGCTACTGGGCTGCGGCAAATGAGGTCTCTCGTCGGGAGCTCAACGCTTAAATGAACAACTGCGTCGTCAGATTTCAGGCCCTTCTGCACGACAAGAAAAAGCTCCCCCACCCTGACCACTCCGCGACCAACTTGCTCTCCGCCAGGGCGTTGTCGTTGCTCTGCCGGGCGGGGCCGTCCGGAAAGTGGGCCAGGTCGGCAGTTGAGTTCAGCTGCCGTCGGTCAGGATAGCTCGCATAGCGCCGTTATCAATGGGGACGGGCACCGACTTTTTAGACCCATTTCACGCTGGAAACTGGCCCTCGCTTCAGACTCTTTTAATAGTGGACAAGGCTCTGGTTGACTCCTTCCGCCCATTTCGCTACGGTTTACTGTATAACAATATAACATTTGGTGATTTTATGAATTCCGGCCTTCCTGGAAAAATAGCTGCGACAATAAAAATTGCATTGCTTGTTACTATCTATAGCACCACCCTGCCCGTCCAAGCTCAATCGGGGCCTGCTCTTCAGGAAAAGCAGCAGCAAACGCAAAAACGTCAGCTTGAAGAAGTCATAGTTACGGCTCAAAAACGTGAGCAGTCCACCTTAGAAGTACCGGTGTCCGTCAGTGCCATTAGCGGCGACAATATGCGTGATATCGGTGCCACTGGCATACAAGATGTTGTTGCCTATATCCCAAATCTGAAATTCTCTGCCGACACCGACCCGATACTGGCCACCGTCAGTATTCGCGGCCTGGGTAGCAATCCCTTAAACACCACATTTGAATCCTCTGTTGGTTTTGTACAAGACGAGGTGTTCTACGCACGCCCCAGCTATTACAGTGAGATGGTATTTGATATAGAACGGCTTGAAGTGTTGCGCGGACCGCAGGGTACCTTGTTTGGCAAAAACACCGTTGCTGGTGTGTTTAATGTGACATCAAAAACACCCGGTGACGAGTTGAGTACTGATATAAGATTAAGCGCTGCCGGCTATGGTGAAGAGCGTTTAGAGGCGGGTGTAACTATTCCAATTGCCGACTCGTTTTCGTCGCGCATTTCCATACTTTCATTTAAAAGAGATGGCGAGCTTGAGAATACGGATATCGGTGGCAATTATGATGATATCGATCAGCTAGCCGGGCGCGTGCAATTTTTAGTCACACCCAGTGACGAACTTAAAGTACTGCTGAGCTATGTAAAGTCTGACCAGGAGTCTAATTATTGGCCGCAGCAATTGGTCTCCTTTGAACAGCATACCGCCGACTACCTTTCCCAGTTTGACCCAGAGGTGGAAGACGACCCCTTTAATCAACAGCTTTCCCAAAACACAGACGGCTATGTAGCAAAAGGTTCTGAAAGTTTCACCCTAAAAACAGACTATGACATTGGCCATTTAATTGGCTTGGATGATTTAACCGTCACTTTGGTGCTGGGCAGTAGCTCTCTTTATATAAACTCAGTCGTCGACCTGGACATTTCACCTGCTGACATAACAGACTTGGCGGTATTTTCAGACTCAGGCCAGAAATCGGCTGAGCTGCGTTTTAGTGGCAGTACAGACAAGGGTCTATTCGGCTTGGGTGAGACGGTAGAATACGTGGCCGGCCTGTATTATATAGACTCGCGCTTTGAGCAAATTGCAGATCTTATCACCGGTGAAGATCTAGCCAGCTATCTAGCTACCCCGGATTTCAGGCAGCTTGCCGGTCAGGATGCCAATGACACCGGCGCTTTGCCCGACCAGTTTGGCGCAGCGGCGGCCTTAGCCGCAGGCAGCATCATTGGCGAGGACAGTTACCGGCTGGCGTTGGATTTGGAAAGCCAAGCGATGGCCTTGTTTGGCCAATTTAACTGGACGATTAACGAGCGTTGGGCGGTGACACCGGGTATACGCTTTAACCAGGAAACAAAAACTGTGGACTTATTGGGTGAGAGTACTTGCAATACCAAGGAGACAACCGGCTGTGTATTATCAACACTGCTATCCGCGGAAGAATATAATTTCACCAATCTAGAAAGGACCGAAACAGACGTCTCGCCCAAGCTGTCTGTGCAGTACTTTATTGATGACAGCGTTAATATATTTGGCACTATTGCTAAAGGGTTTAAGGGCGGTGGCTTCAATGGCTCCTCGCTGACTGGGCAAAACCTGGAATACGATGCGGAACAAGCCGACACGATAGAGCTTGGCATGAAGGGGAAAATTTTTGATAACACCCTGCTGTTTAGCGCCACCTTATTCCAAACCAAGTTCGATAATCTACAAGTGCTTATAGACACCGGAACCGGCGTGGACGTGCAAAACGCCGCTGCCGCAACCGCTGAAGGTGTCGAGGCAGACTTCAGATGGTTAACACCACTGGAGTTTTTAAGTGTGTCCGGCTCGCTCGGCTATTTAAATGCCCGCTACGACGAGTACGATGCAGCGCCAACACCTGTTGGCTCAGAAGAAGAGACGCAAGATTTAGCAGGCAAACGACTGGCAAACGCGCAGAATTCGTCACTGCAAATCAGCCCGGAGATTACCTTACCTTTGTTTGGCAATGTTAGCCTGAAAGTCGGCATAGATTTACTTTATTATGGCAGCCAATTTTCTGAAATAGATTTGGATGATGAGGTAAAATTTGACCCCTACACTACTTACAACGGCCGAGTCAGCGTGGGCGATTTAGATGCCGGTTGGCTGGTGAGCCTGGGTGGCACCAACTTAACCGACAAAGACTCACTTAGCCGTAAAAGTGACACCATCTTTTTCCCCCACACTTATCACGCTACCCAGCGGCCTAGTAGGAAAGTATTCCTGGCGGTTAGTTATAACTGGTAAATGGCCAACTGAGGTACATGAAGCAGGCATTGACGGCTGGACGGATTTAGGCTTAATCCAGACTCCGCCCCCTGCTCCAGACGAACTCGCCACTATGAGCTTTATTTTGGCCCAATGTTGCCGGTACGGCTGAAATTGTCAGATTGGCGCTTACCTCAAAAATCAAACCAGTCGACTTTATTTCCTCAAAGGGCACTCTGGGGATGATGGACTCCGCTAGTGGCGATATCGAGTCAGCGCTGCCACTACCTACCGTATCCATCGCTAAAGATGCCTACGCGGTGGGCTATGCCGCGGGTATATGGGCCGACGAGCACACGCTGGGCATGGTTCATCGAGTTTGGAGCGTCGGCGCACAGCAGCGCCGAGGCTTACCAAGGAGGGTATTGGCTTTCCCTATTCATTCAGTATTTTTTCTACTTACTCTTATTACGAATTTAACCAGCAACACTAGTAGTTTTACCTATATTTTATTCAACACCTATTTAATATCATTAATCCCACCTAATATTTTCCCCGAGGAAACGCCGCATCCACAAAGGGATGTCAGAACAAAAAAATAAGATACGACGACTGGCTAGACGGTTTTATCCAAAGATTTCGCCATACCCAGATCTCGGGAAAAACCGCTTCTGAATAGCGATCACATGGGAGCTACTGGAGCGACCAGACTCGGAATATCAATGCAAAATAATTCTTACAGCCGAGGGCATATAAGGCCCTCTCATTGCAAATAGTGGAGATTAGTCTCATGAAAACCAGATTTCACACCGCAACCATTGCCGCTGCGATCGCGGCAACCGTTGGTAGCGCACCGCCTGCCATGGCGCAGGTGCTAGAGGAGGTGGTCGTTACCGCCCAGCGCCGGGCTGAAAACGTACAGGAAGTTGCCATTGCGGTCACTTCGGTAAGCACCGAAGAGATGGAGGCAGCCCGCGTTTTCAATATAGAGAACATTTCCGCAGTTTCACCGAGCATTTCGTTCAAGTCGACTCAAAACGCCTCGTCCTCGGGCAATATTCAGATACGAGGAATAGGCACAACCGGTGGTTCTCGCAGCTTTGAGGGTGCCGTAGGCGTATTCGTAGATGGTGTCTATAGAACAAGATCCGGGCAGGCGCTTGCCCAGTTTTTGGATATTGAACAGTTGCAGGTACTCAGAGGCCCACAGGGCACCCTGTTTGGCAAAAACACGGCAGCCGGCGCAGTGCTGTTGGACAGTACCGCGCCCGATATGGATAGTATTCACGGCAATGTAACCGCCGAGGTGGGCAACTATAACCACAGCCTTCTGAAAGGCGCGGTGAACGTACCCTTGGGTGATCGCGCTGCGGCCCGCTTCGCCGCTCTCAAATTTAAGCGTGACGGCTTCTTCGAAGACCCCACTGACGGCGATGATCTGAGCTTCAAGGACGATCTGGGTTTCAAGGGTCAATTCCTGTTCCAACCTACAGATACACTTGAGTTCAAGATAATCGCCGACTACGCAAAAAGCGATGACGATTGCTGCTACGCCACCAACGACGAGATCGATGGTCCGCTTCAGCCACTGATCGACGGGCTGACCGCGGCAAATGGTTCACAAGTCCCCTCAAAAGATCGCGACGCCTATGAAGCGGTGACCAACCCCAATCCCAAAAACGAGGTATCGGATTCCGGTATCGCTGTTTACGCGAAGTGGGACCTGGGTGTCGGAGAGCTCAGCTACGTAGGCGCGAACCGAAAATATGAAGTCGACCAGTTAGTCGACGCCGACTTTAGTGGCGCGGATATTCTGGACATAGATGAGGCCTTTGAGTCCAAATTCACCTCGCACGAACTCACCTTCGCGGGACAGCTGGAAGACGCCATCAAGGCGGATTACCTGTTTGGTGTCTATACCTCCAGCGAAGACCTGGCGATCACCAGAGACGGGCGCCATGGCAGTCAAGCCCAACAGTTCTGGGATGCCGTTTTTGGCGCTCAGGGTGCACCTCCGGGAACCGCGAATGCAGCACCTGGGCTTTTGAACAGCGAAATAATGAAGGGAAGCGCGGACTCTCTTGCTGTATTCACGCACTGGGATATTTCATTGAGCGAGAAGTTCAGCCTTATCCTCGGCGCCCGCTACACCGAGGACAAAAAGGAAGGCAGTCATTCCGAACCCTTCTTCCGCGACCCTCTGTTTGATCCGTTCGCGCTTGCGGGTACGCGCCCAGCCATCGCCTACGACGAAGATTTCGAAGACGAATCTGTTAGCGGAACTGTCACCGTTCAGTATTTCCATTCGAACGACGCCATGATTTATGCAACCTATAACAAGGGCTACAAGGCCGGTGGCGTGAATCTCGATGCCACCGCCGCTGGCACCCCTGGCAGTCCGATAACCGGCGTTCCGGCAGAGGAAGGGAACCCGGTGTACAAATCCGAAACGGTCGAGTCATACGAGCTTGGTATAAAAGCAGACTGGCTTGAGGGGCGCGCACGTACCAACGCTGCCGTGTTCTATAGTGATGTCACAGAACTCCAGAATGCCCAGTTTCTTGGGCTGCGGTTCGCTATACAAAACGCACCCGAAGCCGAAGTGTATGGACTGGAATTCGAAGGGCTTTACCAGCTGACCGATTCACTGCGATTGGCGGGCGGCTTCACTTGGCTACCCACCGCAGAGTTCGGTGACGATGCCTCTCTGGGAGCTCTGGCGGGACGCGACTTTTCGACGGCACCCGAGTGGGCAGCCAATACCGTACTGAGCGGTAGCCACCAGGCCACAGAGAACTTTACTCTGGATTGGAGAACTGAAGTTATCTACAGGGACGAGGTGTTTACCAACACAGACAATAATAATACCCAGGACGCGCTTACACTTGTGAATGCAAGTATTGGCATCGCGCCCAATGAGGCGAACTGGCGTGTTATGTTTTTTGTTCAAAACCTGACAGAGGAAAATTATGTCACGACCCACTTCAATACCCCTCTCCAGGGCAGCGATATAAATGGATACATAGGGGCACCGCGAACGTTTGGCCTGTCCGCCTCACGTGAGTTTTAGCATCTGAGAAGCTAGCGTTTATTGAGGTCTCTCGACTTCCTTTACCGGGCTATTTATAGCCCGGTTTTTTTTGTCGAAGGACATTACACTAATACGGGATAGGTGTTCCGCCCACCCGGGGCTTGAAGCGATGGAGTATTACAACTCCCCAAACAGGCCCTTCTGAAACCGTTCAATTGTCTGCTGCATTTCAGCAGCGCTATTTGCCACGAAAGGCCCATAACGAACCAGCTCATCCCTAATTTCATGGCCGCCCAGCACCAATAATTCACTCTCAGTCGTGCAGCAAATTTCCAGGCTTCTCTCACTATCACCCATCACCGCTAGTTCATTTGCCGCAATGGGGGTACCATTGATGGTGACGGCACCTTCAAGCACAAATGCGCCAAGCGCCTCGATACCTGACAGGATCAGACAAGTCGACCCATTGGCCTTTAAGGAAACACGCATCAGCAAGGGCTCGGCTAACGTGGTCAAAGGGCCTGTAAGACCCGCGTATTGCCCCGCTATAACGCTAATCTCCACGCCACTCTCCACGTATTTTGGAATATCCGCTTGGCGGAAGCTTTTATAGACCGGCTCTGAAGTCTTACTAGCCCCCGGCATATTGATCCATAGCTGTACCGCATGGACACGGCCACCACGCTCCACCAGCGATTTTCCTGGCGCCTCGTCATGGACTATGCCACGGCCGGCACGCATCCACTGTACCTCACCTGGCCCTGTTGTCGCCTTATTCCCAAGACTGTCCTGATGAAAGCCTTCACCATCCAAAAAATAGGAAATGGTCTCAATACCCGCATGGGGGTGAGTCGGGGCGGCCACAGATTGCCCTGCCGGGGCCACTAAGGGACCGATATGGTCGAGTAATATAAAAGGGCCGACGGATTCACAGACCGGCGTAGGAATCGGCCTTGCCACCTTGAATCCTGCGCCTTCAAGGGTTTGCTGTGCCTGGAAAATTTTCACTGTATCGTCCTGCTATTGATTTTGAGATAAGGCCGCTGAATCCATAAATTCAGTCATCCGGATTCAATCCAGTAGGCGGAAATTCCTCTTTACCCCGAATACGAGTAAACCGAGGTTGATCTCGTGAATGGGCGATATCGGGCGCAGGCCAGGGCCAGCCGCCAAACTGGGTCTTTTGATAATCAGCAAACGCTTCCATGAGCTCAGCCCGAGTATTCATAACAAACGGCCCTTGCTGGGCAATAGCTTGGTTGATACTTCGGCCCTGGAGCACCAGCATGTAGCTAGGTTCGCTATGGTTTGTTATCGCAAGCGTTTGCTGCGGTTCAACATCAAAGCAGTAGCCCTGCTCAATGTTCTGTTGGTTAACCCA
Organism: Spongiibacter thalassae; assembly: GCF_012272835.1. Classification (GTDB taxonomy): domain Bacteria; phylum Pseudomonadota; class Gammaproteobacteria; order Pseudomonadales; family Spongiibacteraceae; genus Spongiibacter; species Spongiibacter thalassae. The sequence continues at coordinate 147,957 of NZ_JAAWWK010000001.1, read as the reverse complement.
CAGGGACTTTCCCTGATAGTAATACACTCTTCGGTTTACCCCATCCGGGCATGGAGGCATTTGCCACTCGGCATCGGCATCCATACGAATATGCCATATCGCAACGTGATTGCGTTCGTCAGCAGCCCAGGAGTTTGGCGGCGGTCGTAGCGGTGTGGTATCTCCCAGCGCACCAGCGGTAATGTCTACCCGAGTTTCCCGGCTGTGCTCGTCTCTATATGTGTAAACTGGCAAGGATTCGTGCCAGAACATGTTGAAACAAGGTTCGCAGCGCTTGCTTTCCGAGGGGAGATTAAGCCAGATTTGAAACAATTCCAGTGGGTTTTCTTTGTTCTCATGCACAAGGGGAAACATTTCAGAATGTTGGATGCCGTTACCCGCGGTCAACCATTGAACATCGCCGTTACCATAGCGCCCGGTTGCCCCCATCGAATCAAAGTGATCTACGTACCCTCTTTTGGTTATGGTCACCGTTTCAAAACCCCGGTGAGGATGTGCAGGAAAACCGGGCACCGTGTGCCCATGGTACATACGCCAATTGTCGGAGAGAGGCAGGAAGTCCATCCCTAACTGATGCCCCGCAAGGGACGCATTCGGGCCCAGTTGATCGTTACCATTAGGGTAGTGGTCGATATGATGCGCACAAAGCAGGAATGGATCTCGGGTTTGCCACAACAACTGCAGCTTTTGAAGATTTTTAATGGCCGTCATACACTCTCCATCGCTCCTCGAATACCTATCCAGCGATTATTGATTTCACAATGAGGTAAAGGCACCTCCTACTACAGGAACACCCGGAAGGATTGCTGACGCAATCAGCACCTCCACGATTCCAACGGCCTCGGCGCGATGTCCGTCGACGAGAAGTGAGTTGAACGCCCTCCTCAGGAGTTTCGGCGAGAAACAGGCTGATGCCATCGGCATTCAACTGCCCAATCCTCTGCCGTACAAGCGGTATTTACCGTAAATGCTTTAGCAAAAACGCGTTTAGCTCGGCGTAGTGCTCCCTGGACTCAGGGGAATCCCACACTTCCATGTAATCCGCGTGGGACAGCCCCTCATAGATGTGTAAGTCCGCTTCCACGCCGGCCCGACGCAACTTCCTGTGAACCATTACAGTGTCGCTTAATAGAGCATCTCGCGTTCCTGAAATTAAGCAGCCGGGTGGGAAGTTCTCAAAGTCACCACGCAGCGGAGAAACATAGCAGTGTTCTGCCCCCAGTTCACCCGGGTATATTTCTTCGCTGACCCTACGCAGGATGCCATGCCGGGAAACCAACATGCGATCAACGCCCTCGTTAATGTAGTGACTGTCGCCGGTTTTATAGCAGTCTCCGCCCGGAGTACCTGCATAAATCGCACCGGGCAGCTCTAAACCCATGTCCTTGAACTTATGTATTGACCCCAGTGTTAAGCCGCCCCCTGCGGATGTCCCCCCCATAGCCATTGAACCCGCTGAGCGAGATTTCAGTAAATATTTCCACACAGCCGTTACGTCGTTGAGCCCTGCCGGGGCCGGGTGATCGGGAGCCATGCGATAGTCGACAGCCAACACTTTCATTTTAGCGCGGGCGGCGATTAATACCGCCTCGTCATTGCCCGCCATTCCAGCACCCATAATATAACCACCGCCGTGTAGATTGATGAACAAGTGGTTTTCGTGCTGTGGATCAATCGTCTCTGGCGTCAGCCAGTACACATTCACCCCATCAATGGAATCCTGCTCAATAGAAACAGAAAGTGTCGCGGCCGTTTCTTCGACTGAGCGAGCTTTCAGCCTATCCATCTCTTCAGCCCGTTCCATCAATTTACTGATGGACATGAATTTGCAGATCAGCTTGTGGATCGTGGCGCGCATAGTCGGAGATTTTCGCAGCGATTCGCGCATTTCATCGCTAACGCCTTCCGGTAGTGGTAGAGAAGTGAAGATCAGCTTTCGAAGTGCTTTTTCAGACACCGCTTTTAACCAATTTTTTTTATTGGGCTTGTTGTTCTTCATTCTCTTATTCTTAACCTCTTTTAAAGACGTAGTAAGCGATCTACCGAAGCTCGATCATTTCTTTCATGGTAATTAGTAACAGGGACGCAAACAGAGACAGGATCCCTTCAATCCAGGAAGACCAATGCAGAAAAAAACCACATTGAAAAAACAATGATTGAGGCTAGAGGATCGCCTTGGTTCAACTCCTCCACGCCTGCTGCAGGTGAAAATTCACATTACCCAGCAGCTGACCAATGGCAATCAAGCGCTTGACATAGTGCCCAACAATGAGTTCGTCCGTCATCACCATACCGCCATGCGGCTGAACTGCCGCGTCGCCGATTATACGACCGGAATGCCCTGCTTTCGCCTTCAGCAGGTGCAGGGAGCACTTGGAACGTGGACAGGGGCACACCGAATTGCTTGCGGGTATTCGTATACTCTACCGTGGAATCGAGCAGCGCCGCCATGATTTCCACTGCCTCGGCGCAGAGCATCAGCAAACCGCTGTCGACAGCCAGCGCCAATATTGTGTAGCCCTGCCCTGCCTCAGTCAACAGGCACTCAGGACCCAGTTCTACATCGAGACTGATATTGGCGGCGCGGTGTCTGTCGACGGTGGAATAAGAAGTGAGCTGAAGGCCCTCCTTGGGAGTTTCGACGAGAAACAGGCTGATGCCATCGGCATTCAACTGCCCAATCCTCTGCCATACACGCGGTATTTACTGTAAATGCTTAAGCAAAAACGCGTTTAACTCGGCGTAGTGCTCCCTGGACTCAGGGGAGTCCCACACTTCCATGTAATCCGCGTGGGACAGCCCCTCATAGATGTGTAGGTCCGCGTCAACGCCTGCCCGACGCAACTTCCTGTGAACCATTACAGTGTCGCTCAATAGAATATCTCGCGTTCCTGAAATTAAGCAGCCGGGTGGAAAGTTCTCAAAGTCACCACGCAGCGGAGAAACATAGCGATGTTCTGCCCCCAGTTCTCCCGGGTACATTTCTTCGCAAATCCTACGCAGGATGCCATCCCGGGAAACCAACATGCGATCAATGCCTTCGTTAATGCAGTAACTGTCGCCGGTTCTATGGCAGTCTCCGCCCGGAGTACCTGCATAAATCGCACCGGGCAGCTCTAAACCCATGTCCTTGAACTTATGTATTGAGCCCAGTGTTAAGCCACCCCCTGCGGATGTCCCCCCCATAGCCATTGAGCCTGCTGAGCGAGACTTCAGTAAATATTTCCACACAGCCGTTACGTCGTCGAGCCCTGCCGGGGCCGGGTGATCGGGAGCCATGCGATAGTCGACAGCCAACACTTTCACTTTAGCGCGGGCGGCGATTAATACCGCCTCGTCATTGCCCGCCATTCCAGCACCCATAATGTAGCCACCGCCGTGTAGATTGATGAACAAGTGGTCTTCGTGCTGTGGATCAATCGTCTCTGGCGTCAGCCAGTACACATTCACCCCATCAATGGAATCCTGCTCAATAGAAACAGAAAGTGTCGCGGCCGTTTCTTCGACTGAGCGAGCTTTCAGCCTATCCATCTCTTCAGCCCGTTCCATCAATTTACTGATGGACATGAATTTGCAGATCAGCTTGTGGATCGTGGCGCGCATAGGCGGAGATTTTCGCAGCGATTCGCGCATTTCATCGCTAACGCCTTCCGGTAGTGGTAGAGAAGTGAAGATCAGCTTTCGAAGTGCTTTTTCAGACACCGCTTTGAACCAATTTGTTTTATTGGGCTTGTTGTTCTTCATTCTCTTATTCTTAACCTCTTTTAAAGACGTAGTAAGCGATCTACCGAAGCTCGATCATTTCTTTCATGGTAATTAGTACCAGGAACGCAAACAGAGACAGGATCCCTTCAATCCAGGGAGACCAATGCAGAAAAAAACCACATTGAAAAAACAATGATTGAGGCTAGAGGATCGCCTTGGTTCAACTCCTCCACGCCTGCTGCAGGTGAAAATTCACATTACCCAGCAGCTGACCAATGGCAATCAAGCGCTTGACATAGTGTCCAACAATGAGTTCGTCCGTCATCCCCATACCGCCATGCAACTGAATTGCCGCATCGCCGACAAGGCGGCCGGAATGCCCTACTTGCGCCTTCAGCAGGTGCAGGGAGCGCCTGTCGACGCTCCCGCCGGCGGACTGGGACAAAACGACCGTGTCCAACAGCGCACTCGTGCGCTGGTACTCGATGAACATATCCGCCATCCGGTGACGCAGCACTTGAAACGTGGACAGGGGCACACCGAATTGCTTGCGGGTATTCGTATACTCAACCGTGGTATCGAGTAGCGCCTCCATGATTCCCACCGCCTCGGCGCAAAGCATCAACAGGCCGTTGTCGACGGCCTGTATCAATAGCGGGTAGCCCTGCCCCTCTTCCGATAACATGTTCTCAAGGCCCAGCTCTACATCAAACTTTATATTGGCGGCACGGTGTCCATCCACCGTGGGATAAGAAGTGAGTTGAACCCCCTCTCGGTCGGTCTCAACAAGAAAAAGGCTGATACCGTCAGTATCCGACTGCTCTTCAGAGGTTCTCGCCGAGACCAGTAGAAAATCGGCCTGGGGTGCATTCAGCACGCATATCTTCTCGCCCCTCAGCCGATATTCACCTCCCTTCGCAAGCGGCTGGGCGGTCATGTTTACTAAAGCCGGGTTGCCCCGCGACCCTGGCTCCTCCATAGCGAGGGCCCCGATGACCTCACCCGCTATCAAACGGGACAGACACTCCTCCTTGAGGTGCCGGTTCGATCCCTGTGCAATAGCACCTCCCACCATACCCACGGTGCTGGCAAAGGGTTCTACCACCAGATGCTTGCCAAACAGACGCATCATCTCCAGGGTATCTGTGAAAGCCCCACCGATACCGCCGTGTTGTTCGGCGAAGGGAATTCCCAGCCAGCCCAGTTCAGCGAAAGCGCGCCAGTGCTCCCTCGAATAGCCCTCTTCAGAAGCGACAAGCGACTGCCGCGCCGGGAAATCGTATTCATTGTCAAGAAATTGTGCGATGGTGTCGTCGAGCTGTTGTTTGAGCTCCGTATTCAGGGCTGTCATAGTTAACTCAGTTCCTTCCATCCACAATCGCCTTGGCGATAATTTCTCGCTGAATTTCGTTGCTACCACCATAGATGGACGCCGCGTGGTTATTCAGGTACTTGGGCATCAGAGTAAGCGCGTCTTCCGGGCCTATCGGCTCTACACCGCTACCCACTTCCAGTGCCGCCAGCTGCAGCGGCAATGACACCGAACCACACACATCGATGGCGAACTCGCATAAGCGTTGCAGGCTTTCCGTCCAGGCGATCTTGATCAGGGAGCTGTATGGGCCTGATTCCGGGCTGCTTTTGTCAATGCGGAACATCTTATCTTCCAGCGCGTCCACGGTGGCCGCTTCGCGCTGCAGGTCTGCAAAGCGTCGCTGGAAGGCCGAGTCGTCAACGAGCACGCCACCAAAACCATCGCCCATCTCACTCGCCAGGCGTCTGATGCGTTGTAGCTCGTTCTCCATGATGACACCCATGGACAGACTGGAGCCGCGCTCGTGCACCAACAGGTACTTGGCAACACTCCAGCCGTCGTTTTCTTCGCCCAGGCGGTTGCTAATGGGCACGCGCACGTTGTCGAAGAACACTTCGCACTGCTCCGGCACACCGTCCAAGCCGATGATTTCCCGCACTTCCATTCCGGGCAAATCCAGCGAATCGAGCAAGAGAAAGGTAATGCCGCGCTGGGGCTTGCAGTCGAAATCGGTGCGCACCAGCATGAACATGCGCTTCGAGTGGTGGGCGTAGGTTGTCCAGATCTTGCTGCCGTTGATGACGTACTCATCGCCGTCGCGGTCCGCGCGACACTTCAGCGACACCAGGTCAGAGCCGGATCCCGGCTCAGAGTACCCCTGAGCCCAGTACTCTTCGCCGCTGAGAATCCCAGGCAGGTAGCGCTGTTTCTGCTCCTCGGTACCGAATTTCATTAACACCGGCCCCACCATCTGCAGCCCATTGGGCAACAAAAACGGCAGCTCTCTCACTCGGCACTCTTCCTGGAAAATATTCTGCTGCGCCAGGCTCCAGCCCGTACCGCCATATTCCCTGGGCCAGGAAACACCGGACCAGCCCTTGGCGTGCAGCGCTTGCTGGAAGGCCATTGCCTCCGCAAAGGGTGAGAACATACTGGTGGTTTTTTTACCGCCCTCACGAATACGGTCGCTCAATTCCTCGTCCAGGAACTTCGCCACTTTCTGCCGGAAAACGTCAAGTGATTGTGTCTCGTCACTCATTGCTGCATATCCTCATTGCGTGTGGCGGACTTCGCGGGCGGGCTTATTTCTGATTTTTGATGAAGTTGGCGACCCGCTCCTTCGCGTCGTCACAGGCGCCGGGGCTGTTGGCGTATTCATACGACAGGCCCTGGGCCAGCGCCATGCCGTCGGTCTGATTCAAAATATCCTTACACACACGATGGGTGTACCTACTGTTGTTAGCCACTTCTCTGGCGTAGGCGAGGGTCTCCTCTTCCAGCGAGTCGACGGCACAAACCTTCTCGACCAGCCCTATAGCCAAGGCCTCCTGTGCACCCACAAGGCGAGCACTGAACATCATGTCCTTGGCACGGGCGGCACCAACGCGGCGCGGCAGACGCTGCGTCATCCCCCACACGGGACTCAGGCCCCATTTACTGTGGGTGTCTGCCAAACGTGTATCCTCATCAATAAAGATCAGGTCACAGGCGAGGATCAACTCCAGCGCACCGGTGAAACAATACTTGTGCACTCGAGCGATAGTCGGCATTGGCAGGGCTGCCAATTGCTCCAACACCTTGGCCTCGAACTCGGCGTGATCCGCCTCGGCGCCGGCATCAATGTCATTCAGATCATGGCCTGATGAAAATGCCCTGCCGGCACCACACAGGATCACGCAACCCACATCCTCGCGGGAAGCCAGGTCGGCCACAGCGCTTTCCAACTCTTTGAACACATCGTAATTCAGAGCGTTCATCACCTCGGGACGATTTAATGTCAGGGTGGCAATGCAGTCGCTAATCTCGACAAGAAGGTTGCTCATATTGTTACTCGCTTCACTCTGTAAATTACGTATATTTAAATTACGCTGCTCTCTTTATCCTGCTTGGTTCAGCGCGATGCAGAAGATCCAAATTCCCAGCCGTACATAACAGCCTTATCCATGGATCAATGTGCCACTAACGATCCAACTGAATATGGCTTGATAGCGCAAAGCTCTTTGCCCAAAACCACCTGCGCCACACCCAGACACCGAAGATTTTCCATGCTACATTATATTAAATGGCCATACAATATTATTACATAATAGATAGAGACGCCATGTAAAATATATAGACAGAACAGTTAGTTATGAGACAGAAATTATGAACGCGGCAACTGCAAGCCACGCACAACAGGCAAGCGCTCTGCTATGCGAATCAAGCACGCCATGCCCCGATATTCGATAGCGCCAAGTCTTATTGCAGTTCAGTTAAATTCGTATCGCACGGGTAGGGATTTCAGGCCGCCGACAAAATTAGCGTGAATCCATTTCGGCTCCCCCGCCAGCTCGATATGCTTCAATCGGGGCAATAGCTCTCGGTAGAAGCGCGCCACCTCCAGCACGGCCAGATGCATACCCAGACACATGTGAGCGCCATAACCGAAGGCCAAGTGCTTTTTCGGGTCCCGGGTAATATCCAGCTTATTTGGGTTGTCAAAAGCGCGTGGATCGCGATTGGCGGCGGGAAACCAAAGCACCAGATTGTCTCCGGCCTTGATCTGCTTGCCATGAAGTTCCAGATCGTAGGTCGCGGTACGCACCATGTGCCGAACCGGTGACACCCAGCGCATCAATTCCTTCGCTGCGCGATCATCCAGATCCGGGTTGTCGCGCCACTTTACCAGCTGCTGAGGGTTGTCCAGCAGCGCCTTCATGCCTACGCCCAGCACTGCGGCAGTGGTATCGTGCCCAGCACTGGCGGCAATAATGAAATAGCTGAGCTGGTCCAGTTCGCTCATGGGCTCACCATCCACCTCGGCATTGGCCAGTACGCTGGCGAGGTCATCCGCAGGACGCTTTCTGCGCTCCTCAATCACACCCTTGAAGTAATTGCTAAAGTCGGTGAGGGTACCCAGAGAGTCCTGCTGAACCTGCCCCGGGTCGCGCTGTAAATCCGGATCATCTGGACCGAATATCTCCTGGGTCAGTTTGAGCATCGTCGCCTCGCTCTCGCGAGGGAGACCCAATATAGACATGATAACCCGCAGCGGATAGAGCAGAGTGAGATCCTTGATGAAGTCGCACTGGCCGCCACAGGCCTGCATCTTATCGACATACTCCCTGCTCAAATCCTGTACTTCAGCATCCAACTTATTGATCGAACGAGGCAGGAACCAGTCGCGAGTGACTCGACGCATCTTCAGATGCTTGGGCTCATCCATGTGGATCAGTGTGTCGAGACCGTTCTTATTCCCGAACTGCGCCTCCAACTGTTGCTCCATCTCGACTGGCGCCAGGATCGTGCGCGGAGAGCTGAGAAATTCGCGGTTGTTATTGCCGATCGACTTGATGTCGTCGTAACGGGTCAGGTTCCAGAAAGGGCGGTAGTCCGGGTGCTCCACCCAACTGACCGGGTCGTTTTCGCGCAGGTGATCAAACAGGGCATACATCGTATCCTCATGCCCCATCAGCTCAGTATCGAGTACGTGGACCGGTTGGTAGTTTGCCATTTCGTCAATCCTTCATAAGCGCGGAAATTTTATTCATGCAAGACCACAGAACTGCTTGTTTTAATACATACTCAGGGGCCACTCACCGCCACAAGCAAAACCGTTGGCCAACCCTTATCTCAACCCCACATTAGCAGGGCGCGAACAAGCACAGACATCAATCTTGCAGAAAACCGATAAGACACTGATTCACAAGCAAGAGTGCCGTCGATCAATCCCTCGGGCATCAGCACTGCCGAGGCAGCGTCATTATTATCCCGGCGCCAATCCAGCGCACGCGGCGGCCATTTGTGCGGCGTTGCCGTTAGCACCCGAAGCAACCACCAGTATAGCCAGTTTAGCGACGGTCGCTGGCGGCGATACCACGCATTCCAGGATTTTCGCCCGGAGCCCTGTCGCCATGAGCGCTGCATCCAGAGCTCTGTATCCAGGATCACTCGAAACCAGGCTTGCATGAAGGCAGCTTAACGCAGGGACTCTCTCGCCCCCTGGAGATTCGATGTAAACTGTTCTCCGCACACAGAAAGAACGCGATATGAGCACAGTCCTCTTTGCTCTGCGGAGGCAACACAGCGAACGGAGCCGCTACGAAATTGCTCCACTCCTCGAAGCCCCAGGCCGTATAGTCATCCGGCATCAAAAAGCCCCAAAACACCTTATTGAGACCTCAATAGAACTGAGCGCTTCGCGCTTGGCTCGATGTCTCATAACCTATCAGGTCATAGCCCCGCTCTACATTCTGCTTCACCATGAGTAGCTTTGCAGGCTCATTCTGAAGAGCCGAACCCAGCATAAACAAGGCATAGCACCTTTAAGCGATTAACGATCACCAATGATCCAAACAGGTATCTTTATGGCCACTGAATTAGAACGGTTTCGAGACGAGGTGAGGGAATGGCTGGAGCTGAATTGCCCCGCCTCAATGCGCACCCCCATGGTAGATAGTGAGATTCCCTGGGGCGGGCGCAATGCCAAATTCCCCAACCCTGACACTAAATTATGGCTGGATCGCATGATCGAAAAGGGCTGGACGGTACCCACGTGGCCTGAACAGTACGGCGGCGCAGGACTCTCTATTGAGCAGGCTCAGGTGCTTGAGCAGGAGATGGAGAAGATCAATGCGCGCACCCCTTTGTTCAGTATGGGCATTTTTATGTTGGGCCCGGTTCTGCTAGAGCTGGGCACTGAGGAGCAAAAACAGCGTTTTCTCCCTGACATTGCCAGAGGGAAAAGACGCTGGTGCCAGGGTTATTCGGAACCGGGGGCCGGCAGTGACTTGGCCAGTTTGAGCACAAAAGCCGAATTGCGTGGAGATCATTATCTGATCAACGGAAGCAAAATCTGGAACTCGGAAGCGGACCAGTCGGATTGGATTTTCTGCTTGGTCCGTACCGACTTTGACGCCCCCAAGCACAAGGGCATCTCATTTCTGTTGTTTGATTTGGATAGCCCAGGAGTGGATCGTCAGCCGATCAAATTAATTTCCGGTTCGTCCGTGTTTTGCCAGACCTTTTTTGATGATGTAAAGGTGCCCGCTGAAAATTTAGTCGGTGAAGAAAACGCGGGCTGGAGTATCGCCAAGCGATTGCTGCAGTACGAGCGACAAAATGTCGGCAAGCATTTAAATAAATCCTTTGACATTAAGCTGTGGGATTTGGCCAAAAAATACTCGTCGTCAGCAGACGGTCAGATCGAACCCGATCTTCGCTCGCGTATTGCCCGTCAGGCCATCCAGGACGGCGCGCTGGGTTTGTTGATCGAGCGCCTGGAACGTGAGGCAGATAACCCGAATGCGGGCAGCATGAGCTCTGTTATGAAAGTTGCTATGGCTGACATCAATCTGCAGCGCGGCGAGCTCGCGATTGAGGCCATGGGGGCCGCGGGCCTGGGTTGGCAAGGGGATGAGTTTCCTGAGGAAGCTTTAGGGGAAGTCAGGGTATGGCTACGGGGGAAGGCGAATTCCATTGAAGGCGGCACCTCAGAGGTGAACCTGAATATTATCGCCAAGCGTATTCTGGGCTTGCCGGATCCACAGCACTAGGAAGCATTTGATATGAATCTGGATAGAGAAAGTCAGCAAATATTTCAAGACAGTGCCCGTGACTGGGTATTGAATAGCGCACCGATCTCGCACTTTCGCCACCAGCGAGACAGCCAGCCCTATGTGAGTGGGCGCGAGTTGTGGCAGGAACAGGTAGAGCTCGGCTGGCCGGGCATTATGGTGCCGGAAGAACTGGGCGGCAGTGGCCTGGGCATGCAAGAGCTGAGTCTGGTCATCGAGCAGATGGGACGTAGCTTGACGGCTTCGCCCTTGTTGTCAACTGGGCTTATCGCCGTAAGCGCCCTGAGCCTCTGCGAGCAGACAGACTTTAGTCGCAGCCGTTTAACCTCGATCGCCAGTGGTGAGTTAACTGTCGCACTGGCCACCGAAGAAGGCAACCATCATGCACCGCATTGCGTGAGCGCAACAGCCAGACAGCATGAAGGACAGTGGTTATTGAACGGCAGAAAGATTCGTGTGGCCGATGCCAATAGCGCTGACGCGTTTCTGGTGAGCGCCAAAATCGAAGCTAGCGACCAACTTGGCGTATTCCTGCTGCCAGCCGAAGGTGTGTCTGTTACGCCGTTGGCGATATTCGATAGCCGTGAGCATGGCAATATTTCCTTTGATGCTATCGCGGTGCCCGAGCAAGCGTTATTGGTGGCCAGGGATAGCTCTACCAGTTTACTGGACCAGATACTCGATCGCGCGCGTATTGGCTTGGCGGTCGAAATGTTGGGCAGTGCCAATGCCGCCTTTGAAATGACGCTGGACTACCTGAAAATTCGAGAGCAGTTTGGTCAGCTCATTGGCAGTTTTCAGGCGCTGCAGCACCGAGCAGCAAAAATGTATATCGAGCTGGAATTGGCACGCAGTGTGGTCGATGCCGCGTTGCTGGCTGTTGATGAAGGCAGCACTGAGATTCCGCTGTTAGCCTCCCAGGCAAAAGCCCTGGTGGGTGACACGCTCAACCACATTACCAATGAAACCATACAGCTGCACGGAGGCATCGGCATGACCGATGAGCACGATGCAGGTCTGTTTATAAAACGCGCACGTGTGACCGAATACCTCTATGGTTCATCGGCTTTTCATCGAGATCGTTATGCTCGCCTGCGCGGGTTTTAAAGAAGGTACCGAAGTGGGGAGCTCAAACAAGCACCTTCGGCGTTGCACTTTTAACTAATAACCCAGGTTATTAGTGGCGGAGAGCCTCCTTTCGACAGAAACCCGGCAATAAGTAAATACTGATATTTGATGTGTCCGCCGAGAGCCACCTCCTCTTTTCGAAGGTTCTCCAGGCAACTGATGTTAACACTGAGGAAAAACAAGTGAATTCCACAAAATTCGAAACCATAAAATATGATGTCGAAGACAATATCGCGACCATCACTCTGAACCGCCCCGATCAGCTGAACGCAATGACCGTACTCATGATGGACGAGATGGTTCAAGCGCTGGATCTCGTCGACGCTGATGATGACGTAAGAGCGGTTATCGTCACTGGCGAAGGTCGCGGTTTTTGTGCTGGCGCAGACCTGACGCAACCAGCCGGCCCAGGCGATAGTTCAAATCCGTTTGAATACGAAATACCGAGAAACGCCGATGGCAGCATCAACTATAGTGACCCTTCCATACGTGACGGGGGCGGCTTTATAACCCTGCGTATGTACCAATGCAACAAGCCGATTATTGGCGCCATTAATGGCGCGGCCGTCGGCGCCGGTGCCTCTATGATTGTTGCCATGGACATGCGGCTTGCCAGCGAAAAAGCCAAATTTGGCTATGTGTTTGCTCGCCGAGGTATTGTGCCGGAATCTGCCAGTGCCTGGTTTTTACCTAAAATCGTTGGCCGTGCCCAGGCACTGGAATGGTGTATGACCGGTAGAATTTTCGGGCCTGAAGAGGCATTGGCCGGTGGCCTAATACGCTCAATTCACCCCGCTGACGAACTGTTAAGCGCTGCCCGATCACTGGCGCGCGAAATCGTGGACAATACTGCACCGGTATCCGTGGCCCTCACTCGTCATATGATTTGGCGTATTCCAAACGAAGACCATCCTATGGCGGCGCACAAGATAGATAGCCGCGGTGTATTCAGTCGTGCCAGTCACAGGATTCTGCCGAAGGTGTCGCCAGCTTTTTGCAAAAGCGAGCACCAAGCTATCCCGATACAGTCCCTAAAAATCTGCCGGACTTTTTCCCTTGGTGGGAAGAGCCTGATTACGAATAGTGCCGAAAGACCAGCGAAGAGCTTAGTTTTCCAAATTAAAGGATATTTGTATGTTTGATCTAACAGGTAAGGTCGCCCTTATTACCGGTGGCAACAGCGGCATCGGTATGGGCATGGCAGAAGGTCTTCTACAACAGGGTTGCGAAGTTGCCATCTGGGGTACCAATGCAGCCAAAAACGATGCGGCTTTGGAAAAACTCTCGGCCTATGGCCCTAAAGTCACAGCCCGTGTTTGTGATGTCACGGATGCCGCTGCTGTAGAATCAGCGTTTGCTCAGGCAGTAAAAGACCATGGTAGAATAGACGGCTGTTTTGCGAATGCAGGTTACGGCTTACAAAAAACTCGCTTTGATGAGTTTCCGGATGAAGAGTGGCACCGTGTTCTAGACATCAATCTCAATGGCGCCTTTTACGTATTCCGATGTGCCGCAAAACATATGCGAGAACGAGCATTAGCCGGCGACCCATTTGGCCGCTTGGTAGGAACATCAAGCCTTGCTGCAGTAGCAGGTCAGCCGCGAGGCCAGCACTATGCCGCCTCAAAAGGTGGCTTGAACGCCATGATCAGGTCACTCGCCGTAGAATATGCGAAGCATGGGGTGACGGCACATAGTATTATGCCGGGATTTGTAGAATCAGCCCTTACCAAAGAAAATTATGACCCCCAGGCTTTTACTGAGAAAGTTATGCCAAGAATACCTGCGCGACGAATGGGACAAGGTTCAGATTTCGCCGCCATCGCTGCTTACATCATGAGCGACGCCAGCAGCTGGCATACGGGACAGGATTTCGTGATTGATGGTGGCTATTGGATATTTTAAGGCCGCCATACAAGCGAGAACTCAACCAGATGAATTTGTATAGGTGAGCCAGGCCGTAGATCCTTTTGCCGAGCGCTTGTCACCGCTCGGCAAAAGGCAAAATACCCGTGAGAAGCCACTGCACTGTCACAGCGACGTTAATCCGCTTATCGGCCCAATTAAACCCACACACCCTACATACACAGGTATAGCAGTTTGATTTACCCTACTTCCCAATACTATGTTTCACAGCGTTTGAAGCTACACTACACCGACTGGGGCAATCCCGACGCTCCGCTACTCATCCTGATTCATGGCGGCAAAGATCACTGCCGCAGCTGGGATTGGGTCGCAGAACGCTTAAGAAATGATTGGCATGTGGTAGCCCCCGACTTGCGCGGCCATGGCGATAGCGCTTGGGCTCCCGACGGAAACTACTGTACAAGCGCATTCGTATACGACATCGCACAACTGGTCCAAAACTTAAGTGCGGATAAAAAAGTAAGAATTGTTGCACACTCAATGGGTGGAGCAATGGCTCTTAGATATGCCGGCCTTTACCCTGATAAAGTCGAAAAACTGGTTGCCATAGAAGGTTTGCGACCGCTCAGCCCACCAGATAAAGCAGCTGAGGAAAAGCCGCCACAAGATCGCTTCCGAGACTGGATAGAAATCAAGCAAAAAAGCGCTTCCAGAGGTGCAAAGTGCTATTCAAGTATAGATGAAGCCTATCAGCGCATGAAAGCGGCAAATCAACAACTGTCAGACGAGCAGGTGCGGCATTTAACGTGGCATGCTCTCAACCAAAACGAAGATGGCAGTTATAGCTGGAAGTTCGATTATCACCTTAATGCCATCTCGCCTATCGATTTGCCTTCAGACGCATTGTATGAAATATGGAGGGCTATCACCTGCCCTACATGGTTAATGTGGGGCGAAGACAGCTGGGCCTCACACCCTAAGTCCGACGGGCGTTTGTCGCATTTTCGCAATGCTGAAGTTATTGCATATAAAAACGCTGGGCATTGGCTGCATCACGACCAACTTGATCAGTTTGTCCGTGATCTCCAAAGAATCCTTCCCTAGGGAACCTCTGAACAAGGTAGCAATACTATGAGAACAGGCAAGCAGCTCTTTAGTACATTGGCGGATCATAAACTTACAGTAGAGATTTCGGAAACGCAATTTGAAGAACCAACAGGCAAGCAAGTCTTGGTACGTATGGAAGCGGCACCGATTAATCCCTCGGACCTTGGGCTACTAGCCCTTGGCGCAGATCTCGCTAATGCTGAATATTCAGCCGGAAAGTTTGTTGCCGATATGCCTGAACCTTTCTACAGAGGCTCCAAGGCACGCCACGGTTTACGACTCCCCGTTGGTAACGAGGGTGCAGGTACAGTTGTCGCCGCGGGTGAACACGAAATGGCGCAAGCCTTAATAGGCCAGAGAGTCGCCTGTCTGTCGGGCTCCACATATTCTGAATATACGCTTATCGACGCGATGATGTGTTTGCCCCTAGGTAATATATCGGCAGTCGATGGCGCATCGGCATTTGTTAACCCTATGACGGCCTTGGGATTTGTCGAGAACGCTAAAATGGAGGGGCAGACAGCCATCCTTCATACTGTGGGCGCCTCTAATTTAGGCCTGATGCTTAATAAAATATGCCAGGAAGATAATATTCCACTGGTCAATATTGTTCGCAAAGCGGAACAAGCAGAGTTGTTATCGGGTTTAGGTTCAAAGCATACAGTCAACTCTTCCGACAAGGATTTTTCCAAGCAGCTTTGCGATGCTATCGAGGCAACTGACGCCTACTACGGTTTTGACCCTATTGGCGGGGGCAGGATGATAGATACTTGTTTAAGGGCTATGGAACGAGTAGCTGTTAAAAAAATGACAGAGCATTCGCGTTATGGGTCAGATCAACCGAAAAAAATGTATCACTATGGTGTGCTGGACATGAGCCCGACTATTTTAACGCCATCCTATGGTCATGGCTGGACCGTTTCGGGATGGCTGTTATTTCCGTTCCTGCGCGCTGCAGGTAGCGAAACGGTTGAACGAATGAGGCAGCGTGTTTTAGCCGGTTTAACGACAACGTTTGCAAGTTCATACAAACGCCAGGTATCGCTGGAAGAAATGTTAACGCGCGATGCGGTGCTAGAGTACAGCGCAATGAAGACCGGCGAAAAATATTTAGTAACGCCCCCACCATTGAGGCAAGCATTAGCGTAATTTACAGCAGTAGTCAGCTTACAGCTCTTGCAACAGTGGGTGAGCCAAGTCATTTTCAACCAGAGAGCTTATATCTATATCATCTACAGGGTAGTAGGTACAGATACTCAGCCTCGGCTCAGATACATATGCAGCTGTGCCGACAGAACCGACGGTTTGTACCACGCTGTAGAAATAGGTCGGCTGACCGTTGAACTCCAGCTTTACTCGAAAGCTGGCAAGAGGATCGACGGATGCAGCCCGCCTTTTCCAATTTTCAGGCACCTGCGGCAGTGATGTTACTCTAGTGAGGCGCCGACGACTTTCGTCTTCATTGTTCAGAATCACTTCTTGCTGCAGCCACATGGCCATCAGCGCCTGGGCGTCGGCCCAGTCTTCACTGTCGACTTCTGTGGCCATATACTCAAAAAAGAGATCGATGTAGTTGTTGATATTTTTCAGTTTTTCATCCGGGATGGATTGTTGAAATAGACCGAGCCAAGCCCTGTTGACCATCAGCACATTACAGGCACCATCCATTAGCATGCTTGGATAAGGGTTGAGTGCTTTTAATGACAAAATCATCGCTTTTCTTAACCATTTTAAGTTCGGCGATTTAAAATCCATTTTACGGACCTGCGGTCTATAACCCGCCGCCAATAGCAGATAATTCCCATCCCTCTCTCTTAGTGACAACGTTTCTATGATTTTTCCAACCATATCCAGACTAGGATGAACATGACTGTTTTCCAACCGGTTGATATGCCGGGTTGATGAGTCAACAGCAAGCGCCAACTGCTCTTGACTGAGCTCAAAGGTCTCGCGCCAAAATCTCAACAGGCGACCAAAGGGCAGGCTTTCTTTAGCCGCTGCATTTAACGATTTGGGCATGGGACTTATCCGCCTGGTTCAGTGGGTATACCTTCTAGACACAACTTTCGCGGCTATTATCGCCAACCGCCCTTAGTGCTTCAAGTCGCACGGCGCTTGAATCAGAGTATAGAGAACCTGACATTCGCTTACTTGACAAGTAGAAAGTTCGCTTGAAAAGCCCTCCAGCCCGAGCTTCGAGATGCAATGCGACTCATCTATTATTTAAAGTTACTGTTTAGCTGGATGCATTCGCAAATGAATGACAAGCCATAGGGCTATGGCAATTTCTGCAGCAAGCAAGACATTTAGATCCTGGTGGTAACCGTGCTGGCATATTGCAACAGCTCGACCACACAGCACGACGCCTTCTGCCAAAAGGACCACCCAAAGAAAGGTCATATTTGATCGCCAGACTCCCAGTAATGCGCAAAGGCCCAACAAAAGCAAAAGCGAAGCGATATTTCCACTAAGGGTAGACCAACCAACGGAATTCATCGGCTCGACAGCATACGATTGAATGATTACAGTCGGCTCTAGCATCGTATAGAGGCCTACGCATATCATCCAAATACCCCAAAGGGAGACAACAGCTTTGCTTATCACAGAAAACATCGTATTAGATTCCCGGTAATTGATTCTATTGAAGGTATTGCCAATTTAGCCAGAATGGTTTCAAACACCCAGCATCTTGTATTGTAATAACATATATTATCAGGCGATCGACAAGCCCTTAGCCAGGTGCTCACGGGACAGAAACCAACAAAGTGCCGTGATAACTCTTTGGGAACTGCATGCATGAAAAAGGCCTCTCCTTCCAGAGGCCTTTTTTTCACACCTTGGGCGTGCTCTACGCACCCTGAATCTCAAGCCCTGCTTCAGGGCTATACTCTACGGCACCGGCGCCAGGCAATACCGTAGATTATTTTCGATCCACACCTTACTCGAGCCTGTTTAACATGACTTTTTCAAATGCCACAAGTTTGTCGAAGTCCCCGTTCTGCACCAGCTTTACCCAATCGGGATTGGCTATCATTGCACGTCCAACGGCAACCAAACTGAACTCGTTGTTATTCATACGCTCCAGGAGGCCATCCAAGCTCGCAGGTTCTGCCGCCTTAAAGCCGATTTCTCCATTATCAGGCAAATAGTCGTTATTTAGCCCAACACTCCCTACGGAGATAGCGGGCTTTCCGGTGATTTTCTGAGTCCAGCCCGCGAGGTTTAAATCACTCCCTTCGAACTCAGCTTCCCAGACTCGACGTTGTGAACAGTGAAATATATCCACTCCGGCTTCAGACAAGGGCAGTAGAAACTCCTCCAACAGCTTCGGAGTTTCACACAGGCGCACAGTGTAATCCTGCTGTTTCCACTGGGAGTAACGGAAGATTATTGGGTAATCAGGCCCAACGGCCTCACGCACAGCTTCGACTAGCTCCAAAGCAAAGCGGGATCGTTTAGCCACACTGCCACCGTATTCATCATCACGCTGGTTAGTGCCTTCCCAAAAAAACTGGTCAATCAAGTAACCATGGGCGCCATGAATTTCCACCGCATCAAAACCAATATCCTTCGCATCTTTCGCGGCCTGGGCAAACGCAGCAACGACTTCTTTGATGTCTTCCTTGGTCATGATGTGGCCGGTGACCTTCCCCGGTATGGCCATGCCACTGGGACCATAACCCGGCGTATCTCCGCCAGGTTCCACCCCGGGCCTGCGCACGGCGCCAACATGCCACAATTGCGGTGCAATTTTTCCGCCCTCGGCATGTACTGCGTCAACGACTGCCTTCCAGCCTGAAAGCGCTTTTTCGCCATAAAATGCCGGAACATTTTTGTACGCGCTCGCTGCTTTGTGATTGACCACAGTACCTTCGGTAATGATCAAACCCGCTCCGCCTGCGGCGCGCCTGCGGTAATATTCCACCACGGCCTCATTGGGCACACCATTGGGTGACTTGGCACGCGTCATAGGCGCCATAACGACACGATTTTTTAGTTTAAAGCTGCCCAACGCAAAAGGCTGGAACAGCACTTCGATACCCGACACATCTATCTCCAATCAAGCCTATTCCGTCAAGCATGCAGCCGACTCGCTATATACAAATACCGAACCTATATTTCTCAGCTGCTTTATTTGCGGCGATTTAGGTTTTAATAATGACATGCAACTTTTGTTGCACATTAATTGCCGCACGACATTCTGTACCGTGCCGGTCAGACTATAAAATGTACCGCGTCACTCAACTCAGCCCGGTCCGTTTTGGCGGCATTTGCCGGAGCGTCTGAATCTGCGTACCCGAAAGACATACCGAACAACACCCCTTCGGAGTCGAGCATGCCCGTCATCGCCCGTACCGGCGCAGGAAATTGCCCTAACGCGCCCTGCATACAGCTGCTGATACCGTTTTCTGCCAACAACAATGAGAGCGACTGGGCATAGATACCTAAATCCACTGCCCCCATAATCCCGAGGTACTTTTCCATGGTGAAGAAGGCAACATGGGGAGCTCCAAAAAACTGCCAATTTTTCAACATCGCGCTTGCTCGTGCCTGCTTGTCCTCCCGCTCTACCCCCAGCGCGCCATACAATGCCGCAGCAGACGCAAATTGACGCTCACGGTGGCCCCCTTGGTACTTCACGCTCCATTCGAAATCCGGTACAGGAGGCCTTCCGGATTGCAATTCTTCTACAAGCTTCCTACTTAGTTCGTTCTTTTTCTCACCGGAAAAGACATAGACCTTCCAGGGCTGGGTATTACAGTTTGAGGGTGATTTCTGAGCATCTTTAAATATTCTTTGCAAAACATCGTCAGGCACCGGTTTGTCTATAAAACCTCGCACCGAACTGCGTTCTTTCATCGTCTGAGCTATATTCACCGTACCTACTCTCTATTTTTTTGTTACTAAAATCGCAGCCCGCAATCAGCAAGAGGAAGCGTATGTGGTTGTACTCGCCGCAAGTATGAAAACACAGAAGCACCACAGCCTGAGCCAAAACACATACGCTGTTTGCTACCCGCAAGAAGGCCTTTAGAAGGCTGAACGAATCACGACACAAGCCGACATTGTAATACATTAATACACACTGTGAAATCACAACGGAATGACCCACTTGTGTGATGCACCCAATTAACATCGCGAAGGCGAATCGACGAAAATATCGCAGTAACGAATATACGAAAGCATTTTAACCTTACCCGCTATACTGAGTACGACACGGAGACTTCTTGCTGTGAATTACTGACAAGGCACTACAGGCCCAGCCTTACCATATTGTCATACTACTATACAAAACTCGGTGTCGGCGCTACACTACTGAATAGTAAAATCGCCGCGAAATGCGTGTTTCAATTTCGATAATTAACATAGAAAGTGGACGACATGAGCATGCTACAACCTAATGGTATCCACCACCTCGCGATCTGTACGTCAGATATGCGCAAAACTCTGTTGTATTTTAACGACGTGCTGGGTTTTCCCCTCGCCGCGTTGTACTGGATGCACGGCGTCAAAAATACGGTGCATGGCTTCCTCAAGATTAATGATTCGTCATGTTTGGCATTTGTTTATAGCCCGAAAATTATTGACGAAAAAATCGTTGGTATTACTCACCCAGCGACGATTAGCGACACCAGTACCCGGGGCACGATGCATCACTTGGCGTTTAACGTGGACAGCCAGGAAGCACTCACCCAGATTCGGGAAAGGATTCTGGCCAAAGGCATAGCTTGTTCTGAGATAAATACGCAGGGCTATCCCGTGTCGTTCACCTTTCCCGGCCCTGAAGGCATGCTCCTGCAAATTGGATGTCAGCCCAGCGCAGAGGAAAACGTATTTGATGAAGATGCGGCGGCGGCGATTGGGCTTGATAAGGCTGCGATGGAAGCCCTGAAATCGCACAAGCCCTACAATCGCCCTGCCAGCCCCG
The DNA here is from genome assembly GCF_012272835.1 of Spongiibacter thalassae. Taxonomy (GTDB): domain Bacteria; phylum Pseudomonadota; class Gammaproteobacteria; order Pseudomonadales; family Spongiibacteraceae; genus Spongiibacter; species Spongiibacter thalassae. Next base: position 127,133 of record NZ_JAAWWK010000001.1, on the reverse strand, counting down.
TGCCGAATGCCTTATTGGGCGCCGATGCCGGATACCATATGAACTATCCTGACCCGGTTTATCGCACATTGATTTCGGCACCGGATGAACTGGTCTTCGACTTCACCCAGGACAACGTGCCTCCAAACGAGAAGCAGCCGTTTAATGTGAAGCGTAGATTGGCAAAATTAAAGTTACTCTTCCGAATTATTCTCAGTTCGATTTCTCGCAGCAGGGGGAAGGCATGACACAAGCAAGCGTTAGCGACTACAGCCACCTGGAACTCAACTGCAGCAATATGATGCAGACCTTGAATTATTTTTCAGACGTGCTCGGCATGACCCTGGTATCAATTCAGTGGGCAGACTCTGCAAAGAATGCCGTGCGGGCGTTTATGCGCCTGAATGACCGCGCCACTATCTCTTTTCTGGCGACGTTGCGTACACCGATTGACATCGTAACTGGCGTTACCCACTCCAAAAATGCGGCTGACAACACCCGCGCCGGCACCCTGCAGCACATAGCGTTTAATGTCGATACCGTCGAGGATTTACTGGCGCTTCGGGATCGCATACGGGCAAGCGGTGTGCACTGTCTTGGCCCCATGGATCATGGCTTTTGTTACTCGATTTACTTTGCAGGTCCGGATGATACCGCTCTGGAAATTTCGACAACAACCAATGATATGAGTAAATGGATCGTTCCCAGTGTAGTGGACTACATCGGCCTGACCGATGAAGAATTGGAACGCCTGAAAGCCTGACTTCGACGTGTTTAAGTCTACGGGGCTAGCTTAGAAGAGCGAGCATCCCGTATCTATTATAAGGAAATACTATGGTTAATCATGAAAGCATGCATCCAGTGGGCAACGACCCACACTGGAGCGAAAGCTATTATTTTAACTTCTATGACCCGGAAACACAGGTTGGCATGTTTACCCGCATGGGCTGGCGAACAGGAAGTGGCTGGGCTGACGCCTTGCACGTCCTGTTCCTGCCCGGCTCGAGAGTCGTCTTTACCTATGGGCGCCGCAACATCGAGCGCAATTTAAGTCAGTATGATAACGATTTGTCGGTCGGCAACCTGACCATTAAATGTCTGGCCCCCCACGAAAAGTGGTCGCTTATCTACAGTGGCGAAGCGCAGGATATTGCCGACGGCACCATCCTTCTGCAGCGCAGTAAATCGCGCCCTGAGGGCTGGTACACCGCAGCACAATTGGACATGTCCCTCGAGTTTAACTGTCAATCAAGCCCGCACTTGGCTTCCGAAGATGACCGTGGCCATTTCGAGCAGGCCGGCGAAGTGAGCGGCAAGATCACGCTCGGCAATGAGCAATGGACCGTTAAAGGCCACGGCATTCGCGACAAGTCCTGGGGGCCACGTGATTGGAGTATGGGGCAGAGCCTAACTGCCACTCCCGCTGAAGCGGGACCAAGCCCCCATGTTTATTGGTTTTCAATGAACTTTGGCCCTGAAGTGGCGCTGGGTGGCAGTATCATAAAATCACCTGAGGGACGCTGGGAAACTTTCGGCTCTTGGCTACTGCGCGACGGCAAAACAACTGCACTCGCTGATCTAAAAGTTGAGTCTGACTATAAAGCAGACTCAATAATACATACCGATGTCGTCATTACCGGGAAAACGGTTGAAGGCGAGGATCTGCGCATCACCGGCCAGGTGGTGAATATGTGCCCGACAAAAGTCCCTACCGAGAATGGCGCTATTTTGATTATGGAAGGTCTGGCCCGATATCAATGGAACGAATTGACCGGCTACGGTATCTCCGAACATTGGCATGTTATGAAAAAATAGGCCTCCGACGAGCGAAAACCTGCTCTGTCAGCCCCAAAAAAGGCTCGCCCAACAAGGCGAGCCTTTTTTGTTTATTGCAACGCTGAATATCCGGGCTGATCAATGGCCAATTGGCCAGCCACCGTTTGTCGCAAATGATCGGCAAGGGAAGGTGAGTCCAGTGGCATGTCGGCACGTAGTCGCTTACTTAGCTCCCCTCTCAAGTGATCTACATCACCATCCTGGCCCAACAGGGCTTGCAGGCGTTGCCGCTCTTCGCTTGCCAGTTTTGGCCCGATAAGGAGTTCTCGTTGGGCTATACCAAGGGAGTTGGCGGCAACTTTAGCGAGAAAGCCAGAACGCCCCTCGAGGTTTGCTGCGGCCTCGTCCTTCAGGAAGTCCATCACGCCCTGCAGTAGCTCTGCGGGCATAGGAAGCTGTGTTCCTGCGTCCAGTCCCGGTGCTTCCGGTAGATTGAAGTCACCGGGAATAAGCAGGTTAACGCAATCCATTTGCGCCTCTGAAGACCGGCGACCAATCACGGGGCGCTCGAGGCTGGGGGTCTCTCCAGTTCGCCATGTATGGGCCATGCCCAAGGTGCCGACCGACCAGCCAAAAGAGCCAAATACCTGCCAAAAAACAACGTCTTGCGGGTTTACCTCTATGCCGGTAGCGTCGCTATACCCTGCGAGTAAATCGTCAAGGTGGCCAAATCCACCTACAGCTAACTCGCGGTTACCAAAGCGCCAGGAGTTAACCGTCAACCAGCCGAGGTCTTGAATGGGGTCGCCAATATGCGCCAACTCCCAGTCGAGCACTGCCTCCACACCTTGTGGGCTGATCATCAAATTACCGTTACGGAAATCGGAATGAACCAGGGTTTGGCGACCGTGTTCGGGAAGGTTTTCCAGCAACCAGCGGGCCGTGAAATCTATCATTGGCGTTGGGATATTGAGGGCAAGGTACTGATCCCACGCTTTTTGAATGACGGCCCGAGTATCAACGACCTCCAGGAAGCTATCGAGCTTCTCTTTGCGCCAATCGATGCTGTGAATTTGGCCCAAAATTTCGCCGCATCGGTAGGCCAACTTCGGGCGTATGTCTGCCAGTTCCGGTCGGCGATTGATACGGTGGCCAAGCGTTTCACCTTCGAGCCAGTTCATAATAAAGCCTGCGCCGAGACCGTCTTCCGGCTGAAGCTCATAGAGCACGGTTGGGCTGGGAATGTCGTAGCGCTTAGCCAGTTTGAATAGTTTCGCCTCAGCCTCCAGGCTGATTCCGCCAACACTTGAATCGCTAGTGGAGGTGGCTTGCCCCCGTCGCAACGCGATGCTTGTCTCCCCCTCGGCACCGCGATAAATAATGCGATAGGTTTCCTGGCTCGCGCCTGCTGTTAATTGCCGGCAATCCACTAGCGCCTCAAAGCCGGGTATGGCGCTTGCGAGTACCCGACTGAGGGTTTGGGTAAATTCCTGGGCTGTCGTCATTAGCCAACTCCCTTAGGCTTGCTCTGCTTCATAAAGCCAAATAGATAACCGGCCACTCGGCGCATCTGTATTTCATCCGCGCCTTCGGTAATGCGGTAGCGCCGGTGGTGGCGGTAGATATGTTCAAAGGGCTTGTATCGTGAATAGCCCATGCCACCGTGGACCTGCATGGCGAAATCGGCAGCTTCGCAGCACAGTCGATTGGCCTGGTAGTTACAAATGGAAACCTTGTCTGACACCGAAAATGCGCCATCCTTGTCCATCAGCCACGCTGTTTTGTGGATTAGCGCGCGCAGCATTTCCGCCCGCGCTTGCAGGTCTACCAGTGGGAATTGAATGCCTTGATTTCTTGATAGCGGCTTGCCGAAGGGTTTTCGCGCGTTGGCATGCTTTACCGATTCGTTGATACAAAATTGCGCCGCGCCAAGGCTGGAAGCCGCTTGACGAATGCGATTCTCATTGAAGAAATGCTGCACAATTTGCAAGCCTCTGCCCTCTCCGCCAAAGATGGATGAGTGGGGAACTCTCACGTTGTTGAAGCTCACCCGAGCATGATCTGAGGGCATATTAAAGGTCCACAGGTACTCCTCGACCTTCACCCCTGGGGCATTCATCGGCACCAGGAAAGCGGTGATGCCGAGGCCGTCGCCAGGGTTTCCGCTGGTGCGGGCCATCACCAGATCGGCCTGAGCGATGTGCACGCCGGTATTCCAGGTCTTTTCACCGTTAATAATCCAGTGATCTCCCTCTTTCACCGCACTGGTTTCCATCCACGTCGCATCGGAACCGTGTTCAGGCTCGGTAATACCGAAGGCAAATCCCGCTTTAGCGGATTTTAGTCCTTCGAGCCATTCGGCCTTTTGTTCATCAGTGCCGTATTCGAGCATCAATAGCAGGCCGATGTTGTTACCTATGACCGAATGCTCGTTCTGTAGGTCATTGTGCAAACCCAGGCCTTTCGCCGCGAGGTGCTCACGAATAATGGCCATGCCAAGATTACTGCCGTCCCGACCGCCATGCTCTTCAGGAAAGGGGTAGCTAAAAATGCCCGCTTCAATAGCAAGGCTTTTAGCCTTGGCCAGCAACTCTTCCCACTCCTCATTTGGCAACCCACCACGCTCCCAGTCGGTTCGCTCATTTTCGCGGCGATGGTCGAAAAAACGAATATTGTCGTCCTGCTGCTCCAGAGGCTTGATTTTGTCTTCAATAAATTGATCAACTTCTGCTAGAAAGCGGGTTATTTCTTCCGGGATCGTAAAGTCCATTCTATTGTTCTCGTCGTGAATATCTATCTGTCAGGTTAATAAGGGCGTTTGGGAACTTAGCCAATAGCTCGCTCTGCATTTTGCCAATAAGGCTCTCGCAAATTCTTTTTCAAAATTTTGCCCGATGGATTGCGCGGCAGCTCCGTGACTATCTCGAGTCTCCTGGGGATTTTGTAGCCCGCAATTTTATCCCTGCAGAACTCAACCATCTCTTCGGCGGTGAGCGACGATCCAGGCTTGAGCACGACGACAGCCAATAGCGCTTCGCCGAATTTATCATCTGGAATACCAATGACGGCGACATCGGCAATCGCATCGTGCTTGGCCAGCGCGTTCTCGACTTCCACGGGATAGATGTTCTCACCGCCGCTAACCACCATGTCTTTGATGCGGTCTTTGAGATAGAGATAACCCTCGGCGTCCAGATAACCCGCATCGCCGGTGTGAACCCAACCGTCGGTAAGATCCTTGGCGGTCGCTTCCGGAAGGTTGTGATAGCGCATCATATTGGTATCGGATTTTATCCAGATTTCGCCGACTTCGTTTGCCGCCACGCTATTACCTGCCGCATCGACGACCTTGACCTCCGCCCCAACCATGGGCTTACCGCAGGAACGCAATAGCTCAGGCTTGCCTGCCAAGGCGCGATGATGATCACTGGGTAGCAGGGAGACCACGCTGCCTGTGGTCTCGGTCATACCGTACAATTGCATGAATTCGCATTTAAACACCGCCATCGCCTGAGCCAATACCGTTTCAGAAATCGGCGAAGCCCCATAAGAGATAATTTCAAGCTGGCTGAAGTCGCGTTTTTCAATGCCAGGTATTTGCAGTAGGAACATAATCATGGCCGGCACCATGAACACATTCCCCACCGGGTAGTTTTCGATATCATCCAGCAGCTTTATTGGATCGAAGGTTTCATGCAGCAGTGTGTGCTGGCCATAACAAACACCGAGAATGGCTGACCCCGCGCCACCAATATGGAACAAAGGGGCAACCACAATACCGGCGCTACCTCTGGCGACACGCTTGGGCGCCGCGAGTAAGCCCATAGTGCTTAATTGCACGACGTTGAAGTGACTGATGATGACGCCCTTGGGGTTGCCTGTGGTGCCGCTGGTGTACAACTGCAAGTAGGGGGCAGTTTGGTCGACCTCGATGATTGGCTTGGTGCTTGGAAAACTTTCCAGCCACGGTGCCCAATGCAAGCTGTCGCTCAGGCTCCCGGTAATCAGGTGTATCGACGGCGACAGATGAGCGCGCAGGGCGGCGAGTGTCTCCGCCATCGAATCCAATACGATCAATACCTGGGCTTCGGCGTCATTGATGATGTAGGCCAGCTCTGTCGCCGTCAGGCGATAGTTGAGAGGCACCGCAACGGCACCGATTTTGCTGGCCGCCATAAACAGCAGGCAATGCTCAAGGCTGTTTTCACCTAAAATAGCAACACGCTGCTCTTGTTTAACCCCAAGATCAAGCAAACCGTTTGCCAAGCGATTTACACAAGCATTCGTCTCTCGGTAGCTTAACGTAGTGTCATTAAAGCTATAGCAAGGCGCGTCAGCCGAACCTTGTGCGTAGAATTCCAGATAGTGATGGACCAGCATAGTGATCTCCCTTAGGGCGTTGTTCGTTATTTTCAGGAACAGCTATTGTTATGTCATGCCCTTGCGCAGCTCGCCTGCCAATGACCCGCGGTACTGACAGACGGTTTTGCCTACGAAGAACCATTGGCCGCCAACACTTGTTAAGGCTCGAATTATGAGTCGACTGGCCAGCAACTTTTGTATTACATTAATACATTAATTCGGTTTGAGCAAAATAAGATGAATTCCCGGCGGCCTCGCTAACGCCCACCTTGCGCCTAAGCACCGGGATGCTCACTTTCGAAGCATCCGTGCCGCGCGATTGGGGGGATTAGCAGGATTCAGCCGGTTGTGACGGCTAAACCACCCTGTCGGCACGCGACAGTCAGGCCTTATGCGGTCACACCGTCGTGTGCCAACAGTGTATTGAAATTACGGAGACCACCGGCCTTAAACACTCCTTAGGTAATTTCAACACTTGCATAATTGTCATCAATGTTGCTTATTATGTCACCTATGCTTACTATATCCAAGACAGGACCAAGCGTTTTTACTAAAGCATTTATCTCGGAGAATAAAAACCATGATTCCCAATGAGTATCGTCAATGTGTTGTTGCATCACGCCCCGAAAAGTCAGTTACCCTTGATAACTTTCGCCTCGAAACCGTCAGCATGCCCGAACTCGCTGAAGGTGAGGTTTTGGTACGCACCGACAGCGTCATGGTAAACCCACCAGCTGTTGTTGCCCTCAATCGCGGCGTTGCGCAGCAGCCCCCTGTGCCGGTTGGCAGTGTTATGTGGGGGCAGGGAGTGGGCGCTGTCGTTGCCTCGAAAAATGAGTCTTATTCGGTCGGCGACCGCGTCGTTGGGCCGCTTGGCTGGGCGGAATACTGCGTAATTGGCGGCGAGCAGCTACCAAATCTACGTCATAACCCCTTGCCCGCAGAGATACCCGCGACACTGGCGCTGCACGTGCTAGGTGCGTCGGGGCCTACGGCTTACCTTGGTTTAATAGAACTGGGACAACCCAAATTGGGTGATACCGTATTGGTGTCCGCCGCGGCAGGCACTGTCGGCAGCTTGGTGTGCCAATTGGCTTTGGCAGCGGGCTGTACGGTTGTCGGCATTATGGGATCTGATGAAAAGGGCGAGTGGTTAAGCTCCATGGGTGTCCACCATGTGATCAATTATAAACGCGAAGACATTAGAGCTCGGATCGCAGAGCTATGCCCAAAAGGTGTCGATGTGTATTTTGATAATGTCGGCGGTGAGACATTGGAAGCCGCGCTGAGCAACCTCGCCATGCACGCAAGGGTCGTGCTTTGTGGAGCAACCTCACAGTACTCAGACTCAGGGCCATTCAAAGGGCCATCAAATTATTTCGACCTGGTTCACAATGAAGCAACGATGCGGGGTTTTCACATTTTTCATTATATGGATCGGGTTCCAGCGGTGGCGGGGCGTTTAGTGCCTTTGCTCATGGCAGGCAAGCTTCAATATAAGGAAGACGTGTTAGAAGGTATTGAGCAGGCGCCAAACGCACTGCTTCGTGTGATGAAGGGTGAAAATTTTGGTACTCAGCTAGTGAAGCTGGCAGCCTCGTAGCGCGTTTTGGCACGGTAATTTTGCTGTAGATATTGTTGAAAAGGGGCTATAGAAGCCTTTTAAAACAATAGCGCCGACTGTTAGACCTTAATTAAAGGAATAAAAATATGATTTTATTACATATCGAAGCGAGCCCTAAGGGAGACCACTCGTATTCAAGTCGATTGGCAAGAGCTTTTCTGGAAGCCTACAAAGCGAAGAATCCTGATGACGAAATCAGAACACTGAATGTGTTCGAGCATGATATGCCGGCCTTTGGTAAAGCCGAGGCCTTCGCAAAATTCGCCCCGATTATGGGTGAGGCCCGTACCGCGGAACAGGAATCGGCCTGGGAGAAGGTCAAACAAGAAATCAGTTACTTTGACGGGGCAGATAAAATCTTGCTGTCCTGCCCAATGTGGAACTACTCCATTCCCTGGCCGCTCAAGCAGTATATCGATTGCCTAGTCCAGCCTCTTGAAACCTTCGGTTACGATTTCGAAAAAATGGATCATGTTGGGCTCCTTAGAAACCGTCCTGTACAAATGATTTTGACTCGCTCTTCAACAATGCCCGGTGACTACAACGATTTTCAGTTGCCTTACTTGAAGTATATTTTTGGTGCTATTGGCATTCGCGACGTGCGGGCCATCGTACCTTGGGCAACGACAAAAGCGAGTCGCGAGGAAGTGGAAGCCTATCTCTCAGGTTTTGAAACCGAGGCCAGACAGGCAGCAGAAAACTTCTGATTGGCTTTAAGTAAAGGGAATCAACTCGAATCTTATTCGAATGCTGAGATCGTGATAGCCGCCCCTTAATCCAGGGGCGTTCCACGTGGTATTTCGAACATATTTCGCAATGGTTTCAATCTCTTTTTGCCGATACGCAACGAAGGCCTATGAAGCAAGGATTGTATCGAAAAACTTACAACGACGCCGTCGACGACGCTTTTATAGCTTTCTCGCGTCTCGCGTCTCGCGTCTCGCGTCTCGCGTCTCGCGTCTAGCGTCTAGCGTCTAGCGCAATAGTTTATTACTTCTAAAATGTTAGCTCCATCGAAAATAACTATACTGCGGATAACTCTAATGAAATCATTAAGCAACAAATCTACCAAACTGGCACTATGCTCAATGCTTACATTAGCAAGCAGCATGGCATTCAGCGCCCCGGCATTAGAAGAGGTTTTAGTTACAGCTCAAAAACGTGAGCAAAGCGCTCAGGACGTTCCTATTTCGGTCACCGCGATGTCCGCGGAAGTAATGACTAAAAATGGCCTGAACAATCTACAAAACATGTCGGAAATGATACCGAACCTCAATATCGGCGCGACCACGGACGATACCGTTATCACCATGAGGGGCCTTGGTTCAGGCGGAGGGAACCCCAGCTTTGAACAAGCAGTGGGACTCTACATCGACGGCATTTACGCCGGCCGTGCCGCTCAATTCCAAGTGCCATTCTTAGATATCGCCGCGGTAGAGGTTGTACGCGGACCTCAGGGTGTATTGTTCGGCAAAAACAGCATTGCAGGCGCCGTGAGTATAATTACCCAAAAGCCCTCTGACGCGTTCGAAGGCTATATCAGCGGTGCATACAATTCCTTTTCGCAATATGAAACTACTGCAGTGTTGAACATTCCGTTGACGGAGAGATTAAGTACGAGAATTGTTGCAAAGAGAGAAACCACAGGTGGATTTCTAAGCAACGAGGTTCAACATACCGACGACCCTGATTCTGAAAATGAATCCCTGCGGATCGCCTTCACCTGGGATGTGAGCGATAACTTCAACATCTTCTTCAAAGCGGAAAATTCTCGGCAGACCGCCATTAACAATAGTTTTCAACTAACCCACTATGATCGAACTGCACCAAATGCGTACACGGGTGACCCCGCATCACAACTCATCATTGATTTGGTTGCCGCTGAAGTCTTCGCGCAACAAAACGCCGCCGGCGAGGATTACATCGCTAACGAGTACGTTTTTAGCAACGCACCCTCCGGCCGGACCATTATCTCCGACAATTTCACACTGAAACTCACCACGGCTTTGGGCGAGCACGAACTCACTTGGCTGGGCGGGTACTCAGAGTACGAGAAAGAAAATGAGATGGACGGCGATATCTCTGCTTCTAATTTCATATACGTATTTAACGACGAGTACTTTGACCAAACCTCTCAGGAGTTACGGGTTGCATCCCCTACCGGTGGCACAATTGAATATATCGGCGGCTTGTTTTACATGGATCGCAGGTTCTACCAGCCCAATTACCAAATTGACCTGGACCTACTATTCGCACCCAGGGCGAGGTTTACGAGCAACTCCGACTACGAAGAGCCCACCAAATCCATGTCAGCCTTTTTCCAGGGCACCTGGAATATCTTTGAGCAGCTTAGCTTAACCGCTGGCGCCCGGCGCTCCCATGAAGTCAAGAAAGGCCGTGCCTCACAAGATGTCTACCGCTATGGATCTCCCGACGATCAATCAGAAGATTTACCCGGCGATCAGGCGTTCAGAGAAACTTTAGCTTCGGCGCTAGGCAGAAACCCTTACGTGTACGACTATCAAACACGTAAAGAGAACAACACGGACTATACTGTGAATGCACAATGGACTCCCAGCGACGATCTGATGTTCTACTATACTCATGCCAGGGCGTCAAAGGGTGGCGGCTTCAATGCATCCGAAGCCACTGGAGATATTAGCAAATTCGAGTTCGAATCCGAGCTGGCAAAAAATCATGAAATAGGTGCGAAGCTACAGCTTTTTGACAACCGCCTCAGAATCAATAGCGCTATTTTCTATACCAATTTCGACAATCTGCAAGTATCCAACTTTAACGGCACAGAATTCATCACCGGCAATGCGGCAGAGGCGACAACCAAAGGCGTTGAGCTTGAAATCATGTTCGCGGCGACAGAATCCTTGCTCTTCGGCGGCAACGTGGCTCGCCTGAGCGCGAAATACGACTCGTTCCCGGGTGCGCCCTGCCCCGGCAACCAAAATGATTGGGGTGAAGACTGCCGAGCCAGCGACGGCCAGGGGCGCGAAGCCGCAGGCGAGCAGCTCGCCCTCGCCTCTGAATGGAGCGCCACTATGTTTATCGACTATTCACATCTGATCACCGACCATTTAACGCTGAACCCGAGGCTCGACATTATCTACTCAGGGGAAACGCCGCTCGATGCTTCGCACCAAAAATCCACCATTCAAGACGAATATATCAAGTACAACGCGAGCATCCAGCTGTCGGCGATAGACAATCAATGGTCGCTCATACTTGGCGGTTACAACCTGACAGACGAAACAACGCTAAACTTCGCTGCACCAACAGTCGTGACGACCGGTGTAACCCTTGGCAACGTCAATGACCCACGCACCTATGCGCTGTCCTTTCGGTGGAACTTTGGTGCCTACTAGTTGAAAACGACGACAGCAAGCCTGGAAGGCCTCTAGCCTGCGAACACATAGATCTTCAGCGACCCTATCTGAGATATATTGTTGGCGTTATTGATATTCGTGACGTGCAGGCCAACGTGCGGCCTGCCAAGACAAAAGCCTGTCGCGAGGAAGTTGAGGCCTACCTGGCAAATGTCGAAATCGAAGGCAGACAAGCTGTCTGAAATTTTCTAATCGTCTTCGAGGCAGTGGCGTTTTGTTCTAAAATGCACACCAATCTCGAAACACTGAGAGTCGCCCTTTACTCCAGGGGCGCTCCGCGCGGCATTTCAAGAATAGTTCGCAACGATTCCAAATTCTCTTTGCCTATGCGCTCTGCAAGAGTTTTTTCAATCATCTCCAGCGACTCAAGGGCGCATAGCACAATACGCTGCCCCTCGGCGGTTGGTGAAATAACCTTGGCCCGCTTGTCATCCGGGTCAGGGTTTAGCTCCAGCAAGTTCAGGTCAACAAGCTCGTTTACACAGCGATTGACAACCTGCCTGCTAACACCGACGTGCTTCGCAATATCTGTGGTTCGAATTAACCCATACTCAAGGCAAGTGAGAACCTGGGACTGAAGGCGAGTAATGCTCGGCCAGCCATTTTTCTTCAATAGGTTTTGCAGGCTGTCATCTACCCAATAGAAGATATTCAAGGTGAGGGGTAGTAGGCTTGCTGGGTGTGGAGCACCCAGCAACTCCTGGAAGATTTCCTCGGGAGCTTTGTCGTTAGCACGTTTATTGGTGCGGGCCATAATGGGGTCCTATTCTTCCATGCCGAGCTGGATTGGTGACTAATTTCAAGCACTCAAAGCACGGACCTCTTTAAAGTGCCAGCGGTATGTCACGACACCTGGCCCGGATTCTGTTTAGCTCGACAGTGTCTGCTGCTTTGACGCACAGGGCGCCATTGTACAGTTGACTGGAATCGAAATCCAAAACCCTCGCGATCGCGAAAATCGTAGACGTTACACTCCCCCAAATGGCGACCATCGGCAAGCCGATCAGGTGTAGACTGACTGCCGCAATGGCGGTGTACTGCGACCGATTGACAGCGATTTCTTCCGCCAAATTGCTTCGCCCTATGATACCTTATGCGCTGCGTAGGCACCGTATGCAGCCTCTGGAATATCTTCACCGAAGGAGGGTTGTCTGAGAATGGCTCCAGATGAACACATTGTCCTGAATGGAATGCGCCAGCATTTTGATCAGCTTTTCAACTTTCCGCCGGACGAGTGGGAGGGCTTTCTACCTTGCCTCAGGGTAAAGGAGGTGGCAGCGAAGCACTGCCTACAAGTGGCCGGAGAGAAATCTACCCACCACTACTTTATTGCGGACGGCCTGGTGCGCTTCTATTACATCACCCCGGAGGGCAAGGAGCTAAACAAAGGATTTTACAAGAATAACCATATCGTCGGCAGCCTTAGCGCTGCCATTCTCGACGAACCATGCCGATTTGCTATCGAGACATTGGAGCCAAGTGTGCTGGTGGAAATAGATCTCGGGCTGATGCGAACACTGGCACCGAAAATGCCTGTCTTACAGCGACTACATCTGCATAGCTGCGAAATGATGCTGATACGCAACGAGCGACGCGAGGCGGAATTGCTGACCATGACAGCCCGGCAGCGCTTTCTGCAGTTTGTCCGCAACTTTCCCGACCTGCTGGAGCGAATTCCTCAGTATCACATCGCCTCCTACCTCGGCATTACCCCGGTTGCCCTGTCCAGATACAAGAAACAGTGGCTAAATAGCCATTAAACCCGTTTAACGCCACAAAGGCGCTTCTGGCACCTATCGTTGCCGCGTGTTTCCCGCCGATCGAGTACGATTAAGGCGTAGCACCGCTATGCCGGCCAATTTGAATCGCCCCGCCAGGCTCAACGTCCTATCCAATGGACTGGTGGAAGGTCTGCCGGCCGCCCTATACCTGGCGGACATCAATGGCGATGTGCCAGCTGCTGTCCATTGGACAATCCTGTAGGAGCACTCACATCGAGAGCGCACCGCTGCACCGATTTGCATTGATGTCCTCCTTGAAGTGTAATATTGTTATACATTTGCACCGAATTGAATATCAAAATTTCCTATTGAGAAAGCGAGTAGAAACAATGTCTGGACAGAAAGTCGTAATAGTAGGCGGTGGTCACGCCGGGATAGAACTGGCCAAGCGTCTGGACCCAACGGCGGATGTGACGCTCGTGGATGGGAAAGACAGCTTTGTACACACCCCTGCCGCAATCCGTGCAGTTACCGACAGTAGCTTGCTGGACAAGCTGATAATTCCCTACAAAAACCTTTTAAAACGAGGCCAGTTCGTCCAGGGATGGGCAGAGCGTATTGACCCGGACGGTGTCGTGCTTAGCGATGGTAGAAAGCTTAAATCCACAGTTACGGTAGTCGCTACCGGGTCCAGCTATGCCGCGCCCTTCAAGCACACCCCTGCGGGCCTCGATGAGTTCCGAGCAATCAGCAGGCAGGCAGCGTCCTCCTTGGCTAGCGCGAAAACCGTCGCGATTGTAGGAGCCGGGCCGGTTGGCGCTGAATTGGCAGGTGAAATCGCCCACGCCTACCCCGAGAAAGAAGTTCACCTGATCACCGACGAAGCTTCGCTATACCCCATGTACAAGCCGGGTTTCGGGAAAAAGCTGGAGACCGACTTTGCTGATTTGGGTGTGCATCTTCATACCGGAAAGCTGGTAGAAAACCTGCAGTCGCTGAAAGAACCCTACAGCGGCACATTGCAATTGCCGGGCGGAGAGACTATCGACGCGGATATAGTATTTCCAGCAATTGGCGCCAAACCGCAGGCAGAATTGCTGCTTGCGGTGGATGACGTACAGACGGCTCCGGATGGCCGTGTCATGCACGATGGCTGGATGCGCCCCAGTAAAAGCCACCCCTCCCTTTTCGCCTTTGGCGACGTACTCGCCTCCGGTGACGCGATGACAATCGTATCCATAGCTCGCCAGGCGCCCTGCCTGGAGAAAATCATCAAGGCAGTATTGGCCGGTAAACCGGTAGAGTCTCAAAAGCCCTACGAGGGCTGGCCCCTGGCACCAATCTTGCTGCCACTTGGCCCGAAGCGGGGCGCCAGCATGCTGCCGGTTGGCAAGGACGGCATGGCGGTGGGCCACTTTCTGACGTCGAGAATGAAAGGCAAGGATCTTTTCATTAGCAAATACCGCAAGCTGCTTGGGCAAAGCTAAAGGCCCGTACTTATCGCTGAGCACGAGCAGGAAAGGTTGCGATGAGGCAGGCCGCTTGCCCTATGTCGTTCGACCACACCTCAAGAGCGAGGGCCCTCGGTGACACGCCCGGGCCCTGACCATTCAATCGAGCCCGCCGGGCAAGCAAAATCACAGGGCTTCCAATTAATTAAATAGAAACGGGCATTAAGGTATAAAGCTTAGCGTTTCCGTAGGCCAAGCGTTTTCACCGATAAAATCGAAAGCAACAAAAGAGGTGGCATGTGAAGAAAAATCAAAGGAATGATAGCAATTCCCGGACAGACCAATTGGTCCAGCAAATTATTGAGGACACACTATCGCTTGACGAAGAGGCGCTGATGCATGGTGCCCGTCAATTGCTTAAACGGCTTCGCCGTTTCTCCAAACCTGTGGTGACCGGCATAGAAAATATTCCAGAAGCCCCCGCCCTGTTTGTGGCCAATCATTCCACAATGGCCGGCGATACAATAGTCGCGGTGCCTATCCTTGCGGAGTCTGCTGGTCGAGTGGTCAGGGGCATGAATGACCGCGCATTCTATGAAAATCCACGGCTCCGTAAGCTGTCCATCAATAATGGTGGCGTTATGGGGCACCCGGATATTGGATCCGCACTCTTCGAAGCAAACAAAGATGTTCTGGTTTTTCCCGGTGGGGCTTACGAGGCCAACAAAAACCTGGACCTGCGCTACACCATTCAGTGGAAGGAACGGACAGGGTTTGTGCGCCTTGCCGCCAAACACGGTGTGCCCATAGTGCCTATGGGAATTGTTGGGCCGGATGAGTGGTATGACCGCTATCTTGACAGGGATGAACTGCGCGACTCGGTATTTGGAAAGATACTGCGTAGAGCCGGTGTATCTGAAGAATACATGAATTCCGACCTCCTGCCGCCAATCCCGCGGGGCTTCATGGGTACCCTACTACCAAAATGGAAGCAGGTATTCGTCCATTTTGGCAAACCTATTAAGACCGGCAGATATAAGGGTAAAAATATAAGCCAGGCAAGCCAGTTTAAACTGCGCGATCAGACCAAAGCGGAACTGGAAGCGTCTATAGAGAAAATGCTCAAATTACGTGAAGAAATGCAAGAGGATAAACCAAGCCTGCTGAACAAGCTCGGCTGGTAATCGTCGAGGCCTACTGAGACTACTTTATCAAAACTAGGGGATTATGCTCGCGGTAACGAGCATAATCCCAATCCAGACATTAGCGTTAAATACTGTCAGGCTAATGATCAAGCTACAGAGCTTGAGCTATGGCTTGAAAAAAGTCCTCGTAACGCTCTTTCCAACCATCAGGGTCCTGATTGAAGTTGATATTGGCGTTATACATTGCAATAACCAGCCCTTTTTCTTCGTTTACGAAGAGGTACTGCCCGTAAAGCCCTGAGGCGTAGTATTCCCGACCGCTGGGATCTACTGGCGTCCACCATAGATAGCCATAGCCGAAGGGCTTCTCAGACAGCGGGTTATCCCGACCCGGCATCTGGTATGGCTTGGACGGCGTAGTGGACTCCAATACCCAGAACTCAGGAATGAGTTGCTCCCCCTTCCATTGGCCACGCTGCAAAAACAGCTGGCCAACTTTGGCGAGGTCTCTCAAGCTCATGCTTAAACCGCCAATGGTTATCTCCATTCCGGTGACATCGGTAGTCCAGCTTGCGTCGTCCTGAGCGCCCAGCGGCTCCCAGAGCTTCTCGTGCATATAATCGGCGAGGGTACGATCACCGATAACGCTGCGCAAAACAAAACCGAGGAGCTGCGTCTCCATACTATTGTAGCCCTGCTTCACACCTGGAGGGCCAGCAGAATCCAGTGAGAGCAGGAAGGGCTCGACCGGCTTGTCCAGAACAAAGTCAATCTGGAAGCGGCGCATGTCGGTGTCGGTACGGCTGTAGTCCTCGTCGAAGTCCACACCGCTCGACATTTCAAGTGCGTTGGCGATGGTCGCCTGATCCCAGGCGGAGCCCTTGAAATGAGGCAGGTACTTCACAACAGGATCGTTCACGTCGTCGATTAGGCCGTCACCGATGGCCATGCCAACCAAAACGGAGGTCATCGATTTCGCGACAGAAAAGGCAAACTGACGATCTGACTCCTTCAGGCCTTGCCAGTAATTTTCGTAGATGACCTGACCGTCCTTGATGACCAGCAGACCGGTGGGCCGGGATTCTTTGAGGAAGTCAGCACTTGAAATCGCCTTCCCGTGATTGATGAATGATTCCGGTAAAACGTCTTTTTTTAACTGCTTTGGAAATGCTTCAGGATTGGACGAGCGCGGGATGATATGGGTGCGATACTTAGTGTCTGCAATTCGCAAATTCTCCGCCATTGATGCTTCATCTTCCATTGTCACGGAGAAATACAGCCTATCTATGATAGGCGCGTAGTAAATACCGGCACCCACCAACATGACAGCAACAACTGCCAGAAGAATTTTTATTGGATTCATTTTATTTCCTGTTTGCGATGTAGTGTATTCCGCTGAGTTTACCGCCGTAACGGCGCCGAGATCGACGAATAAATCGCCACGACGAAAGCACGTTAATACCTTAGCCAAGTTTCAAGCCAGATACGTAGTTTTTTAACTCGAAAAGACACTTGCCCAAACCGACATAGCCGATTAAAGCCTCTGCCTACTGAGTATTCATCGGGCGATATCCGCGCGTTCAGGGTTATCAGGCCAACCCATTTTACTATTACAACACTAAGACTATGGCAGTCTCTGTATTCTGCCTCAAATCCATCGGCGGAGTAGCCGATGGATTTGAGGTCAAGACTGAGTTGCCATCCGGCTCAACAGAGATCCGTTAGAGACCCCAGTCGTAGCGGAAATCGACGGTCCACATCAGATCATCTGTGGCCAACGCCTGGTTATTGCCCGGCACGCCCGGAGCAGCAGCACCAAAAATCCGTTCCTTTTCGCGGGTCAGGTTTTTGCCATTTGCCACGATTGACCAACCACTATCAGAACGGAGCCCTAATCTAGCTGCAAACTTGGTAACCGGCTCCTGGGTGTAGAAGGGGTCTTGATCCACTTCCAGTTCACCGCGGTGGATAATGTCCAGACCCGAAATAAGGCTGTAGCCATTGTCCAAATCAAAATTTCCGTTGAAGTTAAGCGTTACCGAAACATCCGGTGAGTACGGAAGTTGTTGGCCAGACTGGTCTTCATAACGGACTTCGCTGTTAGAAGTATCGCACGATGGATGTGCAGGATCATCCGCTTCTTCATCCTGATCAGGCACTCCGCAAAAATAGTTTTCATAGGCCGCGTCGACGTAACCGGCGCTGCCGCCGATGGTTAGCCAGGGCAAGGGCGTTATCCACAGAAAGTCCATTTCCACACCGGTAGAATAGGAATCCGATGCGTTGGTTACGAATATCGTTTGGCCATCAAAGTTCTGAACCTGAAGATCCTGAAACTCTGAATGAAAGGCTGTGACGTTCAAACGAAGCGTTCTATCAAACAGCTCTGCTTTTACACCCAGCTCAGAGGAGGTACTGGTTTCCTCACCATATCTTGTGCGTGCCTCTCTGTAGACGCCCGAAGCGATACCGCCGCCCTTGAAGCCCTGGGTTCTGGTGAAGAACAGCGTGAGATCATCGTTCGGGCGCCAGGTTAAAGCAACTTTCGGTGAGAAGTCGTACTCGGTGTCGCTATGTTGCTGACTAAACGTCTGGTAGCTTAAAATTGTGGGCACGATATTCGTATTGCTAGCAGAGAAAGATTCAATGCTACCAGTCAGCTTGTTTTCGCCGTAACGCGCTCCCAATATCAACGACCACTGTGCGTTAAAGTCCCACTCTACCTGGGAAAAGAACGCGTGGCTTACTATATTTGTCTCAGTAATATTCTGATGTGATTCTCTTTCAAAATTACAGGGGGCATTCAGCGGCGTGGAGACAGGAAAACCGAAGCCGTCGCGGAGGTCAGCGCCGGACTCAGCATAGCTTTGAAACTCACACAAATTAAACGAGACTTTTGTAGACGATGTGGTGTTCACGTCGCTGTAAAACAAACCCAGCATCAAATTCAGGTTTTCGCCAATGCCCCAAGGCGTCTGTACATCAGAGGTAAACCTTGTCTCTATGTGTTTCTGCTCATAAACGTCCGGCACTACACTGCCGAAGGTAGCAAAGTCAATTGGCGACGCATCCGCGTCATATAGAAAGGTTTCTTGAAGCTCAGAATACGCCGTATTCAGGCTCAGCGCCGAATTAAAAAACAGCCCATCGTTGTCGAAGGCGTGGTTGACAATTAGACTGATTGTTTCCGTGTCCCGGGTGGCAAGCGCCGAGTCGCTAGCCGAGGTATTGTTATCATATTCATCGGTTTCATAATCCGGGTCGTGGGTAAGATACTCTTCCCTCGACTGATCGGTGACTCTTGAGGGCTGCAATGACACTTCGTTCTGCTCCAGACTGGAGGCCCATGCGTTGAGCAATAGGTCAGTCGAACTGGATACAAACCATTTCAGTTTCAATCGGAACGAGTGGTCTTCGACTGTTCCCTGATTATCGTTGGCGGAGTTGTATACGGTGTCGCTCTCACTGGCTCGACCGACGATTCTCCCGGCCAGCACTTCGTCAATCAGAGTGAAGGATTGCGCGCCCTCCACGTGCCGATCATTATTGAAGCCTACACCACCTGTCGCGTACCCACTCCAGTCAAAGTCGGGATCAAAGGTGACGACATTGAATAGACCGGCAATGGTGTTTTTGCCAAATAACGAACCCTGCGGCCCGCGCAAAACCTCAAACTTCGACACGTCAAATACAGCATCATTGACGTAGGAAGTTCTACCATAGGGAATATCGTCCACTACAAGCCCGATGGAGGGCTCCAGTCCTCGCGCAAATGGCGCAGTACCGTATCCGCGCATGGTTACGATGGGGAAGAACTTGACGGAGTCGTTAAAGGAAACATTCGGCGTGTACGCCACGATGTCTCCGACGTCAGTAAGCGCAGCGTCGGTCAGGAAGCTACTGTCGATACTCGAGACCGAAGCCGGGATATCCTGCATACTTTTCGCCTGCTTCTGAGCAGTAACTATCACCTCCTCTAGCTGCCTTTCAGCTGATAGCACATTCACACTGGAGCAAGTGGCGAGGGCGACAGCCCAGGCGTACACCTTGGTCTTGGAATCCTTTTTACTGCTAGCAAGTAACGACATAAATCATCTCAACCCGTTATGATATTGTAATACAATGCTACAGTAGCACAAAAGCAGGGAGTATGCCACCTGTTCGACTCAACAAATAGGAGGACTCAGACGTACTGACGCCTGCCGAAGACAAGAAGGAGGAGGCAAACTGCCGCCCCCAGGACCCCTTACGAAAACTCATCGCGCCCCCCGAAAGCGAAGCGATATCACCACCTGATAGATGAGATGCCGTAGCTCAGCCTTTCTCTGACTCTGCCCCGCTCATATCCATATAATAGACGACGCTTGTCTAATTAGCGCTCCCCCCTCAAGATTGCGCTGATAGCCGCAACAAGCCCACAACTGACGACAAAACGCACCACCGGCAACAGGCCTCGATAGCTCTCGGGCAGCGGGTCGATATCGCCCACGACCGTCCAAGCAAAGGTTAAAATGGTCGCGAACCAAAAATGGGCCGGAAATGCTCTCTTACATGTGTATAAAGCGGCATGAGTGGCAGCCGCACGGTGATGCCCCCGAATCGAAAGTAAGCGTCATGGTGTGAGATACAGCTGATTACCATGCGCGCAGATGGCAGTATGGGGCGGGACGGGGTAGTGTCGCGCTGACTGGGTATATCGACTGAGCAGGAGACTATTGGGCCTACCGAGTGCCAATGCAGATAATCGCGAAAGGCTCAGCCACCCCCCGCCATCCTCCTGCCTGCTCTAGCTCTCCCCACTGAGGCTTTGGACTCATGAGAATAATGCCCCCTTGATAAGATATACCGAGAAACCAATGCACAGCCTCCAGATCAATCGCCGGACGCTGATACCAATACGGCTCGTGCCGTTTGCCACAGGATGGCCGTTGCCCCCTGATAAGCTGCCCCTAGCACTGGGGCACACCGCGAGCGCTTTTTAAGGCTAAAACTTGCGGCGCTTCACTGGTCAGCCCCCACCAGTTTTCACCCGATATCACCCAGGGAATGGGACGCCGTCGAATAGCTTATAGAGCTTTTCTTTGGGTTTCGCCTGAGACACTTCCACTGCAGTAAGGGGCATCAGTCCTCTCCACGCCACGGGGGGTCTGGCTTTCACAAACACCACGCCCCCCATAATTACCCCAAAACCAGGGGTATGCTAAGGGCATCTTATCGGACAAACATGGACAAAGTGCTGACAAGCTTTCTGAAAATCAAGCTATAACGTTTCAGCTCCGCCAAAGCGGCCGCGGTCACGAAATGGTCACGAATCGAAAAATTGCTGGGTTATCGCGGTGAAATGCAGGAAGGTAAAATCGTCTGAAACTCTTATAAATCATGGCTTTCAGCGACTTTAGCAATGGTCGGAATGGGACCACTCACACTACAATCTTAACTATTTGTTTTACATCAGTAATGCGTTGGCTGAAAATGCAATCAGGCCCTTTCACGGTAGGCCGACCAAACCGGCTCTTTAGTGATACGCCGCGCGGCGCAAAAGCCAGCGAGAGTTTACAGAACCTTGATATAGACCACCATACGCTCTGACCAATGCAGAAGCCTTGGCGCTTTAGTATCTTACCTCAATAAGTTAGCGCCAAAATCACGCAACACGCTTACTACAGCGAAGCATCTCTAGGAATAACTCGAAAGCTCAAGGAACCTACGGCAGACGAAAAACTTTGATTCCTCAATTTCCTTAACGTTTGAAAGGGCACTTCCGTAACCAACTTATTCGCCAACCATACAGGTATACTTCCGCCGGGTTCCGCAAATCCGCTATACTCAACGAGAGTGGATTGATCATCCACGCGACTTAGCCTCCACTTTGCATGAAACAATGGAATCCGAACATAGCCTTTTTGCTCAGGCAAAATGCCTACTACCGCATTCAGCTCTATTACTACCAGGCTATCGCTAATCGCATTTACTTTCTGCCGTACAATCATATCTCTGTCGGCAATCATGACAGGTGTCTTTTGCCGCATATAAATTAGACGTTGAGATTTATCAATATTTTCTATCCCTTTAATTCCGTAACTCAAATGAAACCAGTCCTCCATGATCGCCAAATCAAGCATCAAATGCGCAACAGACATCAAGGGTGAATTTATTTCAGTAATTCCAAGATAACTTGTAATCTCATTACCTTGAATATATTTCGTAAAAACCTTTATGCCATCATCATCTTTCTTTAAAAGCCAATCGTCCGCGAAGGAGGCATCACCAAAGGCAATCCCAAAAAAAAATACCAGCACAGCCATAAACTTCATAGAACCCGCACCTTTAAATAGGCCTGAAAAATTTCCCGACTGAAAAACCACCCCTAAATTTCCGCAATAATTTCATAAGGACGGCACTCACCTGCTCAATTAATCTTGAAGACATCTTCAGTTTTACCTGCGGGGAACAATATAAATAAACTAACCGACCGACATATTACACATAATAAAGCTATTATTAAAAAGTCAGCCTAATTCGTATTTACAGACTGCTCGGCCAGCACCGAATTCAGTATAGTATCACTACCAATCCTTATCGCTTCGCGGTGCGCCGCTGAGCGGGGTAGTATATTAGAAAAGCAAAAGCGCGCTGCATTCAGTTTTTGACCCTTCCATATAGTGATGCTGGGAGATGAATGTGCTGCTGAGGCCTTCGCTATACGCAACCATTGGTACGCCAATGTTATATAGCCAGCATACATTAGGTAATCAAACGAGATAGATTCAATATACCCTTTCTTACCTCCCGCCTGGGCGAATATCTCTTTATTTAGCGCTTGCCACTCGGCAACACGTTTTTGCATGGCCTCAGCCAGATAGGCTAATTTCGAAATAGGCTTACACTCATCACTAAATTCCAGAATTTCATTCAAATAACGCTCTAATATAACACCACCGTCTGCAAGCACTTTTCTACCCAACAAATCCAGCCCCTGTATACCATTGGTACCTTCATATATTCGAGTAATTCTCACATCCCGTAACCGCTGTTCAATTCCCCATTCCTGAATATATCCGTGCCCGCCGAAAACCTGAATTCCAATATCACATGCTTCCGACCCCCACTCTGACAAGCACCCTTTCGCGATCGGCGTTAGCAGCGACAACAAGCCTCCGGCATATGAAGCTATGCTCTTATCGCTAGAATGACTTTGATCAACTAGCTTCGCGCAATAATGGGCAAGCACCCGTCCACCTTCGCAAAAAACCTGTTGACTTAGCAGCATTCGCTGAACGTCAGGCTGTTCAGCAATGGGATCAGCATACCGACCCTGAGAAGAAGAGCTGCATGGCGAGTGTCCTTGCAGACGAGCTGAAGCGTATGTACAGGACATCTGGTAAGCACCTTCAGCTTGGGCCAGCCCTTGTACTGCAACACCTAAACGGGACTTGTTGATGAAGGTAAACATGCACGACAAACCGCGATTGGGCGGGCCGAGCAAAAAACCTTCTGCGCCGTCAAAGTTCATTACGCAAGTTGCACTACCCTTTAGGCCCATCTTATGCTCTACAGAGCCACAATAAACTTGGTTTCGCTCCCCAAGGCTTCCATCACCTGCAACCTTATATTTTGGAACTACAAACAACGAAATTCCGCGACTACCTTCAGGTGCTTCAGGCAAACGAGCCAACACCAAATGCACAATATTTTCCGATAGATCATGATCGCCAGAGGAAATAAATATTTTGCTACCATAAATCCGGTAACTGCCATTATCGGCAGGCTCAGCTTTAGTTCGTAACAGCCCAAGATCAGAACCGGCCTGTGCCTCTGTCAAACACATCGTTCCTGTCCATGTTCCACTAATAAGTTTTGGCAAGTAAAGTGATTTTTCGTTGTCGCTACCATAAGCCAACAAAGTTTCACATGCGCCCTCCCCCAAAGCAGAATACATACACCACGCTTGGTTAGCTGACTGCCACAACTCTAAAATTACTGTAGAGAGAGAACTGGGTAATCCTTGCCCCCCGAAGTGTTCCGGCTGCGCGAGTGACGGCCAACCGCCGTCTACGTATTTCTTATAGGCTTCTTTAAAGCCGGATGGGGGAGACACCGATCCATCAACAAATTTCACACCCTCACGATCACCGGTTGCGTTAAGTGGAAAAAGATCTTGCTCAGCAAATTTGGCAGCTTCATTAAGAATAGCGGTTACTACATCCTTGCCCAAATCAAAACTTTCATAATGTGAGTCAAATTGATTAACATCATACATTGAGAATAATATCTCTTCGACAGGGGCTTCGTATACAGACATAATGAGTCTCTTTGAATTGGCACTACAACGACAATTTATTAACAGTTTAGATCACAAAAATTGATCTCGAAGCTCACGCTTCAATATTTTCCCTGAGGGGTTTCGAGGCAATGTTTCAATCCTCTCATAGCGGCGCGGAATCTTGTAGCCCGCAATATGCGCGCGACAGTATTCAATCATCTTCGCCGGGTCCAAGCCTGCATCCGGTGATGCAACACAAATTGCAACCACCGCCTCGCCAAATTTTTCATCCGGTAAGCCGATTACAGCAACATCTATAATATCGGGATGAGACATTAGTACGTTTTCCACTTCGGCGGGGTATACATTTTCGCCGCCAGACACAATCATATCCTTGATTCTATCCTTTATAAAAACATACCCATCTTGATCGATATAGCCACCGTCACCAGAATAATACCAGCCGTCTTCATCCAATACTTCCGCGGTTTTTTCCGGCTGTTTACTATAGCCTTCCATTACATGCGGAGCGCGTACTGCTATTTCACCAATTTCACCCTGAGGTAGCTCCTGGCGACTTAGCGTATCTACAATTTTAATGTCTACAAACAAACCCGCTCTACCGCAAGATCGGAGTAATTCCGGACGACCATTAATAGCTTTCAAGTGATCATCGGCTGTCAGAGCTGTAGCTGACGCTACGGTTTCAGTCATGCCGAAGCCCTGTTGAAAGCAGCAGCCAAAGGCCTTCATGGAACGCTCCAGTACGTCAACCGTAATAGGTGACGCCCCGTAAATAATTTTCTCCAGATGACCAAAGTCATATTGATGCAAATTTGGCACGTATTGCAAAATGGCGTGCAGCATCGCGGGCACTAACATCACATCGGCGATCTTTTCCTTAACCAATTCTTCAACTACTACTTGCGGATTGAAATCCTTTAAAATATGCACTGGTCGGCCCGCGCACAGCGCCATAATACTGCTACATAATGCTCCTGCATGAAATATAGGCGCGACGGCCAAGTGTGGCTTTCCCGCGTCGACTCTAGGTGGAATCCACAGAGAATGAACCACAAACGCGGCGGATTGCTGTTGCGTGACTATTACACCCTTCGGAAAACCCGTCGTGCCAGAAGTATACATTTGATATACAGGGGTATCGGGCTTAGGCTCAAAATCAACAGGTGTCTGGTCTTGCTTCGAAATAAGGCTTGAAAATGATTGCCAACGGCCATTAAGCGATTCGCTATCGTCTAGACGCACAAAAGTTGACAACGACGTTTCATCGGCAATACTTTCAATTTTTTCGGTCAACTCGTCGCTTTCAATAAATATCGCCTTAGACTCCGACTGATTGAGAATGTATTTGAATTCAGCAGGGGCCAGGCGATAGTTAACAGGTACATATACCGCACCAAGCTTCATAGTCGCGTAGAGTATAACGAACTGCTCAATACGATTAAAAGTCAGAACCGCTACCCGGTCTCCGGGACCGATACCCGACTTCGCCAACGCGTTAGCAACGACCAAACTTTGCTCGTTCCACTGAGCATAACTTAGTTGGCGTGAGTCTTGTTTTAATGCGGGCTTCTCCCCGCTAATACGCACGAAATAATCGAGCATTTCAAAAGTAGTGATGGATGACTTTCTCATCGATTAATCTCCGTAAATTGGTATTCTTAAACGCCTTGTATAGATACCGACTTCTGAATCTTTCTACCATATAAAATGGCTATTAGTATTCGTTGAAATTCCCAACATTCACATTTTCGTCGGCTAGCGTAACAGCCGCATGTATTCATTGGACAAACAGGTCTGGACCTGTCTTACAGCATGGCGCGGAGACGGGAAGAAATTGTTTCGTTACAATCTTTAACCATTCTTTGAATTAGCTCTTCGCAACTAGGAATATCTTGAATCAGTCCCATCACCATACCGACAGTCCAAACACCATCGTCAATATCGCCTGCTTCAATACAGCGTTCACGACCGCGCACACCTGCTACAAGTGGCTGCAACTCCGAGAAGTCCGTTTCCCCTTCTCGCGCCTCTATCTTTACCACTTTTTCAGAAATGGAATTTTTGAACACCCGCACCGTATTCTTTAATGTACGGAACATCAGGGTTGTTTGAAGCTCATCGGCATCAACCATGGCTTGCTTCATGTTCTGATGAACCGGCGCCTCTTTCGTCGCTACGAATCTAGACCCCATATTTACGCCTTCGGCGCCTAGCGCCAGAGCAGCAGCCATTTGCTGCCCGTTGGCTATGCCACCAGATGCAACTATGGGAATGCTAAGTTTCGCATATGCCGCAGGCAATAGAACCAAGTTGGTCACATCGTCTTCTCCCGGGTGTCCCGCACATTCGAAACCATCTACACTTACAGCGTCACACCCTATCCGCTCCGCTTTTAACGCGTGACGTACAGATGTACATTTATGAATCACCTTGACCCCATTTTTCTTGAAATAGGGCATATATTTTTCCGGACTGCGACCTGCGGTTTCTATTACCTTTATACCGCTTTCTACCGCCGCCTGCGCGTACTCATCATAAGGAGGAGGATTTATTGACGGCAATAGCGTGATGTTCACCCCAAACGGCTTGTCAGTCATTTCGCGGCAGCGAACGATCTCTTGTCGTAAAGCGTCAGGTGTAGGCTGAGTTAACGCCGTTAAAATCCCTAGCCCACCGGCATTTGAAACTGCCGCGGCCAGTTCCGCTCGACCGACCCACATCATCCCACCTTGTATAATCGGATACTTTATTCCCAACATTTCAGTAATGCGAGTCTTCAAAATTAAACCTCTTCTAATCTCTATCTAAACAATAATTGCCTACCCATTCATCCTATTTTTTACATAAATTTCATAACGGGCGTTGCAGCAGGCAATTAAGTTTCTTACTGGAAGGAAAACATTATTTCCCACTTAATCAATACCTCAAAAATTCCTTGAATTAATGGGCGTATGCTTAGAACCTAGAAGGTCATGACTGATGATAATTTTTATAACCTCGGATGAGCACGCATAAATAGGAGCAATCATGGCATCGGTAAGTTGACGAGAAATTTCCGAAAGGCGGCACGCAACAATTACACCAAATGCAGTGTGAATAACTGTACTGTATCGCCTGACGCATTTAACAATGTCCGCATTCAAATTCGCTTATAACTGTCGCATCAAGTCACACTACCCTCGTGTTCTCCCTGTATTTATTTACCCTGTATTTCAGAAATTTCCTCGTGTGAATACCCAAGTCCCCCTAATATTTCTTCATTATGTTCGCCCAAACTAGGAGCATCATTGCGAGTTGATGCAGGAGTTACGCTAAACTTGACCGGGTGCCGAATATTCAAGTACTCACCAATGACTGGGTGATTTCTCTTTTGAAAGAACGAGACCTCTTGCAAGTGCTTGTCATCCAACACCTCCTCCATTCGGTTTACTCTCATACACGGCAGTCCTGCTTCGTCCATTAGCTCGACCCATTCATCCGTGGTTTTTGTCTTAGTAATATCTTCTACCATTCCATATAATATACCTGTATTCTTCGTCCGCTTTTCAAACGAATTAAAGCGTTCGTCCTCCAGAATATTATCTATGCCGCCAAAATCCATAATTATTTGCCAATGTTCTGGCGCGTAGGGAACTATAGATATGTACCCGTCCAATGTCTTAAAAGGACGACGATTTGGGTCGATAGAGCGATCGTAGGCGATATTACCCCGAGGCGGCACAAATGAATGGTCATAGAGATTTTCGATCATATGGAAAGAAGTGAAGGTTTCAAACATTGGCACTTCGATAAACTGTCCTTCACCGGTTCGTTGCTTATGAAAAAGACCCGCCATTGTCGCGTAAGCCGCATGCAGACCTGCCGTTTTATCCGCGATCAAAGAAGGTACATAACGAGGTGCGTCGTTGCCGTCCACTCTGGGTAAGAGATCGGAAAACCCTGACGCTGCCTGAACCACATCGTCATACGCGAGTTTCCCCCCATAAGCTCCTTCAGTGCCAAAGCCTGTACAGTGGACATAGACAACTCCAGGATTTATTGCTTTAACCTGTTCATAACCAAGCCCGAGCCTTTCCAACCCTGCCATTCTTACATTGGTATAGAAAACGTCGGCGCCTTCAATAAGTTTTTTCATCGCCGCAAGCGCACTTGGCCTTTTAAGTTCAAGCGTGATAGATTTTTTGTTTCTATTCAGCGCAAGGTAAAGCGGCCCCATTCCAGGAACAGGAGAATTCCCTGGCAATCGCATATTATCTCCCCGACCACCTTCGACTTTTATCACTTCTGCACCAAGGTCGCCTAATATTTGACTGCCGTAGGGCCCAAACACGACCGTGCTTAAGTCGACGACCTTTACACCATTTAGTGCACCCTTTGCACTTCCGCTGATCCCTTCCATTCTCGCTCGCTTTATCGGTTATAGTTTCATTAACTGCAGGTATTGATATAACACCCCGCCCATCAATTGATATTGTTTAGCACTAGGCTTTTATTTTCTCCTTAACATAAGCTCTCAGCTTGGGAGAAAATGGCGGCCTGATCATTTTAAGGGGGTCTAGATTTGACTGATGATATACAGCTCTTCCATGACTGAAATTTTTGAAACCGTCGAAACCATGGTAAACGCCCATTCCACTTTTACCCATGCCGCCAAATGGAAGATTTTCTTGAAGACAGTGTGCCAGTAAGTCATTAACAACCATTCCGCCCGAACGGGTTTCGAGCGTAAGCGACTTAATTTCCTGTTTATTATTACCAAAATAGTACAACGCCAAGGGACTTTCCCCCTGATTTATCGTATCAACGATCTTCGCCAGCTCGTCGAATGGCTTTACTAAAAGAGGACCACCGAAGATCTCCTCTTGGCAAATTCGGGAATTCGGATCGGCATTTAACACTATACTGGGAGGTACACGACGGTTATTACTATTGCCCAGCCGGATTACTGTGGCGCCTTTTTCTTCCGCATCGGTGACCAATTCAACCAACCTGTCTGCGTGCCGTTGACTGATTATGTGAATATAGTCCTCGTTCTTGTCAATGTCTGGATACATAGCTTCAACGGCGCTTTTGCAGTGCTCTACAAATTCATCAATGCGCTCGTTTGCAACATAAACCGTATCTGGGCACAGGCAAATTTGGCCACCGTTCATTGTCTTAGCCCACATTATTTTATCTGCTGCAAGCTTTAGGTCAGCGCTCCTCGATACGATTACCGGGTTTTTCCCACCCAATTCCAATGTCATCGGCACTAAATTAGGCGCGGCGATACTTGCAACCTGACGACCGACCTGAGTCGAACCAGTAAATAGCAAGTGATCAAAAGGCAATCCCGCGAAGGCCTTGGAAACGTCAACTCCACCTTGGATGACAGCAAACTCATCCTCATTAAAGTTTTCTGAAACAAGCTCAGCCATTAAATTCGACGTTTCCGGTGACAGCTCGGAAGGCTTTAACATACCCCTATTCCCTGCGGCGAATACCTCGGCAAAAGGCATTAGCGATAGCTGTATCGGGAAGTTCCATGGCGCAATATTACCAACGACGCCGAGCGGGATATATTCCACGGTCGATTTTGCACCAAGCAGTCCTAATGGAAAATTACTTTTCCGCTTTTCAGTTTTCATCCACTGGCTAACGTGTTTCTTTGCATGCTTATACGCCTGCAGCACAGGTAATATATCCAGCGCTTGGGTTGAAATGCTTGACCGATTTTCGAAGTCGGCATTAACAGCGTCACAAATCTTCTTTTCATTGCGCACAGTTAAATCCAGCACTCGACTCAATCTGTCCTGTCGCACACTTACCGAAGGATAGGGGTCTTTCAAATGCGCTGTTTTTTGGGCCCGAAGGATGTAATCCAGCTTTACGGTGATATCGATATCAGTATTTTGTTGAGTCATAACTATCTCGAAAGTTTAAATACATTTATATTATCGCGATGTTCAACGTTAACTTTTCTTCCTATAAATTCAGAAGCCTCGACAGCTTTCAGAGTTTCTACATCGTCTTTTTGAACAACCGCAAGGAATCGACGGTCTCCACCCATGCAGCGGCCAATGATGAAAGCACTGGCAGGCTGTCCTTTTTTGTAAACCAGAGAATAGCTTTCTACATGTCCGACGCCTTCATACATAGCCACAACGTCTGTGTCACCAGGAACGACATCAGGTTCTATTTTGGCGCTACTATATAAGGTATTGACGTTCGGCAGAGGCGGTGTTGTGGAATATATCCCAACTGACTGTTTTGATAGATAGCCACCATTAGCTGATACCAAGCCATATTGACCAGGCGATTTTCTAAGGCGGGATGTCATTTCGGCCACCGCGTGCAAACTGTAGTTATTACCAGCACCACCAAAGTACGGCAAACCACCTGTAACTGTTAATTCCTTAGTGCTATCGATCTCTAACCCCAGTGCTTCGCATACGGTAATTACCGCTATAGGAAAACAGCTATAAATATCGAGCAAATCGATATCATTGACACATTTTCCCGCAGAGGCCAGCGCTTCGCCAACAGCCCGGACTACTGCTTCGGAAGCAGCTAAATCCCGCCGTCCGGAGACCCAGCTATCGTCGGCGTCACCTTGCCCGTGGAGATACACCCACTGGCTATTTGGTATACCGAGCTCTTCCGCGATTCCCACAGAAGTCATGACCACTGCTGCCCCCTGGCTCACAGCGTCTTGAGCAATTAGCCATTTGTTGTAGGGAATATTAATGGGGTAATTATCATCTGAGTCTGTCGCCAGAAACTCCTCGCTACGTGCGTAAGGAAACTGAGAATAAGGATTATTCGAGGCCACAGCGCTAAATCGGGCGAATAGCTTCGCCATTACACACTTATGCTCTGCTACCGAAAGCCCGTGCCGGTGTCGCCACGCGTTTTCAAAGAGCGCATATACCTGAGGAGGAAAGGTAATGCCATGAGCCCGCTCTAGCGGGTTTTGCAACGGCCTATAGCCTCGGTCTTCGATATCACCCGAGATATTTTCTGACCAGTCCAGCGCCCAGTTCCGGCGCAAGGCCGTTTTCATCGCGTGGGTAGCTTCAGCCCCGCAAATAATTGCCGCTTTGGCTTTCCCTCCACGAATTGACTGGGCCAGCTCGTTTACAAACCGCTGAGGACTCTGCCCTCCCTCTGCCCCATAAATCAACCTTTCCGGACGCGCGCCAATGCGCTGAGCAACAGAAAGCGGTGGTTTGTTACATGAACCAAACGGATGCGTAAAGACGCCCGCCGAATCCATGAACAAACGCACCATAGCCAAAGTATCAATGTGATGGATCAGCTCACCACAAAAGGTATCGCGCAGCGCTAACTGCGCTGCTTCTGCTGCAAGCTCTACAGGGGATTTCGCCGAATCCGACGCGTCGATGTCTCTTTGAACAACTTGACCGGACCCAACCAAGATCGGCGTAGTATTCATATATTTTGCTTGCTCCCATACAGGCAATTGATACAGGTTGAATGGCGCCAATATCTACTCACGTTCACGCGAATTTATTAATTTTTATATTAGAATTTCCGCGGCAAAAAAGCATACATGCGGCAGACTTGCCCAACATTGTGCCGCACAATAAATCAAATATCAACTTTTTTTACATTATTGCATTACCTATAGAAGTATTTATGACGCAATATCGCTATCGAGCGTTTAGTTAGAGACAGGATATATACTTCGCACGGCCTACCGAGCACCGAAACTGTATATGCCTCACTACCTCTCTGTTGGGACAGAAAGCTCCTTAGCTGTAGCCTATACCCCGCAGACCGCCTAATATTAGCCTCCGAGCCTGTATTTAGCCGGAGTTCCCGGCCAATTCATGACAAGATCAGGCAGTTTAATGAAAAAGTCCTTGGGATTCGGCACAACAAAGTCCTTCTCTAACTGCGCCAGATTCCCTCGGCTTTCAACTTCTAACGCGCTCAGGAAAATGCCTCCAGCCTTCGCACCCACGAAACTCGCAAAAGACTCAATGCCTTTTTTGCTCCCCATTAGTTTCCCAAAAAGGCGGAAAGAAGCGTTTACCGCGCCCCTTGACCGGAGTTTAGGACTACGATTAATCCCTATCAGCAACCTTTCTTCCGGAACCATGAGCGCTAGCGCCATATCAGAGAAGACCCGAAGGACCCACATAACAATCGTTCGCTTATACCACGGTAACTCCCCTACCAAACTACCGCTTGGAAAGTCCGCATCTACAAAAACTGCATTTATATTCCGACTCGCCAAGCCTGCAGCCCAATGTATACGTGCTTCTGCCAGATAAGAAAGTAAACCGTTGTAAGACGACGGCACATGGTCTGGGTTAACACCTATAACGGCACCGAGCACTTTTTGTTCAACAACAAATTGATCACGCTGCTCATCACTAAGGGCCCCATAGAGCGCTTCATAAGCGACTAAAAATCCAAAAGTTTGAACTGCTAAAGTCAAGGCTAACTCGTACTCAGAGTTAGCTTGAAAGGGCTTCTGGGTAATGGGCTCTATACCCTTTATCATCGTGTGACTTTT
Source organism: Spongiibacter thalassae (assembly GCF_012272835.1). Classification (GTDB taxonomy): domain Bacteria; phylum Pseudomonadota; class Gammaproteobacteria; order Pseudomonadales; family Spongiibacteraceae; genus Spongiibacter; species Spongiibacter thalassae. The sequence goes on along the minus strand of NZ_JAAWWK010000001.1, from coordinate 94,866 downwards.
TATTACGTATTTACTAACTTTCACGGCATCACGTTTACTACCGAACCCCGCCATATACGCGAATACCGCAATACGACGAAACCTACCCAGCGGGTCGGTGAGATAAGATGTATCAAGTTCTGCCGCAGATGCGAAGGGCGGATGCAACGGAATCAACATCGAAGTACGCAGCATACCGATAAAGAAAACTGCAGGGTTACGTAGCACTTTCCACGTGACTGATCCGGGCCCCAAGGCCCAATCCGCATTACCCGAATCATTTGCCTCAGCGCCAAACTTCTGCTCGGCTCTTTGGCGTACATCGCCCGACTTTCCGCCCACTGGACAACGTCCCGCCTCTTGATAACTACCACTCATAAAATAGATTCCTTCGAGATCACTCTACGTAGAGACAATGAAACCACTTCCGTGCAAACCACTCGAGATTAATAGCATCCATAAGAGTGGCTATTTTGAGCGTCACAGCGTGGTGAAATCATCTAGATTCCGTTACGCTATTTGGACTTAATGCGATAAGTAATCGGGAGAGATTTCAATCCTCCAATAAATGAATTCGACGCCCATTTAGGCTCTCCTGCCAATTCTATAGTGTCTATTCGCTTGAATATTTCTTCAAAAAGCATACCGATCTCCATACGAGCCAAGTGCTGACCCAGACACACGTGTATGCCATATCCGAAAGCCATGTGCCAATTACGACGCCGATCAATCTGGAATTTTTCTGGATCTTCAAAAAGACTTTCATCAGCATTCGCCGATGGATGGAACACCACAACGGACTCACCTTTTCTGATAAGAGTACCGTTTAAATTAAAATCTGAGTTAGCAGTCCGGCAGAAATGCCTGACCGGCGATGCGTACCGAATAGTTTCGTTGACAAAATATTCAGAGTAGACACTATTGGATTTTAGCTTTTCAAGCTCACCAGGATTCTCAATTAATGACAACATACCGGTTGATGTAGAGGAACTAGTTGTATCATGGCCAGCTGTAGCCACTATTACGTAATACGACATTAGCTCCAACGTAGGCATCAACTTATCGTCTATTCTGGCGTTAGCGAGCAACGTGCATAGATCATCGCGGGGATTTTCTTGCCTATCTTTAGTTATTGCGGAAAAATAGGCGAAGAAATCGTTTAATGTAGCCTGTGCTGATTTAGCCTCACTGGCATCTCCCTTGGCATTATCCCGGCTTAAATCTTCATCCTCAAAGCCGAATAGCTCCATTGTCCATTTGAGCATCCGCTCTTCATCTTCCCGCGGCACTCCCATGACACTCATAATTACTCTAAGGGGATACCAAAGTGCTATATCACTTACAAAATCGCACTCCCCGCCAAGTGCGACCATTTTTTCAGCGAATTCTTCAGCAATTTTCCGCACGTCGCTGGCAAGTTCAGCCACCGACTTTTTGGAGAACCAGTCCTTAGTGACGTTGCGATACACACTGTGATCCGGCTCATCCATATCGGTCAGCGTGCGCAGAGCGAGACCATATTTATTACCGGAACGTTCTATCATCCCCTGTTCGGTTGGGATGTTGAAAAGCTGGCGACGCGGGGCATTTAAGAAAACATCGCTTCTACGAAGCACTTCTTTCATATCAGCGTATTTGGTTACTGCCCAAAAAGGGCGATAGTTATCTGGCTCAAGCCAGCAAATAGGCGCTTCCTTTCGCATCCGCCTGAACGTCGAGTGCATAAGACCTGGATCGGCGTAGAAACCTGCCTCTACCACTCGATTGAATATTTGCTTTTGTTCGCTATTCAGCTGAATACTCATAATAATTCCTCGTTCTAATTTATTGTGCACCAGCGCTTAAAATCATGTCCGCGCATTTTTCGCCGATCATTATTGCAGCTGCGTTGGTATTCCCACCCACTATTGTCGGCATGATAGAAGCGTCGGCTACTCTAAGATTTTTAATGCCATGAACTCTAAGCTCCGGATCAACAACGGAGTCTTTATCACTTCCCATTTTACAAGTACCAACTGGGTGATATACCGTGTTCGCGTGGTTTCTTATAACCTCTACCATTTCCTCGTCCGACATATCGTCTTTAAAGAAATAGTCCCGGAGCGTAAACGTGGAAAAGTATTGGTGTCGCAATATTTTCTGCCCAAGCTTAACCCCACGTAAAAGCGTCTCCATATCCTCGTTATTATCAAATAGATTCAAATCTATTAGAGGTTCTGAAAGCGGATTGCTATCCTTCAATCCGACCGTCCCCTTGGACTCAGGTCGCAAAACACACACGTGTAGACTCAGACCATGGCCAGGAAGCATTACGCGGCCGTGATCAACCCCGGCCGCGGGCATATAGTGCATCTGTATATCCGGGCGATCCTTCTCCGGCGTTGTTTTAAAAAAGCCACCCGACTCGTATAAAACAGAGGCAATCTTGCCTTTTCGGTGGAACAAGTACTCCAGAGCAGTTCTTATCGCCGGCATTAATTTACGGTTTGACTCGCCCCAGAAACTGGTATCATCAGTTTTGTAAACCAAACCAAAATCGACATGTTCCTGCAGGTTTTTACCGACGCCAGGGATATTCACTACTACCGGAATGGAATGCCTGCCTAATTCGCCCGCCTCACCCACACCCGAAAGCATTAATAGCTGTGGTGACTGGTACGCGCCAGCCGAAATAATAATTTCCTTTTTAGCTTTAACAATCTCCTTTTTCCCCTTTCGAATGATTTCAACAGCCACCGCAGTTTTCCCATCAAACACGATTTTTGTTGCCAGTGATTTAACCAGAATGTCTAAATTAGGACGATTGCGGTTCGGCTCAATAAATGCATAAGAAGTACTGCAGCGCATACGCTCCTTTTGTGTCAGCTGATACCAACCTGCACCCTCTTGCTTCGCACCGTTAAAATCGTCTGTCTTACCTAATCCAAGATCGCTACACGCTTCAATAAATAAACTGTGAGAGTGGTGCTCATATCCTCTTTCACTGACCTTGAGTGGCCCACCTGTTCCGTGATATTCATCAGCTCCACGGACATTGTCTTCCGATTTTTTGAAGTAAGGGAGCACATCCCTGTATGACCAGCCTTCATTACCCAATGCAGCCCAATCGTTAAAGTCTTTAGCGTGACCACGAACATACAACATGCCGTTTATCGCCGAGCTTCCCCCAAGCCCCTTCCCTCTGGGCTGATAGTTCACCCGGCCATTTAATCCTGGCTGCTCCACTGTCTCAAAACCCCAGTTTGCTTTGCCCTTTTTTGGTACGTTAAGCAAAACGGAAGTAAGCGGCTCCTTCATAAATCGAGTTCGGTTATTGCCGCCTGCCTCTATCAAGCAAACACGCACGTGGGGATTTTCGCTAAGACGACTTGCAACGACACAACCCGCAGACCCGCCGCCAACCACAACGTAGTCATATAGATCAGTCATGACTTCCCCCCAATACACCCTGAACCATGGCAGCGACGTGCGCCTTAATTTGTTCACTGTGCGGAGGCAACATAGGCGCTAGGAAATCCTGCTTGCATTGCGTATAAACAGCACGGGCGTGAGAAAACGTTCTGAATCCCTCTATGCCGTGATAATTACCCATACCACTTCGCCCAATACCACCAAATGGCAAATCCTCTACATTGTAGTGCGCAGCTAGAGTATTGAAGCAGAGCCCGCCGGATTGCGTTTGATAGCGAAGTTTGTCCATTTCCAGTTGATCATCCCCGAAATAATACAGGGCCAGTGGCTCGCGTAAATTTTCATCACTATTCAACCGCGTTATCACGTCATCATAATTTGAATACGGAAACACAGAGATAATTGGGCCGAAGACTTCTTCTTTCATCAACCGGGTATCGCTTGCTGGCGATTTAACGATAACTGGAGGGAAACGTCTTGCTAAAGGCACCTGCTCGGGATCGAAAAGATAAACCACTTCACCGGCTTGCTTTTCCTCGACTTCGGCTAGTAATCCTTTCAAGCGATCCACTTGGCGATCACTTATAATTTGACCATAGTCTGGATCACTCTGCATTTGAGGGAAGAAAGTATTCGCAATTTCGGTGCATTTGGCGATTAACTCATCTTCCATTACTTCCGGTACGAATAAAACATCCGGCCCAAGGCATATTTGACCGCCATTAACCATACGGATCATCATGATCTTTTTTACTATGTCACTGATGTCAGCCGTTTTTGACACAATGATTGAGTTTTTGCCGCCCAACTCCAATGTACAGGGCACCAGATTTTCCGCTGCGGCCATCGCTACTTTGCGCCCCACCGCCGACGAACCCGTAAACATCAGGTGGTTAAATGGCGCCGCTGAAAATTCCGCCGCCACATCGGCCCCACCCAGTACTACAGCAAGCTCAGTTGTATCGAAATTCGCCTCTATCATTTCTTGAATTAGTAGAGATGTACGTTCGGTGACTTCAGAAGGCTTGAGCACGATTCTGTTGCCCGCAGCAAATATTGCCCCCATAACTCCGAAACTGAGATTAATCGGCAAATTCCACGGTGAGATTACTCCGACTGATCCTAACGGCATGTACTGAACCTCGGAAACAGCACCAGCAGGCCCCGCAGGTGGTGGCGTCACTCGAATATCAGGTTTCGACCATTCTTCTATATTTTCTAACGCATATTTCAGGGTAGAAATCGTGCCCAAAATCTCCGCCATTCGCGTGGTAATTTCCGGTCGATTGCCAAAATCTGCCATAAGACAATCACATATCTTTTTATCATTTTCCGCGAGCATTTTTATCAATCGACGAATACGATCTGATCTAACTTCAATCGACGGAAATGGATCATTTTTATGCGCTTCGCGCTGGGCATCTACGAGCGTCTTAATATCAATTTTCGTTGTCATTTTTATCACCTAAGTAACTAAAATTGAGTCAAGGATAGCGAAAATACAATACCAAAATCGTCTATTCGCCAACTCATTCGTATAAGTAAAGCTTAAATTACTAGCTCGTTCTAAAATCTATAACTGACTTCAACACCATATGAATTAGGCTGCCCTGCAGGACCATAGATTCGACCAGTACTGTCACCCGCAGAGTAGAGATAATATTCAGTGTTAGTAATATTTTTACTAAAAATATTGATCGCCAATTTTTCATCGGCATTCATGATACTGAGATAGCTATTGACTAATGCATAGGACTCCTGACCGTCCTCTGGGCCGCCGTAGGGTCGATAAACAAGGTCATCACTAAGGAAATATTCCACTCGGAATCGCCAATACGACAAAAGCTCGACATCCATCTCCCAACTGTATTCCAGCCCGGTATTAACCGTATACTTTGGCGCGCGAGACAGCTGAACACCTGAAAGATCCTGTTCACCATTTTCAGGATTTGAGCTATCCGTGTCGAAAAACTCCTTGTAATAGGCATCCAGGTACGACCCAGATACTGTCAACATTAACGGCTCAAGCAGCTGTGCCTGCAACTCCAGCTCTGCACCCTGGATCTTGGCTTCGGGAGCGTTGATAATGCTTGCTGCAATACCTTCTATTTTTAGTACTTGAAAATTTGAGTAGCTGCTATCAAATATCGACAGATTGGCAATTAACCTACGGTCAAACCAGCTCGACTTCATACCCAATTCATAAGACTCTACTTCTTCGGGCTCATAAGTATCGCCGCAAGACGAAAAGTTACTGCCGCCGGATTTGTATCCGAGCGTATATTGTCCGTAAACCATATAGTCATCGCCAACGTCCCACTGAACTCCGTATTTTGGGGTGTACTTTCGTCCGCTTTCAATTGACAATGGCGCCTGTTCACAGGACTTCGGTAGTGCGGAGTCGGCGGGGATCAGCGATAAAGGTATTAGCTCTAGCGGCACTCCCCCCAATGCGTATTTATTGGTCTGGTCTGCCTCTTTCTTATCTTCCAGCGCGCGAAAGCCTACCAAAACGCGTATCGTATCCGTCAGTGAATATGCCATATCAGTGAATAATGCGACCGACTCAGCTGTTTCATCTGCGGTGAGCAAAGCCTCCAGTCCGGCGCCGCCAAATGCCTTCGGAATAGAAACCTGCAGCAGTGGAGTGTAGTCCTCCTCGAAGAAATACCCGCCAATCAACCAATCGAGGCGCTCAGTGGCCCCAGATAGCGTTAATTCGTGGCTCAAAGAGTCCGACGTAGCACCGAATCCATCTGGAGCAAAGTTATAAATATCATCTGAGGTGAAGTCGGCATCGTAAACGTATTTATACTCGTGAGTCTGGTACCCCGAGACCAACTTCAAGGTGCCAAAGTCCATTTCGTAAGCGATTGTTATATCTACATTGACCGTACTTCTATCACCGACGGGATTATAGTTTAGGCGTCTTTCCCAGGGCTCACCGTCAACATACTGGTCTTCCGAGGTAGTCTGCGCAGGGTTAAAGAACAATCCTGTAGTTTCTTTCTGCGGATCTGGTGCGACACGAATTACATCTCGAGGCGTAAGTCCGCCACCTTCATCGTCACGGTAAATCGCACCCAACTCGAAGCTCAGCAAGTCTGTAGCCAACCACGTGAGAGCAACGCGGCCGCCATATCCCTCCACATCGTCAGAAGTACCCCCTCGCTCCAACTCTTTTACATAGCCATCACTCTGATTCCACTCGAGCATCGTTCGGCCTAAAAGAACATCCTTAATCAAAGGACCCGACACAACGCCCGACATACTTTGGGTACCATAGTTAGACAACCCCGCCCTAACAGAGCCCTCCGACTCGCTTGAGGGCCTATTAAGGATAAAATTAACTACACCGCCGGTCGAATTTCGGCCATATAACGTACCCTGCGGCCCCCGCAGCACTTCGACTCGCGCGAGATCATTCAACCCTAACGGCCCGGTACTCGGGCGCGGTTGATAGACTCCGTTCACATGAACAGCCACTCCGGGCTCGACAGCACCGGAATCAACATTCATACCTACACCGCGAATACTTACCAAGGTTGATCCGCCGCTTTCGCTCACAGAAAGCCCCGGAACCTGCGTAGCCATATCCGTAATACTACCCACCTGACGGTATTTCATTTCGTCCCCAGAAACGGCGCTTACAGACATCGGCGCATCCTGAAGACCAGATTCTCTTTTCGAAGCGGTAACTATAACCTCTTCGATCTGAGCCACAGATACCGAAGGCATATACAAACTCGCCAGACCAAAACAAATTGACGCACTAATCACCCTGGATGAACGACGTGTGACAACCCCTACGCCGTTACAATCTAATATTCTTATAAACACATATGCCTCCGCAGCTTTAGATCACGCCTTTATCTGAGCCCATTCGAGCACACCCAATATAGCGCCCCCTCGCGACGAAAACAACTTTTTTGTGCGTTTATTCGACTTTTATGCTCTTATAGTCACTAATATAACCATTCACCATGCCATTATGAACCCACAATCGCCCGATGGCGCGATATTCCGATGGATTTTCCTCAAAAGAGCCCCAAAAAAGGCAACCAGAAGCGAACAGCCTCGATGATCGACACCTAAAATACCTGCACCAGGGTAGGTATAAGTGAGACCTTGTCAACGAAGCCAAACGGCTACGAGAGCTGGAAAGCGAGAACAACAAGCTAAAACGGCTGTTGGCAGAGAAGCTCCTCGAAGTTGAAGCGATGAAGGATGTGTTGTCAAAAAAGTGGTGAAGTCCGCCGGTCGCAAGCAGATAGCCAGGCATATGATCTCAGAGCATCGTATCAGTGAGCGATCGGCTTGCCGGTTAGTGGGCATCAGTCGCACAGCCTATGGCTATTTGTTGCTGCATGGCCTTCTTAAGGCCGAAGGGTTGGTTATTAATAGAAAGCGTACTTATCGGATTTACACCGAAGAAGGGCTGCAAGTGCGCACCAAGAAGCGAAGGAAACTACAGCGTCCACGTCAGCCAATGGAAGTGCCTTTAGGTATCAATCAACGATGGTCGATGGACTTTGTGTCAGATCAATTGAGCAATGGGCGGCGCTTTCGGGTACTGAATATTGTTGATGATTATTCCCGGGAGATGGTTGGGCGGCTGGTTTCCGTATCGATTAGTGGTCGGCAAGTCGCTCGCTTTCTTGGTCAGCTAATCGAGACTCGCGGCAAACCGAATACGATTATCTGCGACAACGGCACCGAATTTACCAGCAAGGCCATGTTCTTCTGGAGTCAGGAATCAGGCGTAAAGCTTGGATTCATACAGCCGGGAAAACCGACACAGAATGCTTTCGTTGAAAGCTTGAATGGAAAATTCAGAAACGAATGCTTGAACCGTCACTGGTTTAGATCAATGGAAGAAGCCAAGGCAGAGATCAAGCAGTGGAGGCACCACTACAACCATGTGCGCCCCCACAGCTCTCTGGACTATTTGCCACCTGTTGCATTTGCTGAACAGGCGGCATAATTTTTTGGGTAATCTCATCGGGGTTGTGGTACTAACTCTGGGGAAAGGTCACTTTCTCTGACTACACGATGTTTAATAGAAATCCTAAAGAGCAAAAAACCTCCAACAAGCTTACTATCGATAATGTCTTACTACAGAGAAAAACTCGAAATGACCTCTACAGTTATAGCGAAGGTTAAACCTTCGCTATAACTCCCAAGCCCCCCTTTCAGTCATCAAAATTTAACACTCATTTCAATTCCCCATGTTCTCGGTAGCGAATAGTGCCCGTCGAGTCCATCTGCCAATTTAATAACACTTTCCAAGTATTCTTCATCGGTTATATTTTTAACAAATGCACCTATATGATATCGCGATTGCGCACCATATATAGAAGCATATGCATTATATACTGCATAACTTTCTTGTTTATCATTATCCGTATTTGATGGCCGGAAATATACGTCATCTGACCAATATGCTTCAGCTCTTAAACGAAGCTCTTCAATATTATAGAAACTGAGCGGAAGCGTATAATCCAAGCCGCCAAACGCCGTATACTCCGGTGACCGGCTCAGTCGATTTCCTGCGTAATCGGAGCCGTCTGAATCAACGAAATTACCGTATGTCGCATCTAGCCAAGAAGCGGAAAAATCAATTGCGATATTTTCTGTGACCGCAAACTTAGACTCAATTTCAATTCCGTTTATTGTAGAGTCAGCTGCGTTTTCTACATAACCGACAAAATCCCTTATAAGCAGCACTTGGAGATTAGTGTAATCGTAGGTAAATGCGGCGATTGCAACAAATAGCCGGTCGTCAATCAACTTACTTTTTAACCCAGCCTCATAAGCGACAACCTCTTCTGGCTCGAAAGCTTCGCAGCCAGACTGATTGTATCCACCAGATTTGAATCCTTGCTGATACTGCGCATATAGCATAGAACCATGCGTAATATTATTCTCAAATACGAGCTTTGGCGAAACGTCATAAAATGAAATCTCAGAATCCAAATCATCACATAGCGTCAATGCACCATCGAAATTAATCACCGACTGATTTCCCTTTTTCTTTTCTTCACTATAGCGTATTCCAGCCTTAACACGCGTCTGCTCGGAAAAATGAACCGTAGCATCTGAGAAAAATCCGAGGACATCTACTTGCTCAATCAGCCTATTATACGCTAACGAGTTAAATGCAGGTACGGCAAGAAATGCCGCGTTAGCGGGATCAGAAGACCACGTAGCGAAGTCTGCTACGAATGCGGGATCCGAAAGTAAATCATTTGGGTTCTCGACACCGTACTCTCCTGCACCCATCGCAAATGCGAGAGCTGGACCACCTTTGTATTCGCCTGTCACTACATCTGTCAGCGCATAGCTTTCTTCGTGAAAGGCATACGCACCTGCAATCCAATCAACGAAATCGTCGTAGCTACCGCTAAAGTTTAATTCCTGCGAAAATGCCTCAGAATTTTCGTCTCGGCTACTGACTAAATAATCCAGCGCCGTTGCTTCACCATCTATCAGATCAAGGCGCTCAAACTTACTATAACCCGTTATCGATCGTAGCGTGAAATTATCCTTTACCCAGTCCAAGCTAAGCGAGGCAACTTGCATATCGATATCCGAACTTGGGTCGACATTGTTACGTACATGATTTGGTCTGGAATCGTACCCCACGCCCTGTATAGAAGCAAAGCCACCGGGAACGACTTTTTCAAAAGTTGGACCATGCCAATTTTGATTTATAAGCAAGTAAGACAAGTCAGATGTTAAAGTTTCTGTCAAATCGTAACTCAAGCTTCCCTTTATTGTCGTTGCTTCTACTCCACCTTCTGATTCACCGGTAAAACCGTTTTTTATATGCCCATCGCCATCTTCATATTCAACAAATACTCTTCCCCGAAATTTATCACTAAACGGACCGGACAAATACCCTCGGCCACTAACACCGCCAAAAGACGCGACACCCGCACTGATCTCGCCTTCAAATTCCTGGGTAGGCTTATTCGTTATAAAATTTATCACCCCTCCGGTCGCATTTCGGCCGTAAAGCGTGCCTTGAGGACCACGCAATACTTCTACTGCGGCTAGATCAGACAAGCCTAGTGCAGCACCATTGGCTCGACCTAAATATACTCCATCGATGTGTACCGCTACAGCCGGTTCCGCAAACCCCGTTTCGACGTTTAAACCTATGCCACGAATAGTTATTTGCGACGCGCCAGCGACGTTGCCATACTGTAAATTGGGCACCGATTGTGAAATGTCTGACGCATTCGAAATATCACGAAATCCTAGATCTTCACCACCCACTACGGATATTGAAGCACTCAGGTCTGAAAGTCCTTGTTCGCGTTTTTGTGCAGTTACTATAACCTCTTCCAGGGCAAGTCCAGCGCCATAGACTCCCTGTATCCCCAACGCTATAACTGCAACAAATGCAGAGGCCGGACATGTTCTCGACATAATACTACTTCTCATACTATTTCCTTCCTTGCTACTAATTAATAATTTGAATACCGCACGAAAGCAAAACAACATCTATTTATCCAAGCCTAGGTTGGCGCTACGTCGTAGTCATAGCGCTGCCATCTCGGCAATTATTATCTGCTTTAAACTTTTTAAATTACGAATAATGAATCAGTACTCGTACTGACTAAATCCAGACAACCCCTGCTCTACGGCTACGAAAGTAACATCATCTTTAGTAGGTATATAATCACCCCTGCCTGGATTCATGCAAAGCTCAAGATCCATGAAGCCAATTTTATCTTTATATATAAAGGTCGATATATGATCTTGACTAACGGAATAAGCCTCCCTCACAGGTGTAATAAACCCTTGGACTGAAGTCGTTTCAATCCTCAGTTCTTCGCCACTTTCCAGAGTCAATATTCCGATTGATTTCAGAGGGGTTAGCCCATCGCTGTCTAAAAGCGTGATTACGCGGAGGTCATGCACGTCATAATCTTGCCCCTCAACTTTAGCAAAGCCAGCAACCATCTTCTGGCCTCCTTTTAAATCCAGTAGGAAACAAGCAAAACTCATCTCAGGTCCTACTGTGCCGCTAAACATTCGGTAGCGATGCATAGAAACTCGAGCGTTATCGCGCACACCCCAGGAACGATCCCTGTGTGCTAGCGCGTCAATATTATATGAGCTATCACCAATACGAATTACGCCGCGAATTTTTCCTGAGCATTCTAAATGTCCGTCGGAATTAATATTACTCATAAAATCTTTGGAATGACCAGACTTAGACCAATCGCGTGGCTCATAAAATGCCTCGTAAAATTCAAGATCTGCAGATGTTTCGGGCTCCTCCCATGTAAAGCGCATTCGAGCATCGCCCAAAGCCTCTGCTGTATGCCCCCCGACAACTTGTTTGGATTCCTGACGCGCAGCTGATGTGAGCTCTTTCTCAGTACGGTCGCCATCACTCATAACAAAACGCTGAGCACCGGTTTTAAATACAAAAAGCGTAAGCTGCCCCTTACCCAATTTCGGCTTCTGCCCTATACGATGAAAGCCACCAATACCTTGCTCCGTATCGTAAAACCAGTACGCATCACTCTCCTGCCAAAGTACATCATCCACCGCTTGATGGGGCTTGTCCCAAGAAACATCGTAATTCATTAATTTCATCTCCATTTTCACACTTAGGAAATACTGCGCCACTCTATTGATCGATAAATTATAATTATCGATGACTAAATACAGATAATATCTAATTTCTTGCTAACGCAAAGTTCTCGGAAACGGCGAGAACGGCAAAAAATTCTCATTTAACTTACCGAAACTATTCTATGCATTCCTGCCTAACAATATGGACTTCATAGACCCATATTTAAGCCACAACAAGGCTATATATAATCCAAGGAAAATCGATCCGGATGCCCAAAACAGGAGCGTTGTTAGCGCACCACCTAATAATGTTTTTTCTCGATAGAATAACCATATGGAAATAAATGTATTAAACATTAAGAAATCGACCAAGACACCTCGCACCCATAAATACTCTACTGACGCATCGAGAAATTGAGGAATAGTCGCAGCGATGCCGCTTTTAATCCACGCGACTCCAAAATAATACGACACGCTTAATACAGCCGTTATGCAATAAATCACCAGCAAGGTGCCAGAATTCGATTTACCTTTATTATCATTTAACAATGAAGAATAACTTGGCATCATAGTTCTCCAACGTTGACGCTAGCTCTACAATTATTTATTATTCTTTCCATTTCTGATCGACTGGGACGCTTTGAATAAGCAATAGCAAGCCGTTTCGATTCACTTGGCATAAACACCGATTTTAGAATTCGAAACCAGTTACTTGGCTTCTTTAACCACGCCGTAGGAGAAGTTAAACCGTAAAAACCGCGTACGACTTCCCTGTACAACTCAGGATCGACCGAGACAGCGACATTTGAAGTTAAACCGGTAAATTTTGCGTATAATCCAGATAACAATGTTCTGCGACGCAATCCAACTGCTCTTTCAAATCGCATTTGGTCGTCTTTATCAACTTGTAACATGACTTCCCAATCACTTCTAAAATATTGGTTTATACTGCGCTCGTAACGAAGGGTCATCTCTGACACATCACCACCCGCAGCAATACTCTCCGCAAGAATATGTGAGCCCATCACCGCCCATGTGCAACCTCGGCCAAATTTTGGGTTGCTCCGCACCATGGTATCACCCACCGGAAAATAGCCGAGTATTTGGGGCTGTTCAGCGCTGACCAATGATCGCCAGAAAAAGTCCATATTTGCCCACGCAATGACACTCGACGTTGGCTCAGCTCGGCTCGATTCGATCCAACGCGAAGCCTTCGGAATTCGACGAACAATTTCCTCAAACACTGTGGTATCGCTCATTGAATTCCCGTATAGAAGTGGATCATCTTGATTCACCACTATCGAAATAACAAAATTTCTATTATCAGCTATAAAGGTCACCACGACGATGTCATCGAACATAGCGCTCGGCATTCCGATAAATTCAGGTGCTTCTTGACCTGGTAAAAGCCGATAATGACGGGTGTAGTAAGCTGACTTTGATTTATACGTAAAATCATCAACAATCGCACCAGCCTGACATATAGGCTTTATTAAGTTTGTGGTGCGACCAGACGCATCGACAACGTAATCGGCATCGTACCGCTTTATTTCTCCAGCGGATGCAGCCAAGCACGCCTTAACTGTAAAGGGAGCGCGAGTCCCATCGAACAGCAATTCTTTCACTCTTACATCGGGGAGTAACTGAATATTTTCCTGACGCTCAACGTAACGATACATAACCAACTCAAATGCACTGCGCCTCGCTGCAAAAAAAGTGAGGTCTGCGTCGTTATCCTTGGCCTTATAGCGGTGAGCCGCCGATGAATGAATGCATTGGCTGAGCGATATTTGCTCTACACCTGCCTCGATAAAATCCTTTAGTAAGCCTGGGTATAAATCAGCAAGATAATTACGCAATCCACTTAGAAAAAAATGTGGCTGCATCGCATGCGCAACTCCCCTGCGACGCCAAGACCAAGCATCGGCAGGAGTAATATCTGAATTTGGCGCGGAATCACTTTCGATAACGGTGACCTTGAAGCCTTTGGCCTGAAAGGCCAATGCCGCTGAAAGTCCAGAAATACTAGCGCCTATAATGAGTACGTCTTTCATCGCTAATCCAAAATATTATTATTAAAAATAAAGCATTTCTAATACAATCGACCTTCCAGATTAATTATATTATCCAGTTACTATTAAAAATAATGATCTCACCCAATATAACTATTAGAATCAGCAGCTCTCAACCTTCAACTTCAGCCCAATAAAATTCCGCCATCACCTTATATGACGCTGATACGCTTTCAGGTAAATAATTACACATAGAACCCAAGCAAACTAAAATTTGGTATGCCGCCTGCTTGCGAAAATAGTCGAAATTTTTCAGCGGTCGACCGCCAGCCTCATAGTAATACGACAACCACTGTTCCTGAGTCGGCGGGGTTACAGGTAACTGATCGGCATATGGCATATGCGCTTCCATCGACAATACCTGTATCGCCAAGTCCAGCTCAGGACTACCAATACTTGACAACTCCCAATCCAAAATAGCCGTAACTTTCCCGTTGTCGAGCATATAGTTGCCTAAATTTGGATCCCCATGCATTAACACCATATTGTTTTCTACTGGGGCATTATCAAGTAGCCACTGGCGAACGGGCACTAATCGCTCAAAGCCCTCGGGCTTTGCCCAATCCCATGTTTTCCACCACCAATTTATAAGCTTTTCCTGCGCTGTATCACCAGGCGCTATTTTTGTATAATCGGCCAACCCAAACTCAGCAAGATCAAGCGAATGTATTGAAACGAGCGTGCCAAGTATTTGCTGATATATATTTTCGCGCTGCTCATCGCTAGCTTCAACCAATGGACCACTGGCAAATAACGATGTCGGTATTGGCAAGCCAACAACGCAATCCATAATAAACCCTGAGACCCCCAGACAATCACCACTCACATCTATACCGTAAACCTTCGGGAGTGGCAGGCCACTGTCTTGCAGCTTCTTTATTAGTACGTACTGGCTTTCCAGATCATATTCAAAAAACAATCGATCATTACTTTCAGGGTCGTAACGCAGCACCAGCTTTTTGAGCTCTTGGCCCTCCTCATGTTCGATTGCAGCGTCGAAAATCAGTATCCCCGAGGATGACCCTGACTTTTCTGCACCACCTTGCACCTGCAAAATATTTACATCCGCCTCAAATATTTTTCCCAAAAATACCTTAAGCTTTTTATTATCAATAACGGCATAATTAGATTTCGCTGCGGCCACCGCCTCATCCATTGCGCTAGACATATCACTCATTGAGCACTACTCCTTATTATAGAAAAATATTTTCCGCGTAATTACAAAACTCTGTGACCTAAATTTTCATGCAATGACCCCAACGGCTCCACCAAGTGCGAAGCACAGGTCGCGCACGGTCAGCCCACATCAACTCTTAAAACAGCCCACTTGAACCCACAATACCATGCATTCATATTATACACAATTATAATGCAAAAAAATAACAACGTGACTGACACATCTATATCGCGACCATATTTTCAACTAATAGACCGCATAAATCGCAACCAAAAGGAGCTCGCACGTGCTCCCACACCCACTAAATATGGCCAATCCTTTGCGACAGTTATATGAAACAGCAGCATTCCAGCTTTTCTTTGCCAGCTGACGGTAACGCCCCCTGCTGATAAGCATTCAGCGCTCTGGCTCCAATAAATTTGCCGACGGGGCTCTATCTGAACATCGATGTTTGTCCTCACGATAGATAACATCACTCCCCTGAAGAGCAAGAAACACGGTATCCAGAAAACTTTGCTGTAGCCCAGCGATTCCCGCGCACATATAAATACTCAGCCAGCGGCCAAACTTTTTCGGCAAACCGCGCCACTTGCACCCGCGGTCGGCGACTTACAACACTGCGTTAAACACTTGCAGGTTAGAAATTTTCACGTTGCCACGCAGAATTGGGAACTAGAGTTCGATAATTTTGAATTATTGCTTTGTAATATCCGTCCGGCGATTTATAGGAATTATTGTGAACAGTTTCTAAAAAAATCTAATACAGACAGCGCCTCAGCTCCTTATCCATTGAGAGCGGAAGCTATATCTCGATAAAAGCTTTATTCACCAAACTCAGCTGATCGCAAGCTGACGAAGTACATGAATTTTTAACGATCTACTCACCTATACCGCTTAATAATTTTCATCGGCATTTTTCCTACCGGCTTAATCGACATCTGTACGCGGGGGTCCGGCAGCCTGCCGTCGGCGTGCTCAAGCAAAAATCTTTGGGACACCATCGCCAACATCAGCGTGCTCTCCATTCTAGCCACTCGCTCACCAATACAACGACGCTGACCATAGCCAAATGACATAAATGAGCATTTAGCGCGCTTACGACTTATTTCTTTAGCATGACGCTCTGGGAGAAACTTCTCCGAATCCGGCCAATAATCCTCGTTGCGATGAATTGTCCACCCCGGAAACGCGATAGGCGTACCTTTTTTCACACTGTAGCCACGTATAGTTGTATCAATCAACGCTTCTCGCGCCAAAAAACTAAAAGCCGGGTAAAGTCGCATAGCCTCGTCAAACACCATACCGGTGTAAACAAGCTTACTCAGGTCATCGAATGTCGGAATACGGTCGGCAAGCACCTCATCGATTTCGTTAAGCATGATCTGGCGTTTATCAGGATTAGCTGCCAATAAGCCAAAAGCCCAAGTTACTTCACTTGGCGTCGTTTCTTGGCCACCAAAGAAGAGCGATGTGATATTGTCCCGCAATTCTACATCGCTTAAAGCTGTACCGTCGCTAAACCTTGCCTCCAACAGGGTATCGAGCATATCTTCCGCCTCTTCAACTCGATTTTCCTTTCGATAGGCTATCAACTCATAAACCCGTTTATCGATTTTCTTCAGGTCACGCCGCCCTTTCCGTATGGCCGGCAATATCGCCGTAAAACGCGATGCATTGGTAAGATAACGGGCATTGATATAATTGTTAGACGACAGAAACAATTCCAAGATGCCAGGAATTTCATCACTCTCAATGCCGCGCACAAACAGAGTTTTCGTAAGGGCCGTGAATATTCCCAAACGCACAAACTCATAAAGTTCAACATTCGAATCCGCTAAACGCAACTCTTCAAGATGGTCGACTTCGGACTGAATAACAAGCGCAGTTTGCTCAAAATATTTTTTCAACATTTTAGGTGTAAAAGCAGGCAAAAGTATTCTGTGGAGCTGCTCCCAATAGGCATGATCTGACACTGAAGCGACGCCACGACCGAGCAAAGGCGCGAGCAGATCCTCGTGGGTAGCAGACTGCCCGTAGGATCTAAAATCAAGCCTCAGTACATTTTCGATATCACTCGGGTCATTCAGGAAGACAATCTCCTTGCCCCCCAAAGGAAGCTTAAATACCTGCCCATATTTCCTGACCGCATCCTCAAATAAGGCCAGCGGCTCTTGAAGAAAGCGCGGGATAACGCCAATAAAAGGCAAGCCTCTTGGACCTGGAATTTCTGAAGATTGCGGTATATTTTCAACTAACATCTTGTTCCTCCATGAATTACCTATTACCTAGAGATGTTCTGCACAAAACCGCCGTCGCTAACAAAATGTCGCTAAATCACCGCGTTCGTAGCGTAAAACCTTGTGACTCGCACCCCCTCTCGGCCTTACCCAGCCATCTGGCTGATTACTGGCGCACACCCTCCCTATGAGGGAGGGTAAACGCCGAGATGATGTAAAACCGATTGGCACTTTTCGCCAACCCACGGTAACGAACCTTCCCATAACCAAACTGCTGTTTGATCGTTCGGAAGGGATGCTCAACCCTGGCTCGAACGCTGGCCTTTATCTCCCCCAGCATTTCCTGCAGCGACTCTGCTAGCTTGCTTCGGCTGCCGGGACGTAGCGCGATACGCCAATCGACTTCCCGATCTTTAAATTCACCCCGATTATGGATGCCGGTATAACCCGCATCACCCCAGACTCGCTGCTCTTCTCCATGAAGAAGCTGATCCGCGGCAGTGAGATCACGCACATTCGCTGCTGTAGTTGCGACGCTGTGAATCAAGCCATCTCGGTCATCCACACTAATATGCATCTTCATACCAAAGAGCCATTCATCGCCTTTCTTGGCCTGATACATCTCTCGGTCTCGCTCCACCTCCTGATTCTTAGTTGAGCTGGGTGCAGCTCTTGGACTCGATCTCGTATAAGGCATCCTCCATCGCCGGATCGCTGAGGTTGAAGAACAGTTGCAGGCAATGCACTCGAAGCATGATGAGGAGCGGGTAAGGAGGGCCTCCATTCTCACCCTTGGGGTAGTGCTTGCGGAGCTTCTCCTCCAGCTTCGCCCTGGGAATCAAACCATCCATTTTCTCAAGGAACAGCGCCCGCCGCGTCTTACGCTTTTTGTTCAGGTATTCGGCTTCGACGAAGGTAAGCTGGCCCATACAGTAGTCCGGTTAAAATAAATGTTCGCTAAATTAGCTTAAATTATGGAGGTTGTGCGGAGATGTCCTAGAAGACCCACGCAACCCCGTATTAAGCCAACGCAACGCCGCGCCTACCATCGGCAATCAACTCGCCCGAATCAACCCAGAAAACCAAGATCATACTCCAAACTGACAATATGCAACCTAGGTATAATCCATGATACCGCAATACCAACTTTTAACGCACTATTTTTGCTGTATTGCTGCACCCAACGGACTGAGTGCACCGCCAGCTTCGGGCGCTGCTACGTTGCTCTAGTATCCGGACTAAGCTCTCATTGCTTCGCACATGAGTAGGTTTTGGCACCACGAAAAGCACATTTTTTATTTAATATCAATGCCTTACATCTGCGAAACAAATTTCTGGCCGATGCACATTACATGCGTAAGCCTCCGGCAATCCCAAGTTGATCAATGCCTCCAATTGTGCGGTAGCAGCTCCTCGATTTTTGACGCTTTCTGTGTCGGCAGTTTTTCCATCACATCTTTTAGGTAGGCTTACGGATTGAGGCCGTTGATCTTGACCGACGGGATCAGCGTCATGGTATTCGCCGCCCGCTGACCACTGCGCAGTGAACCTGCAAATAGCCAGTTTGACCGACCGAGCGCCCAGGGCCGGATTTGGTTCTCTACCCAGTTGTTGTCGATGGGCACTGCGCCGTCATCGATATAACGGATCAAGGCGTCCCAGCGTTTTAAGCTGTAGGCGATCGCTCTAGCCGTACCACTGCCATCCGGCACCTGCTGTCACTTGGCAATGAGCCGGTGATGCAATTGATCAAGGATGAGCTTTGAGTTTTCCTGCCGCTACCGTTCCTCTGGGGGCAGTTCAGCTAGCTCCAGCTCAATCAAGTACAGGTCTTGTATATAACCGAGCGCCTGCTCGGAAATCTGACTTTTATTGGCCACATGCAAATCATGGAACTTACGGCGGGCATGGGCCCAGCAGCCAATTTCGATGATGCCACTGGCAAAGCCGGCCTTGTAACCCCCATAGTCGTCGCAGACCAGTTTGCCTTGCCAATCGGCCAGGAAGTCTCTGGCCGCCTGCGCGGCACGGCCAGGCTGGAAGTCATAGAGCACCCCCTGGATGGCGGAGTACCGCATTGAGGCATAGGCCCAGACATAAGCCTTATGGATACGCATCTTCCCCGGGGCCAGCACAGACGCACCAAGCTCCGCACTAGCGGCCAGTACCCGTGCCTTAAATTCCAGAGTGTGTCGGCGACGTCGTGGCTTAACAGGTCGACAAAGTAATCCTTGCGTATCCATTTTAGGTGTCCGCTCCAAAAACAGATAGACACCATCATGTTGGCCCTGGCTCAGGAGCAAAAGGTGTACTCACCGGACGGCTACTTAGGGGACACCACCTGCAACTCGTATCGGAGAAAGGTCAGCGCAAGGTAAAGTTAGCCCTGCCTCTAAACCCGAGCACCCAATATGGACCGACAACAAAAGCAGAAAATCACCCCACATAAATGACGACGCAAATACAGTCTTTCTTGCTGCAATATATCTACTAATCCACTTTTTTATTTCCTTATGCATCTATTATGATTTTATTAAAGACGCAAAAGTTCTTGCGAGCCAGATTGAGGGAGGATACCATACATAGCAATCAATATGACCACATTCTTTGTAAATGCGTATTAAGAATGGTCTCACCAGAACACTGCGATCGCACAAATAAAGGACATCGAGATGACGACAATTAATACCCAAAGGAATTTAGTCCCGCAAGATTACGCCGACCGGATCGTTGATCCCTGCGCATGGGCTGAACCCGAAAGCATGTATGAAGTATTTACTTGGCTTCGCGCAAATCAGCCGCTAGGAAAAGTCGAGCACGAGGATTTCAATCCATTCTGGCTGGCCACTAAATTTGACGATATAAGTGAAATCAGCCGCCAAAATGACAAATTTAATAGCGCCGAGAATTCATCTGTTCTCACTAGAAAAATTGTCGACCAGCAAATTCGACACATAACCGCAGGTTCACCACATCTTTCCAGAAACCTGGTAAACATGGATCCCCCTGAGCACTTAAAGTACCGAAGCATCACTCAGAATTGGTTTATGCCTAAAAAAGTACGTGAACTCGAAGCTCGTGTTAAAGAAATAGCAAGCAGTTTTGCCGACACAATGATCGCCAATGCTCCCGAGTGTGATTTTGTCAGTGACATAGCACTCCGTTATCCCCTCCACGTCGTTATGGATATCTTAGGTGTACCTGAAAAAGACGAACCATTGATGCTTAAGCTCACCCAAGAGCTGTTTGGTGCACGCGACCCTGATCTCGCTCGCGACAGCGAGAAAATGGCTGACCCAGCAGCGGCAGCAGAAGTAATAAAGAAGGTGCTCGCAGATTTTGCCAGCTACTTCAATGGGATAGCGGAAGATCGACGCGCCACGCCCCGCGACGACGTCGCCACCGTTGTTGCCAACGCTCTCGTTGACGGCGAGCCGATCAAACCCTATGAGCTAGCGAATTACTATACAGTCCTCGCCACCGCGGGGCATGACACCACCTCAGCGTCTACTGCGGGTGCCATATGGGCCTTATGCCAATTTCCTGAACAGTTTGAAAAAGTAAAAAAAGACCCCTCATTAATACCAGGTCTTGTTGATGAAACATTTAGGTGGATCACACCAGTTAAGCATTTTATGCGCACCGCAAATGAAGACTATCAAATACGCGGACAAACAATTAAAGCGGGCGACTGGGTAATGCTATCTTACCAAAGTGCAAATTTTGATGAAGAGAAGTTCTCTAACCCCTTTGAGTTTCGCATTGATCGTCAACCCAACAAGCACCTAGCGTTTGGGCACGGCCCCCATGTGTGTATTGGCCAACATTTAGCAAAACTTGAACTACGAGTACTGCTTGAAGCGTTACTACCACGAATTAAATCCCTAAAATTCAATGGTGAAGTAAAGTTCACAAAAGCAAATTTTATTAGTGGACCTAAAGTGCTACCAATTCGCTTTGAAATTGAATAACAAATAACTTACCGAATTAATCTCTGCACAACCCCCATAATTTGAGATAATTCGGCGAACATCTATTTCAACCGAACTACTGCATGAGCCAGCACCTTCGCCGAACCCGAATGCCTGATCAAAAAGCAAAAGACGCGGCGGGGGCTGCTCCTTGATAAAATGAATGGTTTGATTCCCTGAGAAGAAGCTTCGCAAACATTACCTCAAGGGTGGGAATGAAAACCCGCCCCACCCCCTACCAATTATGTTTTGGGTGCACTGCCTAAAACTGTTCTACAACACTCAGCGATCCGCTAAGGAGTTCATAATGGCTAAATCATTCCATGGTCAATTATTTTCTAATAAAGTTGCTTTTGTTGCGGGTGGTACACGAGGCATTAATCTAGGCATTGCTAAAGCCTTTGCGGAAAACGGTGCCAATGTAGTAGTGATCGGGCGCAATGCTGAACGCGCGGCGAGGGCACAACAAGAAATTTCAGATATAGGTGGCGGCCAGGCCTTAGGCTTATCCTGTGATGTTCGTGATTACGACGCGGTAGCAGCGGCGCTTAAAACCACCGCAGAAAAATTTGGCACTATCGATATGCTTGTTTCCGGCGCGGCGGGCAACTTCTTCGCCCCCTTGGTGGGGCTTTCGCCTAATGGCTTTAAAACCGTGATCGATATCGACTTGATAGGGACGTTTAATGTATTTCGCGCCAGTTTTGACTACCTGACTAAGCCGGGCGCATCCTTGATCGCGATTACTGCCGGCCAATCTGAGCAAGCCATGCCTTTTCAGGCCCATGCCGCAGCGGCGAAAGCCGGGGTGAATATGCTCACCAAAACCTTGGCTGTCGAATGGGGGCCGGCAGGTGTTCGCGCCAATCTAATCGCCCCCGGCGGTATTGAAGGCACCGAGGGTGTGAAGTTTTTATCCAGCACACCAGAAGAGTTGGAAGCGGCAGTGAAACGAGTGCCCGCGCGACGCCTTGGCCAGATAAATGAAATTGCCGATATGGCCGTGTTTTTATGCTCAGACGCCTCAGCTTATGTTTCTGGCCAGTTGATTTACGTCGATGGTGGAACGCTAACGGGCGATGGCAGCTTTGGATGTTTAAACCCATTGCCACGCTGAGAGGAATCGCAAAATGAGTGCTGACAAGAGCGAGCGTAATTACGAGACAATCATCCTAGAGCACAGAGACGATGCCGATTGGCTAACACTCAACCGCCCTGCTGCACTCAATGCCATGAATCGGGCGATGATAGATGAGTTAAGTGATTATTTCACCGCCTTGTATCGTAATCACAGCGTGCGGGTAGTGGTGTTAAAGGCGGCGGGGCGCGCCTTTTGCGCAGGATTGGATTTATCGGATATCGACGGTGTTGAGGGCTCAGTGCAGCAAGCCTACCAATTACAAACAGACATTCGCGACATTATGAAGGCGATGCGCCGCTGTCCACAACCAATTATCAGCCAATTGCACGGCGCCGTTTGTGGTGGTGGCTTTACAATGGCCCTAGCCTCAGATATTCGAATTGCGGCAGATAACTGCAAAATGAACGCCGCCTTTATCAAAATTGGTTTAACAGGTTGTGATATGGGAGCGAGTTATTTTTTACCTCGCCTGGTCGGTACATCGGTCGCTTCCGAGTTGATACTTACCGGACGATTTATCGATGCGGAGCGAGCGCTTAGGGTCAATCTGGTATCCGATGTTGTGGCCAAAGGCGAGCTAGAGAAAATCGCCCAAATTTTCGTGGATGAAATGCTCCTAACTGCCCCTATGGGTCTGCGCTTAAGCAAAGATGGTTTAAATATAGCGATTGATGCACCGAGTCTGGACGCCGCTATGGCGCTGGAAGACCGCCAGCAAATTTTAGTGGGGCAGACCCGAGATCATCTAGAAGCCGTAACCGCATTTTTTGAAAAGCGGCCACCTGTTTACCAAGATAAATAGAGTTTAAATATGACAATAAATAATAAGGGTTCGATCAACACCCGTATTGACCTAACAGGGCAAATTGCCATGGTAACCGGCGCTAGCTCAGGTCTCGGTTGGCAGTTCGCTCGAGTCCTCGCAGCGGCTGGGGCAAAGGTGATTGCTACTGGGCGCCGTGAGAATAAACTTCGAGAACTTGAAGCCGTAATTCGTCAAGACGGCGGTGAATGCCAGAGCGTCCTGATGGATATGACCGATGCCGAAAATATTATGAACGCGGTCGATAAAGCAGAGGTTGTTTTCGGTAGGCTTACTATTTTAGTTAACAATGCAGGAATACCCGATTCTCAGCTAGCAATGAAAATGCCAGTAGAACTGATTGATCGCGTCTTAGACACCAATCTTCGCGGACCATTTATCTTGTCGTGCGAAGTAGCGCGACGCTTTAAAAGTGCCGGTATCCACGGGCGCATAACCAATATTGCTAGCGTTGCCGCCTACAATTACGGAGGTGGCGGTGCCGCGCTCTATTCGATCACCAAAGGTGCAGTGGTGCGAATGACCGAGGTTTTGGCCGTTGAATGGGCTCGCTTTCATATTAATGTTAACGCTATTGCCCCAGGGACTTTTCACTCAGAAATGACCGACGGCATGCTAGCGCGCGTAGGCGATGTATCTGGAAATTTCCCACGGAATCGCATTTGCGAACCATCGCAGCTAGACAGCACCTTGCTTTACCTTTGTGCACCGGCGTCTGACTGCGTCACTGGCACCGTGATACGGGTGGATGATGGCCAAGTGGCGCGTTAAGGCAGAGTATAAATCTGTCATTCTTGGGCAATCAGCAATGACGGGGTCATCATTTTTGCGGCTAACCGCCCACCTACAAATCGAATTTTATAAAACATATTAATCAGGTTTTAAACAATGGAAAGTCAAGTTATCTTTAATTTCAAGGCTAAGCGGGTGCTAGTAACAGGTGGAACACAAGGGATCGGCCTAGGGCTCGCGAATGCGTTCTATAAGGCTGGAGCAGACGTCGTTATTACCGGTACTCGTGATAAAGCAAGTGATTACGATACCGACCTATCCGCATTCAGCTATATACCAGTCAACCTGGCCAAGGCGTTAGAACGAGTGACGCTGGCAGACCAAGTGGGCGATATAGATATACTAATTAATAACGCTGGAGTATCAAATTCCACCGGCGGAGAATTTGAAATGGACGGCTTCAGGCTTACCTTGGAAGTGGATTTGGTGGCACCAGCAGACTTGGCGTTTCGGTTTTCCAAATCACTCACTCAGCGGCGAGGAGCTATCGTTAATATTGGTTCTGCTGCATGTTTCCTCGCTATACGAAGTTCCCCTGCATATACAGCTGCCAAAGCAGGACTTTTAGGGTTAACCCGAGCATTAGCCGATAAATGGGCACCTAAAGGCATACGGGTTAATCTAGTGGCACCGGGCTATGTGAATACCCAGCTGGTTGGCCCTTTGCATGACAATGAGGAATTCAGTAAAAGCCTTATATCCACTCTCCCAATCCCGCGATGGGGTGAGCCCGAAGATATAGCGCCGACCGTTCTCTTTCTAGCATCTGACAGTGCGAGCTATATCACCGGGCAATCAATTTTGGTCGACGGGGGACTTGTGCTTCGCTGAAAGCCGAGGTGTACCATTCTTTCGCCTAGGCGTAATTCAATAAAAACTGCAATGGGATATAAAACTGTGGCGCCAGAAAAAAACATGGATTTAGGTAAGTTCAGAAACGAGATATGCGACTTCCTCAATAACCATATACCGGATGACGTTTGGGAAGCCGTTGCGAAAACCACCAGCTATTTCCCCGCGTTTAGCGCCGTTATGACCATGCACAAATTGTTGGCCACAAAAGGCTGGAGCGTTGTTAACTGGCCAGAGGAGTACGGCGGCCCTGGTTGGAGCGATGAGCAGCGCCGAATTTTTTTTGAGGAGTACTGCTCCCGCGGTTTACCCATGATGGCTCCGCAATCTGTAGGCATGGTAGCGCCGGCGATAATGAAATTTGGAACAGCAGAACAAAAAGCAAAATATCTGCCGCCCATTGCCTCTGGCGCAGACACCTGGTGCCAGGGCTACTCAGAACCCAATGCTGGCTCAGACTTGGTCTCGCTTCAATGTCGCGCCGATTCTGATGGCGACCACTATATTATTAACGGCCAAAAAACATGGACAACCTGGGCTTTTGAGGTCGACCATATTTTCTTATTGGTGCGTACATCCAGTGAGGGCCGCCCCCAAGCAGGCATCACCTTCCTGCTAATAGACAGCATGAGCCTACCAGGCATGGAAGTGCGCCCCATCATCGGGCTTGACGGTATGCCCGAGCAAGCAGAGGTGTTTTTTGACAATGTTCGCGTCCCTAAAACCCAAGTTTTAGGGACAGAAAACCAAGGTTGGACCGTTGCCAAATACTTACTTGAACACGAGCGCGCCGCAGGTGGTAGTTTTCAGTTTGTGTTACGCCGCGAACTCGACAAATTGCGCACATTAGCTAACGTAACTGACGATGGCCACGGCAGCAAAATAAGCAGCGACCCAGTATTTAAGCAAAAGTGCGCGGAACTAGAGGTCGACTGGCGCTGCCTGGCTGCGTCAGAAAATTATGCCCGCCGGATTGGCTCAAATCACCCAGAAGCCGCACATATGGCTTCACTTATTAAGCTAGAGTCAATGAACCTCACTCAACATATTAGTGAATTAGCGCTCGACATATCAGGCACCCTCGCCCTTGTTGACCAGCAACTCGCTTTGCATATTGGCAGTGAAACACCGCCAATTGATCCTATTGAAGTCCTAACTGTTATGCCCACTTACCTGAATCAGCGCGCCAGTAGTATTTTTGGTGGATCTCATCAAATTCAACGCGACATTTTGGCAAAGCTTGTCATCAGCAAATAACAAGGACATAGCGACATGAGTAAATTGCCACCCGATATCCTAGCGCAACTGGCTGAAAGCGCTCAGAAATTTATCAGCAACGAGTACAGCTTTACACACCGCCAAGCCCTTGCAAGCTCGACTATTGGCTATAGCGAAAAACACTGGCAAATGTTTGCAGATCTCGCCTGGCTCGCCATACCCTTCAATGAAGAACACGGCGGACTCGGCGGAAATATCGCAGATATTTCTGGCCTACTAGAACAATTTGGCTACGGCCTAATTATTGAACCCTATATTAGCACCGTGGTATTAGCCGGCCATGTACTTTCTAACGCCAACGATTCGCCGCTAAGTCAGGAATTAACTGCGCAAATTATTTCCGGCAATGTACATATTTCACTAGCATGGCAAGAACGCCAATCGTCAGCCAATGTGATGAATATAAAGACAACAGCCACTGAAACCGAAGACGGCTACCTTATCAACGGTGAAAAAATTAGCGTGCTTAACGGTCTCAATGCTGACAGCTATATTATCTCAGCGCAAAGCCAAAATACTAAAACACCTAGCTTATTTTTTGTGGCTGCCGACACTAAAGGTTTGAGCGCACAACACCACCAACTTTACGACGGCCATCGTGCGACTACGCTTCAGTTACAAAATGTGCTTATACCCAAGCAAAACCAACTTGTTGTCAACGCCGAAGAACTGCTTAAAGAAACTATGACGGTAGGCATGTACGCGCTTTGCTGTGAAGCGCTTGGCAGCATGGAAAAACTACTGGAAATGACCATTGAATACGCGAAAATACGCAAGCAATTTGGAGTTCCCATAGCCAGCTTTCAGGCATTACGCCACATGATTTCTGACATGTACGTGACATTGAAAAAAACCCGCTGCCTTAATGAACAAATCGCGTCACAATGGGTTCACCACTCCCCCTCTCCTCAGGATATTGCCGCACTCAAAGTCCAGACAGGAAAAGCCGCACATTTCATTAGTCGTAACGCGATTCAAATCCATGGTGGTATCGGTATGACCAACGAGCTAGAAGTCGGCCATTATGTTAAAAGGCTTACCACCATTGATGGCTTACTAGGCAATAGCCAATACCACCTAGCGTCTTTAGCGAATTCATTATAATAAACGCCGTACTTTTCATGAGATTTTATTTATGAGCGACAAAAACAAAAAAATCGTCACCGACTTCATTCAGGCCATGGGAAATGGCGATATTGAAGCCATACAAACATTATTAGCCCACGATGTTGAAGCGGTGACCATGGGCAGTTCTCTTATTTCTGGCTCTCGGGGCTATGATGAACTCATTGCTGGCGCCGCGATGTTTAAGCAAATTACGGCGACCGGCATCGACTTTGAAATACAGCATTTAACCGCCGAAGAAAATCGCGTTTCGGCTGAAGTAAAGGGGCGTTCGGAGTTAGTTTCTGGCGCTCATTACAATAATGACTACCATTTTTTAATATTTATCCGCGACGACAAAATAATCAAGATCAAAGAGTACGTAGACACCAAACTTGTTGACGCGGTGTTGGCACCATTATTTAATTGATAAAACTCAATGCATACTGCCGCCAAGTAATGGCCCTTACCTTAAACAAGCTAGTCCGCGGCGCAGATGCAAAGTTACTGCGACCAGCGGCAATATACACAATCGTATAGCGTGATAATTTCGCTTTAAATTTTAGAGGTAGCAAGATGGAACAGCTTAGTGGTTTCGATGCATTTTTCATCAAAAGTGAATTCAAAAGTGCGCCCCAACATATTTCGCATGTGTATATTTACGACCCTAGCTCATCTGACCAAGCCGTTATTCGTTTCAAAGATATCTTA
Source organism: Spongiibacter thalassae (assembly GCF_012272835.1). GTDB lineage: Bacteria > Pseudomonadota > Gammaproteobacteria > Pseudomonadales > Spongiibacteraceae > Spongiibacter > Spongiibacter thalassae. The sequence continues at coordinate 66,726 of NZ_JAAWWK010000001.1, read as the reverse complement.
CAAAATTATCAAAACCGCCTACACCTTGCGCCTGTTTTTCGGCGTCAAATTAAAGGGGTGCCTTTTTCCCTAGATGATCCTTACTGGGTTGATGCGCCAGACTTTGATATAGAGTATCACGTGCGACATATCGCCCTACCGAAGCCCGGTGATTGGCGACAACTGTGTATTCAACTGGCACGGCTACACAGCCAAAACTTGGATTTAAGCCGCCCCATGTGGCAAGCCTACGTCATTGAGGGTCTCGATGGTGTTGACGGCATGCCCCCAGGCGCCTTTGCCATTATGACTAAGATGCACCACGCCATGGTTGACGGTAAGGCCGCATTGCAGATGCTGGAATCAATACACGACCACACACCGACTGTTGATAATTCCCCACCACCTGAAATGACCTTGGAGCCAGAGCCAGATACCCCGCAGCTACTGATGCAAGCGGGAAAAAACATGCTCAAACAACCAGGAAAGTCATTCAGCAAACTAAAAAGATTGTTTCAACTGTTGAAAAGAAGCGTCAATCCGGACGTAACCACAGCGAACTAGTGATTAAACAATCTGAAAAAACGCCATTTAACTATGGGATCACCTCCAGTGCTCGTGTGTGGGGCGCTGGATTATTCAATATTAAAGACATCATTGAGATAAAACAGTCGGTAGAAGGTGCAACCCTAAATGACGTTATCCTCTGCATTACCTCCTATGCAGTCGAACAATATCTTGCCAAACACGATACCTGCCTACAAGAATCACTCATTGCAGGCATGGCTGTAGATACCCGGGCAATGACCGAATACGACACAGGAACCAACCATGCAACGCTACTCTCAGTTTGTGTCCACAGCCATATTAAAGAGCCTCTTGAACGCCTCATAAAGATTCATGCCGAAAGTGAGTTACGTAAAGAATTGCTCGCTATAAATGGCGCCGATATTATGCGCGATGTATTGGATGTCGCGCCCAGCGGCGTACTAAACATTGCCCTGAAAGTCGCCAATCGTTTCAAACTGCTCGACCGTCAAAATATGGGCTTTCACTATGCGACAACCAATATACCTGGCCCCCGAACCGAGCGCTACCTAGCGGGTTCCAAGGTCGTATACTCCTTTGGTCTTGCCCCCTTAACTGGCACAACCGGACTTGCCTTTGTTATTAGCAGCTACTGCAGCTCCCTGTCCATTTCGTTTACCTGTTGCCGAGACAGTATTAAAGATCCCGATTTCTTAGAGCAATGTATATACGATGCGTTTCAAAAAGTTCAGCTCGCGAGTCGAAGCGCAAAACCGAGTAGCAAGAAAAAAGTTGCTGCCAAACCTGTTGCCCGAAAAGCCAGCACCGCGCAAAAAACAAGCAAGTAAGTACTTTAGCTCTTAGTAGCGCATTAAACGAGGCACATAATTTTGAATGCTCAACGACCTGATGTCCGCAGCCAAGCTAAATTAGCTGACATTCCAAAACCCAATATTATCGCAATACTATTGACCTTATTTCTGAGAGTATTCAAATTTTTTCGGGGCAACTACACAGTTGAAGGCTTAAGAAATAAAACCGCTACCCTAGGTAAAAAGGACAATGCCAAGCTGCCTGAGGGGCTTAGCCATATTCAAGAGACTATCTCCGGAATTAACTGCGATAAAGTCATTAATCCTGGTGCAAAATTCCTTGTTTTACATCTCTACGGTGGCGCTGGCTGCATTCGAATGCCAAGCCTAGAGTACCCCCCTATTGCAAAATTTTGCGCCCGAATTGGCGCTGAAGGCGTTTTCCCCCACTATAGCTTGGCGCCTGAATTCAAATTTCCGCAAGGCCCCGAAGATTGTCTAGCGGTGTATAAGGCCTTGCTAGACAAAGGTGTTGAAGCCCAGCATATTATATTATCTGGCGCGTCTGCCGGTGGCGGAAACGTGCTTTCCCTTCTCGCGCTGCTTAAGCAATACAGTCTCCCGATGCCCGCCTGCGCCGTTATGCTATCTCCCAGCGGTGATGCACTGATGGTGGGGGATTCTTGGCACGAAAACGCCCGGCGCGACCCAATGTTCCACTTAAGTGATGTACTGTATTTTCAGAGCCTAATTTTTAGCGCCGAGCAGCGCTCAGACCCACTCGTAAATGTCAGTTTAATGGACAGTTTCTCTGGTTATCCGCCACTTTACTTTACCGCAAGCAGCAATGAAGTATTGAGAGATGTATCTACCATCGCCCACAACAAGGCCATGGCCGACAAGGTCATAAGCCAACTCGATATTTATGATGGCGCGGTGCACTGCATGCAATTAATGCCATTTTTCAATCAATACCAAGCGGCATGGAATAGAATAGATGAGTTTGTGCTGCATCATTTACCTGCTTAGAAAACCTTATTTTTCATTCATACGCGCCCACATCCGTTGAGAAGCAAATTATGCCCAAGTCATCATCCGATCAAACTGCAATATCATCGTATACCGAATGGTTGAGCTGGGCAGAACAGCATGACGCAAACTCTGGACTGTCGGCATGGCGCGCAGAAGAAAATAGCGACCTTTATGACTACAAGGCAATTAAAACGCGTTTGAACCGCTTACATACGCTGCGTGAATCCGGGAACGCTAGAGGCTTGTTGTTCGCCCTACATGAAGGCATTCATGGCAATATGGGTGGCATGGGCAAATTGCCTTTATACAATAAGGCCAAGACAGGCACTAAACATCTTATAGATAAGTATATTGATGAAATTATTATGAGCATACAGGCTATCGATAATACCCCAGAAACCCAAATTAGCTACGAAGAAAAAAAGGCTTTTTTCAATCGTGCGAACCAGTGCTATGGCCGCTCCGCACTAATGCTTAGCGGTGGCGGCACACTTGGCTATTTTCATTATGGCGTAGTAAAAGCACTTGCGGAACAAAAGCTGCTACCTAAAATCATCTCTGGCTCCAGCGCGGGATCAATAACAGCAGGTATGCTGGGCACCCATACCGACGCAGAACTTTATAAATTATTCTCCCCGACACATTTAGCAGAGGACGCCGAGTACGAAGTGAGCTTTCTCGACAGTATTTTCCGCTTCAGGAGCAATAGCGTTTCACTGGAATACTTGCTTGCGCTTATAGCGCGACTAATACCAGACATGACATTTGAAGAGGCTTATGAAAAAACAGGCCGATATATCAATATCTCGGTAGCCCCGGCCGAGCTACACCAAACGTCCAGATTATTGAATGCCATCACTACGCCAAATGTGTTGATTCGGTCAGCCGTACAAGCCTCCTGCACGGTGCCTGGCGTTTTCCCGCCTGTTGTCTTAAAGGCAAAAAACTTTAACGGCGAGTTACAAGATTATTTACCTTCAAGAAAATGGGTCGACGGCTCAGTAACTGATGATTTACCCACCAAAAGACTGGCTAGACTTTACGGAGTAAACCATTACATTGTTAGCCTGATCAACCCGCTAACACGGCCTTTCTTAGCGAACCCCGACGACAATGAAGTTGTGAGTTTACTATTTAAGCCAATGAAGTCATTTCTAACGGAAAGCTTAAGAAGCGCAGTGAAACTCCGCACCCACCTTGCGTTTCCCCTGCCCAAGTCAGCCACAGCAGCGGTAGATGTACTTTACAGCGTATTTGAACAAAGCTATGACGCAGATATTAAAATTATTCCAGAGAAGCTACTGATTCCCGCGTTAAGGCTATTAAGTAAACCCTCTGTAAAAGAGGTACTCACGCTGATGGAAGCAGGTGAAAAATCCACTTGGCCCAAAATACCCCGTATTCATAGCAATACCCGTATTAGCCGACTAATGGATACAATTTTGCCAAAATACGGTTTATGAGGCGTTCAACTGACTTATATAATTCGGACCCAACGTGGCTCTTGGTGATGATTCTATACAATCTGAATTCTTGATAAAAAAGCTCCATGATTTTCCGCTCGTCCTCTAAGCAGGCGTTCAGAAGCAAAGCACTACCGACCTGCTCGAAGAAAGCTAATTCAGTCGAAAACTTCCACACCTCTTCAACACACTGACAAACACGCATACAAAAAACTCAACAGCAAAACCGCAGAATACAAATTCGACGGCTTAATTCTCTTCTAGTGGATACGCCTTAGCGACGATATACATCGATAAGCGCAAAGGCATTAAGCTAAATATTGCAGCAATAATTTTATTTACCAAGCCATGAACAATCACTACTTTGCCAGACTCAACAGCATTAACCGCTTGCTGTGCAACAACGGCTGCGGACATGCCGGGGCGTTGTTTCATTTTTTCGACATCAGCAGATTCAGGCATAACATCAAATATTTCGGTTTTAGTCATACCCGGACACGATGCGGTAGCATAGACTTGGCTGTTGCGTAACTCCCCCGCCAATGTTTCAGTATAAGATTTAATAAAAGCCTTACACGCTGGGTATACACCGGCTCCCGGCGTACCCGGTAAAAATGCCGCGACGGAGGCCACATTAATAATATGCGCTGGCGCGGCCTTCTTTAAATCTGGCAAGAGCAGCTGGGTAAGTGCGACTGGGCCAGTTAACATGATTTTGAGAAAGCGTTCATACTCACTCAGCGCAGTTTCGTCTAGCCTGCCGGTAATGCCATAACCCGCATTATTTACCAACCAACCTAGAGGTGTGCCGATTTCACGCACCTTGTCGCTTATCTGCTGTTCAACTCCTTCGGCGGCTAAATCTATCGCCAGGCAATGTACAGTGATGGCGTACTTTTGCTCCAATTCGGCTTTTAGCGCCAATAGCCGCGCTTCACGACGAGCCACAATGAGCAAATCAAGACCTTTGCTGGCAAGTATCCGCGCAAACTCTCGCCCTATTCCCGCAGACGCCCCCGTAATTAATGCTAATTTTTCACTCATATTATTCTCTTAATTGTATTGAACGCAGGGGGTAAATACTTGGCTTTGAATTACTGCTCAGCGACAATCCAAAATAATTTTTCCCGCCACCGCACCCGACGCTAATTTTTCGTGGGCTAGTTGCACCTGTGCTAGCGGTAAAATTTCGGCTATCACAGGATCAATTTTTTGTGCGGCTGCCAAGCTAAGTAAAGCCTTTAAATCCGTCTGCGTTTTAACGAGATTACCAACCGACACGCCGTAAAATGAAAACCGTGACCGTAACATGGTCATTTTCACCGACAATGCGCCAACTAATAACGCTAAAAGACCACCCGACATTGTATTGCGCTCTTTATCATGCAGACCCAAATTACCATAACCAACCAACTGCCCACCCTTTTTCAGCAATTGCTTTGAGCGCTTCCAGTTAGATGGCCCGATAGGGTCTAAAATAACATCAAAACCCTTGGGTTCCAGTGCTGAGCATACTTGGACAAAGTCGTCGTTGCGGTAGTCGATCGGCACACAAGCGTATTGCTTCAATAAGTTATGCTTAGGGCTAGAGGCCGTACCATACAGCTTTAATTCTAGGTGGCGCCCCAACTGTAAAACCGCACTTCCCACGCCGCCAGCGGCACTGTGAATCAGCAGAGTGTCATTGGGTTTTAAATGGCAAGTGCGGTATAGCATTTGATATGCGGTTAAGTAATTCAAACCCAGGCACACCGCTTTCTCGGGGGCAACTGAGTCCGGTACAGCAACCACTCCGCGCTGATCTGCTACCACGTATTGCGCATAGCCGCCAAATTGCGTCAGCGCCACAACCCGAGTCCCTTCGCTAAACGCTGAGTCGATTGGTGCTTGTTCAACAATGCCAACCACATCATAACCAGGAGTAAAGGGCAGTTTGGGCGCCCCCGGATACTTACCGTAGCGCATCATGACATCTGCAAATGCCACACCGGCAAACTCAACGCGAATAAGCAGCTCGCCCTTCTGGGGTGTCGGAATATCTGCATCTACTACATTGAGCTGATCTACCCCACCATAGCCAGTTAACATTACGTGTTTGTGTTGAGCCTGTTTACTCATAATATCCTCGTTTGGTTTGGCTTAGTTTACTGCTGCCACTTTTTTTCCATATGCAGCATCAACATCCCCATCCAGCGTACAAAAGAATTTGGAAATACGCGGCTCAAAAACTCTGCTATTACTGCATCAACACCGACCAGTTGGCGCGGCCTATTTTTCAAGGCACCCCTAATAATAATTTTTGCGGCTTTATCTGAGGAGGTCAGCGCAATGCTATCAAAGGCCTTAATCATGCCTTTATGGTCAAGTCCACTGGGCATGGTTTCGTAGCGACTATTACGCATCATATTGGTTTTAATACCGCCGGGATGCACCGACGTCACATGAATATTACTGCCCCGCAGTTCTTGCATAAGTGTCTGACTAAAGGCCTTTACCGCGTGCTTGGAACAATTGTAGGCCGCACTATTAGGAAACGGAATAAACCCCACTAAACTCGACAGATTTATAATATGTGCATCTGGGCGTTGCTTTAAATACGGTAAGAATGCTTTGCAACCATACAAGACACCGTAAAATACAATGTTAAACGCCCAGTTAAAATCATCGTAATCTAACGATTCAATAGGCGCATTAGCGGCTACCCCAGCATTATTAATCAGCACATCCACATGACCATGGTAGGCTACGACATCATCAGCCCATTGATACACAGCATCTTTATTTGCAACATCCACGTTATGACTACAGACCCGTAGCCCAATATTCAATAATGCCTGAGTCTTCGCCAGTCCCGCTTCGTTAATATCAGCCAACGCCAAGCAAGCACCTAGCTGTGACAAATTAATTGCTAGCGCCTGCCCTATACCCGAGCCTGCACCAGTAATCGCTACGACTTTATTATTAAAATTTTTCATCGCTTAAGCTCTTAGATCAATGAATAGCACACATGCTTCACCCTATCCTAGGCAAGCCCTCTCACCTCAACTTGAATACCGGTCATATGTGACTGATTACTGAGCTTTTCATAACTGTTCAACCCCATTGGAAGCAGTTGATTAACGTTCACCCCGGGAGACGCCTGAGCGACTTTCATACCATGGCTCTGAACATTTCCTAAACCATGGGTCATGGCAACCACACCCACTCTGAGTTTTGGATCTAGGCCAAGTTGCGCAGTTATCTCGCCATTAACATTGCTAACGACTACCGTGTCGCCCTCTTGTAACTGCCGCAATGCAGCGTCGCGAGGATTCATCCATAAAGGGTTGCTGGCGTGTATACCTCTTTTCAGGGCTGGCAAATTCTGCAACCAACTATTGTGCATATAGTTGGTCCGCAAATTAATCAGCTTCAATTGGCCACTTTGCTCTACGACCAACTCATCGTATATTCGGGACGCGTTTTCGATGGCCTCAGCAAAAATAGCCGGGCAACAATCAACCCTGCCATCGTCATGTTGAACGCCCTGTTCGAATACCGACGCAGGTGCCGTTTGAGCTAGCACTTTGGTTTGGCTAGGCATAGCCTTTAACTTCGCAATGCTTAGGCCACTCGCAGACAACATCCGCTCCATTCCAGAAAATGCTTTAGGGGAGTCACTTTCTGGCATTTCCGCCATGCCCAACTCGTGCAGCAAACGCGCAAGTATCCACCATTCGTTTTTGCGTTCGGCTTTAGCTGCTACCACTGCATCGCTATATTGAGCAAAGGGTTCGAGCTGAAATCCCAAACCTAGACTGTTAACGTCCGCACGCTCAAGCCAATCAGTCGCTGGCAACACGTAGTCAGCAAGTTCACCAGTGGCATTACGATAGATATCGATCACCACAATAAGCTCGAGCTTGTTGAAAGCCTGCCTAAGTCGCGACTCGCCCGCCATTGACAATAAAGGATTGCCGGAATTAATGATTAAGGCGCGAATCGGCTCATGTTCAGCGTCAATAAAGTCGGCCAACAAATTACCGGGTAACACACCAGAAATCGCCCTGATCTTACCCAGTGGGCTATCCATATAATGGTCAGATACCGAGGACTTTCCTAAAGCGGATATCGAAAAGAAGCCCGGAGAATATATATTCCCACCTTTTCGGCCGAGATTGCCGGTAATAAAACTGAGCATATTCAATAGCCAATAAGCCAAGGTGCCCTGGCGGCCCATATTAACGCCCGTAGACATATGGATACTGGCCGCCTTAGCTTGTGAGAAATCCTTGGCTACTTGGCAAATGTCAACAGCATCGATACCGGTTACCGCTGCCGCTCGTTCAGGTGAATAGCGATTGACAAAATCGAACAGGCCTTCAACATTTTTACCATACTGTTCAACATGAAGACGATCGACGGCATTAATAGCTAAGACGTGATGTATCACCGCAGCTAAAAAATAGACGTCGGTGTCTGGTTTTATGAGTAATACCTCACCGGTTGCCGGGGTCGATGATTCTATATTTCTCGGGTTAAGAAAAACAACTTTGCCGCCGCGCTTTTTAATATCGCGAATTTTATCCATAGGTGCAGTGGTATGCACAAAACTCATGTGCGATACCTTTGGATTACCACCAATACACAAAAAATAATCGCTATGTAATAAATCTGGAATCGGGTGAAGTAGGCTCGTGCCAAAGACCGCCTCACTACCGGCCATCTTATTAGAGCAATCTTGCGTCGCAGAACTAAACACTCGCCGCGAACCGAGTTTCGCTAGTGTCTGCGGCAATGCCGTCGTTGAAGTGCTATTAAATGCCGTTGGATTGCCGTAAAACCCAGCTACCGCCGTATCGCCATATTTGGCCTGAATAGCCTGTATACGGGTAGCAATATCGGCCATCGCTTCGTCCCAGCTTACCGCCTGAAAATCGCCCTTATCGTCTTGCCGTTGATTCAAACGACGCAGGGGTCTATCTAAGCGGTCGGGGTCATTATGCACTTGGGTAAACGTTAAGCCCTTGTGGCAGGCGAAGCCTTTATGTACCGGATGGTTTTTATCTGGCTCTAATTTAAGGACTTTGCCATTTTCGACGTTTGCGAGTAAACCACAACCCGGCTCACAAATACGGCAGAAGGTAGGAACTTTGCGACTATTATTTTCCATACTATATCCTTTAACCTCAGTAAGTGGGAATTGCCCTGACAATCAAACCTAGCCCCGACCGCGACACCGCTCAATTGGCTACATCAAAACCTACGACAGTTTAATAACGCGCTTTAAATGATAATCTGCATTCCCAAATAGGGTATCTATAGCCAGTAAACGTTTATAGAGCCGCCCCACCAAGAGATCTTCTGTAAAACCCATGGCGCCGTGCAATTGCACAGACTGTTCGCCAAGAAACCGCCCGGCTTCCCCCACCTTCACCTTTAGCATCGCCGTAATTAGTTTTGCATCGGGTGCAGATTCGACCTGCTTTATCGCCGCTGCATACAATAGCGAACGCACTTCTTCGCAGGCCATATACATATCAACAAAGCGATGTTGAACAGCTTGAAACTGAGTTATTTTTTTTCCGAATTGCTGCCGTAATTGGCAGTATTCAATACTGCTATACAGCAAGGTCTCCATTGCACCTAAAGCCTGCGCTGAAAGGGCAATAATGACCTTCTCAATAGCAGCTTCCATTATTGGCAAGGCGGTATTGGAAACTAAGCAGGCTTCTTTCCTGAGCACAACATTGCTTAGGCTAAGCGTTGCCATCGGCAAGCCGTCAAAACTGTAATAGGGGTCAAGCGCTAATCCTGGTGTTTTACGATCAAGTAAAAATAAAGAAATTCCACTCGCATCATTAAACTGCCCTTGTGTGCGGGCAGAAATAAGTAGCTGATCAGCCTGAGCGCCATTGAGTACAAATGATTTTGTGCCATTGAGTGTATAGCCCTGCTCACAGACTTGCGCCACGCATGATTGCCGCGCTAATTCAAATCGACTGTCAGCCTCATACAAGGCAGTGGCAATAGAAGTATTACCGCTGACAATATTTGCAAGTAAACTAGAGACGACGCCTCCCTGCGCAGCCTTCGCATCTACCTCACTTGCAAGCAATAACTCCCCCGCCAACAGCACCGACAAATAAGGCTCAAGCAGAAGGCCACGACCCAGTTCTTCGCATAGCACCATGACATCGATAGCTGAGCCACCAACGCCGCCGCATTTTTCTGGTAGCGACAGTCCCAACCACCCCAATTTGGCAAAATCTTGAATAAGCGAGACTTCGGCATCGGTGCTTTTAGGACTTGCGCCACACTCTTTAACATAACGATTTGCCGAGTCACGCAACATGATTTGTTCTGAGCTTAAATCAAAATTCATGAGCGCAGCCCCAATACTTGTTTAGCGATTACATTTTTTTGAATCTCAGTAGTACCGCCGTAGATCGTTTGGGCACGATCAAACAAATATTTTTCGGTACACATTGCGCCACTAAGACCTTGGCGTTCACTTAGTGGCAATGAAACTGCTTTTTCAGTCAGTCCATCAGCCCCGGCTAATTCAAGCATTAAGGTACTCACTGCCTGGGCGCATTCCGTCGCCAATATTTTTAGAATAGAAGATTCATTTCCTGGTGCAGCGCCCACTTGGGTGGCAGACAAAATACGTAATGTCGTGTACTCGAGGGTTTTTACTGCTATTTCAGTGCGCGCTAGTTTACTGGCAAATAAAGGGTCTTTAAGTAGGGAGCTACCGCCAACGCCTGCGGTTCTAGCGGCATTTTTTATAAGCGCAAGCTCTGCTTTTCGCGCCCCGACATGCGCATAAGAAGTGCGCTCATGGCCGAGCAAATATTGAGCGTAATGCCAGCCCTTGCCTTCGTCGCCGATCCGGTTTTCTATCGGCACTCTGACATTATTAAACTCGACACGATTCAGGTGATGTTCGCCATCTATTGAGCGAATTGGTATTACCTCAACACCGGGGCTGCGGATATCAACACAAATAAAGCTAATACCGTCGTGACGAGTAGATGCTGGGTCGGTACGTACTAAACAGAATATCCAATCAGCAAAATGGGCATAACTAGTCCAAATTTTGCTGCCATTAATGCAGTACTCATCCCCCTGGCGATCTGCCCGGCATGTTAATGAAGCCAGATCCGAGCCTGCCCCCGGTTCAGAATAACCCTGCGCCCAAAAAGTAGTGCTGTTTAAAATGCCGGGGAGCCAACGCTCGCGCTGCGCTTCACTCCCAAAGGTGTATAACACCGGGCCAAAATACAACAAGCCCATGGGAATAACATTTAGTGCCCCAGCTATCTCTAACTCTTCATCAAATATATAACGTTGCACTACCGACCAGCCGGGACCGCCGTGCTCCTTAGGCCAGTTAACCGCCAGCCAGCCCTTTTTAGCCAGTGCCTGCTCAGAACGCTGATAATCGGCTTTAACCATTGATTTTCCAGCGCTAACTTTAGCAATAATGTCTTTAGGATAATCATTTTTAAAATAGTCACGAACTTGCAGCCGAAACAATTCATCCTCTGCTGAGAAATTAAGATCCACAGACCACTCCTTTAATACTAAACACTAAAAATTCGACTTAACGTCACGCTATAAACGACCGCGGTTTCGTTGACATCATAGCCTCCTCATTCTCGGTTTAAAAAATAATTTTTATCAAAAAACTAGAATTTTAACTAGCGTGAAAATAGAATCGTATGGTTGTCCACACTAGGGGCTACGAGTTCATTTAGAATAAGACTTACTCGCTCTTTCACCTCCAGTAGATTATTTTTATTCACATGCACCGTTTCCATGGCGTCAGCCTCGTAAATCGCTATTAGCTGGGCGATGATGATTGCAAAGCGAAACAGGGCCAAAGTCCAATAAAAGACCAAGGCCTCGGTGTCTCGTGGGTAATCTGATAAGGCGAGATAATAATCAATTGCCTCACTTCGGCTCATCCATCCATCGGCCTCATAGGGCATTCTGGCTAAATGCTTGAATAATTCGCTATCGTCCGTACTACCCCAGTACAAAATGGTCACCATCAAGTCAAACAGTGGGTCACCGAGGGTACACATATCCCAATCCAGTACCGCATTTAGCGTCAGTCTCTCGGGATCGATCAACATATTGTCTAGCTTGAAATCATTATGTACTAAGCTATTTGGGCGGAACGTAGGCAAACTTGCTCTCAGCATATTGACGACCCGTTCGGCACGTTCTAAATCGTCCGGCGGCAATACCCGTTTAGCGCGCTTCCCCCAGCCCTCGACTTGGCGTTCAAGAAACCCGTCCTTTTTTCCAAGTGCCGATAAGCCCGCCACATCAACATCGACACGATGTAATTCTGCCAAGGCGCTGAGTGATAGCTCGCCTAGCTTACGACCTATATTTGGCTGCTCAGCCAAACTCTCTGGCAATACCGTGGTAATCGGCGTCCCTTCTCTGAATTCACTGATACAGAAAGGAACACCCGTAATGCTGCTGTCTTCGCACAGGTGAATGGCATTTGGTGCATAGGAATACTGGCTAGCCAAACCTGACAAGACCTTGTATTCCCGAGCCACATCATTCGCGCCTGGCGACGAGCCTTTAGGCGGACAACGCATCACCGCCTTTTGGCCGTTAATATGAATGAGATAATTCATATTTGCCGCGCCCGAAGAGAACTGCCGAATACCAGCATCAAGATCCAGTGCCAAATCGTGGCCAGCCAAATACTGCTTAACACGCTCCCAGCTTTGCGGAGCTTGCTGTTCCTCATTGAAAAACATACTAAACACCTTATTCGTTTTCATCATAGGCCCGAGAGCAGTGTTAAGCCGCCATCAACTAACACCGACGTACCCGTTACATAGGCTGCCAAGGGTGAAGCCAAAAATAGCACCGGCCCAGCGATGTCTTCTGGCGTCCCATAACGCCCGACGGGTACTTTTGCGGCAAACACGGCCTCTGCGTCGGTATTCATTTGCTTAGCAGTAAGCTTGGTTGGTACTGCGCCAGGGCCAACGCCATTAACCCGAATGCCTAACTTCCCCCACTTCCAGGCAAGTACTTTATTCAAATGCTTTAAGCCCGCTTTGCTCGCGGAATAAGCGGGGTTATTACGCGCCACCTGATATGCCACAACCGAATCCAGATTTACAATACAGCCCTGGCTTGCCGCCAATAGATCCTTAAAACTATTGCAGACATCCATGACGCCATTCAGGTTAACGGTCATAACGTGATCAAAGCCGTCGCGATCAAATTCCTTGCTGCTGTACAGTACCGTTCCTACGGCATTAACCAATACATCTAGCTGACTAAACTCCCTAACGAGCGCTGCAACACTGGCATGATCGACCACATTTAATTGTAAAAATCGCAAGTCTGAAAAATCTTGTTCGTAGTCATTTGCTGAGCGAGTGCCAGTAATACTGACCTCGGCGCCAGCCGCCCTAAAGACCTTGGCGATGCCGTAGCCAATACCATCAGAGCCACCGGTAACCAAAACCGTTTTCCCGGTAAAATCCAGCGCGTTCGCAAACTTGGTCGTCATAGTAGATTCTCGCTCAAGGGATCATCATCATTTTTAAGGTATCGTCGCCACGGGCATCAAACTTGGCGTAGGCTTGGGCACCATCCGCCAATGAATAACGGTGTGAAAACATATTTCCAGCCTTAATTCGCCCTTGCTGTAAAAGGGGGATGAGTTCTGACCACGTATTAACGACGCTGGCAACGCCGGTAAACAAACTAATGTTTTTCATTTGCACATAAGCCATTGGTAAGACTGCACCCTGCTGGGCAATACCCAATACCGAAACGCGCCCGCCAACACGAACCAACTTAAATGCCTGAGAAATGGTCGCCTCAAGCCCAACGGCCTCAATAACACAATCTGCGCCTAAGCCCTGAGTTTGCTGCTTAATTATGGGCATTGCTTCATCTGGCGATAGGCTAATGGCGCCCAGCGCTTGCGCAAGATCACGACGGTGGGCAACAGGGTCTATACCGTAAACACGCTCAGCACCAAGGGCGTAGCAACACTCCACCGCCAATAGGCCAACGGGGCCTAAACCAATGACCACCGCGATTTCGCCGGGTGCTAATTGCGCGCCTTTAACACCAAAATAGGCGGTGCTAAGCGCATCGGTAAGTAGCAATGCTTGATCATTACTGACCCCGTCGGGAATTGTTCTAGCGATAAGATCCGCGTGGGGCACCCTGAAATAGTCTGCCTGCCCGCCATTTAAACCGAGATGGGTTCCGAATGCCCCGGCCATGCGCGGTTGATGGCAATGCGCTATTTGCCCGCGCAAGCACGGCGGGCAATGACCACAGCCGACCCCAGGTGACACCATTACCCGGTCGCCAACCCGGTGCTGTTTTACAGCAGCACCTACTTCAAGCACTTCGCCTATGGTTTCATGGCCAACGCAAAACGCTGGCATCGCCTTGCTATAATCATGAGGGCCAATACGGTCGCCATGGTAAATATGCAAATCCGAACCGCATATCGAGCACGCTTTTACCGCAATCAGAATATCACTAGCTGCTTCAAGGGTGGGATCGGGGAAACTGTCGTAAACAATGTTTCTCGATCCCTTAAAAACCAACGCTTTCATTATAATTGCCGCTTATTTATTGGTATTGCTTGATCAAACGGCGCCCTAACTGATCCATATGGACCTCGTCAGGGCCATCTGCAATGCGGATATATCTTGCCAAGGTCCAGTAATAGGCAATAGGGGTATCATCACTAACGCCCATTCCCCCGTGAATTTGAATCGCCCTATCCGCCACTTGCTGACACATGCTTGGGCCAACAATGGTAATTGCCGTGATTAAATCCATAGCGGCGCGATTTCCCTCCCGATCCATTTTATCCGCCGCTTGCATAGTGAGGAGGCGTGCCTGTTGAATTTCACAAAAAGATCGTGCGATATCTTGTCGAACAGAGCTTTGCTCACTCAATTTTTTACCGAAGGCAACGCGGCTATCTGCACGCTCTATCATCAATTCCAAGCAGCGCTGAGCGGCGCCGACCATACGCATACTATGGTGGATTCGGCCTGGCCCAAGCCGACCCTGCGCGATTTCAAAACCCCGGCCCTCGCCGAGCAACAAATTATCTCTCGGCACCCGAACATTGCTCAGCGACACTTCGGCCTCACCACCTGGCGAGTTCATACTATGAAATACGGTGAGACAGCGTTCTATTTTCACCCCGGGGGTATTACGAGGAATTAATATCATTGATTGCTGCTGGTGTTTTGGCGCATCAGGATTGGTTTTGCCCATCACAATCAATATTTCACAGCGCGGATCCATAATGCCGGAGATCCACCATTTCCGACCATTAATCACATAATCGTCACCATCTGCGACAATCGACGTTTCAATATTCGTCGCGTCAGAAGAGGCTACCTGAGGCTCGGTCATGAGGAAGGCCGAGCGGATCTTGCCTTCTAGCAGCGGTATCAACCATTGCTCCTGCTGCGCTGGCGTGCCAAACATCTTTAAAACTTCCATATTGCCGGTATCGGGCGCCATGCAATTAAAAATTTCACTGGCAGGTGTACATGCGCCGGTCAGCTCAGCAACTGGTGCATACTCTAAATTGGAGAATCCTTGTGCGTAGTCCCCATACGCATGCGGCAAGAATAAATTCCACAAACCTTCAGCGCGTGCCTTATCTTTAAGGCCCTCCATTTCTGGCCACACTTTCCATAAATTCTCAGGTTTGTGATTCCACTGCCACCAATCGTTCTCTAGGGGCCGTATTTCAGTCTCTATGAAGCGTTTTGCGCGATCGTAGAGATCTTGCATTTTGGGTGTAAATTCAAAGTTCATTGCTATAGTCCCTATATACTTTTTATCTGCTTTTTATCACTACAAACGCGCAATCAATATGAAAAATCTAAGTCGTCGCCGCAGTGATTATTCGCCACTTTTTTGCAACAGTATCGCGTCGAAATTAACCAGTTCAATATCCCGCTGCTGAAGTCCCGCGGCGAGTGCCAGCAGTATTCGCTGCCTCGCTTCGTTGCTACTTGCTGCAGCGGTATAATGCTTCTGTTCTTCAATTAAACGTTTTTCAATTGTCCATTCTGGTTTTATATTAATCGAACGCTTAACGGCAGCAATCGCCTCACTGGGGAAAGACGCAATACGCCGCGCTAATGCGTCAACGGTTTCACTAATGGAATCTGCGGGTAGGGCCTGATTAATATAGCCATAGCGCTCGGCTTTTTCTGCACTATAAGTTTCACAGCCTAATAGAATTTCCAAAGCCCGACCTCGGCCAACCAATTCCGGCAATCGTGTACAGCCGCCACCGCCAGGAATAATACCTAAGGCCACCTCTGGTTGACCCAAACGCGTTTTGCCAATGGCCGCGAAACGCATATCAAGTGCCAATGCAAACTCACTTCCGCCGCCATAAGCCTGGCCTTCTATTTGCGCAATAGACACCTTTGGCATGGTTCGGAACATCTCGAAAGTCTTATTAATTAAATTTAAGCGCTCTGGATCGAGGGGATTATCTTGGGTATGAAGCAATAAATTGAGGTCTGCGTGGGCAATGAAAAAATCTGGATCTGCGCTACGAAAAATAATAACGCGCAGCGCCTCATCCACCGAAAGCAATTTCGCTAGTGCGTATAACGCCTTAATCATCCTTAAATCCATCAGATTAATTGGCGGATAATCAATGGTGACCGTTGCGATATGATCGTTTACCGTTACCTTAAAGCATTCTATCTCGTCATATGTCATTGCGTGGCATCTCGCTCAGGCTAAGGAATGAACGCATTCAAATACGCGATATTCAACAGCAGATGCACCGGCAACCCGGCCTTCTGCCACGGTGACAATATTGTTTAACCACTGATACTTTTCATGACCACATTCAAAGCGCGGTTGCGTCATAAAATAACAATCACCAAAATCGCTATAGCCCTTTCGGTATACTTCTGCTTTAAAGGCCGGAGGCATATCTGCGACCCCGGTATAGTGCATATAAATAGGGATGCCCTCGCTTGATTCGATGACCAAACGAACATTTATACGAAAGTAACCATTGACGTCGGTTAACTGGAATTCACCGCCAGCAGGAAGTAATTTCCCCGACAAGGCATCTCCCCATACCTCACCGCCTTTAATCCGCAAAATATCGCGCACACCAAATGCAGCGCTGCCAATATGAATAGGTTTATCGAGATCGGCTCGATAAGAAAACAGCGGTTTTAATTCCATTGCGGTTAGTCCTGCCAGCTCGGGTCAACTTTCACAATTAACTTGCCTGTATTGCTGCCATTAAACAGTCTAGCTAGCGCCTTTGGCGCAGACTGCAAACCATCAACAACGTCAACTCGATATTGCAATTGGCCTGAGCGCAAGCCCTTTTCAAGGTAGTCAAATGCCTCTTTTTCCCGCTGAAAGTAATCAATAACAATAAAGCCCTTTAATGTTGCCCGCTTCATTAATATATTTGCGAAATTTTTAGGCCCGGTAATAGCCCCTTCATTATTGTATTGCGAAATCATTCCGCACAGCGGGATACGCGCACCAATATTGATTTGTTCCAATACCGTTTCCAAAATTTCACCGGCGACGTTATCAAAGTAAATATCGATACCCTTTGGGCAGGTCGCAAGCAGGCTTTCACGGATATTCGCGGTTTTGTAGTTAATCGCGGCATCAAAACCCAGGGTCTCGGTGAGCCAGCGGCATTTCTCGTCGCTACCGGCCAAACCGACAACCCGGCAGCCTGCCTGTTTACCCATTTGCCCAACAAGTGACCCAACTGCGCCCGCTGCCGCTGAAACCACTAAGGTTTCACCTGCGCGAGGCTTACCAATATCCATAAGACCAAAATAAGCTGTCATCCCAATCGGGCCAAATATCCCATGATAGGCGGTAATGGGAAGATCTTCTGTTACTCGTATTTTTGAAATACCGCTACCATCATCAATAGCGTAGCGCTGCCAGTTCAACATACCCTGTACGAAATCACCTTGCTTGTAACGGGGATTGAGCGATTGCTCCACAACACCAACGCCACCACCGCGCATAACATCGCCGATGACGACGGCGGGAAAATAACTATCCTCTTCATTTACCCATAAGCGATTTGTCGGATCTAAAGACAGGTACAAATGTTTGATCAACACCTCACCAGCTTGTAATGGGGGTATAGCCTGCTCAGACCACTCAAAGTCGTCCTCACTTAAATCAGTGACTGGACGTTTGGCTAAACGCCACTGCTGGTTCATTTCCATAAGAAAACCTTTCTTTTAATTTTTAAACGCATTAATCAAGACGGTATATTTCATGCTCTTCTGTAATAAACAAACTTGAGGAAGAGAAATCGATGAAATTGCGTTCGTCATCGATTAGGCGCTGTTGAATATGGTCAATTTTATCTTGGTCTATTGGTGAAGCATTCTTCGCTGCCTGCTTATCAACGCGAAACCAAAATTCTGTAATACCGTCATAGGATTTACTTTCGATTCCGCGTTGCTTACGCATCGCGTCCGCAGCCCTAGAATTGATGGCATGACTTTGCACATAACGAAATGCACCAAGGAACTCAGCATACTGTTTTACCAATTGAGCATGCTTATCTAGCCAATAGGCGTGAAATTGGTCTCGGGTGAGGCTGGGGTTTCGGTGTATGCAATACACTAATTTAATCAGTTTCATAGGGCGCTCAAGTCTGCGTACGCCCTCTATTGATTACACTCTCTCTGCGTTCACTAATATCACTACTGCCCTGTGTGGCTGAGTGCAGATCCATTGCCAGCTTTTCATACGTCAGCGCATTTTGTAGCGACATGCCGGCGCCTTCGTTAATCACACGCTTGTAGCGAACCAAGGTAGTGCGATGACAACTACTAATATCTTTGGCAATCGACTCACAGGTAGGCAGTAAATCCGCGGCGTCCACAACGCGGTTGACTAAACCCCAGGACTCCGCCTGCTGAGCAGGCAAAAAATTCCCGGTAAACGACAACTCGCGCGCACGATTAATACCGATCATCCGGGACAAACGCTGGGACAAGCCCCAACCTGGGACGAGGCCTACGCGGGCATGGGTGTCGACAAAGCGCGCGGTATTAGTCGCAACTAACATGTCGCACCATAAAGCCAATTCAAAGCCTCCGGTTGCGGCGACGCCGTTAATGGCGCCAATAACCGGGCGGTCAAATTCTAATATCGCCGATTCGATATCGTGATCACCCTCCAGCTTAAATCCCTCTAAGCTTTTCTCGCTCAATTCCTTTAGGTCCAAACCGGCGCAAAATGCCTTACCTGCACCAGTAAGAATTACAGCAGCGATATCTTGGTCTTGCTGTAGCGACCGAAACGCAGCAGTTAATGCCTTCATCATCGCTTGCGATAAGGCATTCATAGAATCTGGGCGGTTTAATGTAACGGTGGCAACCGAAGATCGTTTCTCCACAATAACTAAGTCAGTCATGAATACTCCCTTTTTTCAAGGTAATAAGGTCTAGAAAACACTATAGCTAATGCGCTTAGCTATAGTGTGTTCATACCAAGCGCACTAATGGCGTCGATGTTAAGTCAATGAAACGCCGTACTAGAAATCATACGAAATTTCAAATCCATAGGTTCTTGGCGAAGCGAGTGACACCATACGATAGGTTTGCGCATCAATGATCGCGCCACGCACGACGGTATTGCCAATGTTTTTAGTAAACGCGCGGAAAGTCAGTGCCCCAGATTTGCTTAAGTTTGGCGCCGCAATATTTAAATAAGCATTGTAAAGCCTATATTCGCCTTGCTCATCCACAGGGTCATTGTAAACGCGCATTTGGTAGCCTGCGCTCCATAGGCCTTCAAATCGTGGCGTTATGTAGATTTCGCTGCCTTCCAAAAAGAATTCGTATTGCAGGCCCAAGGTACCCTGCCAATCAGGCGTTCTCATCACTGGATTGCCACTTTGATCGGTATCTTGATTTGGATCATTATTCGCAGAGTCGGCGCTGTTTAATTCTGTATATTCAGCCTTGGCCAGTGATATTTGGGAGTCAATTTGTAAACCACCAAATGGAAGTGCTATAAGCTCAAATTCCACCCCAATGATTTCCGCGTCTGCGTTATGAACATTAACAACCGGAACAACCACTTCTTCATACTGCAGATCTTTATAGTCGTAACTATAAATAGAACTATTCAAGCGCAATTTATCGTCCAATACTGTCGTTTTTATTCCAGCTTCTGCAGAATAAATCTCCTCGGGGAGGTATTTTTGGCCACAGGCATCAATCGCAAAACCGCCGCCCTTATAACCAGATGCCACCTGAACATAACTTGTTGTAGTATCGTTAAAGTCAAGCTGCAAACCTAGGCGTCCTGTATATGCTGTTTCTTCGCTTTCCTGATACAGGTCTCGACAGGAATCGCTCGTTACATCGCCCGGAAGAACAGTCGATACGGTTTGAACAAACTCTTTATTGTCTTCGGTGTAGCGAAGCCCAGTATAAAGCCTAAAGTCACTACTAAAGTCATAGGTAATATCTCCGTATATTGCCTTGCTGACCGTCTTTTCATTAGACGGATAATCTACCCGTGCACTGGAAAGCGCGAGTAAATCCGGAAATTCAACCACGCTAAATTCTGTGGATTGCGCCACATGGACTATATTCGACAAATCATATTTGTCCTGGTAATAGTAAAGACCAATAATCCATTTACTATTCTCAGTGTCTCCACTTAAATTAAGTTCTTCCGTCCACTGCACTTTCTTATTATCTACATCGCCGGTAAATACCGGTGAGCTGGTACCGTCACCGTCCCAGTTCATGCTACTTTCAAACACGTTGTAGCCGGTTAAAGACGTCAGTGTTAAAGTATCAGATATATCGTACATGAACTTCACTAAACCACCTTCCAATGATCGCGTAGACATGTAATCGGCATCTGAGCGGATCCGCCAAGGCTTTGCGTCATCGCTATCTTCTGCTGGCATCATTGTGGTTGAATTATAAATTGGCTCGCTTACAGGGCCTTCAAAATCCTCATCGGATTTAAAGCCCTTTATTTCAACCCTAAGTGCCTCAGACAAATCAATATCAACACCTAGTCGAATACTCTCATTATCAACACCGCCCACATATTCATTGCGAAGCAGGTTTTTGATATGGCCGTCTTTTTGATTTTTAGACACACTGAGCCTCGCCCTTACCGAATCCAATAAAGGCCCAGATACATATGCGGAGTATGATTCATGAGAGAAACTTCCCGTCAAGGCCGACACCCCGGCACCAAATTCTTCCGCGGGTTTTGGCGAGATCATGTTTATAACGCCGCCAGTCGCGTTGCGGCCGTACAGGGTGCCTTGTGGCCCCCGCAATACCTCTATACCTGCCATGTCTTCTTGCAGCATGGTCACTGCGCCAGGCGCAGAAACATATACGCCGTCATAATGCACGGCAATAGAGTTCTCGCCGCCGCCACTCACAAAGCCAAAGCCTACGCCCCGGATACTCAGCACGCCGACCCCTGAGAATTGCGCATACTGCAAGCTGGGGATCTGCATCGCCAAATCCTCCATGCCCTCAACCTGACGATCTTTGATACTCTCTTCGCCTAGGGCACTGATTGAAATAGGAACGTCCTGCAAGTTCTCAGATCGTTTCTGAGCCGTTACCAGCACTTCTTCTATTACATTTCTATTTTTTTTCGATTCTTGAGGACGATTTGCCTCACTATTAAGCTCTTGCGCGGATAAAGCTAAACTCTGCATGCCTACCGCTGCTACGGCCACGGCTTGAATAGAATTCTTTAACAGAGAATTAATTCCGTATTTCTTGGAGTGCATATCGTCCTCAAAACCCATTAGGTTTCGTTTTTATCGTTACATTGAAAATTCAAAATCCTGTGAAAATCAGATCAGGCGCGTAAGGCCAGATTCCTTCATTACCCATTCCATATCCGTAGCGCGCTGTGAAAGGCCGTCTTCAGCATTCGCCCTAAGCAAGTGTGAAACCGGTAGCTGGCCACGATGCGCATTGTCTATCATATTAAAATCACAAATTCCATCCAGGCCATTCCACGTCGGGATAGATAGCGCTTCAATTCCTGCGGATGATGAACCAATACCGCCATTATTGAGGTGAGTGGAGGTTACAACACCATCAACGGTTTCGACGTTAATGCGTATTAACTCATCATTCTCTAGTTTAACGATTGTCATTCCGCCAACCACAGAGAAACCATCGCCCAAAGTGTAGTTTATGGTGTGCAAATCTTTGATTTTTTTACGCACACCATCGCACATTACGTAGCCCATTTTGTGAAAACCACCACGCGCGTCATGCATTGTAATGACAGAGTACGATAGTTCCGGCCCGACTGTGCCGAAATGTGCCCGAGCGCTACGGAATAGCTCTTCAGGTTTTTGTCCGATAACACGTGGACCGAAACCGTGCTCCCGGTAGCCTATTCCGTTTTCAATATCGATGACTCTATCGCCTATGCGAACGCGACCTTCGACTCGGCCAGCACTTTCAGGGTGGCCATGAGCCTCACCGCCACCACCGTCGTGTGACTGACTAGCTCCGATCATTTCCCACTGCTGAGAAGAATAGAAATCATACAATCGTAAATCGGCTTCCGCGTCTTTGTGATGCGCTTCAAAGCGCACATATTCCATATTGGGGATTGAAAACTTCATTGTGCCGGAGCTCGCGGATGTTTCAGTACGATCATTCGGCTCCATCTTACGATCTAGTAAATGGCTCCGGAACCTCGTTCCATCTGGCAGCGCCATACCCCAATGGGTTTGGGTTATGCCCTGATTAGGATAGGCACCAGTGCGTAAAAAACCGACACAACCTGATTTTCTGTCACGAAAAATCAGCACCCACGACTCCTGCCAATCAATATGAGCGCCAACTTTATGGGGAAGATCTATTTCTGAGTATAAAGACATAATAAGACCTATATTCTATTTATTAACATTACTCGGCGGGCGCCTTCAAATTTTTATGTATTTTTAAAATAACAAAACGTCGTGATAAAAAGACGTTTTCTTATTAAGCATTCAGATACCAGCTATTTTTTTGGATCTTGCTATACAGAGTTCAGGCCCGCGCTTTAATATTGGCATAATACTTTCAAGCGCTTCTTCCGGAAAATGCTTCATCGCAAGCACATTAATCACTGCAATCCGGTAGGCTGAGAAAAGATAGAAGTAATCCATATTCCGAAGTTTCCTGCCACTTACACGCTCGTATTCGGCAAACATCTCTTCGAAACTGAGCGCACCTTCAGGCCACGGTAATTCAGCACCCAATACATCATGGCCGGTTACCAAAAAAGATAGGTCGCATTCTGGGGCGCCTAAAAAAGACATCTCCCAATCAATTACCGCCGTTACTTTATTATTACTGAACATGTAATTGCCAAAATTACAATCGCCGTGACACAGAACCAGGTCCATATCTAGTGGCTCATTCGCAATCAGCCATTCTCTAACCGGGCCCAAGCTTTCAATATACTCATTATTGCCTGACCAACTCAGTGCATCCCAATACCAATTTACTTCACGCTCTATGGGATTTTTCCCCGCAGCGCGATCTTCAAGCCACTCTAATCCCGCCTCGCGCCAATTCACCTTATGGATATCGGCAACCGCGCGAATTAATTCAGTGGTCATCGATCGTCGATCTTCAACAGACGCCTCAGCGATAAGTCCCGCCACCTTCCAGACCATAGGCGGACTAACACCTTCTACCTGCTCCATTACATAGCCTGGCCGAACTAGATAGGCTCCTTCAGCATCTAACCACCGCTGCGCTGGCACAGGTACTGATGTCGATTCAAGTGCTTTTTGCAAACCAAACTGGGCTTCTAGCTTGTACTCGTGAAATAAGCCTTCAGTTGGCAAAAATCGCAGTACAAATTTTCCACTCACCAAACCGTCTTTAGTTACAAAAGCGGCGTCGAAAAGCAATGTGCCATTGGAGCCGCCGGCCGCTTCGCCGACTTGTCGAACATTTTCGACACTAACATCGCCCACTACTTCTTCTTGAGCAGCTATAAGTGCCTTAAGGCGAACTTGCCACTCTTCAGGGCTAGTCCCCAAAAATCTAGCTTGCCGAGAATGTGATACAATTTGAGCGCCGAGTTCATTGTCATCAATTCTTGTAACTTTACTTGAATCACCCACCGCCAAATTCCTTCTATAATTGGTAAAACTATCTACAACCGTAGTAGCATGGTGTGATCTTTGTTCACTGTCACTACTGAATGCCTTTGGAAATCGCTTATGTCAACAGAGATTATGTAGGTCGACATCAGACGATCGAGTAACCTCCATCTACTACGAGTTCTGCTCCGGTCACAAAGCTCGAGGCATCGCTGGCCAAGAATGCGATTACGCCAGCAACATCTTCTGCCTCTCCCCAGCGGCCCATCGGAAACAACGCGCCTACGGCTTCGTACGCCTGCTCCTCATCGGCAATTACACCGAGCTTTGCAGCCGCCGATAGTGCTCCTCTTCCTAACTCTGTATTAACTGGCCCAGGATGCACTGAATTGACACGAATCTTCGTACCCATTCGCCCAAATTCTGTTGCTAGTGATTTACTCAGCATTCGCACGGCTCCTTTAGATGCGCAATACGCAGAGTGCATTGGTCCGGCTATTTGGCCATACACGGAGGATAAATTTATGATCGAGCTTCCCGCGCCATCGGCCCCTGACTCTGCTAGCAGCTTGCAAGCCGCTTTACAACCCATAAAAACACTATCAACATTAATAACTTGCTGCTTTTTAAAGTCTTCATATGTGCAAATTGAAAACGGAATATGCATCATAATCCCCGCGTTATTAATTAATACATCAAGCCGGGAGAACTGTTGTTCACACACGTTTACAACAGTGCTCCAATCTTCTTCGCTAGTTACGTCATGCTTAATGGAAATAGCCTTACCATTTTCAGTAACAATTTTTTCGACTGTGGATTTTGCTCCTTCGACATCTATATCCGTGGCTACGATAGTAGCTCCCATTGCCGCCAAATCATAAGCGCAACGTTGTCCAATACCATTCGCCGCACCCGTGATAATAATGACCTTCCCGCTTAAATCGAATTTTTTCATACCAACCTCATTTATTGATAATTAGATTTTTATAGTTAGACTGAGCCTGCCGATCACGTATAAAAGGTTTAGATAACCTTTATTTAGTTATCATTTTTTAAATGAGTCCCAATAATTTTCACGCCGTTTTTTTGTTTCTTTCAAAATGCCGATCTTCTCGTGATCTTTCAGCACCATCCACTTTTCTACTTCACCTAAATGCCGGAAACAACCGAGACAATGTCCGTCCGCATTAAACTTGCATACTCTAACGCATGGCGATTTAACTGTATTTTCCGTGTCAACTTTCTGCATTATGTATGCCTGATCACTTTTTTATTAAGTTTAACGACAAGCATAAGACATCCTTTTACAGGCAATAAGCTGACGTGAATTATCATTACACGCAACCTCGAAACAGTGCAGAAAAATGCTTTAATTCGTTCTTTAATTATCGCCCCGCCTACGAACGCTTATGCAGCTTTATCATCGATTTGCTCGAGCATGGCGCCACTGCAATTCAGCATTCGTCCAGGGTGAGCTCCCGTACACGCCCCATTGGAGGTAAAGATAACCTCTCCATTGACAATCACGTTATCTATCCCTTCGGCGTAAACTACCCAACGCCAGTCGCCGCCCGGCAAGTCCTCAACACGGTCATAGCGCTCCTGGTTGTAATTTATTTTTTCGAAATCGTACACCATTATGTCAGCGGCGTAGCCTTCCAGAAGCGCTCCGCGTTTCTCGAAGCCCAGCAGGCGGGCTGGTAGGTAGCTGGATTTATAATGCATCTGCTCCAGACTCATCATATTTTGCTCTCGGACCAACCAATCTATAAAGTCAGTTTGATAGTGCCCGCTTACTGATATCTTCACGTGAGCGCCCCCATCCGAAGTACCAGGAATAACCTGAGGGTGCGAAAGCAATTCAGTGACTTTTACCGGATCCACACTCAGGGAGGGCGGATTTTTAAATCCTAATTTGGCTTCCGTCGCCACCACCATATCCCAGAAGGTGTCCGTCACACAGGCGCTATGTTGCTCGGCAATTGCCGCAATCGTTTGGCCTTCATATTTCGCGTAACTCGAACCACAGGCATCTGTGATAACCCAATTCTCCAAAGGCCCTCCACCTGCATAAAATTTCTCCGGCTGATACCACTCTCTTACCTTAGAGCGGTAATCAGGGTCTGATGCCATTGCAATTTTCCCTTCGCGGTCTGCTGCGGTAAAAGCGGCAAACAACGGGTGAGCATCCCATACTGTGAAGTCTTCAGCGCTGGACTGCACCCAAATCCTGCAACACAGAGCTTGCGCGTAAATAGGTAACTGCTTTGCTCGCACTTCATCAAGCCATGCGAGCGTATCTCGGTGGAAGTCGGGCATTACATCGAGCGCAACCACAACATTGAATAACACTGGGCGACCTGAAAGCCTCGCCAGCTCCTCGCATTGTGCTCGATTACTTTCAGGCATTCCGGGAATTTCCATCAATGCCTGCACGACGCCCTCCCCGCGCTCTTTTAGCACGCGACATAAATTGTACGCTTCTTCTATCTGCATAGAATCTGTCGGCATAGGTGAGCCATCGAAATCTTTATGGGAGTTATAGTTTTGCAAAAATGAGAATCCAAAACCTACCGCTCCCGCATCCATTGCTTCGTGTAATAGCCTGCGCATCTCGGCGCGTTCCGAGGCAGTTGCGGGACGTGTTTTGGCAGCTTCAACACCCATGACGTACATCATGAGCGAGTTCAGCGGCAAGTACGCCGACACATTAATTCCCTTTGGAATTGCTCGCACTGCGGCCATCCACTCAGGAAAGGATTCCCACGTCCAGGGCAAGGCGCTCTGCATTGCATTCAACGGAACTTGCTCTGTCGCCTCCATCATTTTCATATAGCGCTCGCGATCGCTTTCGCGGCACGGCATGAAGCCAAAGCCACAATTACCGACCGTTACAGACGTAGTGCCGTGCCAGCTGGAGTTGGTTAAATAGGGGTCCCAGAACATTTGAGCGTCGTAGTGTGTATGGGTGTCAATCACCCCAGGCGCGACAATTTTTCCCTCTGCATCTATGGTCCTTAAAGCAGATTCACCCGTTAAACTACCTATTTTTTCAATACACCCATTTTTGATGCCAATGTCAGCCATAAACCTTGGCGCTTGAGTACCATCAATAATCGTACCGTTTTTTATGATTAGGTCATATGAGTTCATAATTACCTCCAACAATGTGATACCTGCCCAGCTTAAGCACGTTGAAACCGCAAATTTCCTACCTAACTAGCGCTATCACGATCTCAAATAGAGCCCTACGCGCAGACGATATAGCGCGAAGCAGGCACTTGGGTTGACGACCAAGCAACCGCTCCACAACAAGGCCCAAACAGACTTAACACTAACACGAAGAACGCATGTCGTCATTATTTATTATTTTTCTATTTATATGCAACCATTTTTTAACATTATAGAATGCACATAAACCGAAATAGGTCCACCCGCCCAGCAACGCCCTTAGATCTTGCTCTTCAGCTTACGGCGTACCGTAGTAGCAGGGTTGATTAGCGAAATATGGCTCGAAAGGCAGCACTGACGACACGCAAAAAAGCCCAAAAAAGCAATGAAAGTTGACCCATACAGGTAATTTCGCGTTAAATGCCCGCAATGCAGTGAGCGTCCTGCGTATTTCAGAAAGGCTATTAATAAAATTTAAGATATTGAAAAATATAGATATTTTTTAGATACTGCGGCAATTGGAGTGCACCTATATAAATAGAAACTTAACATTGATACTAACTTTTATCAGGGCGAAGCTGGATAACACGAGCGGCAAACCAAGACAGGAGCTTCCTCAAGGGAAATAGATGGCCCGAATTTCGAAGCTGAACCGGCAGGGAAGGTCTACAGGTACGACCCCAGAAGTGAATATAGGAATTCCCCGCATACGACCGGGACGGGCAAAACCAAGATATGCAGGAGATGATAGTAAACACCCCTACTGCGCATCTGCTGCGAATGATCAGACAGCATTGTCGTTACGGGAGAGCTTGTCGGCGTTACGTGAGCGAAATGCACTGGCAGTCTGTGTACGCACGGTGCTCATCAGCCATTGAGAGCAGCGAACGGCAGATTGCTACGTCAGTGACTAGGGCCTTGGCTAATAGCGAAGGATGCTGGAGATCTCACAGATCCTCCACAATTTTTTTCAGATAAAGGGCTGAGTTTAGTGTCAACAAATCAAACTGGGTGGCTATTATGAAAGAATTAGACGACATCGACCGCAATTTAACAAAATTGCTCAGGGCCAATCCCAGTATTACAAACAGAACCTTAACTGAGAAATTAGGTATTTCCGAAAAAAATGTTTTAAGCAGGCTTAGCGCACTTTGCGAAGACGATCGATTGAAAGTTACTGCACAGTGGGATATGCACTCTTTAGGGCTCGATATTGCAGGTCACGTCTATATACATCCAGGATCGAACTCCATTCAGAGTGTCTCGGAAAAAATCGCAGAAATCGATGAGGTTCAGTCGGTTGCCGAAGTCACCGGCTGGCCCGCCCTGCACGTTCTTATTGTCGTCACAAATATTCAAGAGTTCTATGCTATAGCAGATAGCTTACCAGCGCGCATACCTGGCATTAGGCTAATTGAAACCGAAGTAGCCTGCGAAACGGTCAAATACCGATCAGACTATGGTAGTGGCATCGCGAGAGACACATGGACGCCGTCAATTAAGAAATTAAACCCCCGCATTAAACTAGACGACTTTGATTTAGACATTGTGTCGCTGTTGCAGAAAAATGCCAGAATTTCTAACAGAGAAATCGCTCGGCAGTTCAATGTCTCTGAAACAATGGTGAGGCAACGACTAAAAAAACTCCAGCAACAGTCCGCGCTGCGAAAAGTGGTCGTAGTAAACCCTTTTGTATTTGATTATGGCGCGGGCGCCATAGTTCGTGCACGAATAGGTATGGGACAAGCGTCTGAATACTGTCTGAAGGTCTCGACGCAAGAGCATTTCGTCGCAGTAATGAAAGTGGTTGGGCACTACAATGTGACAATGCTAGTGCTAGGTGAAAATCTTCAGACCATTACTGACGAAGTCTATGACAGTTTTTCGGGTTTTTCAGAAGTCGGCGAATACACCATTCTTCCGGTAATTAAGACTTACAAACATAGGCATCGTCTAGTTTCTTTATCAAGATCGAGCAAATAGCCATATTAATCTTACCCGCCGCTGCCCCACTAAAAACAGGAATCAAGCAAATTCAACTTTCCTGCCGTAAGTAACATAGCTTCGTAGTCCCTGCTAAATTGTCAAAAAGTGAGTAACAAACCGGGACTACGAGGAGTGTAAGCAGCGTTGAACTGATCGTTCCCCCCAGCACGGCTATCGATAAAGGACCGTACTCTCCTGCGCCATCGCCGACACCGAAAGCAGCTGGTGTCATAGCCAGTATAACCGTCAAGGAAGTCATCAGTATTGGCCGCATACGCTCTGGGCATGCCTTCAAAATAGCCTGGTTAGTACATATACCATCCCGCTTATACCGATTAATAAGATCAACTAATAGAATTGAGTTTTTCGACACTAAGCCGACTAACAAAATCATACCAATCATTGAATATATATTTAACGACGCTTCCGCGATCCATAAACCCGCGACACCACCAACTACAGCCAAGGGTTGCGCTGTCATAATTAATAAGGGCTGAAAAATCGAATTAAACTGACTTGCCAAGACCATATAAACAAGCACCATTGCTATGACGAAAACCACTACGCCAACCCCACTACTTTTTTGCATCTCTTCCGTTTGGCCGCCAAGCACAATATTATAACCGGATGGAAGAACATCGTCGGAGATACTTTTAAACAATGCCACAGCTTGATCCAACGAAATAGACGGATAGGAGAAAAAGCCAACTGAGAAGTTCATATTTAGCCGATTTATGGAAGACGCGCCGAAACCTTCATTAACGCTCATGATAGAATTGAAAGGCACTCTTTCTCCCTTGGCATTAGTAAAATACAACTTTCGAAAATCATCGACGTTCGCATTGCCCTTATCTCCAAGTGAAACGACAATATCGTATCGGTCGCTGGATATATTCGGGTCGTTGAACATAGATATACGATAGCCCTCACCAAATGCAGACAACACACTGGCAATTTCGTTTATGCTAACATCGGCCAGAATAGCCGCCCGTCGATTTATGATAAAATTATAGTTCGGTTGATCCAATGAAAGATCAATTGTCACATCGCCTAGTTCAGGCCGGTATTTAGCTATTCCATATATTTGTTCGGTGTATTCAGCAAGCTTATTTAAATCTTCGCCAGTAATATACACTTCAAATGGTGCATTACTACCTCCGGCCCAAGCAGGAAAGGCACCTATTGTCACCTCGACACCTGTGACATTCCTTAATTTCGACCGCAATTCGCTAGCGATCTCCTTCTGCGACAAATTACGCTTGCTTTTTGGAATCAAATATACGCGTATTTCAGCCTTATTGACGGAAATCGCTTCATCGTACCCTATCGTAGAAAATACACGGCTAATATCGCCGCGCTGCGATATTAGCTGTTCAGCTTCACGGACTCGACTGAGCATATACCCAGTCGACACTCCAGGTGGTGCTTTTAACTCAATTATTAAGCGAGATTCGTCGTCTTTCGGGAAAAATTCTATTGGAAGATCTACTGCAATAAAACCCGAGCCAATCACTAATAGCGCGGTGCAGCCTATAAATGAAATCCTATGTAATAGAACATAATTTAAAATCACGCCATACCAGTTATCTATAATCGCGTGCCCGCTGTTAATTATTTTATATATTTTTCGTGAAGGTTTTTCACTAGCTTTTAACATAAAAATAGATGACAAGGCCGGCGTCAAACTGAGTGATACCATTAGCGAAGTAGCGACGCCTGCTACAATAACAATAGCGAACGCTTTCAAAAACTCACCAATAGCAGCGTCTATAAAAACAACCGCCCCAAAAATACATACTAACGTTAATGACGCAGCAAAAACACTAAACACTACTTCCTTAGTTGCACGCGCGATAACCTCGGCCGTACCAAAAACTTCCTGTCTTAGATGACGATCTATATTTTCAATCACTACAATCGCATCATCAACCACGACACCAATAAGTATCAACAACCCAGACATCGTCATTACATTAAGAGTAAAGTCGAAGTAGTACATCGCGATGACCGCACCTGCAAGAGAAATAGGTATCGAGGCAAGGACAACCAGCGTTGACGTAGTATTTAACAGGAATAGCCAAACAACAAAAGCCGCTAGAATACTGCCCTCAATCAAATGCGACCGAAGGGAATCGATAATTCTCTCAATTACTTCATTTTCACTACTCACTATTTCTATATCAACACCATCGGGTATGCCATTATTATCATTTATTAAACTGGTGATGCGCCTCACCACATCGATCGTATTGGCTCCCTCAACCTTTATTATTGCAATCGCCACGCCTTTCTTGCCATTTAATCGAGACACACCAATATTGTGACTTAATCCAAAATAGACATCAGCGATATCGCCAAGCGTTACTTGATAGGAATCTCCATAATTGGCCACAACAAGAGACTTTAATTCCGCTATGCTATGAAACTCGAAATCTAAATTAAGCGATTTCCTTAAATCACCTGACGTAACATGCCCCCCGGGAAATTGTCTTTGTTGGGCATGAATTGCCGCGTAGACTTGGTTTAACCCCAGCCCATGCTTTAAGAGCTTCGACTCATCAATTTCTACTTGAATTTCATTACCCTTTCCACCATTGACTAAAACTTTTCCAACGCCATCGATATTTTCAATTTTTCGCTTAACTGATCGATTTGCTATGAAGGTCAGCTCATCAATTGACCTGTTTCCACTCATAAATATCCACATTACTGGGAGTGCATTTGGGTCGACTTTCGAAACAACAGGTAACTCAGATTCATCTGGCAGAAGATTAGCAATTTTATTTATTTTACTTTGCACCTCGTTAAATGCCATCTGCATGTCAACCGATCGTGAAAACTGGATAAAGACTCTGGAATTACCTGCTAAGGACGAGGAGTTTATTCTCTCCACACCAGCGATTGAATTAACTGAAGATTCAATAATAGACGTTACATTAGAATCAATGGTTGAAGGCGGAGCACCTGGAAAGGGCGTTTCCACCACCAGGTATGGAGCGTTGACGTCTGGCATTCGGTCAACACCTAATGCTACTAAACCTATAACGCCGAATAACACAACCGCGACATTGAGCATAATCGCGAATATACGATATTTCACAAATACATCGATGAGACTCACTCAAACACACCCAATTCATTAGCTAAAGCGCCATCGCTAATTCCTTGATAAACATCGAGTAAAATAACAGTCTGGCTTGTAATCCCCTTTATGATTTCGACTAAATCAGCATGACGGAGTCCAACCTCAACATACTGTTCATGTGCGCGCCCGTCTTTTAAAACATACAGGTAGTATTTATCTTCGCGACGAAATAGCGCTCGCTCAGGCACCAACAAAGCGTCGTACGCTTCTCTTATATATACACTTGCTTCTATCCTCATCCCTGATATTAGAAGCGGATCCTGAATTGAAGCCAGCACATCTAAAGAGTTACTTTTAGCATCAATCACCGGAACAATCGCTTCGACGGTAGTTTCGAATAGCTTATCGGGCAAGTTAACCGAAGAAATCGCGATACGCTGACCTGGTACCATACGGCTTGCATCAC
This sequence comes from Spongiibacter thalassae, assembly GCF_012272835.1. Taxonomy (GTDB): domain Bacteria; phylum Pseudomonadota; class Gammaproteobacteria; order Pseudomonadales; family Spongiibacteraceae; genus Spongiibacter; species Spongiibacter thalassae. The sequence continues at coordinate 34,046 of NZ_JAAWWK010000001.1, read as the reverse complement.
TGGGAGACACTTTCAATCGTACCCTCAATAATTTATCGTCTATAATGGACAGAATTGGCATAGATACGCCAAGATAGTCACCTTTGGAAGCGTGACGCTTGGTAACCACCCCATTAATAGGCGATACAATATTTGCCCTTTTTATGTCTTGTAATGCAATTTCATGATGTCGGCGCATGACCTCGACAGATAGTCTATCAATTGCTATGTCTCTATTCGTAGACGCTAAAGCTTCCTGGCTAATATTGTCCGTCGCTGATAAAGCACTAATTCGCTTGTAATGGTCAACTCGTTTCGCTAATTCTTCCTTTTTTTTAAGCAACTCATACCTTGACAAGCTTTCAGCAATTAAGTAATTGCTCAAATCTAATGTAGCCAGTAACTGTCCTTCAACGACCTCTTGCCCCTCGTCCACATAAACTTCCGCAACGACCCCCGGAACCTCCGCAGTAATAGTCGGCTTTTCAGTCGACTCTATAACACCGAAAACCTGTAATCGGTTGGTGATTTGCTTCGTTATGGCGTGGCCTGTGCTAGTTTTCGTTGCATTATAGACTCCGGCCTGCGTGTCATTAGCTAGACACGCCAAGCCGAAGTACAACAGCATGAAAAGTAGACTGCCCGAGCAGACTCTCTTGGTCAAAATGATTAATCCCTATACGTTGGCAAACTATTTACCAGTAGACATCCATTTAGCGAGCAATACCAATGCGAGAGAAATTTGCGCACGCTTTATCGCAAATTATCTATATCAATACTTTGCAGCGAAGAACGCCGAGTTAGTCAAACTGATAACTCAACTGCAATCCATAGCTCCGCGGATCGGCATGAATTTGCGACGTTAGATGAATAATATCGGCGGTAAAGACGCCGATAATATAATCTTTATTTGTTATATTTTTTACAAAAGCTCGTACATTCAACTTACTATCAAGCATACTCAACCCAAAGTAGGCATTATATAACGAATAACCCTCTTGCCGATCCGAATCCTTGTACGAGAACTGAGTAAACGCTACTGAATCCGTAGTATATGCTTCCAGACGAATCTGTGATTCATTTACAAAACGTGAATCAAAAGGAATAAATAAATTAAGCCCAAGGTTCCCGGTATATTTAGGCGCACGATTCAATGGCATTCCTGACAAGTCCTGAGGCTCGGCGACATCAGTAAAGAAGTTGGGGTTTTCAAAACCATCCTCATCAATAAACTCATCGTATTTCGCGTCGAGGTAGGATAAGGCCAGATCAATATTCAACCAATTTTTTGGCGCATACATGATTTCTGATTCCACACCTACGCCGGATGCCTTTGGTGCGCTGATAACTCGCAACCCAATACCATTGTATTCGAGCACCTGATAATCCGTGTATTCGTAATGAAATATCGCAGAGTTAATCGTTAGCTGATTGTCAAAAAATTGCGCTTTCAGCCCGACCTCAGAAGAATTTACTTTTTCCGGAATATAGCTTTCGCCACATTCAGTGCTGCTTATTCCTCCCGCTTTGAATCCACGCTGGTTTTGAACATAAACTAATATCTCATCATTAGGCTGCCATGACAGTTCTAACTTTGGGTCAAAGGATGTGAATCCGACTTTAGTCGAAAATTCGCTGCAACTGTCACTTATGACCGAACCTGCAACTGGCGAAACTACTGTATTAAGGACTGGCAGTAAGGCAGCTGGTACATTTGATGAGTCTATGATTGCATTAAATGTTTGCAAAGCCTTCTTGGTTTCTTCGCTATACCTCGCACCTACCAGGAATTTCCACTCTTCGTGAAAGTGCCATGAAACTTCAGAAAAAACAGCTTTAGCAATGTTAATCTGATCTTCGAGCAGCGCATCTAATACTAATACACCCCCAGTTGGCGTTGTAGCTGTGCCGCTGAGTTCGTCAGCATTTAAAAGGGGTGTGAAATTTGTATTGCCCTTATCCTGGAAGTAAAACGCACCTAGCAGCCAATCTACACTCGCATCAAATAGTGAACCCGATAGATCAAACTCCTGAGAAAAGGTATCCGAGTCCTCGTCTCTTATCGCATCTATAATGAAGTAATTTGTTGCATCGACGCTGTAGTATTGATCTGTCTTATGATGGATTTTGGCCGAAATTGACTTTAGATCGAAATTTTCTGCCCCCCAACTTAATGTTAAGATCGCTAATTCTGTTTCTTTACCTGTGAAAGGCGTTCTATCGTCATTAATATTATTTGGATCACCGCTAACACCAACACCTGGTTTCAAGAACGGCGTACCCAGCACAGTGGTTAACTCTTCAATATTTACTGGGGATGCGGTTGGGTCAGATCCGGTATCGGTTCGTTTGTACATGTTTAAGTCGATGATTAAACTATCGCTCAAATCTAAAGAGAGGGCCGCGCGAAATCCCTCTGTTGCAGTCCCACCTACCTTGTCTCCGTTAAATTCATTAATCCCAAACCCGTCAAATTCATCTTTCATATAGAAGAAGCGACCGCGAAACCTATCAGTAAGCGGACCGGATAAATACCCTTCTACAGTTTGACGCCCTTCTGAACCAGCACCAATAGTTATTTTAGCGTCAAACTCCTGAGTCGGTGGAGTCGATACAAAATTAGCCGCCCCACCCGTCGCATTTCGCCCATATACCGTGCCTTGTGGTCCACGAAGTACTTCTATTTGGCGCATGTCCATACCTGCCGTACTCATACTACCAAGTCTAGGTAACGCGACATTATCGACATGCACTGCCACCCCTGGTTCACCGATGCCCAAGGGTAAATTAAAGCCGATACCTCGGACGGCTATAAAGGGAACTCCGCCAATTTCACCGTACTGCAAGTTCGGCACCGAGTTCTGCATGTCAGACAAGCTACTTACATCCCTGAATTCCAGTTGCTCTGCTCCCATAGCGGAGATCGCAATTGTCGTATCCTGCAGATTCCCATCGCGCTTTGTCGCTGTAACCACTACCTCTTCTATAGCTGAGCGTCGTCCTTCCGCAGCTATTGCAGAAGTAGACGCTATAAATGTAAGCGACAAGGTAAATAATAACTTATTCATATTTTTATCCTATTTCCTGTCATACGATGCTGCTACTTTGCCTTATGTAAACGTGACGCTATAGACGTCGCACCTAGCACCGTCATAACCGTGAATGTCAGCATCGCTCCGCCCAACACCCATTCCATCACCTTTGGCAACTCGGCGTATAAACCGTAATAAAGAGGCCACGACGCTGAGGCAAACACCATGGGCAATGCGAGCGTACTGACAGCCATTGCGACCAAGGCACGTTTCAGTCCCTTAAGGGGAAAAGCAAAAGCGTATAGTAACAAGCCGCCAACTATCGGAACTGGTGCCATTTGAGGGGCCACAACAAGATATTTCAAAGGCGCTTCGCCGTAGTACAGCCAAGCATTCGACATATTACCCAATGTTTCTATGAGGACAACAGATATACAGGACCCTAATGCAATATAGTGTAGAACCTTGCGCTCTACACCGTTGGCCATCATTCTCGCAATCTGCACGGATAGGGCACCTACCCACGGTATATAGCCTATGACGAGAAACCAGGGAATATCCCGCCCCATATTAGAGAACGCCATCGGGTTATTTTCGGCGTAAACGATTTTTCCAAGGATATCGTAAATTGGCTCGTTTAAAGAGCATATAAAAGCGCCGATACAGACGAAGATCGGCAGTAAGTCCCTTTCTTTAACCGACAAGTAAAGGCACCACAATATCGACCCCAGCACAACAGGCGCAAACAAGTACAGCGGTAAATTACCGCCTACAGTTGACACAATCTGTGGGTGTTGAAATATCTCAGAAATATCCATTTTAAATCCTCTTTCTTATATATCGAAAATTATTATTTGGTAAACGCACTTAAATATATAGCCCTTCCTTAATGGCCAATTAGGCCGCGCGCCTATCTTTTATATCGGAATCTACAAACCACACCGCGGCTACCGCAAGGGACAAGGTAATAGCTACGGCGACGAGGTCTCCAATCAGCGGCATATCGGAATGCAACGTGAAGAATATTGGCCAACTTATGCATGAAAATGCCAAGTTCAACAACACCCCTGGAAGTAAGACATAGTACAACTTTGCTAAACCCCTAACCTTTTTATCCAATACAAATAGCAGCCAGCCAGACAGCACCAAAAACGGCCCCATTGAGAAGGAACCGGCAACGTGTGAGAACGGCCCCTCGCCATAGTATTGCCAGTGACCACTGCTTATACCGACGTAATCAGTTAGCATAACGGAAATAAAAACAGCGATAGACAATGCATAAAGAGGCATTCCAGTCATGCCTTTTTTTAATTGTTCATACATCAACCACGGCATGGTTGCCACCCACAACAAGTAACCGGGGAACAAGTAACCCGGCGTATTTAGGTTAAATGCCTCGAACCCAAAAAAGGTATCGCGGTAAATTATACCCCCCAACACGTCATACATTGGCTCTACAGTTACGGCTAACACTCCCCCAAAACAAAGTAGCAATGGAATCCACTGTTTATGCTTAAACCCGGTATAAAGCGCATGAAGTACAGCAATCAGCCCTAAAAAACCAAATAGCAAATATGCGTACATTCCTCCCTCGGGCGCGGCTTCAAGAACCGGTGCCAGCACAAGTGGCTCCATGGGTATTTCTAAAACATCACTCATTAATTACTGCCCTCTATTTATGCATTTCACTTATCCCATCGACGGGGAAAGTTTTCTAAGTTTTTTGTAAAACTCTTTCTGAGACTCAGTAGGTCGAACCGAAGCGAGCTTAACCAAAGCAGCCTGTTCGCCCTCTACTTTTATCTTTTTAGAGAAATATGCCGGAAGAGCTGATTTAAATTCACCTAGTACGACAGCGGTATATACCAGTGACTCGCTAGCCGTAATCGTTGTTTCAGCAATTTCAGAATGCCCCTTCTGAAGCAACCCATTAACGTAACTCGCTTCCGTTATCTCTCCGTTATTCATCTTTATATTCAAATTAATACCAAGCCCCATGAATGCCGTCGGCACTTCAACATCAACGCCCAAACGACGGTATTCATCGAACCAATGATCACTTAAAAATGTCATAACAATTCCATATATCCGAAATAGCAATACAGATTTCGTATTCAATCAGGCACTGAAATTCATCCAATGCCCATGAGGCGTCCACCCTATTTGGAATGGTAGCTTTATGCGCGCTACTGGGCCGGACTCGAAATTAGCGGTGTCGATGATTACGTACTCAGACAGGTTATCCATGTAAAGGGATATTGGCGCTATGAGATAACCGTCCCCCTCAGGCGCATCAGCTGTCCGGGGTACAAATGTTGGCTCGAATATGGCGAAATCTTGCTCGTAAACTAATTTGCAAACTTCTTCGTCGCCGGTAATAACATTTCTCTTGATTAAAGTATCAAGCATGAATAAATTCGGACCGCTAACCAAAAAACCGCACGTATAGGGCTTGCCGTAGTAACGTTCATCTATCTTGGGAAACTCTACGGGGCGATCATCAAAGCGCTCTGTCTCAATACGCCCTGCCTCTAGGTCGACTATCCAACGACCTATTACACCCGCACCAAAAGGCACAAAATCCTCCCCGATATCAACTTCGTCTTCAAATGGAAAAGGCGCTCGATCAAATATTGGGCCGTCTAAAATAATTTTGCCGTCAATCTCATTTGCAGACATGGTGTGCATAATATATTCGGTTGGAAAGTCAGCTTTAATCCAGCGAATATCGCCCTCAAGACTACGCGGAATAAACGCCAGAATAGTTGGCAATTCCGGGTCCCAACCGAGGAATGAAAGGTCTTGATTCATCACTCGGTCAGTACTGGCGTAAAACGGCTGAAACGGCAGTACCAGATACTTTTCTGTCAACCACGCGTCATGAGCATTTGTCGCGTAGGGTGCGTCGTCGAGCTCACGTGTCTTAACTGTGCCATCAGGCTGAACAAAATGCATAGTCACGTAGGGCGCGGTGTCTCGATAAGTCCACCCGAAAATCTCGCCGGTGTCAGGGTCCCACTTAGGATGCGCAGTGAATGTCGCATTACCATCCATCCCAGGAGAAAGCATCCCGGACCATTCAACCATTCCGTTCGTCTCAAGGGTCTTGGGGTTTAAGGACATCGGCGCAAGCGACTGCTCGGCCAAAGCAAGAACCTCATCCCCTGTATGTGCGTAATAAGGGACTGCGTTTACAATTGGCGACCCACCCGGAATGCCGTAGGTAACAGTTCCATAGTCATTCTTCGGGATTTGCCCGTATCCACGCCAATCGGCCCACGCGTCGTGCCATTCAAAAAGGGCTTTTCCATGCTTCTCTTCAAGCAAGTACTTGGGAGAACGCACCCAGCGATTGAGGTAACGAACCTTGCCTTGCTCAAAAATCAACCCCTGAACCATCCCGTCACGAGAAGAAAACCCGGTCACCCCTTGTATCGTTTCGCGCTTCCACGTAGGTCCGCAGCGGTAAAACCCACCGACAAGATCAGCAGGAACCTCACCTTCGACAATACAATCTTCGACTGTAGCCTCGAATCTCTGGGGCTTCATCGGCCCCATAAACAGGACTTGCTCAGGATACGGCCTCATAAGTTCACCTTTTCCTACTTATCTCTTATTTTCGCTCATATAATTACATTATATTGATAATGTCAACACAATATGTGCGATATAGTGACTATACATGTAATTCATGGAAATCTCAGTACCGGACGGCTGACACCAGGAAGCGCGACTTTCAGTAGTGACTTAACGTGCAGCTACTAAGCACAAACCAGTCAAGAAATAAGATAGAATTACCAGCTATTGTTTATCGGAACTCGCACAGCTCTTGCCTGACCTGGCACTTACCAGCAAGCAATATCGCAATTTACTTGGATCAAATTGATGGCCTTTATTGAACTTGACTCTCTTGATGAATCTATCATTGCAGCGCTTAAAAACGATGGCCGAGCCACAACAAAAAGCCTTGGAAAGCAATTTGGTGTCGCGCATACAACAATCGCTTCTCGAATTCAGCGGATGCGAGACCTTCAAGTCATGCACGTGCGTGCAGTCACTGACGCGAAGGCGTACGGCTTCAACGAACTAGCTATAATCGGCTTCCAAATACGTGGTTCTTCGCAAGAGGTAGCCCAACAGATTCGCAAAACCTGCCCTGACATCGTCGTTTACGTAGCAAGCGGCACACTCGGACGCTTTGACCTCATTGTCGTATTACTTGCAACAAACGTCACTGAGCTACAGAAATATGTCGACGAGGAGATATCTAAACTCGGATCAATCGTCTCCTCTGAAGTCTGGCTGTCTGTGGAGGTGTTGAAGTTTGTCACTGAGTGGGCCTTGCTCAATCAATCCGGTCATTCATTACCTCCAAATCCTGCCATAGAAGATGAGCGGCAAATTATGGAGTTATTTTATGAGGACGGCAGGATGTCTTATAGCCAAGCATCGAGAATACTGGGCTATACAGAAGTACAGATACGAAACAAGGTAAACCGCCTTGTCAAGGAGAAACTATTACATTTTTCAGCGGTAAAAGACCCCCAAACAATAGGCCCTCCACTTATGGCGCTCATCTTTATGAAGGTCGAACTTAAGCACGCCAGAAGTATTTCAGAGCGACTATCATCCAGGGAAGAGTTCGCCTTCGTTGGACGCTTTATCGGTCGGTTCGAAATTATTGGCCTAGTCACCCTTCAGGACGTATCTGCCCTTTTCAAGTTAGTTAATAGCGAGCTACGACAGCTAAAAGGTATGATACGTACCGAGACTATGCAAATAGTCGAAAATTATCATCAGGAACCTCGATGGGTCAGAATTCTCTAGCAAGCTGTTTATTTTGTCGCCCGGAAATACTGTGTCAGATATACTGCGAATAGCGATAAACCCTTTCTGGCTTTGGCTCAGTGCACGGTACAGATGTTTTTCCGGAGTCGTTTTTTACAACGGTACAGCTGGAGTCTTTTGTTCCAGTTGATCATCCTCTGAGGCCAATCACGGTGCTGCTGGGTGCGGCGATGACCGCAACGGTCGCGCAAGCGACCACAAATCGCACCAGCGGCAACAGGCTTTGATAGCTCTCGGGCAGCGGGTCGACATCGCCCACGACCATCCACGCAAAGGTAAACCAGAACGCCGCCTCTTCAAATTTAGGTAATGTAGAAGCGGATACCACACTCGATTGGTGAAATTGCGATTACAGAGGGGCTTTCCCTGGGTATTACAGAAAACATAATCGTAGTGACCGGATACCCCTCGCTGGGCAAGCAAGGCTTCGTAGACGGGTACGGACATTTGCACCTCCCGCTGGGAGCCATCGGTTTTAGTGTACTCCATCCTGTGCCCAGGTCTCCCGGACCCGTATTTCCCGACGCTCGAAATCGACATATTCCCACTAGAGCCCGTCGATTTCCCCGGTTTGCAAGCCAGTAAAAAAGCGGATGACAAGGTAATTGGCGAAATCCGGGCGAATGAATTCGATAAGGCGGGTCACTTCGTCCAGTGAGAAGGGATCAATATGTTGTTTTTTTGAGTTTTAACGGCTTAATCCGAGCGGACGGCGATTGAAAGCCATAGCGACTGCCGCCTTCAGCCAATACCTGTGCTAGAATCATCAGAATCTTTTTGATGCGGGACGGCGACAATCCTACGCTGCCGTTCTTACGAGGCATTTTTACACGCGACGCCAGTATCTCGGCCTTTGAAATCCTATCTAGTGGTTGATCACCAAACATTGAGATCAAGTACTTGTTGAGAGTCAATATCACGGTGACCCTGCCGCCAGACAACTTCATTTTCCGACAGCCACACCTCGGCAAACTCCCGAAAGCAGGGTAAACCGGAGTGCACACTTTCTTTGCGGCGATCGTGCTCAACGAACTGAGTGACTTTCTTCGACTTTGGGAAGTACTTTCCGTATTCGAAGGTGTCGAGAACAATTTCCGCTTCAATCCGCTCCAGAATTTGTTTTGCCCGCTTGCGATTGGCGGGCGTGTCCTCGAGCTTTGTTTGCTCGCGGCAACGGAGGCCGCGGTAGCGAAAATCGATATAAATGTAGCCGTATCTAGTTCCAATCGAGGCCATTGAAAACGCTCCTACTGCAATCCAGCGATTAAGTCACTTGTTGCAACAGGGGATGCCATATCCTTTTCAATACGCTCCCAAATGTAGAGAATTTTGCGCCCACCAAACGGACGGATGTAATGGACACCTTCAAGCAACACAGAGTCCTTGAGGCAGTTGCGGATAGTACGAGCATCGTATTTGATACGTGCAGACAGCTCTTCGGTGGTCAAATATGTATTGTTCATGGTAAATTCCCCTGCTCAAACATGTAGACAGATGCTTAAAAATATAAGCACATGTACACATGTTAACACCCATATGACCCTGCGCAAGCACATATGCGCATTTTTTTGGACATTTGCACATATGATTAGATTTCGATTCAAAGAACTTCTGGCTGAGAAGGAGTTTCAGGAAGGGAGATCAATACCTATAACTGAGGTGGCCAGGGTCACTGGGATCAATCGTGGGACCCTGTCAAAAATTGCAAACGAGAAAGGTTACAGCACGGTAACGTCAAATATTGATCAGCTGTGCGAGTATTTTAAATGTGAAGTGGGTGACCTCATGGTTTATGTGAAGCCTTCTGAAAATTAAGCTAAAGAATGGACTCCCCCGGCCCAGTAAAAACACCCCCATCATAATGATGCAGACTGGCGATATTAGTCTGTCACCCAAGGCAGGAGTCAAAATGGCACAAATTTCAGCTCCGCCAAACCGGCCGTGGTCACCATTTGGTCACGAAATGGTCACGAATCGAAAAATCGCTGGGTTATGGCGGTGGAATGCAGGAAGGTAAAATCGTCTGAGAATCTTATAAATCATGGCTTTCAGCGACTTTAGCAATGGTCGGAATGAGAGGATTTGAACCTCCGACCCCTGCCTCCCGAAGGCAGTGCTCTACCAAGCTGAGCTACATTCCGCTAAATTTTGTGGGCACAAAGCATACCAAGGCTTGTTACGCGACTCAATACACTCCACATGCCCTTTCTCCTGAGCCATTGTGGGATGTCACGCGTTTTCCCACCGCAATGTCTTCACCCTCTGCCAATTGCCAGAACCGCAAGATTACGACCACTCGGTATAAGTGTTAGCACTTACAGCAGCGTGACCCGCTTACCGCTACACTAACTTTGGAAAACCAGCCAATGGCGACAGGCTACTGCGAGTATACGACGGCACTACAGACTACAAAGGATGGATGGTCATGCCCCAGAGACACCGCGCACCGCATTCCCACTTTCCTTTCTTTGTGGCCTGCCTGTTTGGCTGGGCAGCACTGTCGTTTGCCTCCCCTGAAACCTCCCCCACCCACCCTGAGGACGACGCCAAGCCAGGCGACTACGCCAGCACATCCCGTGGCCTGCTCGACGGCTATGACCCGGTGTCCTACTTTGACGGCCACCCCCGGCGTGGAAAATCAACATTAACGCTGGAATATCAGGATGTGACAATCCGCTTTACCAACGCCGAAAACCGTGAGCGCTTCTCAGAGTCACCCGAACGTTACCTGCCGCAGTTCGGTGGCTACTGCGCGTACGGTATCCGCATGGGCAAGCGATTCAATATCGACCCTCAGGCCTTCGACATTATTAACGGCCGCCTCTACCTGATGCTGGATGACTCAACCCGCTTACTTTGGCGGCAGAATCTGGCGGAAAACATTGCCATCGCCGAGCAAAATTGGTCAAAGATGGCCGTCGCTGCCAGCGCAGATAGCGATTAAAAACAGTGACAGGGCTTGGCTGCAAAGTTCAACGACGCGCCTCTCTGCGGTTTTTCTCTATCGTATTGGCGATTTGTCTGCTCTCTTTTTTCGCAACACTTTTTACCGGCGAACAGGCGCGCTACAACAGTGACCTGCGGGAAATCCAGTCGAAACTCAATACTCTCGGGGCGACCTACTCCTTGCTCTACGCCGAACCCATCGCCAAAGGCCGGGACGATGTGCGGGATTTATATACTGTCGCCTTGCTCACCGATCTCGACGTATCGTCGTTAGTCATTCTGACTCCCAATGGCGAAACGGCCTTCGAGAATATCAACCATATAGACGCCAAACACGAAACCTACACCCAGTCCTGGCCCATCAATTTTGCCGATAACGACGGCATTGAGCGCGTTGGCACTCTGGCCCTGACGATGAGCAGTCGTCGTATAGATTCGGCGCTGGAACAACGGCTGGTCAGTTTGGTCACCGAGTTTACTGCCTTGCTTATCGCTGCCCTGTTTGCTGTAGCTGTGGCCTTCCGCTATTCACTGCGAGAAGCCTTTTCACAATTGTCCCATCAGGCCAACCACGACGCCCTGACCGGCCTGATGAACCGAAGGGCAATGTACAACTTGCTTACACGCGTGCTCGAACAAAAACCAGAGTCAGGAATTCAGCCCGTTTTAATGTTTATCGACTTAAACAAATTCAAGCAAATTAACGACGCTGGCGGCCATCAGGCAGGGGACGCCGCCTTGCGATTTGTCGCCGGAATACTACGACGGCAGGTACGCCGCGACGACGCGGTTGCCCGCATGGGCGGCGATGAATTCTGCATACTGCTTCGAGGGTGCGAGCGAGTTAATGCAGACCAGATTGCAACCAATATTTGCCGTGCGCTCGAGCGCGAACCCTTTGAGTGGCAAGGCAGTCACTTTCGACTCGGCGCGAGTATCGGTATTGTGGATATTGTCAACGGACAGTATGGCGTTGACGATTATCTGCGCCTTGCCGACAACGGCTGCTACCAAGCCAAACGACAGGAATACGGCAATATTCAGCATGTTGAACTGGCCGTCCAGCCGCCACCAGCCCAGTCCCGCGCACAGCAATGCTCCTTGGGAACATAGCACTGGGATCAAATAAGTAAAAACACCTACAGCCACAACCTGTACCTCCTTACGCGCTAGCGTTACAGTGACTAATACACAGTTACGGCCTTAGCGTGTCCCTCGTATTCCAATCACCACAGGGGCTGCAAATTTCTGTCCCGGCAGAACTTCGACGATTGAGTTTCAACCCACCAGCACTAAGAGGAGCATCATAACAAGTCCATTGAAGCCAGCGCCCCAGGAGATTTTGAAGCGCCAGGGAGCACTCGACTTCATTCTGGCGGAGGCCCTCGATGGCCTGATAATTTACAGTACTCACCACTCGAGTGAGACTTGGTGCTCGCCGCGATTTTTGGAGACTCTCGGTTACGCCAGCTCTGACCTCCAGACGCCAATTGAAGAGGTACTGTGCAAGCTGGATGGCTGGACGACGGCACTGGACGATTGGTTAACAGGTCAGGCAGGAACCAGTTCGGCACACAACCTGTGCCACCGCCACCCCAGCGGCACCACCACGTGGTTTCGATGCTGCGGCAATCTCATACGCGGCGACAATGGCAATGCCGATCACATTATTATTAGTTGCACCGATATCACCACGGAAATCAACCGATCACAGCAATTGGAAGAGAAGACCAAGGAGCTATTAAAATACAGCTACGCGGTTTCCCACGACATCAAGGCACCGGTTGGCAACGCCGCACTGGCCCTGAAAATCATTCACAACAAACTCAAGGATGTCATCGACGCCGGCACCAGCACCCTTCTCGCGGAGTTATCCACGTCCATGCAACGGCTGGTTGGTATTGTTGAGCAGCTCCATGAGATAGCGGCTCTGGATGCGCCTCTGTCGCCGCCCGAGCCAACAATGCTCTCGGATCAGATCCGGCTTGCCCGGAGCCAACTTGCAGCAAAAATTACCGACAGCAAGGCACAGATTGTGTTGGAGCAGGATGGGGAGCTGACAGCCCATATTGGTCTGCTAGCAAACGTGCTACTCAAACTGATCGACAACAGTATTATTTTTTGCGAGGACGGGCGCGCTCCCACCATTTCTATCAGCATTAGCGATGCACAGGAGGCGTGGTATATTAGCGTGGCGGACAACGGCATCGGTATCGCCGAGGAAAACCAAGGAAAGATCTTCGAACTACTAAAAAAATGCTATGCAGATCGACAGTTAACCACCTTCGGGTTGGGGCTGAGCTACTGCAAGAAAGCCGTAGCGCGAATGGGCGGTAATCTGACCGTTGAGTCCAGGCTTGGCGAAGGCAGCACCTTTACTTTTTCGATCCCTAAAACATCCATAAACGGCGGGAATTAAACAATGTTATGTCCGGCTCTTGGCTCAACATCACGCCTTGCCCACCTTTTTAGCGCAACATTGGCTTAGGAAACCCCGTGACCAACCCACAAACCAAATCTGGCCCGAGGTCACGCAATATTTTTCCGCAGCTGCTGTTGCCGATTCTGGTACTGATCCTGCTCAGCAATATGCTTACCCTCGGCACCACCTATCTCGCCCTCGATCGCGAACTGCGTATCAAAGACGACAGCCTTCTGGTGACCGACACGGAGAAAGCAACTGAATACCTGAGTTCAGTCTTTGAGCAATTACAGATCGACGCACGCCAAGCCCACAACTTTCCAGCTCTAGAAGGGGTCATCCGCTCCCAAACCGATACTCGCTACCACCACGAACTGGAAGAGTGGAAAGCCCGTCTCGCGCAATTGTTCTCCGGTATGATGCGCGCCAATCCAGCCCTGTCGCAAATGCGCTATATCCAGTCAGATGGGGTGGAAATCGTTCGGGTAGATCGCTACGGCCAGGACAACTCACTACAGGTGGTACTGGAGCAGGACCTGCAGGACAAAAGCGATCGCCCCTATTTCATAGCCAGCATGGGCTTGCCAGAGGGACAGGTATACCTGTCAAAGGTGGATTTGAATCAGGAAAACGGACAGATCATCAAGCCTCTGGAACTAGTGCTTCGTGCAGGCACCACAGTCTATTCACGCGGAGCCGAGTCGCCACAGGGCGTGTTGATCCTGAACCTTAACCTGGACTCGATTCTGGCCCGCATCCCCAATCTGGTGGGCAGTAACCGCTCGGTGATGGTCGCCAACGCCGGGGGCGACTACCTCTACCATTCCAGTAAACCGTTCGCCATAACCGACGACCCCGTCGGCAGCCATAACCTGTTCAGCGATTTCGCCCTGCAGCCCCGAGAGCTGGTCGCCGGGGAGCTGTATGTCCAGGAGCAGGCAGACAACCACCTCGCGCTGACCCCCTTCGAGTACGGCGACGGCAACATCAACAACACGGTATATGTTGCCGTCAGCAGCGAACACGAGGATATTGTCAGTGTTCGGGACACGGTAGCCAAACGCACAACACTAACCCTCTCGGCGGTATTACTGGTGACGGTTCTGCTGTGTGTTGCCATCGCACGGCGTATAGCCACACCACTAACGGGGCTTTCCCAGCGCATACGCCGCGGCGACCAGACAGATTTCAAATACCGCTTGGCCGCCAACGCACCCAATGAACTGCATCATCTTGCTGAGTCATTCGACGCTGCCTACGCCCGACTCGCTGAAAAGCAACATCAACTTGAAGCAGAGATTAGCGCCAAGAAACAAGCCCAGCGCACCCTTGAACGCAAGGTCGAGCAACTTAACAAAGCCAACCAGGAGCTGCGTCAGTTTACTTACATCGCCTCCCACGACTTACAGGAGCCCCTGCGCACTATACGGAGTTTTATTGGCGTTATTAGCAAACAATACGAAGACCAGCTCGACAACAAGGGCCGCACGATGCTCGGCTTTGTCGAAGACGCCAGCGCGCGTATGCAGGTTTTGGTCAAAGACTTGCTGGACTACGGCAGAATTGGCGAGAAGAGTTCACCCGCCCCCTGGATCTCAACCAGTTGGTCATGCACGTTCAACAAGACCTGGCCTCCGCTATTAGCAGCAAGAGTGCGAAGCTGACCATTGAAAACTTGCCCAACCTGCGCGGTTACGAAACAGAACTGCGTCTGCTGTTCCAGAATTTACTGTCCAATGCGTTAAAATTCTCCCGACCCGACACGCCCCCGGAGATTCATGTCTCAGCAACCCCTGTGGCCGGCGGTTGGAAGTTTTCGGTCCGCGACAATGGCATCGGCATCGCCAAGGAACATCGGGAGAAAATATTCGGTGTTTTCAAACGACTGCATACCAAGCAGGAGTACCCAGGCACAGGTATAGGCCTGGCCCATTGCAAAAAAGTCGTCGAACTCCACAATGGTCATATCTGGGCTGAAGAAAGCAGCAGTGGCGGCACCCAGATCGGCTTCATACTTAAGGAACCTGAAGATGAAAAAACTTAGCACAGTACTATTGGTCGACGACGACGCTGCGACCAATTTTCTTCATCGAATGGTAATTGACGACTACGGCTTTGCCGAGCGTATCGACGAAGCCTATGACGGTCAGGAGGCTATCGATTATCTGACCACTCAGGTCGACGGCGCTTACCCCCGCCCGGAGATGATTTTTCTGGATATTAATATGCCGCGCATGGATGGTTGGGAGTTTCTCGAGGCTTACAATCAGCTCCCAAGCGCTTGCAAGGGTGGGGCCGTTATCGCCATGTTGACGACCTCGCTCAACCCCGACGACCGGGACAAGGCACGGGAATTTAACTGTGTGCAACACTATGAAAACAAACCCCTGGATGAAGAAAAACTGGATGCTCTGCTAGCCGCGACTTTTCCCGACTGCGTCAGGGACAAATGAACCAGAGCCCGCAATACATCCGTACACATCAGCCCCACGAGTAGACGAGAAAGCAGCATGACCAGTGCCACAGACCGACAAAGCATTCTTATCGTAGAAGACGACCAGCTCAGCGCGGTGTTGATGGCAACATTGCTGGCTGATCTCTATACAACCCATCATGCCAATAGCGGAGAACAGGCAATGGCGATGCTGGGCGAAGTACAGCCTGATCTGGTCTTACTCGACGCGATGATGCCGGGTCTTGACGGCTATCAAGTGCTGAAGGAAATCAAGCGGCATGAGAACCTGGCCGACATTCCGATTATATTTATTACCGGCGACAACAGCCTGGACGCAGAGATTCGTGCGCTGGAGGGCGGAGCGGTTGATTTTGTGCCAAAACCCTACGACCCCAAAGTGGTCAGGGCCCGTGTGCACCTGCACCTTGAGCTGCTGTCGAAAACCCGCGCCTTGCAAGCCGCAAATGCCACATTACTGCACCTTTCGCGAAGTGACCCCCTTACCGAGTTAGCCAATCGCAGGCATTTCTATGAAGTGGCGATTGCCGCCCACGCCGATGCCAGGGAAAAGGCCCAGCCACTCAGCCTGATGGTGATCGACATCGATCATTTCAAGTCTATCAACGACCACTATGGCCACGCTGCAGGTGACGCGGTACTGACCGAATTTTCAGCTTTTGCGCGTAAATTCATGCGCAGCAAGGACTGTCTTGCCCGTATTGGTGGTGAGGAATTTGCCTGCCTGTTGCCCGACAGTAGCGCAGAGCAGTCTGCAGCGATTGCCGAACGTTTTCGACAAAGTGCGTCTGAATTACAGCTGACCCCTGCAACCGGCCTGAATATCAAGCTGACCGTATCCTGCGGCGTCACCGAATTTCAACACGGCGACAACGGCGTAGACCGAGCGCTCATGCGCGCCGATCAGGCCCTGTATCGTGCAAAGCGAGAAGGACGCAACTGTGTTCGCATCGCTCACCAGAGTGATAGCGAGGCCGCTGAGTTTTTATCCTAGCGCGACCTGAGACGACACAAGTCAGTTCCGCCCTACGCCCGGTCAATCGTCCTGAAAGTCAGGTTGATACGCGGCTCGCTTACCGTCTTTGTGGGAGGCAAGCGATGCAGCCAGTGGGATTGGGTCTCCCCTTTCATCAATAACAGGCTGCCGTGGGCAAGGTTTAAAGACAGCCGTTCAGGACCGCGTTTGTGCTTGAAGGCAAAACGGCGCTCAGCACCCAGACTCACCGACGCGATCGTACCGTGGCGCTTTAAATCCCTCTCGCCGTCGCTGTGCCAGGCCATACCCTCAGAGCCATCGTGGTACAGGTTTAGCAGACAGGAATTGAAGTGCTCCCCTGAGCATTCCTCTACCACTGCCTTCAACGCCAACAGGTCCTCCGTCCACCCCAGCGCCGTTTTGGTCACCCTGGAATAGGTATACGCGTAAGGGCGATCGCCATACCAGGCGACATGTCGTCGAGTGGCAATATGCCGCCCCATTATCACTGCCTCGTCGGGCTGCCAATCTATCCCCGTCCGCAAACGCTGAAAAAAGTGGTCTGCCGCGGCTCGCTCAATCACTGGCCCAAGGTAATTCACCACTCCGTCTTTAGGCAGCAAATTCTCATCAAGACTCAGCAAGTGGGGAAAGAGATCCATGCGTAGTACTCATAGAAGGACAACTTAGCTAAAACTATAGCTCGCCAGCCAATCGGCCACATAGCGAACAAAACGCGCGGCATCGGCGCCGTTGATAAGCCGATGATCGTAGCTTAAAGAAAGCGGCAACAAATGGCGCAGTTCGGGCTGCCCATTGTCACCCGGTAAAAACTGAGCACGGGTGCGGGTGATACCCAAAATGGCCACTTCCGGGGCGTTAATAATCGGCGTGAATGACGTGCCGCCAATATGCCCCAGCGACGAAAGGCTGAAACACCCGCCGGACATTTCCGCCATCGCCAAGCCTTTGGTGCGGGCTTTTTCTGAAAGCGTGGCGATTTCTGCCGCTATTTCATCGATACTTTTCCTGTCGCAGTCGCGAATAACAGGCACCAATAGCCCCGCGGGCACATCCACGGCAAATCCGATATGAAAGTATTTTTTCTGTATAACCCGAGAGCCATCGGCAATTAGCGAACAATTGAACTGCGGGTACTCCTGCAACGCCGCCACTGTCGCTTTCATCAATACGGGCAGCAAGGTGCGCTTGTTTGCCGGGTAATCACTATTCCATGCCCTGCGACGCCGCTCAAACTCGGTAACGTCGGCATCGTCGTTGTGGGTAACGTGAGGAATCGTTGACCAATTGCGCTGCATCACCCGGCCGACGTAGTGCTGGATATTGGCCATAGGCCGCTCATCGACCGGCCCATATGCGCTAAAGTCATCTTCAGGCCAGGGAAGCATTACCGAGTTATCTCGCATTATTTTATTCTCCATTGGTTAATTTCAGTGCCGCGCAGACTCTCAGTTGACTGCAAGACAGCGCCAGCCAGCCGATGCCGGTCATTTTTCGCCGTCGTTATTCCGTTATCGCCGAAATTGCTGTAATTTTTACTATTGGCGCCCACTCAGAAATGGCCTTTCACGATCGCACAGTTTTTGCCACGAACATCTCGGCGGATATCGAAACATTGCCGCCGAGCACAATAAAGGGTACACCCCAATGAACCAACGACTGCTTGTCTTTT
This sequence comes from Spongiibacter thalassae, assembly GCF_012272835.1. Classification (GTDB taxonomy): domain Bacteria; phylum Pseudomonadota; class Gammaproteobacteria; order Pseudomonadales; family Spongiibacteraceae; genus Spongiibacter; species Spongiibacter thalassae. Next base: position 15,677 of record NZ_JAAWWK010000001.1, on the reverse strand, counting down.
TCGTCGCATCAATACTGATCTTGCTGGGCTTGTGGGTCGCACTCAACCCCAGGCATTCAACGCCCGGCACCATCGCGCCCGACAATACACCTGCCGTGTCCGCAGACAGTGGATACGCAGCGTCGTACAGCGCCACGAAAGTCGCCATATTTGAATTGGATATTGTGGGCGGCAAACTGGCCAGCGGCCCAAGCCAAATGATCGTGAACAAAGGCGACGATGTCATTATCCGTGTACGCAGCAATTTTGGCGACGAACTCCACTTGCACGGCTACGACATCAAGCAAGCACTCGTGGCGGGCCAGCAACACCAGCTACAGTTCGAAGCACGCTACGCCGGGCACTTTGAACTGGAACTTCACAGCAACCACTCTCCCGTTTCCATCCTTGCCGTTATGCCCGATTAAGGGCGAACAGGACAAGGGAACACCGGTAGCAGTCAACACAACGGCGTCTCTCGTGTACAATTACTGACTACTTGTTCGTTTTTTACACCAACCATAGCGGACCTGCAATACCGCGCAGGTGCTTCCAGCGGTTGGCCAGTAGTGGCGCACCGCACAACCATAAATATGACAGAGGGATAATCATGTCTGCAGACCCGATCGTTATCGCGTCCTATGCCCGTACCCCCATGGGCGGCTTATTGGGAGACTTCGCGTCGGTAAAATCCACTGACCTCGGCGCCGCTGCGGTGAAAGCCGCCGTAGAGCGTGCCGGACTGTCCAGCGACCAGGTCGATCGCATCTATATGGGCTGCGTGCTGGCCGCCGGATTGGGGCAGGCCCCGGCACGTCAGGCCGCACTGGCGGCCGGCCTGGCTCGTTCTACCCAGGCCACGACCGTCAATAAAATGTGCGGATCAGGCATGCAGGCCATTATCATGGGCTGCGAAAGCCTCGCGGCAGGCGCGGCAGACGTCGTCGTAGCCGGCGGCATGGAGTCAATGACCAACGCCCCCTACCTCCTGCCGAAACACCGCAGTGGCGCCCGCGCAGGTCACGACACCATCAAGGATTCCATGTTCCTCGACGGCCTTGAGGACGCCTATGAGCAGGGCACCGCAATGGGTATTTTTGCGGAAAACAGCGTACGCAAATTCGGCTTTACCCGCGAAGAACAGGACGCCTATGCCATCGAGAGTCTCAAGCGGGCCAACAATGCCATTGCCAGCGGCGCCTTCGACAGCGAAATCGTGCCGGTGGAGGTCAGCACCCGCAAAGGTACGGTAACTGTCAGCATTGACGAGCAACCCGGCAAAGCCAAGCCGGAAAAGATCCCCAGCCTGAAGCCCGCCTTTGTCAAAGACGGCACGGTGACACCGGCGAACTCGTCGTCCATCTCCGATGGTGCCGCCGCAGTGGTTATCACCCGTGCCAGCGTGGCTGAAAAGCTCGGCATGACAGTTGTCGCCAAGGTCGTCGCCAGTGACTGCCACGCCCACGAACCCGGCGATTTTCCCAGCGCCCCCGTACCCGCCATGGAAAAAGTCATGAAGACCGCCGGCTGGAGCGTGGCTGATGTCGATCTGTTCGAGGTCAACGAGGCCTTCGCTGTTGTGGCGATGATTGCCATGCGCGAACTGAACATTCCCCACGACAAAATCAATGTTAACGGTGGTGCCTGCGCCCTCGGCCATCCCATTGGGGCCTCCGGCGCGCGCATTATCGCTACCCTGCTCGGCGCGCTGCAAAACCGCGGCCTGCGTCGCGGTGTCGCGGGTATTTGCCTTGGCGGCGGCGAAGCCACCGCAATGGCTATTGAGCTTGTAAACTAAACGCTGTACAGGATTCCTCACTAATGAAATTGAAAACCCGTATTACCGAACTGCTTGGCATCGACTACCCCATTGTCCAGGGTGGCATGATGTGGGTAGGCCGCGCGGAGCTAGCCGCTGCCGTGTCCAACGCCGGCGGCCTCGGCATACTCACCGCACTGACTCAGCCCACCCCCGACGCACTGCGGGAAGAAATTGCGCGCTGCCGCAGCATGACCGACAAGCCCTTTGGGGTGAACCTGACCATTCTGCCGTCGGTAAACCCTCCTCCGTATGCAGAATACCGCCGAGCGATTATTGAAAGCGGCGTTAAAATTGTGGAAACCGCGGGTCACAATCCCCAGGAGCACGTCGCCGACTTCAAGGCCAACGGCATCATCGTGGTACACAAGTGTACCGCGGTGCGCCACGCGCTTTCTGCCGAGCGCATGGGTGTCGATGCGATCTCCATCGACGGCTTTGAGTGTGCCGGTCACCCCGGTGAAGACGATATTCCCGGCCTGGTATTGATCCCCGCCGCAGCCGACAAGGTGACGATTCCCATGCTCGCCTCAGGTGGCTTCGGCGATGGCCGCGGACTCGTTGCAGCCCTGGCACTGGGTGCAGAGGGAATCAATATGGGTACCCGCTTCTGCGCCACTCAGGAAGCCCCGATTCACGACCGCATCAAGCAATTGCTGGTCGATCAGGATGAACGTGCTACCAACCTGATCTTCCGTTCATTGCGCAACACCGGCCGTGTGGCCAAAAACAGCGTGTCGGACAAGGTTGTCGAGATTCTGCGCAACCCGGAGGCCACCTTTGCGGATGTTGCTCATCTGGTCAAAGGCGCCGATGGCCGCACGGCACTTGAAACCGGCGATGTCGATGCCGGGCTGGTTTGGGCAGGACAGATTCAGGGACTGATTCACGATGTTCCCAGCTGTGCGGAACTGCTGGAGCGCATCGTCAGTGAAGCGCGGTCGATTATCGACCAGCGTTTGCCACAGTTCACCGCCTGAATGACGCAAAAAAGCCCCGGTGTTTAGACCGGGGCTTTTGTTCTGCGCAGTCGCCAACCGCGCTTGTTAGCTCTGGCTACAGCAGATTACTTCTTGTCGTTGTCATCGGTATCAATATTAACCGACGTACTCCCATCGCCACTGCTCTCCTCATAGCTAAACGCACCGTCCTCAGTATCGATACTCATCGAGGTGGATTGCGGCTTTTGCTGCGGCGTTGGCGCTGAACTGCCATCATCGCTGCAGCCAACGAGAAACGCGAAAGACAGGGCCGCGAACGGCAGTAAAAACAGGTTTAATTTTTTCATAGTTTCCCCCTGATAATGTCATTAACGACAACTACTCCGACTGGGGCCTGGCAACGCAGTTCCGCGATTACCCTGAAACGTAATTATGCACACTCCCGTTGCGCAATTGCTCTCACTGCTCATCTTCAGCTTCGCGAATACGACGCTGCCGGTCTTCCTCCTCTGCCATGACCGCCTTGATTTCCTCAAGCACCGCATCGACATTGGCAGCCTCTTCAGGGTCGACAAATTCACCGGTCAAGCTGCTCTCCGAGTGCAGGTCGCCACTCTCGAAGAGCTCCCACATTTCATCGGCATAGCGGGTATGAATTAACTCCGGCGCAAATTGCCCGTAGTAGTTATTCATATTCTCAACATCGCGTTTAAGCATGGCGAAGGCATTGTTATTTGCTGCGGCATCGACCGCCTGGGGCAGGTCAATGATGACCGGCCCATAGTCATCCACCAGAACGTTAAACTCCGACAGATCCCCGTGAACCAGGCCCGCGCAGAGCATACGCATAATATGGTGCATCACATCGTAGTGATCCTCCCGCGCCTGCTCCGCCGACATCGCCACATCGTTCAAGCGCGGCGCGACATTGCCCTCCTCGTCCGACACCAGCTCCATCAGCAGCACACCGTCGAAACAGCCATACGGCTGGGGCACTCTGACCCCTGCGCGAGCGAGCCGGTAGAGGGCATCGACTTCAGCATTTTGCCAGACTTCCTCCGCCTGCTTGCGGCCGTAGCTGGAGCCCTTTTCCATCGCCCGTGCGCGGCGTGTGCTCCGCTCCTTGCGCCCCTCGCGGTATTGCACAGCTTTTTTGAAACTGCGTTTTGCCGCTTCCTTGTATACCTTCGCGCAGCGCAGATCGTCGCCGCAGCGCACCACGTAGACGGTAGCCTCCTTGCCACTCATCAACTGACTCACCACTTCATCAACAATGCCGTCTTCAATCAACGGCAGCAAAGCTTTCGGGGTTTTCATATTGCCCTCGGTAAAGGGGAGCCAGCGCCACCCGGAAACATCACCAACTGTTTCGCCAGTTGAGTCGAAGCCGCGCTCTGAGCCGCGCGGCATTGCTTGTCACTTCTCGAAATCCGCCGCACTGTGGCGTTCGGCCAACTGCTTGTCTTCGTCGCCCCACACCCGATTGACCCGGCGACCGCGCCGCACCGCCGGTCGCTCAGCTATCTGGTCTGCCCAGCGCCGTACATGGGTGTAGGATGCGACGTCGAGAAATTCCGCCGCATCGTAGAGGTAACCCTGAACCAGCGCGCCATACCAGGGGTAGGTTCCGATATCTGCAATGGTGTATTCATCGCCACAGAGGTAGGTATTGTCGGCGAGGTGCTTATCGAGCACATCCAGCTGACGCTTGACCTCCATAGTGTAGCGATCGATGGGATAGCGGTATTTTTCCGGCGCATAGGCATAAAAATGCCCAAACCCACCTCCGAGGAAGGGTGCGCTCCCCATATGCCACATCAGCCAGCTTTGGCACGCCGCACGGTCAGCGGGGGTCTTGGGGTAAAAGGCATCAAATTTTTCCGCGAGATAGAGCAGAATCGCCCCGGATTCGAACACACGAATAGGCGGATTGGCACTGCGGTCCAGCAAGGCGGGAATTTTTGAGTTGGGGTTTATCTCAACAAAACCGCTGCCAAACTGCTCACCTTCGCTGATATTAACCGGATAAGCGTCATACTCAGCGTCACTGATACCCAGCTCAAGCAACTCCTCCAGCATGACCGTCACTTTCACCCCGTTGGGGGTTGCCAGTGAGTGCAATTGCAAGGGGTGCTCGCCTACTGGCAGCTCCTTCTCGTGAGTGGCACCGGATATCGGCCGATTGATATTGCTGAAGCGACCGCCGTTCTGGCTATCCCATTGCCAAACTGTGGGTGGTTCGTAAACATCTGATTTCGACATGGATTGTGTGTCCTCACATTTAATCGGGGCTACACCAGCCCTGCTCGCTATTAAGGGTTAAAGGCCCTGGCATCGACACTACATCAACGTGGTCGTGACCACCACCGGCCACCCGGCAGGCCGCTGATTTTTCACTCGCTCAGCGGATTTTCCGCACCCGCACACTGCGCCCTTTTAGCTTGCCCTGGGACAGGGTACGCAGGGCCTCTGCCGACACCTTGCGCTTTACCGCGACATAGGCGCAGTTATCGAAGATGTGGATTTTGCCCACCTCATCACCGGAAACACCCTCTTCCCGCGTGAGCGCACCGAGGATATCGCCAGGACGGATTTTCTGCTTTTTGCCTGAATCGAGCTGCAAGCAGGACATGGGCGACTTGTAGGCGGGAGAAGTCAATACCGCACTATGAGGCAACTCGCCACTTTGAATATCGATATTTCCGTATTCCTGCAGACGCTCGATTTTACGGGCTTCGCGATCAGTATAGAGGCTGCACGCCATACCGCTGCTACCGGCGCGCCCCGTGCGGCCAATGCGGTGGGTGTGTACCTCGGCATCCCGGGCAATATGGTAGTTAATGACCATATCCAGATCTTCGATATCCAGTCCACGTGCCGCGACATCGGTGGCCACCAGCACCGAGATACTTTTGTTGGCAAAGCACACCAACGCCTGATCCCGGGCACGCTGATCCAGCTCGCCGTGCAGGGCGATCACCTGCAAATTATAGTCCCGCAGGGCCGAAGCCACCTCCTCGGTGTCGCGGCGGGTATTACAGAACACCACGGCGGAATCTGGCCGGTGTTCCAGCAACAGCCGCGCGACCGCCTCAATACGCTCGCTGTTATCCCGCAGTTTGTAAAAGTGTTGTTGAATCGACGCACTGCTGTGTTGTTCGCGCAGCTGTAATACCTCTGGCTCTACCATCACCCGCTTGGCAATCGCGCGAATTTCATCCGGGTAGGTAGCACTGAACAGCAGTGTTTGCCGCTGCTTCGGCATTTTATCGACAATGGCATCAAGGGTCGCTTGAAAGCCCATTTCCAGCATGCGATCCGCTTCGTCCAGTACCAGCAGCGACAACGCGTCGAGCTTTAGATAGCCCTTGCGCAAATGCTCTTCAACTCGGCCAGGGGTGCCGACAATAATATGAGCGCCGTGCTCAAGAGAGCCGATCTGGGGGCCAAAGGGCATGCCGCCACACAGGGTCAGCACTTTGACATTGTGTACTCCCCGCGCCAGTTTGCGTAGTTCCCGGGCAACCTGGTCGGCGAGTTCGCGGGTGGGGCACAGCACCAGCGACTGGACGGCAAATCGTTTGACGTCGAGCTTTTCCAGCAAGCCAAGACCAAAGGCGACGGTTTTCCCCGAGCCGGTTTTCGCCTGGCAGATGAGGTCTACACCGCTGAGAATTCTCGGCAGGCTTTGGGCCTGCACCGGTGTCATCTGCGCATAGCCCAGCGAGGCGAGGTTATCGCGCAGGCCGTCCTTTAGCGACAGGCTGTTGAAATCTGATTCGTTCAAGGGTTTTCCCCGATAGTGTCACGGTTTGAGCTTAGCGCCAGTGGCACAGGGTGCAAGGGGCGCACAAACAAAAAAGGCAGAACCTTTCGGTTCTGCCCTTTCTCGTTATCCGGCCCGGGGGCCGGGTAATCAGTGGCTCGACTGGCGAGCCAGCAAATTACAGTACAACGATGTTGTCAGCCTGAGGACCTTTTTGGCCTTGGCTTACAGAGAATTCAACGCGCTGGCCTTCAACCAGAGTTTTGAAGCCTGAACCAGAGATGGCGCTGAAGTGTGCGAACACGTCGGGGCCATTTTCTTGCTCGATGAAACCAAAACCTTTAGTTTCGTTGAACCATTTAACTGTGCCAGTAACTGTAGACATATTTCTATCCTGAGAATTCAAAAATAACTGTTGCCCCATATGGAGCGTTTGGAGCTGGAAGTGTTTCTATTACTTATGAAATCAGGACGAGAACTAAAGGTAGAACATCGAAATGGTGTGCATAAATATTAGGAGCTACGTTCTAGCTGCGAGCTAGTCTATAGGGCCTCTGGTGTGAGGTAAAGGGCTTTTTTAAGGCCGCGAAGCAAAATCCCGGTGAATAATGCCTGTTATCGACCTATTCGACGGGCGCTCGCCAGTTAAAACCCTGGGCAATAAGCCAGCCTCCCACCGTGACCGATGACAGCCACAGCAGCAGGGCAACGAATTTCCCAAAAAACAATAGAAGCATCATGGGCACCAGCACCAGAGCCCACAGTGCGCCCTGCCGCCACGCCCGCACCTGGGAGGAACTCCACTGCCGCATTCCACGACTGCGCCGACGCTTGGGGTCAGAATAGGCCAAAACCAACAGTGACAACAGACTACATAGTGCGGCGAACACACCGAGCCACAAACTGTTCATCACTTGACTCCCACCATCATCGGCACCGTGGCGCGCAGGTGACTACACCGCTGCTGCCATAGCCAGGCACAGCCTGCCAAAGCAAAAATGGCGTCAACACAAACCACCACGGTGTGACCGCCGGCCAATGCCTCAAACCAGTCGGGGCCGCCGGTCGCCATTCGCACCAACGGCAGGGCCACCAGCCCGGCAGCTGACAGGCACTGCAAAACTTGTGCAACGCGACTCCCGGCGAAACATAGCGCAGCCACGGTGCTCGCCAACAACACCAGTATGAATGTACCCAACAGCAGCTCATACATGGGTAGACCACGCCCCATGGCCAAAAAATAAACCAGGGCGTCGGCAATCATCGCCAGTACGACGCCCTGGGTCACGGCAATATTTAACCGCGCCAATAATCGCCAGCGCGGCGCATCTTCGCGGCGTTTCAACCACAGCTTCAAGCCACTGGCACAAACATAGGCGCTGCTCGCGCCCAGAGCAAACCACAGTATCTTCGACCACAGACCGGCGAAATCACCGAAATGCAGCGGCGACATCAGTGCCACCAGATCGCCGCCGAGTGAGGGTGCCTTACCCAGGGGTGGCTGAACGCCCAAAAACTCGCCGCTTCCCGCGGCATAGAGCAATTTATCGCCCCACAGTTCGCCATCACGCGGCGCCACGAGCACCTCCAACGCGGCGTCGGCACGCCCCCAATGATTGATGGCAAAACCCACTGGAGCGACACCGCTGCGCAGGCCGGCATCAGCCAGCATGTGTTCGAGGTCTGCCAGCGGCTGGTGCCGAGCATTTTCTGCGATAGGCGGGGACAATAGCTGCTCCGATAATGTCTCCACATCGCCGCCAAAGGCCACATAGGCGATAGCGGGCAAGCCAAGCGCCGAACCGACGCTGAAAAATGCGCCGGTAAACGACAGTATCAGGGCAAAAATCAGGTTCCAGCTACCCGCCAGTGCGTGGGCATCTCTGGCTGTCAGCAATGCGCCTTTGCGGTGGCGCAGGGTAAATAGCTCGCGAATAAGGTGGCGATGAATAAACAGACCGCTGATGCTCGCCACCAGCAGGGCAAAACCCAATGTACCGGTGATAATCAATCCCCAGCTTCCCGGCATCAACAGGCGCACGTGCAAACGCACCAAAAACTCGACCAGCATGCCCCGCTCCAGTTGCCGAAACACTTCGGCGGTCTCACCCTCGTACTGGGCAATCACCGTGCCCTGTGCCGGGTCGAGCAACGCCAGCACACCCACCTCTTCCCCGCTATCGGTGTGGTTGTGAAAGAACATGCGCAGGTGATCCCCCGCCGCAGGAAACACGAAAACTTCATCCAGATAGTCAGGGTTCAGCCCCCCTGCGAAGTCAGTAATCACTTTCCCCGTACCTGCTGGTAAAGGACTATTGAGCGCTGTACTGGTCGGGCTCGCCCACTGCCCCAACTCCCGGTCAAAGACCACCAGAGTGCCGGTCACAATCACCACGTAGAGAAATAACCCCAAGGCGACCGCCGACCAGCCGTGGATCGCCAACAGCGTGCTCATTTTCTGCGTGGGCAGTTTAATCATGGTACTTTTTCATCGTCATTGGGCCATCCTTCTGCCGAATTGCTGTTGCTGAACATCCTGCCGGGGAATTAGCCCTGCCCTACATTGAGCGGCCATATCACCAGCCCTCCATTAAGCAGCGTCAACACCATTATCACGCCGCAGGCGCGACCGAGCCGGGAAGTCAGGCAGGCATAAAAGAACAGCGCGCCCCATATCAGTGGAAGCAACAACAGCGGAATCGCCACATTATTCAATTGCGCCGCGCCCGCTGGCATCCACACCGATGCCCCAACCATTGTCAGCAAAGCGCAGAGCACAACCAACGGCCCCGCCAGCAGGACTCGCAACCATCGGCAGCCACCAATCGAGCTTTCACCTTTCATCATTTCCCCGCTATGCGCCGCACCCAACCGGATGAAGAGAATACAAAAGCCCGCCGCCAAACGCAATTAAGATTCATTATCAATTACAAGTGGGCACGCATATTGCTGGCATATCGCTATAGCCACCATTAAGACCAGCAGGAACACAACACTCATAAACGGGTCGAACGGCAATACAACGTTTTATAAACACTGCGGTGGCAGAGCAGGAAAACTGGGTCTAGTATGAAAAGGCTGCGCGGAGCACCGAACCAGTCCTCAGCGCTACATAGACCAAAACACCTCCAGGAGGATCATGCCGGATCAATGGCAAAACATCATGGTCGAGGCCCAGCGCCTGCGCCATGAGCTCCACCAATACCCCGAGCTCGGCTGGAAGGAAGACCGCACCGCCGAACGTATTCGTCGTGAACTTGACCAACTGACTATTCCGTGGCGGCCCTGCGCTGGCACAGGCACCGTCGCCTACCTGGCAGCCGGCGCCAAGGGCAAACACATTGCCCTGCGCGGTGATATCGACGCACTACCAATACACGAACAGTCCGGCCGCGACTGGGCCTCTCGTCACGAGGGTTGTATGCACGCCTGTGGCCACGACGGCCATACCGCCAGCCTGCTAGCCACCGCAGCCTGGCTAAAACAGCATGAAGCGCAATTAGCCGGCCCGGTCACACTGATTTTTCAGCCCGCAGAAGAAGGCGGTCACGGTGCTCGTGAAATGATTGCCGATGGCGCTCTGGACAAGGTCGACGAGATTTTCGGCTGGCACAACTGGCCCGCCCTGCCCTTTGGCCAACTGTTGTGCCCGGATGGACTGGCGATGTGCGGCAACGGTTGCTTTACCATTGAACTCACCGGCGTCGGCGGTCACGCCAGCCAACCAGAGCTGTGTCGCGACCCGGTACTTGCTGCCAGCGCGATCAATATTGCCCTGCAACAGATCCTCAGCCGTCGGCTCGCCCCGCAACGCCCCGCCGTGGTGAGCGTGACCTCTATTGAAGCGCCCAGCGCACCAACAGTGATCCCACAGTCAGCCCGTATGGGCGGCAGTATCCGTGTCTCCGACGACGACAGCCGCCGGGAAATCAATCAACTCATCACCGACATTGCGACCCACACGGCAGCCAGCTATGGCGTGGCGTGCACCGTCGACATTCAGCCTCGCTACCACGCGACCATCAATCACCCGGCACCGGCACAGCAGGTTCGCCGCAGCTGGCAGCACTTACACGGCGAGGGCGGTCTGCGCAGCGACCAGACTACCCCGATTATGGCCTCTGAGGATTTCAGCTATTACCTGCGGGAAATCCCCGGCGCCTTCGCGTTGATCGGCGCCGATGATGGCAACGATCACCACCGTCCTTGCCACAGTCCTTTTTACGACTTCAACGATCGACTTATACCTCTGGTCACCGCGTTATACGCCACTTTGGTGGGTATCGACGCACCCAGCACCACTGCCTGACACCAGGCAGCTGCGACCTGGATTTTTGCAGGTCGTTCGAGTACATCAAGCCCGAAGCAAGGAGTAAGCATGAGTATTTTTGAGCAACGAGAATCAGAGATCCGCGGCTACTGCCGCACCTATCCTGCGGTTTTCGACAAGGCCTCCAATGCGCGACAGACAGATGAAAACGGCAAGGAGTACATCGACTTTTTCGCCGGTGCCGGCGTACTGAATTTTGGCCATAACAACGAGCGCATGAAACAGGCGATGATCGACTACCTGCAAAGTGATGGCGTGACTCACAGCCTGGATATGCACACCACCGCCAAACGGGACTTTATGGAAAAGTTCACTCGGTTAATTCTCGAACCGCGCAATATGCCCCACAAAATGCAATTTATGGGGCCCACTGGCACCAACGCGGTTGAGGCCGCACTTAAAATCGCCCGGCGCGCCACTGGCCGCAGCGAAATCGTAGCCTTTGCCCGAGGCTTTCACGGCATGACCCTGGGTTCATTGGCATGCACGGCAAACCAGTATTTTCGCGGGGCCGCCGGTGTGCCACTGGAATTTGTGTCCCACCAGCCCTTTGGCTGCGACTCTTCCACCGATGCCGACGGCATGGGCGGCGGCGTGGAGAACATCGATCGCCTGCGCGCCCTTTACGCCGACGGTTCAAGTGGGGTCAAACCGCCGGCAGGCTTTATCGTGGAAGTCATCCAGGCTGAAGGCGGTGTTAATGTCGCCGACAAAGCCTGGCTCCACGCCCTGCAAGCTCTCGCCCGTGATGTCGGCGCACTGTTGATCTTCGATGAGATTCAGGTGGGCTGCGGCCGCACCGGCAGCTATTTCAGCTTCGACGATATGGGTCTCGATCCTGACGTCGTTTGTCTTGCCAAAGGCATCGGCGGCATGGGTACGCCGATGGCCATGAACCTGATTAAACCGGAGATTGACCAACACTGGTCACCCGGCGAGCACACCGGCACCTTCCGCGGCCAAGGATTGTCCTTTGTCGCTGGCAAGGAGGCACTGAGCTATTTTGAAGACGGTGCCTTTATGGAAGAGGTCCATAGCAAGGCAAAGTACATGCAGGGTGCTCTCAAACCGCTGGCCGACATGTTCGATAGCGTCAGCGTGCGCGGCAAAGGCATGATTATCGGCCTTGATGTCGGCACTGGCGAGGCAGCAAAAGCCATTGTTGAACAATGCTTCCATGCAGGCTTGCTGGTTTCCGCCTGTGGTAGTGGCGGCCGCGTAGTCAAACTGATCCCCCCGCTGACCATACCTGATGAAGATCTCAAACAGGGCATGGCCACACTTATTCAAACCACTAAAGCGGTGATGGAGGCGGCATGAAGCAACGCGACGATATGACATTTCCCATTGAGGAATACCAGCAGCGCCTCAGTGCGCTGCGCAGCCGCATCGCCGAGCGACGGCTGGACGCGGTGGTGATCTCTGACCCCGAGAACATTATGTATCTCACCGATTACCAGACCACGGGATACTCCTTCTTCCAGGCGCTGGTGGTGCCCCTGGACGACGAGCCCTTCATGATTACTCGAGCGATGGAGGAGTCCAATATCCACGCCCGCACCTGGATTGAGCGCACCCGGCCCTACCCGGACACCGGCGACGCCATCCAAATGCTGGTGGATGCCCTGCGGGAATTCGGTCTGGCAGACAAGCGTATCGGCTATGAACGCAATAGCTATTTTTTCCCTGCTTATCAACAGGATCGCATCCACACCACACTCACCGGAGCCAAACTCCTCGACTGTTTCGGTATCGTCGAAGAGGGACGTATCTGTAAATCCCCAGCGGAAATTGAATTAATGCACCGGGCCGCGGTGGCCACCGAAGCAGGGATGCAGGCGGGCATCGACGCCTGTGAGGCGGGTGTGGACGAAAACGAAATCGGCGCAGCGATCAGTGCCGCAATGTTTCGCGCGGGGGGTGAAGCCCCTGCAGTCATGCCCTATGTGACCTCTGGCCCACGGACAATGATTGGTCACGCTACCTGGGAGGGGCGTACCATCCAGCCAGGGGACCATGTCTTTCTGGAGGTTGGCGGATGTTACCGCCGCTACCACACCGCGATGATGCGCACCGTTCTCACCGGCCCTCAATCAGATTCCATGCTGCATGCCCAGGAAAGAATGAAATACGCGCTGAAGATGGTGCATGAGTATTTCCAGCCGGGAATGACCGTGTCGGATGCCGACAATATGATTCGCAACATTATTTCCGACAACAATGTCGGCGCCCGCCTTATCACTCGCTCTGGCTACTCTATTGGCATTGCCTTCCCGCCCAGCTGGGACGAAGGCTATATCGTGAGCTTGAAGCAGGGTGAGTCTACGGTGCTGAAAGAGGGAATGACTTTCCACATCATTCCCTGGATGTGGGGTGTCGATGGCGACAAAACCGTAGGTATTTCAGACACCGTCTATATCACCGACAACGGCTGCGCATCGTTCTTCACCATGGATCAGGACATGACCACCAAACTACCCAAGGAGCGAAACGCCCCCATTAAACTGGACGAAGTCAAAGGCAAGAAAGAAGCCGCCAAAGCCCAATCGAGCTCAGACCCAACTCAAGCGTGAGGTACTTATGTTAATAGCACGCAATCCCCTGAACGGAAACATCATCGGCGAATACCCCCCGCTGAACAACGAACAACTGCATGAGCGTATCGGCGACGCTTACCGCGCTTTCGACGGCTGGCAGAGCACCGCCATCGGCGAGCGCAGCAAAGTGTTGCACCTTATTGCAGCGGGGCTTCGTCAAAACAAACAAAAACTCGCCGAGCTGATGGCTCTGGAGATGGGCAAACCCATCAAGGAAGGCGGCCCCGAAGTAGAAAAGGCCGCCACATGCTGCGAGTTTTACGCGGACAACGCCGAGCGTTTTTTGGCGAGAGAGGAACTGCCCTCCGATGCCTCGCTGAGTTATGTTTGCTACCAACCACTGGGCACACTGCTTGGCATACTGCCGTGGAATGCCCCGGCGTGGCTCGCCTTTCGTTATCTCGCGCCGGCGCTGATGGCAGGCAATACCTGTGTGATGAAACACGACCCCAATGTGCCCGCAACCGCAAAGGCTATCGCCGATATTTTTACCGAGGTTGGCGCACCGGAAAACATTATGGTCAATCTCCCCATAGAGACTGCCGATGTTGAGCAGGCCATCCGAGATCCGCGTATTCGTGGTGTGTCCTTCACCGGCTCTGACGTTGCGGGCCGTAAAGTAGCGGCCATGGCCGCCTCGGAACTTAAACCAGCGGTGCTGGAGCTCGGCGGTTCCGACCCGTTCATCGTGTTGGCAGATGCTGACCTCGACACCGCCGCTGACGTGGCCACCCTGTCGCGAACCATTAATGCCGGTCAGAGCTGCATCGCCGCCAAACGCATTATCGTCGAAGAAAGTGTATACGGTAGCTTTGTGGAAAAACTCCAACAGCGCCTGGCTAAACTGAAGCTCGGTGACCCACTGGAGCAAAGCACAGACATCGGCCCTATCGCCCGCCAGGATTTGCGCACAAACCTGCACCGTCAGGTTTCAGAAACCATCGCCGCAGGGGCTCAATGCCTGCTCGGAGGGGAGCTTCCCGAAGGCGACGGCTACTTCTACCCGGTAACCCTACTCAGTGATGTTAAGGAATCCATGTGCACCTTTCACGAGGAAACCTTCGGCCCGGTAATGAGTGTCACCGCGGCGGTAGATGTTGAAGAAGCCCTGCAACTGGCCAACGAAACCGAGTACGGCCTCGGCGCCGGGGTATGGACCAGCAATGCTCAACTGGCGGAAGAATTGGCAATGCGCATTGAAAGCGGCCAGGTCGCTATCAATGGCATAGTCAAAACCGACCCTCGGCTCCCCAGCGGCGGTATCAAACGCTCAGGCTACGGCCGGGAGCTCGGCCCCCACGGCATCAAGGAGTTTGTTAACGCCAAACAGGTCTGGATCAAGTAGCGCGATTTCGCCGGGCGGCATCAGCGTCGCTCGGCCTCATTCACCACTGCGAAAATACACCTGCACCAGATGATAACCAAACTTCGATTTGATCGGCCCGTGGGTTTTACGCAGCGCCCCTTTAAAAATCAATTTATCAATCACCGGCACCATTTGTCCCGGCCTGACCTCCCCCAGGTCGCCACCCCGCTTCCCCGACGGACAGGTAGAGTATTTTTTGGCCAGAGCTTCAAATGACTCCCCCTTGCGCAGACGCTCCAACAGCTTGTTTGCCTGTTCGAAATTTTTTACGAGGATGTGTTTCGCCATTGCGGTGTGCATAGCTGCTACCTTGATCGTATTTTTTGGAAGGCAGTATATAAGATCAGGACCAAACGTTGTCACTTAACCGAGGCGGGAGTAATCCTTGAGTATCCATTTTAGGTGTCCACTTAAAGATAGGTGGACACCATCATGTTGGCTCTGGCTCTGGCTCGGCAGTGGAAGGTGTGTTCACCGGACGAATACGCCCAAGGCATTTTGGCACACAGTAAAACGCCCAGAGAGCCTGCCCCACGACCGAAGGGAGTGCATTGGGTACCGTTTCCGATCTGGGCGTTTTAGTTTAGAAGCCTGGCGACAGCGTGGCCCGCGAGCGTTAGCGAGTGCTTTGGCCATGACCGTTGGGCATAGCCAGTTGCCCAACTATTTAGATTCCACAAAGTAAAATGCCCCAACCGAACTCGGCTGGGGCATTCAGTGTGGCCCGCACACGCAGTGTGTGCTTTGGCCATTGGCTTAGAAGCCTGGCGACAGTGTGGCCCGCGAGCGCAGCGAGTGCTTTGGCCATGACCGTAGGTCAGAGCCTAGTGGATACCACTTCCAGAGACCCATAAAAAAACCCGAGACTCAAACGAATCT